>JANRID010000065.1:0-174919 GCA_033765305.1 Bacteroidia bacterium
ACGCCCTTGATCTGCTGCGCGATCCAGTATTTGCCCAGGGCCAGGGTGCAGTTGTAGGTGCCTTTGAGCACGATGTCCACCACCGTATCGAAGGCGCGGTGGCTGAGCTTCTCGGTGGGAGCGACGAAATTGCCTGCGGCATTGTTCACCAGCACATCCACCCGCCCGAAGGTTTCGACGGCGCGCTGCAGCACATTCTCCACCATCTCATAGTTGCGCACATCGCAGGCCACCGCCAGCACGCGGCCGCCGGTCTCGGCTTCGAGCTCGCGGGCCGTTTTTTCCAGCCGCTCGATGCTGCGGCTGGTGATGACCACATGGGCGCCCAACTGCAGGAAGTAGCGCGTCATGGAGCGGCCCAGGCCGGAGCCGCCGCCCGTCACGAGGATGGTTTTGCCCGCCAGGGCCTGGTCGCGGAGCATCGGTTGGTTCCACATATCCGTTCAGTTGTCAGGTAGCATGCAAGAACTTCAAGTTTACGGGATGCAGCGCGCCCGAGCAAATTCCCGGTGCTGCATTTCGGGGCTTTCTTGTATCTTTCGCAATCCATCAGGCCGGCGCAGGCCGGCCACCCTAACTCATTACCAGTATTCAGAACATGAAGCGTATTTTTCTCAGTTGTGTGGGCCTGATCGCAATGGCATGGTCCGGCATGGCGCAGATCGCTCCCGGGATGGAGAAGGTCGATCCCGCCCTGTGGACCCGCATAGCGGATGCGCCCGGGGAATGGCTGCAGGTGGAGATCCTGCTGGCCGATCAGGTGGACCTGCTGACGCTGGATGCGGATCTCTACAAGCGGCAGGCCAGTCTGCAGGAGCGCGCGCACACCGTCATCACGGCCTTGCAGGCCAAGGCGGCGGCGACGCAGGGCCCGCTGCTGTCGGCGGTGCGGAGCCTGCCCGGCATCGACCAGGCGAGCGTCAAGGCGTACTGGATTGCCAATGTCCTCACGGCGCGCATGCGCCCGGAAGCCGTCTTCGCCCTGGCGCAGCGCGCCGAGGTGGGGCTGCTGTCCCTGATGCTGAATCCGGAGTTTGAAGCCGTGGAGATGACCGAATGCGCCCCTGCGGACATGCAGGTGCTCAACGGGCGCGAAATCGGCCATACGGCCATCAAGGCGCCCGAGCTCTGGAAGCTCGGCTACACCGGCGCCGGCAAAAAGGTGCTCATCATCGACAGCGGCGTGGATGACTCCCACCCTTCGCTCGAACTCAACTACTACGGGCGCTTCGCGCCCGCCTCGCAGGCCTGGTTTGCCCCGAACGATTTCTCCACCCCCACCGACTGCGACGGCCACGGCACCCACGTCACGGGCACCGTGCTGGGCCTCAACCGCAGCACCCGCGACACCATCGGCGTGGCGCCCAACGCCATGTGGATGGCCTCGCCCGCCATCGATGCCAGCCAGCTGGGCACCAACCCGGAATGCCTCAACGGCCCCTCGCCCTTCGATGTGTACCAGTGGGCCATCAATCCCGACGGCAATCCCGCCACCTCCAGCGACCTGCCGGATGTGATCAACAACTCCTGGGGCTCGCCCAATCCCGGCGTGGGCAGCTGCACCGGCGGCTACGTGCAGGTGCTCAACGCCCTCGAAGCAGCCGGGGTGGCAGTGGTATTTTCCGCCGGCAACCGGGGCGATGAAGGCGCTTCCAGCATCGGGCTGCCCGGCATCATCAATACCAGCGTTGTCAATACCTTTACCGTAGGCATGATCAATGCGGGCCTGCCTTCCTTCCCGCTGAATGCCTTCTCCAGCCGGGGGCCCACCATCTGCCCCAGCTCCGGATCGCTGCTCATCAAGCCGGAAGTCGTAGCCCCCGGGGTCAATGTGCGCTCCAGCCTGCCCGAAAACGGCTTCGGCCAGGCGACCGGCACCTCGATGGCCTGCCCGCACGTGTCCGGAGCCCTGCTCCTGCTGCGCGAAGCCTTCCCCTCGCTCACAGGCACCCAGCTCAAGGAAGCGCTGTACTACACTGCAGCCGATCTGGGGCCTGCCGGCGAGGACAACGACTACGGCATGGGGATCATCGACGTCAAGCGTGCCTACGATACGCTGGTGGCGCAGGGCTTCACGCCGGTGCAGGTGTCACGCGCGCGCGACGCGCGCGTGGTGTCGGTCAGCGACCTGACAGCCTTCGCCTGCGATACCAGCGTGGCCATTTCATTCCGCCTGATGAATGTGGGCACCTCGCCCATGACCTCGGCGCGGGTGCAGTACAGCTTCGCCAACGGCCAGGCATTCACCTACACGTGGAACGGAACCCTCCAGTCCGGCGACACCACCACGGTAACCCTGCCCGCGCAGACCCTGCCGCTCAATACCACGATCGCCTTCAGCCTCGAAGTAGACCAGGTGGACGGCCAGGCGGATTATTTCTTCCTGGACAACCTCGGCAGCGGCAGCCTCTTCCTGCTGGGCAAGACGAGTGCGGTCATCCCGCCGGTTTTTGCCTGCACCAACGGCAATGCGCTGCTCACCGGCACCCCTTCCCGCCCCAATGCTACCCTGCGCTGGTATGAGCAGCCCAACGGCGGCATGGCCATCGGCCAGGGCAATCCCTTCGTGACGGCTGCCATTCCGTTCAACACCCTGTACTACGCATCGGTCGTGGACCAGGTGAAACTGGGCCGCAGCGATAATACCGGCACCGGCATCTTTTTCCAGGCCAATACCCCCTACCTGCGCTTCGACGTGGGCTACAGCTCCACCCTGCGCTCGGTCAAGGTCTATGCCGCCACGGCAGGCACCCGCATCGTGCAGCTGCGCAACAGCGAAGGCACAGTGATCGCAGAAAAAAGCTTCAGCCTCGCCGCCGGCGAGCACCGCCTGCAGCTCGATTTTGCCCTCAGCCCCGGCCAGAACTACCAGCTCGGCCTCGCCAGCACTTCGGTTGGCGGCCTGTTCATCAATACCGCCGGCAATGCCTTCCCCTATGCCTACGGGGAAATCGTCCGGATTACCTCCGGCTTCATCAACAACCAGACCGTCAGCACCTACTATTTCTTCTACGACTGGGAAGTGGAGGTCGAAAGCCCCTGCCCGCGCACCATGGCGCTGGTAGGTACGATTCCGAGCAATTTCACCGCCGCCTTCACGCCCAGCACCACGAACCTGGATCTGGCTCAGGCCACTACCGTGCAGTTTACTGACAACAGCACCGGCGCCACGGCCTGGTTCTGGGACTTCGGCGACGGCAGTACGAGCACCGCGCAGAACCCGTCGCATGCCTACTACACCGCAGGCGACTACGTGGTCAGCCTCTCGGCGACCGGCCCCGACTTCTGCTCCGATGCCGTCACGGCCACCATCAAGGCGACCGGCGTATATCCGTTCAACGTCGGAATCGGGGACGGCCTGGATGATCTGGGCACCATCCGCCTCTATCCGAACCCGGGCGAAGGCCTGTTCTATCTCGATCTCGAGCTGAACCGGCCGGTGCAGGGGCGTGTATCGGTGCTGGATCTGGCGGGGAAAGCGGTGCTGACCCTCGACGGCCAGACGCTGTTCCGCAACCAGATCCAGCTGGATCTGCGGCAGATGCCCGCCGGGGTGTACCTCGTGCGGATCGATGCCGAGGGGCGCAGCGCGGTCCGCAGGCTGATGGCTGAATAAGCGGTCTGCGATGCGGCTGCTGCCGATGGGAGCCGGGTGCAGCCTCCTGCTGTGGAGTGTCTGTCCGGCGCAGCCGGACCCGGCGCTGCTTGCGCGCATGCAGGCAGCGCCGGATTCCGCGTTTCATGTCCTGGTCTGGTCCGGGGCAGCGGAGGCGCCCGGCAAAACCCGCCAGCTGCGTCTGGCGCCGGTGCAGGCTGCGCAGGCCAGCGGCCGCGTGCTGCTGGACTGGTCGGCGGCCCATCCCGGACTCCGGATGGCGGAGGATGCGCGCATCCTGCCCGAAGCGTACGAGGATGCGGGCCCGGCACCCCTGGGGCCGGGCGGCCGGGAGCCGGGGCTGGATGCCATTGCGGCGCCGGCGCTCTGGCAGATGGGCTACACCGGCTACGGCCGCACCGTGCTGCTCATCGACGTGGGGGTGGATGCTTCGCATCCGGCCTTGCAGGGCTCCTTCCGGGGGCTGGACCGCCCGGCGGCGGAGGCCTGGTACGATCCGCTGCGCGCGCAGCTGACGCCTGCGCCCTGCCTCAGCGATCACGGCACCCACGTGCTCGGGTCGATTGTCGGGCTCGACCCGGCCACGCAGGACACCGTCGGCGCCGCGATGGGCGCCCGCTGGATGGCCGCCAATCTCATCTGCCTCGAAAGCCGGCTGTCCGATCTGCTGGCAGTCTTCGAATGGGCCCTCGACCCCGACAGCGACCCGGCCACCACCGACCGTCCGGATGTCATCAACTGCTCCTGGCGGCTGGATACCGAGGCGGAATGTACGCAGGAGCTGCTCATCGCCATGCTGGACACCCTCGAAGCTGCCGGTGCAGCCGTGGTATTCAGCGCGGGCAATTCAGGCCCGGGGGCGGCCAGCATCACGCCTCCCAAAAACCTGATTATCAATCCGGTGAATCCCTTCACCGTCGGCGCGCTGAATGCCAGCACCCTGCCCCCCGCGCTCAACCTGCTGGGCTTTTCCAGCCAGGGCCCTTCGCAGTGCGGCGGCGAAGGCAGCCTGGCCATCAAACCGGAGGTGGCGGCACCGGGCTTCCTGATCCGTTCCGCCACCTACAGCGGCGGCTACAACCGGAAGACCGGCACCTCGATGGCAGCGGCCTATGTGTCGGGCGCATTGCTGCTGCTGGGCGAAGCCTTTCCGCAGGCCGGAGCCCGCGAGCTGAAAACAGCGCTGTACGCCAGCGCAATGGATCTCGGCGACCCTGGCGAGGACAATGCCTACGGCAACGGCCTCATCCGCCTGGACACGGCCTTCCAATGGATGCTGGACCGGGGCTGGCAGCCTGCCCTGCCGGCCCGCGATCCGGATCTGGCCATCGAAGCGGTGGATCAGGCGCCTGCGCGCGTATGCGGGCCGCTGCGTCCGCGCGTGCGCGTCCGCAACGCCGGCAGCACCGCCGTGCCGCAGGCCGCACTGCACTACCGCTATTCCAGCGGGCTGTCGGGAACGCTGCCGCTGGCCTCGCCGCTGCTGCCCGGCCAGGCAGATACCCTGGAGCTGCCTGCGGCCCAGTTCCCGCCGGGGGCGCATACCCTGACCCTCACGCTGGCGGGCCCGGCTGAATACCGCGCGGCGGACAACCGCCGCGTCCTCCGCTTCGAGGCTGCGCCGCAGCTTCCGGCGGTTCCGGCCGCGGAGGTCTGCGTGGGCGGCCAGGCGCTGCTGGAGCTGCCCGCCCCTTCCGGTTTGCAGACGTACTGGTTCGATGCGGAAGCAGGCGGCGAGCCGGCCGGTGCCGGGTCGCCCTGGCTGGCACCGGCCGCAGGCGTCTGGCATGGCGCCTGGCTGGAGCAGGCGGTCATCCGCCCGCTCCAGCCTGCCGGGAGCGCGGCCGCGCCGCCGCAAGGCGCCGGCCTGCTGCTGGAGGCGCAGGTGCCGGCCCGGCTGGAGGGCATCGAGGTCCAGGCGGAAGGCAGCGGCCTGCTGACGCTGCGCCTGATCCGGGACGGGCTGGCCGCAGATTCGCTGACGGCGGCGGTGGTCCCGGGGGTGCAGGAAATTCCGGCAGACTGGCTGCTGCTGCCGGGGCAGCAGTGCACCCTCCGGCTTGAAAGCGCGGTGCCGCTGCGCATGCTGCGGGGCGGGCGCGTGCTGCCGGCGTCTGCCGGCGCAGGCGTGACGGTGCATACCTCTACCCTGGGACGGGATGTATGGCCCGGTGCGGCCGCTCTGCGGGTCCGCTACGAGGCCGGCTGCGCCCGGAGCCCGGTATGGGTGACGGAAACTGCCGGTGGCGCCCAGGCGGCGATGGCCGCCGATTCCAGCGCAGCAGACCAGGGTGTCTTCCAGTTTTCGGACCTGAGCACCGGCGCCGTATCCCGGCGCTGGGACTTCGGGGACGGGACCGGAAGCATCGATGCGCAGCCGGTGCACACCTATGCGCAGCCCGGTCGGTACCGGGTAAGCCTGGAGGCGATGTCGGCGGCGGGCTGCACGGATGCCGTGCAGGCGGAGGTGCAGGCGCGCCAGACGGCGCTGGGGCTGCTGCCGGCGGCAGAGGCCCGGCTCCAGATCCAGCCCAATCCAGGCCGGGGCCGCATCCGGATCAGCGGCTTGCCGCAGGCGGGGTGCCTGCTGCAGCTGTTCGACGCCCAAGGGCGGGAGCGGCTGCGCCGCAGCGTGCCGCCCGGCGGCTCGGTACTGAGGATCGATCTGCCGGCGATGCCGGCGGGCTTGTACCAGCTCCGGGCTGCCGGGCCCGAAGGCGTGCAGGCAGCTGCATATCTGCATATTCCATAATGAGTTACCTCACTGCTCCTTTCCGGCTTTTGCCGATCAATCCAACTTGCATGAAACAGATCTGGACATTTCTGATGGGCATAGGCCTGCTGCTGCCGGTGTACGGGCAGCAGATGCCGTTGCTGCCCCGTACCGGAGAAGGCCTGATGCAGCGCCTGCGTGAAGCACCGGACGGCTGGCATGATATTTCGATTCTGCTGGAAGCGCAGGCAGACCTCAAAACGCTGGATACGGACCTGCGCCGCCGCCAGGCGACGCCTTCGGAGCGCGCTTATGCCGTGATCACGGCCCTGCAGACCACTGCTGCGGCCACCCAGGGCCCGCTGCTGGAGCTGCTGCGCACACATCCGGAGGTGGAGGCGGGCAGTGTCCGTCCGTTCTGGGTGGCCAATGTGGTATTCGCGCGCGTCAAATCTCCGGTGATCCGGACACTGAGCCTGCATCCGGCAGTCGCTTGGATCGACCGCGACTATCCGGTGGCGCTCGACCGCGCCTATGCCGGCACAGCCGCGCCGATGAGCCCCGGCGGGCGGGAGCCCGGCCTGACGGCCATCCGGGCGCATGAACTGTGGGCGATGGGCTATACCGGCTACGGGCGCTCGGCCCTGAGTGTGGATACGGGCGTGGACCCGGAGCATCCGGCATTGACCAACAATTTCAAAGGCCGGTATTTCCCCCTTTCCTGGTCCTGGCTGGACCCCGTAAACGGCGGGTCGCAGGCGAATGACTGCGACGAGCACGGCAGCCATACGACCGGTACGATGGTCGGCCTCGATCCGCTGACCCGCGATACGATCGGGGTGGCCTTCGGCGCCTTGTGGATGGGCGCGCAGTCGATCTGCGGCGGGGAGCAGCAAAGCACCATGACGGCCACCTTTCAGTGGGCCCTCAATCCGGACGGCGATCCTTCGACGGTCATCGACATGCCGGACGTAGTCAACAACTCCTGGTTTCATCCGGGGCTTTCGGGCGAATGCAACAGCTTCTATGTGCCGCTGCTCGACGCGATGGAGACCGCCGGGATTTCCGTGGTGTTTTCGGCGGGCAATGCCGGGCCCGGGGTCAGCAGCATGACCGCGCCTAAGAACATCAGCATCAACCTGGTCAATACCTTTACGGTCGGCAATCTGAATGCCAACGCAGGTAATTTCTTTCCCATCAACTCCTCCTCCAGCCGGGGGCCTTCGATCTGCGGCGGGACGGGCTCCCTGCTGATCAAGCCGGAAGTCTCCGCGCCCGGCACGGGGGTGCGCTCCAGCGTGCCCGGCGGGCAGTACAGCAGCTTTACAGGCACCTCGATGGCGGCACCGCACGTATCGGGCGCCATTCTGCTGCTCAAAGAGGCCTTCCCCAGCCTGCCGGCCTACGACCTGAAGCTGGCGCTTTACCAGTCTGCGACCGATCTGGGCCTTCCGGGCGAGGACAATGCCTATGGCATGGGCCTGATCAATCTCAAACGCGCGTTCGACACCCTTGTAGCCCAGGGGCATGTGCCGGCCATTCCCTCCAATGCCAATGACCTTGCGGCCATGGAGCTGGTCAACCTTCCCGAAGTGACCTGCGGGCTGTCCACCCCGCTGTTTCCCTTCCTCTTCATCCGGAACCAGGGAACGGATACGGTGCACAGTGCCCGCATCCTGATCTCGTATGACGGGACCGTGACCGACACCCTCGACTGGGCTGGCCAGCTCGGCCCTGCGGGCAATCAGCTGCTGCTGCTGCCTACGCAGCCCCTGGGCGCAGGCGGGCACGAGCTGCGCGCGGAAATTGTGCTCGTCAACGGCCAAAGCGATTACCGCTTTCTGGACAACCGGATTTCAAAGTCCTTCACCCTGGCCTCCGATCTGCCGCTGACGCCGGTTGCCGATCCGGTCTGCCAGGGGGGCGATGTGGCAATCGAGGCGCTGCCGGCGCCGGGCTGGCAGACCGCCTGGTTTGCGGACTCGCTGGGCACGGTGCCGCTCGCCGTGGGGAGCCAGGTGCTGCTCGGTCCGGTTCAGGCGAGCCAGATCCTGTATGCCGGCAGCATCCGCCAAAGCCGTGTAGGCCCGCAGCCCGACAGCCTGCCGCAGGGCGAATACCATACCGGCCTGCCGGGCGGGCTCCGATTTGACTGCCTGTCGCCGGTGCGGATCCTGTCGGTGAAGGCCCGTGCAGCAACCGCGGGTCCCCGCCTCGTGCAGATCCGCGATGCGCAGGGTGCCATCGTGAAGGTACAGGTGGTGCAGTTCACGGCCGGCGAGCAGGTGCTGAACCTCGACTGGCAGATTCCCGCCGGGCAAGACTACCTGCTGACCTTTGCCGGAAACAACGGCCTCTGGCGCAACCGCAGCGGCGCTGCATATCCGTATACCCTGGGCGGCAGCCTGTCGATCACCGGCGCACGGGACGGCAGCAGCGCCTACGAGTACTTCTACGACTGGGTGCTGCAGGAAGAGGGCCTCTGCCCGCGGACCGCGCTGCCGCTGACGGTGCTGCCCGACAGCCTGATTGCAGCATTTGTCTCCGTGAGCGAAGCGGAAACCGGCGATACGGTGCAGTTCTTCAACCAGAGCCTGAACGGGCAGTCGTTCAGCTGGGAATTTGGCGACGGCAGCACCGGCACGGGCCCCAATCCCGTACATGTGTACGATATGCCGGGCGAATTCATCGTACGGCTCACCGCCGCCGCGCCGGGCGGCTGCACGGATGTGTACCAGGACACGCTGACGGTGACGGGCTGGCCGACGGCCGTGGCGCCGGACGCTGCGGAAGGCATACGGCTCTACCCCAATCCGGCTTCAGGGGCGGTGCGGGTCGCCTGGGATGAGGCCCCCAAGGGTGCCGTAACGCCCGTACTGCTCGATGCATCGGGCCGGGTGGCGCGGCGCTACGCGCCGGCAGCCGGCCTGCCGGAGCTGCTGCTCGATCTCCGGGGCCTGGAGCGCGGCTGGTACCTGCTGGAGCTCCGGCAGGCGCAGGGGCGGCAGGTGCTGCCGCTGATCGTGGAGTAGGCGGCGCGTTTCGATCCGCATCCGCGCAGGCGCAGCCTGCGCGGATGCGGAATATACAAGACCGTCAGAGTGTTTGCCCTTCAAAGCCGATTTCGAGGCCGCTGCGTTCCTCGCGGGCGCCGAGGTAAAAGCAGCTGCGGCAGCGCGGCTCGTACACATCCTTCTCGCCGAGCAGCACCGTGTCTTCGAGATTGGTGAGGCGGAAAGAGTAGTTGGCAAGGCTGCCGCAGACCTGGCAGATGGCATGCACCTTGGTGACAAATTCGGCGATGGCGAGCACCCGGGGCATGGGGCCGAAGGGCACCCCCCGGAAATCCATGTCGAGTCCGGCGACGATCACACGGAAACCCCGGTTGGCCAGCTCCTGGGCTACTTCCGGCAGGCTTTCGTCGAAAAACTGGGCCTCATCGATCCCGATCACATCCGCTTCGCCGGCCAGCGCCAGGATATCGGAGGCATGGGCGACCGGGGTGGACGGAAAAGCTTTCTGGTCGTGGGAGACGATGTCCGTTTCGCTGTAGCGGCGGTCCACCGAGGGCTTGAAAATCCGGATCCGCTGATTGGCGATCTGCGCGCGCCGCAGGCGGCGGATCAGTTCTTCCGTTTTGCCCGAAAACATACTGCCGCACACCACCTCGATCCAGCCGGTACGGCGGTTGTGGGCGTGATACTCGATGAACATGTCCCAGAATTTCAGGCAAAATAGGAAAAATGCTCAGGCGATCGCATTGAGCCGGAGCAAGGCATCCTCGGATGCGCGCTGTTCGGCGGATTTCTTGTTTTTGCCTTCGCCTACGCCCAGCACCTTCTCGCCGACCTTGGCCTGGATGCGGAATACTTTATTGCGGCCTTCGCCCAGTTCTTCGATCACCACGAACATCAGCAGGCCCATTTTGCTGCGCTGCACGTATTCGATCAGCTTATTTTTGTAGCTGATCACCTGGGTTTCGACCTCATGCAGCTGGATATAGGGCCGGAGGATTCGGCGGTGCACAAAGCGGCGGGCGGCATCGAATCCGTGGTCGAGGTACACGGCCCCGATGAAGGCTTCGAGCGCATCACCGTACATGGAGTCGTTGATGGAGCCGGCCTGGCGGTGGCGGATCAGCTCGTCGATGCCCAGCTTGCGGCAGATTTCGTTGAGCGATTTGCGGTTTACGATTTTGGACCGCATCTCTGTCAGGAAGCCCTCATCCCGGAGCGGATACATCTTAAAGAGGTATTCGGCAATCACGGTATCGAGGATCGAATCGCCGAGGAACTCCAGGCGCTCATTGCAGCCGAGGGCTACGGCCTTGGGGCGGCTGTCGCGGTCGTCGCCGGCCTTGACCGAAGAGCTATGCGTCAGGGCGAGCTGATAGAGGGCAGGCTCGCCAGGGATGTAGCCCGTAATGCGCAGGATGGTTTTGGCCAGCTTGCGGGAGGGGGAAAGATACAAGTTGTAGAACTGTATCGGTGTCGGCATACGATCAATAACCGATCTAAAGATACGGTCTTGCTGTGGAAATTACAAAGCGATCGGCAGCCGGCGGCAGGCAGGTCAGTCCACGCGCTTGAACAGGATGGAAGTATTGTGCCCGCCGAATCCGAAGGTATTGCTGACCGCTACCCGGATGTCCCGGGGCTGGGCCTGGTTGAACGTGTAATTCAGGTCGCAGTCGGGGTCGGGAGACTCGAAGTTGATCGTGGGCGGCACGAGGCGGTGCTGCATGGCGAGAATGGAGGCAATCGCCTCGATCGCGCCGGCGGCGCCGAGCAGGTGGCCGGTCATCGACTTGGTGGAGCTGATGTTGAGCGCGTAGGCATGCTCGCCGAAGACGGCTTTGATCGCATTGGACTCGCTCACATCGCCCAGGGGCGTAGATGTGCCGTGCACATTGATATAATCGACTTCAGACACAGACACCCCGGAGTCCTGGAGGACATTGATCATGACGCGGCGTGCGCCGTCGCCTTCGGGGTGGGGAGCTGTAATGTGGTAGGCATCGGCCGACATCCCGATCCCGCCGATTTCGGCGTAGATCTTCGCGCCGCGGCGCACGGCGTGCTCATATTCTTCGAGGACGAGGCAGCCTGCGCCTTCGCCCATCACGAACCCGTCGCGGCGGGCATCGAAGGGGCGGCTGGCAGTCAGGTACTCCTCGTTGTTTTCGGAAAGGGCCTTGGCGGCATTGAACCCTCCGACACCCGCCTCGGTGATGGCTGCTTCCGAACCGCCGGCCAGCATGATGTCTGCGTACCCGTACTTGATGAGCAGGTGCGCATCGATGATGCAGTTGGAAGAGGTCGCACACGCCGAAACGGCAGAGTAGTTCGGGCCGCGGAGGCCGTACTTGATCGATATCTGGCCCGCGCTGATATCGATGATCATTTTGGGAATGAAGAAGGGGTTAAACCGGGGGTTCCGGTCGCCCTGCAGGAAATTCTCCACCTCCTCGGCAAATACCTGTATGCCGCCGATGCCGGAGCCCATGATGACGCCGAAGCGGTTCAGGTCGGTCTGCTCCAGGTTGATTGCGCAGTCGGCCATCGCCTCGTCGGCGGCGACCATCGCATACTGGACAAACGGATCGACCTTGCGCACATTCTTGCGGTCGAAGTGGGCAAGCGGATCGAAGCCCTTGAGTTCGCAGGCAAACTTCGTCTTGTACTTCGAAGTATCGAAGTGCGTGATCAGGTTTGCGCCGCTGACCCCCTGGGAAAGACCTTCCCAGTAGGCAGGCACACTGTTGCCGATGGGCGTCAGCGCGCCCAGCCCGGTGATAACAACCCTTCTTCCTTGCATGAATCGAATTAGGACTGTTGATTCTTGAGCGCTTCTTCGAGGTAGCGGGTCGAATCGCCCACCGTCACGATCTTTTCGGCTGCTTCGTCAGGAATGCTGATATTGAATTCCTTCTCGAATTCCATGATCAGCTCTACCGTATCGAGGGAGTCGGCGCCCAGATCGTTGGCAAAGCTGGCTTCGGGGGTCACCTCGGAAGGCTCCACGCCCAGCTTGTCAACGATGATTTCCTTAACGCGCTCGGCAATGTTGGAAATGTCCGGAGTCATAGTCAGGGTAAATGTGATGAGTGCTTGTAGGAAAATTTGGGCAAATATAACACTTTATCAAGACGCGCAAATTGGGGTCTTTCTTATTTTTATAAATTCGCAGTGAATCTACTGCCTTGGCACGCAAAGTTTACATAGAGCAATCGTTTGATTATCAGTTGCTTGTGATTGGAATAGCCTCCACCGAACGGGTCTGGAAGCTATGCCATGAGGTAAACCGTGCCCTCGGAATCAGCCTGCAGGAATCCCGTTCCGAGCATCCGGGGGGGCCTGCCCAGCCTCCGGCAACCGATTCCCCTGAAGGGCTCTTCGGACAGGAAGCACCCGGCGGTGCCGCCGGGCCCTACTACGAAGACCACAGCTCCCATCCGGAATGGGAATACGCCCTCGCCGCGTTGCCTGCCGCCCGGCTGCCCCGCGAGGCCCGCGCCTTCCGCTACGCACTCCTCGTGCGCTGCGCCGGCACGGCCGCCCCCGACCCGGACGACCTCATCGCCCGGCTCTCCACGGCCCCTGCCGTACTCTCTGCAATGGATCTCTCTCAAGTCAAAAACATCAAATCCCTACTGCCTTGACACTCTTTCACCTCCGAAGAACCAAGATCGTCGCGACGATCGGCCCCGCCAGCGCCGACAAGAAGACCCTCCTCGCTATGGTCGAAGCCGGGATGGATGTGGCGCGCCTCAATTTCTCCCACGCGGATCACGAGACCCACGAACGTTCCCTCAAGCTGATCCGCGAGATCAACGCACAGTACGGGACCAACATCTGTATCCTCCAGGACCTCCAGGGCCCTAAAATCCGCATCGGAGACCTCGCCGAGCCGATCCGCATCGAAGAAGGCCAGATCATCACCATCCGCTCCGATATCAAGGAGCTTACCGACGGCGCCCTGCCCATCCAGTATGACGCATTCGCCCGGGACGTGAAGGCTGGGGAAATGGTCCTCATCGACGACGGAAAGGTCGAGTGCGAAGTGCTCGATACCAACGGAATCAATACCGTGCGCCTCCGCATCGTCGCCGGCGAGGTGATCTCCAGCCGCAAGGGCGTCAACCTGCCCTACACCAAGATCACCGAACCGACCATCACCGAGAAAGATTTCCGCGACATCGAATTCGGCATCAAGCACAACGTGGAATGGATCGCCCTCTCCTTCGTGCGCTCCGCCGATGATGTGCGGCTCCTCAAAGAGCTCATCCGCCTCAAAAACGGCACCTCCAAGGTGATCGCCAAGATCGAAAAGCCCGCCGCCCTCCAGAATATCGACGAAATCATCCGCGTATCCGATGGCCTGATGGTGGCCCGCGGCGACCTGGGGGTGGAAATCCCGATGGAAGAGGTGCCCGCCTGGCAGAAGCGCATCATCAAGAAAAGCAATGCCGCCGGCAAGCCGGTCATCCTCGCTACCCACGTGATGGAGTCCATGATCACCAACAAGCGCCCCACCCGCGCCGAGGCCAATGACGTGGCCAATGCCCTCGTGGACGGCGCCGATGCGGTGATGCTCAGCGCAGAAACCTCCGCAGGCAAATGGCCCGTGGAAACGGTGGCGAGCATGAACAAAATCCTCATCAGCGTGGAGCGGGAGGAAAACGGCATCTACTACCGCAATATGGAGGTGGCGCCGCCGGATGAGTCTGAATTCCTCAATACCTCCATCATCGCCGCTGCCTCCCAGCTGGCCGAGCAGACCGACGCGAAAGCCATCATCGGCATGACCCGTTCGGGCTACACCGCCCTGCAGCTCTCCCGCTGCCGGCCCAAGGCGCATATTTTTGCCTTCACCGACAACCGCGAGATCATCACCACCCTGAACCTGGTCTGGGGTGTCCGCGCATTTTACTACGACGGATTCGTCAGCACGGACCAGACCATCCAGGATGTGCACGAGATCCTCAAGGAGCGCGAGCTGGTGGCACCCGGCGACATCATCATCAACACGGGCAGCATGCCGCTCCACGAGCGCGGCCTGACCAACATGATCAAGATCAGCCGGATCCGTCCCAAGGGCTACGCAGGATAATGCAGGGCAGGCCGGCTTCGCATCGGCGCGTGCCTGTCTGTCTGGCGAATGTGTCCCGGATCTGGGGCGGCGGCGAAATCTGGCATTATTCGATGGCAGCTTCGCTGCATGCGCAGGGCTATCCGGTCCAGGTGATCGCCTGGCCGGATAGCCCGCTGTTGCGCCGCTGCGAAGCGGCAGGCATTCCGGTCACCGGGATCCGGCTGCGCACCTGGTCGCTGCTGAATCCGGCAGCCTGGCTGCAGGTACGGCGCACGCTGCGGGCAGCAGGTACGGAGTGCCTGATCCTCAATGCATCCCATGAACTCAAGACCCTCGGCCTGATGGGCCGGGCGGCAGGCGTGCCGCAAATCGTGCTGCGGCGCGGGGTGGCGCGCGCCTTCTCGCGCAATATGCTCAACCGCCTGCTCCTGGAGCGGGTGCTTACCGGCTGGATCGCAATCTCGGAGGAGATTGCGGCCCGGCTGGTCCTGGCCTTTCCGGGGCTGGCCCGCCTTCCCCTGCTGCTCCTGCCCAACGGCGTGGATCTGGCGCGCTGGCGCCCGCAGCCGGCAGCAGCCCGGCCCGGGCGCCTGGGCATCGTGGCCCGGCTTTCGCCGGAAAAAGGCGTGGACCGGGCGCTCGGCGTGCTGCCCTGGCTGGTGCCCGAGGCGCCGGAGGTGCATCTGACGGTCTGGGGCGAGGGCCCCGAACAGGAACGGCTCGAAGCCCTGGCCGCCCGCATGTGCCTGCAGCGCCGGGTGTCCTTTGCCGGATTTTCAGAACAGCTGGAAACGGATCTGGCTGCCTGCCAGGTCTTTCTCTTCACGGCCCGCGGCCAGGAAGGCACCACCCAGGCCATTCTTCAGGCCATGGCGCTGGGCCTGCCGGTCGTAGCCTTCGATACCGACTCCATCCGGGAGCTCGTCCGCGACGGGGAGACGGGCTTCGTCGTTCCGGACGGCGACCTGGAAGCCATGGCCCGGAAGGTGCTGGCGCTGCTGGCCGATGATGCGCTGCGCGCCCGCATGGGCGCAGCAGGCCGGCAGCAGGCAGAGGCGCATCACCGCTGGGAGGATTCCGTGGAGCGGGCGCTCCGCTGGATCGAAAACTTATCGTACCTTACTCCCCGCAAAGGTTCTCCGGCATGAAACGTCTGCATCATACCTTGCAGCTGCTGATCGTGGCAGCACTGCTCATCGTCGTCAACCTGTTCGGATCGGCGTTTTTCGCGCGCTTCGACCTGACCCGCGAGGGAAGGTATTCGCTCTCGGACCTGGCGAAGGAGACGGCCCGCAGCCTCGACTACCCGATGGTCGTGACGGTGTACCTCGAAGGGGCATTTCCGCCCAACATCCGCGAGTTTCAGGAAGCGGTGCGCACGACCCTGGCCGAAATGCGCCAGTATGCCAGCGGAAATCTGGAGTACGAGTTCACCGATCCGAGCAAAAACCCCGAGCTCCTCGCACTCTTCAAGGAGCGGCGCTTCGAGCCGGTGCCGGTGCAGGTCCGGGTATCCAGCACAGAGACCCGCCAGCAGGTCATGTGGCCGCTGGCCCTGGTCCGCTACCGCGAGCGGGAGGTGTATGTGGATCTGCTCAAAGGCGCGTCTGTGTTTACGCGGGAAGGCGCCAATGTGGATTTCATCAAAGCGGAGGCCGATCTGGAATACAAGCTCGTGTCGGCCATGCGCAACCTGCTGAAGGAGCGCAGCGGGGTCGTCGCCTACCTCCAGGGGCACGGGGAACTGTC
Source organism: Bacteroidia bacterium (assembly GCA_033765305.1). Taxonomy (GTDB): domain Bacteria; phylum Bacteroidota; class Bacteroidia; order J057; family J057; genus RDXT01. The sequence continues at coordinate 16,173 of JANRID010000065.1, forward strand.
GCCGGAGGAAACGCCGGACCTGCTGAGCGAAATCCAGACGCATTATACGGCATTCACCTTCGACATGGCCCGGCAGCCGGGCATGGCCATCAGCCCCAGCATCGATGTGCTGCTGATCCTCCAGCCGGAGCGGCCGTTTTCGGAGCGGGATAAATACGAAATCGACCAGTACCTCATGCGCGGCGGCAGCATCCTCTGGTCGCTCAGCCAGCAGCAGGTGGATTTTACCCTGGCGGGCTACCAGAAGCAGTCGGCGCTGACCCAGCTCCGGGAGCTGAACCTGGACGATCTGTTCTTCCGGTACGGATTCAAGATCAACTACGATCTGGTGCAGGATGCGGAGTGCGAAACTTCGGAGCTGGTGGTGGAGGGATCGTCGGGCGCGTCGATGGTGACGGTGCCCTGGCCGTTTTTTCCGCTGGTGCTGTCCTTCCCGGAGCATCCGGTCACGCGGAATGTGGATGCGGTGCTGCTGCGCTACGCCGGCAGCATCGATACCTTTGCGCAGCCGGGGGTTCGCAAGTCGGTGTTTCTCAAGACTTCTCCGCGCAGCCGCACGGTGCAGGGCAGCCAGTTCATCGACATCGACACCTATGTCCAGAGCCCGCCGCCGGCAGCCTTGTTCAACAAGCCTGGCGTAGTCGCCGGGGTGCTGATGGAAGGCATCTTCGGGTCGCTGTTTGCAGGGCGGGAGGCGCCGGTGGACTCGGCGGCGCAGGCGCCGCCGACGGCGGCCTTCGGGGCCCGGAACAACCCCGCAGCCCCCGGTGCGATGGCCGTCATCGCCGACGGGGAGTTTGCCCGCGGCAAACTCTTCCAGCGCGAGCGGGCCGCCCGGATGCCCTACGACAATAAGACTTTGCTGATCAATGCAATCGATTACCTGGCCGGCGACGAGGCGCTGACCCAGATCCGCTCGCGGGAAGTCGTGGCCCGGCGCATCAGCCGCGAAAAAGCCGCTGCATCTGCCCTTCCGCTCAAAATCCTCAATCTGGGCCTCCCAGTGGCCTTGCTGGCCGCCTTCGGCCTGCTCAGAAGCTGGCTGCGCCGCCGCCGCAACCAGCAGCTGGCTGCCGGAAGCAGAACAGAAGGTCCGCACGCAGCGTAACATATGATACAAATCACTAGCATCTGAAAAGGGCTTTGCTATTTTAGGGCGCATTAAACAACCCGATATGCCGCACATACGCCGACTGCTAGTCGCTAACCGGGGCGAAATCGCCCTGCGCATCATGCGCACCGCCCGCGAAATGGGCATCCAGACCATTGCGGTCTACTCTGAGGCCGATCAGAACGCTCCGCACGTGCAGTTTGCCGATGAGGCCTACCTCCTCGGCCCGCCGCCTTCCGCACAGTCCTACCTCCTGGGCGACAAGATCATCCAGATCTGCCTCGACCACCATATCGATGCGATTCACCCGGGCTACGGCTTCCTGTCCGAAAATGCCGCCTTCACCCGCAAGGTGCAGGAGGCTGGAATTATCTTCATCGGCCCTTCCGCCGAAGCGATGGAGACCATGGGCGACAAGCTCTCCGCCAAGCAGGCCGCCAAGGCATTCGATGTGCCGCTGGTGCCAGGCCTGGACCACTCGATTACCGACATCGCAGAAGCCAAGCGGGTTGCCGAGCAGATTGGATTCCCGGTGCTGATCAAGGCATCTGCCGGCGGCGGCGGAAAAGGGATGCGGATCGTGGAGAACCCCGAAGAGTTTGAGGAGCAGATGGAGCGCGCCATCAGCGAAGCAGTCAAAGCCTTCGGAGACGGTGCCGTGTTCGTGGAGAAATACGTCACCTCGCCGCGCCACATCGAAATTCAGGTCCTCGGGGATCTGCATGGCAACGTGGTGTACCTCTTCGAGCGCGAGTGCTCCGTGCAGCGCCGCCACCAGAAGGTGATCGAGGAAGCGCCTTCCTCCATCCTCACCCCTGAGCTGCGCAAGCGCATGGGCGAGGCCGCCGTGAACGTCTGCCGCTCCTGCAACTACACCAACGCCGGGACCGTGGAGTTCATCATGAACGACCAGATGGAGTTCTACTTCCTGGAAATGAATACCCGCCTGCAGGTGGAGCACCCGGTCTCCGAAATGATCACCGGCGTGGACCTCGTCCGCGAACAGATCCGCATCGCAGAAGGACATCCCATTTCCTTTACCCAGGATGACCTGAAAATCAACGGCCACGCCATCGAAGTGCGGGTCTACGCCGAAGATCCCACCAACAACTTCCTGCCGGACATTGGCAAGCTGCATGTGTACAAGCGCCCGCAGGGCGCAGGCATCCGCGTGGACGACGGCTTCGAGGAAGGCATGGATATCCCGATCTACTACGATCCGATGATCGCCAAGCTGATCGTGCATGCCAAAACCCGCGAAGCGGCCATGGATAAAATGATCCGCACCATCGACGACTACGAAATCGTAGGCGTGCAGACGACGCTGGACTTCTGCCGGTTTGTCATGGGGCACGAAGCATTCCGCTCCGGGATGTTCGATACCCATTTCGTAAACAAATACTTTACGCCTGCGGTGCTTGAGCGACCGCTGGAGGATGCCGAGGCGGAAATTGCTGCGCTGGTAGCCCGTGCAGTGATCGAGGGAAGCAGCAAGGCAGAAGGGCCTGCGCACCCCTACACCCCGCTGAGTACCTGGCGCCTGCGCCGCCGCGCCTGACCAGAACAGCCCGCGCACTCCAACGCTGTAGTATTCATCAGCTAGAGAAAACGCGCAACGCCCCCGGCTGCACAACCGGGGGTGTATTGCTGTATGGGCGGTTCGTGAAACGAGACAGCCGGCTCCTGGGGAGCCGGCTGTCTGCTGTCGTACGCGTTCGGTGCCTTAGGGCTGCACCATCAGGGTCCGCACCAGCGGCTGGCCCTGGTAGCTGCTGCGGAAGTAATACAGCCCTGCGCTCCATTGCCCGACCGGGATCCCGATCTGGTTCAGGCCGGCCTCGGCCTGGATCTGCGTGGCATAGACCTCGCGCCCGTCGGGCCCGTAGATCCGCAGCGGCAGCCGCGCTGCCTCGCCGAGGGTGAATTCAAGGGTGACCGAAGGCGCCTTGCCCGTGGGATTGGGATAGATGCGCAGGTTTTGCCATACATTGGCAGGCTCCATCCACACTTCCACCTGGTCAGAGTACTGCACTGCGCCGCTGTAATCCACCTGGCGGAGCCGGTAGAACGAGCGCCCTGCAAAGGGCTGATAATCCACAGCGGAATAGCCCAGCGGCTCCTGGCTGCTGCCGGCGCCTGCTACGCGGGCAATCTCTTCGAAGCGGTCCGTTTCGAGCCGGGCGCGCTCCACAGCGAAATAGGCATTGTCGCGCTCCGAGGCGGTGACCCAGCTCAGGTCGACCTGCGTGCCTGCTGCCGCTGCCTCAAAGCTCAGCAGCTCCACCGGGAAGGTGACGCCGCCTTCGAGCACCGCCGAAAAGCCCTGCACGCAGCATTCCTGCACGTTGTTCAGGCCGCCGGTAGCGCCCGTAAAGCCGAAGTATACCAGCGGGTCGCCGCCGAAGATGGTGTTCACAATATCGCCGTCGTAGCTTGCCCGCAGCGCGCCGTCGAAATAGACTTGCAGCTCGGATGCATTGGCATTCCAGAAGATCTGCACGTCGTGCGTAGCATCGTCTTCGATGTCGGCGCAGTCGGTGGGGGCGCAGACCTTGGTCACGAGCTGATCGTTCAGGTCGCCGTTGCGGAAGATGGAGATGTGGTCGTCGGCCAGATCGGACCCATCGGCATTGTCATAGGTGTCGAATTCGACTGCAATGGAAGGCGTCAGGCCGCCGGCTCCCAGGCCGCCGCCGGTAGCGCCCAGCGCCGCCAGGCCCGCAGGCGCCCGCTGCAGCATGAAGGTGGTGCCGTCCGCACCGTCTGCAGCACCCGCATAGAGGGTGTACTGGAGGTTGAAGTCGTAGCTCAGGTCCACGCGGGTATTGTACCAGGCTGCGCCGGTCTCGAAGTTGGCGGCATTGGTCAGGCGCAGACAGGCCGGGCCGTTGCCGGCTGCATTGCCGGTCGTCACGAACCCGCCGGGGGTACAGTTCAGACAGGCATCGTTCGGATGCACAAACTCGCCGCTGAGGTCGATGACGCAGAAGCTCTGGTTGTTGGTGGCGCCGCCGGTCGCTCCGCTGAAGCCGAAGTAGGCATAGGGATAGCTGAAGGCATTCCGCAGATCGCCGTTATAGGTCTGGCGGAGGCTGCCGTCTACGTACACGCGGAAGGTGTTGGTGGCGGGATTCCAGTCGAAGACCACGCGGTGCCGCTGGCCGTCTTCGGCATTCTCGCTCAGCGGCAGGATCTGAACCTGGCCGGCCAGCACGCTGTTCTGGTCGCCGTTCTGGAAGATCGACAGGTGGTCGGCAGTCAGCTCGCTGCCGTCGTTCTGCCAGCTGTCAAACTCGACCGATACCGAAGGCGCTACGCCGCCGATGCCCAGGCCGCCGCCTGCTGCGCCGAGGGCTGCCGGGCCGGCCCGCTGGAGCGAGAAGGCGATGCCGTCGGCTCCGGTGGCGTCGTTGGCGCCGAGGTTGATGTCGAAGGTGAAGGTGAAGGGGTATTCGAGATTCACCAGGGAATCCATCCACGCGGCACCTACCTGATCTGCCGCGTCGGGCGTGAGGGTGTAGCAGCCGAATGCACCGGCGCTGGCATCGCCCGTAGGCGTGAAGTTGTCGCAGTAGGGCTCGCAGGCAATCCGGATGGCTGCGGTGAAGTAGGCGTTGTTGGCCAGGGTCACGCCTTCAATGGTGACCATTCCGTTTTCGTAGCGGGTGCCGGGATATACCGTGGCATTGGAGAAGTCGGTGTCCGAGTTGTCCACCAGCAGCGACACGTCGCTCGCCTCATAGACCGGATAGCCCAGGCTGCTCACATCGAACGACAGATCCACCGACCCGACATCGCCGGTCTTGGTGATGCGCCAGATCCGGGAGAGCCGGCTGACGCCGCTCAGGCTGGGCGGCACATTGGTGGAGCTGAGGGTGGTGGCGCCGTTGTTGTTGCCCCATACGAGGTATTCGCCATCCGCCATCGCCGACGGGTTGCTCATCATCACGATGTCATCCGCATTCACGCTGCGGCTTTTCGGCTGAAACAGCCCCGTCTTTACCGCATCGCGGCCGATGCCGGCCACGTCGTTGTTGTACGTGGCGTGGGAGAAGTACAGGTTCGAAGGCTCGTCGACGGTGATGCCGTACTTGATCGCCAGGTAGGACAGCACACTGTCGATCTGGATATCGGTCAGGGCCGCCTTGTAAGCGATCACCTCCGCCAGCTGGCCATCGAGGAAGTAGTTGTCGTTGTGGGCGCCGAGCTCCATCAGCGCGGTCGTCGTCGTATTCTGGAGGGTGCCGTTCTGCTGATCGATGAGGTTCGTCCCGTCGATCTGGACCTGGCGGCGGCGGGTGAAGAAGGTTCCGCTGGCGTTGGTCGTGTAGGCCCGCGCCATGGTGATATGCGGCACATCGCAAAGGTTGGTGTTGGCCCCGTCGTGTGTCTGGCTGGCGAAGTCGAAGCGGCTGCCGCAGTCTTCGAGCGTCACCTTGGAGTTGCTCACGCCCCCTGCAAAGCTGAAGGTGACCGCGCCTGCGGCTTTCTGCACGGCAAAGATGGTGGCGCGCCGGTCGGTGAACAGCGCGCCGGCGGAGACGCCGGTGCGGTAGAAGCGGTCGTTGCCGTCGAAGTCCAGTGCCGGGTTGAAGTTCAGCGCATTCTGCACAAGTGCCGGACGCTCGCCTTCGCCGTCGCCGGTCATGTCGAGGTTGCCGGCGCTGATGTCTTCCCAGGCGGTAGCGTAGCTGCCGGAGGTGGTTACCCCTTCGTCGGCACGTACCCAGAAGGCCAGGTTGTTCTTCACGCCGCCGGGATGGATCTGCTGCACGTTGACGAAATTGACCGTGGTGCTGGCCTCGGGGTTCGGCAGCGGGGTGCCCGTGTTGTCAAGCAGCTGGGCGGTCAGCGTGTGGTTGCCGTAGGCCACGCCGGTGAAGGTGTAGGAGCCTTCGGCGAAGAGAAGCGTGACGGGTGTGCCGCCATCCAGGGTCAGGCGCACCCGCTCATTGCCCAGCAGACCGCCGAACGCATTGTAATCGACTTCGATGTTCTGGGTAAAGAAGATCACATCGTTCGGCTCGGGCTTGCTGACAGCAATCCCCCGTGGGCCGCCGCGCGAAAGGCGCACTTCCGCCGGGCCGGAGCTGGTTCCGTTGATATCGCTGACGGTGTAAAAGAAGAGGTCGTTGAGCGAATTGGTCCCATTGTGGGTGTAGGTGATCGTGCCATTGGAGTTGACCGCCACGTTGCCGTAGGCTGGCGGCAGGGTAACGGCGACGCTGGCCGGATTGATGGCGGCGGCGCCTGCCTGGTCATTGGCCAGCACCGTAATGACGCTGCCAGCTCCGAAGACGTAGTCCGCCTCGTCGTTCCGTGCGATGGGGCCGCCGCAATCGGGCACCAGGTCGCGGTACACGGTCGTCGAAAGGCCGGCTGCATCGGTGACGGTCAGATAGACCCGGTAAAAGAAGAGGTCGCCGTTGCAGCCGATGGGCGAGGTGACCGTAGTCGTGACCGGGCTGTTGTCGGTCGGTTCGGGGTGCACGTGGGAGTTGTGGTGCAGCACCGTCTGCCATGCGTAGGCAAGCTGGGCCGGGCCATGCTCGGCATCCGTCACCACGGCGCTGAGGCTGAAGGGCGTATCGCCGATCATCGGATAGCTGTATACCGCGTCGAGGCTGGTGGATACGATATTCGGCGGGGTATTGTTGAGCGAGATGACGAGGGTTTCGACATCGGTCGTCAGGTCGCCGTCCGTCACGGTCAGCGTCACGGTGTACGCGGTAGGCACGCCGGGAGGCGCGAGGAAGGTGTGGACCGGATCGGCGGCGGTGCTGATTGCGGAGCCGTCGCCGAAATCCCAGGCATAGGTCAGCGGCCCGCCTTCGGGATCATAGGACAGCGAGCCCTGGAAGGTGACGTTCAGCGGGCCGGGGCCGTAGAAGACCGAGGCATTGGCGCGGGCAACCGGCGGCTGCGCGCCGGCGGTGTAGGAGATTTTGCGGACCTGCGAGCCGTTGTTCACGTAGTACAGGGCACCGCTGACCGGATTGGTGCCGACTGCGGTCACCGGTCCTGCGCCGGTTTTGAACTCCCGGACCAGGGTAGGATTGTGATTGGCGTCGAAGGTGAGGTTGCGGATCCATTCCCCACCGTAGTCGGCTACGAAGAAAGAGTTCTGGTACATGGCGGGGAAATCGGTGCCCGTGTACCAGATGCCGCCCATGGAGCAGTTGCCGGTGAGGTTGATGCCTGGGACCTGGGCGGAGCCCACGTTGTAGATCACGCCATTGACGCTGCCGCGGGCGGTGCCGCCGCGCCAGTCCACCTTGGCCAGGGTATGCACGGGGGGCGCATAGGTGGCGTTGTTGTAGCCGGGCTCATAGGTCATGCCCTCGTATTTCGGCCAGCCGAAGTTGGCGCCGGGGCCTGTGGCCACGTTCAGCTCTTCGCGGGTGCCCCAGCCCACATCGCCGATGTAGAGTACGCCAGGGTTGGCGGCGGCGGGGTTGGCGCTGCCCGTGCCGGGCATGATGCTCATGCGGCAGGGGTTGCGGAGGCCGCGGGCCCAGGTGCGGGACTCGGCGGAGCGGGGCGCGCCTGCGTTGTAGTAGGGGTTGGAGGGAATGCCGTTGCCGGTGGCGGGGTCGATGCGGATGACCTTGCCATTGAGCGAGGACGGCAGCTGGCAGCGGTAGGCGCCGATGTTTTCGGCGGGGGTGATGATGCCATCCGTGAGCGCCTGGGCATAATAGGTGCCGCCATCGGAGCCGGGGTCCACGTTGTTGTAGCTGGCGCCGTCGCCGCAGGAGGCCATCAGGGTGCCGTCTGCGCCGAAGACCAGCGACCCGATGCCGTGCGACTCGTGCAGGCTGGGAAATCCGGTGGAAATGGTCTCGCCGACAAGCACCAGCCGGCTGGCAGGACTGGCGGCCATGACGTCGATGGCGGCATTGGGGTTCGGCACGGTGTAGCGGGTAATGCGCCCGATGGTCGCGGCGAAGTACTCGTTCGCAGCCGGATTGTAGGCCTGCGTGCCGAAGTTTTTCAGGTGGTGCCGGTCGACGGTGTAGAGCAGGTAGATGTGGCCGTTGCTCAGGAAGTTGGGGTCCAGGGCAAAGCCGAGCAGGCCGAAGTCGCGCCAGTTGCCGACCTCTTCACGGAGGTCGATCAGCGGCGCTGCAGCCCGGAGGCCGTTTTCAATCACCCAGACCCGGCCGCCTTTTTCCCATACGAACATCCGTCCGTTGGGGTCGAAGGTCATGCCGACGGCCTGGTCGAAGCCGGAGACGTACTCCTGATCGATAAAGCCTGCCGGCTGCGCCGGCATCAGATGGGTTGCTGCCAGCAAGGTCAGCAGCCAGCCGGTCCGCAGCAGCGACCGGATGCCTGGGGGGATGGGGTACATCATACGCATGCGAATGGTCGTATTTGCCTAATGGGGGGAGGAAAAAAGGGGGAAAAACGGAAACATAGCCCTGCTCCCGGGGAAGGAGACAGGTAAGGCTGGGAGAGAATAGCGCGAAAAACAGATGTGCTAAAATCGGTGATTTTGTTCACGCAGGAGCAGATTTTGCGCGGAATTGGCGGTTTACGATGCGCGAGCTGTCATATCCGCTGCGCAAACGGCAAATCCGCAGACAAGCGGATGGAAAGATTTGGATAATTTTTAATTTAAAATATACGTAAAATAAAATGGCAGAAATGTAAGATTGGGCTCCCGGGTGCAATATCTGCGCTATTTAGCGCGCGGCTGGGCACAGCGCCTGCTTTTTCAGTAGTTTCGCAGGATGCAGCCTGAAGGCTGCAGGTACGCGGTTGAATATGAATCCTCTCACTTCCCTGCTCCGGGCAGGCGGCATCCGGAGCGGCGCCTACACCGAGCTGCGCCCCGAACTGATCCTGGCGACGATCGACAAGCTGGAGCTGCGCATCGGCGCGCGCTTTCCGGACTCAGGCCTGCGGCGGGTCTGCCGCGAGTTCCGGCAGCTGGCCGGCGAGTCCGACAGCCTGTGCCTGCGCCTGCGCGAGCCTGTGTGGCCGGTGCGGATTGCATCGGTCATTGCGGGCGTGCTGCTGGTGGGGCTGGTTGCCTGGGCCCTGGCGCAGCTGGCGCGCAATTTCACCTTCCGCCCCAACGGCATGCCCGATCTGCTCCAGACCATGGAAGCCGCCATCAACGAGCTGATCTTCCTCGGCCTGGCCCTCTTTACGCTGATGAACGTCGAAATCCGCCTCAAGCGCCGGGCGGCGCTGCGGGTGCTGCATCAGCTGCGCAGCGTCGCGCATGTGGTGGATATGCACCAGCTGACCAAGGACCCGGCCTTTCTCCTCTCCCAGCTCAAGGCCACCGACGTCTCGCCCGAACGCACGCTGAACCGCCCGCAGCTGACGCGCTACCTCGACTACTGCGCCGAGATGCTTTCGCTGATCGCCAAGATGAGCGCCCTCTTCGGCCAGAACATGGACGATCCCGTGGTGCTCAATGCCGTGAACGACATCGAGCAGCTTACGCAGAGCCTGTCCGCCAAAATCTGGCAGAAGATCATGATCCTCGACCTCGCAGAGGAGGCCTGAGCCTGCAATCCTGCCGGTAATTGTGTAGATTTGGACACGCCGGGCATGGGCCTGGCCAAAGCAAGCATGCGCTGCGCCCGGCTGTGCTGCCTGCCCCTGATCCGCGCCGCTTATTTCGAGCCGCGCTTGCGCTCGTGCTCCTTGAGGAAGATCTTCCGCAGGCGGATCGACTGCGGGGTGACTTCCACGTACTCGTCCTCCTTGATGTATTCCAGTGCCTCTTCGAGGGAAAACTTCGTCGGCGGCACCAGGCGCACCTTCTCGTCCGAGCCGGAGGCGCGCACGTTGGTGAGTTTTTTGGGCTTGGTCACGTTGACGACCATATCGTCGTCGCGGTTGTTTTCGCCCACGATCTGCCCTTCGTACACATCCTCCATCGGCTCGATGAAGAAGCGGCCCCGGTCCTGGAGGCGGTCGATGGAGTAGGCATAGGCGGAGCCGCCCTCATTGCAGATGAGCGATCCGTTGATGCGCTTCTGAATATCGCCCTTCCAGGCCTGAAACTCCTTGAAGCGGTGGGCCATGATGGCCTCGCCTGCGGTAGCTGTGAGCATTTCGCTCCGCAGCCCGATGATGCCCCGCGACGGGATCAGGAACGTCAGCATGGCGCGCTGGCCGCGCAGCTCGTGGTTGACCAGCTCGCCCTTGCGCCGCGTCACCAGGTCGATGGCGCGGCCGGCCATGTCCTCCGGCAGGTCCACGGTCATCTCCTCGATCGGCTCGTGCTTTTTGCCGTCGATTTCCTTCAGAATCACCTGCGGCTGGCCCACCTGCAGCTCGTAGCCCTCGCGGCGCATCGTCTCGATCAGCACCGAGAGGTGCAGCACCCCGCGTCCGTACACCATAAAGGCATCCGCCGTGTCGGTTTCCTCCACCCGCAGCGCGAGGTTTTTCTCCAGTTCCTTGTCCAGGCGGTCTTTGAGGTGGCGGGAGGTGACGAATTTGCCTTCCCGTCCGAAGAAGGGCGAGTCATTGATGCAGAACTGCATGCTCATGGTCGGCTCATCGATCGAAATCGGGGGCAATGCCTCCGGATTTTCCGGATCGCTGACCGTATCGCCGATATCGAAGGATTCCAGACCGGTGAGGGCACAGATTTCCCCTGCAGATGCCTGGCCTGCCTTCTCTTTTCCCAGTCCTTCAAACACAAACAGGTCCTTGATCCGGTTTTTTTCGACCGTTCCGTCCCGTTTGATCAGCGCTACCGGCATATTCTCCCGCAATTCGCCCCGTGCGATGCGCCCGATGGCGATCCGGCCCACGTAGGTGGAATAGTCGAGGGACGTGATCTGCAGCTGCGGCAGGCCCTCGGCAGCTTTGGGTGCCGGAATGTGCGTCAGAATCTGCTCCATGAGGTAGGAGATGTCCGACGTAGGCGTTTTCCAGTCGGGGCCCATCCAGTTGTGCTTGGCGGAGCCGAACACCGTCGGGAAATCGAGCTGGTCTTCGGTGGCGCCGAGTTCGATCATCAGCTCGAACACCTTTTCCTGCACCTCATCGGGTCGGCAGTTGGGCTTATCGACCTTGTTGATGACTACGATCGGCTTGAGGCCCAGCAGGATCGCTTTCTGGAGCACGAAGCGGGTCTGCGGCATGGGGCCTTCAAAGGCATCGACGAGCAGCAGCACGCCATCGGCCATGTTGAGCACCCGTTCCACCTCGCCCCCGAAGTCGCTGTGGCCGGGGGTGTCGATGAGGTTGACTTTGAAGTCCTTGTAGCGGACGCTGGCGTTTTTGGCCAGGATGGTAATCCCGCGTTCGCGTTCAAGGTCGTTGTTGTCCATGATCAGCTCGCCGGGGGTCTCGTGAGCCTTGAAGAGCTGGCCCATGACGAGCATCTTATCGACGAGGGTAGTTTTACCGTGGTCGACGTGGGCGATAATGGCGATATTGCGGAGTTTCAGCATACAGTTCTGCCTGCGTACTAGCGGGAGCCGGATTCGGCGCCGCAAAATTACGCCATGAAATCGGGATTGCCGAATGAGAATCTGCTTTTCCGCAGGAAGCGCTGCGGCAAACGCGCGCATCGCGGATTTCAGGGCGCAGAGGCCGTTGACCCGCGAAATTCTCCTGCTATATTTGCCGCATGGAATCCCTGCTAACCACCGCCGGCCTGGTCAGTCTGCTCACCCTGACCCTCATGGAGATCATCCTGGGCATCGACAACATCGTATTCATTTCCATCGTCGCCGGCAAGCTGCCGGAGAGCCAGCAGAAGAACGCCCGCAACCTGGGCCTTATGCTTGCCTTGGGTTTCCGGATCCTGCTGCTGCTGTCGATCAACTGGATCGTGCACCTCAAGAATCCGGTGATCGAATTCCCCGGCCTTCCTGAGGCATTCAGCCTGTCCTGGCGCGACATCATCCTCATTGCAGGGGGCCTCTTCCTGATGGCCAAGACGATTTCCGAGATGCACCACAAGCTGGAAGGCGTGGATGACTCCGGCGCCGAGCCGAAGGCCAAGTCGTTCTGGCCGGTGATTTTTCAGATCATTCTGCTGGACATCGTGTTTTCCTTCGACTCCATCCTCACGGCTGTAGGCCTCGCGCAGGAAGTGTCGATCATGATTCTGGCCGTCGTCATTTCGCTGGCGATCATGATGGTGGCTGCGGGCCCCATCAGCAAGTTCGTCAACGACCGGCCCACGGTCAAGATGCTGGCGCTGTCCTTCCTGCTGCTGATCGGCTTCATGCTGGTCGCAGAAGGCTTCGAGCAGCACGTGGACAAAGGCTACATCTACTTTGCGATGGCGTTTTCGCTGGGCGTGGAGCTGCTCAACATGCGCCTCACACGCCGCAGCGCCCATCCGGTGCGCCTGCGCGAGCGCTACCGCGACGACGAGTAAGGCCGGCCTCGCTGCGGAATGCTTTGACAGTCAGGCGTCCGCAACCTTTCCGGATTTTTTGCTATCTTTGCCGCATGAAGGTCCGGAAAAAATTCATCCACGTCTGCCTGACCCCCGCCCTGATCGATCAGTTCGACGTATCGGAAGCGATTGTGGTCGTTATCGATGTACTGCGTGCGACCACCACCATGTGTGTCGCATTTGATCACGGAGTGGACCACATGGTTCCGCTGGAACACATCGAAGAATGCAAGCCCTTCCGCGACAAAGGCTACCTGATTGCCGGCGAGCGCCTCGGCGAGCAGCTGCAGGACTTCGATTTCGGCAACTCGCCGTTTTCTTTCACCCGTGAGAAGGTGGAAGGGAAGAAAATCGCCATCACCACTACCAACGGCACCCGCGCCATCCGGGCCGCTCAGGAGCGCCATGCGCGCGAGATCGTCGTAGGCGCCTTCCCCAATATCAGCATCCTGTCCGACTGGCTGATTGCCCAGAACCAGCACGTGTGCCTGCTCTGCTCCGGCTGGAAGGATCACGTGAATCTCGAAGATACCATCTTCGCCGGCGCGGTTGCCCGGAAGCTGCGCAACGACTTCTACGGCTTTCAGGATACGACCCTCATGGCCGAAAGCCTGTTCCAGGCTGCCAACCACCGCAAGCGCTATTTCATGCGCAATTCGTCGCATTACCACCGCCTGATCCATCTCAATCTGCAGGAGGAGGTGAAATACGCCATGCGGCGCGATACGCATCCCTCGCTGCCCATGATGATCGGCGACGAACTGTACGACATCAGCGGCCACCTCGAAAATTATCAGGCCTACAAGGAAAGCATCCTGCTCCGCCAGTCGCTCGCAGCCCGCGAAGCAGCACCCGAAACGCCTGCCCGCCAGGAGGAGCCCCGGCAGCAGGCCTGAACCGTACTGCCTGAAGACGAGAAAGGGGCGCACTTGCCGGTACGCCCCCTTAAAACTCGCAAAAAAACCACAAAACCCTGTATGTTCCGTACCGGAGCATGAATTGACTCCGTGTGTGAATTGTTTCTGATGCTAAATTACGCTGCCATTCCGGCCTCCGCTCATCGAATGTGCAGCAGCCCTTACAAGCCTGATGCGGCGCGTGCCCGCAGGGCACCGGGCTTCCGGCGCAGTCCGCAGGGGCAGATGTAAGATTCTGCTGTTCAGTGCGCAGCGATTCCGGCACGGATGGCCCAAGCATTACAAGCAGGCTATGCAGCTCAACTCCATTCATATTTATCCGGTCAAATCCCTCGGCGGCATTTCCCTTCCCGCCTCGGACGTCACGGGCCGGGGCCTGCGCCACGACCGGCGCTGGATGCTCACCGACCCGGCGGGCCGCTTCATGACCCAGCGGGAGATCCCCGCCATGGCGCTGCTCGCGGTTGACCTGCGCGGCGGCGATCTCAGCATCAGCCACCGCCGCAAAGACCTGCCGCCGCTGCTCGTGCCTGCAGAGCCCGAAGACGGGCGGGAGCTGCCCGTCACCATCTGGAACGATACGCTGACCGCCCTGCGTGTCAGCACCTACGCCGATGCCTGGCTCTCCGAAGCCCTCGGCCGGGAATGCGTCCTCGTATACATGCCCGACGAGGCGCGCCGCCCCGTAGACCCCCGCTATGCCCGCCAGGATGATCTGGTCAGCTTTGCCGACGGATACCCCTTTCTGATCATCGGCCAGGCCTCGCTCGACCTGCTCAACAGCAAGCTCGCCGAGCCGGTGCCGATGGACCGCTTCCGGCCCAATTTTGTGTTTTCCGGTGCGGAAGCGCATGCCGAGGACCAGTTCGGCCGCTTCCGCATCGGGTCCGTGGCTTTCTACGGCGTCAAGCCCTGCGTGCGCTGCGCCGTTCCCACCATCGACCAGCAGACCGGGGTGGCAGGCAAAGAGCCGATCCGGACCCTGGCCGGCTACCGCAGCACCGGCAACAAGGTGCTCTTCGGGATGAACCTCCTCTGCGAAGAGCCGGGCACGGTGCGGGTGGGAGACAGGATAGAAGCAGGCGAGAATTGAGTTGCGAAAGCGCGGAAAACCGGGAATCTTCACGGAGACATGCACAGGCTCAGGGGCCTTGTGCACACACTTGCGCAATACCTGCGCACGTTTATCCCGTACGGCGGACTAATCCTCAACTTTCCCCGTTCATTGCAGTATAATTCATTATCCAATCTCCTGCACGAATATGCTGACCAAGAATCGCCTTCAGAATGCCGCCCGCGTTGCGCTGTGCGCCCTGGCGCTGACTGCGCTCGCCAACGGAGCCTACGCCCAGAAGCTGATCGCAGGCCCCCGGGTCGGGGTTGCCTCCACCGGGATCGAGCCTAAAGATCTCGTCATCCGCAATGCCCAGGATGTCGATGCGCTCCGCCTGCAGATCCAGAACTCTTCTCCGGAAGTGATGGTCGGCGCCTTTACCCGCCTCACCCTGCTCGGGATCTTTGTGCAGCCCGAAGTGCTGCTCACGACCTCGTCCGCAGAGTTTCTGTATGAAGATCTGGTGAACGGCGGGGAGGAATTCCTGCGCGAACGCTACTGGAACCTCGACGTGCCGATCATGGCCGGGATCAAATTCGGTCCCTTCCGCGTCCAGGGCGGGCCCGTGTACCGGCTGAATATGAGCAACAAAACGGATCTGACCACCATCGACGGCCTGTCCCGCAACTTCAAGCAGTCGGATGTGGCCCTGCAGGCCGGTTTGGGCCTGGATCTGGGCAAGAAGCTCATCCTCGATCTGAAATACCAGCCCAACCTCTCCGACTACCGCAATGAGGTGACGATGTTCGGCAATACCCACAAGGTATCCAACCGTCAGGGCCAGCTTTCGCTGAGCCTCGGGGTGGCGCTGTAACCCATACGCCGAAATTAATAGCCATGTGAACAGTCCGACGGGCCGTATCTCCGGATGCGGCCCGTTTTTGCTTATTGCCCTGAGATCGGCGTATTTGCAGGCCTCACCCCTGGCCTATGCATAACGAACGGTCCCGCAAGCTGCTGCACATCGGCCTGTCGGCGTTTGCGCTGCTGATCGGGCGCATCCCGCCCTGGGCTATCTCGCTCAGCGCGCTTGCCGCTCTGGTCTTCAACCTCACGCTGCTGGCCCGCGTCACGCGCAGGAGCCTGGAGCGCCCGCAGGAGCGTTCGCTGGGCTGGCCGCCCGGCCTGTGGATGTACCCTTTGGGCCTGCTGCTGGTATCGCTCTGCTGGTATGAAGAGCAGGTCTTCATGGCAGTTGCCTGGGGGCAGCTGGCGTTCGGCGACGCAGCGGCAGGCTGGGCCGGCACCCGGTTCGGCGGGCCGGCGCTCCCCTGGAACCGGCAGAAAACCTGGACGGGCTGGCTGAGCGGCATCGCCGCCGGGTGGCTGGGAAGCTGGGCACTCATCGCGCTGCTGCCTGCGCCGGTCCGGCTGGAGATGAGCCTGTTCCAATGGGCCCTGCTGCTGGGTCCGGTATCGCTGGCAGCAGCCTGGGCAGAAACGCTGCCCGGTACCCTGGACGATAACCTGGCTGTGCCCCTGGCCGCAGCCGGATCCGCATGGATTGCCGTACGGCTGATGACTGCCGGACAGGTATATATGCCCGGAGATCTGTGGCTGGCGCTGCCGGCGGCAGCCGTGCCGCTCTGGTGGATACACCGCCGCGACCGGGGCGCGGTGCTGCTCATCTCGCTGAGCAGTGTCCTGCTCGCCTTCCTGGGCGGAGGCTGGGCGCTGATGGCGGCCGCAGGGGCCTGGGTCGTATATGCCGCGTGGGCCAGTCCCGTATTCCGCCGTCCGCCTGCGGACTGGCTGAGTCTGTCGGCCGTGCCTGCGGCCTGTGCCGGACTGGCCTGGCTGCTGCCGGCCGACCGGCCCCGGCTGGTGCTGATGGCCGCTGCGGCCATCGGGGCCGGCTGGGCCGATCTGGCCGCATCGGCTGCGGGCCTGCGCTGGGGCAGCCGGTACTGGACCCTGCCGGCGCTGCGGCCTGCGGCGCGCGGCGACTCCGGGGCCGTGAGCCTGGAAGGCAGCCTCGCAGGCGCAGGCATCTGCGCAGCCGTCGGCGTGTGGGCGGTCTGGATAGCGCCGGACGCGCCTGCGCAGGGCTGGATCTGCGCAGCAGCAGCGTTTGCCGGGCTGGCCATGGATTCCGTCCTGGGTGCGGGGCCGGTTCAGCAGGGCCGGATGAGCGGCAGCATGGCGAATGCTGCCTCCGGATTGGCCGCAGCAGCTGCGGCGCATTTGCTGCTGGAGCTGGCCGCGTAGCCAGGCAGCAGACCGCCCTCCGGTCCGGAGGGCGGGAATGCTACCAATCACATCAGGAGAAACACAATCAGGAAGCCTTCGCATACGGCACTGCCGGCTCATCGGCCGATTGGGCATAGACCCTGCACAGCCGGAGCGTATCATAGTCGTAGCCGAGCAGCTCGTGGGCCTCTTTGAGCTTGGCGTAGCGGGCCTGGCGGAAGTATTCCGCCGCCCGGAAGAGGGTTTTGCCGTCCACAAACTGCTCGATCCAGGGGCGGATATTCAGCTCGCCGGCCTGGTGCAGCGTTTCGAGCGCGCCGATCACGAACGAAGGCTTCGCATTGCGGCGGCTGGCGATCTCCTCGACCTGCAGGCCTGCGGTAAACAGCTCCTTGATTTTGCGGTAGGAGGAAGAATAAGCCTTGGTATAGATGCCCGTGCGTTCGTCCTGGGCTTTTTTCTCCTGAATCCGCGATACTTCGGCCAGGATCAGCAGGCGGCACTCGCGCGGCACCTGCTGGATGCCGGGGACCTGCGCCAGATCGGTCTCGGATTCAGGCATTTGCAGGGCGATGTGGGCAAGGGTGAAGTTGTTGAACACCCGCCAGGGCTCCTTGCCGTGCCGGTCGGCGAAGGTTTTGCGCACCTGTTTGAGGGCGCGGATCAGGTCGAGCTCGTACCAGGGTTTGCGGAGGCGCTCGGAGGAGACGACCATCGGCTCGGGCGAAGTCAGAAAGGAAATGCCCTTTTCAGAGGCTTCGATGCTTCCGTATTCCGGTTTCTCGATCCGGAGCAGGCCGGCTTCCAGCAGGTACTGGATCAGGTTGTCCACGTAGCCGAAGCTCCGGTCTTCGAGCGCGCCGTAGGTCTCGATGGATTTGTGGGCAGGCTTGCGCAGGCCGAAGGTTTCGTCCGCGCGGAGAATGGTGGACAGGTAGCCGGCGGAGTATTTGCGGTCTAGCAGCAGGACCGTTTTGATGACGGTCACGGCTTCCTGCATGAGATCGACATCCTGCGGGGTATAAGGCGTATAGGTGGAAGTCTGTTCCATTGGGAATTCGGGATAAATGAGGTAATTGGAAAGGGGCTGAGAGACATCGCCGGGCTGGCGCCGGGCCAAACGCCCGGCACACAGCTGGCAGATGCAGGGAAAGAAGGCCAGCGGCTCAGGATGCCATCGGCAGTTCCTGATGCACAGCGTTCATCCGCGACACGTACAGGCGGCAGAAGCGCAGCGTATCGTAGTCGAGGCCGAGGGCCTCGTAGGCCTCGCGGAGCTTGGCGGCCTGCGACTGGCGGAAGAAGGATACGCCGCGTTCGAGGGCGCTGGCATCCAGATTGCGCTCGATCCAGGGCGCGAGGTCGATCTGGCCGGTCCGATGGAGCAAGTGGAGCGCGTTGCGCACGGTGGCTGGCTGCACGCCGCGGCTGGCCGCGATCGCGTCGATGTCCATGCCGGATTCGAAGAGTGTTTTCACGGCTTGTGCTGCAGGGCCGTGGGCTTTCTTGAGAAATTCGTTGCGCTTTTCTTCCGCTTGTTTGGTCTGCACCTCCTGAATGGCGCGCAGAATCGCAGGGCCATAGCGGTTGGCCTTGTAGTCGCCGATGCCCGGAATCGCCCGGAGCGCGGCCGCATCGGCCGGGCGCTGCTGCACCAGCTCGTGCAGGGTGAAATCGGTGAAGATCTCGAAGGGCGGCTTGCTGGTTTCCCGGGCGAGATCCAGCCGGGCTTTGCGCAGCATCACGTACAGCATGCGGTCGAAGTAGCTGTTGCGCAGCTCTGCTTCGCGGGCCACGAGGGCCCCGGGCGCTGCGAGGAAGGCCTCGCCTTCCGGGCTGATGCTGAGCGATCCGAACCGCTTGTCGGCGACCATCACGAGCGCCTTGCGCTGCAGCCAGCGCAGCAGGCTGCGGACGCGTTCGCCGCTCCAGTCCGTGAGCACTCCATAGGTAGCGAGCTGCTGGTGCTCAGCAGATACCGTGCCGAAGGGGTCCTCGCCGCGCAGCACATGCACAATGTGGTTGATTCCGAAGCGGCCTTTGAGGGCTTGCACAGTCTGCAGCGCCGCGATGGCGTGTGCGCTCACTTCCGTCTGTCCGGAACGCAGGGTGGTAACAATAGCATCCATTACAAATACAGGTTTAACGGGTGAATAATGATTTGATGAGTCAAAGTTGGGGTGCCGGCGGGGCGGATCAAGGGAAAGATGCAGGACGGAAGTAAGGACGGAATGCCGCGCAGCAGGCGGGGGAATTTTGAAAATCCGTTATTTTAATTTATTGAAAATCAGCATATTGTGTTCTGGACAACAAATCAGGCAAAGTAACGTTGCCCGTCTTGCGGGAATTGCGCTTTTTTGAAGCATGGCTTCAGAAAGGGCAGATGCGCCGGACTTGCCGGCGATTCAGCGCTGGACCCGGCTTCATGCCGCGGGCATGCTCGCAGCAGCTGCCTGCATGGCTGCGGGGCTTCCGGGCTGGCTGCTGAGCGCCGCTGCGGCAGCATCGCTCGCAGGCTGGGGGTATGCGGCATATGCCGGATGGCTGCCGGAGCGGCGCTGGCATCTGGGCAGCGCCGCCAATCTGGTAACGGCCTTCCGCTGGCTGGCTGTAGCCCTGCTGGCAGCCCTGTTTCCGGCGCTTACGCCCTGGCAGACCGGCCTGTGGGCCTGGGGCATCTTCCTGGCCGACGGCCTGGATGGCTGGCTGGCCCGCCGGCTCGGGCAGGCTTCACTGGCCGGCGAGTATCTGGACAAAGAAACCGACGCCCTCTTCGTGCTGACGATGGGGCTTTTGTTGTATCTTTCCAGCCGGGCAGGCGGCTGGGTGCTGATTCCTGGCGCGCTGCGGTATCTCTATGTGCTGGCGCTGATCCGGTGGAAGCCGGACACCCGCAAAGAGCCCCGCTTTCGCTTCGGACGCTACGCGGCAGGCCTGCTGATGGCCGCGCTGAGCACGGTATGGCTGCTGCCGGATGCCTGGGCGCTGCCGCTGCTGGCACCTGCCGTGCTGCTGACTGTGGCTTCCTTCGGCGTCAGCATCGTATCCCTGCGCCGGATTGCCCGCCTTTGAACTGATGATCTCTGTGATGGCTCTTCAGGATTCCGTTCCGCCCCCCCTGCCCGGCTTGCGTTTCCGCTGGATGTTCTGGCTCCTGGCTGGCCTGGCCAATGCTGCTGTATTTCTCCCGCCGTATCTGAGCAATTTCGGGAATACGCACTTTTTTCCGCACAGCACCCTCGAAGGCGCTTCCATCGGTCCCTGGCTCTCCCTGTTTACCCGCAACAACCTCGACATGTTCCGCATCAGCGGTGAATGGCTGCTGCTGGTAAGCATCCTGCTGCTGATCCGGCGCCGGCCCCGGCTCCGCAGTTGGTGGGTGGCTGCGGCGTCAGCCTCCTTCTTCGTCCTGCTGCTGTACCAGACCTATTTCGCCGTATATGTAAAGCTGTATGGCGAGCACCCGATGCTGATCAGCGATCTGGTGCTTGCCTGGCAGGTGCTGCCGATTTATCTGGGCCAGATCACCGGCGGATTCTGGTGGATGCCGCTGACGGCGGCAGGGGTGCTGCTGCTGGGCTCGGCGGTTTGGCTGCTGATGCGCACGCTGAGCCGTCTGGCCGGAAACTTGCACCTCCGCTGGCCGGTCTGGGCGATGCTGGGCCTGTGCTGGGCCTTCGTTGCGGTGAGCGCCTGGAAAAATCAGCGCTCGGTGTACCGCTATGACTACCACACATCGCAGTGGACGTCCTATCTGATCGCGCAGTCGCTGCGGGGCGGCAGCCTCAGCAAATTCGAGGATCTCAAAGGCCGTACGATCTATGCAGATTATCCGAATCTGCCCCTCGAAGCAAAGCCGGACGTGTATCTGCTGTTTGTGGAATCCTACGGGCGCTGCGCGCAGACCAAGTGGTGGAGCAAGGACCGCTATGCCCGTCTGGTGCAGGGGCTGACTGATACGCTGTCGATGGCGGGGTGGAACAGTGCCTCGGCCTACAGCCTGGCGCCGGTGCTGGGCGGACGGAGCTGGCTGGCCTTTACGTCGGTCATGGCAGGGGTCAAACTCGATGACCAGATCCAGTTCAATGCCCTGCTGGACCGGTACCCGGATTTTCCGCACATCATCCGCTATTTTCAGGGGCAGGGCTATCATACCTTCCGGCTCAAAACCTTCGCCAGGCAGGAAGCCAGCACCGATCAGGCCTATGCGGCCCAGGAGCGGTTCTATGGATTCGACCGCTGGATGAAGCACCACGAAATCCCCTATCAGGGTTTTCCCTACGACTTCAACGGCGGCATTCCCGATCAGTATGGCCTGGGGTATGCACGCGAAACGGCCCAGGCCGCAGGCAAGCCGCTGATGATGTTTTTTATTTCGATGGGCTCGCACTGGCCGTGGTTCCCGCCGGCGCCTGTCACGGCAGACTGGCGCCAGCTCGACAGCATCCGCGAAGATCCGTACCGGATTCCCGCAGATCCGCGGGCGGCCAGCGAGTATGAGCGGTACATGGCCCGGCTCGAAGAGAAGATTTACCTCCGTTACCTCCGGACCATCGAGTACGAGCTGCGGATGTTTGTGGATTTTGTGCTGAATACGCAGAATCCGAACAGCGTATTCCTCATCATGGGCGACCACCAGCCTCCGGAAATCACCTATTACGGCGGCGACGGGCTGGAGACGCCGGTGCACCTGATCAGCCGCGATACGGCCCTGATCGGCAGCCTGCTGCCCTACGGATTCCGGCGCGGGCTGGAAGCCGACACCACGCTGCCGGCGCCGCTGAAACATGAAGGCCTGTATTCTCTGATGATGCGCGAACTCCTGCGCCAGTATGGCGCGGAAGACCGCCTCCCTACGTATCTGCCCGATGGAATCTGATGCGCACAGCGCCGCCGTGCGGCACTACTACGAGCGCAACACGCGCCGCTTTCTGCGCCTGGGGCGCGATGCGGGCACCCGGCACCTGCACCAGCCGCTGTTCGCCCCGGACGCACCCAGCCGCGAAGCGGCTATGAACTATTCCAATCAGCTGGTGCTCAGACAGGTGCAGGAACTGGCCGCACAGCGGCAGGCTCCGCTGCACGTGCTGGATCTGGGCTGCGGCACCGGCAGCGGACTCTGGTACCTTGCCGCGCGGGGCCCCGCAGATACCCGGTATACGGGGGTGACGATCAGCCCCTTGCAGGCGCAGCTGGCAGAAGCGGCCCGGCCTGCGCAGCCCGGCGGCCTGCGCTGCCAGGTGCTGACGGGCGATTTCCTCCAGCTGCCGCCGCTGCCGCCGGTGCATCTGGCCTACGCCATCGAGGCCTTTCTGCATGCCGCGGATCCGGAGGCTTTCTTCCGCGAAGCATCGCGGGTGCTGGCGCCGGGCGGGCGCCTGCTGATCATCGACGATCTGCTGATGCGGGCTCCGGCGCCTGCCGAGGCGCATTGGGCGGCGGAGTTCCGGCGCGGCTGGCTGGGTGCCAGCCTCATTCCGCCTGCCGAGGCGGAGGCCCTCGCAGCCCGGCAGGGCCTCCGCCTGATCCATTCGCAGGACCTGACCCCCTGGATGCGCACGGGACGCCCGCGCGACCGTGCCATCGGCTGGATGCGGGCCCTCGCAGGGCCGCTGCTCTGGCGCTCCGTGTACGGACGCGCCCTGCTGGGCGGCTACGCGAAGCAGCAGTGCATCCGCCTGGGAATTGTCGGGTACCGGCTGATGCTGTGGGAGAAGGCGGCACCCGCAGGATGAAGCGGCAGCAGGCAGGCTCACTCCTGCCTGCGCGCCGCCGGCATCCTGCCATGCAACCTGCGGCAGCGCCTATCCGTATGAGGTACAAGCTTGCAGCATCCTGTATCTGCACAACTGGTTGGATTGCGAATCACTATGCACCCTGCCCGCTCATCCGGGCTGCCAGGCATTTTCCCTGTATGCTGAATATTCGCACCAACACGTTTCCATATGCTTCGTATTTTGTTTTTGCTCGCTTCCCTGTGGGTGCTGTCTGCCTGCACCTCCCGCCCTGCGGCATCCGATGCCGGCGCCCGTCCGATTGATTCCACCTTCTATGCCGGCCTCAACGGCGTGGAGCAGTATGTGGAAATCCACGGCGCCGACCGCCGCAACCCCGTGCTCCTGTTCATCCACGGCGGGCCTGCCTGGCCGGCCACGCCGATGCTCCGGATGTACAACCAGGACTCGCTGTCGCAATTCGTGACGCTGGTCATCTGGGAGCAGCGCAACTGCGGCAAATCCCGCAGCGACACCACGGGCAAGCTCTCCGTGGATCAGTACGTGGCCGACGGCCATGCCCTTACCCAGTTCCTCCAGCAGACCCTCGGCCAGGAGAAAATCTACCTCGCCGGCCACAGCTGGGGCAGCCTCCTGGGCCTGAAGCTCATCAGCCAGTACCCGGAAGACTATGCCGCCTACCTGGGTATGGGCCAGATCGTGAACCTCCGCAAGAGCGAGCCCATTTCCCGCAGCTACCTGCAGGAGCAGGCTGCCCTGCGCAATGACACCGCGACCCTGCGCCAGCTTGGCCTGCTTGGCTACACCGAAGCCGGCGGCTACCCGGCCGGCTTCATGGGATTTGCCGGGCACCGGATGCTGCTGGCCCCCTACCGCGCCAACGACTATGACACGGCCTACCAGGCCAAAGCCCTGGCTGCCTACGACGACTACCGCACGATGGACTGGATGAGCCCGGCCATCGCGGCCCTGACCGATTTCTACCAGGAGATTTTCGACACGAACTTCGAGCCGCAGACCCGGTATCAGGTGCCGGTGTATTTCTTCGCCGGGCGGCACGACTACAACACCTCATGGCCGGTGGTGGAGGCGTACTACCAGACGATCGAGGCGCCGGCCAAGCAGCTCTACTTCTTCGAGCAGAGCGGGCACAGCCCGCAGTGGGAGGAGCCGGCGCTGTTTCATGCGCGGGTGCGCGAGATTTGCCGCTGAGCGCAGCGGGCTGCCATTGCATACGCCGGGCTCTCTGCCCGGCGTATTTCATTTCTGCGGTTCAGATGGTACCTTTCCGTACCAACCCCGGTATCCATGGAGTTTGAAGTGTATCTGCAGCGCTATTTTGGGTTTGCAGCGCAGGACCTGCATGCCATTGCAGCGCATTTTGCCCCGCTGACCCTGAAGAAGCACAGCTTCTATCTGCGGGAAGGGGAATACGCGCACCGGCTGGGCTTTCTGCGCAGCGGCATGATCCGGGAGTTTCTGACGGACGGTGAGCAGGAGGTCACCAAGTGGATTGCGACCCCCGGCTACTTTGTGGTGGATCTGGCCAGCTTTCTGTTTGACAGGCCGGCACGCTGGAATATGCAGGCCCTTGCGGATTGCGAGCTGCTGGTTCTGGACCGGGAAGCGTATGAGCAAATCCGGCGGGCAGTGCCAGGCTGGGCGGAGGCAGAAAAGACCTTCATCGCCCGCTGTTTCACGGTACTGGAGGAGCGGGTGGTGCATCATCTCTCGCTCAGCGCGGAGCAGCGCTATGATGCGCTGTTTGCCATGGCGCCGGAGCTGTTTACCCAGGTGCCGCTGCAATATCTTGCATCCATGCTGGGCATGAAGCCTGAAACCTTGAGCAGGATCCGGAAAAAACAGTCGGGCTCAACTTCTTGATCTGCGTCAAGCGGCCAGGCCGCAAGGGTGCCGAGGTTTGCAATGTATCAGATACAGGATCTGATGCTGACAACAAACCCGCAGATGCAAACCAATCCCAATGCTCCCGTATGGCAGTCCGCTCAGATGCATGTGCAGGCAGCCCCCGAAACGGTATGGTCCGTATTGACCGAAGTGCATCAATGGCCTGTCTGGCATGCTGCCATCAGCCAGGCTGCCATCGGCTCGGCCGCAGCGCCCGGCGTGCCCTTCCGCTGGAAGATCCGCAGCTCCGTGATCCGCTCCGTGTTTCATACGGTGCAGCCCTGTACCCGGCTGGGATGGAGCGGCATCACATTCGGCGGATCGGCGATTCATAACTGGGTGCTGACGCCCGATACTGCCGGTACGCTCGTGCAAGTGGAGGAAAGCATGGACGGGTGGCTGATCCGGCTGTTCCGCAGGCAGATGAATACGCTGCTCGCTGCCGACATGCAGGAATGGCTGGAGTCGCTCAAGCGGCGATGCGAAGCGGCGGCGGGATAATCCTGGTATATTGCAGCAGACTCCGACGCTGCTTTCCATGCGCCTCCGGCCTGCCTGCTGTATTATCGGCGAACGCAAATGCGGGACTTCTTCCCTCTTCCGCTACCTCTGCGCGCACCCGCAGGTGCTGCCGGGGCAGGTGAAGGAGCCGCAGTGGTTCAGCAAGGCGCCGGACTGGGCGGAGGCGAACATCGAAGCCTACTGGGCGCTGTTTCCGGAGGCGGAAGGCGATGCGGAGGTGGTGCTCGAATGGCCGGAGCTGGATGCGCACGGACAATTGTACCACAGCACGGTGCGCAAGGCCCGGCAGCCGGGATGGCCCCAGATCACCCTCGACGCCAGCGCGAATGCCCTGCACGAGGCCGATCCGGCGCTGATGCGCCGCTATCTGCCCGATGCGCGCCTCGTGGCGCTGCTCCGCGACCCGGCAGAACGGGCCTTCTCCCACCACCGGATGTTCCTGCGCTTCCAGGCCGAAGGACGGCCATTTGCCATGCAGACGGCTGATTTTGAGACGGATGTGCGGAACGGGCTGGAGCGGATCGCTGCCGGCGGGCAGGACGAGTTTATAAGCCCCGGCTGCTATCTCCGGAACCTGCGGCGCTGGATGCAGGTATATCCGCCGGAGCAGTTCCTGATCCTGTTTACCCGGGATCTGGAGCAGGCGCCGCAGCAGGTGATGGACCGGGTGCACCAGTTTCTGGGACTGGCGCCCTGGCAATACGGCAGCGGGCTGCTGCACCGCTTCAACCGCGCGCCTGCGGCGCAGATGCCGCCGCAGGCGCGCGCGATGCTGGAATCGTTCTACGAACCGCATGATGCGGCCCTGGCTGCCTGGCTGGAAAGCCCCCTGCCCTGGCGCAGCCCGCTCAGCGGATCAGGGTGATGGTGCCGCTTTCGCTGACGGTATTGCCCAGGTGGTCCTGGCCGGAGATGCGGAAGGCATACACGCCTTCCTGCAGCGGGCGGCCGTTGTAGCTGCGCCCGTCCCAGCGGAACTCCGGCGTATCAGACTCGAACACGACCTGTCCCTGGCGGTTGAAGACCTGGAAGCGGAACTGCCGCATGAGCTGCGCGCTGAGCCAGTACTCGTCGTTGATGCCGTCGCCGTTGGGGGTGAAGGCCGTTGGCGCGAGAATAGGCGGCAGAGGCTTGACCTCCAGCAGACGCGAAAGCGTGTAGGGGCAGCCGTTGATGTCGGTCACGTCCAGCGACAGGGTATACCGGCCGGGGTAGCTGTAGCGGTACGAGGGCTCCGGGTCTGAAGCAGTTTGCCCGTCGCCGAAATTCCAGACATAGACGGCGGCTTCGATGCTGCCTTCCAGCAGGGGCTGCGCCAGCGGGTCCGGGAAGTAGAGGTTGGTATCGGGCAGACTGATGCGCCCTTCGCCTACCGGATAATGCCGCAGGCGCACCGGCGCACGTTCGCTGAGGCAGCCCTGCACCGAGAGCACCTCGGCCCAGAGGGTATCGCTGAAGAGAATGGGCTGGGTTTCATACACCGGCCCCTCGAAGAAAGGCGATGCGTCGCTGCGGCCGAGGTACCATCGTGTGATGCCGCCGGGCTCCGGGATGCCGGAAATGAAATTCCGCTCGCCGATGCAGACCATGGAGTCGCCGATGGCCGGCGGCGCAGGCTGGTACACGACCTGGGGCTGGGTAAGGCTGTCCACGCAGCCGTAGCTGGTTTCGGCAGTCAGGGTGACCGGGAAGGTGCCCGGCGCAGCGTACAGATGGGCAGGCGCCAGATTGCCCTGAAGCGTCGTGCCGTCGCCGAAATTCCAGCTCCATGCGGTCACGCTGTCGGCGCCCAGGCCGCCGCGCAGGGTGGTGGCATAGCGCAGGTTGACGGTATCGCCGAAGCAGACATTTTCCTCCGTGACAAATCCCATATCCGGTTTCGGGCGGACCGGCAGCAGACGGGAGAGCGTATCGCGGCAGCCGAGGGCATTAACGGCTTCAAGAAATACGCGGTAGAGGCCGGACTCGGCGTACGGATGGATGGGGGATGCGGTCTCGGTGCGGCCCCCGTCGCCGAAGAACCAGCGGTAGCGGGTGACAGGCTGACCGCCCTGTTCGACCGTCAGGTTGCGGAACTCGATGGAGTCGCCTTCGCAGAGCACGGGATCGGTCTCGAAGCCGGCGAGCGGCTTGGGGCGCACGGTCACGGTGCGGGTGGCCGTATCGCGGCAGCCGTTGTTGTCGGTGATTTCGAGGGTCACCGTCATATCGCCGAAGGTATTGTAGCTGTAAATGGGCGCGGGCAGGGAGGAGCCGTTGCCGTCGCCGAACTGCCAGCGGAAGGCGCCCACCTGGGAGGGGCCGGTATAGCCGAAGCCGAAACGGTTGCCGTTCTGGCACTGCGGAGCCTGCGGATTGAAGGCGGCAACGGGCGGCTGCGGCATATTGACCGGCTGCGACATGAGCACGGCGGGGTTGCCGCAGTTGTCGGTGACGGCGCCTACAAGCGCCACGGTATAGGCGCCGGGCTGGGAGATAAAGGGCTCCAGCACCAGATCGAAGCTGCTGCCGAAGGCGGCCCCGGTTTCGCAGGCGGCATTGCGGATGGCGGAGACGGTATAGGGCCCGCCGGGGCCGGTGAACGTGAAGTCGGAGGGCTGGACGCTGCTGCAGAGCACCTGCTCATTAAAGGTGACGGTGACGCCGCTGCAATTGGGGCGGATGCTGCGCACCTGCGGCGGGATATCGTCGAAGAGTTCGGCGGTGGACTGGGACAGATCCAGGGTGTAGCCGGCGCCGGAGCCGGTGAAATTGCTGACATTCAGCACGAAAGTCTGTCCGGGCTGCACCACGATGCAGGGCTCGTTCTGGATGGGGCATTCGGTGGCGCTGTTGGCGCCGGTGCGGCCGGCGCAGCCGGAGTTGAAGGTCCAGTTGCAGCGGACCTCGATATTGGGATTGTCGGGGATGTCCGAGCAGTCGGCATTGGTCAGGTCGAAGAGGGCCCAGTCGTAGTCGTCGAGCGGGTCGAAGGGGTTGATGGTGAAGCAGAGTTCACCGGCGGTCTGGACGGTGAAGATGTACCAGACGCTGTTGCGCTCGCCGATGAGCATGCAGGAATTGGCTCCGCTGATTTCGTAGGGCTCCTCTCCGGCGCCTACATAGGAGTTGGGCTGCACATAGACATCCTGGCAAATGGAAATCGCGCCGAAGCAGTCCTGTTCGGGCTGATTAGGCGGCAATTGGGCAAACAGACTGGAAACAGAGCAGGTACATGCAAGGAACGTCAGCAGGAACGGTACAGGTTTCATGAGTTCAGATGAGCGCAGAAATCAGGTGCCGCCGGATGCGGCTTTCTTACCTCAAACTTCCGCATTTGACGGCGCGCAGAGATTCGATATTGGGCTGAAATATTACATTTACCGATCCCGCATATGCCGGTTCCAGGGATACGGGTCCAGGCAGGCTGCGGGCCCGGTCATGGAGGATGCCAGATAAAAATATTGAAAATCAATCAGTTGAATTCAGGGTTCTGCTTCGGTTCAGATCAAGCCGCTTTGATACATCCGGGCTGAATTTTGCCGGATCCGTTTCGCAGACCATCATCCGGGCACAAAAAAGGGGGACAAATCCCGGTTTTTTATTACATGCACAGACTAAACCAGCACTTGCACACTGCGCCGGCGGCTGTATTTTTACTTTCGGAAGGATAACAACGCTGCTCATTCAGCCGGACAGCCTGCCGCATGGTGCGAAATTTTGGGGTTGCATCTGCCTTGGCGCTGGCTGCCGGATATGGGGGGAATCTTACGTTTTTTCGGGTCTTGACCGCGCCGGAACGCGGAAGTATGCATGCAACTGGCTTCGCACGCCCTCCGGGTGCGGGAGCAGGAAAGCTATGAACGTAAACCTGTGTATAAACCTGTCGTAACGATATGGCATCTTTGAATCCGCGCAGCGGTACGCTGGGCCGGAGGCTTGCCGCCCATCTGCTCCGCAGAGCGACCTTCGGCGCTTCCCGTGCCGAGATCGAGGCCTTCGCCGCGCTGACCGCAGACCAGGCGGTATCGCAGCTGATGAATTTCCCGCCCTTGCCTGATCATCCGGCTGATCCGCAGACCGGCATGACCTGGGTAATCGCCGGGCGCAATGCCGCCAACTCCAGCAACCAGGATCTCAAGCAGATCGTCAATGCCTGGTGGCTGTACCATGTGATGAAGCCCGGCCAGCCGCTGAGCATTTCGCACAAGCTGACCTTCTTCCTGCACACCAGCTTCGTAACGAGCCTGGATGTCATCGACTTCAGCGAAAACCACTATTACACCCTCCGCCTGCTGATGCTCTATGCCGAGCGCAGCTACAAGGAGCTGGCCCTGAAGATCTGCCTGGACAACGGGATGAACGACTTTCTCGACATCGGCGACAGCGAGAAGATGGCGCCCAACGAGAACTTTGTCCGCGAGTTTCTGGAGCTTTTCACCATCGGCAAAGGCCCCGGCGCGGGTCCGGGCGATTACACCACGTTTACCGAGCAGGATGTGGTGGAAGGTGCCCGCCTGATGACCGGCTTCCGCCGTAACGACGACTGGGACGATCCGGCGGGCTGGGACCCGGATACCGGCCTGCCCCGCGCCACGCCCGACCCCGGGCGGCACGACGAAACGGATAAGCTCTTCTCGCCCCGCTTTCAGAATCAGGTGATTACGGGCAGGGCCGATGCGATCGGCATGATGCAGGAGATCCAGGACTTCGTGGACATGATCTTTGCCCAGGAGGCTACCGCCCGGCAGATTGTGCGCCGCCTGTACCGCTTCTTCGTGCGCTACGACATCGTGCAGGAGGTAGAAGACGACATCATCGGCCCCCTGGCCAACACGCTCATGGGCAACGGCTATATGATCCAGCCGGTGCTGGCCACGCTGCTCCAAAGCCAGCATTTCTACGACGAGGACGACAGCGCCGCCAACGACGAGATCATCGGCGCGCTGATCAAATCACCGCTGGAGCTGCAGACGCAGATGATCCGCTACTTCGGATTGCCGGTCCCGGACCCGGCGGCAGATGCCTTCGCATCCTATGTGACCTTTTTCCAGTTCGGGCTGATGCGGCTGATGTCGGATGCCTGCTTCGACCTGTTCGAGCCGCCGGAAGTAGCGGGCTACCAGCCCATTTACCAGGCTCCGGAATACAATCGCCTGTGGATCAGCGCCAAATCGCTTCCGTCCCGCTATGCGATGGTCGATGCGCACCTGGAGGGCCCGCCGGAGCTGGCGTTCGATGTGATGGCCTTCGTCAACGATCCGGTCAATGTGCCGCCTTTCAGCGGCTCCGACGCCTACGGGGTGCCCGGCCCGCATCCGGGGCCGCGGATCGCCTCGCATCTCGTGCAGGAACTCGTAGCCTGCCTCCTGCCCGAGGCCATCGAACCCGACCGCTTCAATTATTTCCTCAACGAAGTGCTGCTCGACACCCTCTCGCCGATCAACTGGCAGATGGAATGGGATATGTACCTCGGCAGCGGCGACGCCACCAACGTGCGGGCCCAGATTTCGGCCCTGATCCGCGCCATTCTGCAAAGCCCTGAGTTTCAATTGGGATAATGTTCTATTTCCTGGCCCTGTGCCGCTTGTGCATTCCAGTTACCGACTCCTGTTAACCGAATTTCCATGAGACGACGCGAGTTTCTCAAAGGCATACTGCCCATGACCCTGGCGCCGCTGGCGCTCAACGGGATTCCGCTGCGGGTGATGGGCCGCTCCTTCCTGACCAGCTCTTTCACCTGCGACGAAATCAACGACCGTGCCCTCGTCATCATCCAGCTGCACGGCGGCAATGACGGGCTGAATACCCTGATTCCGGTCGATCAGTACGGGGTGTACCGCAACCACCGCCCGGTGATCGGCGTGCCCGCCACCGGCCTGCGCCGCTACCTCGACCTCGATACCACGCTGCCCGTCGCCGACCAGGTAGGCCTGCATCCGGACATGACCGGCATCAAGGACCTCTACGACCGGGGAATGGTGCGCATCATCCAGCAGTGCGGCTATCCGAGCATGAACGGCTCCCATTTCCGGGGCACCGACATCTGGCTGACCGGCAAAGACGGCGATACCATGCCCGAACATCCGGATTCCGGCTGGTGGGGCCGCTATCTCAACCACAAGTATCCCAATTATCCCAACGAATACCCCAATCCGGCCATGCAGGACCCGCCCGGGTTGGAGTTCGGCAGCCACATCATCTCGCTGGGCTTCCACCGGCAGGTGGGTATTCCGATGGGCCTGACGCTCAGCAACGACCCGTCGGATTTCCATACCTTCGTATCGGGGGTGGGCGGCGCCCTGCCAGGGTCCTTTCCAGCCTCCGAGTACGGCGACGAACTCCGCTACATCGTCGAGGTGGAGCGCAGCACCAACGTGTACGCGCAGCGGCTCTCCACCCTGTTCAACGCAGGCACGAATGCGGTCGGCATCACCTATCCGGAGACCTACCACACCACGGCCGGCAGCCATTACTACAACCAGCTCTCACCGCAGCTGCGCACGGTGGCCCGCCTGCTCTCCGGCGGCAGCAAGACCAAAATCTTCCTCGTCCGCATGGGCGGCTTTGATACCCATGCCAATCAGGGCATCCCGGACAAGCCCTCCTTCGGCGGGCATGGCGCGCTGCTCTACCACCTGTCGGAGGCGGTGCGCGCCTTCCAGAACGATCTGGAGGCCCAGGGCCTGGCCGACCGCGTGCTCACGGTGACCTTTTCCGAGTTCGGGCGGCAGGTCGGAGAAAACGGCACCTTCGGCACGGATCACGGCGCTGCAGCACCCATGCTGGTGTTCGGAAGGGGCGTCCGGCCCGGCATTTCCGGCACCAACCCCAACCTGAGCAATCTGAACAACAACAACATCGTCGGCTATCAGCATGATTACCGGCGCGTGTTCACGACGATTCTCCAGGATTGGCTCGGCGCCAACAACGGCACCCTCGACGAAGTGGAGTTCTATCCCTTCAGCGGCCAGAAGCTGCCCCTGATTCACGATGCATACACGGATGCATCGGGCAATACGGTCAATTACATCGCCGACACGGCCTGCGATCCGACGCCGGAGCTGCCGGCGCTCAAGATCGAGACGGGGCTCGACGCGGCGGCGGTATCCCTGTACCCCAATCCGGCTTCCGATGCGGTGACTGTTTCCGTGAAATGGGACCGCCTCCAGCCTGCCACCCTCTGCATCCTCGACCTCCAGGGCCGCATCGTGCGGGCGGAGGAAGTGCGGCTGTACGGCGGCGAAAATACCCATCAGATCGATCTCAGCGGCATCAGCAGCGGGCAGTACGTCGTGCAGCTGCACCCGCGCGGCGGCGGCGCCCTGCGCTCGCAGAAGCTGCTGGTCCGCTGAATATCCAAACCCAGGCTAATACCAAGTGCTTTTCCCGTCCTGTTGGGCGCAGTTCCGAAAGGAGCTGCGCTTTTTTTCGGCAGGCACAGGACTGCCGGAAAACAGACAGGGCGCTGCCGGCCTCAGCCGCAGCGCCCTGCCTCAGATTGTAGGGATCCGGATCAGCGGTATCCGTAGCTCATGGCTTCGGCCTTCGCGCGGTTGTCTTCCACGTCGCCGATCTCTTCGAGCGCGGGGGTGATTTTGGAGCCAAGGATGCCCTGCATGGTGCTGGTCATCGAAGACTTGAGCGTGGCGACTGCTTCCGGCGCAGGTTCGGATGCTTCCGTAACCGAGCTGACCTGGATGACATACACGCCGTTGAGGCCTTTGATGGGCTTGCTCGTCACGCCCTGGCCCAGGCCGAATACCCGTCCGATGAGGAACTTGTCCGCCCCGATGCCGGGGATGGAGGGACTCTCGAAGGTCACGTTTTGGGCGGTGTTGACGAAGGCGCCGGGGCCATAGGCGCTGCTCATGGCGTTGAGATCGCCGGAGAGGCCGGAGAGCTTGCTCAGAATCAGCTCGGCTTTTTTCTCGTTGAGCAGTTTGACCTCCACCTGCTCGCGCGCGTCTTCGGGGCTGGGCAGGCCTTCCGGCTGCTGCTTGACCACCTGGGCCACGACATAGTCGGTGCCGATATTGAAGACCTTGGAGATTTCCTTTTCGTCGGAGTTGATGGCCCAGAGCACCAGCTCGCGGCCTCCCTGGAGGCCGGTTACCGTGCGGGACTTGGCCGTGACGGGCGGCGTGGTTTCGAAGACATTGAGGCCGGGCATATTCATCTGCTCGGCGGCGAGGTTGATATCCTTGGTCTGCATCAGCTTGTCTACGAAGAGGTTGGCAAGCCCGTAGATGCTGTCGCGGGTCGAGGAGGAATAGGAGATCTCCTGTTCCACTTCCGCCACATCGAAGGTGAGGGAGGTTTTGTCGATGACGCGGATGATGTGATAGCCGCCGGGGCCGCGCACGGGGCCGACCACGCTGCCGGCGGAGGCGTTTTCGACTGCCTTATCGAAGGCCGTTCCGAAGGTGCCCTTGCGGTACCAGCCCAGCACCCCGCCCTTGCTGCGGGTGTTGAAGTCGTCGGAGTTGTCGAGGGCCAGCTGGGCAAAGTCGCCGCCGCGGGCCTGTGCGGCCAGCGAGCCGGCCTTGGTTTTGGCTGTCGCAGAGTCAGCTCCGAAGGGGATCAGAATATGGGCCACCTTGGCAGCTGCTTCGGACGCAGGCTGCGTGCCGACGAGCTTGAAGAGCTTGAAGGTGCCGCGGTCGAGGACCGGGCCGATGACGCTTTTCTCCGAAGCCCGCACGATGCTGTCGCGCACGCCTTCCGGCAGCTCGAAGATCTGGCGGAAGCTTTTGCTGTACGGCGTAGAGGATTTGTTGCTCGTATAGATGGAATCGTTCTGCGCAGCGGCGAAGGAAGCCCGGAGCTTCTGAACGTTGCCGAAGGTCTTGGCCGTGTCGCCGGCATCGGGGCGGAGGGAGAATTTGACGAAGCGGACGGTGGTCTGCGCATCCTGCTTGAATTCGTCCTCGTGTTCGCGGAGGTAGCGGCGGATGTCGTCGTCGGAGACTTTTACGAGCGAATCGGCAATCTGGCTGTAGTTGACAGCCAGATAGGTGATGGAGGCGCTGCGCGACTGGTCGGCGCTGCGGCGGCGTGCGGCAGCATCGGAGGCCGTGAAGGCAGCCTGAATCATGCCCAGGTACCGGCGCTGTGCGCGGTCGCGGGCGACGTATTCCTCGAATTCGCGGAATTCTTTGCGGCTTTCCTCATTTTCCTGCGCCATTTCCAGGTAGCGCTTCACCGTTTCCGGGTCGAAGGGGCGGCCTTGCTGCTCAAAAAGCGGCTGGAAATACTGGCGGACGGCGGGCGAAATATTCGTGCCGGTAAACATATCGTAGAGCTCCTCGGGGGAAATCTCGATGCCGGCCTTCTTGAACTCCTGGTCCAGAATGACTTCCTGCACCATCTGGGTCCACACGTCATCGCGGATCTGGCCTTCCATTGCCTCATTCAGGCCGGGGCTGCGCTGGAGGGCCAGGCTGGTGCGCTCCTGATATTCCTGAAAAGGAATCGGCCGGCCAGCGACCGTGCCCGCTTCCGGCGGCCCGCCGAAGATATTGTTCAGACCCGACAGGAAGTCGGTGAGGATGAATCCCATCAGGGCGATGAAAATCACGATGGCGATCAGGCCGATATTATTGCGGATCCTGCTCAGTACCGACATAGCAGCGGTGTAGGTTAAAGGTGCGTCACGAAAAACGAAGCGCAAATTACGTGCATTCCGGTTGAAATTCAAATGCCTGCATGCAGGGATTCCAGACAAAGTGGCAGACACCGGCGGCAGTGCTCAGCCGGGCATCGCCGCCAGCCGCTCCATCAGCCGCATGGCATCCTCCTCGGCGGTAAATCCCAGCTCGCGGGCTGCTTTGCTGCTGTCGTATACCCGGTCGATCCGGGCCGGCAGGGTCCAGCCCTGCGCCTCGAACGCGGCCGCATACGCCGGATGCCGCAGCCGGATGACGGCAGGCGCGTCGTGAAACAAGGCACCGAGGTCCTCCGGCATACATGGGGACGTTGCTGCCAGGTTATATACTTCAAACGTGCGGAACGTATGGTCCAGCGCCATCAGATGGGCGCGGGCACCGTCCGAGGTGCCGATGCCCCGGTACAGCCGGTGAAAGGCTTGTACCTGCGGCGCCTCCGGCAGAAAGCGGCCGATGCGCAGCACCACGGTTTCCAGGCCGTCCTGCTCCATCGCATTCCGGCACAGGTGCTCCGCTGCCGCTTTGGTGATGTCGTAGATGTCGCGGGGCACAGGCGTCAGGGCTTCGGAGACCCAGACCGCCCGTTCCGGGTGGGCCATGGCGTGGCCGTAGAGCGACGTGGTGCTCGTATACACCAGCTTGGGCACGCCCGCAGCGGCGCAGCCTTCGAGGAGGCTGAGGGTGCCGAGCAGGTTGGTGCGGATGAATGCCTCGCGGGAATAGCCCTGCTCCATGTGCCGCCCGTGCAGGGCTGCGGTATGAATCACCGCATCGATGCCTTCCAGCGCCTGCTGCACCTGCCTGCGGTCCCGCAGATCGGCGATCAGATCGGTGGTTTCGGCGGCAGCCAGATCCAGCCCGCAGGGCGCATCGCCGCGGGCGCGCAGCTGGCGCACGATTTCACTTCCGAGCTGGCCGGAGGAGCCGGTGACCAGCACCCGTTTCACGCGGTCTGGCATGTGCATACGTTATTCAAGCAGCACCGGGGCGAGCCAGCGCTCGATTTCGGCAAGCGGCATGCCCTTGCGGGCAGCATAATCAGCGGCCTGCTCGCGGCTGATGCTGCCCAGGCCAAAGTACCGCGCCTCCGGATGGGCCAGATAGAGCCCGCTCACCGATGCCGCCGGATGCATGGCCAGGCTTTCTGTGAGCGTCATGCCGGTATGCCGCTCCACCTCCAGCAGCTTCCAGATGGTCAGCTTTTCGGTGTGGTCCGGCTGCGCGGGGTAGCCGGGCGCCGGGCGGATGCCCTGGTAGGCTTCGCGGATCAGGGCATCATTGCTCAGCTGCTCCTCGGGGGCGTAGCCCCAGAACTCGCGCCGCACGCGCTGATGCAGGCGCTCGGCGAAGGCTTCCGCCAGCCGGTCTGCGAGGGCCTTGAGCAGGATGGCGCTGTAGTCGTCGTGCGCTGCCTCGAAGCGCGCTACATGC
This sequence comes from Bacteroidia bacterium, assembly GCA_033765305.1. Taxonomy (GTDB): domain Bacteria; phylum Bacteroidota; class Bacteroidia; order J057; family J057; genus RDXT01. The sequence continues at coordinate 52,137 of JANRID010000065.1, forward strand.
GCCTCGATGCCGATGCCCGCCGTCACGGCGAAGGCGCCGATGTGATCGGGCAGCCCGCTGGCTGCCGGCGCGACAAAGTCGCTGATGCACAGGCAGGGAACGCCGGGCTTTTCGGGCTGCTGGCGCAGCCCGTGGAAGGTGGCGATCCGGGCCTGCCGGGCCTCGTCAGCAAAGACGGCAATGTCGTCGGTGCCGTCGGCCTGCGCGGGAAACAGCCCGATGACGCCGCGGGCGGTCAGCCAGCGCTCCGCAATCAGCTGATCGAGCATGCGCTGCGCGTCGCCAAAGAGCTTGCGCGCCTCCTCGCCCTTGCGCAGATCGTCGAAGATGCGGGGATACACGCCATTGAGCTCCCAGGTATAGAAAAACGGCGTCCAGTCGATGTAGCTGCGCAGCTCGGCCAGGTCATAGGCGTCGAATACGGTGATGCCGGGCTTCAATGGCGCCGGCGCTGTCCCTTGGCTCCAGTCGGGCTGGAAGCGGGCGGCGCGGGCCTCGGGCAGGCTGATCACCTGCTTGCTGCGCCGGCGGGCCAGGTGGCCTTCGCGCATTTGGCGGTATTCCTCGCGGACCGTTGCGGCGTATTGGCCGCGCTGGGCCTCGTCGGGGTGGATCAGCTGGTTGGCTGCGGGCACCGCACGGGAAGCATCCAGCACATGCACCACCGGCCCGGAGTATTCCGGGGCGATCTTGACGGCAGTGTGGATGCGGGAGGTGGTCGCGCCGCCGATCAGAAGCGGCTGGCGCATGCCCCGGCGCTCCATTTCGCGCGCCACATAGACCATTTCATCCAGCGAAGGGGTGATCAGGCCGCTGAGGCCGATCAGATCCGCGCCGATTTCCGCTGCGGTATCGAGGATTTTGTCCATCGGCACCATGACCCCCAGGTCCACAACTTCGTAGTTGTTGCAGGACATCACGACGCCGACGATATTCTTGCCGATATCGTGCACGTCGCCTTTGACGGTGGCCAGCAGGATTTTGCCGGCGGAGCTGCCGGCGGCAGATGCGGACGATTCCATGTACGGCAGCAGGCAGGCGACCGCGCGTTTCATCACCCGTGCACTTTTGACCACCTGCGGCAGAAACATTTTGCCTGCCCCGAAGAGATCGCCCACCACATTCATTCCGTCCATCAGCGGCCCCTCGATCACCTGGAGCGGCGCCTCGCACTGCAGGCGGGCTTCTTCGGTATCCGCTTCGATGTAGTCTGTAATGCCGTTGATCAGCGCATGCTGGAGACGCTCGTTCACGGGTCTTTCGCGCCATTCGAGGGTGGCGGCGATTTTTTTTCCGCCCTGCTTTACCTGTTCGGCAAACTCCAGCAGGCGCTCGGTCGCATCGGGGCGGCGGTTCAGCACCACATCCTCCGCATATTCGCGCAGTTCCGGCTCGATTTCCTCGTACACCGGCAGGGCGCCTGCGTTCACGATGCCCATATCCATCCCGGCGCGGATGGCGTGGTAGAGAAATACGGCGTGAATGGCTTCGCGGACCGCGTCATTGCCCCGGAAGGAGAAGGAGACGTTGCTCACCCCGCCGCTGACGAGGGCATGGGGCAGGTGGGCTTTGATCCAGCGTGTGGCCTCGATGAAGTCCACCGCGTAGCTGTTGTGCGCTTCGATCCCGGTGGCGATGGCGAAAATATTGGGATCGAAGATGATGTCCCAGGGCTTGAAGCCGATTTCCTCGGTGAGGATCCGGTAGGCGCGGGCGCAGATTTCGGTTTTCCGTTCGAAGGTATCTGCCTGGCCCTGTTCGTCGAAAGCCATGACAATGACCGCTGCGCCGTAGCGGCGCACGAGGCGGGCCTGGTGCTTGAATGCGGCTTCTCCTTCTTTGAGGGAAATAGAATTGACGACCGACTTGCCCTGCGCGCATTTGAGCCCGGCTTCGATTACCTCCCATTTCGAAGAATCGATCATGAGGGGAATGCGGGCAATATCGGGCTCGGCGGCGAGCAGGTTGAGGAAGCGGACCATGGCGCCTTTCGAGTCCAGCATGCCCTCGTCCATGTTGACATCCAGGATCTGCGCGCCGTTTTCCACCTGCTGGCGGGCTACGGAGAGGGCTTCGTCGTAGTTGCCCTGGAGAATCAGCTTGGCAAAGCGGCGGGAGCCGGTGACATTGGTGCGTTCGCCGACATTGACGAAGTTGGCGCCGGGGAAAATCACCAGCGGCTCCAGGCCGGAAAATGCGGGATATTCCTGGGGTTCAGGGCGTTTGCGGGGCGGAAATTCGGCTGCGATGGCCGCTATTTCCCGGATATGGGCCGGTGTCGTGCCGCAGCATCCGCCGACGATGTTGACGATGCCTTCGGCCAGAAACTCGCGCAGGAGGGCCTGCATTTCGAGGGCAGTCTGGTCGTACTGGCCGAATTCATTCGGCAGGCCTGCATTCGGATAGGCGCTGACAAAGCGCGGGGTAATGCGCGAGAGGTCCGTGATATACTGGCGGAGCTGCTTGGCGCCAAGTGCGCAGTTGAGGCCCACGCTCAGCAGATCGGCATGCGATACCGACTGCCAGAAGGCTTCCACCGTCTGACCCGAGAGGGTGCGCCCGCTGGCGTCGGTGATGGTGCCCGACACCATGAGCGGGAGGCGCCGCCCGGTCTCGTCGAAATACTGCTCTGCGGCAAAGAGCGCCGCCTTGCAGTTGAGGGTATCGAAGACCGTCTCGATCAGCAGCAGATCTGCGCCGCCGTCGGCCAGGCCGCGGATCTGCTCATGGTAGGCTTCGACGAGGTCGTCGAAGGTGACATTGCGGAATCCGGGGTCGTTGACATCAGGCGAGAGGGAAGCGCTGCGGTTGGTGGGCCCGATGGCGCCTGCCACGAAGCGGGGTTTTTCCGGGTCCAGGGCTGTAGCCTGGCGCGCAGCCTCCCGCGCGATCCGGGCCGATTCGTAGTTGATTTCATACACCAGCGCCTCCAGGCCATAGTCGGCCTGGGCGATGGAAGTCGCGCTGAAGGTATTGGTCTCGATGATGTCGGCGCCTGCATCGAGGTACTGCCGGTGGATTTCCTGGATGATGTCCGGCCGGGTAATCGAGAGCAGGTCGTTGTTGCCTTTGAGCGGGCGCCGGGCCTCTGCGAACCGGCTGCCCCGGTAGTCGGCTTCTTCAAGCCCGTACCGCTGGATCATGGTGCCCATGGCGCCGTCGAGGACCAGGATGCGCTGGACCAGGAGGGATTCGAGCAGGGTGCGGGTGTCCTGTGCAGGGGAAAATACGGTAGCGGTCACGCGCAGACAGGTTAATCGTCCAATACAGGCTGTAAAGGTACGAAAAAAGCGCGGCGTGCGGACGGGCCTGCCAGACCGCTGCCGGATCCGCATGCTGCTGTCCGCCGGGCAGAGCCGGAACGGACAGCAGCAATGCGGATGGCAGGCAGGCCTACTCCCGCCATTGGATGCGGGCCAGCGCCTGCTCGCGGCTGATGGCGCGCTTGTCCCACTGCATCAGGTCCTGCTGGCTGATGGAGGCCGTTATCTGTTCCGGCCAGCCGCTGCCGGCAGCAGCCGGGCGGCGGACGAGGATGCTCAGGCGTTCGCCGGTGCCCAGCTGCTTGAGCGTAGGGCCGTAGTCGAGCATGGCATTCGCCAGGCGGAGCTTGAAGGCCTCCCAGGAGACGGTTTCAGATTCGTCCGCTTCCGGTTCTGCTGCAGTTTCTTCTTCTTCGTCCGCCTCCTCATCTCCTGCTTCCTCCTCTCCATCATCCGGAGCTGCGGCCTCCCGTTCGTCCTCATCGATCTCGATGCGGTAGATGCGTTCGCCCCGCGCCCCTTTCCGGACTTCTTTCCGGATTTCGCGGCGCTCGCGGCCCTGGGCATCCAGGTAGATCCGTTCTTCCACAATTTCTTCGGACATGGGTTCTTCGTCCATGGGGGATTCGGCCAGCGGTTCCTCCTCCAGCTCGTCATCGCCGGGCGCCTCGGGCGCAAGACTGATCACGCCATCCCGCCAGATGACGGCAGGGGCCGTGCGGTAGCCGCCGGTATGCATGCGGCCCCGGTCGATGCGGTACATCGGCCCTTCGCTGCCGATTTCGAATGCATAGCCGACTCCGGGGGTATATTCCCTGCCGACCGCGGCGCGGGCACCGGCCGGGGTCCAGGTCATCAGCCCTGCCGGTTCAGCTGCCGATACGGCCAGTTTTTCCAGCATCGCGATGAATACCTGCTCTTCGAGGGGCGTCTCTTCTGCGGCATCGCCGAGGGTGCGCACCCGTACGCGGCGGATCTGCTTGCGGAGATCGGATTCGCTCAGCTTGCCGCCTTTGAAGTCCCGCAGGGCCGAGATGGGAACTTCCAGCACCAGCTCGCGCACGCGGAGGCTGTCCTGCGCCGTCAGCGGAGCCTGGGAGAACGAGAAGGAGTAGCTCTGCCCCATCTGATCGAGCCGGCCGGGCGCAGCAGGCGCCAGTGCGCCTTTCGTATCCTGCCCCGACTGGATGGCATAGCTGATGACCAGCTTTTCCTGCGGCGGAAGGTCACGGGCCTGTACGCCGTAGGCCAGAACCCATCCGGTGAGCAGCTCCTGGATCAGGTCCGGATTGGTGCCCGGCATCTGGTCGCCGTTGCGGGTGACTACCGTGACACGGCCGCCCTGGCGGCTCTCGGTGAGGGTGATGGGCGAAGAGCGGAACACCGGGGTAGACACCAGCAGGCCGATACCGGGCTCATAGCGCACGCGGGCAGGATCGGCATGGGCCCACCAGAGGTCAGGGTGCGGATTTTTGGCATTGAAATAGGCCTCCAGGGTGGAGCGCAGCAGCTCCGGGTCGGGCGCCTGCGCACGCAGGCCCGCGAGGGGAAGCCAGAGGAGATTAAGGAGCAAAAGAATTTTCGCGTTCATACTGCTGGAGTTTGGCAAATACAGTGGCAAATCGCTGATTGTCGACGAGGCGGGCATCTTCCTGCTCCAGCGCGAAGCGGCGGAAGGCTTCATTGATTGCGTCGAGGTCTTCAGTGCGCTGCTGCCGGAGCAGGCGCGTGAGTTCGGCGGTAAGACGGCTGGCCTGGGCTGCCTGCGCTTGCCGCTGGCGGGCAGCCAGATGGGCCAGCTCGGTGCGGAGGCTGTCGGCCGCAGCGGGCAGCGGTGCGGTTTCTGCCTGTACGGCAGCGGTGATCCAGGCCCGCAGGGCGGCGGTATCGGGCTGCCAGGGCTGCGCTGCGGCCTGGGCCGCAGGCGCGGGCCGCAGCAGGACCCAGCCGCTGAGCAGCAGCAGCCAGCAGGCAGCGGCGGCCCAGCCCCACCGCTGGAGGCGGCTGCTGCGCGGCACCAGCAGGACGGGCGGCGCCACCGCCGCAGGCGGTGCATCCGCAGCCTGCAGCCATCGGCGTGTATGGCGGAGGGCCTGCACTTCGGCAGCCAGCTCCGGGTGCTGATCCAGCAAGGCCTGTGCCCGCTGGTGTTCTTCGGGGCTCAGTTCGCCGTAGAGGTAGCCGATTAGCAGCGCAAGATCCGGATTAGGATTCATGGTACAGATGTTCTGGGGTGAGACGCCAGCCTTCGAGCACCTGCCGGAGGGCTTTCAGGCCGTAGTAGAGCCGGGATTTGGCCGTGCTCTCCGGGATCTGGAGGGCTTCGGCGATTTCGCGGAACGTCAGATGCTCATATTCCTTGAGCAGCACCACCTCCCGCTGCTCGGCGGGGATGCGGCGCAGGGCCTCCTGCAGCCAGCGCTGCAGATCGTCGTGGGTGAGATCGCCTTCGGGGCCGGCGCCCCAGGCCTGCACTTGGAAGGTGCCGGCGTCCTCCGGCAGCGGATCCGGCTTGCGGCGGCGCTCTTCGGCGTGGCAGTGGTTGATGGCGATGCGGTAGAGCCAGGAGCGGAAACCCGCATTGCGGCGCAGCCGGCCCAGCCCTTCGTACGCGGAAATGAAGGTTTTCTGGGCGACCTCGGCCGCCATTGGCCCGTCTTCGCCCGCTGCGGCATAGCGTGCGAAGTAGCGCCGCACATAGCGGTAGATGCGCGGGTGCCAGTGCTGCATCAGCGCGTTGAACGCTGCGGCATCGCCCCGCCGGGCCCGTTCGATCCAGAGATCATCCATTCCGCAATTCCGGCATTTGACCCCATAGATGCGCCCCGGCGCCCAATAGTTTTACATTGGCCCCAAAAAAATCACGGGGCTCCGCCTGCCGGCCCGATCAGGTCCCAGAGGTTGCCGTAGAGGTCGGCGAATACGGCCACGGTGCCATAGGCCTCCACGGAGGGCGGCCGCACGATCCGGACGCCGTGGTCCAGCAGCCGCTGGTAGTCGCCCGCAAAATCGTCGGTGTGCAGAAAGAGGAATACCCGCCCCCCGGTCTGATTGCCGATCCGGCTGGCCTGCTCGGGCGTGGCCGCTTTGGCCAGCAGCAGGCGGCAGCCGGCGGAGCCGGGCGGAGCCACGAGCACCCAGCGCTTCGTCTCGCTGAGCGGGGTGTCTTCCACCAGGGCAAAGCCCAGCACCTGGGTGTAGAAGCGGATTGCTTCGTCGTAATCTGCGACTACGAGGGCGATCTGGGCGAGCGATTGGGCCATAGCAGCGGGATACGGTTCGAGGTACTCAGACATTCAGAGCGACACCTGAAGCCCGGCGCGCAGGCCCCGGCGCAGGGCGGGATCGGGGCTGGACCAGCCGCCCTGGCTGTAGAAGCAGTACTCCACCCGGAGCATCCGCTTGAGGTCGTTGCTTATCAGGAAATTCCAGGCAGCCCGGGCAGATGCGGCCTGGCGGGACTCCGGCAGCGGCATGGCAGCAAAGCGCTCGTAGCGGAAGGCCAGCAGGCTGTTCAGCGCTTTGAAGTAATAATTGCCCGAAAGATAGCCGCCGGCGGTTTCATAGTTCAACGGAATGTCGCCCAGCGTCTGCTGGGCAGGACGGGGCCGCACAATGGCCCAGAGCATTTCCGCCTGGAGCGAGAGCCCCCGGTAGCAGAATGCCGCATCGATCCCGGCCAGCCATTTGGCGCCCCGTGTCATGAAGGGCTGGAGAAAGCGCACGCTGTCCCGCCGGTGGGTGCTGCCGAGCACATTGACCCCGATCACCCCGCGCGGCATCGGGCTGATCCGCAGATCGATTTCCTCATGCCGGAACCGCACCGGGAAGGCGAATTCCCCGCGTGCCGCCACACTGATGCCGGCGTTCCGGCCCAGTTCGGGCAGGATGCGCCCAGTGCCCTGATACACCCCCAGATAGCCGGCCAGATGGTCGAAGTGCGCCTGTTTCCGCAGGGTGATGCCGAGATCCCGGCGCGAGAAAAGCGTATTGTCCGACAGCAGGCTGCGCTGGTAAAAGGGCGAATGCCGGAAGCCGATGATGCTGTTGCGGGAAAAGGGAAGCAGCTGATAGCCCGCGATAATATCGAACTGATCGGGCAGGTCGAGGGTGATATGCGCGTCGATGACGGCGTTGCGCAGGGAGTCGTTGAAGAAATTGGCGGCATCGAGCTGGAATTTATATTCCCATTTGCCGCTGCGGGTGCCTTCGATCCCGAGCCGCAGATCCCGCAGCTGCAGGAGCGGCGCCTGCCCGTCTCCGGGGATCAGCGCCCAGGCATTCAGGGTGGTATTGAACTCGGCTGCATGCTGCTTGCCGACCAGCAGCGCGCGCTGCGCCTGCCCTGCAAGGGGCATCCACAGCACCAGCAGGACCATTCGGTGCAGTTTCATACGGGCAGGTCGAACTGATAGAGGCGGTGCTGATCGTCGCTCACGATCCAGAGGCTGCCGTCGGGCGCAATGGCGATGCCTTCCGGATTGAGCACCGGAATCTTCCAGGAGCCGAGGACGGAAAAATCCGCCGACAGGCGGTACACGCGCCGTTCCTCGTCGCTGACGGCCCACAGCTCGCCCTTCCAGAGGCAGATGCCGGACACCTCCGGAATGCCCCGAAGGATTTGATCCCCTTCCAGCTCGCCGTCTGCGCTGAAGGTAAAGGCCCGCACCGGGTCCTTCTCCGATACGGCCAGCAGGCCGTATCCCCTCGGATGGGGGCAGAGCGCCTCCCAGCCTTCGTTGAGGGCGCCTGGCACCCGGTACTGCCGCTCGGCAGCCAGGCTCAGATCGGCGGGATGGAAGGCCATGAGGCGGCGGTACGTCTCGTCCGCAGTCCAGAGCTTGCCGTCATACAAGCACACCGCCTCAAAATCGTGTCCTTTATACCGCTTCTGGCGGACTGTCTTGCCAGCGCGATCCACTTCATAGATCCGGCCCTTGTCGCTTACGATCCAGACCGATTGTCCGTCAGGGGCAAAGTACAGATCCGACGGCTCCGGGATATTCAGCGGGATACTGTGCCTGACCGGCAGCTCAGGACCGCTGCTGCCGCAGAACCAGAGACAGAGCCCCGCTGCGAAAGACTGCAGGAGTTGCATGAGTTGGATATTGGCACAGCAAAGATACAAAATTACCGCCGTCCGGCTCACCGGATCTGCCGGAAATGGGGCGGAATCGAACGTCCGGCGTCAGCGCCCATGCAAACGCCCCGGCACAAGGCCGGGGCGCCGCATCATGAAGATTCCGGGGCTTATTTGCCCTGGACGTTGATCGCATTCAGATCCTCGAAGGCCAGCTTGAGGCGCTTGACGAAGGTTTTTTCGCCTTCGCGCAGCCACTGGCGGGGATCGTAGAACTTCTTGTTGGGCTTCTCCGCGCCTTCGGGGTTGCCGATCTGGCTCTGGAGGTAGCCGTGGTGCTTGGCTTCATAGGCCCGCACGCCGTCCCAGAACGCCCATTGCTGGTCGGTGTCCAGGTTCATTTTGATGGCGCCGTATTCGATGGCCTCGCGGATCTCCTCACGCAGCGAGCCGGAGCCGCCGTGGAACACAAAGTTGATCGGATTGGGGCCGGTGCCGAATTCCTGCTGCACGTAGTCCTGCGAATTTTTCAGGATGATGGGGCGCAGCTTCACATTGCCGGGGGCGTACACGCCGTGCACGTTGCCGAAGGCTGCCGCGATCGTGAAACGGTCGCTGATTTCCTTCAGCCGGCGGTAGGCGTAGGCCACTTCGGAAGGCTGGGTATACAGACGGGCATTGTCCACATTGGTATTGTCCACGCCGTCTTCTTCGCCGCCGGTCACGCCGAGCTCGATTTCGATCGTCATGCCGAGGGCATGCATCCGCCGGAAATAAGCCACGCTCACGTCCAGGTTTTCTTCGATGGGCTCCTCGGACAGGTCCAGCATGTGGGAGCTGTAGAGGGGCTTGCCATGCTGCTCGAAGAATTTCTCCCCGGCATCGAGCATGCCATCCACCCAGGGCAGCAGCTTGTGGGCGGCGTGGTCGGTGTGGAGGATGACCGGAATGCCATAGAGCTCGGCCAGCTGGTGCACATGCTGCGCGCCTGCAACGGCGCCGGCGATCGAGGCTTGGTGCTGGTCGTTGGGAAGGGCCTTGCCGGCGAAAAACTGGGCGCCGCCATGCGAAAACTGGATGATGACGGGGGAATTGACTTCCCGCGCCGTTTCCATCACGGCATTGACGGTATTGGAGCCTACCACGTTGACGGCGGGCAGGGCGAAGTTTTCGCGGTTCGCGTAGTCGTACAGCTCCTGCACTTCTGCGCCATGCAGCACGCCGGGCCTGAATTTCCTGTTGGTGATCGGTGTCATAGTACAGTGTTGGGATACATGAAGGTATAGCGAATCCCGGGGGTAACGGCGGCAAAAGTACCCAAAAAACCCATCCGCGCGAGGGGTGTGCAAGCGATTGAATCTGAGCCGGTACCAGTACCGGCGGCATGAAAAAAACCGGCCCCGCTGCAAACGGGGCCGGTCCTATTCAGACATGTTGAACGCTCAGAAATGCTTGAAACGGTCGGCTGCGGCCCGCTCCAGCGCTTCGCGGTGGTCCGGGTGCGCGATCTCGATCAGGGCGCGGGCGCGCTCCTTGAGGCTTCTGCCGAAGAGGTCGGCGACGCCGTATTCCGTCACCACATAGTGCACGTGGGCACGCGAGGTCGTCACGGTCGCACCGGGTTTCAGGGTCGGCACGATCTTGGTTTCGCCTTTTGTGGTCGTGGAGGGCAGGGCAATGATCGGCTTGCCGCCTTCGGAGAGGGCACTGCCGCGCATGAAGTCCACCTGGCCGCCTACGCCCGAAAACTGCATCGTGCCGATGGTATCGGCGCAGATCTGGCCTACCAGGTCGATCTCCAGCGCCGAGTTGATCGCGGTGGCTTTCGGATTTTTCCGGATCAGGGAGGTGTCGTTGGTGAATGCCGTATCCTTCATGGCAATGATGGGGTTGTCATGCACGAAGTCGTACAGCGTGCGGGTGCCCATGATGAAGCCGGTCACCACCCGGTTGGGGAGCACTTTTTTATGCTCGTTGGTCACCACGCCCTTGCGGATGAGGTCCATCAGGCCGTCGGAAAACATTTCCGTATGCACCCCGAGCCCCTTGTGGCCGCCGAGGCGGGCCAGCACAGCGTCCGGAATGGAGCCGATGCCCATCTGCAGCGTGGCGCCGTCTTCCACGAGATCGGCCACAAAGGCCCCGATTTTCTGTTCGACCGGCGTCAGCGGGCGGGCGGGATATTCCACCAGCGGCTCATGGACTTCCACCACGGCATCCAGCCGGCTGTAGGGAATCACGCCGTCGCCGAGGGTGCGGGGCGTATTCGGATTCACCTGGGCAATGACGTAGCGGGCTGTCTGGACGGCTGAAAGCGCCACATCCACCGAGCAGCCCATCGAGCAGTATCCATGCTGGTCGGGCGGGGATACCTGGATCATAGCCACATCCACCGGCATGCGTCCGCTCCGGATCAGCAGCGGGATATCGCTCAGGAATACCGGGATGTAATCGGCGTAGCCGGCATTCACGGCACTGCGCAGGTTGCCGCCCACAAACAGGGAGCGGGTCCGGAAGCTCTTTGCATGTTCCGGGCTGGCATATCCCGGATCGCCTTCGGTATGGATATGCACGACCTCCACGTCCTCCAGTTCGGGTGCGCGGGCGATCATGGCCTTGATCAGCTGGTGGGGCGTCATGGCGGCACCCTGGATGAACACACGGTTGCCCGACTGAATCAGGCCTACAGCTTCTTGGGCGGTGGTACTCACTGGCATATGCAATTAGATAAGGCTTGCAGGACAGGTTTCAAATGGAGGGCAAATAACGGCCTGGGTATCCGGGCCAGAACGACCCTGTACGTCTGGCACGGTGAAAAAAGTCATCCGGGGCGCAGCAGGCATGTAACAATCCGGCCTGTTTGCCGGCGGTGAAACGATTGCAGCCGCGCCTGGCGGCGCATTTCCGCCCATCTGCCGTGCCCGGCGGCTGTAAGATTCCCCCCCAGATGTCCGGAGCGGCCTCATTCCAGCACCGGCACCCGCCCGAACCAGGGCTGCGCCTGCTCCAGCTGCGCCGCCAGACGCAGCAGTACGGCTTCCTCGCCGGTTCCGGCCGTCAGCATCACGCCTACCGGCATGCCTTCCGGCGTCCAGTAGAGCGGCACCGACATCGACGGCTGGCCGGTCATGTTGGCGATCGGCGTGAAGGGGATGCGCTCGAAGACCTTCTGCGCCAGCTGATCGACGGCACCCATCCGGCGGGCCAGCTTGAACAGGCTAAAGCGGACCAGCACGCGCAGCAGGCGGTTTTCCGCCGGGGTATTGGCCAGCTCGCCGGTGCGGAAGGGCGGCGTGGTGACGGTAGGCGTCAGCAGCAGGTCGTATTTCGCGTGAAATTCAGCGGCCTGGCGCGAGATTTCGTTCCAGGCGCGGCGCTGGTAGGCAAATTCACGGGCAGACAGGGTCTCGCCGAGCCCGGCCAGGGCGCGGGTGTTGAGCTCGGTGTCGGCGGCGGTCAGCGGGCGGCCCAGCAGCGTGCGGATGCGGTGCAGTTCGGCAGCGGTCTCGCCCACGACCATCGTCAGGAAGGCGCCGGTGAGCGCTTCGGCCTTCCAGGGCAGGCGGACCTCCTCCACCTGATGGCCGAGGCTTTGCAGGAGCTTGACGCTGTGGGAGAGCGCCGCCATGCACTGCGGGTCGATATGTCCGCCCAGCAGGTGGTCTGCGCTCCAGCCGATGCGCAGGGAGCCGGGCGGGGTCCGGACCTCGTCCAGGAAGGGCCGCTGCGGCGGTTCGATCCGCACCGGATCGCCGGGGCGGTAGCCTTGCATCACGTCGAGAAAGGCGGCGGTATCGCGCACGGAGCGGCTCACACAGCCTTCGACGACGGCACCGGACCACCAGTCGCCGGTGTCGGGGCCGAGGGAGATGCGCCCGCGGGAAGGCTTCAGGCCAAAAATGCCGCAGAAGGCGGCCGGAATGCGGATGGACCCGCCGCCATCGCTGGCGGTGGAGATGGGGGTGATGCCGGCTGCTACGGCGGCCGCTGCGCCGCCGCTGGAGCCGCCCGGCGAATAGTCGGGGTTCCAGGGGTTGCGGGCCGGCCCCAGCAGGGCGGACTCGGTGTAGGGAGTCAGGCCCAGCTCGGGCGTATTGGTTTTGCCGAGGAATATGAAGCCGGCCTTGCGGAACTGCTGCACGGCGTAGGTGTCGTGCCTGGGCACGTAGTTCCGCAGGGCGGCGGAGCCGCCCGTCATCGGGTGGCCGGCAACTGCCAGGCTGAGGTCCTTGATCAGGAAGGGCACGCCGGCAAAGGGCGCATCGTCAGGCGCAGCCGCCGCCATGCGGCGGCCCTCGTCGTACATCCGGTGTACGACGGAGTTGAGCTTGGGCTCCACGGCTTCGAGCCGCCGGATGGCGACCTCCAGCAATTCGAGCGGAGAAACCGCTTTTTTACGGACCATCTCGGCCAATGCCATTGCATCGTAGCCCCGGTATTCTTCAAACAGCATGCGGAACAGCGTCAAGTGCGGATCAAGGTAAGAAGAAAAATGCGGAAGCGCGAAACGCGCCGCAGGCCCCGGGCCGGCATCACGCATTCAATTTGCGCTATGTCAAAACCTTTTGCCCCGCCTGGCAGGTTACACCTTATATAGATACCCTCCGTAACCCCTAATGCTTCTGATCTGATGAAACTCAAACGCAGCGCTGTTGCCGTATGGCACGGCACAGGCCTCGAAGGCTCCGGACAGCTCACGGCGCCGAGCGGCGTGCTCGATGCTACCCCGTATTCGTTCCACGCCCGCTTCGTGGATGAAAACGGCACAGCAGGCACCAACCCCGAAGAGCTGATCGCAGCCGCCCATGCGGGCTGCTTCTCGATGGCCCTCAGCTTCGGGCTGGCTGCCGCAGGCTTCCCCGCCGAATCCCTCCGCACCGAGGCCCTGATGACCGTGGAAAAGGAAGACATCGGCTGGACCATCCGCAGCATCGTGCTCAAGCTCGAAGGCAAGGTGCCCGGCATGGATGCCGCTGCATTCCAGCAGGCCGCCGAAGGCGCCAAGGCCAACTGCCCCGTCTCCCGGGTGCTGAACGCCGAAATCACCCTCGACGCGCGCCTCGTATAACGGATTATGTTCGCAGACATGCCGGCTGTCCGGGCGACCGGACATGCCGGCTTTTTTTATTGGGCCGGCAGCAGCGGTTCCGCTCACGAAGCAGCCGGAGATTTCGTTATCTTGAGGAACTGAATCCCAATCCCATGCTGCACCGGTTGTGTGTCGTTGCTTCCTTGCTCTGCTGCCTGCTGCGGCTGCCTGCGCAGCCTGCCGGCCCTGTGTCCGCCGCATATCTCGTGCTGCTGGACGTGAAAGCGCCGGCGGATATTGCCCGGTGCTATACCCCGGAATTTGACCAGAAGCGTATCCGGCTGAACTACAGCGATGAGGATACCCTCGCCCTGCTGAGCGAATTTGCGCTGAGCGAAGATCCGCTGGAAGGCCCCGAATGCTTCGTGCCGGAGCTCAAGCTCATCTTCGAGACGCATACCTACGTGCTGAGCCTGTATTGCAGCAAGGTGCTGAAGTACGAAAACAGCGCGCCGCATACGCCGTCTGCCCGCCGCATCGCCAACGACCTGGAGATGACGCCCGGCCTGCATGCGTATCTCGCCCGGCTGCGCCGGCAGCATTTTCCCGGCATGAAAGCCAGTGCCTCCCTCCTCCGGCAGGTGCGCATAGGCGACCCGGTGGAGCTGGCGGAACTGAATGCCGAAGTGCTGGAGCTGCTGCTCGATGAGCCCGGCGCAGACGAAGATCTGCTGCCGGCGGAGCAGGAGGAGCGCCGCCGGATCCTGCACGAGGAGCGCGAGCCCGACGACGACGGGGATGGCGGCGGACGCTGATCAGCGGAACCGGAAGCTCACGTAGTTGATCTGCTTGCCTTCAGCCATGAAGAGGCGTTCGTAGGCGGTCAGGATGCGGGCATCGGCCGGCGCGCCGGGGTCTGCGTGCAGGTCGAAGGTGAGATACGTAAAGTCCACGCGGTCCTGCTGCACGAAGACCTCCAGGGCGTAGAGAAACAGCTCCCGGTTGTCGGTTTTGAAATGCAGGGTGCCGCCGGGCTGCAGGGCTTCGCGGTAGATGCGCAGGAACGGCGGGTTGATCATGCGGTGCTTGGCCTGGCGCTTTTTAGGAAAGGGATCGGGGAAGGTGATCCAGATTTCCGACGCTTCGGCAGGCGCCACATGCCGGGGCAGCTCCAGCAGGTGCGCGGCCAGCAGGGCCAGATTGGGAATGCCTTCCGCCTCGATCCGGCGGCCGGGGTAAAACAGGCGCGCCGGTTTGAGGTCGATGCCGAGGAAATTGCGCTCCGGATATTGCCGGGCCATTTCCACACTGAAATCGGCCTTGCCGCAGCCCAGCTCCAGCGTCAGCGGCTGGCTGTTGCCAAAGTACCCGGCCCAGCGGCCCGCATGGGCCTCGGAGGCGTCGTAGCAGCGGGGCAGTTCGAGATAGGTCGCTTTGCGGAATTCCTTGTTGCGGGCCATAGGCAATCCATCGGCAGTATCGTGCAGCACAAACGGACTGCAAAGATAGGCGGCGAAGCGGAGGATTGCCAGCGGAAACGGGAACCGCAGCGCGCCCGTCGGATCCGGGAGGAGCAGGGGTGAAATGCGCACACCGCCGCCCAGCGGCTGAACGGCGATGCTTACGCCGGCAGTACCTCCAGCAGCCGCTCCAGCGCCATACCGCGCGAGCCTTTGAACAGCACCACGCTCGCGCCCCCGAGCAGGCCCGGCAGCGCCTCGCGGGCTGCCGCTGCATCCGGAAACCAGTGCGCGTCCGGCCCGGCCTCGGCCACGGCATGCTGCATCAGCGGCCCGACGCCGATCAGCACATGCGGGCGCAGGCTGCGCGCCAGCCGCCCGATCTCCGCATGCAGCGCCGGCCCCTGCGGACCCAGCTCCAGCATGTCGCCCAGCACCAGGGCCAGCCCCTGCGGATGCAGCGATGCCACATGCTCGATGGCGGCGCGCATGGAAGAAGGATTGGCATTGTAGGCATCCATCCAGACGGCGTAGGGGCCCCGGCGGATCAGCTGGCTGCGGTTGCTGACCGGCGCATAGCGCCAGATCCCCTCCCGGATCTCGTCCGGGCTCAGCCCGAACCGGGTGCCTACAGCGGCAGCCAGCAGCACGTTCATCGCGTTGTGCGCGCCCGAAAGCTGCGAGCGGAAGCGCTCCGGCTGCGCCCAGTGCCGCGCATGGATCTCCACGTCCATCTGATCCAGCCGGCTCTCCAGCACCCGGTGGAAGAAATCCGAAGTTTCGGTGCCGTAGGTGACGGCCTGCGGGTGGCCCTGGCCGGCCAGGGCCGTGTTCGGGTCGGCTTCATTGCGGAAGATCAGGCCGCCGCAGGCCCGGATATAGTCGAAAATAGCACCCTTCTCGCGGCGCACGCCGTCCAGGCTGCCCAGATTTTCGATATGGGCGTAGCCGACATTGGTGATGATGCTATGGGTCGGCTGGGCGATAGCAGCCAGCTCCGCGATGTCGCCGGGCTGGTTGGTGCCCATTTCCACGATGGCGATCTCCGTGTCCGCTGGCATGGCCAGCAGGGTCAGGGGCACGCCGATGTGGTTGTTGAGGTTGCCGCGGGTGGCATGGGTGCGGAAACGGACGGACAGGACGGAGGCGATCAGCTCCTTGGAGGTCGTTTTGCCGTTGCTGCCCGTGAGGCCGACGACCGGAATGCGGAAGGACTGGCGCCAGGCCGAGGCGAGCCGCTGCAGGGCTACGAGGCTGTCGTTGACGAAGATATAGCGCCCGTCGCCGGGCGGGCAGCAGTCCAGCTGGTCGACGATGGCGCGGGCAGCGCCCTGCTCCAGGGCCTGGGCCGCAAACTGGTTGCCATCGAATCGATCGCCCCGCAGGGCGAAGAAGAGATCGCCGGGCTTTACGCTGCGGGTGTCGGTGGAGACGGAGGGGAACTGGCGGAAAAGGTCGAGAAGTGCTTCGCCCTGCATAGATGCTGGTTTTATCCTGCAAAATAGGCAGGTCCGGGGGAAACAAAAAGCCGGAGCGCCGGCAGAAGGCTCATGCGCGCTGCGGCAGATTGCCGCAGCGCTACGGCTGCAGACAGGCCGGAAACATGGCCTCATTCCACATCAAATACAGGCTGATCCGGGCGAATCAATCATTTTATTCAAGAATCCTCGAATTATGAATACATTTAGCTATTTTGCTAGCCTCTGTTCTTTCCTGACATTCAGATAATACAAAACCGCTTCAATTACCCCTTAACACTCTGCTATGAGAAAAACCCTACTGTGCCGCTCCCTGCTGACCGGGATGCTGACGGCAGGATGCATCGGCTGGGCAGCAGCGCAGAGCACTGCGCTGAAAAGCCTCGAAGCTGCGCCCGCAGGCGCTGTTTCTGCCGAAGAAATCCGCCGTGCGGAAGTGCACGCCATGAAATCCGGCCATCAGGCTGCGCAGATGCCTTCCGCCGAGTTTCAGGCCCAGGCTGAAAAAGCCAAGCCCGGCATCGAGGCGCTGGTGGCCGAAATGCAGGCGAATGTCTCCAATTCCGCCTATGACATGAAGGCGGCGCTGCAGCGCCTCCAGGCTTCGCCTTACGTCATCTATCCGCTCGACGTGTTCGACCCCGCAGTTGCGCCCATCTACCGCAGCGGAAATGCCGCCGCAGACGAGCACCGCGCGATGGAAATCAGAAAAGCCTGGCTGAAAGCTCAGCCTTGATCCCCCTCACACACACGCTCCTATTTACCTCTCCGAACCTTCTATGAAACAACTCATACGCTACGCCGGCGCCTGGTGCGCCGTGCTGCTGATGCTGGGCGCGACGGCAGTCTATGCCCAGCCCGCCAACGACGCGCTGTGTAACGCAGCCCCCCTGACCCTCGGTGCCGCCTGCACCACCGGCGACAATACCGGCGCTACGGTGCAGCCTTCCGAGCCCGATCCGGCCTGCTTCTTTGGCCCCGTCGTCAACAATACGGTCTGGTACAGCTTTGTGGCTCCGGCTTCCGGCCTGGTGGACGTCTCCACCGACTTCCCCGGCGGCAGCAACGACGACACCCAGATCGCCATCTACTCGCTTTCGACGGCTTGTAGCGACCTCACCGGTCTGACGCTCATTGCCTGCGACGACGATGCCGGTACGGGCTTCCTCTCCTTCATCGACAATGCTCCGGTCACCCCGGGCCAGACCTATTACATCCAGGTGGATGGCTGGACCAACACGGTCGGCACCTTCTGCATTCAGGTGCTGGAAGCTCAGCCGCCGGTCCCCCCGGCCAACGATGCCCTCTGCAACGCCACGCTGCTGACGCTGGATGCCGATTGCAGCGGCGTGCCCAACGGCACTACGGTCAACGGCACCGCCCAGGCCAACGAGCCGCTGCCTGGCTGCTTCTCCGATGCTGCGCTGACCCGCTCGGTCTGGTTCAAGTTCGTAGCCCCGCTCTCCGGCCAGGTATCCATCAGCACCGATTATCCGATCGGCACCAACAACGATACCCAGGTCGCGCTGTACCAGCTCTCCGGCTCCTGCACTACCCTGAGCAACCTGAGCCTCATCGCCTGCGACGACGACGGCGGCGCCGGCTTCCTGTCGCTCATTCCCTCCGCACCGGTTACGCCCGGCGATACCTTCTATGTCCAGGTGGACGGCTGGGGCACGACCACCGGTACCTTCTGTATTACGGTAGATTCGCTGCCGGCGCTGCCTTCGGCATCCAATGACACCCTCTGCAACGCGGTTGCCCTCACCGTCGGTGCTACCTGCAACGGCACCCCGAACGGCGACAACCTCAACGCCACCTTCCAGATCGGCGAGCCCAGCGCGTCCTGCACCCAGAGCAACAACTCGGTCTGGTACAGCTTCGTGGCTCCGGCATCCGGCTTCGTGAATATCACCACGAATGTCAACGTATCCGGCACCAACAGCGCTACGGATATCGTGCTCTACGGCCTGCCCGGCGGCAACTGCGCCACGCCTGCCGATCTCTTCGAGATCGACTGCTCCAACGGCGCGAGCGGCTTCGGATCCAGCCTCGATACGGTATCGGTGACCCCGGGCGCTACCTACTATGTGCGCGTCGTGGGCGGCACAGGCGGCACCTTCTGCATCCAGGTATCCGAGGTGACCGGCGTCACGGCTCCTGCCAACGACATCCTCTGCAATGCCACCCCGATCACGGTCGGCGCGGATTGCACCACGCCCAACGGCAACAACACGAACGCCGGCCAGCAGATCAGCGAGCCGCTCGGCTCCTGCTTCTCCGGCAACAACACCATCTGGTACAGCTTCGTGGCTCCGGCTTCCGGCTTCGTCAACGTGACAACCGACATCAACGTCGCCGGCCTTACCCTCGACGATACCCACATCGCCGTGTACAGCCTCGCAGCTTCCTGCGCCGGCCTGGACTCGCTTGTGGAACTGGACTGCGACGACGACGGCGGCACCACGGTCAACTTCAACTCGGTCATCTCCACCCTGCCGGTAACGCCCGGACAGACCTACTACGTGCAGGTAGCCGGCTTTGCCAATAGCGAAGGTGCCTTCTGTATCGAAGTGGAAGAAGCCTTCCTGGCCGTCAACGACGATGTCTGCGACGCCATCGCGCTGCCTGTGGACGGCACGACCGGCTTCTACTACAACAACGGCGCGACGGTGCAGCCCGGCGAAGGCGCCATTGCTCCGCCCCTCGGCGACGGCTTCGGCAACCAGGCCTGGAACGAAGACAATATCAACAACTCGGTGTGGTTCACCTTCGTGGCACCTGCGAGCGGCGCAGTGGACATCGACCTCTGCAACGGCGGCGGCGTGACCCTGTTCGACACCCAGTTTGCCGTGTACGCAGCGGATACCTGCACCAACTTTGCATCCTTCGTGCTGCAAGGCGCAAACGACGAAGCGCCCGGCACCTGCCCGATCGCAGGCGGCAGCAGCCAGTGGGCTTCGCAGGCTACGATCTACTGCCTCACGCCCGGTGAGACCTACTACCTCCTGGTGGACGGCTTCGAGACGGGACCCAATACGGCGGAAGAAGGCACTTTCGGCATTACGCTGACCGCAGCGCCCATTCCTCCGCTCAACGCAGGCGTATTTGCGGTCGAGCCTGAGTGCCCCGGCGAATCCAGCGGCTTTGTGGCCGTATCGGTAACCGGCGGCGGCGGCACCTATACCTATAACTGGAGCAACGGCGCCACCACCCCCAGCATCGCCAACGTCCCGGCAGGCACCTACACGGTGACCATCCAGGATCAGTGCGACAGCACCCTGACCCTTTCGGTGCAGCTGAAGGCTCCCGACGCGCTGAGCGCCAACGCCGGCGAAGACCAGACCTTCTGCGTAGGCGGCACGGCTGTCCTCGGCTCCTCCGAGCCGGCATCGGGCGGCCTGCCTTTCGAGTCCAACCGTGCTTTCGGCGTCGACCTAGGCCGGGATGCCCTCTACCGCATGGGCGTCCGCACCCCTGAGCAGTCTGACAGCGTGACGAGCTACGCAAACACCAACCTCTTCGGCGGCGATCTGGCCTTCGGCGTGCTCTTTGCCCTCGACAATACTGCCAACAACCAGCGTCTCGTCGCCATCGACACCGCTACCGGCGCCCTGTCCGTGGTGGGCCCCTGCGTGGCGCCTACGGGACACACCTGGACCGGCCTGGCCTTCGATGAAACCACTGCTACCCTGTATGCTTCCAGCTCCAGCGGCGGCGTTGGCCTGCTCTACACCGTGGACATCAGCACGGGAGCCCCGACGATTGTCGATACCATGGACAACAACATCCCGATCTGGATCGCCGTCGATACCGCCGGGGTGATGTACACCATGGACATCGGCACCGATGCCCTGTATCTGGTGGACAAAGCCACTGCGGCTACCACCTTCATCGGTCCGATCGGATTCAACGCCAGCTTCGCACAGGATGCGGATTTCGATCCGGAGACCAACAAGCTCTACATGGCAGCCTACAACACCTCGCTCACGCCCGCCCGTGCGGAGCTGCGCCTGGTGGATGTGAATACGGGCGCGTCCGTAGTCGTAGGTCCCTTCACCGGCCTGATCGAGGTGGATGCATTCGCCATCGCACCCAATGCCGCCGTGCCCTACACCTACAACTGGACCCCCGCCTTCGCGCTGGACAACCCCTTCGTCACCAATCCGACCACCTTCACCCCGGTCACCACGACCTATGTGATGAGCGTTCTCGATGCTTGCGGCACCGTGGCTACGGATACGGTGGTGGTTACGGTGGGTACGCCCTTTGCCCTGGCTGGCTCTTCCACCCCGGATAACGGCACCAGCAACGGTACGGCTACGGTAGCAGTGACCGGCGGTACGCCGCCCTTCTCCTTCCTCTGGAGCAACGGCAGCACCAACGACACCATCACCGGCCTCGCCAATGGCGACTACATCGTCACGGTGACCGACGCTGCCGGCTGTACGGGCAAGGACACCGTGCTGGTCCGCTCCAACGTGGGCATCGAAGACCTCGCCGGGCTGGGCATCAGCAAGCTGCAGGTATTCCCCAACCCCACCACGGGTCTTGTCAATGTGCAGGTCAGCCTGCTGCGTGCCGAAGCGCTGGGTCTGAGCATCCATGACCTCCGCGGCCAGCAGGTGCTGAGCCGTCAGGGCCAGGCTTCGATCAGCTTCGATGAAACGCTCGACCTGAGCCGTCTGGCCAAAGGGGTGTACATGCTCCGCGTGCAGACGTCGCAAGGCGTTGCGTATCAGCGGATCACGCTGCACTAAGCCGCTGCTGCGAGACGATACGGAAACAGCCCCGCCATCCGGCGGGGCTGTTTGCTTTTGGGAGGCAGGCAGTGGAGGCTGCCTAGCGGCGCGAGCGGATCAGGGCGAGGTTGTCCAATGCCTGGCGGTAATCGGGATCATAGCGGAGCGCCTCGACGAACAGACGCTCGGCCTCGTCCCATCGGCCCTGGTTGAGGGCCACAAATCCGAGGTTTTGGAGCACGCGGGGCTCGAAGGGCTTCATCTGGCGGAGGGTTTCGAGCAGGGCCCGGGCCTCATCGAGGGCGGCGCGGTCGCCGCTGCGGGCTTTCAGCAGGGTGACGGCCTGCTTGAGGCCCGCCTCCCAGGCTTCGGGATGGGCCTGAAAAATCGCAGCGTAGCAGTCATGGGCTTCCTGAAACTGGCGCAGATCCTCCAGCAGCTCGCCGGTGAGGAACAGCAGATCGGGGTCGGCCGGATTGGCAGCCAGGGCCTGGCGTGCCAGGCGCAGGGCGTCCTGGGGACGGCCCTGGTAGCGGGCGACGCGCGCCAGCGCGTCCGCGCTGGCCGGCGACAGCAGCCCGGCGGCGCGGTCCAGCCAGGCAGGATCGGGCTCCTGCTGCTCGAACCAGGCAAGCCAGGCGCGCCCCTGTGCATCGGCGCTGGCGCCGGCGCTCGCATACAGGCTGAATCCTGCGGCCTGCCCGGGATTCCGGCTGCGCAGCACCCGGATCCGGTGGTCGTGAAAGCGCACGTGCGGAATGTCGCGCGTGCCGCCTGCCGGCATGTGGCAGCTGACGCAGTCGCCGCGCTGCGCCTGCAGCAGCTCCGGCGCTGCGGAGCAAAGCGGTTCGTGCCCCGTCCGGTGGCAGCTCTGGCAGCGCCGCACATAGTAGGCGGTATCGCTCCGGGACAGCTGCTTGTGCGGGTTGTGGCAGGTGGTGCAGGTCAGGCGGCCCTCCGACTCCAGAAAGCAGCGCGACTGCTGCAGCCGCTCGGCATGCGAGGCGATGCCGAAGGCATCCGGATCGGCGTGCTGCTCCAGAAATACATCATACACCTCCTGCAGCCGCATCGCAGGCCGGTATTCTTCCACCTGCCGGCCCGGACGCGGAATGTTGATCCCCTGGAGGTGGCACTGCTGGCAAACGTCGAACTGCAGCGAAGCCGGGAGCTTGCCGGGGTTGACGATTGAATAGTCGATGTGTTCCCCTACGTCCACCAGATGCCCGGCCTGCATCAGCTCGATATGCCGCTGGCCGGGACCGTGGCACTTTTCGCAGTCGATCCCCAGCGAAATTTCCCGGTAGCGGTGCTTGCTGCCGGGCACGAATTCCGTTTTGCCGGTGTGGCAGCCCATGCATTCCTGGCCGATTTCCCGCGAAAACCGGCTGTTTTGCACCTCATATCCCGGACTGAGGTCCCACACCCCGGCTTCCACGTACCAGGTAAGGGGCATCTCGTAGAGGTATCCGTTCCGCTCCATCAGATAAGACCGGGTCTGATGTCCGGAGCCGACCACGTAATCGACCTGTTCCGTGCGCTGATATACGGTATCGGCGCCATCGAGTCTGAATTCGCGGATGAACATGCGGCCGTCCTCCCAGAAGGGATGATACGCCAGGCGGAGCTTGGGGTCGACCACCGATTCCGCATCGAAGCGCTCGATGCGGCGCGCAGGATCGGGCCGGTGCATCGAGCGGCCCATGCCGGTCTCCAGATACTCGCGGTAGATCCGCTGGTGGCAGGGCTGGCAGGATGCCATGCCGGCATACGCCGCCTGCGGGTCCAGCGAGACGTACTGTTCGGGCATCGTGGCACAGCGGAAGAGCAGCACCCCCGCCACCGCCGCCCAACCCGTCAGCCAGCGCATCATTCGCTTCATGGGCTGATATTGCGAAAAAAAATCATCCCCGTCAATGGAATCCCGCTTCATCCCCATGCCGTGCTGGCCTTCAGCCGTTCGATGAGCCGGTCGGTGAGCTGCTGCAGGCCAGAGGTCGAGTATTCGTAGAGAATATGGGGAAAAGGCTTGAAGGCATCTGGGATGTCCCGCTGGTTCTGGCTCAGCAGCAGCACGGGCTTGCCGAGGACATGGGCAATACCGACGAGGTAAAACAGTTCGGCCCGTTTGTAGGTGAGGTCTGCGATGACGAGGGCATGCTCGTTGAGCTGCGCCCAGGCGCTGCGCAGCGACGGCGCCTGATCGAGGATAGCGCCTTCGGACAGCTCCCATCCGAGGGTTCCGAGCACTTCGGCCATCCGGGCACGGCAGGGTTCGTACCAGTAGGTGTCCCGGGGGGCAAACAGCAGCGCGTGGCGGGCTTTGACCGGAAATTCCCGCTCCGGAAACACAGGCCTTACCTCCATCGGGCGGGGCTGGTGGGCCCCGCCTGATTCCGTTCCGGTGAAGGTGTAGGGCTCCAGGCCCAGCATGGCCCAGACGTATTCCCGCGCTTCCTGATAGGGTCCGTCTTCGAGCCAGCGCAGGCTGAGGCTGCCGAAGGGGATGCCGGAATCGGGGCGGAAATGAAATGCAAGGCCGATCTGCTGTCCCAGCAGGCTGCTGGAGGCCCCGATGAGCAGGAAGGCAGGCTGCCCGCCCAGCTCCCGGAAGCGCTGATCCAGCTGCCGGACAGACAAGCCCGTCCAGCTCTCGCCTGCGGCGCTTCGGATCTCCGCTGACAGCGGTGCCCCCTGGAGGTACTGGGCCGAGAGGTCGGCAGCCACCTGCACAGTTTCGCTCAGCACAAAGCGCGCAGGATGGAAGCTGAACATCTCGTGCATCATCGGCTCGGCATTGGGCAGCCGCTCCACCGTGTTGAGGAGCGTGTCCCGGATGAGGGCCTTGATGTCTTTGCTGCGGAAGGCGGTGATGTCGATTTCCGCATTGAGCCACCGGGCCATCGGGCCAAAGGAGAGCTTGAGCTCCACCAGTTCGCCGCGCGCGGTGGCTGCGTCCATCTGGACCCGGAAAATCTGCCCCCGGCGGTGTTCGAAATAAGCTTGCACCCCCCGGAGATCCATATCGGCGTGGGTGTCGCCTGTGGAGGTGATGAGGCGGAAATTGAAGGGCGCGCCGCCGAGGTACTGCTGCGAAAGGGTCTCGGCCAGGTATGCCAGACGGCTGAAGGGAAGCTGATCGTCGAAGCGGAACGTATCGCGCTCGGTGGCCGGCTGCGCGTAGGCAGCGGGCGGCGGCGGCACAAAGCGCATGGCGGCAGGCCGGACTGTGCGCCATGCGGCGACAGCTCCGATCAGGGCGGCCAGCAGCTGGGTGCGGGCCTGCTCTTCTTCGGCGGGGGCCTGCCAGACGCCTTGCAGTATGCTCAGCACCGTGCGGTTTTCGTAAGGCGAGCGCATCGCCACAATACAGGTAGCTTCAGCTGCTCCTGGCCCGCTGAAGCGGACGGTGACCGTCACCGATCTGCCGGAGGGTCCCGATACCGAGCTGGTCATCGACCGGGCTTCGTCCCCGTACACGGCAAACCATTCGAACAGCTCCAGGGTGTCGAGACCGTAGTAGGTCTGCTGGCTGCGCGTGCTGGCATAGGTAGCAAATCCGGCAGCGCCGGGCACAAAGGTTTCAGCCTGCCAGAGCCGGCTGATATAGGCTTCGATGCCGGGAAATTCAAATCGCCCGTATACGGGCAGTACAGGGGTGCTCATATCCGCTTCTGCCGTTCACTCGCCGATTCAGCCCTTATCCGGATGCTGGCCCGTTTCGAAGGCCTTTTCCCGCAGCGCCCGCACCGCATCCAGCCCCAGGGCTTCCATTTTGCGGACATTTTCCTCCGGCACCGACTCGATATCCGGATGCAGATCGACCGCCTCCGACACGCTGGCTTCGCGCAGCAGGTGCAGCATGGGCCAGGGCGAGCGGTTGGTGTAGTTTTCCGCAGACTCGGGCTCCGTTCCTTCGAACTGGTATGCCGGATGGAAACTGGCGATCTGAAATTCGCCTTCCAGCCCGAGATCCTCGAGAATGGTATCCGCCACTTCGAGGAAGTCGTTGTATTCGAGGAAGTTCTGCAAGGTGTTGGGGTGAATCAGGAGCGCTGTTTCAATCTCGTCGGGCGAGGAGGACTCGAGCAGCTCCAGCTCGCGGATCAGGTCTTCGGCCAGCTCGGCCGGGGTGCCTGCCTCGCTGACGGCGTACCGGATCCGGTTGGCCCGTGCGGGCCGGGCAGCAAAGGGGCACAGATTGAGCCCGATGATGACAGTCTCGACCCAGGCGCGGGTTTGTGCGATGAGCGTTTCATGATCCATGCCGAAACATACGCATTTCCCGCCGGTAAAGACGAAGGGCCGGCGCAATTTTCGCTGCGCCGGCCGCCTGAATGCTGTCTGCGGGTGAGCTTATTCGATCTGGAGGCGCTGTGCGCGGACCGCTCCGGCGCCGCTGAAGCGCAGCACATACAGCCCGGCAGGCAGGGGGGGCAGCTGCCATTCGGTCCGGCCTGCATCGGCGGCCTGTACGGCCAGGGCCTGGCCCCGGAGGTCGCAAAGGACGAGCATGCCGCGCTCAGGCGCCTGTACGGTGATCCGTCCCTTCGCGGGGTTGGGCCAGGCCAGCGGTGCCTGACTGGCTGCGGGTATCCGTACTTCCTGCACGGTGCTGTACGTCAGGGCCCCGTCGGCCTGATGCATGCCGAGGCGGTAGCGGAGCATCTGCCCTGGGTAGGCGGCTGCACCTGCATCGAGCCAGGTTTCCCCGATGCCTGCACCAGTACGCAGGACT
Source organism: Bacteroidia bacterium (assembly GCA_033765305.1). Classification (GTDB taxonomy): domain Bacteria; phylum Bacteroidota; class Bacteroidia; order J057; family J057; genus RDXT01. The sequence continues at coordinate 77,927 of JANRID010000065.1, forward strand.
TCCCAGCCCTCGCCGGGCAGGCTGCGCTCTACGGATACCGTCAGGTCCGGGGCGGGCCCCTGCAGCTGCCAGTTCAGTTCCGCTGCCGCATGTGCGGCCTGCCATGCTGCCTCCCAGTGCGCCAGGCTGGCTGGCAGCACGAGATCGAGCTGCGTGCTCAGGAGCCAGGGCGCATCGGCCAGGCCGTTGGTCTTGACCGTCTGGTAGGCGCCGGCGGTGACCGGCGCATCGGGGCTGTGCGTGGTCACCGCCAGCGATGCCACATGCCCGGACAGGTACAGGCCTCCGGCCGCCTTGGGATAATCATTGTACGCGCCTCCGTAGAGGCTGGAGCCTTTAAGCTGGCTGCCTTCCGCTGTCAGCACAGTCAGAAATACATCGTACTGCGCTGCGTAGGGGCGCGAGTTGAGCGATACGGGAAAGTTGGCCGAACGGGTCGCGCCGAGGATGAAGGCCTCGTGGTCATCGTTGACGCGGATGGCCTTGGTAAATTCCGCATCCGATCCGCCCAGGCAGGTGGCGTAGATGAGTACAGGGGGCGAAAGGCTCATGCGCGCCGCAAAGGCGTCGCCGGCGCCGAGGCCCGGCGATCCCGACGCCTGCCAGGCGCCCGTGCTGGTCGGGAAATCATGGGAATAGGTCGTGCCCGCCACAAACAGCTCGCCATCCGCGCTGAGGTCGATGCCGTTGATCCCGTCGCTGTCCGATCCGCCCAGGTAAGAGGCGTAGCGGACCTGGCCCGGTGCCAGCACCGCCACAAATCCATCCTCCGCTGCCAGGAGCGGGTCGGTCATCATGCTGCCCTGCAGCGCATCCGGCGTAACCGGCAGGTTGGGCGACCCGGTCGTGCCGCCGATATAGAAGACCCCTGCCGTATCCAGATCGACCGACTGGGCAATGTCATACATATATCCGCCGAAATAGCTGCTGTACAGCAGACTGCCGCCATCGGGGCTGAACTGAGCCACGCAGGCGTCGCCGCCGCCGCCATAGGTGCCCTGGGCTGCATCCGAGGTGAGCGGAAGGTTGGCGGAGAACGTATAGCCGCATACCGTGGCGGTGCCGTCGGGCTGCACATGCAGATCGTAGAGGTAGTCCCGTCCGCTGCCGCCAAACAGGGTGGAAAACAGCAGGGAATCCCCGTCCGCGCTGAGTTTGCTCAGAAATCCTTCGACCCCGCCGCCGGCAGGTATGGTGCAGAAGGCACCTGCCGTCACGGGATAATCCAGCGAGCGGCAATAGCCCGTCACATAGATCTGATCCGCAGCATCCAGCCCGATGCCGTACGCCAGCTCCCAGTCGTTGCCGCCGAGGAAGGTGGCAAATTCGAGCATCCCGCCGCCTGGCGACAGCTTGGCGATGAAGTTGTCGATGCCGCCGTGGTACAGATTCTGGAAGACGCCCGGTGTCACCGGAAAATCGACCGCCTTGGTGTAGCCAGCCATATAAACCCGGTCCTGCGCATCGCGCACGACCGCATGCGCATAGTCGTCCGACAGGCTGCTGTGCAGAAAGGTCCCCCAGCTGAGGGTCAGCGGATCGATGACCAGGGGCAGATCCCGGCGGTAGCCGGCGGGCAGCTCGAAGCCGAAGCTCAGTTCGTCGATCTGCCGGTAGCGGCAGGGAACGATTTGCCGTACACCGCCGATCTCCTGGTACGCCACCGGCGCCTCCTCCTGTACGCTGCCCCAGGAGGTATAAATCGTCAGCCGGCCGCTGGCCGGATCTGCCGAGAGCCCCAGCACGCCATCGAGCACCATGCGGACCGCTCCGGGATCGGAGCCAGGCTGCACGATGAAGTCGTACTTCAGCGCCTGGTCCTCCGTGCCGTAGTACACCAGGTCGATGCCGGCGTACAAACCGGCGTAGCGGATCTGGTTGAACCGCTGCACATGCGTGGCCCAGCCGGCAGGGTCGGCACCGATCAGGTAGTTGTAATAGCCGGGAGACAGGTATTCCCCGGCAGGAGCAGCATCGGGGGCCGCACCGTCAAACCGGATCTGCCACACCAGCGCTTCATAGTCGGGATCCCGCTCGTCCATCCACACATACGGACGGTCTTTGGGCGAAGATCCCGCCGGATGCGGAATTTCCCGCACCATTGCTACGCTGATCCCATCCTGCAGGAAGCGGATCTGCTCGTTGGCGGTATGGGTCCGGAAGCGGACAGAAGGGTCGAACTGGCCCCGGTTTTCCTCAAAAATCAGGCTCCGGTCCAGCAGGGGGCCGGATACGGGCGGCACCGCATACGCGGTCATGGAACAGCACAGGAACAGCAAGAGCAGGCGGTTGCGAAAGACTGGAAGCATCCGGGAAATGGCAGCCCGTTCTGTCCAGGCTGCGGATACAAAGTACCCCCGCCGGGTGCAGAAGTCCAGCGCAGCTTGCAGCCCGCTGTTACAGGGTTCCGGAAAGTATCTCCGTCAGATTATCCTGTGTTTCTTTCATCGCCGCTGGCCCGGCGTCAGGCTGCTGCACAGGCTGACAGGCTGCATACAGGCTGAATACATGAATTGATAATGAAGTTTTGGGCCAAACCCGATCCCCCTGTTGTCCGCACCGCCGCCTGGCATGACGCATAAGCAGACCCGGATATCACATGCGGTGCCCCGGCATATGTTTCCGCATTTCATGTATAATCCACGTGCTGCAACATCTGCCTATTGAACGGATACGCTGGCGGTGCTGCTTCCTCCGGCGTGAATCAGCCGGATCTGATATAAGCCCCCTGGCATGCTGTCTCCGATCCGCAGGCTGAATTCCAGCGGTCCGCCCGGATGCCGGAACGTCTGGCGCAGATGAATCCGTCCGCTGAGATCGGTCAGTTCCACGGCTGCGGGCCCCGGCGGCACGTCGCCGGCCCGGATCCGGAGCTGATCCTGTGCAGGATTCGGCCAGACCAGCAGGCCGCCGGCGGCGGGTGCATCGGGAATGCCCACCATCAGCATCTGCAGCTGGCGGGTAACCGTGTCAGCTCCGCAGCTGTTGCCTACGACCACCTGCACGGTATAATCGCCGTTCTGCTGGTAGGTGTGGACCGGGTTGCGAAGGGTGGAGCTGCTGCCGTCTCCGAAGCTCCAGCGCCAGGTCAGCCCGCCGAAGGAGCTGTCCCGGAAGGAGACCACGGAGCCTTGAGCCTCGTAGCCGAACCAGGCCTGGGGAAGGGCCTTGCTGAAGCCGACTGTAAACGTATCGGTCTGATACTGGCACTGGTTGGCGTCGGTCACCTGCGCCTGATAGGCACCGGACGGGATATTGCTCAGCGTCAGCCCCTGGGCGCCATGCGCCCAGAGCGCCTGATACGGCGGGGTGCCGCCCTGCGGCGTCAGCACAAGCCGGCCGTCCGGGCTGTCCGGGCAGGCCGAAGGGCTCGGCTCCGCAGCTGCCGTGATGGGCTGCGGCTCGTTGATGCTCAGATTGTGAATCTTGAGGCAGCCGCCTGCGTCCGTAAGCCGGATCTGATAGGTCCCCTGCGGCATGCCGTAGCGCGCTGCGCCCTGGAAGCCGTCCAGCCAGCTGACCACATAGCCGCCCATCCCGCCGCCAGGCTGTACGATGACCGAGCCGGTGCTGTCTCCGTGGCAGCGCACATGGGAGGTGCTGACCGTCAGGACCAGCGGCGAAGACTGGGGAACACTCTGAGGCGGCAGCTCCAGGCGGCAGCTGTGCACATCCGAAATCACCACCGAGTAGCTGCCCGATGGCACATTCACCAGATCCTGGGCAATGGACTGGTTGCTCCAGAGATAGCCCAGCGGCGTATCGCCGCCTTGTACGGAGATGAAGATGCCGCCGGTAGCAGCGCCGTAGCAGGCAATGTAGCGGATGCTGTCGATACGGGCCGAAAGCGGCACCGGCATGGAGAATCGGAGGGTATCGCGGCGGAACAGGCCGTTGGCGGCAGTCGCCCGGACGGTGATGATGCTGTCCAGAATCGGCGCACCGGTCTGGTTGGCGAGGGTCACGCTGGAACTGCTGGCACCGGTGGACCACTGATACGCCGCGCTGGCGGGTCCCGGGCTCAGCACATGCCCCTGGCAGTAGTAGCCGTCGGCACCGAGGTTCAGGGACGGCGGAGATCCAATGGCTACATCGTCGAAGGCAAATCCGTCGTACTGCTGCACGCCATTGGAGGCAAAAAGCACGCGGAAGCGCACCGAGGGCTGCCCGATGAGCGTCTGGGGCAGGCGGTGGGTGACGGCGATCCAGCCGTTGGAGCCGTTGCCGCTCTGTGCCAGGCCGGTCCAGCCCGAAGACTGCCCCCCGGGCTGGCTTCCAATCGTATTGCTGGTGTACCAGTCGGGCGCGCCGAAGGCGCCTACCGTGATCCAGGACTGCCCGCTGTTGAGCGTGGCCTGCAGCACCGCGCCGTCCCAGACGGGTTCGGATTCCCACCAGACCTTCATGGCAATCCAGGTATCGGGCGAGACCCCGCTGAGGCTGAAGCAGGGGCTCAGCACCCAGGAACTCTCGAAGCTGCTGTAGGTTCCGGTCCGGTTGGTGACCCATGCCCTGAGCCCGGAGGCTGCACCCTGAATGCGCTGCTTGGCCGGCGTGCCGTAGGCCCAGGAGCTGTTGATCCCGCCGGAAGTCCAGCCCCCGGTACCGTTCTCGAAGTTCTCGAAGTACGGCAGCGAGCTGATATTCAGGATGTGGTTGATCTGGTACGTCAGGGTATCGTTGGTGCGGTTGCCGTCGCCGGGGGTATTGATCCAGACTTTGAGGGTGTGAAGGCCCGGAGCGGAGAAATTGGCCAGCGGCGTGAAGGTCAGGGCGATGGTATCGCCCGGTGCCAGGGCCCCGGAGACCGGCTGCGGCCCGGAGGGTGTACCGCCGTCGACGGAAAAATACGCCTGCATTCCGCTGGCGCTCAGCTGGCCGGTATTGGTAAGGCGGATCTGCACCTGCTCCTGCCCCATGCCGCAGCCTTCCAGCTCCGGCGACAGCAGCCCCACCGGCAGCACATCCTGCGGCGGGATCAGGTAAGGCGCGAACGTGTAATAGCTGTTGTCCAGATAGCCCGATCCGGCGCCGGTCAGCGGCATCGAGCTGGTGCCGGCCTGGACCGCACGGGTGAGGTCCTGATGCACCCCGGAGGTCGTTGTCAGGGTATTGCTCGTAAAACTGCCGTACATATCCACGAGGTGGATATTGCCTGTGCTTTCATCCAGCGCGATGGCGACGTAATTGAAGCTCGATACCCCCCATTCGAAGGAGCTCCACCGGATCCAGAACTGGCGGTTGGGCGCATTGCCGAAGGTTTTGACCTGCACCTGGTCGTTGGTGCCGGTAGGCGGCGTGGCAGTAAAGTTCTCCCAGAAGCATGCAATGGTATAGTCGGGCAGGCCGGAGGCCGGCAGATTGGCATTGGCATTCAACGGCGAGGGCGGATTGGCCGAAAAGGTCAGCAGGCCGTTTGCGCTTACGCGGAAACTGGTAAAGGGCTGCCCGAAGAAGCTGAAGGAAAACGGCAGGTTCGACACGGCCGACCATTGATTGGCCGACAGGCCGCCGTTGAGAATCACGGACCAGCCGTCCAGCGAGAAGTCCGGCTCGTTGTTATACCCGCCCGGATTCCCTGCTGCTGGATGATAGGAGGCCGTATAGGAAATGGCCCCCTGCAACGCTCCGGGCAACAGCAGCATGCCCGCCAACCAGTACCCGAGGAAACGCATGATTCAGGTATAAGTAAAGTACTCAATTTGGGTAATACGAAGTTCCATATCAATTGCTCCGCTTTCAAACCCTTTTCACGGCGGCTCTTGCATCTGCGCCGGCCCATGCAGGCTACACCGGCAGCCGGTATCCTACATGGCCGGATTTTCATGTGTTGCCCCGTCATGAAACAGGGCGGGGACTGCCGCCCCGCCCTGCCTGTTTCACTTCAGATACCCCCGTATCAGTAGTTTCCTTCCAGATCGATGCCGGTTGCAAGCCGCTGGATTGCTTCGACATACGCCGCAATGCGGAGCGTGCATTCATATTCCTCGTGCGTCCGGAACACGCGCTCGAAGGCATCGGTCAGGATTGGAGCCGTTTTACTGCGGATTTCTTCTTCGGAATAATAGTGTCCGCGTCGGTTTTGCACCCATTCAAAGTAGGATACCGTCACCCCGCCGGCATTGGCGAGGATGTCGGGCACGATGAGGATGCCTTTCTGGTCCAGGATTTCGTCCGCATCGGACGAAATGGGGCCATTGGCGCCTTCGACGATCAGGTGTGCCTGCACCTGGTCTGCATTGTGCCCGGTAATTACATTCTCAATAGCTGCCGGGATGAGCACATCCACGGGCAAGGTCAGCAGTTCCTCGTTGGTAATCGGCACGCCGCCGCCGAAGCCCTCCAGGGATCCGTGCTTGCGCACATACGCGATTGCCTCCCCGACGGCAATCCCCTCCTCGCGGTAGTAGCCGCCGGTGTGGTCGCTGATGGCGGCGATGCGGAGGCCTTCCTGGGCCAGGAAGCTGGCGGAGTAGCTGCCCACATTGCCGAAGCCCTGGATGGCGCAGGTGGTGCGGGCCGGATCCCATCCAAGCTTGCGCACAGCCAGCATGGTGATCAGCATCACCCCCCAGCCGGTAGCCTCCACCCGGCCCTTCGACCCGCCGAGATGCAGCGGCTTTCCGGTCACGACGCCGGGCGTATAGCCGTAGATGCGCGAGTACTCGTGGAAGATCCAGGCCATCTCGCGCTGGCTGGTGCCCATATCCGGTGCCGGGATATCCGAATCTTCGCCGAAGACATCCTTGAGCGCACGCGTGTAGGCGCGGGTAATGCGTTCGAGCTCGTCCGTGGAGCGGATCTTGGGGTTGAGGGTAATGCCGCCTTTTGCGCCGCCGTAGGGCAGACCTACGAGGGCGCATTTCAGGGTCATCCAGCCTGCCAGGGCCTTTACCTCGTCCAGATCCACAAAAGGCGCGTACCGGATCCCGCCTTTGGCCGGGCCCATGACCGTGGAGTGCACGACCCGGTATCCTTCAAAAACGCGGGTGGTGCCGTCGTCCAGTTTGACCGGCAGGTTCACGATGACGACACGCTCCGGGGCGCTCAGAATATCGCGAAACCGCTGGTCCAGGCCTGTCAGATCGGCCGCTTCATGAAGGCGGGCCATCAGCGAATCGTACGCAGACGGCTTTGAAGCTGCACGGGTGCCGTGCGCATTTGCAGATGCCATATCGGGGAGATTAGGGTACGATAATCCGGATTCTGTTACATAAACAGAAAACGGAGCAGCCAAATTATAGAAAGATCCCCGGATTGCAATGCTTGATTATCAATATATTAAACATGCAAAACGCTTCTGGCTCCCTTGCGTTTCCGGCAATTCAGTTCCACAAAAAATACAAATAAATAAACGGCGCCGAGACGAAGAGCCCGTCGAAGCGGTCCAGCATGCCGCCATGCCCGGGCAGAATGGACCCGGAATCTTTCAGCTGCGCGCTTCGCTTGAACATTGATTCCGCCAGATCGCCGAGCTGGCTGAAGACAGAGATGATCGCAGCGATGACCACCCAATGGTAGCTGGAAGGCTGGAAGAGCGCCTGCATGCCCGCTGCCATCGCCAGGCATCCGAGGGCGCCGCCGATGGAGCCTTCCCACGTCTTTTTCGGGCTGATGCGCTGATACAGCGGCCTGCGGCCCATCCAGCGGCCGGTGAAGTAAGCCACCACATCCAGCGTCCAGGTCAGAAACAGCACCCCGAACGGCAGCCGGAAGTCGTACTGGAGCGTCTGCGGATCGCGCAGCGAAAAGTCGTAAAACAGGACCAACGGCAGGTAGCAGTAGAGCATGCCCAGGCTCATATGCCCCAGGCGGCGCTCGGGCTGCTCCAGTGCCGGATCGAAAAGCGCCACCAGCATCATCAGGGGCAGCGACAGCACGCCCACCGTATTTTCGGCATACGCGAGATCGCTGTGGGGCAGCGCCTGCTGCAGCAGCCGGATCAGCCAGTACAGCAGCCCCAGCCCCAGCAGCGTCCACAGATAATGCCCCTGCCGGATGTCCATCAGCCGGAGAAACTCCCAGAGCGCCACCATCGAGACCACCACACAAAAGAGCCACATGCCATAAGCCGACCAGATGAGGGCCGGGATGACGATGGAGACGGCGATAACCGCCGTAATAACGCGCAGTGCCAGGTTTCGGTCACGCATGCCGGGAGTCGACAGAAGTTGAAGGTTGGGTAATCCGGATCAGCAGCACGGTCAGCAGGGCCGTCAGCGCGGCAGCCAGCAGACTCAGCCACAGGGGGGCCGGGAGTTCGTCGCGCAGCACGGCCTCGGCGGGCATCCCGCTGTCGAGGGCAAGGCGCACGCCGATGACCATAATCCCGTTGAATACCGCATGGCCGAGCATGGCGGGCAGGAGGCTTCCGCTGCGCCAGGCCGTGAGCCCGAGGAGCAGGCCCAGGACCGCCCGTGCGAAGAAGCCATAAAACTGGAAGTGCACTGCACTGAATACCAGGGCAGTAATCAGAACAGCTCCCAGCGGCGGCATCAGCCTGCCCAGCTGGCGCTGGAGCATGCCGCGGAAGAAAAGCTCCTCGCAGATACCCGGCGTCAGGGCGAAGACGGCCAGATTGGCGAGCAGGGCACCCATGCCCGGCTCGGAGAGCAGGCCCAGCTGAATGCGCTGCGCCTGCGCTTCCTGCGCGCGCATGCTGCGCTCGGCTTCCGCCAGCCAGGCCGGCAGCCGGAGCGCGTCTTCCGGGATCGTAAGCAGCCCTACCAGCGGGATCGCCGCAGCCATGAGCAGGGCCGAGATGCCGAGCTGGAGCCCGGGATGCGCTGCCGGCAGGCGCAGCAGCGCGCCGTCGCGCGCCAGCACCAGGGCTGCCGCCCCGGCCAGCCCCCAGCAGAGCCACTGATAGGCGGCCTGCAGCGTGCGGACCAGCATGGCCCCCTGCGGATGCACCGCCAGATCGCCGCTCATCAAGGCCTGCATCCCCGCCGAATCCAGGCCCGCTGCCCAGCCTGCCGCCCAGATCAGCGGCTGCACCAGCAGCACCATTCCCGCCAGGTACACCAGCAGGGAAATCAGAATCACAAGAGCCGGACGAAGCCGGACGCCGCCTGCGGCGGAAACAGAGTCTGTCATGCAGCCAGTCAGCTTGATCGACTTAAACAGGGCAATGCGCCTTCTAGTTACACATTTTCAGAAAAAATGCAGCAGCAGGTGTGGAAATCCGGCCTGCCGCCGCTCTCTACACTGCCGGTGCCGCCATGAAGCCCGTGTCCGACTGCGGAAGCACGCATCCTTCATGTCATTCCCGGGGATTTTTCGTACCTTCGCATGCCAATCCAAACGAAGCAGGTGCCGTGGTCAGAATTGGGAACATCGACATCGGGGCGTATCCGCTGCTGCTGGCGCCTATGGAGGACGTGAGCGATCCGCCCTTCCGCGCCTTGTGCAAGGAATCGGGCGCCGATCTGGTGTACACGGAATTCATCAGCTCCGAAGCCCTTGTCCGCATGGCAGACAAGAGCCTCGAAAAGCTCGATATCTACGACGAGGAGCGCCCCGTCGGGATTCAGATCTTCGGCGCCGAATCGGAACCCATGCGGCAGTCGGCCCGGATCGTCGAAGCCGCCGGCCCCGAACTGCTCGACATCAACTACGGCTGCCCGGTCAACAAGGTCGCCTGCAAAGGCGCCGGTGCCGGCATCCTGCGCGACATTCCCAAAATGGAGTGCCTGACCCGCGAGATCGTGCAGTCCACCCACCTGCCCGTGACCGTCAAAACCCGGCTCGGCTGGGATCCTGCCAGCATCCGCATCGAGGAGGTAGCCCTCCGGCTGCAGGATGCAGGCATCAAGGCCCTCACCATCCACGGGCGGACCCGGGTCCAGATGTACCAGGGCGAAGCCGACTGGGAGCCTATCGCCCGCGTAGCGGCGCACCCGGGCATCGAAATCCCCATCTTCGGCAACGGCGATGTGGACAGCCCCCAGAAGGCGCTGCAGATGAAGACCCTGTATCCGGAGATCAGCGGCATCATGATCGGCCGGGCTGCTATCGGGTACCCCTGGATATTCCGCGAAATCCAGCACTTCCTCCGGACGGGCGAACTGCTGGAGCCGCCTTCCGTGCACGAGCGCGTGCAGATGTGCCGCCGCCATCTGCTCATGTCGGTCACCTGGAAGGGCGAGCGGGCTGCCATCTGCGAAATGCGCCGCCATTATCCGGCGTACTTCCGGAGCCTGGCCCATTTCAAACCCTACCGGATCCGGCTGGTCACCTCCGAAGACCTCGGCGAAATCTTCGGCCTGCTCGATGAAATCGCCGGCATCCAGCCCGGTGCCCTGCCGCCGGATGCTGCCCCCGAAGCGGCCCACCACATCCGCGCCGGCAGAAGCGTCCGGCATAAATTGCGCCTGGCCGCCGCATAGATCGCCCAGGCTGTTTTTTTCGGCTTTTGGGATTATTTCTGTATAAATCGGGCATTTCGCCGTATATTCACCACGATTCTGCACCTCTGTCAACTCCTTGAACCGTCACAAAATCCTTTGCCATATGAAACTCCGATTGCTGCTCCTGGGATTCGGTGTCGGGTTGTTCCTGCCTGCAATGGCTCAGCCGGAAGTGGATGTCACCAAGCTGCTGGCTGATACCAAGACCTTTATTTTCAACGACAACAAGCATACGGTCAAATCGTATGTGCTCGCTGAACTGCAGGCCAAAACAACCTGTTGCGGCACCGACCGGATCTATCTGGAAGTCCGGATCGACCCCTCCGGGTATGTGCTCGATGTGAAGCCGCTGAACGGAAAAGTCGACTGCTACAAGAGTTCGGCAATCGACATCGTGAAGAATATCAAGTGGGACACGCGGGATTTCAAAGGGCCCAAGTCCGTGTATTTCGAGATCAAGCCCGAAATCGAGTGTGTGGAAGGCCGTGACAATGCCTACCGCCCCATCGAAGTGTTCAACAACGAGATCGCCAAAGGTGCAGTCGCCCCGGCTGTGGCTGTGCAGCCCGCCGCCCAGCCTGTGCCGGCCCAGCCGGCCCCAGCGCAGCCTGCACCTGTGCAGCCGGCGCCTGCTCAGCCCGCACCGGTGCAGCCGGCGCCTTCGCAGCCGGTTGCCCAGCAGACGCCTGCCGCACCCGCCGCGCAGCCTGAGCCTGCCATGCAGCAGCCGCCCGCCCGCCCGCAGCCCGATCCCGCTGCCGCCGCCGCCATGACGCCCATGGTCGCCACCGCGCCTGCGACGCCTTCGGCTGCCGTGGCGATGGAGGGAGACAAGGAAGCCCGCGCACGGGAAGACGCCGCCCGCCAGGCCAAAGAGCAGGAGCTGGCCATGCTGAAGGAGCAGATGGAAAAAATGCGCATCGAAGAGGAGAAAAAGCGCGAGCAGCGCCTCGCTGCCGAGCGCGCCAAAGCCGAAAAAGAAGCAGCCCGCCAGCAGGCCTCCGCCTCCCGCGGCAGCAACTCCGGCGGAGCCGGCGGCCTCTTCCTCGACGATGCCCCTCAAAAAGGCGATAAGCCCGGCAGTCAGGCCGATGCCCCGCAGCAGGTGCCCATGAGCGAAGAGGAGCGTATCCAGCAGGAAATCCGGAACCTTGAAGAGCAGAAGCGCCAGCTTTCCGAAGCCCGCCGCCAGCGCGAGGAGGAAGCCCGCCGCCGCCAGCAGGAAGAGGACCGCGCCAACCAGGATCTGCTCCGCATCGAGGAGGAGATCGTCCGCAAGCAGGAAGAGGCCGCCCAGCGCCGCGAGCAGATGGAGCTCGACCGCATGGAGCAGGACCGCCGCCGCGCCGAAGAGGAAAGCAAGCGCCGCCAGGACGAATACCAGCGCATCCAGGAGGAAATCCGGCGCCTCCAGGCTGAAGCCGAGCGCAAAGTGGCCGAGGTCGAAAAGCAGAATCAGGACGCCAGCAACCTCGCCCGCGTGCGCCAGGCCCGCGAACAGGAAATCACCCTCGAACGCGAACTCCGCCGCCAGCAGACCGCCCTCCAGATGGAGCAGACCCGCCGCTCCCTCCTCGCCGGCGGCAACAGCATCACCAGCATGTCCGATGTCATGCCCGATCTGAGCGCCACGCCCGACAGCGACCGCGTGGCTGCCCTGATGCGGGCCGTCGTGCAGCTCCAGGGCGAACTCGCCGTCCTGCAGGGCCAGATCCGCGCCATGGGCGGCACGCCCGCTACCGCTCCGGTAACCCCCGGCGTGAAGCCCGGCGCTGCCCCCTCCCGCCCGCGTTCCGCCGCCGATGACCAGTCTTGGAAAGGCTTCTCCTACCAGGATCCCGATGCCGATCCCTCCCTCTACAAGCCTGCTCCCGGCACGAACGTTGCGCAGCCTAAGCCCCAGACCGGCGGCAATGCCCCCGGCTACCGCCCCGGCGCAGGCTATAGCCCCGATCCCAGCCACCAGGAGACCCACGCCAATGTCCCCGGCCCCGAATTCGGGGTGCGCACCTACGCAGGCGGCAATGACAAGATGAAAGAACTCATCAAGACCAAGCTCAAAGACGGCGGCGTGTGCGGCCTGGGCCAGGCCCTCTTCTCCGTGACACTCTCCCCCGCCGGCGATGTGCTGCGCCATTCCGTGCTGGCTGCCAATACCCCGCTCGTGGAAATGCAGCTCAACTCGGTCATCCCCACCCTGAAGTTCAACGCCGTCGATTCGCGCTACAACCAGACCGTGTACCTCGAATTCAAGGCCGAAATCCTCTGCGACGGCGCCGCCGACAAGGTCAACCTCCAGGGGGTCGAAAATATCATCCGGAACTGATCCCTGCGTTCCGCTGAAATCTTGCGAGGCTGCCCTAGGTTGGCAGCCTCTTTTTTTGTAGTATCCCGCATCAATCCCCGCTTCGCTATGTCTCCGCTGCGCAGTCAGGCCTGGTTTGGCAAACAGGATAAAATGGGCTTCATCTACCGGAGCTGGATGCGGAACCAGGGCCTGCCCGACCACGTCTTCGACGGGCGCCCGGTGATCGGCATCTGCAACACCTGGTCGGAACTTACGCCCTGCAACGCGCATTTCCGTGAGCTGGCCGAGCATGTACGGCGCGGCGTCCTGGAAGCCGGCGGGTTTCCGGTGGAGTTTCCCGTCATGTCCCTCGGCGAGACCCTCATCCGCCCCACCGCCATGCTCTACCGCAACCTGGCCAGCATGGACGTGGAGGAATCGATCCGCGCCAATCCCATCGACGGGGTCGTGCTGCTCTGCGGCTGCGACAAAACCACCCCTTCGCTCGTGATGGGCGCCGCCAGCGTGGACCTGCCGGCGATTGTCGTATCGGGCGGGCCCATGCTCAACGGCAAGTACCGGGGGCGCGACATCGGCTCGGGCACCGATGTATGGCGCTTCGACGAGGCGCGGCGCACCGGACAGATGACGCTGGAGGAATTCCACGAAGCCGAAAGCTGCATGTCCCGCAGCCGGGGCCACTGCATGTCGATGGGCACCGCCTCTACCATGGCCTGCATGGTGGAGGCCCTGGGGCTTTCGCTGCCCGGCAATGCGGCGATCCCCGCCGTGGACGCCCGCCGCAAGGTGCTGGCGCACCGCTCCGGAAGCCGCATTGTCGAGATGGTCCGCGAAGATCTGCGCATGTCCCGCATCCTCACCCGCGAGGCATTCGGGAATGCGGTGAAAACCAATGCCGCCATCGGCGGCTCCACCAATGCCGTCGTGCACCTGCTGGCCATTGCCGGACGCTGCGGCGTGCCGCTGACCTTGGAGGATATGGATGCCTGGGGCCGGGGGATTCCCCTGCTGGTCAACCTTATGCCGGCCGGCCAGTATCTCATGGAAGACTTCTACTATGCCGGCGGGCTGCCCGCCGTTCTGCGGGAGCTGGGCAGCCGGCTCCACACCGGCGCGCTGACCGTCAATGGCCGCAGCATCGGGGAAAACACGGCCGATGCCGCCTGCTACGACCGCCAGGTGATCGCGGCGGCAGATCAGCCCTTTCAGGAAGAGGCCGGAATCGCAGTGCTCACAGGCAACCTCTGCGAAGACGGTGCCGTGATCAAGCCCGCGGCGGCCTCGCCCGCATTGCTGCGCCACCGGGGCCGCGCAGTGGTATTTCCGGATATTGAAAGCTATCACCGCCTGATCGACGATCCGGAGCTGGAGATCGATGAGACGAGCATCCTCGTGCTGCAGTCCTGCGGACCGCGCGGCTATCCCGGCATGCCGGAAGTCGGCAATATGGGCCTGCCCCGCCGCCTGCTGGAGCGCGGCGTAAGGGATCTGGTGCGCATTTCCGATGCGCGGATGAGCGGCACCGCATTCGGCACCGTGGTGCTGCATGTATCCCCCGAATCCGCCGTCGGCGGCACCCTGGCCCTGGTGCAGACCGGCGACTGGATCGAGCTGGATGTTCCGGCGCGGCGCCTGCATCTGGAGGTGGACGAAGCGGAACTGGCCCGCCGCCGGGCTGCCTGGCAGCCGCCCGCGCCCGCTGCCAGCCGGGGCTATACCAGCCTGTATGTGCAGCATGTGCAGCAGGCGCACCTGGGTGCCGATTTCGATTTCCTGCGCGGCGGCTCCGGGTCGGACGTGCCCCGCGATTCCCACTGATCTCGTAAGCGTATTCCGCTATGACCCGGTTTTCATTGGAAGGAAAAACGGCGCTGGTTTCCGGCGCAGCCTCCGGCATCGGCCTGGCCATTGCCTCAGCGATGGCAGAAGCCGGTGCAGCAGTGTATATGGCAGACATACAGACCGCCGCAGGCGAGGCAGCTGCCGCATCGGTCCGGGGTGCCCGGTTTCTGCACCTCGACGTGGCCAGCGAGGCTGGCTGCCGGCAAGCGGCAGATCAGGTGCTGGCCCAGGCCGGCAGGCTGGACATCCTGGTCAACAACGCCGGCATCGGCGGCGTAGGGACCTTGCTGCAGACCAGCGGCGAGGACCTGGACCGCATGTATGCGGTCAATGTGCGGGGGGTATTCAACCTGACCAAGGCCTTTCTGCCTTCGATGGTGGAGCGCAGGGCGGGCGCCATCGTCAATATCGCCTCGATCGGCGGCATCGTCGGCATTCAGGACCGGCTGGCATACTGCACCACCAAGTTTGCCGTGGTGGGCTTCACGCGCTGCCTGGCGCTGGACCATGCGAAGCAGGGTATCCGGGCCAATGCCATCTGCCCGGGCCGGGTAGAGACCCCGTTTGTGCAGCAGCGCCTGCGCGAGTATCCCGATCCGGAGCAGGCCTACCGCGAGATGAGCGCCACGCAGCCCATCGGGCGGATGGCGCGTCCGGACGAAGTGGCTTCGGTGGCGGTGTTTCTGGCCAGCGATGGCGCGGCCTTCGTCACCGGCGACTGCCTGATGGTGGACGGCGGCTGGAGCGCCGGCTGAGCCTATTTCCGGCTGTTGATCTGGTTCATGGTGAGCGAAAGCCCGGCGGTAGCGAAGGAAAGCACGGCATCTTCGCAGAACGTCAGCGCCTCGCGCATGCGCGGCCATTCCTCCGCAGTAAACGGCGAGAGCACATAGTCTGCCTGGCGGCCCTGGGGGAAGTCCGAGCCGATGCCGATCCGCAGGCGGGCATACTCCTGGTAACCAAGCAGTTCGTTGATGCTTTTCAGGCCATTGTGGCCGCCGTCGGAGCCTTTGGGCCGCAGGCGCACCTGCCCGGCGGGCAGTGCCAGGTCATCTACAATCACCAGGAGCTGATCCCGGGTGAGATCCAGCTTTTCCATGTAATACCGCACCGCCTTGCCGCTGAGGTTCATGTAGGTCATGGGCATGATGAGGTGCAGCATGCGCCCCTTGTGGCGGATGAGCGCCGTCTGCGCATAGCGGTCGGACTGGGCGCTTGCGCCGAAGCGGAAGATCAGCTGTTCGAGCACCATAAACCCGACATTGTGCCGGGTGTCTCGGTATTCGGGCCCTGGGTTGCCGAGCCCTGCAATCAGGTACTTCATCGGGCGGAGGGATATAAACAGGCAACCCAATCCTGCAGAACAGGACTGGGCTGCGTATCATGTTTGCCGAAGGGGGCCGAAGGCTTACTTGCCGCGGAGTGCGCGGGGGATTTCGACGCTGGCAATAGCCGTGGAAGGCGAAGCCAGCACTTCAACGTTGGGGATGCTGGCATCTTTGACCTTGATGGTGCCGCCGAGGTCGAGCGAGGACACATTGACCTCGATCTGATCCGGGAGCTGGGAAGGAATGCCGCGCACCTTGAGGCTCCGGACCTTGGTGACCATCTTGCCGCCTTTGGTCACCCCGACGGGGGTTCCGACGAGGCGGACGGGCAGCTTCAGCTCCACGGGCTTGTCATCCGTCACCTGGAGGAAGTCCACATGCTGGATGCGTTCGGTAACGGGATGAAACTGCGCGTCGCGCACGATGGTGCTGACCAGTTCGCCTGCCACGTTCACCTTCACGATGTACGTTTCGGAAGTATAGAGGGCTCTCTGCATCTCGCGGTAGGCCACCTCGATATGGCGGGCCTTGCTGTTGTGGTAGATCACAGCGGGCACGTTATCGGAGCGGCGCGTGATACGGGTGGCGCGCTTGCCTACGTTGGGGCGTTCAGCCGCCTGCAGCTCAATCGTCTTCATGTAATTCTTCAGTTTATGAACAGGGAACTGATCGATTCGTAATTATGGATTTTCCGGAATGCTTTGGCGAAAACCGGAGCGATGCTCAATACCTTCAGCTTGGGGACTTCCTTGCGCAGGGGAATCGTATCGGTGACAGCGACCTCTTCGAGGCGGGAGCCTTGGATGCGCTCATACGCCGAACCGGAGAGAATGGGGTGGGTGGCAACTGCGCGGACTGAAATTGCGCCTTCCTGCAGGAGCAGGTCGGCAGCTTTGCAGAGCGTGCCTGCCGTATCGATCAGGTCGTCCACGAGCACGATGTTGCGGCCCCGCGCATCGCCGATGACCTGCATCGATTCGATTTCATTGGGCCGCACGCGGTGCTTGTCCACGATGATCAGTTCGGCGCCTACAAACTGCGCATAGCGCCTCGCGCGGGCGGAGCCGCCGATGTCGGGCGAAGCGATGCACAGGTTGTCGAGCGCCAGGCTCTTCAGATACGGCACAAAGACCGCCGAAGCGTCCAGGTGATCGAGCGGAATGTCAAAGAAACCCTGAATCTGTCCGGCATGGAGATCCATGGTCACTACCCGGCTGGCGCCTGCTGCGGTGAGCAGGTTGGCGACCAGCTTGGCGCCGACAGAAACGCGCGCTTTGGATTTGCGGTCCTGGCGCGCGTACCCGTAATACGGTGTCACCACGATAACCTGATTGGCCGAAGCCCGCTTGGCTGCATCGATCATGAGCAGCAGCTCCATCAGATTGTCTGCGGGTGAAAAGGTCGATTGCACCAGAAACACATCGCATCCGCGAATCGACTCTTCATAATACACCTGAATCTCGCCGTCGCTGAACCGCATCAGCTCGATACTGCCAAGCGGCGAGCCGAAGAATTCAGCAATTTTCTCTGCCAAATAGCGGGAAGTAGATCCCGAGAATATTTTGACCTGAGAAGACATAGATCATGTTGACCCGGGAGGATTCGAACCCCCACAAACGGAACCAAAATCCGTCGTACTACCATTATACTACGGGTCAATCCCACAGTGATCGTAACGGGATGCAAACTTAAGTATTTTCTGAGAATTGAAAAACATGGAACCAGATTTTTTTATTTTTCCTCCCGCATCATCACCCTCGCAGCATGCAGCCTACCGCAGAACATATCCGGCTGGAAGCCGCCCGCACCGGAGCGCAGCCCTGGAAGAAATGGGGCCCCTATCTGTCTGACCGTCAGTGGGGAACTGTACGTGAAGACTACAGCGCCGGCGGCAATGCCTGGCTCCACTACCCCCACGACCTGGCCCGCAGCAAGGCCTGGCGCTGGGGCGAGGAAGGGATCGGCGGCATCTCCGACGACCGCCAGCTGCTCTGTTTTGCCCCGGCCTTCTGGAATGGCCGGGACTCCATGCTCAAAGAACGGCTGTTCGGCCTCGGAAACCCCGACGGCAACCACGGCGAGGACGTCAAGGAGCTGTACTACTACCTCGACCATACGCCTTCGCACGCCTGGATGCAGATGCTCTACAAGTATCCTCAGGCGGCGTTTCCCTATGAGGATCTGGTGCGCGAAAACCGCCGGCGCAGCAAGCAACAGCCTGAGTATGAGATCTGGGACACTCCGGTGTGGCAGGACAAGCGCTACTTCGATGTGTGGGTGGAATACGCCAAGGCAGGCCCGGAGGACCTGCTGATCCGCCTCCGGGCGGTGAATCACGGCCCGGAGGCTGCCCTGCTGCACCTGCTGCCTACGCTGTGGTTCCGCAATACCTGGTCCTGGGCGCCGGGGCGCCCGCGTCCGCTGCTGGAAGCCCTCGCTCCGGACCGTGTGCAGATCTCCCATCCGGACCTGCCGCCCATGGCCCTGTACGCGGAGCAGCCCGTGCAGTGGCTTTTCTGCGAAAACGATTCCAATACCCAGCGCCTCTACGGCCAGCCGGCTGAGGGCTACTTCAAGGACGGCATCAACGACCATGTGGTGCAGGGCGCGGCAGCCGTCAATCCGGAGCTGCGCGGCACCAAGTGCGCCGCGTGGATTCAGGCGCAGGTGCCTGCGGGCGGATCGGTGGAGTACCGCTTCCGGCTGGGGCCGGCCGGCCTCGCTGCGCCCTTCGCGGAGGCGGACAGCCTGTTCGGGCAGCGCCAGGCCGAAGCCGATGCCTTTTATGCGCATCTGCAGCGCCATATCCCGGATGCGGAGCTGCGCACCATCCAGCGCCAGGCCCTGGCCGGCATGCTCTGGACCAAGCAGTTCTATTACTACGACATCCCCGAATGGCTCGAAGGCGATCCGGCATTTCCGCCGCCGCCGGCGGCGCGCAAGCATGGCCGCAACGCCCGCTGGCGCCACCTGAACAATGCCGACATCATCTCCATGCCCGACAAGTGGGAATACCCCTGGTATGCGGCCTGGGATCTGGCTTTCCACTGCATCCCGCTGGCGCTTGTGGACCCGGACTTCGCCAAGGAGCAGCTGCTGCTGCTCACCCGCGAGTGGTACATGCACCCCAACGGACAGCTGCCGGCCTATGAATGGAATTTTTCGGATGTCAACCCGCCTGTGCATGCCTGGGCAGCCTGGAAGGTGTACTGGATCGAGCAGCGCCTGACCGGCAAGCCCGGCGACCGCGCCTTTCTCGAAGAAATCTACCAGAAGCTGCTGCTCAACTTTACCTGGTGGGTCAACCGCAAAGACACCGAAGGCAACAACGTCTTCGAAGGGGGCTTTCTGGGCCTGGACAACATCGGGGTCTTCGACCGCAGCGCGGAGCTGCCGGCGGGCACCAAGCTGGAGCAGGCCGACGGCACGTCGTGGATGGCGATGTACTCGCTCAATATGATGCGCATCGCGCTGGAGCTGGCCCGCGAAAATCCGGTGTATGAATCCACCGCCACCAAGTTTTTCGAGCATTTCCTCTACATCGCCGAGGCCCTGGCTGATCTGGGCGGCGAAGGCATGAGCCTTTGGGACGAGAAAGACCAGTTCTTCTACGACGTGATCAGCATGCACGGCGGGCATCCGGTGCGGCTGAAGGTGCGTTCGCTGGTGGGGCTCTCCCCGCTGTATGCGGTCGAGGTGCTGGACCATGAGCTGTTCGAGGCGGCGCCGCAGTTTACCCGGCGGCTGGAGTGGTTTCTGGAATACCGCCCCGACCTGGCGAGCCTGGTGTCGCGCTGGGCAGAGATGGGTAAAAAGCACACCCACCTGCTTTCGCTGCTCCGGGGCCGCCGCATGAAGCAGCTGCTGAAGCGCATGCTCAATGAGGCTGAATTCCTCTCCAGCTACGGCATCCGGGCGCTGTCGCGGGAGCATCTGGCACACCCCTACACCCTGCACCTGGGCGGGCAGTCCTTCACAGTATCCTATCAGCCGGCGGAATCAGATTCGCGGATGTTCGGCGGCAACTCCAACTGGCGCGGTCCGATCTGGTTTCCAGTCAATTACCTGCTCATCCAGTCGCTCCGCCGCTTTCAGCGCTACTACGGCGAAGACTTCCGGGTGGAGCACCCCGCGGGTTCCGGGCAACAGCGCAGCCTGCGCGAGATCGCCGATGACCTGGCCCGGCGTCTGATCTCGATCTTCCAGCGGGATGCGCAGGGGCGGCGGCCGGTATTCGGCGAAGCAGCCCTGTTTCAGGAAGACCCGCAGTTTCAGGATCACCTGCTGTTCTACGAATATTTCCACGGCGACACGGGCCGGGGCGTGGGCGCATCCCACCAGACAGGCTGGACGGGGCTGGTGGCCAGCCTCATCCACGAGCTGCACGAGCCCTCATGAACGCAGGCGCAGCAGCCACTGCAGCGCGAGGTGGTAGCTGTGCTTGCCAAAGCCGGAAATCATGCCCTTGCAGGCCGGGCTGATCACCGACACATGGCGGAAGGGCTCCCGGCTGAAGAGGTGGGACAGATGCACCTCCACGATGGGGCAGGGCAGCATGCGGAGGGCGTCGAGCAGCGCGTAGCTGTAATGGGTGAAAGCGCCGAGGTTGACCACCACGCCGTCCGGCGGGTCCAGCACGGCCTCGTGGATGCGGTCGATGAGGGCGCCTTCGTGATTGGACTGGAAATGAGCCAGGGCCGCTTCGGGGAAAGCGGCTTCCAGTTCGGCGAGCACGGCGTCCAGGGTGTCGGAGCCGTACACCGAAGGCTCCCGGCGGCCCAGGAGATTGAGATTGGGGCCGTTGATAATCAGAATTTTCATACTTTTCGGCACTGAAGCGCAACTACGCGATTCGCGGGCAGCTTTGCAATCCCATGTCTTCTGAAACCCTGAGCTGGGCCGGTGCCCTGAGCGAATTCGAACAATACCTGGCGATCGAGCAGGGTGCCGCAGGCCCCACGCGCAGCGCCTACCTGCACGACGCGGGCCGGTATGCGCGCTACCTGGAGCAGACGCTGCAGGTGGCGGTGCCCGCCGCTGCCGATGCCGGCCATGTGCGGCTGTTTCTGACCCATCTCCAGCAGGTCTGCGACCTGCAGGAGCGCTCGCTCGCCCGCAACCTCTCCGCCATCCGGGCCTTCCACGGCTTCCTGCTCTCCGACGGGCTGCTGGAGCACAACCCCTGCGAGCGCATCGAGATGCCCAAGATGAGCCGCAGCCTGCCCCTGACCCTCAGCGTGCCGGAGGTCGAAGCCCTGCTGGCGGCAGCCATCGAACCCGGAGATGCCGCCGCCATCCGGAACCGGGCCATGCTGGAGCTGCTCTACTCCGCCGGCCTGCGCGTCTCGGAGCTGGCGAATCTGGAGCTGCAGCGGGTCTTTTTTCAGGAAGGGTTTGTGCGGATTCTGGGCAAAGGCAACAAGGAGCGCCTCGTGCCGGCAGGAGCCCCGGCCTTGCGGTGGCTGGAGCGCTATCTGCGCGAGGTGCGCGCGGCGCAGCCCGTCCGGCGCGGGCATGAGAGCTATGTATTCCTCAATCAGCGGGGCGGACGGATCTCCCGGGTCTCGGTCTTCACCATCGTGCAGGAAACAGCCCGCCGGGCCGGCATCAGCCGCCCGGTGAGCCCGCACACCTTCCGCCATACCTTCGCTACCCACCTCATTGAAGGCGGGGCCGACCTCCGGGCCGTGCAGGACATGCTGGGGCACGAGTCCATTACCACCACTGAAATCTACCTGCACGTGGACCGCGAATACCTGCGCGAGGTGCATGCACTCTATCATCCCCGGAAATAATCCCGGAAGCGGCGTACCTTTGCCGCTCAATCTGCCTGCATGGAAATCGGAATCGACAGCTTCGCTGCCTCCACCTACAACCCCGAAACCGGCGCGTCTCTGAATAATATGGAGTCCATCGCCGCGCTGCTCGAACGGATCGGGCACGCCGACCGCTGCGGGCTCGATGTATTCGGAATCGGGGAGCATCACCGCCGCGAATTTCTGGACTCGGCGCCGCCGGTCATCCTGGCTGCCGCTGCCGCCCGTACGGAGCGCATCCGGCTCACCAGCGCGGTCACGGTGCTGAGCGCCGCCGATCCGGTCCGGGTATTCCAGGCCTTCGCCACGCTGGACCTCATTTCCCGCGGACGCGCCGAGATCGTCGCCGGGCGCGGCTCCTTCATCGAATCCTTCCCGCTCTTCGGGCTGCGCCTGGAGGACTACGACGAACTCTTCGCCGAGAAGCTGGACCTCCTGCTGCAGATCCGCCGCCAGGAGACCGTAACCTGGTCGGGCAAGTTCCGCCCGGCGCTGCGCCAGCAGGCGGTGTATCCCCGGCCGGTGCAGGATCCGCTTCCGGTATGGGTAGGCGTGGGCGGCACCCCGGAATCGTTTATCCGGGCAGGGCGGCTCGGCCTGCCGCTGATGGTCGCCATCATCGGCGGCGAGACCCGCCGTTTCCGCCCGCTGGTGGACCTCTACCGGCAGGCAGGCCGGGAGGCTGGGCATCCGCCGGAGCAGCTCAAGGTGGGTCTCCATTCGCTCGGCTTTGTGGCTGCTACGGATGAGGAAGCGGTGGAGCAGTATTATCCGGGCTATGCGGAGACCTTTACCCGCATCGGGCGCGAGCGCGGCTGGCCGCCCGTGACGCGCGGCGCTTTCAACGCCCAGGCCGGCCCGGGCGGGGCGCTGATCGTCGGGGGGCCGGAAACCGTAGCCGCTAAAATTCTGCGCCACAGCGAAGCGCTGGGCGGCATCTCGCGGCTGACCTTCCAGATGGACAATGCGGCGCTGCCGCAGGAGGCCCTGCTGAATGCCATCAGCCTGATCGGCGCGGAGGTGATTCCACGCGTCCGGCAGGCCTGAGGCGCCGCCTCAGGGCAAGGCATCCCGCAGGCGGGCTGCCTCCCTCGCCTTGTAATGCGGGCTGCGCGCCAGGCTGTCGAGCAGGGCGCGCGGCGAGCCGCCGGCCAGGATCTCGTTGAGTGCGATGCGCCAGCCGGCTGCATCGGCCAGCAGCGGGTCCTGCTGCAGGCTGCGGAGCAGGCGGAGCGCTTCGGCGTACTGGCCGGTCTGGGTGAAGCAGTCTGCCGCATACATTCGCAGCAGCGGATCTTCGGGATGGCGGGCGATCAGCGCCTGCAAGGCCGGCTGGGCCTCCGCACAGCGGCCTGCCTGGTAAGCTGCCGCCACTGAATCCGGAAGGCGGGCATCTGCCACCCCCCGGATCTGGCCGATGGGGTATGGCTCCACAGCGGCCAGCGCCAGCTGGCGGACATCCGGCTTGGGCTGGCGGATGAGCAGCAGCACCAGCAGGACTGCGGCGAGCGCTGCGGCTCCGGCCCACAGGACCCGGACCCGCGCCTGGCGGGCATCTGCCTCCCGGAGCACGGCCCGCAGCTCTGATTTGGTACCGGCCCGCGCTGCGGCCTGGAGGATGGCGATGCGCTCCTGCTGCGCCGCCAGCGCCGCGGCAAACGCCGCATCTCCGCGCAGCCGCTCCTCGACCGCCCGGACTTCCGCCGCATCGAGGCCGCCGGCCAGGTACTCCGACAGCAATTCCAGATCACGAGGTTCCATGCGCAGGGATTTCAGGGGAATCGATCAGCTTCATCCACTGCTGGTAGCAGCGGTGGCGGGTGACCTTGACGACATTGGCATTGGCGAAGCCCATGCGGGCAGCAATCTCCTGCTGGGGCAATTGCTCCACATAGACATAGTTCAGCAGCTCGCGGCAGGTCTGGCCCAGGCGGCCGAGGGCCTCGGTGACGCGCCGGATGCGCTCGCGCACCAGGTCCGCATCTTCCGGCTCGAAAGGGGTTTCGGACTTGCCGGCAGCCAGCCAGAACTGGCGTTCGATCTCGTTCTGCTCCCGTTCCCACCGGCTGCGGGACCGGTTCAGGTCGCGCCAGAGGTTCCAGCAGATGCCGTACATATAGCTGCGCAGGTTGCTGAGCTGCGCCAGCCTGCCGGAGAGGATATTCTCCCGGAAAATCAGCACGGCGTCCATATACAAGTCCTCCGCATCGCTGGCATCGCAGCCGGTCTTATGCATCAGGGTCCGGACGCAATAGCGGTGCGTCTCCTCGAAGACCTGCCGCAGGCCATGCGTATGGCCCTGGCTCAGCTGTTCCCGGAGTGCTTGTGCGGTAAGATTCGGCATCGGATCTGCTGCGGGACCGGTGCTCCGGATTCCCATCGGCGTCCCAACATACAAAAAACCCGGCACATTCTGCCCCAGGTACGATCCTGCGCCCGCTGAAGCAGGCTGCAGCAAGCCGTACGCAGTTGCGGCGCCCGACGCCCGCATGTCCATTTCACCGCAGCATAGATTCCGCTGCCCTCCGGATCATGATGGAAAATCCGGCGTAACGTTAACAGCCGGGGTGCTATTCGGGCGGCAGGGGCTTGAGGCGGATGTTGCGGAACTCGACCGGCTGGCCTTCGGCCTGGAGGGCGATGTAGCCGCTGTGCAGCGGCGTGCCGGCGGGCAGGGGGTAGGATTCCGGCAGGAGATAGCCGCCGAGCTGGGGCCTGGTGAACGTGAGCACGGTATCGCCTTCGATCAGGTGCGCAGCAAACCGGTTGCCCTGGACGATGAGTTCCAGCCGGATCCACTGGCTGTCCGGGTAATGCCGGGAGCGGGAGGGAATGCAATGCTCATCGGTGAGCGCCCCGCCGATGTGCACCATCGTGCCGGGGGTACACATGTTGGCTGTGGTCTGGAGCACACTGTCGGTGCTGCTGAGCAGCTGGGCCTCCAGCGATACGGGCCAGCCCTGATGCAGCTCCATGCTTTCGGGAGACTGGGCGTGGTACATCACGCCGCTGTTGCGGTAGCACCAGACGGGCGCATCGGGCAGCATCTCGCCGGTGAAGCGGTATTCGAGCCGGAGGACAAAGGAGGAAAAAGGCTGGCGGTAAAACAGATGGGCAAATCGCCCGTCGAAGCGGCGGTAGCGGTCGTAGGCGGCTTTGAGCACACCCCGCTCCGCCCGGAACACCTCCAGGGAATCGGTGCCGCAGGACGATCCGGCCACTTTGGGCGTCCAGCCCGCAAGGCTGCGCCCGTCGAAGAGGCGGATCCAGCCCCGGGCTTCGCCGGGATCGGCGGGCGGCATCAGGGAGAGGTGCAGAAATGCAGCGAGGAGCAGCAGCGGAGCAGTCAGATAGCGCATAGGAGTCCGGATTCAGCAGATGGCTCAAGATACGGGATTTGTCCGGATCTTCCTGCGGCCCATCCGCCGGGCAGACAGCCGAAGATGCCTGGCAGAAGGTGCCGGATGCCGATTTTCTGCGCGACCGGCGCAACCTCACCGGCGAGGGAGGCGTTTCATCCGAAACCACCCAAGACCATTCCGACTGCTATGCACTTCTCTGCCTTGGTATCCAGCCTGACAGGCATGGTTCATCTGGCCAGCGCCGTAGTGGCCATGGCCACAGGCCTTTGGGTTCTCGTTCGCCCGAAAGGCACCCGCACGCACCGCCGCATGGGCTACGTGTACGCAGGTGCGATGGCCGTGCTCAATCTCACCGCCTTCCTGATCTACCGGCTTTACGGCGGCTTTGGGATCTTCCACGTATTCGCGCTGCTGAGCATCGCCACGCTGACAGCCGGGATGTATCCGGTGCTCACCCGCAAGCGCCCCGATTATCTCCTGCAGCACTTCAACTACATGTACTGGAGCGTGATCGGCTTGTACTGCGCCTTCATGGCCGAGACCTTCACCCGGCTGCCGGCGGTTGTGCTGGACGAGGCCGGCAGGCCGATGACGGTTTTCTACTGGTTTGTCGGGATCGGCGTGGGCATCGTGATGCTCATCGGCACCCTGGCATACCGCCGGTACAGCCCCGTGTGGACGGCGCAGTTCGGGGAAGCTGCTCAGACCTGAGCGGCGGATGCAGCGTGCATCCGGGCCCTGTGTTCCGCACCGGTATCCGGGCGGGCCTGTGCCTCTCATCCGGCGGTTGTGTACGTTGGCGCTGTAAGCTATTTCCTTTGGCCCGATAGCTCACCCCATGCCCTTTAGTTTCGGACTATTCAGTTCCTCCCTGCTGATTTTCTTTGTTCACGCCCTCGTTTTCAGTGCCGGGGCAGCGTTCACGGGCATTACCCGGGACACTCGTTCGGGGCGGTGGCTGGGCTTGCTGCTGCTGTTGCTGGCCTTGTACGTAAGCCCGTTTATGCTCGGGTATGCGGGCTGGTACGGGCTGGATGGCTACCGCGAGGTGCTGTTTTACCTTCCCCTGCAGCAGGTATTGCTCATGGGCCCGGTCATGCGGTTTTACCTCCGGAGCCTGCTCTATCCCGGCGTACCCTTTGGCCGAAAAGACTGGATGCACCTGGTGCCGGGCGGTTTATACCTGCTCTACAGCCTCGCCATTGCGGTGGCTGATGCCGTTTTGTACCCCGAACCCGGATTTTATGCCGATGGCAAAGACAAAGACTTCGACGAATGGTATCAGGTGGCGGGATTCGTTTCCCTGATGGGGTACTTTGGGGCCAGCCTGCACCTGTACCAGCAGTACCAAAAGCAGATTTTCGACCAGCTGAGCTATGCCGAAGAAGTAACCTATACCTGGGTGCGGCGTTTTCTGGTCGTGTTTCTGGTGATTATCGTGCTCAGGGCCTTGTTTTTTGTCCTCAACCCGGAGTGGGGCGAATTTGGCCGCAAGTACTGGTACTACCTCGCCCTGTCGGTGGTGGGTTACGGCCTGGCCATACAGGGATACCGGCAACATGTATTGCTGGCTGCCGCCCGCCATCCCCTGCCGCCGGCCCCCGAAATCCTGCCTCCGGCTGTACCTTCACTGCCTTTGGCAGAGGAGGGCCCCGCATTTGACGCCGCCGCCTGGATGCGCCAGATCGACCAGGCCATGGAAGAGGGCCATTTTTACCAAAATCCGGTTTTGTCGCTTTCGGACCTGGCCACCCACCTGGGCACCACCACCCGCAACGTATCGCGGGCCATCAATACAGGGACCGGCCTGAATTTCAACGACTATGTCAACCGCTTCCGGGTGCAGGCCGTGATCCGCGAGTTTAACCAGGGCACCCACAAGCAACATACCCTGCTGGGCATCGCGCTGGGATGCGGCTTTAATTCAAAATCCACTTTCAACCGGGCGTTTAAAAAATACGCCGGCCTGAGCCCCGCCGAATTCCTGCGTCAGGCCCCGGAATCTGGGATCAAATCGTGATTTGGCGCGACGGGCTTCGCATCTTCCGGCAGTTTTGGCGGCAGAAACCTCTGAAATGAAACAACGCATCCTTATTTCCGCCGCCCTGCTGCTGGTATGCGCCGGCACCCTCCTTGCCCAGACACCGCTTACGCCCGCCCAAACCCGGCTGATCGACTCCCTCGTCCGGCGGGACGTGCCGCCGCAGGCACCGGGTGTGGCTTTTGGGGTGGTAAAAAATGGCCGCATCCTGTATACCCAATATGCGGGTTTTGCACAGCTCGAAAACGCCCTTCCCATCGGGCCGGATACGCGGTTCAACATTGCATCCAACGGTAAACAGTTTACGGCCCTGGCCATTCTCTCCCTGATGGATGACGGCAACATCCGCCTCCACGACGACATCCGGCAGTTTTTCCCAGGCTTGTATCCCCATATCCGCGACTCCATCACCCTGGCCCACCTGCTTACCCATACCAGCGGCATCAGAGATGTGTACGATCTGCTGGCTTTGCAGGGGAACACCTGGTGGAAAATGACCCTTGCCAATGCCGATGTGCTCGACCTGCTGGGGCGGCAGCAAACGCTCAATTTTGCCCCGGGGTCAGCGTATCTGTATTCGAACTCCAATTACATTCTGCTCGCCGAAATCGTGGCGAGGGTATCAGGAAAATCATTTGTCGAATATACCAACGACCTTTTCCGGCGGATGGGCATGCCAGACACCCGCTTCGAAGCCGACTTCAGCCGCATTCAGGGGCCGGTGGCAAAGCCGTATTTCAACTTCAATACCTGGACCACCTACGACTGGATCTGGAATGTAGTGGGTGATGGAAACCTGTTCACCACCCTGCCCGACCAGTTGCGGTTTGAGCAGCTCGTGCAGTCGGGCAAAGTCCCTGGCCTGCGCAAAAAGGCGGTGGCCGCTTCCCAGCAGCGGATTATATCGGAAACGGCTTACGGCTACGGCCTCGAATTTTCCATTTACAGGGGTCAGGAAATTACGTTTCATCATGGCGGTACCGGCGCGTGGAAAGCCACCCTGCTTCGGTTTCCGGAAAAGCAACTTTCCCTCATCACGTTCAGCAACAGCGGCAAAACCGATGTCGTGGACCAGAACCAGCGTATTGCAGACATCCTGCTCGGGGCCGATCCCGCTGCTGGGCCTGACTACCCCATTGTGCCGGAACCGGGCGGCGAGGTTGTTGCGGAGGAAGAAATAACCGGGGTGTACCTGGATGAACAGGGCACGGTCTTTCGTTTTTTGAAAAAAGAGGATGGGCTGTACCTGATCCGCACGGGCAGAAACGATGTGCGCCTCGAACGGGAAAGCGGAAATGTATTCCGGCAGGTGTATGATCCCGCCTTCAAACAATCGTTTGTAAAAAATCCTGAAGGCGAATGGACGATCACGGCCTGGTACCCCACCCATGCGCCCTACACCCTGGCCCGGCTGGAGGCTGATTTCTCCGGCTTCGTGCCTGAAAAGCTGAACGGAAGCTTTAAAAACACCGAAACCGGCGCCCGCATCACCCTGAAATACCTCGGCGATCAGCAATTTGAATACATAACCGGCGGGCAGCAGGGCACCGGCCTGCTGCTCACGCCCCGCATGATGCTGGCAGATGGCTATACCCTGCGGTTTTCGGGTCCGGATGGCTTTTTTCTCAGCGGAGGCCGGATCATGCAGGTTGGATTTGAGCGGGCAAAAGGGGAATAAAGAAAAGGGGCATCCTCTTCCTGAAGAGCATGACCCACGGGTTTTTGTTCACATGGCCCGCCGCCTGAAGGCTACAATTGCTCAAGATACAATTTCACATCCGCCACAAAGAGGTCGTAATCTACAATGGACGGATTGTGCCCCGAATTGGGATACAGTTTAAAATCGAGCAACGGACCCACCAGCACGCTGAACGCTTCGGAGGATATGGCCGATACCGACCGGTCGAGTTTGCCCTGAATAAACAGCCCCTTTTTGGTGATATTCGGGATTTGAGGGTCCTTGTTGAAGGTGTAGACCTTGTCGCTGGTGAACAGGTCTGAGTTAAACGCACTCCCAAAAACGTTGTACTGCGACCGCTGACGGTGCGTGATTTGCCTCAGGATCTGGTATCTCGGTTTACGTTTCCGGATATAGAGCAAAGGATCGGGGTCAAGGTCAGCCAGAAGCTCACCGGCATAGCCTTCATACCTGAACCATAAATCCCGGTCCCACACACCGGGGATGTAGGGGTTTTGCTCCATCCAGGTTAGTTCCTCGGCCCACCGGGTTTCTCCGGCAGCAGCCCGTTGGGCGGCAACCTGCATCATAGACTCCCGCAGGCCATTGTGATCCCGCAAGCCGTTGGTATTCAGGGCCGATTCCAGAATCCATCCATCATAGGATGCCTGATTTTCCGTTTCGGTAATAAAGTCGCACACCACCAGCCCGCCCCAGCTTTGTCCCCAGAGCACAATCTTTTTTCCGGGAAATTTGAGCCTGATAAAGGCTGTCACCGCAGCCAGCGACCTCCGGAAATACGACAGGTCAAAGGTTTCGATGTCGGGGAAACTTTCGTTTATGGAGTAGCCCGAAAAGGGCTGGTCCCAGTACGCCATGAGGTAGTCGTTTTCGAATGCCTCCACCCAGTCTGCAGCCTGATACTCCTGCACGGAAGATCCCCCGGGGCCGCCGTGCACTTTCAGGATCACCATGTCTGAAGCGCTGTTGCCCGCCACCACCACAGGCATGGTGCTTTCCTGGTAGGTAACCCAGAATAGCTCCTCGGTATGCCGGGTTGAAAACTCATAGCCTTCTCTGCCGCAGGAAGCCAGCAGCACACACAAGAGCGGAAGGAAAAGGCGCACTTTCACAGGTTGCATCAGAAGGTATAGTTTACGGAAATGGGGAAACCCCGCAGCGGAACCGGTAGCCGTATGCGGTCAAACGTTACAGGATCATAGCGCTTCAGGTTGAAAAAAGCCACGGCTTCGGGAGCAAAGCGGATCACGAGCGGCAGCTTTTCCAGCGGGAGCGTATAGCTCACAGCCAATACCTGGGCATGGAGGGAAAGAGAATAACCCCGGTATTGTACCCTGCCTTCGGTGAAAACCCCGTTCCGGTACTCATACGCCACGTCGGAATACCTTAAATGATTAAAGCCCAGGCCCAGGCTGAGCGGTTCAATGCCTATTCCGGTCTTTTCATTCCAAAACCTGAACCCCGTCAGGCTATTGACGATGAGGTGGGTATTCCCGCCGCTGATCTGGAACAGGCCCGCCCGGGACCGCTGCACCAGGTGCCGCCCGTTAAACAGTTTGCCTTTCAGCTCCTTCACATGCAGGCTTCGCTCATACCCGGCCACCACCGAAGGCCCGGATGTGCCTGGAGTGTATTCTAAAAAAAGCTGGTTCCGCTGCTGCGCCTGTACGGAAAGCACCGCCAGGATGCATACCCAAAGCGCTGTATTGCTCATCAGCAGCGTGCGTATGTTCAGGCTGAACCCATTCCCATTCATGTCATGTTCATTGATGATCCAAGTTAGAGGACCGGCGGGGTTTGTTCTAGACGGTACCGTACAATGAAGAGATCATGTGGCGAATAGCGGGGCCAACGGTTCGGAAACAGCCGAGGGTCTGGCCCTGATTGAAGAAGAGAACCCAAACATACATCTGTATTTCTGATTTTTCCTGTATGCTGGACAAGGTAGTCATCCAAATATAAGGCCGGTTTTACACAGAGGCATCGAGGACACGGAGGTACACGGAGCAACCCTGGCTGAGTGTCTCTCAGTGTGCTTACTTTCTGAGTGGCGAATCTCTGCGTCTGGATTTACCACGGAGCATGATGCAACCATATGAGGCACGAAGGAGCGAAGTTTCACGGAGATCACTCATCGATCGTACTGCACGTAGGTTCTAATTCAGAAACAATCGGTAATTCTTACCAAAGGGCCAGCATGACATTTGCAGCACTACCG
The DNA here is from genome assembly GCA_033765305.1 of Bacteroidia bacterium. GTDB lineage: Bacteria > Bacteroidota > Bacteroidia > J057 > J057 > RDXT01. The sequence goes on from JANRID010000065.1 coordinate 108,950, forward strand.
CAAAATCATGGAGCCCCCGAGTGGATGCCGGATGACGTGAATGCCTCCGGCCAGTTGTGCGCCAGGACCTCGACACGTGGCGCAGCGTGGCGGAAGGGGCCGTATTCGGCCCGGAAGCCTGAATGCAGGCCGCCTGCCTCAACAATCTGCCGCCGCCGCTGGTTGATCAGCCAGATTCCCAGCCCCATGCAGCAGATCCGCCAGGCCATCCGGCAGATGATTCATGCCACCGACGACGAACTGGACGCCTTGCTCCGCGGCTGCAGCCTGCGCAGCTACCAGCGCCGGGAGCTGCTCAGCGAGGCGCAGCAGACGCCCGGGGAGATTTTCTTCATCAACCAGGGCATCCTGCGCGTCATCGCCGCCGACCCGTCCGGGACGGAGCACACGGTGCACTTCGCGATGGAGCATCAGTTCATCGCCGACTATTCGAGCTTCATCCTCCGCCAGCCCTCTGTGTATGCCCTGCAGGCGCTGGAGCCGCTGGAAGCGGTGGTCATGCCGCGCAGCGCCATCGAATGGGGCTACGCGCACCTGCGCGAGGGCGAAAAGCTGGGGCGGCTCATCGCGGAGTATTACTTCATCTACCTCGATTCCCGCATCAAAAACCTCTATGCCCGCAGTCCGCGGGAGCGCTACGATGCGATCGCAGCGGTATTCCCCAACATCCACAACCGGGCGCCGCAGCACATGATCGCCTCGTATCTGGGCATCACACCGGTGCACCTGAGCCGGCTGAAGAAGGCAGGGGCAGGGAAATTCTGAAGCTCATAGCCGGCAGAAACCCTAAACATTTGTTATCGTTCTGCACCCTCCGGCGCGCCTAGCTTTGCCCTCACCAATACCTGTGAGATGGCATTTCCAATTGCAGAACAGCAGCGGCTGCTGCGCCGCTACGGTCCCTGGGGGGCCGTGACGGGCGCTTCTTCCGGCATCGGCAAAGAGCTGGCGGAGCGCCTGGCCCAGTCGGGCCTTCATCTGGTCCTGAATGCCCGCGATGCCGGCACCCTGGACGCATGGGCTGCGGAGCTCCGCAGCCGCTACGGCATCCAGACCCGCACCGCCGCCGCCGACCTCTCGGAGCCGGCAGGCGTACAGGCCCTGACCGCCGCCTGCGAAGGGCTGGACATCGGCCTGCTCGTTGCCTGTGCCGGCTTCGGCACCTCCGGCCTGTTTCTGGATGCGCAGGTGGAGACCGAAGCGAATATGCTGCGGGTCAACTGCGAAGCCGTGCTGCGGCTCTCGCATCACTTCGGGCAGCGGTTTGCCGCGCAGCGCCGGGGCGGCATCGTGCTGATGAGCTCCATTGTAGCCTTTCAGGGGGTGCCGTACGCAGCGCACTACGCCGCCACCAAGGCCTATGTCCAGTCGCTGGCCGAGGCACTGGCCATCGAACTCCGCCCGCATGGGGTGGACGTGCTGGCTGCTGCGCCGGGACCTGTGCGCAGCGGCTTCGAAGCCCGCGCCGATATGAAGATGGATCTTTTCATGACGCCGGAGCAGGTGGGGGTGCCCGTGCTCCGGGCGCTGGGCCGGCGGAGCAGCACCCTTCCGGGCGGCCTCTCCAAGCTGCTGGTCGGCTCGCTGCGCACCGTGCCGCGCTGGGCGAAGACGCGGATTCTGATGGGCATTATGGGCGGCATGACGAAGCACCAGCGGGGGACAGGCAGGAAGTAGCAAGCAGCAGGCAGAAAGCAGGAAGGATGGCTTCTTAGGGGCTGGCCTGGCGGCTGTATCCCCGCCGCAAATACCGCCTGGCAGAAGCCGTGCTCAAAGGGCGCTGACTGTCAGACAGGTACCGCTGCTGCCCGGAGCGCCTGGCGCTCCGCGTCGAGGTGCTTCCAGAGGTAGTAGCCCCCCGAAAGGTTCGATACCTGCCCGAAGCCGTGCTGCAGCAGAATACGCTGGGCCAGATAGCCCCGCAGCCCCGCCTTGCAGTAGAGGAAGAGCGGCTGCTCCCGTGGCAGCGTATCGAGCCGGCTGCGGAGTTCGTCCAGCGGCAGGCTGACAGCGCCGGGGATGTGGCCCGCCTCGTATTCATCCGGGCGGCGGACATCGATCAGCAGGGCACCCTCCGGCAGATGGCCGAGCTGCGGGCTGTGGTAGATCCGCAGGCGCTGATGCATGAGGTTTTCGGCGACGAATCCCGCCATGTTCACGGGGTCTTTGGCCGAAGAATAGGGCGGCGCATAGGCATGCTCGAACTCGGTGAGGTCGGCAATGGTGCCGCCCTGCCGGATCAGCAGCGCCAGCACGTCGATGCGTTTGTCCACCCCTTCGGTGCCCAGCGCCTGCGCGCCCAGGATGCGTCCGCTTGCCGGATCGAAGGCCAGCTGCAGGGTCAGATGCCTGGCGCCGGGGTAATAGCCGGCATGGGAACCGCTGTGCGTGATGGATACCTGGTGCGGAATGCCGGCAGCTTCGAGGTGCTTGGCGGCCATGCCCGCCGTAGCGACCGTCAGGTCGAAGATCTTGACGATGGCCGTATTGATCGAGCCTTTGTAGGTCTCCGTATTGCCCAGCACCATATTATCGGCTGCGATGCGGCCCTGCTTGTTGGCCGGGCCGGCCAGGTAGGTGATGAGGGGCTGGCCGCTGATGGGGTTGGCAAATTCGATGGCGTCGCCGGCGGCGTAGATGTCGGGGTCTGAGGTTTGGAGGAATTCGTTGACCTCGATGCCCCGTGCCTTGCCGATATTCAATCCGGCCTGCACAGCCAGCCGGGTATCAGGCCGTACGCCGATGGACAGCAGGACCATCCCGGCCGGCAGGCTGCTGCCGTCGCTCAGGTGCACCGTCAGCCCATCGGGGCCTTCGCTGAAGCTGCCGACGGAGACGCCCAGGTGCAGATGCACCCCATGCTGGCGGAGGTGCTGCTGCACCATCGCTGCGACGGGATAATCCACCGGCGCCATGACCTGCTGCGCCAGCTCGACGAGATGCACCTCCAGGCCCAATTCCCGGAAGTTTTCGGCCATTTCCAGCCCGATAAACCCGCCGCCGACAACCACCGCCTGGCGGACCTGGCGGTCGCGGATGTATTGCTTGATCTGATCCGTATCGGGCACGGTGCGCAGGGTGAAAATGCCTTCCAGACCGATGCCCGGCAGCGGCGGGCGCAGCGGCTCAGCGCCGGGGGCCAGCAGCAGCTTGTCGTAGGATTCCTCGTAGGTGTCTCCGGTGGGATGATGCAGCACGCTGACAGTCTTGCGGTCGCGGTGGATGGCTGTGACCTCGGACTCGATGCGCACATCGGCATTGAAACGGGCTTTAAACGAAGCAGCAGTCTGTACGAGCAGCTTGTCGCGTTCTTTGATCACGTCCCCGATATAGTAAGGCAGTCCGCAATTGGCGTAGGAGATAAACGCGCCTTTTTCGAAGAGCACCAGTTCTGCGTGCTCGTCCATGCGGCGGAGGCGGGCGGCGGCACTGGCACCTGCGGCGACGCCTCCGATGATGACGTACTTCATGCTTGCAGGATCATAGGTAGAACCATGCCGCAAAGTACCGGCGCAGCAGCCTGCCGGGCCGTGACCTGGGTTACAATGGGGGATGATTCTGTGTAGCTGCCGGGCTCAGCCCTGTAATGCAGGGAGCAGTTCGCGCCGGATATAGGCGCGCAGCGTGCCCGGCGGCCTGCCCAGGAGGGTACCGAGGGTGCCGGAAATTTCGGGTTCGGGCTGAAACCGGGCGAGGTAATGCAGCATCAGCATGGCGAGGATTTTGCCTGATTCCATGCCTTCGCGGCGTTTGCGCAGATAAAAGCGCAAGGGCCCCGGATCGGTGAAGCGGACCGGCAGGCCGGTTTCTTCCCGGATGATTTCCGCCGCCTCGCCGAAGCGCAGGTTTTCCGTCCCGGTCAGCACGCAGATCTGCCCTTCCAGCGCATCGAAACGGAGCATCGCCTGCGCTGCGGCGGCGCCTACGTCCTGCACATCGACCCAGTTGAACGGCGCCCGGCCTGCCGGCAGGAAAATCTCGCGGTCTTGCCTGATCCCGGGCAGGAGGGTGCTTGTCAGGTTTTGCATGAAATACGCGGGGCGCAGAAAAATATAGCGCAGCCCGGCTTCCCGGATGAGCCGTTCGATCTGGTTGTGGGGAATGATGCGGCTTTTTTCGGCACCCTGGACGGAGAGGAATACGATCTCCCGGACCTGCTCCGCCTGCATGGCCGCTATCAGCGGCCTGAAGATGCGGATATCGGCCAGCTGGGGCGGGCGGAGCAGGAATACGCGGTCCACGCCGGCGAGAGCCGGCGGAAAGCTTGCCGGATCTTCAAAGTCGAAGCGGACCGGCAGGGCGCCGGCCAGATCGGAGGGCATGCGGTCCGGCTGCCGCAGACCGGCCGAGAAAGTGTGGGGGGTTCCGGCTGCGAGCAAAGACCGCAGGGTTTCGCGCCCGGTTTGGCCGGTGGCGCCGGTGATCAGCAGATGCAGAGGGGTCATTGAAGCATGGATTCAGGCTGCTGCCTGATAGATCCTACGGATTCCTGCACGTCCTGGTGCGCAGGGGCCAACGTTATTGCAGCAGCCTGCCGCCGGACCGGCTGAAAACGGCCTCCTCCGATGTTACGCCTGTGTAATGCCAGCGCTAAATTTTCCTCCGGCCCCGGCATCCCTCCGCCGTGCAGCCTACCTTGCGCCTGTAATTCCGGAAAGATGAAACATCTGATCTCCTGCTGCCTGCTGCTGGCGCTCGCTGCCCAGCCCCTCCGCGCCCAGCTGGGCGCGCCGAAGCCCGCACCGGGCTTTGCGGTGATGCCGTACATGCAGTATTCCACCCAGACCAGCATGACGATCCTGTGGGAAACCCAGGAAGCGGCCACCTCGCTCGTCGAATACGGCGAAGCGCTCCCCCAGGCTTCCGCCCCCAACCTGAGCCGCTCGGTGTCGCTGGACGGGCTGCGCCAGATGCACGAAGTGGAGCTGCCCGGCCTGCGCCCGGAGACCAACTACTTCTGGCGCGTGGCCAGCCAGACCGCCGCAGGCGTGCGCTATGTAAGCCCGGTGTACACCTTCAAGACGGCGGTCAAGGACAGCACTGCCTTCATGTTTGCCCTCATCGGCGATACCCAGCGCAATGACGACACCCCCTGGGCCTGGAGCGTGATCTCGAAGCAGATCTGGCGCACCCGCCCCAGTTTTGTGGTGCTGGCCGGCGATCTCGTGGACTGGGGCCCCCGCAAAGAGGACTGGACCGAGCATTTCTTCCCCGGCGGGCATCCGCTCATGGCCCGCGTGCCGCTGTTTTCCGTCCTGGGCAATCACGAAGGCGACGCCGATTACTATTACCAGTACATGGCCAACCCCCGGCCGGAATATTATTATGCTTTTACCTACGGCAATGCCGAGTTTTTCATGATCGACAGCAACCGCGACCTGTCCGAGGGCTCCGAGCAGTACAACTGGCTGGATCAGGCGCTGGCGAAGTCGAAAGCCGTCTGGAAAATCGTGGTGCACCACCATCCGCCCTATTCCTCCGACTCCGACGACCACGGCAATACGTATACGGGCCTTTCCTCCCTGGGCACGGCGGCGCGGAACCTCGTGCCGCTCTTCGACAAATACCACGTGGATTTCGACCTGTTCGGCCACACCCACCTCTACGAGCGCTCCTGGCCGCTGACCAACGACCGCATCAACGAGCAGGGCGGCACGATCTACATCAATTCCGGCGGTGCCGGCGGCTATGTGGAGGCCTTCGCGCCGACGCGGAGCTGGTTTACCCTGGAGCAGCGCGAAGGGCATCACTTCTGCACCTTTGCCATCTACGATCACTCGCTGGTGTTCAAGGCAATCGACTACGAAGGCCGTGTCTTCGACGCCTTCGAGCTGCGCAAGGAGCCCGGCCAGGGGCAGGCTTCGGTGGTGACGCCGCCCGGCCCCATCATCCGCAGCCGCCGCACGGTTTTCCATGATACGGTGCAGGTCTCCCTTGCCGCCGGCCTCGAAGGGCTGGATCTCTATTACACCCTCGACGGGAGCGAACCGACGCGGAACTCCAGCCGCTACACCGGTTCCTTCGTGCTGAACCGCAGCGCAATGGTCAAAGCCCGCGCCTTCACACCGGCAGGGCTGTCCAGCCGGGTCACGTCCATGCCCTTCACGCAGATGGCGCCGCTCAAAGCCGCCGCCGTGAAGAAAACCCTGCCCGGCCTGCAGTTTGGCTATTACGAAGGCGACTGGCGGAAGGATAAAGCCGGATTTTTCACGCCGGAGCGGCGGCTGCGCCAAGGCATCGCCAGCACTATCAGCCTGAGCCATGCCGAACCGGCAGACGCCGAATACTGGGCCCTGACGCTCGACGGCTACTTCCAGGCCCCGGAAACCGGCACCTACACCTTCTACGCAGTAGATTCGCGCGGCCTGCTGGTGCGCCTGGGCGGCCAGGTGCTCTTCGATTCCGAGCAGGAAGGCGGCAATACCGTGAGTGTCGTGCTGGAAAAAGGCCTGCATGCGCTGGAGATCCGCTCCTGGCAGCAGCGCAGCCGGAGGTCGCTGGGCTTTGGGCTGTATGACGCGGAAACAGGGCGGAAGCCGGTGGCGCCGTTTCAGCTTTCGCACTGAGCGTGAGTCGTAAGCACTGAGTATCAAGTAGCAAGACTGAATATGGGCGGCGGCGGCGAAGCGCCTGCTGCCTGCGGCAAGCGCGCTGGCCTTTGGGCTGGCGCGTTTTCCGCAGTTGGGGGATAGCAGAACCGGCTAATTAAAATTGTTTAATGCAAATTTTGTTTGCAAATTTAACTAATTTGATTACTTTTATCCTGTCCTTCCATTTTCACTCCCAACCCCATCATGCAGTACGGTCCCATTATCCCCATCCTCCGGTACGACGACTCCAAAGCCGCGGTCGAGTGGCTGTGCCGCGCATTCGGCTTCGAGCGCCACCAGGTCTTTGAAGACGAGGCAGGCCGCGTGATTCATGCGGAACTGCGCTTCGGCAACAGCATGATCATGCTCGGCACCACCGCCAACGAAACCGACTTCGGCAAGCACCTCAAGCAGCCCCGCGAAGTGGGCGGCCATCAGACGCAGTGCCCCTTTGTCATGGTGGCTGATCCGGAGGCGCATTATGCGCGTGCCGCCGCCGAAGGCGCCCGCATCGTCTTCGAGCTGAAGTCGGATGAATCCAGCGGCCGCAGCTACAGCTGCCACGATCCGGAGGGCTTTTTGTGGAGCTTCGGGGATTACAATCCCTGGACGGCTGCCGCAGGCTGAGCGCTGCGGCTCCGGGCAGCGGAACATTCCGTACCTTCGGGCACCATGTTCCGCTGCTTCAGGTAATTTCGCCCTCATGCCCATCCCGCCTCCTATCGATGCCGTCCCGCAGCTCTACGAGCTGGACCGCCGCCTGCTGGACCTGCTCCGCGCCCTCACGCCTGAAGACTGGAATGCGCAGACCGTTGCCCGGCTGTGGAAAGTCCGGGACGCGGCGGCACATCTGCTCGACGGCAACATCCGCATTCTCTCGCTGCTGCGCGACCAGCACCATCTGGAAGCGCCGGAGATCCGCTCCTACGAGGATCTGGTCGCCTATCTCAACGGCCTCAACGCCAGCTGGGTACAGGCCATGCGGCGCGTCAGCCCGCAGATGCTGATCCAGCTGCACGAGCTGACCGGGCCGCAGTTCTGCGATTATTATGCCAGCCTCGACCCCTGGGTTGATGCGGCGTTTTCCGTCGCCTGGGCCGGAGAACAGGTGAGCCAGAACTGGTTTCACATCGCGCGGGAATACACCGAGAAGTTCCTCCACCAGCAGCAGATCCGCGACGCCACAGGCCGGCCGGGCATCCTGACGCAGGAGCTCTTCGGCCTGTATCTGGACATCCAGATGCGGGGCCTGCCGCATACCTTCCGGGCCACGGAGGCGCCTGCAGGCACGCGCGTGCGCGTGCGGATCACCGGCGGCGGCATCCGCCTGGCCTGGGACCTGCTGCGGCAGGAGGCGCACTGGGCGCTGGTGCCGGTGCAGGACCATGCGCCGGACGCGGAGCTGCAGCTGCCTCCGGACCCCGCCTGGAAGCTCTTTTCCAAAAGCCTGCGCCCGGCGGACGTGATGGATCAGGCCGTGCTGCTGGGCGAGGAGCGCCTGGCCCGGCAGGCGATGGAGCTGGTAGCGGTGATGGCTTGATGGCGAGGCGGTTGTATCATTTCAGCAGGCCCGGCAGCTCGTGCAGCAGAAAGGCTTCCAGGCCGGTTACGGTAATTCCCGGCCCGTAACTCCAGCTTTCGCCGTAGGGGACCAGCAGATACGAACCTGCCGGCTTCAGGTCGGCGATGCTGTGGTAGAAACCCTTGGAGGGCGCAGGCCTCACGTCGTATTTGATCTCGAAGCAGTAAAGGCTGCCCGCAGCATTCTCCAGCACCAGATCCATCTCCGCGCCGCTTTGGGTGCGGTAGTAGTACAGGCGCGCTTTGCCCGCCATCGTCCGGCGGATCTGCTCGATCGCGTACCCTTCCCAGGAAGCGCCAATTCTCGGATTGCCTTGCAACTGGTCCAGGTCCCGGATGTGCAGCAGGTAATGCAGCAATCCGGAGTCCCGGATATACAGCTTAGGAGATTTGACGAGCCGTTTTCCCAGATTGACAAACCAGGGCTGGAGCCGTGCAATCAAAAAACTGTTTTCCAGCACATCCAGGTAGCGGCTGACAGTGCTCGCTGCGATGCCCAGCGAACTGACGAGTTCGCTGATGCGCTGCTGCCCGCCATGCACATGGCCGAGCATCCGCAGCAGACGCTCGAACAGCACCGGATTGACTTCTATCCCGCTGATCCCCAGATCGCGCTCGATAAAAGACTGCACGAAGGCACGGTACCAATCCCAGGTCCGGTCCAGATCTGGAGCGAGTACAGCATCCGGAAATCCCCCTCGGATCCAGTGCTGGATCATGCCAGGCGCGGCGTGAAGCTCGGCAAGTGAAAATGGGGCAAGTTCCTGATAGGCAATGCGCCCCGCCAGTGATTCCGAGGCGTTCCGGAGCATGGCAGGCGCGGCGGACCCCAGCAAAAGAAACCGTCCGGGCTCGCGCTGCCGATCGATCAGGGCCCGCAGCAGCGGGAACAGTTCCGGCATGCGCTGCACTTCGTCAATGATCACACAGACGTCCGCATGCTGGCTCAGATACCACTCGGCCCGGGACAGCTTGAAACGGTCGCTGTCCAGCTCCAGATCGAGGTACAGGCTCTTTTTAGGCAGCTGGGGCCGGAGCTGATGAGCCAGCGTAGTTTTGCCCACTTGCCGGGGGCCGATGATTCCAAGCGCTGGGAAGAATTGCAAATCCTTCAGAATCTGATCCGTAAGCAGTCTCAATATCATAGCTGACATATTGATCCTTGAAAATTGATAGGCGGGCCTTGTAATTTACAAGGATCAATCCGCTTTTCCATGCTTCCTTCCGACGTGCTGCGCCAAACTTTCCGCCCCTGCCGGCGGTTGGACAGCTGATTCGGTTTGTGCATATGGACACGTTGTTTCCCGAAGGCCGGCAGGCCATCGAGCTGCTTCCCGGCGATGGCGAAGCCCGCTACTTCGGCCCGCTGCTCGGCGAGGCGGAAGCCCGCCGCTATTTCACGGCCCTGATGGAGGAGATCGAATGGCGGCACGACGAGGTCGTGCTGTTCGGCAGGCGCATCGTGACCCGGCGCAAAGTGGCCTGGCACGGCGACCGCCCCTTTGCCTACACCTATTCCCGCACGACCAAAGCTGCCCTGCCGTGGACGCCCTCGCTGCATGAGCTGAAGACGCTCGCGGAGCGCGCCACCGGCGCTGCCTACAATTCCTGCCTGCTCAACCTCTACCACGACGGCAGCGAAGGCATGGCCTGGCACAGCGACGGCGAAAAGACCCTCGTGCCGGGCGGCTCCATCGCTTCGTTCAGCCTGGGCGCTGCGCGCCGGTTTTCCTTCCGCCACCGCAGCACGAAAGAAACCCGCTCCGTCCTGCTCGAACCCGGCAGCCTGCTGGAGATGCGGGGTGCCACCCAGACCCACTGGGTACACAGCCTGCCCCCTTCCGCCAAGGTCCGCGACGCGCGGATCAACCTGACATTCAGGCAGATGCTATAAGTTAGCGGATCAGGATGCGCTGCACCCCGCCGGGATGGTGCAGCAGGCACATGCCTGGCGTGCCCGGCATCCGGATCGCCAGCGGCATTCCGGGCTGAACCTCCGCAGGCAGGCGGCGCCCCTGAAGATCGGTCAGAAATACCGCATCCGGAGCCAGGCGGCCTGCTGCCGGCAGATAGATCCACTCCCCCGCACGGGCCGGATTGGGGTATGCAAGGCGCGGCATCTCGTCCGGCGGGCCGCCGCCGGTCAGCAGGCGGCTTTTATCCGTTTTGTAAATCCGCTCATCCAGGTACTGGATCATGAAAATCCGGCCATTGGACAGCTCGTAATGCTGCTGCGGGCTGTAGAGGCCCGCAGCATCCAGGCCCAGCCCGGCGGTATAGCGGTCCCAGGCGCCGCCTGCGGGCCGGTACCAGGTGCCGCCCATCGCCAGCGAACCGGGCAGCGAGCTGTACAGATCCCCGTTGCGGGCCTGGTGCATATCCTGCAGCAGCCAGTCCATCCACCAGGCCGGGCTGCTGAGGACCTGGATGCGGCGCCAGAAGCCTGGCCGGTGCAGATCGCCGAGGGCCTTGCACAGATTGAGCTGCACGGCCACATTGTCCGCCACTCCTTCGAGGCTGATATACAGGCTGTCCTGCGGAGAAATGTACAAGCCGGCGGCCCGGATGGCTTGTATTTCATTGACAATGACTCCCTGGCCGTCGATGCGGATGGGGATCTGGGTCCAGTTCAGCCCCTGGCTGCTGCTGACGTAGAGGCCGCCGGCGCCGGATGCGAGCTCGTCGCGCACGGTGGTGTAGATACGGCCTTCCGCATCTGCCGCAAGCTGATCGCAGCTCAGGCCGCCGAGGCCGGTGTTGCGGCGGCTCCAGCTCAGGCCGCCGTCTGCCGAGCGGTACACCCCGGCGCCTACGTAGCCGAGCAGGGGGTCCAGCCCGGAGGTGCAGGCGAACAGGGCGCCATCAGGGGTATGGGCAAATTCGGCCACCGGATAGGGCGCATCCAGCAGCACGGAATCCCAATGCTGCCCGGCATCGGGCGAGACGAAGATGCGGCCTGCGCCGCCCGCCAGCACCAGCCCGCCGGGGCGGGCATGCAGGCTGAAAATGAAGGAGCTCTGCAGGACGGGGCTCCAGTGCTCGCCGCCGTCGGTGCTGCGCAGGATGCCGTTGGCGAGGCCGGCCAGCAGGCAGCTGTCGCCCAGGCCGGCCAGCGCAGTTTTGGGTCCGCCGGGGAACTCGTAGGCGGTAAGCCAGAACGGCTGTGCGTGCAGCAGTCTGCAGGCGGACAGCAGGAACAGGAGGGCGATAGCGGCGAGGCGGCGCATAGGCAGGGCGTGGAGGATGATGCCCTGCATACGGCACGGGCCCGGCGCAGGCGGCTGCCATCCGGATGAATGCCGGATTCGGAGGGATGAGTGGCGGGAAATGCGCAGATGTATCCCTCGTGCATCTGGCCTCGGCAGGCTCCTTATTCGTGGCTGTGGACGGGATTCCGGACCGTTAATCCAGGAATTGACACGAAATCAGCCTCATTGCGGGTGTATAGTGGCAGCTGATAGGCCAAGGCGGTAGCTGCGATGAGCGAATCTCCCAGTTTGATCCGTTGCTGTTGCCGCAGCATGACAGCATGGTCATAGATTCGCTGATCTGGCAGAATGACTGTCAGGATCTCGAAAATACTGCTGAAAAAACGGAGTTCCTCTTCGCTCAGCTTATGGTATCCCAGGACCTCGACTTTGCTGATGGCCGATACACAATGTGCGGTATCCATCACGAGCGGGCGCAGGTACGCGTACTCCGGATAGGATGCGTAGATGAGGATATTGCTGTCTATCAGCTTCATGAGCGGAAGAACGGCAGGTCCCGATCGGCACGTTCGGCATCCAGGGCTTCGATGCGCTCCTGCAGGGTACTGGCATGCGCAGATACCCCACGGGCAACGATTTCAAGATGTGATGCCAGATCCTGAACGCGCTCCGGCGTTACAGCGCTGCGCCATTTCAGCCCCAGGCGCTCCAATAGCGACCCCAGCAGAACGAAGTCCTGATCCTGATCGATTTCAACCGTCACGATACGCATACCCTAATGTACAAACCTCTTGGCACAAAATCCAGCTTGCTGCGTATTTTCCGGGTTATCCAGCCCAAACGGTATTCTGGTGCTGCAGCAGCTTCAGGATTTGGGATTCCTGATACCGGTACGCATAGAGATAGCCTGCATGCCGAATCACAAACTGTTGCAGCGCTTGCGCACGGCCTGCACGCCGAAAACGAGGCGGAAGCAGATAGCGCCTGAGCGTTTGGGCTGTCTGGATGATCCCGTCCGGAAGGCTCCACCAGCCCAGCAGCAGCGTTTTCCGCAGCGCGTGGCGCATCATCCGGTTAAGGCAGCTGGAACATCCGATTTTCAGCCAGATCCGCGTATGAGTCAGCAGCCAGATGCTGGCAGTTTCCCGTATTTCCGCTGCTTCCAGCGGCATGTCTGTACTTCCGCAAACTGGGCAAGGCTGGCTTATGACCACATGTTTCAGTAATTCCAGCGATTCCTGGGTAATGCCCTGCCGCAGCCACTCGAAACTCAATTCGATCTCGCTGCCCAGCGACCTGCGCTGGATTTCCGTTCGTAATGCTGCCTGCCCGGACGCGGTCAGGTCTGCAGCTTCATACAGTGCGAGCCGGATAAGCTTTTCGTCATGCAGGCTGCTGTAGGGGTGTGCCATACGTGTTCAGACAAATTAGGTGCGCAGGGATTCGCAGGAAGCGCTTGTTCACATGTGTCGGCTGTTCACGCCACGTGAACAAGCAAAAAATGTGAACACCGGCCTACTTCCACGGCGAAAACTCCAGCGGGTACAGAAAGCGCGATTTCACCGAGACGGTCAGCGAGCCGGCGGCGAGCTTTTCGGAGGCTTCGCGCACGGCCAGCCACTCCGGATCCTGCCGGAAGGCATCGAAGGAAGCCGCCGCCGCCTTGCGGCTCTCGTGCGCCAGCAGGTACACGAGCCGGTCGTCCCGGCCGTCTTCGGTCCAGTAGACAAGGTTGGTCATGCCGTGCTTTTCGAAGAGCTTCATCGTATGGTTGCGGAATCGGGCCAGCAGGAGGCCCAGGTTGTGGGGCGTCGCCTCGTAGGTGCGAAGCTCGAAGAAACGTCCGCCGGGCGACTCGAAGTTGTCGGGGGAAAAGTCCGTCGTATGCAGCAAGATGCTGCTGATGCTGTCGACGAGGGGGCCGTTGCGCTCCGACTCGCGCAGCACGCGCTTCCAGGCCGGGTCTTTACCGAATGCCTTCCACGCCGCATCGCGGGCGGCGCGGTCGGGGTAGGCCAGCAGATACACCAGGGCAGTATCCGGGGTGCCGACGGTGAGCCAGTAGCCCATGTTGACCATGCCGTGCCGTTCAAACAGGGCCATCGTATGATTCCGGAAGCGGTCGATCAGGGCGGGCATCTTGCCCGGAGCCGCCTGATAGATCCGCAGCTCGAAGCAGCGGGGATCGGATGCCGGACGGGGGGCCTGGGCGCTTGAAAACGCAGGCATCAGGAGGAGCAGCAGGGGCAGGAGCAGTTTCATGGGGGAAATATCGGACAAAATCTCCGGATGCGGCACAGGCGGCCGGCAGCGAACTTTTCCCTGGCTCCGCCGGTTACACAGATGGAACCCAGCGCCCGCAAAATCCTGTGCGGAGTATCGGCAGTTTTTTGTACCTTTCTTGTTCAAGGCGGCGCTGCCCGCTCCCACAATCAGACGCTACGCCCATGCGCGGTTTTTTGCCCTCTGCCCTCCGCCCTGCCTGCCTGCTGGGATGTTTGGGAATCAGCCTTCTCCATGCGCAGTCCTTCCTGCCTGCTGCCGACCGGTACCGCTGGCAGACGGTGGCCAGCGATCATTTCGACGTCTACTTCCACGGCGATCCTGCTGCTGCCGACCGGGTGGCCCGCTATGCGGAGCAGGCCCGGCACGATCTGGGGCTGCTGTTCGACTTCAAAACCGATACCCGCTACACCCTCATCTATCTGGCGGATGCGGCGGAGCTGATGTACAGCAATCTGGAGCTTCAGACGCCGGAAAGGCAGCCCGGCATCCTCCGGATGCCGGAGTTTTACGCCTATGTCGTGCACCCAGGCAGCATGCGGGGCCTTTATCAGGCTGCCCGGCATGCCGTAGCTTCCGTCATGCTGCGCGAATTCGGATACGGCGACCATCTTTCCAGCCACCTCCAAAGCCGGCTGCTGCTCTACGATGCCCCCTGGTTTACGCAGGGCCTGGCCGAATATGCCGCCTATGGGTGGACCTGGGAGGATGAAATGTGGATCAGCAGCATGTCCGGACGCGGCCTGCTGGACCCTGCGCTCGAAGGCAGCAGCCCGCTCAGCCGAACGGCCCGCAGATCGGTGTGGCATTATATCGTGCAGGAATATTCCGAACAGAAGATCGCCGAGATCCTGTATCTGGTCAACATCTCCCACTCGATCGAATCGGGGATTATTTCTGTGCTGGGCCTGACGCTCAACAGCCTCACCCAGCGCTGGCAGGCATATTACCGCGAGCGCTCCACCCAGCAGGCCGAAGGCCGCCTGGACCTGCATGCGCTTGGGCAGCCGCTCCAGCTCCCGATTCCGGGGGCGCAGGTTTCCGGCATGGCCTGGTCCGAGCCCGCCCGGAGCCTCGCGCTGACGCTGGTGCAGGAGGGCCGCCAGTCGCTGTGGCTGTACCACCCGGAAACAGAGTCCTTCACCCCCGCAGGGCTTCGCTTCGGGCTGCGCCGCCCGGACCGCGACTGGAGCGATCTGCATACCCCGATGTCCTGGTCGGGCAATGGCCGGTGGCTTGCCCTGGCTGCCATCGAAGCAGGGGTTCCGCAGCTGATCCGCTACTCGGCAGATTCGCAGCAGGTCCAGCGGCTGCGGCTGCCCGCCGGCATTTCCCGGGTGCTGGGGCTTGCCCTTTCCCCCGACGGCTCCCGTGCAGTGCTTTCGGCGCTCTTCGATGACCATGCCGATCTGCTGCTGCTCGATCTGGAGGGCGGCTCCAGCCTGCGCCTCACCGAGGATGCCTGGGATGATCTGGACCCGGCCTGGAGCCTCGACGGCGAACGGCTGTTTTTTGCCTCCAACCGCCGGGAGGCCTCCAGCGGCCCCGAATGGGACAGCCATCAGCACGACTTCGACCTCTACAGCCTGGATCCGGCGCGCCCCGAAGCCCTTACCCGCCTGACCGCGACGCCGCAGGCCCACGAGCGCCGCCCGGTGGCGCTCACCAGCTACGGGCTGCTGTGCATGAGCGATGCCTCCGGCATCGTCAATGTGGAGAAATTCAACTTTCTCCTGCGCGAATCCGCAGGCAGCAGCAACCTGTCGCAGGGTATCCGCAGCTTCGATGCATCGGAGTCCTGGGTGTTTCTGCTCACGCCGGACCGGGGGCAGATGGAGCTGATGGCCGTGCGGGCCGCAGATTTTCCGGTCAGCCTGCGGCCGGCGCCTACGCTCATGCGGCTCGAAAAACAGGCTGCCAGCAAACGCCCGGCAGCACAGCTGCCGGCAGTCGTCACAGTCCCTGTGCCTGCTCCGGCAGCGCAGGACAGCCTCCGGCAGGATCAGCCTGAAAAACCGCCGGTACGGTACTATATCTTCGACGACGGCAGCGAACCGTATGAAGCACAGCCCCGCCGCCCAGGCTCCCTGCCGCAGCCGCCTCCGCGGGATACCCGCCTGACCCAGGCCGCCTTCGGCAAGGCGCCTGCGCCGGAGGCCGGCAGCATCGGGGTCGGCCAGCCCTACCGCGGACGCATCCCCTGGCGGGCGGAATACATGGGAATCGGGCTCTTTTACGACCCCTACGCCCGGACCGGCCCCTGGTTCGAGACGGCCTATTCCGATCTGATGCACAGCCGCCGCATCCAGATTTCCGTACGGCCCTCCTTCAACCTCCGCTACCTCACCTCGCAGGTCCGGTATGAATATCTCCGGGGCCGGATCGACTACATGGCCGAGGCCGGCCACATGGTCCGCCGTATCCGGGAGACGGGCCTGTTCAATTCCGATTCGCTGATCTTCCGCTTCGACCAGCTCCGTCTCAACGGGGGGGCGCGCTATCCGATCTCCAGCCGCCTGGCGGTGGAGGCCGGCGCCGGCCTCTATTACCTCGACCGCAAGGACCAGCGCCTGCTGCGGGTGGATCTGCTGAACGACCGCGACTGGCTGGCCCAGGCGGGTCTGCGCCTGATCTACCGGGATATCCGGCAGCAGGAGGGGTTCCGGAACGGAGGGGGCATGGCGCGGGTCAGCTGGGACAGCTACTATTCGCTGCAGTCGAGGCAGTTTGCCTTTCATCGCCTGCAGGCGGAAGGACGCATGTATGTGCCTCTGTGGCAGCAGATTGTGCTAGCGGCGCGCATCGCCGGTGCTGTCAACTTCTCCAAGCAGGCGCAGCAGTATGCCATGGGCGGCGCCGAAGACCTGCTCTTCCGGCCTGTTGTGTTTGAGCAGGATGCATCGGGGTTTGTACGCAGCAATACGCCCGATACCACGCTCACCAACCTGCACTTCCTGGAGTTTGCCATGCCCGTACGCGGCTTCCGGCCTGCCATCCGCGATGGCTCCCGGTATATCCTCACCAATTTCGAGCTCCGCATCCCGGTATCGCGCATGTCCCGCAACGCGCTGCCCTCCCGGGCTTTGTACGGGCTGGAGTTCATCCCCTTCCTGGATGCCGGGACGGTATGGGTGGACGGCAATCCCTTTTCGCAGAAAAATCCCACCGACACGCAATTTATCACCAACGGGCCCATCACCGTCAAGCTCCAGACCCTGAAAAGCCCCTTCCTGATCGGCTTTGGCTCCGGCCTGCGCACCAACCTGCTGTCGTGGTCGCTGCGGATGGACCTGGCCTGGGGGATAGACGATTATTCCGTGCTGCCACCGATGCTGCTGTTTTCGCTGGGGAAAGGATTTTGAGCAGGGCTGCGAGCGGATCTCTTCCGTATGTTTGCAGCGCCAATCTTTTCCGCATGAAGGTCAGCAACTGGGGCAATTATCCATCCGTCGACGTGCCGATGCTCGACTACCGGCCCGGGCGTCCGATGCCCGATGATCCGGGCGGCTGGATTGCCCGCGGCATGGGCCGCTGCTACGGCGATTCTGCGCTGGGCAGCACCATCGTCTCTGCGCTCAAGCGCGACCGCATCCTGGCATTCGATCCCGAAACCGGCCTGATCGCCTGCGAGCCGGGCGTGACCTACGCCGATCTGATCCGGGTATTCGCTCCGAGGGGCTGGTTTCCGCCGGTGACGCCGGGCACCAAGTTCGTCTCCATGGGCGGCGCCCTGGCCTCGGATGTGCATGGCAAAAACCACCATGTGGACGGCTCTGTCTCGCGGCATGTGGAGTCCTTCCGCCTGCTCACCGGCGCCGGCGAGGTGCTGGACTGCTCGCGGCAGCAGCATCCGGAGGTCTTTGATGCCACCATGGGCGGCATGGGGCTCACCGGCTTCATCCTGGACCTCACCCTGCGGCTCAAACCCATCGAAACGACAGCCATCCGGCTGGAATCTATCAAAGCCCGGAACCTGGAGGAGATTTTCGGGCTCTTCGACGCATTCGGGCAAAGCACCTACTCCGTTGCCTGGATCGATACCCTCGCAAGCGGCCGCGCGCTGGGCCGCAGCATCCTCATGACCGGCGAGCACGCCCGCCGGGCGGAGCTGCCCGCCGGCGCCGAGCCGCTGGCTTTGCCCCGCAGCCGCTCCCTGAGCGTGCCGGTGCATCTGCCTGCCTTCACCCTCAACCGCTTGAGCATCGGCGCATTCAACACGCTCTACTATGCAAAGCAGCTTCGCCGGGTGCAGACCGGCCTGAGCAGCTACGAGCCGTTTTTTTATCCGCTGGATGCCATTCATCACTGGAACCGCATCTACGGGCGGCGCGGGTTCACCCAGTACCAGTTTGTCGTGCCCAAGGCTGCCGGACAGGCCGCCATCCGCGAGGCGCTGAACACCGTGCGCGAGGCGGGCTTTGGCTCCTTTCTCTCCGTGCTGAAGCTCTTCGGGCCGCAAGCAGGCATGATGGCGTTTCCGATGGAAGGCTACACCCTTACCCTCGATTTTCCCATCAGCCGCCGCCTCTTTCCCATGCTGGACCGCCTCGATGCGCTGGTGGCAGGCTATGGCGGGCGGGTGTACCTGACCAAAGACGTGCGTCTGGGGCCGGAGATGCTCGCACGGATGTATCCGCGCCTGCCGGAGTTCAAAGCCATCGTCCACCGCCTGGATCCGGAGGGCCGCATCCGCTCCCTGCAATCAGACCGGCTGAAGATCAAGGAGTAAGGCTGCACGCGGCCCGATACGGATACGCCCGGAGCTGCTGCCCCGGGCGGCCAACTACTACATAACAAACATACCCGTTCTTATTTGCTGAACACCCCCATCGCGTAGGGCGGGAGGGTCCAGCCCTGGCCGGTCTTTTTGACCGCGCCGGACTTGAACACGGGCTTCCGGTAGCCGGCATAGGCTGCGGGCAGCTCAAAGCGCTGCGGCAGGGCACTCACATTCTGCACCACCAGCAGGCTCTGGCTGCTGTGCGGGCGCACAAAGGCCATCAGCTCCGGCTGGCTCGGTACGGCTTCCAGGTTGTGCGGAGACACCTGGCCCAGGGCCGGATAGCTCCGGCGCAGTTCAATAAGCCGGCGGTAGTGCCAGTACACGGATTGCTTGTCCCGCATCTGCGCCTCCAGGGGCTGCACGGTCTGCTCGGTGGTAAAGGACGACTTGAGCCAGCGGGTGCGCTCCGGATCTTCGCCTGCACGCCACAGGAAGGGCTCGCGGATGTGCTCGTCGGGCTTGGTGCCCAGCATGCCGATTTCTTCTCCGTAATAGAGGAAGGGCAGGCCCGGCAGGGTCAGGAGCAGGTTGGCGGCAGCTTTGATCTTGGCCGGATCGCCCCCCATCTGCGAGGCAATGCGGTTCTGATCGTGGTTGGAGAGCAGCGTGGCGTCGATGAAACTGGGGTTTTCCTGGCTGAAAATCTGGTAGTTGCGGATCAGGGTATTCACGTAGTCCTCGTTCCGCCCGGTGCGGAGGATGCGCTGGACGGTCTGATAGAAATCGAAGTCGAAATTGGCCTTCAGCCCCCGGTAATAGGGTGCCACGTGGTCGGCAGTGGTGTACACTTCGCCCAGGATGAAGACATCCGGCTTGACCGACTCCATTTCCTCGCGGAACTGCACCCAGAAGGCATGGCTCTTGGGCGCTTCCCAGTCGGGGTAAATGTGCTTGGCGGCGTCCAGGCGGAATCCGTCCACCCCGACTTCCTGCAGCCAGTACTTGCCGATTTTGAAGACTTCTTCCCGCACCTTGGGATTGTCGTAGTTCAGGTCGGGCATGCCGCCGTAGAACAAGGCGTAATATTTTTCGTCGTCGCCTTCCTTTGCAAAATGCCAGGGATTGACCTCCCAGGAGTCCTCGGTCTTCTCGCGTACGGCAATACCCAGCGAATCGATCTTCCGGGGCGGCAGCCACACGTAGTAGTCGCGGTAGGGGTTGTCCTTGCCTTTCATCGCTTCCTGAAACCAGGGATGCTCACGGCTGCTGTGGTTGAGCACCAGATCCTTGATGACCAGCATGCCGCGGCGGTGGGCTTCGGCGATGAGGCGCTTGTAGTCCTCCATCGTGCCGCACTCGGGGTCGATGCCGTAGTAGTCGGTGACGTCGTATTTGTGGTAGGTGGGCGAAGGGCTCACCGGGGTGATCCAAATCGCCTCGGCACCGAGCTCCTGGAGGTAATCCAGGCGGGAGATGATCCCGTTCAGGTCGCCGATGCCATCGCCATCCGAGTCGCTGAAAGACCGGATGAAGATTTCATAGCACACGCGGGGCTGCCGGGGCTGCGCCAGGGCGGGCAGGAGGCCCGCAATCGCGAGGAATGCCAGTACGAAAGCTCTCATAAACAGCAGGAGTAGTAGGCCGGAAAAAAATGGAACCGCAGCGAGGGAACATACGTTGCGCGTGCCGCCCCGCCCGCAGGCGAGGAGGTTCGCAACAGCCTGAATGTCAGGGTTTCAGTCCGGACATCCGAACGCAGGTTCAAGCTGCGTCCTGTCAGTTCCGGATGCCGCCCGGCGGAGGCCGGAGGAAGAAAATTGGGGCCTGCAGATGCAGCAGCAGCCACAGGCCCCGAGGGTCAAACACACCTTAGTTCTTCTTCACTACATAGTTGTAGTTGCCGCCGACACCCAGATTGAGCGTGACGGTGTAGTTGCCGGCTTCACCGACTGCGATGTTGGCGCCGCCGTATTCCAGCAGGCCGTTGGCACCGTCGTCGCCGAAGTTGATGTCCCAGCCGTCGTTCGCACGGAATTTGATTTCGCCTGCGACGAGATTGAGGGTAATGGTCCAGCTGTCTGTGCCAACATCATAGGTCATATCCTGATCGGCGTCCCAGCCGTTGGGGGTGGCGCTGCCGATGAGGCCCCAGCTCGTCTTGACGGCTTCCCAGGTAAAGGCCGTGATGTCGGCCTTCAGGCGGTAGTAGCCCGGACCGCTGACCTTCATGTTGTTGCCGTTGCCGGCAGGGTCGATGTTGCCGGTGGTGCCGTCGCCCACATCGCCATAGATCTTGTTATTCCAGTTCGGCGCGTCGGTGAACTTGAATTCCGGGCTGGGATCGGCGAGGTTGACGAAGCCTTCGTACTTCTGGTCGCCGCGGACGGACACGATTTTGCGGGCCTGATCGGGTGCCCAGCCCTGGTAGTTGCCCGGCACGAAGAGCGACGGGTAGTTGATCACCACCAGATACGGCGTCACGGTCAGGGTGAACACGCCGGAGGTCAGCGCGTCGATGCTGGGGCTGATGTCGGACTTGACCTGAATCTCCAGCTGGCCCGGAGCGCCGGGCGCGAGGCCGAGGAGCAGGGCGAGGTCGTTCAGTTCGCCCTCTTTGAAGGTCTTCTCCTTGCTGATGCCCTGCACGAGGGAGATGGCGCTGACAAAGTTGTTGCCTTTTTTGTCGACCATCAGGGTGTAGGTGATGCCGGCATCATAGCCGTAGTCAGGCTCGGTCCAGGTGAACTTCACTGCATCCAGCGCGGCGCTGGCGGAGTCGAGCACGACGGAGGTCACCGAGGCGCTCAGGGCAGGGGCCGCCCCGGGCTTCACGACCACGCGGACTTCGTCCTTTTCGCAGGCAGTGAAAGCGAGGAGCAGGCTGAGATATGCAAAAGATCTAAACCAGGTTTTCATATCATCGAGGTTTGAGCAGTCCAGGGATTAGTAGCCGGGGTTCTGTTGCAGGTTCGGGTTTGCCACGAGGTCGGAGGCAGGGATGGGGAAGAGGCTGCGGAAGGCTTCCACGCCGCGTCCGGGGGCGATGCCGCCCTTCCAGGGCCAGAGGTAGCTGTCGCTGGTGAATTTGCCGAAGCGGATCAGGTCCGTGCGGCGGTGTGCTTCCCAGTACAGTTCGCGGGAGCGCTCGTCGAGGACGATATCCAGGGTCAGCTCGGTCAGGTCGCCGGAGTTGTCGCCGTAGGCGCGGCGGCGGAGCTGGTTCACATAGCCGAGGGCATCGGCGAGGCTGCCGCCCGCACCGCCGCGCAGCACGGCTTCTGCGTACATCAGGTACACATCGCCCAGGCGGAACATCGGGAAGTCGGTGTCGGGGAAGTTGCCTTCGCTGTCGGAGCCCACGACGCCGGTCGAGCTGACGTTGCGGTACTTCGTGATGGCGTAGCCGTCGGTGAAGGCGAAGATGTCGGCAATCTCCAGGTTTTGGCCCTGGGTGTAGAACATCGCACGGGTATCGAAGCTCGGAATCTCGATCGAGTAGGTGTAATCCGGCTTGTCGAGGTACAGCTTGATCAGGTAGGTGCCGGCATTGGGGATGGCGATGTTGGCGCCGTCGCGTTCGAGGATGCCGTCTGCGCCGCCGTCGCCGTAGTTGAGCGACCAGGCATCGTTGGAGCGGAATTTGATCTCGCCGACCGTCAGCGGTGCGGTGATGACCCAGGCCTGCTCAGCTGCGTCGTAGGTCATGTCCTGATCGGAATTCCACTGGTCGGCGGTCGCGCTGCCGATGAGGCCCCAGCTGGTTTTTTCCACCGTCACGAGCAGGTCGTTCAGGTTGACATTGAGCTTGTAGAAGCCGGCGTCGGTGACTTTCAGGTTGGCGCCGCCCGGCTCCAGGGTGCCGTCTGCACCGTTGTCGCCGTAGTTCACATCCCAGGCGGGGCCGTCGGTGAATTTGAATTCCGTACCGGCTTCAAACCACAGGTAGCCTTCGAAGGTGCGGTCGCCTGCGGCGGAGGTCAGCGTAGGCGCCGTAGCGGGATCCCAGCCCTGGTGTGCGCCAGGCACGTAGATCTTGGTGTAATTGGCCGTATTGCCTTCGTTGGGGGACACCAGCTGGGTGCCGCCGCCCACTGCCGGGAACTTGTTCACGAGGTTCTTGGTGGTCCGCAGGCCGGACCATCCGCCGTTGATCCCGAATTCAGCCGGGTTCATCGAGCCGCCTACCGGCGCATGCACGAGGAAGGTCATGCCGCCCCAGGTCTTGGTGCGGTTGCCGTCGAAGGTCACCGGGAAGATGATCTCGTCAGACTGGTCGTTGTCCGTCAGGAAGAGGGTGCGGTATTCGGCATCCAGGGTAAATCCTGCATCGATGACCTTCTTGCATTCGGTGACGGCTTCGGTGTACTTGGCCTGGCCGGTGTAGACTTCGGCATTCAGGTACAGCTTGGCCAGCAGCATCCAGGCGGCAGCCTTGTCGGCGCGGCCGTATTCGTTGCTGCGGGGCGCAGCCAGCTCGGCCTCGATGGCCTTGAGTTCAGATTCGATGTAGGCAAACAGCTCGCCGCGGGTCGTGCGCTCGGGCAGGAAGGAGCCGACGGCGTCCAGTTCGGTCACGAAGGGCACGTTGCCGAACATATCCAGCGCATGCCAGTAGCTGAGGGCGCGCAGGAAGCGGGCCTCGGCACGGTAGAGCTTGATGTTTTCCACCACCGCTGCATCGAATCCGCGCTCGGCCAGCTTTTCGTCGGTCGTTTCGCGGATATACTCGTTGCACAGGCCGATCTGGTAATAGATCCGGTTGTACATCGCGGTGATGAACTCATTGCTGGAAGTCCAGTCCATGTCGTGGTAGTCGGGCAGGCTGCCGTCGTTCCAGCCGATGACGGCCTCGTCGGTGGGCAGTTCCTGGGCCTTCCAGTACTGGCGCAGGTAGGTGGAGAAGCCTTCGTCGATCCCGCTGATGTCCGGGCGGCCGGCAGGGCCTTGCTGGCCGCTCACGGCGAGGCCGGCATAGAGCTTGGCGAGGATCAGCTTATAGTTGTTGGCATCGGCATACACCGTTGCGGAGGTCACTTCGATAAAGGGCACCCGGTCCAGGGCGCCGATGCAGGAGCTGGCGACAAACATCCCGCCGGCCAGCACCCCGATCGTGCATACCTTATGAAATAGGCTTTTCATGAGTAGTCTGATTAATAGGTGAGATTGATCCCAAGCGAAAGCGTGCGCGGACGCGGATAGAGGTTGTTGTCGATGCCGCCGGCAATTTCCGGATCGAGGCCCGTGTACTTGGTGATGGTCAGCATGTTCTGGCCGATCGCCGTTACCTGAGCGCGGAGTTTGCCGTTGAGCAGGGCACCGAGGTTATACCCCAGGGTCACGTTGTCCAGGCGAAGGAACGAAGCGTTCTCGATGTAATAATCGGAAAAAAACTGATTGTTCGAGAAGCCGGACTCGAGCACGCTCGGGGTCATGTTCGCCAGGAAGTTGGAGGCGTTGGTCACGTTGCGGTAGACCCCCTGGTTCGAATTGATGTTGTTGTACATGTAGTTGCCGATGCTGCCGCGGAGCACGAAGCCTGCGCTGAAGTTGCCGGCGATGAGCTGGGCGCTGGCGCCTACGAAGTAGTTCGGCTCGGGCGACTTGTAGCGGTAGCGGTCGTCCGGGGTGATGCGGCCGTCGCCGTTTTCATCCACATACAGGCCTTCGACCGGCATGCCGGTTTCGTCATACACCTGGCGGTACACAAAGAATGCTGCCGTCGGGAAGCCCACCGTGTGGATCTGGATCGTGTTGCCCACGCCGCCGGAGATGCCGCCTACCAGAATGCCCGGGAAGGTCGGATCGGCCACCTTGGTCAGGTTGGTGATCGTGTTCTGGTTGTAGGTGAAGTTGGCACCGAAGGTGAAATTCAGCTTTTCACGCTGCACCGGCACGAAGTTCAGGGTCACTTCCACCCCTTCGTTCTCGATATTGCCGACGTTCGTCAGGATCTGGTTCGTGAGGTTGGAGCCGGCAGGCACCGGGATCACGCTCAGCAGGTCCTTCGTGTTGCGGGTGTAGTAGTCCACCGAGCCGGTGATGCGGTTCTGGGCAAAGCCGAAGTCGACCCCGATGTTGTAGGTTTCCGTCTGCTCCCACTTGATGTTGGCATCGTAGCCTTCCGGACGCAGGGTCTGGTAGAAGTTGTTGCCGAACTGATACTGAGCGTTGTTTTCGCTCGGGGTGTAGCGGGGCAGGTAGGGATAATCGCTGAACACATCCTGCTGGCCGGTGACCCCGTAGCCGAGGCGCACCTTCAGGTCGGAGACCACGGAGGAGTTGCGCAGGAAGGCTTCGTCCACCACGCGCCATGCGAAGGCAGCGGAGGGGAACAGACCCCAGCGGTTTTCCGGGCTGAAACGGGAGGAGCCGTCCTGGCGCAGGGTGAAGGTGAGCAGGTAGCGGCCTTTGAAGGTGTAGTTCAGACGGCCGTAGAAGGACACCAGCGTGTTCTGCGTCTTGTAGTAGCTGTTGGTGAACGTATCGGCGGGGGTGCTCAGGTTCAGGTCGATATCCGTGTTTTCGCGGATGAAGTCCTGATAGGAGTAGCCGGCCATCACGTCCACGCGGCTGTCGATGGCGGCGATGTCCCGCGCATAGTTGAGGTAGAAGTCCAGGGTCTTGTTGATCTTGGACTGGTCGTATTCGGCATCCACCCCGCCGCGGGCAAAGGCTGCGGCAGCATTGGCCGGGATGTCGCGGGTGCCCTGGCCGGAGGAGATGTCGTAGCCGACGTTCAGGTTGGCGCGCAGATCCGGCAGGAAGTGGAAGCGGTAGTCCAGCTGGGCATTGCCGATGCTGCGGAGCACGTTGCTCACATCGCGGCGGGATTCCAGCAGGCCGAGCGGGTTGCGGGGGGCCAGCTGGTTGGGGTCGCCCGTGGAGGGGTCGAGCCACTCAAAGTAGCCGCCGAATTCGTTCTGCACGTTCACCGGCTGCGTGGGGTCGAAGGCGACCGCAGAGCCGATGGCGCCCTGATCGGCAAAGAAGTTGTTCAGGTAGGCACCCTTCAGGTTGATGTCCACGCGGAGGTGGTCATCGAAGAAGCTCGGCGTCAGGCCCAGTGCGGCGGAGGTCCGCTGCATGTTGGAGGTTTTCAGGATGCCGTTCTGGTTGAGGTATCCCACGGAGAGGCGGTACGGCATGGTCTTCGTGGCGCCGGTCAGGCTCACGTTGTGGTCCATGCTGAAGGCATCGCGGAAGATCACATCCTGCCAGTTGGTATTGGCATTGCCCAGCAGGGCCTTCTGGGCGGCGTTGCCGCGCTCGTTCACCACTTCGCGGAACTCGTCTGCGCTCAGCACCTCGATCTGGCCGGTGCGCTGCGCGAGGGAGAACACAGCATTGTAGTTCACGGCCAGCTTGTCGCCCGTGCGGCCTTTCTTGGTGGTGATGATGATCACCCCGTTGGAGGCGCGGGAGCCGTAGATCGCCGTAGCGGAGGCGTCCTTGAGGATGTTGAAGGACTCGATGTCGTTGGGGTTGATCAGGCTCAGCGGGTTGGCTGCGCCGGAAATGCCGTTGTTGTCCACCGGCACCCCGTCGATCACGATCAGCGGATCGTTGCTGGCATTGAGCGATGCGCCCCCGCGGATGCGGATGCGGCTGCCGGCACCCGGCGCGCCGCCGTTGGAGGTGATCTGCACCCCGGCCACCTTGCCGGCGATCAGCTGCTCAGGCGTGTTGAGGTTGCCCTGAATGAAGTCCTTCGACGTGATGGCCACCACCGCGCCGGTCAGGTCCTTCTTCTTCTGGGTACCGTAGCCGATGAGCACCACCTCGCTCGTCGTCTGCACATCCAGCTCCAGGCTCACATCGACTGTCGTCTGATCGCCCACGGTCACTTCGCGGGTCATGTAGCCATAGTACTTGAACACCAGCACCGCATTGCCGTCCGCTACGCGGAGGGTGTAGGCGCCGTTCTGGTCCGTAAACACGCCGGTCGTGGTCCCTTTGACCAGCACGCTTACCCCTTGCATTTCAGTGCCGTCTTCTGTCGAGCGCACGGTGCCGCGCACTGTGATCTGCGCATGCATCGCAACGGACAGCAGCATCAGCATGGAAAGGAACATCATTCGGCCGAACGGGTTACGTTTGCCTGGCGTGCCTTGCTCATCCTTTCTCCCTGAGCGAGGGGCCATGTAGTAGTGAGTCGACATAGAAAAAATGATAGAGACTAGCTACGTGAGGGGTGTTGTAAAACAGCCGTGAATAAACAACGGAACCTGATGCCGGTCGTCCCACTTTCCGCTTTTTGCTGGGCCGGTGCCGCCGGGGGGTAACCGCTGACTATCACATATTTGAATTTCGATATAAGTGCCGTTTTATAAAATGGCACCTGCGAAAAATCATACCGCCCGCTGATTGATCGGCTGGCCGGGGTCCAGGCAGGCGCTGGCTGCCCTGCCGGACAGGCAGGATACCGCAAAAATTGAACAGACAGACAAGGTATAGCGGCCGGCGTCGCGCTTCAGTCCGCGCCGATGTTGCTGAAGTATTCGCTCGGCGAGTAGCTGGTGATCTTCTTGAAGGCCCGGTTGAATGCAGTTTTGGAATTGAATCCCACCTCCAGCGCCAGGCTCAGCAGGGTGTAATTGCGGTAGCGGGGGTCTTCGAGCCGCAGCTTGAATTCCTCGACGCGGTAGGAGTTGATGAAATCGAAGAAATTGATCCCGTAGCCCTCGTTGATCACGCGCGAGAGCGCATGCGGCTGCACATGCAGCTTTTCCGCCAGCTCGTTGAGCGTCAGGCGGGGGTTGGTATAGGGCTTCTGGCGCTCCATGTAGCTGTCCAGCGCCTGTTTGATCCGCGCGAACGTCTCGTCGGGCAGTTCGGCGTTGCGGCGCTCCGGCGCGGGGAGCTGCTCAGGGCCGGGTGGCAGCGCCTCCGGCGCATCCTGCCGCAGCTCGGGCACAGGGGCTGCCGCAGGCCGGGGCAGCTTGAAAACTTCGGGCTGGTGGATCGCGAAATAGCCCAGAAAGTGCGGAATGGTGGAAAAAATCAGCCAGACCACTTCCACCGCCCGGTGAGACAGGTCCAGGGCGCCCTGCACCCCCATCCGCCCGGCCAGGTACAGGCTCGCCGTAAAGACCCACAGCACCAGGCACACCGCCTTGATCAGCATGACCGTGCGCAGGTAGTTCAGGCTTTCCTCGTGCGAAAACCGGTCGGTGGACTGCCGCTGGTACTGCCGCAGCGCCCGCTGCAGGTTCAGCCAGAACAGGGTATTGGTGACGAAGGCGATCAGCCCCGAAGCGATGAAAATGGCTTCCAGCCAGGGATCATGGCTTACGATGCGGTTGTTCAGCTCCGAGCTGGGCGTCATGAACAGCGGCAGATACATCATCATCTGCGCCACGGCCGGCAGGACGCCGAGCCACCAGCGCGGGTGCATCTGGGCATTGCGCCAGAGCAGATTCTCCACATAGAGATAAAAAATCGGCCCGTACAGCACCCACAGGAAGTCGGGAATCAGCTGCACATGCGGATACAGCGTCGCAATCTGGCGGTAATACCCCAGAATCCGCAGCAGCATCATCACCGAGGTGATGGCCAGCAGCAGCACCAGCCAGCGGTTGGCGCGGCGGTTGTAGTCCTGGATGGTGGGAATGTTGAGAATCAGCAGCAGGCCCTGGAAGACCGAAAACAGCAGCAGCAGGTCGTACAGGGAAAAAAAGTCGAAGGCGCCGGTAAAATCCTCCCAGCTTTCGATTTCGACGAGGATGGCATCGTTGTTGACCGGATCTCCGCGGCGGATGATGCGGTTGGAGCGCATCCGGCCGCTGCCGCGGCCCTCCACCGCCTCCCAGCTGCCCCGCGTGAACTTGAACTGCAGTTCATCCACATCGGTGAAGACTGTCACGCGGTACGTTCCGTCTACCTGCCGCTGCAGGCGGTAGTTGGGGTCGTCGCTGCGCCAGTTGTTGAAATTGCCCGCAATGTGCAGCGTCGCATCGTGGGGGGTGTAGGCCGGGATCCGCGTCACCACGAACCGGTAGATCGTCCGCGACTCCCAGTTCAGGATCCGTACGCGCACATGGCGCGGATTGGGTTCGGAGCCGGCATCGTACACGCGGTCCGGGCGGCTGTTGCCGGCCGAGTCGCCCTCCACCACCGTCCAGCTTCCCTGGGTAAATTTATAGGAGAAATAGCGCAGCGTATCCGGCAGGTCGATATACCAGGTCCCGGAATCGCTCCGGCGCAGCTCGTAGGCCGGGTCGCCCGGATTCCACTGATTGAAGCTGCCTGCAATAAAGAGCCCCATCTGAGGAAGGCGAAGCTCCGGGTGCGCCGTCACCTCGATCCGTACCTGGGCCTGGCTCAGGCACAAGCAGCCGAATACGATCAGACTCGTCAGGCAGAAACGCATAAGTGGGTGGCGGGTATGGCTAGCTAAGATAGTCAAAACCGCCGGACCCCGCTAAAGTTGCCGGGGGATTCGCTGCTTTTCAGCAGAAATATCCTGCCGGCCCCCCGGCGCCGGCGCGGCAGGGGTTCCGGCAGCGTCCGCCGCCTGAATCAGGCGAAGGTGATCAGCAGCACGTTCTTCTCTACGGAAGCCTTCTCCTGGACGTGAATGCGGGCCACCAGGGCATCGCCCGGAGCCTTGATCACATTCTCCATCTTCATCGCTTCGAGGATCAGCAGCGCATCGCCTTTCTTCACCGTGTCGCCTTCCTTCACCTTGATGCTGTGGATCAGGCCCGGCATCGGCGCTTTGAGGGAGTCGAGTTTTTTCTTCGCCGTATGGTCGATGCCCAGCATCTTGAGCATCTGCTCGGCGCGGGAGTGCAGCTTCACAGTCGTGCGCTTGCCGTTGACACTCACCGTCACCTCGCGGGTTTCGGGATCGGCCTTATGCACCAGCACCCGGTGCGACTGCACGCCCTGTTTGGCCTGCCAGCGGCGCGGCCCCTGCTGAATCAGCTCGATGTCCGTCGGCTGGCCGTTGACCGTGGTTTTACCCTGCGTTTCCCCGATCTGGTACGTGCGGTTTGCTACAATTGCTTCGGTCATAATCGGTGGGGTTATGAAATGTTGTGTTCTTTCGGATGCCCCGGTTTGGAAGTGATTTTTGTCATTGACTCCGCCGGATCCTCATCGAATGAGAGCAGGAGCGATGGCAGAAAGAACAAATTGCTGAGCATGGCCACAATCAGAATCAGCGAAAGCAGCAATCCCAGCGCTTTGGTGCCTCCAAAATCGGACAGGGTAAAACTTACAAAACCGAAGAATAAAATCAATGACGTATAGATGATTCCCACCCCTGTATCGCGTAAGGAATTGCCCACGCCCTGCGCGACCGTTTCGCCCAATCGTTTGGACATCCGGTAGCGGTTGAGCAGGTGAATCGTCGTATCGACCGCGATGCCCAGCGCCACCCCGAAGACGAGCGCCGTGGAAGGCTTGAGCGGAATGCTGAAGTAGCCCATGATGCCCGCCACTGCCAGCAGCGGCAGGATGTTCGGAATCAGGCTGATGATGATCAGCCGGGGGCGCCGGAACATGAATCCCATCATGAGCGCAATGGCGATGAAGGCCAGGATCAGGCTCTGGATCAGGTTGTCGATCAGGGTTTTATTGGCCTGGATGAAGATCGGCGTGGTGCCGGTCACATCCGTCGTGACCGTGCTGTCGCTGCCGAATACCGCATCCACATCGGCCTGCACCGAATCCACGAGGCGCCGCATTTCCACCGAGCCGATGTCGCGCACGGACGTCGAGATCCGGGCGATCTGCAGGTTGGTGTCGGCGAGGCTCTTGGAGATGGTATTTTTGTTGAAAATGTTGGTGTTCTGGGCGTACAGGCCGATGAGGTTCATCTCGTCCCGCGAGGGCAGGTCATAGGCATCCCGGCCGCCGCCGAAGATGGCCTGCCGGGCCGCCTTGGCGAAGTCCGCCACGCTCAGGCTCCGCGAAAACTCCGGATATTCCCGCAGGCTGTCCTGCAGCGCTGCGATGTCCTGGAGCGTGCGGCGGCGGATGACCCCGCGGCGCTTGCCCGTATCCACCAGAATCTCGAAGGGGAAGGCACCATTGAAGCGCGCTTCGATGTAGCGCAGGTCTTTGAGCACCTTGCTTTCCGCCGGCACATCGTCGGCCATGAACGAAACGGCCTGAATCTTCGTCATCCCGTAGGCAGAGATGACCGCAATGGCTGCGCAGACCGCGTAGATCAGCTTCCGGTGATGGGTGAAGGCCTGTTCGATCATTCGGATCACAAAGCCCAGCGATCGCCGGTCGAGGTGGCGCGTCTGCGAAGGCGTAGGGGCGGGCAGGAAGCTGAAGATGGTGGGAATCAGCAGGATCGACATGAAGAATGCAGCCACCACGCTGAGGCCGCCCACGATGCCCAGCTCGCGGAGGGGCGCGATGTCCGAAATCGCCATGGTGCCGATCCCGGCAGCGGTGGTGGCATTGGTCATCACGGCTGCGAGGCCGATGCGTTGCAGCATCAGGATCAGCGACTGGCGCTTGTTGCCGGTGCGGCGGTATTCGGTATGGTACTTGGTGATCAGGTACACGCAGTTGGGCACGCAGATCACCGTCACCAGCGCCGGAATGATGCCGGTGATGAGGGAAATCTTGTAGTTGAACAGGCCGATGAAGCCCAGGGTGCAGATAATGACCGCCACCACGATGAGCATCGGGAAGATGACCATCTGGAACGAGCGGAAAAACAGCAGCAGGGTGACGGCCGTCACGGCCAGCGCCAGCAGCAGAAACATCACCAGCTCCTTGCGCACAGTCTCGTGCATATTCACCCGCAGAATCGGCAGGCCCGCCATGTGGGTCTCGAAGCTGTGGCGCTCCCCGAAGGCAAGCAGGGGGTTGCGCACCGAGTTCACCAGATCGATCTTGCGCTCCGTATCCAGCACTGCCGGATCGAGCGAGATGGCGATCAGGGCGGTGCCCGTGCTGTCGTTCATCAGCAGCCCGTCGTAGAAGGCCAGGCTCCGGATTTTGGCCTCCAGGCTGTCCACCTCCGCTTCCGAGGCTGGCCTGCGGCTCACGATCCGCTGCAGGCGGAAGCTTTCCGTGCTGTCGTCGCGGGTAATGTCGTAGAGGTCTGCAACGCTGATGACCCCATTGACGCCCTCGATCCTCCGCAGGGAATCGGTGAGATCGTACAGTTCGGCAAAAAGCGGATATGAAAAAATATCCCCTTCCACCGTGGCGACCATCGTATTGCCGTCGTCGCCGAAGTACTGCCGCAGCTTGCGGTAGCCTTTGAGCGCGTCTTCATCGGTCAGGATGACCTTGGCCACCTCCTGCGACAGCTCGGTTCCCCGCACCATCCACATACAGGCCACGATTCCCGCCATGGTGACCAGGATCGGGATTCGGTATCGGAGAATTCCGACAGTAACTTTTTGCCAAAACTGATTCATAGGGCACAAAAGTAGAAAAAATCCTGCGCGTTGCCTGCTTGAATCGCCGGGGTCAGGGTTTGACGGGACTGAGCACAATTTCTACCCGCCGGTTCTGGGAGCGTCCGTCCTCGGTCTGGTTGGAGGCTTGCATGTGAAAGCTGCTGCGCCCGGTGGCGGCCAGGCGTTCCGGCGGCGCACCGTACTGGATCAGCATCCGGACCACGGCCGAGGCGCGCTGGGCGCTGAGGCTCCAGCCGTCGTCTGTGCCGGCGGCCTGGGCTGCCTCGCGGCTGTCCACATGGCCTTCGGCGATCAGAAAGAGGCCGGAGCGGTAGCGCAGGATCTGGGCCACGGCAAAGAGCAGCTCACGGCTGGATTCGGGTACGGCGGCGCTGCCGGCCGGAAAACGGACCGGAGCCTTGAGGGAATACCCGGGCATGCTGCCCTGAAACCGGACAAAGTAGCGGCCCAGCACGGCATCCACGCTGTCGCGGGCCAGCATGACCGGCCCCGGGCGCAGCGAATCGCCGGGGTTCAGGCCGCCGTAGTAATTTTTGAGCGCCTCCGCGGCGTTGACCGACGGAAGCTCCTGCACGCTGCCGCCGGGCTCCACGCGGGTGTAGTAAAGCGCTTCCACATAGCTTTGCAACTCCTCGTTCAGCCGCCGTTCGAGCTGCGCTTCGCGCAGCAGCGCCCTGTTCTGCTGCTCCAGCTGGTCATACCGGTCCTGCGATACGCAGCCGGCCGCCAGACATCCGCATAGACCGATCCACCAGATCCGCATGCCGCCTTGATTTGGGGCAAGATAGCGCTAATTGCCCAAATTCCCCAAGCGCGCAATTCTTCCCGCCGCTGCCCCGCACCGCCGCGAAATCCGTATCTTCGCGCATCCAATCCGCCCTGCTTGCTGGACACATTCAAACATAAGGGGCAGCGCGCCCGGCTTGTCGAGGACCTGATCCGCAAAGGGATCACGGACGAGGCCGTGCTGGAGGCCATGCGCCAGGTGCCCAGGCACCTGTTTGTGGAGGGGGCCTTTGCCGACGAAGCCTACCTGGACAAGCCGCTGCCGATCCAGAGCGGCCAGACCATCAGCCAGCCCTTCACGGTGGCCTATCAGACGCAGCTGCTGCGGCTCAAGCCGAAGATGAAGGTGCTCGAAATCGGCACCGGCTCCGGCTATCAGGCGGCAATCCTGGCAGCCATGGGCATGCGGGTCTTCAGCGTGGAGGTCGAGCGGCGCCTGCATCTCGAAGCACGCACGCGCTTCGGGGAGCTGGGCTTCGAGGTGCGGCAGCACCTCGGCGACGGCTCCCAGGGCTGGAGCCTGTATGCCCCGTACGACCGCATCCTCGTGACCGCTGCCAGCCCGGCAGCGCCGCAAGCCCTCCGTGAGCAGCTCGTGCTGGGCGGGCGCCTCGTGCTGCCCGTCGGCAACCGCGATGTGCAGCGCATGACCGTCGTGACCCGCCTCGCCCGCCTCGAATTTGAAACCGAAATCCTCCAGGAGTTCCGCTTCGTGCCGCTGCGCGGCAAGTTCGGATTCGCCGATCCGGCCTGAATCGCACATGCTGCGCCGGTTGGAAAACTCAGGCGCTTGTTGCAGCTTGCAGCCCAGCTTACCTTGTCTTATCCTACTTCCGTACGCAATGAACACGAACCGTCTGCTTCTGATTCTGCTGGCCTGCGGCCTGACCAGTTCCCTGTCGGCCCAGTATAAGCCGGTCAAGGGCGATATAGGCCTCGGCTTCCGGGTCACCGGCCTCAACAGCCTCGCCATCGGCCCCTGGGATGCCGATGTATTCGAAACCCCCCAACTGCTGGGGCGCTATTTTGTGTCGGACAAACTGGCACTCCGTGCCCGCCTGGGCGCCTCGACCCTGAGCGAGACCACGGATTTCAGCGAGCTCTACATCGATCAGGTCCGCTTTCCGGAACCCGTGCGCGTGGACTCCGCCGTGAACCAGACCACCTCCCAGGGCGGCTTCAGCTTCGCGCCGGGAGCGGAATACCACTTCGCCTCAGTTGCGCCGCGCCTCGATGTGTATGTGGCCGGCGAGGTGCCGCTGGCCTTTCTGGGCAGGTTTACCCAGGAGACCGATCTGCAGTACAAATACACCAACGGCAGCGGGGCCGACCGCTTCGCCGCAGACCTGAATGAGAAACTCACCCGCCAGGGCGGCATCAGCGCCGGCCTCAATGTCTTCGGGGGCTTCAACTTCTTTGTCTCGCAGAAAATCGCCATCGGCGGCGAGTATGGCCTCGGCCTGCTCTACGCCCGCAACGGCGGCGAGGAGCGCCTCGCCCGTACCGGCTCGGTGCTGCCCACCGGCGACCCGGCCAATGCCGTGACCGTCAACGAGACCATCGTCCGCCAGGCCAGCGTGGCCGGCCTGGGGCTTTCCACCGGCGGCACCGGCGGCGTTCACCTTTCCATCTTCTGGTAAGCGCCTTCCTTCGCCTGCATATGCGCCGCCTCGCGTCCTCGATTGCTGTGCTGCTGCTGATCCTTGGAACGGCGTATTCCCTCCAGGCGCAGCAGGCCGGCAAAAAAATCCGCATTGCCGACCCCGGCGAACTGTACAGCACCTACAGCCTGGCAGACGACCGTGAGGCGCTTGCCGCGCTTGCCAGGGCCGGCTACCGGGGCCAGGCGCTGGACGATCTGCTGGCCCGTGCCGTGGAGTCGGCATGGCCTGCCGGCATCCGCGAGCTGGACGACCGGATCAGCCGCCCGGACGAACTGATGCGCTACCGGGCCCGCCGGATCTGCACCTTCGGCGATAAGGCCGTCCTGCGCATCCGCGCCCGCGACAACGGCCACATGCCGCCGGATATGCGGCCCGCAGAGGACATCTACTTCGTCATCGGGCGCGAAGGAATCCGCTGAGGCCGCACAGACGCCCGGCCCGCGCAGCCCTGACGCTGCGCGGGCCGGGGATATATGACAGAATCTTGAGCCTGTGCTTGGCCGGGCGGGATTTTTATCTATATTCCCCGCTGCATCCCCATTCATCCCGCATGGCTTCCATCCCGGAACTTCTCGCCGAACTCGAACGCTCCGCGTCCTGGATCGCGGAGATCCTGGCGCAGTACCCGGCCTCCCGGCTCAATGAGCCTCCGCCCGGCGGCGGCTGGTCGGCAGGCGGCATCATGGAGCATCTCTGCCTGACCGAGGAAGCCATCAACTGGCTGCTGATCGGTAATTGCGAACCGGCGCTCCGCGCACCGGACGAGCAGGTACAGCGCATCCGCAGCACCTTCGAAGACGATACCCGGCAGCTGCAGTCCAGCGGCCCGCTGATGCCGGGCCCCGAGCCCAAGACCCATGCGATCGCCGCGCGCTTTGAAGAGGCCCGCTCGGCAACCGTGAGCCTGCTGCATCTGCATGACCCGGATGAGCTGTGCCTCAGCTTTACCCATGCCGTATTCGGACAGCTGACCCGCCTGGAATGGGGCTATTTTGCCTTGTATCACGGCGACCGGCACGGGCGCCAGCTGGACCGGCTGCTCCGCTTACTTTGACCGCGCCGCTGCCACCCGGTCCGGATAATCCGAGATGATGCCGTCTACCCCCAGCTCCAGCAGGCGCCGGATCTCGCCGGGCTCGTTGGCGGTCCAGGGAACGAGCGCCATCCCGCGCGTGCGGCACTGCTGCACCAGATCAGCGGTCACGAGGCGGTGGTCGGGGCTGTAGATGTCCGGCGTAAAGCCAAGCCGGGCAAGATTGGCCTCCAGGCCGTCTTCATTTTCCACCAGCAGGGCCCATTTGAGGCCCAGGCTGCCGTAGCGCTGCCGGCCTGCCTGCAGCGTGCGGGGGTCGAAGGACTGGATGGTGGTGCGGCCGGCGACATTCCGCGAACGCACAGCTTCCGCCACCAGCCCGACAAACTCCTCCGGCGCCGGATGATAGACCCCGTCACCCTCGGGGCTGCACTTGGTCTCGATGTTGTACAGCGGCGCGGGGCGCCCTGTGCGGCGGGCATAGGCCTCGGCCGAGTCGATCACCTCGCCGAGCAGGGGCTTGGAAACGCGCAGCTTCTGCTGCTGCGGAAAGCGGGGATGCGGCTTGCTGCCGCAGTCGAAGGCAGCAATTTCCGCATAGGTCATCTGGTAGAGGTTGTAGCTTCGCTCCAGGTCTTCCGGGATTTCGCCGCCATCGGGCAGCAGGCAGAACTCGTGCGAGAGAAAGGGCTCGTGCGAGAGCAGCACCTGGCGGTCGGCGCTGATGACTGCGTCCATTTCCAGGGTGGTGACCCCCATGTCGAGGGCGCGCAGCATGCCGGGGATGGAATTTTCGGGCCAGTGGCCGCGTGCGCCGCGGTGGCCCTGCAGGTCAAAGGGGCGTTGCATAGGGGCGGAGGTGCAGGCGGCCAGCAGCAGGAGGGAAACAAGCAGGCGGTTCATCGGGATGGATTTCGGCAGCAAGATCCGCAGCCGCCTGCTGCGGCGCAAGCACGGCCCGGAAAAAAGCACAGCGGGCAAACCTGATCCGCAGTTCCCGGTTATAGATTTCTCTGTGGAATGATTTGGCGATGCGCCTTGCCTTTCCGTATTTCGACAACGCATTCTTGCATATGGAAATCTGGAAAAAAATCTGGTCCTACATCACCTTCCGCAAGCCGGAGCCGGGCGCCCCGTCGTCGTTCAACCTGAGCGTCATGCACGGGATTAATAAGATCTCGATCCTCATGTTTCTTGCAGCGATCGTATTTCTGATTATCCGCGCAATGCTCCGCTGAGCGGGAAGTGCTTCTGGGCCGCTACTGCGACCGGCATGATCAAGGAATACGCAGACAAGCAGGAGCGGGTGGCGCGGGTCCGCCGGCTGCTCAAGTGGCCCAATGCCCGTACCCAGGCGTTGCTCCGCTCCCTTCACCCGACGGAGCTGGCCCAGCTGCTCGAAGAGTCTTCGCCTGAATGGCAGCTGCGCATCGTGCGTGAGCTGCCGCAGGAGCTGCTTTCGCAGGCCGTGTCGGAGATGCGCGACGAGGAGCCTGCACGCATCCTGATGCAGCTGCACCCCGAGGCCTCGGCCGCCCTGATCAACGAGCTCCCCTATGACGACGCCGCCGACCTCGTGGCGCTGCTTCCCGAAGCCTACAAGCGCACGCTGCTCCAGTATATTCCCAAAGAGGAGGAAACCGTCCTCAGCCGCCTGCTTTCCTATGAGGAAGATTCCGCCGGCGGCCTGATGAACCCCGACCTGGTCGTGGTCCGTGAAACCATGACCAAGCTCGACGCCCTGCGCGAAGTGGTGCGCCAGTCGGAGGATATGGAGGAGTTTTATGCCATCTATGTCGTGGACGAGGAGGACTATCTGGTGGGATACCTGACCTTCCGCAAACTCTTCCTGGCACGCAATACCCAGATGGTCAAGGAGTTTATGGGAACAGACGTGGTGTCTGTGACCGATGAGACCGATCAGGAGGAGGTCGCCAAGCTGATGCAGCAGTACAACCTGCCTACGCTCCCGGTCGTGAATCCGGACGGCAAGCTGCTGGGCCGCATTACCTTCGACGACGTGATGGACGTCATTCAGGAGGAAAACACGGAGGACATCCTCAACTTTGCCGGGGTTTCGGACGGGGAAAGCCTGCGCGGCGGCTGGGCCAACGCCGTCAAAAGCCGCATTCCCTGGCTGCTCGTGAACCTTGTCACCGCCTCCGTGGCGGCCTTCACCATCGCCCAGTTCGAAGGCACGCTTGAAAAAATCGTGCTGCTGACCTCCCTCATGCCGGTCATCGCCGGCGTAGCCGGCAACGGCGCCACCCAGACCCTGGCCGTCACCATCCGGCGCATCTCGACCCACGGCATCGCGTCGGGCAAGGCCCTGCGGGTGATCCTGAAAGAGCTGAGCGTAGGGGCCATCATCGGCCTGATGCTGGGCGCCATCGTGTCGATGGCCGTCATTTTCCTCAGCCCCTATCCCGATCCGCAGGTAGCCGCCATGATGGGGCTGGTGGTCTTTCTGGCCATGTTTGCCAACCTGATGCTGGCCGGCTTTGCCGGCTCCTTCATTCCGCTGGCGCTGGAGCGGCTGCGCATCGATCCGGCAGTGGCATCGTCCATCCTGATCACGGCGCTCACCGATGTCATCGGCTTTCTGCTGCTGCTGGGGCTGGCCACGCGCATCCTGCTGCCGCTGGTCAATCCTTTCAACCAGGCAGGGCTGAATTTCATCGATCCGGTGATGTGAGGCGCCTCAGGCCGCCGGCTGGCGGGTTTCGTTGGCCTGGATGCTTTCGACCCGCCCGTCGCGCAGGCGGATGATGTGCTCTGCGTAGCGTGCAATGTCCTCTTCATGCGTCACGACGATAATCGTATTGCCGGCGCGGTGGAGGTCGTCGAAGAGGGCCATGATCTCGTAGGAGGTCTTGGAATCGAGGTTGCCCGTAGGCTCGTCGGCCAGGATGATGGAGGGCTTGTTGACGAGCGCCCGCGCAATGGCTACCCGCTGGCGCTGTCCGCCGGAAAGTTCGTTGGGCTTGTGCTCCATGCGGTCGCCCAGGCCTACGCTCGTAAGGGATTCTTCGGCCCGGCGCATGCGGTCGGAGCGGCTCAGGCCCGCATAGACCAGCGGCAGCGCCACGTTTTCGAGGGCGCTGGAGCGGTTCATGAGGTTGAATGTCTGAAACACGAAGCCGATTTCCTTGTTCCGGATGTGGGCCAGCTCCCGGTCGCTCATGTTGCTGACATCCGTGCCGTTGAGCATGTACTGCCCGCCGGAAGGCGTATCGAGGCAGCCGAGAATGTTCATGAGCGTAGATTTGCCCGACCCTGAAGGACCCATGATGGCCACGTACTGATTGGGGTAAATGGCCAGCGAGACCTCCTCCAGGGCGTGAATCTTCACGGGGCCCATCTGGTAGGTCTTGCGGATCTTGTCGAGTTGGATGACCGGCTGCATGGGGGCAAGTTACGGGATCTGATGAATTTCCTTCCGCTTACGATAGGACTGCGCCGGAAGTTGCGGCGCCGGCAGATTTCCCTGCGGGAAACGGCGGTGCGCCAGGTATTGGGAAATAGCGCAAAAGACGTAGATTTGGGCAATCGGAACCTGTTTCATGATATCCTCTGCCGCTGCCCTCTGCCGTTCAGCCCTCGTCGCCGGGAGCATGGGCTGGCTGCTGCTGCTTGCGCTGCTGCCCGCCTGCGGCGGGCGCTATCTGGAGCAGCCGCCGTTTCAGGCGGGCGATACGGTGCATTTCGACAAGCGAAACTGGTACTATCTCGCGCCGGAGCCCGACGCGGAAGGGCGATTCACCTTCTCCTACCGGATCTTCGAGTTCGGAGACCAGGGCCTGCTGGCGCATACCGAGGACCGGATCTACCTGATCCGCAAGGACGAACGCACCGTGCTCATGGACTATGCCCTGCAGCCCGGCGATACGGTGTACAAATTCTCGGAATTTCAGTACTACCTCCTGCTGGACAGGCGCCAGGACCCTGCCGCAGGCGGGGAGGTGTACTATCTGCTGCGCCGCTCCAATATCGGGGTCAAGCGCTTCCGGGAGCGTACCATCTGGGTGCTTGCGCCAGGACGGGGCATCCTTGCCGCCGCCAAGTATGACATCGCCCCGTCGGACGGCCGCGTCAGCCTCGAAGTGGTGGGCGAGCCGGGCTGGTTCGACGGCCCCGACATCCTGCGGCAGATTCAGCTGCTGGACAGTGATCCGGCCTGGCTGGTGGACAGCGACCAGGGGGTGCTGTACAAATTCGACAAGACCCGCAACCTGCTTACCAGCCGCGACTTCCGGGGCGGGAAGGATCTGCACGCCTACCAGTTTCACAGCTTCCGCCCCGAAGCCCTGGCCAGCCTGCGCATCACCCTTGCCCTCGATACACTGCGCCTCCAGGCCGGCGATTCCTGCTTCTACCTGTCGCGCCAGCTGGAGCTGCTCCGCACAGCCCGCTGCTACTGAGCTGCGTGCGCAGGTGCCGGGAGCCCTTCCTGCATCCACCGCCGCGTGATCCGGCTGAAGCGCCACACCAGCGCCACGGCTGCGAAAATCAGGCTGATGACGAAGCCGTACCAGAGGCCGTACACGCCCAGCCCGAAGGTAAATCCCAGCAGCCAGCCGGCCGGCAGGGCAATCACCCAGTAGGCCACAAAGGTGATCACCGTCGGGATGCGCACGTCCTGAATCCCGCGCAGCACGCCGGCCCCGACGGCCTGCAGGCCGTCGAAGAGCTGGAACACCGCCGCAAACACCAGCAGGGATGCCGCAATGCGCTGCACCTCCGGCTCGCCGACATAAAGCCGCGTGAAAAGCTGCCGCCCGAAAATGAGCACCAGCGCTGCAAGCAGCATGAAAGCAGCCGCCAGCCACATGCCGGCCAGGCCGGCATGGCGCATCTGCACCGGATTGCGCTGCCCCAGGGCATGGCCCACGCGGATGGTGGCGCCTGCGGCAAAGCCCGTCACAATCATGTAGGTAATCGAGGCCATGCTCATCGCCACCTGGTGCGCAGCCCGGTTGGCCGATCCGTTTTCCATCCACCCGATCAGAATGCCTGCCCCGATAAAGGCGCCCATCTCGAAGAAATACTGAAGACCTGACGGGATGCCGAGGCGCAGAATGCTGCGGATCCGGTGGCCGTCGGCGCGGAGCCCGGCCTGCAGGAACCGGTACTGCTGGAACCGGCGCGCCCGCAGGACATACCCGCCCATGAGCAGCATCATCAATACCCGCGATGCAAGGGTCGCGTAGCCGGCTCCGTCCAGCTCCAGCCTGGGGAAGCCCCAGTTGCCGAAAATCAGCAGCCAGTTGGCGAAGGTGTTGAATGCCAGGCCGGCCAGCGTCACGTACATCGCGGCGCGTGTTACAGAAAGGCCATCGGCAAACTGCTTGAACACCAGGAAGAGCAGCATGGGCAGGGCGGATACGGCCAGAATCCGCGAATAGCTCTGCGCAAGCCGCACATCGGCCTCTGGCTGGTTCATCAGCGGCAGCAGATCTGCACTCCCCCAGACCAGCGCGCCGAATGCAAGGGCTGCCCATCCGCCCACGATCAGCCCCTGGCGCAGGAACTCCGCAGCGCGCGCCGGCTCGCCGGCCCCGTCGGCCTCCGCCACCAGCGGGGTGATGGCGTAGGTGATGCCCAGCCCGAAGATGGTGAGGATGAAAAAATTGCCATTGGCCAGCGACGCAGCGGACAGGTGCACGTAGCTCAGCTGCCCGACCATGACATTGTCGATCAGCCCCATCAGGGTGTGGCCGAGCTGCGCGATAATCACGGGAAATGACAGGCGGAGTGTTTCCTGGAAGTGGTTGTGATAGACCCCCCAGAAATGCCTGAGATGGCTGGAACGCATACAGGTGATGGGTAAGGGGCTGCAAAGATGGGGATTTTTGCCCGGCGGGCCATGTACGTGCGCGAATTCTTTTTTGAAATCTCCGGGACGCGTTGTATTTTTGCATCTGAAACGTCGTTACTTCTCGTCAAAGGGAGGCTATTGCTCCCTTATTTTTTTATCATGCTGGACGATCGGGTATTGGAGCGGATTACCCAGGCGGTTGCCGAAACGGTTCCGGAGGCGTATGTGGTGCAGATCCGGCTGGGCCGCGGCTCGCACCCGGTGCTGTCGGTCAAGGCCGATACCGATACGGGCATCACGCTGGCCCAATGCACCTCCATCAGCCGCGCCATCGGCGCCCTGCTGGAGGATGAGCCCTTGATGGACTTCAGCTATCAGCTGGAGGTTTCCTCGCCGGGCATCGGCACGCCCCTGACCCTGCACCGCCAGTATGTGAAAAATACCGGACGGAACCTCCGCGTGCTCCGCACCGACGGCACCGAGCTCAAAGGCCGCCTGCACGCCGTCG
The DNA here is from genome assembly GCA_033765305.1 of Bacteroidia bacterium. GTDB lineage: Bacteria > Bacteroidota > Bacteroidia > J057 > J057 > RDXT01. The sequence goes on from JANRID010000065.1 coordinate 150,539, forward strand.
CCGAGCTGCACATCGAGCTGGAGCTGCTCCCGCCCGGCGGCAAGCCCAGGAGCCGGAAAGCATCGGAGCCCCCGCCCGCTCCCGTCCTGATTCCCTTCGGCGAGATCCGCGAAGCAAGCGTTTTTATATAACTCTCATTTTTTCAGAACCACGCACATGGCACGCAAGAAAGTTGCTGAACCGAAAATCAACCTCATCGATGCATTTTCGGAGTACTCCCGCAACAAGAATATCGACCGCGCGACCCTCATGGGGGTGCTGGAAGAGGTATTCCGCACCATGATCCGCAAAGAGTACGAAACTGACGAAAACGTCGAGATCATCGTCAACGTCGATAAGGGCGATATCCAGGGCTTCCGCGAGCGCCTTGTGGTCGAAGACCTTGAAATCGAGGACGAATCCCGCCAGATTCCCCTCAGCGAAGCCCTCAAAATGGACCCCGATCTCGAAGTCGGCGACACCCTCGCCGAAGAGATCAACTTCTTTTCCTTCGGGCGCAAAATTGTCCAGACCGCCAAGCAGACCCTCACCCAGAAAATGCGCGATCTGGAAAAAGCCTCCACCATCGAGCAGTATCAGGATATGGTGGGCGCCATCATCGTGGGCGAGGTGTATCAGATCTGGCGCAATGAAACCCTCGTGATGCACGAAGGCGCCGAGCTGATCCTGCCCCGCACCGAGCAGATCCCCAAGGACAAGTTTCACAAAGGAGACTCCATCCGCGCCGTGGTGCTGGACGTCACGGCCAAAAATACCAACCCGCGCATCGTCATCTCCCGATCCAGCGAGCTGTTCCTCGAAAAGCTCTTCGAACAGGAAGTGCCGGAAATCTACGACGGCCTGATCCACATCCGGGGCATCGTGCGCGAGCCCGGCGAACGCGCCAAGGTCGCCGTGGAAAGCTATGACGACCGCATCGACCCCGTCGGCGCCTGCGTGGGCATGAAAGGCAGCCGCATCCACGGCATCGTGCGCGAGCTGCGCAATGAAAATATCGACGTGATCAGCTACACGACCAACGATTCCCTCTACATCCAGCGCGCCCTGAGCCCGGCCAAGATCACCTCGATCAAACTCGACGAAGCCAATAAAACCGCCCAGGTCTACCTCAAACCAGACCAGATTTCCCTCGCAATCGGGAAAAGCGGCCTGAATATCAAGCTTGCCAGCAAGCTCACCGGATACCAGATCGACGTGTTCCGTGAAATGGATCCGGATGAGGAGGATGTCGATCTCGACGAATTCAACGACGAAATCGAGCAGTGGATCATCGACGAGTTCAAGCGCATCGGCTGCGACACAGCCATGAGCGTCCTGGACCTGTCGGTGGAGGAACTGGTGCGCCGCACCGACCTGGACGAGGAGATTGTCCATGATGTGCGGAATGTGCTCCGGGCGGAATTCGAGGAAGAACGCGACTAGCGGAATTCCCTGATGATGACCGATTACCATTTTACGGGAATATTTGTCTATATTCACGTGCCGAAAGCGGGCCATCGGGCTGCGTAGAGGCTTATCAGAACAGCATGACGGATAGGACCCAGGTACACAGATTATTTCAAGTCGCGAAGGAACTGAACGTCAGTACCTCCCTGCTCGTGGAACGCCTCGAGGCAAAGGGGCATACGGTACTGCAATCTCCCAATACCAAACTTACACAGGACCAGTACGATGTCCTGATGAAAGAATTCGCTTCCGAGCGTATTATGAAAATGAAAGCCCACGAGCTTTCTGAAAGACGCAGGGAAGACGTGCAGACCCGCACCAGCGGCAAGCCTTCCGCCGGCCATCCCCAGCCTTCCGAGGAAGAAGCGGAGCCGGAGGATCTCTCGGCGGAAGATCTGCGGAACAAAATCTCGGCCAAGCCCATGCTGCGCCGCAAGCCTACCCCGGCCGAGACGTCGCGGGAGCCTTCGCTGCCGCAGCTCCCCGTCATTCCCCGCCCGGATGCCCGGCCCCGGGTGGAGCCGGCTCCGGAACCGCCTGTGTCCGAGCAGCCCGTGCCGCCCGCTCCGGAAGCAGATCCTGCCAAAAAGCCGGGCCTGACCATCCTGGGCAAAATCGACCCCAACCAGCTCGTCCGCGGCCGCAATGTCAAGCCTTCGGAGCCGCCCCGTACGGAGCAGCGCCGCCCCGAGCCGCCCCGCCCCGAACAGCGGCGCCCCGAGCCCCCGCGCCCTGAACAGCGACGCCCGGAGCCCCCGCGCCCCGAACAGCGCCGCCCCGAGCCGCCCCGAACCGAACCGCGCCGCCCCGAGCCGCCCGTACAGCGGCCTGTGACGCCTCCCCCGCCCGCAGTGGAGCCGATCGTGGCGAAAACGGTGCTGCCCGACCCGCAGCCCAAACCTGAAACCGCTCCCCAGCCCCCTGCCGAAATACCGCAGGAGGAAAAGGTCATCCGCGCCGACGACCGCACGCCGACCCTCCGCGGCCTCACCGTGATGGGCAAGATCGAGCTGCCCGACGAGAAGAAAAAACAGGCCGCCAAAGGCCGCCCGCCCGGACCTGAAAACCGCGGCGGCGCCCCCGTGCAGAAGCCTGCCACCCCGCAGGATGCCGGCGCCGAAAGCGAAGAGGCGAAGAAAAAACGCCGCCGCAGAAAGCGCAAGCGCAAAGAGGGCGAAGGCACCCCCGCCAGCCCGGCTTCGGCTGCCGCCAAGCCCCCCGTCGCAGGCAAGCCCCGGACCGGAACGCCTGCCGGCAAGGCCAAAAAGGAAAATCCCGATACCCGCGAGGTCAGCAACGCCATCCGGAACACCTTCTCCCAGATGGGCAAGGGTGCCTCGCGCCAGCGCCAGCGCATGCGCCGCGCCAAGCGCGACGACGCCGCCGCTCGCCGTGAACTGCTCGAACAGCAGATGGAGGAGCAGTCCCACATCCTCGAAGTGACCGAGTTCATTACGGCCAATGAATTCGCCAACCTCATCGAGGTGCCTGTCAATGAAATCATTACCAAGTGCTTCCAGCTCGGGATGATGGTCTCCATCAACCAGCGCCTCGACCATGAGCTGCTCTCCATCATCGCCGAGGAATACGGCTATGAGATTCAGCTGATCGACCTGGCAGAGGCCGAGCTCGAAGATCCTGAAGACGAGGATACGCCTGAAAGCCTGCGCGAGCGCTCGCCCATCATTACCGTGATGGGACACGTCGATCACGGCAAAACGACCCTGCTCGACCACCTGCGCAAGTCCAATGTCACCGCGCAGGAAGCCGGCGGCATTACCCAGCATATCGGCGCCTACGAGGTCAAGCTCTCCAGCGGGCGATCGGTGACCTTCCTCGATACGCCGGGCCACGAGGCCTTTACCGCCATGCGGGCACGCGGCGCCAAAATCACCGACATCGTCATCATCGTCATCGCCGCCGACGACGCGGTGATGCCCCAGACGCGGGAAGCCATCAACCACGCCCAGGCAGCCGGGGTGCCGATGGTATTCGCCATCAACAAGATCGACAAGCCGGGCGCCGATTCCAACCGGATCAAGACCCAGCTTTCGGAAATGAACCTCCTCGTCGAGGAGTGGGGCGGCAAGTACCAGTCGCAGGAGATCTCGGCCCTCAAAGGGCTCGGCGTGGATGACCTCCTTGAAAAGGTGATCCTCGAAGCCGATCTGCTGGAGCTCAAAGCCAATCCGGTGCGCCCTGCGTCCGGCACCGTGCTCGAAGCGCGGGTAGACAAGGGCCGCGGCAACGTGGCGACCATCCTCGTCCAGACGGGCACGCTCCGCGTGGGCGATGAAATGGTGGCCGGCATCCACTATGGAAAAGTGCGCGCCCTGATCAACCAGAAAGGGGAACGGATCAAGGAGGCCGGGCCCTCCATGCCGGTCCAGGTGCTGGGGCTCGGCGGCCTGCCGCTGGCTGGCGATAAATTCTACGTCTTCGGCGAAGAAGGAAAGGCCCGCGAGATCGCAACCCGCCGCTCCGAGCTCTTCCGCGAGCAGCAGCTCCGCCGCACCAGTCGCCTGACGCTCGAAGAAATCGGCCGCCGCCGCGCATTGGGCAACTTCAAGGAACTCAACATCATCATCCGCGGCGACGTGGATGGATCGGTGGAAGCCCTCTCCGGATCGCTGCTCAAGCTGTCCACGCCGGAGGTGCAGGTCAATATCATCCTCAAAGCGGTCGGCGCGATCAACGAAGCCGACGTCAACCTGGCCCTTGCTTCGGATTCCATCATCCTGGCCTTCAACGTGCGCCCGAATGCGCAGGCACGGGCCCTGGCTGAACGCGAGAAAGTGGACATCCGCACCTACAGCGTCATCTACGACGCCATCAACGACGTCCGCGACGCGCTCGAAGGCCTGCTCTCGCCCGAGATCAAGGAAGAGATGCTCGGCATGGCAGAGGTCAAGGAGATCTTCAGCATTACCCGAGTGGGCAATGTGGCAGGTGCCCTGGTCACGACCGGCAGGATTTTCCGCAACGAGCCGATCCGCGTCATCCGCGACGGCGTGGTGATCTTCGAAGGCAAGCTGGGCTCCCTCAAGCGCTTCAAAGACGATGTCAAAGACGTCGTCAACGGGATGGAATGCGGCTTTACGATCGACAACTTCAACGACCTCCAGGTCGGCGACATCGTCGAAAGCTACCGCATCAACGAAATCCGCCGGAAACTCTGATCCCGGCTCCGCGGTGCCCCGCTGTGCAGGCCGGTCCTGCGGGCGGGGCATCTGCGGACTGAAACACACGAAGGATGAAGATCCGCGAACTCGCCGCCGTGCTGGAGCAGTGGGCGCCGCTGCCTGCCGCCGAATCCTATGACAATCCGGGCCTGCTGGCAGGCGAGCCGGAGGCGGAGATCCGCAGCGTGCTCGTCAGCCTCGATGTGACGGAGGCGGTGCTCGACGAGGCGCAGCAGCTCGGTGCCAATCTGGTGATTGCCCATCACCCCATCTGGTTCACGCCGCGCAAGCGGCTCACCGGCGAGGACTACGTCAGCCGCATCCTCATCCGCGCAATCCGGCAGGACATCTCGCTGTATGCGATCCACACCAACCTGGACAACGTCCGCAGCGGAGTCAACCATCGGATCTGCGAACGGCTGGGGCTGGAGCCCGAAGGCTTTCTGCGGCCGGCTCCCGGCGGGGAGCTGGGTGCAGGCATGACCGGCATGCTGCCGGCTGCGCTGCCGCAGGCGGAATTTCTGCAGCGGGTCAAGGCCGCATTCGGATGCGGCGGCATCCGATATGCGGCAGGCGGGCCTGCGCAGATCCGGCGGGTGGCAGTGTGCGGCGGCGCGGGCAGCTTTCTCATTCCCGATGCACTCCGCGCAGGCGCAGATGCCTTTGTAACCGCCGACATTACCTACCACAAATTCTTCGATGCGGAGGGGCGCTGCCTGCTGTTGGACATCGGACACTATGAGTCCGAGCAATTTACCAGTCAGTTGATTTGCGAGTTTTTATCGAAACATTTTCGTAATTTCGCCGTCCATTTATCGGGCGTGCGCACCAATCCGGTGCATTATTTCTGATCCCGGCCTGCGTTCCGCCCCGCAGTCCGGATTCCGGGCACAAAACCAGACTTCCACTTGTAGATATGGAGAATCCGATTGCCGAACGTCTCAAAGCGCTGACCCTGCTCCAGGTGCTCGATTCCAAGCTGGACGAGATTCACCGCCTGCGGGGCAGCCTTCCGGAAGAAGTAAACGACCTGGAAGACGATCTGGAAGGGATGGAAACCCGCAAACACCGGATCGAAGAGGAGATCAAGAAGCTGCGCGAGGAGATCGGGGCCCGAAAGGCGAAGATCGAGGAGTTCTCGGGGCAGATCCGCCGGTATGAGGAGCAGCAGGAGAATGTGAAGAACAACCGCGAATACGAAGCGCTCCGGAAGGAAATCGAGTATGCCAACCTCGAAATCCTGACCTCCGAGAAAAAAATGCGCCAGTACCAGGAGCAGATCGAGCAGAAGGAAGTGCTCCTGGCCCAGACCGACGAGCAAATTGCCTCGAAGCGCAGCGAGCTGGACGATAAAAAGCGCGAGCTGGAGGTCATCATCGAAGAGACGCTTCAGGAAGAGCGCCGGTTCAAGTCGGAGATCGACAAATACGCCGAGAAGATCGAGCCGCGCTATCTCAACGGCTACCAGAAGATCCGCGCCAACATGCGTAACGGCCTCGCGGTGGTCAGCATCGACCGAAACGCCTGCGGGGGCTGCTTCTCCCTGATTCCGCCCCAGCTCAACATCGAGCTCAAGCAGCGCCGCAAGCTCATCCATTGCGAAAACTGCGGCCGCATTCTCGTGGATGAATCCTTCTTCGAGGAAGCCCGCCAGTCCGCAGGACATATGTGATCCGGCACGGCTTGCCAGCCTGCCCGGCGGCCCGGCCTTGCGCCGGGCCGCTTTTCGATTCCGGGTGTAGGAATTTTCGCCAAACAGTTTTTTTCATCCCCGCCGCTTCCTGTATCTTCGGGGCTTTCGCGTGGACCATGACGCCTGTGTACAAGGGGATTCTCTGCTGCCTGATCCTGACGCTGCGCTGCCTGCCGCTTTCCGCTTCGGAGCCGGCTACCTACCGGCAGCGGGTGGAGGCCCGTATCAGCGCCTTCCAGTTTACCCACGCCCAGGCGCTCATTCCCCTGATCCCCAACCGGGGCTATCAGGCATTCTACCAGTCGCATATTCTGGCCTACAAATACCTGGCTACCCAGGACCCTGCCTGGCTGGCCGAGCTCCGCAGCCAGTGGAGCGAAGCCCTGCGGAGCGTGGAATCCATCCCGGCTTCCGACCCCGCCCGGACCGGCTTTCTGGCCGACCTCTACTGCAAGCGGGCCGCAGCCGAGTTTATGGCTGAAAACTACCTGACGGCCATCCGCCTGGCTAAAACCGGCTACGGCTATCTCCAGCAAACCCCGCCCCAACGGCCGGAAGCGCTGAAGCTCAGGGGGTTGTTTCATGTGCTCTTCGGCGCGGTGCCCAGCCGGTACCAATGGCTCACCCAGATGCTGGGCTTCGAGGGCGATGTGGCTACAGGCATCGGACTGCTCGAACAGGCCCAGGCCAGCGGCGCGACCCTGCGCATGGAGGCCGTGGTGCTGCTCTTTTATACCCAGCGCAACCTGCTCAGCGACCCCCAGGCGGCGCTCGACCGCCTGGATGCCGAGGTGCGCGCGCATGGGCCCTCCTTTCCCCTCGATTACCTGCGCGCCTCCGCCCTGCTGAGCCTGCGGCGCACCGACGAGGCACTGAGCATGCTGCGCCGCAAGCCCTCCTACCTCTCCGAGCAGGTGTTCTGGTCGCCCTACTGGGATTATCTGCAAGGCAAAGCGCAGTATTTCCGCAACGACTGGGGCGAGGCGCGCAGCTCGCTGGAGGAATTCACCCGCACCTGCAAGGGCAGCCTCTTTCTGACCGATGCGATCTTCCGGCTGGGCATGGCCGCGCTCTTCACCGGCCAGCAGGCCGAGGCACGGGAATGGCTCGCGCGCATTGCGCGGGAGCGCCCGGGCGGCTTCGACGAGGATGCCTATGCTGCGGCCACTGCCTGGCAGTTTCTCCAGGCGCCGCCTTCGCAGGCGACGCTGGACCTCTTCCGGGCCCGCAACTATTTCGACGGCGGCTATTTCGACCGGGCACGGGAGACCTTTGGGCAGATCGAAACCCGGCGTGCCCTGCTCAGCCCTGCTGAAGCCGCAGAGCTGCAATACCGGTACGGCCGCCTCGAACACCTGTGCAGCCGGTATGCCCAAGCCCGGCAGCGCTACCAGGCCGCGCTGGAAATCCCGCTGACCGGCCCAGTCCGGTATGTGCAGGCCTATTCGCTGTTCTACCTCGGTGAGCTGGAGCGCGATGCCGGCAACCGCGCGGCAGCCCGCCTGCATTTCGAGCAGGCGCTCCGGATGGATCAGTACCACTATCAGAGCGGGCTCGAAAGCAAGATCAAGCCCGCGCTCGCCGCGCTCCGCTCAAAGTCCTGACGCAGCGGGCGTGAGCAGGCGGCGTGTCAGGGCTGGCAGGCCTATAGTGGCCGGCTCCTGGATGTACTCGGCCAGGTGGCCGGAATCGAGGCTGGGGCGGTGCGGATCCACCACATACACCGGCACCTCAGGACGGGCGTAGCCGATCAGCCCGGCTGCAGGATATACCACCAGCGAGGTTCCTACAATGATGAGGATATCGGCCTCCATAAACAGCCGCGCAGCCGGGATAATCATCGGCACCTCTTCGCCGAACCATACGATGTTGGGCCGAAGCTGATGACCGTCGGGGGCGAGATCGCCCAGCTGGATGTCGCCAGCTACCGGAACCACCACCTCCGGATTGCGCACGCTGCGGCCCTCGGTGAGCAGCCCGTGCAGGTGCAGCACATGCGAGGAGCCTGCGCGCTCATGCAGGTCGTCCACATTCTGGGTCACGATATCCACCCGGTAAGCCTGCTCCAGCTCCACGAGGGCCAGGTGCCCGGCATTGGGCGCTACGTGGCGCAGCTGCGCCCGCCGCTCGTTGTAGAACCGCAGCACCAGCTCGGGATTGCGGTGAAAGCCGTCGATGGAAGCCACTTCCAGCACATCGCGGCCTTCCCAGAGCCCGCCGGCACCCCGGAAGGTCTGGATACCGCTTTCGGCGCTGATGCCGGCGCCGGTGAGAACTACAATATGGGGGGCGGAACGGGCGGTTTGCATGCTTAAAGTTGGGGAGGAAACCGGGCGCAAATCAAGTGCGGAAGCAGAAAAAAACCGCGATCATGTCGCGATCTTCGTTACCTTTGATCCGGACAATTCTTACGAATCTGCACTATGACGCTGGAATCCATTACTGAAGCCGTGGTATCCCGTGCTGCTGCTACTGATGCGCTGGGCTCTACGATTAAATTCCTCTTCACCGGCGGCGAAGGCGCCGTATATCTCGACGGATCGGGCAGCAGCAACACCGTATCCAATGAAGACAAAGACGCAGATTGCACGGTCAACGTGGATCTGGGCGATTTCAACGACATGCTTTCGGGCGCCCTCAACCCGATGATGGCGTTCATGAGCGGCAAGCTCCGCATCGAAGGCGACATGGGCGTTGCCATGAAGCTCAGCTCGCTCTTCAACTGAGTGCTGTCTGCTCCGCACTGCAAGCTCCGCTTCGCGGGGCTTTTTTTATGCGCGGCGGATGCGGTGCCTGCCCAGAGACAGTTTGAGCACGTAATAGAGGTATTCCTCCCGCAGGATCTGCACGGCCGGCGCCAGCGATTTTTCCATCGGAATCCGCTGGAGGTGGCGCGGGGCTGGGTCGGGCTTCAGGCCAGCGCACCCGAAGGTCAGGCCAAAGGGCTGCCCGGACGCCGACAGCTCTGCAAACCAGGCGGACTGGACTCCATCATCCGTAAACGGAAAGGCAAATACCCGGTGGCGGAGGGGAAACTGCGCTTCGAGCGCCGCCTGGCCCTCCAGGGTCTGGCGGAGCTGCTCTTCCAGCGGAAGATATTGATATTCAGGATGATCGATGCTGTGGCTGCCGATGGCGAATCCCTGGCCGAGGAGGCTGTGAACCTGGCCGGCATCCAGATAGGGCCGGTAGCTGCGCAGAAAGGCGCCGAAGTCCACCTCCAGCCGGCGGGCGGCTTCGTCGAGCAGCGGCTCCTGATGCCAGCGCAGCCGCAGGAGCATGGCAGAGGCGCCTGCGGGGCGGAGTCCGCTTTCCTGGGCCAGCCAGGCCGTCAGGCCAGCATCCTGCCGGGGCATTTCGCGCAGGCGCGCCGCCAGCAGGGCGGCTTTGAAGCGGAAAAAGAGCCGCTGATTGCCGATAAACGCCGGATTGAGGAAAAAGGTCGCCGGCACGCCGTATTCGAGCAGGACGGGTGCCACCTCCTCGGCAATCTGCCGCAGGCCGTCGTCGAAACTCAGGTGAAACCAGGGCTCCCGCAGCGGGCGGTCTCCGCTGAGGTGGGCGCTCAGCGCATCGAGATCCACCGGGCGGTAGGTGCGGAGCAGGGTTTCGAGGTCCTGGCGGAAGAGGCGCAGCGGGCGGACCGGGTACAGCGGCGCGATATGCGGCGCCGGATGATCGGTACTCAGGTGATACACCGGCAATATGCCCGGCTGGCCGCTGAGGCGGATCAGCAGCTCCAGGGGCAGGCCAGCGCCGAGGGTGCGGAGCAGGCGGCGGGCCGGGGTGCGGAGGGCGGAAGCCATGTGCAAGGATACGGAAATTCTCCCGGCTCCCGTGCGCCGGCTTCTCTGCCATTGCATGCAACAAATCGCCCATCCGATCGGTGCATTCCCCTGTATATGTGCAATTTGTCCTCACCCAATGCTTATATCCCAATGAAACACCTCCGCTTCTGCGCAGCCGCTGCGCTGCTTATCGCCTGCCTGCCCGCCCGGCTCGCGGCGCAATCCGTCACCATGCCGCCCAGCGGCGGCAATATGCACGCCTCGGTCTCGCAGCAGATCGGCCTGGCTACGGTTACGGTTTCCTACAACAGCCCCGGCGTCCGGGGCCGCCAAGGCAAGATCTGGGGCTCGCTGGTGCCCTGGGGCACGACCAATTTTATCGAAGAAGGCTTCGGCACCTCCACGGAAGGCCCCTGGCGGGCCGGCGCCAACGAAAACACGGCCATCACCTTTTCCCACGATGTGCTCGTGCAGGGCAAGGCGCTGAAAGCCGGCACCTACGGGTTTCACCTCATTCCCCGTGAATCCGCGCCCTGGACTCTCATTTTTTCCCGCAATTCCACAGCCTGGGGCAGTTATTTCTACGACCCTGCCGAGGACGCCCTGCGCGTGGAAGCCAGCCCGAAGGAAGCCCCGTTCACCGAATGGCTGACCTACGAATTCACCGGGCGGGGCCTGGACCGGGCTACGCTCGCCCTGCGCTGGGAGACGCTGGAGCTGCCCTTCACGATCGAAGTGCCGGACATGAACGGGCTCTATGTGGAGCAGATGCGCCGCGAGCTGCAGTCGACCGCCGGCTTTTCGTGGCGCGGGTACCAGGAAGCCGCCGACTTCTGCCTGCGCAACAAGGTCCGCCTCGAACAGGGGCTTGCCTGGGCCGAGACGGCGGTGAGCCTGCCGTTTATCGGCGAGCGCAACTTTCTCACACTCAGCACCCAGGCTCAGCTGCTGAGCGCGCTGGGCCGCAGCGCCGAGGCCAGAACGGTGATGGACGAGGCCCTGCAGATGGGCACGAACATGGAGCTGTACCAGTATGGCTCCGGCTTGGCCCAGGACCAGCCGGCGGAGGCCCTCCGGGTATTCGAGCTGACAGCCAAGCGCTTTCCGGATACGTGGATCTCGTATGCAGGCCTGGGTGCCGGCTACCGGGTTACCAGCCAGCCGGAGAAGGCCCTCAAGTATTACAAACTGGCCCTGAAGGATGCCCCGTCAGGCTGGAAGGGCAGCATCGAGGCGCGGATCCGCACGATGGAGGAGGCGCAGCGGAAGCCCTGAAGCAGATTCGGGGGCCGGCACAGCCGGCCCCCATGTCATTATTCGCCGAAGCTGATCCCTACCCCCCGCGCAGTGCGCATCTGGTAGCAGTCGAGATCCACGTGGTTGTAGTGGGCAGTGGCTTCTTCAAGCGTCACGTCCACAATGGTGTTGTTGCGGAAGGAAACCATGCGCCCGAACTGCCTGGCCAGCACAAGCTCGAAGGAGTAGACCCCGAAAGCCGTGGCCAGCACCCGGTCGAAGGCAGTGGGCGTGCCGCCGCGCTGGGTATGGCCGAGCACCGTGACGCGGATATCGGCGTCGCAGCCGCAGGCTTTGAGTTCCTGCTGCAGGCGGTAGCCAACCCCGCCGAGGTGCACATGCTGATACCCAAGCTCCTGGCTCACCTGGCCGGTGACCTCGCCGCTGAGGGGGGTAGCGCCTTCGGCGATGACGATGTTCACGAAGCCGCGCTTGCGCGAGTAGCGGCGGCTGATCTGATCCAGCACTACAGCAGGGTTGTAGGGAATTTCGGGGATGAGGCAGATCTCGGCACCGCCGGCGAGGGCTGTATGCAGGGCAATCCAGCCCGCATCGCGGCCCATGACCTCCATGATCATGACGCGGTTGTGGCTGGCGGCGGTGGTCACGAGCTTGTCGAGCGCCTCGGTCGCGATCTGCACAGCGGTCTGAAAGCCGAACGTAAAATCGGTGGCCGAGAGGTCGTTGTCGATGGTCTTGGGCACCCCGATGACATTGAACCCCTTGTCGTACAGGGCTTTGGAGATCCGCTGGGAGCCATCTCCGCCGATGCTGATCAGGGCATCCGCACCGAATTCCCGCATCCGTTCGATGAGGAAATCAGTCCGGTCTTCGGATTTGTACGTGCCGTCGGGCTGCAGCACGGGGTACTCCATCGGATTGCCCTTGTTGGTGGTGCCGATGATGGTGCCGCCGCGCACATGGATGCCGGATACGGAGCGGTTGTCGAGCCTGACAATATCGAAAGGGTCGCTCATGACGCCATTGTAGGCCTCGATGGAGCCGTACACTTCCCAATCGGGCTCCAGGGAAGCGCGGCGCACGATGCCGCGGATGACCGCATTGAGACCGGGGCAGTCTCCCCCGCCGGTGGCGACCAGTAATTTTCGTTTCATGTGTTCCAGATAAGGCGTGTGTAGAGTTGAGGGAACAAACGTCTGGCGGGTAAATATACGGCAAATTAGCAGCCAATCAGATCCGGCTGGCAACTAATGAAGCGCCGCTGATGCGCGGATGCGTCCGCAGTCCGATCGGTCTGACCCTGCAGCAAGCCGGCTCAGGCCTGCGGAGGCGCTATGCCGGCAGGGGTCTTGGCCAGGGCCCGGGTGCGGTAGGCGGCCGGCGTAAGCCCGGTGATCCGGCGGAACCATTTGTGGAAGTTCGACAGGTTGTTGAATCCGCTCAGGAAGCACACTTCCTTGATGTCCTTGTCGCCTTCCATCAGCGCCTCGCAGGCGCGGGTGATGCGCACCTCGGCCAGGTACTGGGTATAGCTCTTGCGGGTGCGCGCCTTGAAATAGCGGCAAAATGCATGGATGCTCAGATGGGCCAGCGCCGCGACGGTGGCCAGGGGAATATGCTCCTGGTAGTGCTCGGCGGTATAGGCGAATATTCGGCTGATCTTCTGGGCGTCCTGACTGTTGACTTCGGCGATGTAGCTCTCCGGATTGAGAAAGGCATAATCGCCGGGTGCGGCCTGCGCCAGTCCATCGAGCAGGGTGATCAGGGTAATCAGGGCCGATACGCCGTCAAGGCTGCGCAGGGCTTCCATGTGGCGGATGGCCTGCGCCCGTGCAGCGCCGGAGAAGCGGATGCCCCGCTGCGCCCGGTCCAGCAGCAGGCGCACAGGCATCAGCTCCCGGCACGAGAAGAACTTGTCCCCCAGAAAATCTTCCACAAACTGAACGACGATGGTCTCAGGCTGCTCGTCGGGATGCCGCTGGTAGTAGCTGGCGTCCCGCTGACGGGTATGGGGCAGATTTTTGCCGAAAAGCAGCAGCTCGCCCGGCTCGATGGGCGAGATATGGTTGCCGACAAAATTGGTCCCCCGCCCCTGGATGCAGTACAGCAGCTCGATCTCGGGGTGAAAATGCCACGGATTGTTCCAGGCGATGGCATCGCCTTTGACAATGAAGGACCGCGATGCCGGCTGCACAATCTTGAGCAAATGCGGCCGCTGCGGAATCTTAGCCGAAGTCAACATAGCATTATCATTGGGCAATCGCGAGGATGCTTGCTGCTCCCGCATCCCGTATCATTGTGAATATACGCAACAACGCGCAAAGTATCATGATCCTCGGGCTAAGCAGTTTCACCTATGGCTGGTCGGTAGGCGTGGCAGGACACCTGCCCGCGCATCCGTTTTCAGCCGGGGATCTGCTCGACCGCACCATCGGGGCCGGGCTGCGCTGCCTTCAGATCGGCGACAACCTGCCGCTGCATGCCCTGGAGCCGGAGGCACAGGCTGCGCTGCGCAGCCGGCTGCAGGCCGCAGGGGTACGCCTCGAAATCGGTGCGCGGGGGCTCACAGACCGCCATCTGGCACACTATGCCGGGCTGTGCGCCTTCTTCGGGGCGCCGCTGCTGCGATTTGTGATCGATGACGCCGGCTACCGGCCCTCGATGGATACGGTGCAGCGCATCATCGAAAACAGCCTGCCGGTGCTCCGGCAGCAGGGGCTGATCCTTGGCATCGAAAATCACGACAGATTCAGGGCACGGGAGCTGGCCGGCCTCATGGAGCGCATCGGCAGCAGGCAGGCTGGCATCTGCCTGGACTGCGCCAACTCGCTGGGGGCTGGCGAAGGGCTGGAGTACGTCAGCTCCGTGCTGGCGCCCTATACGGTCAACCTGCACCTCAAGGATATCCGCATCAGCCGCCTGCCGCATCTGATGGGATTTGTGGTGGAGGGCGCCCCCGCCGGGCAGGGCATGACAGACTTCCCGGCCCTGCTGGCACAGGCAGCGGCATACGGCCGGTGCCAGAGCGCCATCCTGGAGCAGTGGGTCCCGCCCGAAGCCGACCCCGGTGCGACCGCAGCCAAAGAGCAGGACTGGGCCGTGCAGAGCCTGCAATACCTTCGGCAGCTGGGCTTTCACAGCCCCTGACGGCAGGCAGATTCCGTCAACCAGCAGATACTCGAATACCAAACGCATATGAAAACGATCGTTGCGCTGGTCGGCGCCGGCGGCAAAATGGGCCTCCGCCTGACCGACAACTTCCTCCGGCTTCCGGACCTGTACGAGGTCCGGTACGTGGAAATCAGCGAAGCCGGCATCGGCCAGCTCCGGCAGAAGGGCATCGAGGTCATGGCGGCGGAACAGGCTGTTCCGCAGGCGGATGTCGTCATCCTTGCAGTGCCGGATGTCGCCATCGGCAGCATCTCGCACGAACTGCTGCCGCAGATGAAACCCGGAGCCCTCGTGCTGACCCTGGATCCGGCCGCCCCGCTCGACGGGGTCATCCTGCACCGCGAAGACCTGGGCTATGTCATCGCGCATCCCTGCCATCCTTCCATTTTCAACTGGGAGCCGACCGAAGCAGCGTTCCGCGACTTCTACGGCGGCATTTCGGCCCGGCAGTCCATTGTCGTCGCCCTGATGCATGGCAGCGAGGCACACTACCGGCTCGGCGAAGCCATCGCCTCGGACATGTACCAGCCGATCCTGCGGGTGCACCGCATCACACTCGAGCAAATGGCCATGCTGGAGCCGGCGATGGTCGAGACCCTGGCCCAGACATGCATGGAAATCGTCAAAGAAGGCTACGACAAGATCGTGGCCCTGGGCGTGCCCCAGGCGGCGGCCCGCGACTTTGTGCTGGGGCACCTGCGGATTCAGATCGCAGTGCTGTTTGGCGAGGTCAACGGCACCTTTTCAGACGCAGCCTACAAGATCAGCAGGCGCGCCCGGCCCCTCATTTTTCAGCGCGACTGGCAGCGCATCTTCGAGATGGACGATATCCGCGAGCAGGTCCGGGACATCACGGCCCGCTGAGCATCCTGAAACAGAGGATTATCCGACTGATTACGCCGCTTATCAACGCTATATACCCATGCTACGAATCGCTTTCCTGCTCCTCCTGCTCTGCCTCGCGCAGGGCTCCGCCTATGCCCAGCTGCAGGTCCACGAGGGCCGGCGCTACCTCCAGACCCTCGACGGCCAGCCTTTCTTCTGGCTGGGCGACACCGACTGGGAGCTGTTTCACCGCCTCGACCGCGGGCAGGCCATCCGGTTTCTGGATACGCGGCAGCGGCAGGGCTTCAATGTGATCCAGGCCGTAGCGCTGGCCGAAGAAGACGGCCTCCGCGTCCCCAACCGCTACGGCGACCTGCCCCTCGTGGACGAGGACCCTGCCCGGCTGGCCACCACGCCCGGCGACGATCCGGCCGATCCGGCAGCCTACGACTACTGGGACCATGTGGATTTCATCATCCGCGAGGCGGCCCGGCGCGGCATGTATGTGGCCCTGCTGCCGACCTGGGGCGATAAAGTTGCCCACATGTGGGGGGCCGGGCCGATCGTCTTCGATGAGCGCAATGCCGAAATCTACGCCCGCACGCTTGCCGAGCGGTACCGCAGCCAGTGGAACGTCATCTGGATGCTGGGCGGCGACCGCCCGGCGGTCTATACCTTCACCTGGCAGGGCCAGGAGGGCAGCTACGACGACCGCCCGGTCTGGCGGGCCATGGCGCGCGGCATCGAATCGGTGCTGGGGCCCGAGGCATTCATCACCTACCACCCGGCAGGCGGGCCGAGATCGACCTCCCAGTATATCCACGATGAGCCCTGGCTGGATATCAACGGCTTTCAGTCGGGGCATGGCGAGCGCGAGACGCCTGCCTGGGATTGGGTAACGCGCGATCTGGCCCTGCAGCCGCTCAAGCCTACGCTCGATCTGGAGCCCTGCTACGAAGACCATCCGGTCAATCCCTGGGATGGCCGCTGGACCCGCAGCGGAAGGGGGTATTTCGATGCGTACGATGTGCGTGCGCGCACCTACCGCAGCGTGCTGGCCGGCGGCTGCGGCGTGACCTACGGCCACCATCAGATCTGGCAGTTTCTGGATACAGCTCTCTATCGGCCGGTCAACATCGGCGATACCATCATCGGCTGGGAAAAGGCGCTGCAGGCCAAGGGTGCCTGGCAGATGCAGCATCTCAAGAACCTGGTCCTGTCGAGGCCCCTGTTTGCCCGCACCGCCGACCCCGCGCTGGTGCTCTCCAGTCCGGGCACCGACTACCGGGACCGGATCATCGCGGCACGCGACACCGCAGGCAGCTATGCCATGGTGTACCTGCCGCAAAGCAAGCCCGTAACCATTGATCTGACCCGTCTGGCCGGCACCTCGAAGCGGGCCTGGTGGTATGATCCGGCTACGGGGCGGGCCCGCAGCGCCGGGCCCGTGTCGAATACTGACAGTCAGACGTTTACACCGCCTGCCACACCGCAGGACTGGGTACTGGTGATCGACGATGCATCGAAGAAATACGGCAAACCCGGCAAACTCCGCTGACGATGCGCCCCCTCAAATTTGCCGTAATCGGCGCCGGATTCTGGGCCGGCTATCAGATTCCCGCCTGGTACGAGCTGGAGGGCGCCGAGCTGACGGCGGTCTGCGACCGCACGCAGTCCAAGGCGCAGGCGCTGGCAGACCGGCACCGGATTCCCCGGGTGTACAGCGACGCAGCAGCCTTGCTGGAGGCTGAGCAGCTGGATTTTGTGGACATTATCACCGATGCGGACAGCCATGCGCCGCTTGCGGCGGCGGCAGCGAAGCGCGGCGTAGCCGTAGTCTGCCAGAAGCCCATGGCCCCCCGCCTCGACGCGGCACGGGAGATGCTCGCGGCCTGCGAGGCGGCGGGTGTATCCCTGTCTGTGCACGAAAACTGGCGCTGGCAGACCCCGATCCGCCGGGTCAAGGCCCTGCTCGACAGCGGCACGATCGGACAGCCCTTCAAGGCGCGCGTGAGCTTCTGCTCGGCCTTTCCGGTCTTCGACAACCAGCCCTTTCTCGCCGAACTGGAAGAATTCATCCTCACCGACATCGGCTCGCATATCCTCGATGTATGCCGCTTTCTGTTCGGCGAGGCGGAAAGCCTCCTGTGCCACACTGCATCGGTCAATCCCCGCATCCGGGGCGAGGACGTGGCCCAGGTGCTGATGAAAATGAAAACCGGCATGACGTGCTTCGCGGACATGTCCTACGCCTCGATCCTCCCGGAAGAGGCCTTCCCGCAGACCCTGATCCTGATCGAAGGCAGCGAGGGGTCGATCCGGCTGGGGCTGAATCACCTCATCGAGGTCGCCACCCGCGCGGGTACCACGCGCGAGACTGCCGATCCGCCAGCCTATCCGTGGGCGGACCCTGCCTATGCCCTTGTGCACAGCAGCATCGTGGACTGCAACCGGAACCTGCTGCGGGCCCTTCAGGGCCACGGCCCGGCCGATACCTCGGGCCGCGACAACCTCGAAACCCTGCGGCTGGTGCATGCCGCCTATGCCTCGGCCCGTGAAGGACGTATGATTCTGATGGACTATTTCTGATGCGGCTGGAAATCGAACATATCACCCGGCACTTTCCCGGCGTGCGGGCCGTGGACGATGTATCGCTCAGCGTCGAGCCGGGCGAGGTGCATGCGGTCTGCGGAGAAAACGGAGCCGGCAAAAGCACCCTCATGCACCTGCTCGTGGGCAACCTGCGCCCCGATGCCGGCCGCATCCGCTGCGACGGCCAGGAGGTGCATTTCCACGGGCCGGAGGATGCGTTCCGGGCCGGTATTGCCATTGTCTATCAGCACCTGAGCCTGGCAGAAGGGCTGAGCGTAGCTGAGAATATCTTCGTCAACCGCCAGCCCCGCAGCCGGTTCGGCTGGGTGGATTACCGGGCACTGTACCGCCAGGCGGGTGTGCTGCTCGACGCCTGGCAGGTGGACCTGTCGCCCCGCACGCAGGTCGCAAGGCTCCCGGCAGCACAGAAACAGATTGTCGAAATCGTCAAAGCGCTCGCGCATACCCCCCGGCTGCTCATCCTCGACGAGCCGACCGCCTCGCTCACGGAGCGGGAGACACAGACGCTGTACGGGATCATTGCGCGGCTCAACGCGCAAGGGGTGCCGGTGCTCTACATCTCGCACCGCCTGGCGGAGATTTTCCGCCTGGCCGACCGCATCACGGTGCTGAAGGACGGAAAGAGCCAGGGCACCTATGCGGCGGCGGCCCTCGACCGCCCGGCGCTGATCCGGCTGATGACGGGCCGCGAGCTGCCGGCCAGCCAGCGGGATGGGCGTCCCCGCGGCGAGGTGCTGCTGGAAGCCGCCGACCTGCGGGGCAAGGGTTTTGAGGGGGTGGATCTGCGGCTGCACCGGGGCGAGATTCTGGGGCTTGCAGGGCTGTCGGGGGCTGGGCGCAGCGAGATCGCCCGCGCCCTCGCAACGGGCAGCTTCACGGCAGGCGAGCTCCGCTTCCGGGGCAGGCCCTTGCGCATGGCGCATCCCGCCGATGCGCGGGGGATTGCCTATGTGCCCGAAGACCGCAAACAGCTCGGCATCTTCCCAGGCATGAGCGTGCAGGACAATCTCCTGGCTTCCAGCCTCGCCACTGCGTGGCCTGGCAGGTGGTACCGCCCTGCCCGCGCCGCGCAGATGGCCCGCGAGGGCCAGGAGCGCTTCCGCATCGCGACGCCAAGCCTGGCCCAGCGCGCCGAGCGACTCAGCGGCGGCAATCAGCAAAAGGTGCTGCTTGCCCGCTGCCTCCTGGCTGCCCCCGAATTGCTCATCGTCGATGAGCCTACCCATGGGGTGGATGTCGGTGCCAAGCACGACATCTACCGCCTCCTGCATGCGCTCGCCGGGGAGGGCATGGCGATTCTCGTCGTTTCGAGCGAACTCCCCGAACTGCTCAGCCTCTGCGACCGCATTGTGGCGGTCAGGGCGGGGCGTACGGTGGGCATGCTCGATGCGGCCTCGGCCTCCGAGGCGCAAATTCTGGCCATGATCCTGTAACGTGCTGCTATGAAAAAACTCCTCGAAGAACGGATGTACTCCCTTGGGCTGCTGCTGCTGCTCATCTGCATCGCCGCAGCGCTGCTGTTTCCCGATACGTTTCCTTCCTTTGCCAACTTCCGGCAGATTCTGCTCAATCTCTCGACCGATACCATTGTAGCCGTCGGCATGATGCTGCTGCTGGTCGCAGGGGTATTCGACCTCTCGGTCGGGTCGGTGGTGGCCTTTGCGGGATGCCTCAGCGCCTGGCTCATGTACTTCCTGCAGGTGCCGGTGCCGCTGGCGGTAGCAGCGGGGCTGGGCGCAAGCCTGTGCCTGGGCGCAGTCAACGGGTATTTGGTCGCCTATCATCAGATCAATCCCATGATCCAGACCCTGGCCATGATGGGCATCGTGCGGGGGCTGGCGCTCATGCTCAGCGGCGCAGGGATTCAGGATCTGCCGTACTGGTTCAATGCGATCGGCCAGTCGCAGCTGCTGGGGGTGCAGATGCCGGTCTGGTACATGCTGCTGGTGGTGGTGGTTTTCTCGTTTCTGGCACAGTACAGCGTGTTCTTCCGCCGCTACTACTATATCGGCAGCAACGAGCAGGCGGCAGCCCTTTCGGGCATCCGGGTACGGCAGATGAAAATGACGGCTTTTGTGCTGTCGGCGGGCCTGGCAGGCCTGGCGGGCATACTCCTCGCCTCGCGCCTGGGCGCCGCCTTGCCGACGCTGGGCCGGGGGCTGGAGCTGCGCGTGATCACCGCAGCCATTCTCGGCGGGGCCAGCCTCAGCGGCGGCACGGGCAAAATCCCCGGCGCCCTGCTCGGCGCGCTGTTTATGGGCATCGTCGCCAACCTCATGGTCATCGCCCGCATCTCCGGCTATTGGCAGGAAATTATCCTCGGCATCATCCTGATTGCAACCCTCTGGCTCGACAAATCTTTTCAGCAACGCTATGCATCCTGACCCGATCCATGTCCTCAGACCGCTGCTGCCCGCGCTGCTGCTGCTCTGCGCCTGCGAACTGCCGCCCCGAAGCGGATCGGCCTCCCGGCAGCAGCCGGTCCGCGCCTACGACGCAGAGATCCAAAACGAGGAGTACGTCATGGTCACCACCGCAGTCACCATGCCCATGTATGTCAACCACGACCAGGCAGCCTTCCGGCGCTGGGGCGCCCGCATGGGGGTGCGCACGGCTGTGCTCGGCCCTGCCGACTGGGATGTGCCGGCCCAGATCAACACCATCGAGGAGGTGATCGGCACGCGTCCTGCCGGCCTGCTGATCAACGGCACCGACCCGGCCATCGCGCAGGTGATCGACAAAGCCGTGGCGGCAGGCATTCCTACGGTGGTCTACGACTCCGATATTCCGCAGTCGCGCCGCCATGCCTTTCTGGGCACCAACTGGTACGAGATCGGGCGCATGCAGGGCGAGGAAATGGTGCGCCTGCTGGGGGGAAAGGGCAAAATCGCCTACATGGGAATCCTGGGCCTCAACAACATGGAAGATGGGTTCCGCGGGCTGCTCGATGTGCTGGCGGCCTATCCGGGCATCGAGGTGGTGGGCAAATACGACGACAAGGCCAATGTCGAAGAGGCGGCCCGCATCACCGCCGACCTGCTCTCGGCGCATCCCGACCTGGCGGGGCTCTGCGGCTTCGACTCCAACTCCGGACCTGGCATGGCCCTCGCCGTGAAGGAAGCCGGCAAGGCCGGCATCGTGAAAATCACGACGGTGGACTGGGAGCCCGAGCACCTGGCGCTCGTGCGCGAAGGGGTCATCCAGCTCCTGGCAGGCCAGAAGCGCGAGCTGTTTACCTGGTACGGTGCCCAGTTTCTGTACGACATGGTGCATGGCACCAATCGCCTGTCCTTCGACGACGCCGGCGCCGGCATCACCAATGTCCCCTGGCAGGTCAATACAGGCCTGCTCCGCATTACCCCCGACAACATCGGCGCATTTCTTCCCCCTCAACCCTGAATCTGCCATGCTGCTCCATGCGGGTCCTTTTCACATGATGTATGAGCAAGGCTCGCTGCGGCGCATCTGCCTAGGCGAGGAGGAAGTCCTGCGCATGATCTATGCGGCACTGCGCGACCGCAACTGGGGCACCTATCCGGTCCGCATCGAGGCGGAAACGGTGGAGCAGGATGCAGACAGCTTTGTCTGCCGCTGCCTGATGCTGCACCCGGATGCAGAGGGCCGCAGCGTATTCCGCTGGCAGGTGCAGATCAGCGGCTCATCCGGGGGTGTCATCGAGTTCGGAATCGACGGCGAGGCGCTGGTGGATGTATGGAAAAACCGCGCAGGATTCTGCGTGCTGCATCCCATCCGCGGCCTGGGCAATGCCCCGGTCGAGCTCCTGCATACCGACGGCAGCCGGAGCCGGTCGGTATTTCCAGACCTGATTGCAGCCGCCAATCCCTTTCACGGCCTCCGGGGGATGCGCTGGGCAGCCGGCGGGCGGGGCTACCGGCTTGATTTCGAAGGGGAGGTATTCGAGACTGAAGACCAGCGCAACTGGACCGATGCCTCGTACAAGACCTTCTGCACGCCGCTGGCCCGGCCTTTTCCGGTATTGCTGCGCCGGGGGGAACGGGTGCAGCAGCGGATCCGGTTTCAGCCTGACAGCCAGCCGCTGGCCGCAGGCGGCGGCACCCGGCCGCTGCCCGGCACGGTGCCGTCTGCACCGCTCCGGCTGGGCACCTGCGCATCGGCGCTGGAGCCCGAGGCGGCAGCCTGGCTGCGCACCCTCGGGCTCAGCCACCTGCGGGCGGATGTATATCCCGGCGCACCCGGCTGGATCCCCGCGCTGCGCGCAGCCTGCGATCAGGCAGCAGGCCTGGCGCTGCCGCTGGAGCTGGTCCTCCACCTGCGTGCGCCCTTCGGCGCATCGTTCGAAGCCTTCCGGGCGGTGTGGGATGCAG
The DNA here is from genome assembly GCA_033765305.1 of Bacteroidia bacterium. Lineage (GTDB taxonomy): Bacteria > Bacteroidota > Bacteroidia > J057 > J057 > RDXT01. The sequence continues at coordinate 172,860 of JANRID010000065.1, forward strand.
CCACGCCGCTTGCACAGGTGCTGCTCCTGGCTGAAGACGCGCTGGCCACGCCCCAGCCGCTGATCGGCCTGCTGCCGGACATCCGGGCGGCGCTGGGGAACCCGCTGGCCGGCGTGGGAACCGACTTCAATTTTGCAGAGCTGAACCGCAACCGCTTCGATCCCGGGGCGGCAGATTTCGTCTCCTTTTCCCTCCATCCGCAGGAACACGCGTTCGACGACCAGTCGCTGATGGAAAACACGGAGGCTCAGTACGATGCGGTGCGCAGCGCCGCCGCGGTCTACGGCCTGCCGGTCCATGTATCGCCCATTACCCTCCGCAAGCGCTTCAATCCGTATGCTTCCGACCCGGCGCAGCGGGCGGTGCCGCGCAGCAGCCAGGCCGATCCGCGGCAGCATACCGAATTTGCTGCCGAATGGACGCGTGCCAGCCTGCAGCAGCTGACTGCGGCCGGTGCCGCATCGGCGACCTACTACCTGGCCGGAGATCTTGCCGGGGCCCTGGGGCCTTATCCGGCGTATCATGCGCTGGCGCGTGCCTGAGATGCCCATCGGGCGTGCGGGGCATGCCTTGCGCTACTCCGTGCCCAGCGTCAGGATTTCGAGGTTGTGGTTGGTGTAGATGCAGATGTCTGCGGCGATATTGAGGGATTCGCGGACGATCTGCTCGGCGCTCAGGTGGGAGGCATGGCGCTTGAGCGCCAGGGCGGCAGAGCGGGCATAATTGGAGCCGGAGCCGATGGCGAGGATATCGTCGTCGGCGGAGAGCACATCGCCGGTGCCGCTGATGAGCAGGCCTTCCTGCTTGTCCATGACGATGAGCATGGCTTCGAGGCGGCGCAGGAAGCGGTCGGTGCGCCAGTCCTTGGCCAGCTCGATGGCTGCGCGCCGGAGGTTGGAGCGGTACATGTTGAGCTTTTCCTCGAAGCGGTCCACCAGGGTGAAGGCATCGGAGGTGGAGCCTGCAAACCCGACCATGATATGGCCGTCGCCGAGCTTGCGGACTTTTTTCACATTGCTTTTGACGACGGTGGCGCCCATGGTCGCCTGTCCGTCGGCGCCGAGGGCTACCTGGCCATTGTGCAGGATGCCGAGCACCGTCGTCGCATGAATGAGTTGGGGCATACAGCGGGGTTACGGGAGCAAATTAACCCAGTCCGGCGAAATTTTCCAGAGATTCTTCGGCTGCGCCTGCAATTGCAGGAAGATTTGTGCCGCAGGCCGCTGCGGCGGTGTTAACCTTTTCAGCCTCGCTGCCATCATGAAATAACCCGGCATCACGCCTTGTCCGGAATTCCCATCCTTTCATGATCTGGCCGTATGAAACTGCATCTTCTCCTCCTGATCTGCTTCGCATGCCCCTGGCTGCTGATGGCGCAGCCCGAAAGCGAGCCCAACAACAGCCTGCCGACCGCCAACCTCATCCAGGAGGGGGCCGTGGTAACGGGCAGCCTCAACTCAAGCTCCGACGCCAACGATTACTTCAAGTCGCTCCCCAGCGACGATGGAACGGTGAAGCTGTATTTCACCTTCAGCGGTGGTACGACAGGCTCGGATATGACGGCCTACGTCTACAACAAAGCTGGTGCCCAGATTGGCGCAAAGTCGGTTTTCAATGTCCCAGGAGGCAGCGACAGCGTAGTGGTTCCCTGCCGCCTGCGGGATACGGTGTATTTCCGGCTCAATTGTTCTGAATTATACACCTATCAGCTTTCCTACCAGACAGTCCCGAGCGGTACGAACGATGTGGCTCCGAACGATAATTTTGCCACGGCTACCTTCTTTGCCCAGACAGATACTGCATACGGAAGGGTCGGTTACAGCTCGGTAGCCATAGACGCTGAAGATTACTATTTATCCGTGTTGCCGGTGGACGGCACCTTGCGGTATTTTATCGAATACAACAACACCTCCGGCTCCACCGGGGCAGATTTGACGAGCTATATCTACAACAAAAATCAGGTGCAAATCGGCGGCAGCAATCAGTTCAACCGCCCGTTAGGTCCCGGTTCTGATTCGATCACGGTGTTTGGAAGGGCCGCCGATACAGTCTATTTTAGG
>JANRID010000016.1:0-306929 GCA_033765305.1 Bacteroidia bacterium
GGTGACCTGGCAAAAAGTGAAAGCTTCTATCAGCAGTGCAGTAAAGCAGTTAGGCTGAAAAACAGCCCACCGAAGCTTCCGCATACAATCTTCCGGTCCCTGTACTGCGGACATGCTGGGCATGTTTGCTGAGCGTCCTGCTCCTTCTTCTTCGTGGTTCTATGTGTTCTCAGTGTCTGAGTGGTAATACACCGGAGCCAGCATAGCTGCTCTGCGCGTTGAATCAGGCCCCCTCCGTGCCCCTCCGCGCCTCCGATTCTCCGTGTTATCCCCCTCGCACTCTGCCAGCGCATCTCCGGGCAAGCCTGCCCCTTCTTCTTCGTGGTTCTATGTGTTCTCCGTGTCTGAGTGGTAATACACCGGAGCCAGCATAGCGGTCTTCTCCGCCTTTTGGGGCAGCAGATCCTCGGCGATGGTCTTGCAGAGCTTGGAGACGAGGAAGGGGTAGCCGGAGGTGTAGTAGTAGAGTTTTTCGGCGAAGGCCGGAACGTCGATTTCCACCCCTTCGGCCTGGCTGTACTCTTTCAGCATCGGGGCGATTTCGTGAGGCCGGAAGCTCATCTCGACCTTGAAGTCGGCGGCGATGTTCCAGGGGCTGTTGTATTGGGCAGTGTCATCACTGCGGACCTTGAGCTTCAGGCTTTTGATGTGATGGACCCCGGCGAGGACTACGCTGTGGAAGCTTGCGTCCAAGCCCTCTAGTTTTCGGAGGTATTTGGCCCGGAGCATCCCCAGGAACCGCAAAAAAGGATCAAAGTTGCTGCTGGAATCCACCTCATCCATGAGCAGCACCAGATGCGCATCAGTCGCATAGGCCATTTCGCTGATCAGGTCTGAAAGACTGTCCATATTGATCGACTTCGGAGTCATGGAATGGACATCAGCAGCCAGACTGGGGTGCTTGGGGCCGAGGGCCTGATGCATTTTTTTGACGAACATCTCAGCAAAAGCTGAATCGGAAGAATACCAGTGCGCATCGACGCCTTGAAGATCCAGGCGGATCGGCAGGTATTTCGGGTTTGCACCCAGCAGGTTGTGCAGCCCGGCCAGCATGGTGGTCTTGCCGTACTGCCTGGGGCGGCTGATGGTGAAGTATTTGCCAGCTTCAATCATCGCCATCACGGCTGCCAGCTTGGCGCTGGCATCCATCATGTAGTGCTGCCCGGGCAGGCAGGTACCGGTGATGTTGAACTCCTTTTTCATGCCTTAAAGATACGAAAAGCCCCGCATACGCCGCCCGCCGGGCCCTGGCAGGCCCGATTTTCCGGCCGGCGCCTGCATCTTCCGGGGAATATCCCTATTTTTCAGCATTGATCCCTACGGTTCTGATCCGATTGTATGAAACACCTGCTCCTTCTGGCCTGCGCGCTGCTGCTTGCCCTCGGCATGCCGGCGCAGCGCAAACCTGCCCGCCCTGCGGCGGCGCCGCTGCCCCCGCCTGCTGCCCCCGACCTGAACGCGGTCTTTAAAGCCGCCCCCTGGCGCAATATCGGCCCCTTCCGGGGCGGACGCTCCGTGACCGCCTGCGGCGTGCCCGGCGATCCGATGACCTACTACATGGGCACCACCGGCGGCGGCCTCTGGAAAACCAGCGATGCCGGCCTCTCCTGGGCCAATATCTCCGACGGATTTTTCCGCACCGGCTCCGTCGGCGCTGTGGCCGTAGCGCCTTCCGATGTGAATGTGGTCTATGCCGGCATGGGCGAGCATGCGCCGCGCGGCGTGATGACCACCCACGGCGACGGCGTGTACCGCTCCACCGATGCCGGCCGATCCTGGAAGCACCTCGGCCTCGGCGAATCCTGCCATATCTCCGAGCTGCTTGTGCATCCGCACAACCCCGACTGGGTTTATGTGGCCGTGCAGGGCGCGCTCTACGGCCCCTCCGCGGAACGCGGGGTGTACCACTCCGCCGACGGCGGCGCCACCTGGAAACGGCTGCTGTTTGTCAACGAGACCACCGGCTGCGCCGACCTCAGCATGGACCCCAGCAACCCGCGCATTCTCTACGCCGCCATGTGGGACCACCAGCGCAGCCCCTGGGAAGTGCGCTCCGGCGGCCCGGGCAGCGGCCTCTACAAGTCCGCCGACGCGGGCCTTACCTGGACCCGCATCGGCACCGGCCTGCCTGAAAAGCTGGGCAAAATCGGGGTGTCGGTCTGCGCCTCCAACCCCGACCGCCTCTATGCCCTCGTGGAGTCGGACTCCGAGCAGGAGCTGGGCGGCCTCTTCGTCTCCGCCGATGCCGGCAAGTCCTGGACGCGCGTCAGCGCCGACCACAGCCTCACCATGCGCGCCTGGTACTACATCGAGGTCTATGCCGATCCCAACGACGAGCATACCGTGTATGTCCTCAACGCCCCGATGCTCAAATCCATCGACGGCGGCAAAACCTGGTCGCGCATCGGCGGCACGCACGGCGACTACCACGACCTCTGGATCAATCCGGCCAATTCGCAGAATATGGCGGTCGCCAACGACGGCGGCGCTGCCGTGACCTTCAACGGCGGCAAGACCTGGTCCCTCCAGAACCGCATGCCGACGGCGCAGTTCTACCGCGTCAACGCCGACAACCTCTTCCCCTACCACCTCTACGGCGGCCAGCAGGACAACTCTTCCGTGCGGATCGCCTCGCGCAATACCGCCGGCTACACCATCGGGGAGAAAAACTGGAGCTTCTCCGCCGGCGGCGAGAGCGCCTTCCTCGCTTTCAACCCCGACAACCCCGAATGGGTGATGGGCGGCAGCTACCAGGGCACCATCGAAGTGCTGAACCAGCAGACCCTGGAGGGCAAGGCCGTGATGGAAAGCCCGGATGTGTACCTGGCGCTGGCCCCCAGGGATATGCGCTACCGCTTCAACTGGAATGCGCCCATCATCTGCTCGGCCCATGAGCCCAATACCTTCTACCATGCCGGCAATGTGCTGTTCCGCACCCGCGACCGGGGCATGACCTGGGAGACCGTATCCCCCGACCTCACCCGCAACGACCGCACGAAGCAGGGCAAAAGCGGGGTTCCCTATACCAATGAAGGCGCCGGCGGGGAAAATTACAACACCCTGTCCTATGTGATGGAATCGCCCCACGAGGCGGGCGTCATCTGGACCGGCAGCGACGACGGCCTGGTGCATCTCACCCGCGACGGCGGCGCAAGCTGGACGAATGTCACCCCGGCAGGCCTGCCCGAATGCCTGATCAACGCCATCGAGGTATCGCCGCACGACAAGGCGACGGCGTACATCGCCACGACCCGCTACAAATTCAACGACCTCAGCCCGGCGCTGTACAAAACATCGGACTACGGCAAGAGCTGGACGCGGATCGATGCGGGGATTCCCGCCGGGGCCTTCACGCGCGTCGTGCGCGAGGACCCGGTGCGCAAGGGCCTGCTCTTTGCGGGTACGGAGGCGGGCCTCTACCTCTCCTTCGACGGCGGCCAGCAGTGGCTGTCCTTCCAGTCCAATTTGCCCATTGTGCCCATCACCGATCTCAAAATCCACCAGGGCGACCTGCTCGCTGCGACGATGGGGCGCAGCTTCTGGATTTTCGACGATCTGGGGCTGCTCCGGCAGTGGACGCCCGGCGATGGGCCGCGCATTTTCACCCCGGAAGATGCCTACCGCGTCTCCGGCGGCAGCGCGCTGGATGCCAACGTCGATACCGGCAATCCGATGGAGTGGTGGACGGGCGCCGGCGGCCCGAATCCCGCTACCGGGCCGGTGATCTACTACCAGCTGCCCGGCGGCTGGCACAAGGACTCGGCCGTAAGCCTCGAAATCCGCGACGCGGCGGGCCAGCTCGTGCGGAGCTATGCCGCCGGCAAAGGGGCTGCGCCGGGCACCGGCAAGCTGCCCGAGCCCAAGCCCGGCATCAGCCGCATCGTATGGAATCTCCGCTATCCCGATCTGCCGGAGGTGCCCGGCGTGTACATTGAAGGCAGCTACGACGGCCACAAGGCGCCGCCCGGTTCCTACACCGCAGTGCTCAAGCTTGCCGGCCAGGAGTACAAAGCCCCCATCCGGGTGCTGGCCGATCCGCGCATCCAGGCCAGCCAGGCCGATTACGAAGCGCAGCATGCCCTGCTGACCCGCATCGGGCGGGATGTGCGCCAGATTCACGAAGCTGTGATGGGGCTCCGCAAGACCCGGGCCCAATTATCGGCCCTCAAGGAGCTGCTGGCCGGCGAAAGCAGCCGCAAGGCCCTGCTCGATTCCGTCGCCAGCCTGGAACAGGCGATGAAACGCTGGGAAGAACAGCTCATTCAGCCTAAATCCAAGGTGTATGACGATGTGATCAACTTTGAGAACAAGCTCAGCGCCAATCTGCTCTTTGTCAAAGGCGAGCTGGACCAGAATACTCCCGGAATTACCCAGGGGCAGCGGGCCCGCTTCGAAGAGCTGCATCAGCAATGGACGGCCCTGCAGGCTGCCTACGGGCAGCTGGTGTCGGGGCGGCTGGCGGCCTTCAACCGGCTCTGCGCGGACGCCGGCATCGGCGTCCTGTATGCGCCGCCCTTGCCGGAATAAGGCGTCATGCCGCCGTGCAGCCGGGGTTCCTGTCCGCAGGAATCCCGGTTTTTTGTGGAAATTGCCCGGCAGGCCGCTCATGACGGCAGCAGGTGCGCAGAAAACCTGCTATTACCCCTAATCCCATTGTGTATGAAACGCATGATTTCCCTCGGCTTGCTCCTTGCCGCCGCAACCGGGCTGCAGGCCCAGAAAGTGGAGTACAAAGAAGGCCTGGTATCGGTCGATAAACAGCCGGTGGCCCGGATCAGCGGCGTAAAAAATCAGGCCATGATGGGCCTGGTGAAAGATTATACCGCCACCTCCCTCGACGGCGATACCCTGTTTACGGCCGTCTACTCGGACCGCATTCCGGAAAGCCCGGACGACAATACCATCTATTACTTCGAATTCCGCTTCAGAGGCCTTGAAACCCCGGCCTATCTGCCGGTGAGCAAGCTGGGCGGCGACAAGACCATCGCCAACCACATCGGCAACTTCGGGCTGGTGAAGGAGCAGGCGCTGGACCTGAATGCCGTCCGGGCGCTGATCCAGAAGAAGGGCAAAACCCCGCCCTACCGGCTCAATTACACGATGGTGGCCCGCAACCGGCAGTTTCCGGTCGAAATCCGCGAAGCGGGCAAGCTCTCGCAGGCCAGTGTGCAGATCGGCGCATTCAAAGACCAGGGCACTCAGTCGGGAATGGATGTGTACGCATTCCTGCTGCCCGACGGCACGCTCATCGCGACGGCGAGCTTTGCCGGCGGCAACCGGGCCGCATCCATCCGGGTCCAGACCCTGCGCGACAACCTGATCCACGACATCAGCGGCGGCGAGCCGGTCACCCAGGTGGCGGCCATCGACCGCAATTATTTCACCGTCAAACGGATCGCGCAGTGGCTCGTGGAGCGGAATTACCTCTGACGCCTGCAGGCACGTGAAAAAATCCTGAAAAAAAATTACGGATTTGCGCAACTCGCCCGCATGCGGGTTGCAGATTTTGCCAGCCAGTCCGGCCGCGCCGGGCTGGCTGTTGCATGTTTTGGCCCCGGCCCGCTCCGCCGGGCCGGATGGTGCGGGATTGTGCCGGTTGTTTGCTGTTAACTGGCGCGCCTGCGGAGCAATCCGCAGGCGTCGCTTTGTAAGCAGCGGTTGTCCGGACTGCGGGATTTGCGTTATTTACCCGGAAAAGAACAGCATCCCTATGCTCCAGACGATGCGCTGGTTCGGGCCGCAGGACCCCGTCAGCCTTTCCGACATCCGCCAGGCCGGCTGCGACGGGGTCGTCACCGCCTTGCACCACGTGCCCAACGGCGAGGTCTGGACCCGCCAGGACATCGAAGCCCGGTGCCACGAGGTGGAGTGGGACCCCCAGCGCAGCCGCAGCCGGGGGCTGCACTGGGCGGTAGTCGAGAGCCTGCCGGTGCATGAGTCCATCCGGCGCGGCACCTCCGGCCGCGACCGCTACATCCGCGCCTGGATCGAATCCCTGCGCAGCCTCGCCGCCTGCGGCGTGCGCACCGTCACCTACAACTTCATGCCGGCCCTGGACTGGACCCGCACCGATCTGGCCTGGGAGCTGCCTGACGGCGCACGCGCCCTGCGCTTCGACCAGGTGCAGCTCGCAGCTTTCGATCTGTTCATGCTGGAGCGCCCCGGCGCAGCGGATACCTACAGCAGCGAAGTCCGCGCCGCCGCAAAGGCCTGGTTTGAATCCATCGGCGAAGCGGAGGCCTACCAGCTCCAGCAAACCCTGCTGGCAGGCCTGCCCGGCACCGAGGAGCATTGGGGCCTGGAGGAATTCCGCGCCGCCATCGAAGCCTATGCCGGCATCGACGCAGCCCGGATGCGGGAGCATCTGGCATATTTCCTCCGGCAGGCAGCGCCTGCCGCGCAGGAGCTGGGCGTCCGGCTGGCGATCCATCCGGATGATCCGCCCTTTCCCATCCTGGGTCTGCCGCGCGTCGTCAGCACCGAGGCCGATGCGCAGGCCCTGCTGGCCGCCGCCGATCTGCCTGCCAACGGCCTCTGCTTCTGCACAGGCTCCTACGGCGCCCGCCCGGACAACGACCTGCCGGGCATGGTCCGCCGCATGGCGCACCGGATTCACTTCCTGCACCTGCGCTCCACCATCCGCGAGCCGGACGGCTCCTTCTATGAGGCGGCCCATCTGGCCGGCGATGTGGACATGTATGCGGTCGTGGAGGCGGTTGTGGCCGAAGAGCTGCGGCGCAGCCGCGAGGGCCGGGACGATGCCGCCATTCCCATGCGGCCCGACCACGGCCACCAGATGCTCGACGACCTGCACAAGCACACCAATCCGGGCTATACGGCCATCGGCCGCCTGCGCGGCCTCGCCGAGCTGCGCGGCCTGGAACTCGCCATCCGGCGGCAGGCTCAGCGCTGAACCAGCGCCGCCGCCCACTCCAGAAAGCGCGCGCTGCTGACAGACAGCAGGGCGTGCTCCTGCACCCAGGCCCGGTTGGCCGGCGCCAGGGCGGCTTTGATGCGTGCGGCATCCGCCAGCAGCTCCCGCAGGCTGTCGGCAAGGCGGGCTGCATCCAGCGGGTCCGCATACCAGGCGGTTTCGCCGTGCACCAGCCCGACTTCGCGGTGCGCCGGCAGCTCGTGCACGAGGGGCACCACCCCGGCGTAGCGCGCCTCGGTGAGCGCATTGGACAGGCCGTCGTACACCGGAATATTGACCATCACATCGGTGAGCGTCCACAGGCGGCACATATCGGCCCGGTCCAGCAGGTCCTGCCCGAAGTGAAACTGCGGATAAGCCGCTGCGAGCGCCTGCGCACGCGCGACCCAGGCTTCCGGCGCGCCGTAGCCGGCCGAGAGCAGGATGAATTTCTCCTCCCGCCCCTCCCGCAGCAGGGCTTCGAAAGCGTCCAGCACCAGGTCTCCCCGGTAGATGGGCCGCAGGCCCCTCGGCGCCAGCACCACGCGCTGGCCTTCGCGGATGCCGAAGCGGGCGCGCAGGGCAGCGAGCTGCGCCGGGCTTGCTTCGAACAGCGCGGGCTCCACGCCCCAGCGGTTGAGGCGGATGCGGGCTTCCGGCACGCCGAACCAGTCGCGGACCGCGTGGGCCACCTGCAGGTTGTCGGCGGTGATCAGACCGGCCTGGAACAGCGCCTGCCGGACCAGATGGCGGAAGATGGGCCGGCGGATGCGGTCGGCGAGGCGGTACAGCGGGCGGTCGCCGGTCTCGAGGCTGCCCCAGGTGCGGGCGGCAGGCACGGCCAGGCTTGGGTTCCGGGGCGGATATTCCAGAATATCGGCGCCCATCGCGATGAGGGCGAGGGGCCGGAAGCCTGAGCGGGCAGCCCAGACGCCGTAGGGCGTCACGTCGATGGCCTGGAGCAGGTCCACCCGGTGCGCTTCGAGGGCCCGGCGCAGCCGGCCGCCGGAGGCGAGAAACGAGGCGTAGGTCACGCGCCCGCCGCGGGTCAGGCGGGGCTCGATGCGCACGCAGGGCGCCGCATCCCATACCGCATCCGAAAAACTGAACAGGGTCACCTGCGCGCCTGCGGCCAGCAGCCCGCTGGCCCATTTGCGGGTGTGGAAGTGCGCAGGATCGGCGAGCAGGGCAATGTGCATGAAGCGGTCAGGCAAGGGGTGATTCGCCCAGGTCCGGCACGAGGCGGTAGCGATCGCGCATCTGGAGCGTGCAGCCGATGGCCTTCAGCTCCACGGGCGCTCCAATGCTGGCGATAGCCCATCCGGCATGGGAAGCGAGGAGGCTGCGGAGGGCGGTGCCGTCCGCCATTGCCACGATGAATCCGTCGTGGGACTCGTATTTGCCGCCGGACTCGGCGTGCAGAGCCAGGCAGGCGTCGCAGGAGTCGGAATTGACCACGGGGACGGGCATAGGGCGTGCGTTTCAGTAAAGATACGGCGGCGGCGGAGGGGAAATCAAGGGGGCACTCACTCCAGGTCCAGGCGCAGCTGCTCCGCCGCCAGCAGGCGGAAGCTCATCCGGTGGTGGGGCGAGGGGCCGTGCCGCAGAATGGCGGCCCGGTGCGCAGCGGTGGGGTAGCCTTTGTTCCGGTGCCAGCCGTAGGCCGGCCATTGGGCGTCGAGTTCCTCCATGAGCGCATCCCGGCAGGTTTTGGCCAGGACGGAAGCTGCTGCGATATGCAGGAAGCGGGCATCGCCTTTGACCTGGCACTCGTGCGGAATCTCTCCGAAGCGCCGGAGGCGGTTGCCGTCCACCGCGATATGGGCCGGGCGCAGGCCCAGCCCGCGCAGCGCCTCGTGCATCGCCTCGAAGGTGGCGTTGAGGATGTTGACCTCGTCGATGCGCTGCGGCGGCACGATGCCTACGGCCCAGGCTAGGGCCTGGGCTTCGATGAGCGGCCGCAGCCGCAGCCGCTCCGCCTCGCCGAGCTGCTTGGAGTCGGTGAGCCCCGGCAGCTCGGCATCCGGCGGCAGAATGACTGCCGCCGCCACCACCGGGCCCGCCAGGCAGCCGCGTCCGGCTTCATCCACTCCCGCCTCCGGGCTGAGGCCGCTGCATTGCCGCTGAAGCGTGCGCTGTAGTTCCATCCGGCCAATATACGCGTTCGGGCCGTCCGCCCGGCAGCCCTTCGCCGCCCGGTGGCGCAGCCTCCCGCACCGGTCGCGGGCCTGCTTGGTCCACCCGCCTAAACTTCTGAAGGCGTGCTTTCGTTATTAATTTGTTAACCGTAATTTCGCATTCGGAAAACACGTAATTCAGTGTATGCAAGCAGAACATGTCCGCACCTCGATCCGTTCTCTCGTTGACCGTATTCAAGATGAAGCTCTGCTGGCGGCCTGTTATGAAGTAGTCAGGCAGCTGGCAGCTGTGCAGGACCGGCTGGAGGATGCAGCAGGAGATCTTTCCGACGCAGACGCCCGCCCGGTGCATACAGCCCCGCTGCTGAATCTGCCGAAACCCGAAGAGCAGGAATATGCGGTGAGCATTTGGTAGACACATATCGAATCGTATGAAAACGCTGCGCTGGTGGGCAATGGCATGGGCACTGGGAATGGGGTGGATGGGAACCGGAACTGCGCAGCCCTTTTCGCTGCAGCGGCATATCCCGGTTTCCGATCAGCAGGGCCAGCCCATTCCCAACCCCTGGTCCGGGGGCAACAACAACGTCCAGTACTCCTCCCTCGACCTGAACGGCGACGGCAAACAGGATCTCGTTGCCTTCCAGCGCGATGGCGCCCGCTTTGTGCCCTATATTTCCGAAGGCCAGCCGGGCGAGATAAAATTCCGGTACGCGCCGGAATATTGGCACAACTTCGACAGCTGCGCCTGCGTGCAGTGGGCCCTGCTTGTGGATTACACCTGCGACGGGCGGCCCGATCTGTTCTGCGGCGCCGGATCCGGGCAGAATTTCAAGGTATATGAGCAGGTGCTCTATCCGGGCGATTCCGTAGGCTTTGTCCTGCGGCATAATCCCCTGCTGACCCAGTCCAACACCTTGCTCAACCTCTACCAGACCCGCACGGATATCCCGGCGATCGTGGATGTGGATTACGACGGCGATATCGACATCATCGCGACCCAGGCTGGCTTCAATACCTTCGCCCTGCACCGCAACAGGGCTGTCGAACTCTTCGGGCGCTGCGACACGCTGGTGTTTTTCCGCGAAACCTCCTGCTGGGGGCATTTTTACGAAAGCAGCACGACAAACGATCTCTTCGTCGCCGACACGGTCTTCTGCCCGCGCAGCACCGGCGATGAGCTTCCGCTCGATCCGGGCGGCAGCGCCCGGCATGAAGGCGGCGCTCTGCTGGTGCTCGACCTGAATGCCGACTCGCTGATGGACGTGCTCGTCAGCGATGTGTCGTATCCGTCGGTCACGGCTGCATTCAACGGCGGCACGGTCGCACAGGCGTTTATGGATTCCACCGAAATCTTCTACCCGGCCGGCGATGTGCCGATCGATGTGGAGATTTTTCCGGCGATGTTTCACCTGGATGTAAACAACGACGGCATCCGCGATCTGCTGGCGGCGCCTAACCTGAAGCCTGGGGCTGAAAATGTCAACCAGGTGGTGGTGTATATCAACGAAGGCACGGATACGTATCCGGATTTCCGCTTCCGGGGCCGGACCTTCCTGCCCGCAGGCCAGCTCGATGCCGGGGACAACGCCGTACCGGCCTTCTTTCAGTACGACGCCGACGGCCTGCCCGACCTGATGATCGGCGGATCGTACAGCAACTACAAAGCCAGCCCAGGCTTGCAGGCCACCACCGAACTGCTGCTGCTGCGCAATACCGGCACAGCAGCAGCGCCTGCCTATCGCGTCGTGACGCGCAATTTCCTCGATGTAGGCGAGCTGAGCCCGCCTGCGTCCGATCTGGCGCCTGCGGCAGCCGACCTCGACGGCGACGGGGACCAGGACATTTTCCTCGGCTGCGCCCGCGGCACCATCTATCATTACCGAAATCTGGCTCCGCCCGGGCAGCCTGGCATGTACTTGCCGGTATCCGGTACCTGGCTGCGTACCAGCAACGGGGACTCCATCGACATCGGCAATGCCAGCGCGCCCGAATTCTACGATTTCGACGGCGACGGCGATCTCGATCTGTTCGTAGGCAGCCAGCGCGGCCGGATTGCCTACTACCGCAATGAAGGCACGCCCCAGCAGCATGCCTTTGTACTGGTGACCGCCCAGTTCGGGCAGATCCAGCTGAGCAACGATTTCAATTCGCCGTTCAGCGGCTATGCCCGCCCGCGGATCGCCGACTACGATGGCGATGGCCAGCCGGAGCTGCTCGCCGGCGAGGAGACCGGCCTCACCGAGATCTACGACAGCTTCAGCAGCGGCCTTTCCGCAGCGCTGGTGAAGTCGGGGGATCTCTTCGGCTTCGATGCCGGCGCCTACGCCGCGCCTGCGGCTGCGGTGATCGATACCTCCGGGCAGCTCACCTACGTCATCGGCAATGCCAATGGCGGGGTATATCTCTGGGCCCGCAGCAGCGGCCAGCAGACGACCAGCAGCGGACGTCCGCTTCCGGAGACAGGCATTCAGCTCTGGCCCAATCCGGCCGGCCCGGAGGCGCTTCTCCGGCTCGATGCGCAGATCGCCCTGCCCGCCACGCTCCGCCTGCTCAGCCTGCAAGGGCAGATCCTGATGGAGCGCACCCTTTACGCGCCGGAAACCCGCCTGGACCTCGGCACCCTGCCCGGCGGCCTGTATCTGCTGGAAGTGCAGGCAGGCGGCCAGCGCCGTACGGCGCGGCTGCTGAAACGCTGACCTGCGTCTGATCCGCATCCCCTTCCCCATGATTCATACCCTCGATCTCCGGTTCCAGACCGATTCCGCCATCGCCGCCTTCCTCATCGAAACCCGCGAAGGCCCGATGCTCGTCGAATGCGGTCCGCATTCAACCTTCGAACGCCTGCGCAGCGAGCTGGCCCGCTACGGCTACCGCCCGGAAGATATCCGCAAGGTGCTGCTGTCGCATATCCATTTCGACCATGCCGGCGCAGCGTGGGCCTTCGCACAGGCCGGCGCCATCGTGTACGTGCACCCTGCGGGCTGGAAGCACCTCCAGGACCCGGCCCGGCTCTACCAGTCGGCCAAGCGCATCTATGGCGATCTCATGGAGACGCTCTGGGGTGAAATGCACTCCATTCCGGAGGCGCAGCTGATCGCAGTCGAAGACGGCGCAGCCGTTGAACTGGGAGAATACACATTCACCGCCTGGCATACCCCCGGCCATGCGGTGCATCACATTGCCTGGGAAACGGAAGCAGGCATCTTTACGGGCGATGTGGGCGGGGTAAAAATCCTCGGCGGCCCGGTGGTGCCGCCCTGCCCGCCGCCGGATATCGATCTGGAAGCCTGGCAGGCTTCGATTGCGCGCCTGCGGGCGCTTGCGCCCGCAAGGCTGTACCTGACCCATTACGGTGCCGTGGACGATGTGGCAGCACACCTGGATGCGCTCGAAAGCCGCCTGCTCGACTGGGGCGCCTGGATGAAAATCCGCTTCGAGGCAGGCCGGACTGTGCAGGACGTGACCCCCGAGTTCCAGGCATATGCCGCAGACCAGCTCCGGGATGCGGGCATCCCGGACGAGATTGTCCGGAAGTATGAAGCAGCCAATCCAGCCTTCATGAGCGTCGCAGGCCTGCTCCGCTACTGGGAAAAGCGCAGCGCGCTGTAGGCAGGGACTTTTTCCGGCAGCGGCTGAAATGTAGGCAATTGCATATTTTGTACGTGAAATCTACCGTACTGCGTAGTACCTTTCAGCCCAAGTGGATCGCGAAAGGACTATTGGCAGATTGACTGGCAGAATCATCACATGGATCGCGATGCTGAGCTGTGCAGGAAGCAGCCTGACAGCTCAGGAATACCGCGTACACCTGTACAGGGAGCACTATGAAGGCACTCCGGAGCAGGTCTATGGGCTGGCGCAGGATGCTGCGGGCCTGATCTGGCTGGCAACCGGGCAGGGGCTGATGTCTTTCAATGGAGCATGGTACGAGCGGGCCGATGTTCCCGCTGCGGCAGCGGGGCCCTTGTACAGCTGTGAGTCTGGTCCTGACGGTACCGTGTATGCCCTCGGCGCTTCCGGCCTGCTGGTCCGCCGGGCGGAGACGCCGGACAGCCTCCGGCTGGTCAGGCTGCCGGCCACGCCTGCGCCGGGCGACGGCCTGTTTGCCGATGGCGCCGGCAGGCTTTGGATCAGTACGGCACAGGGGCTGCTGCGCTATGCCGGCGGCACGGTGCGCCCGTTCATGCCAGAGCTGCGCCAGCGGATGCAGCTGGCCTCCGATCCCGATGGACGGTTGCTGGCTGCCGCGCCTGGCGGCCAGATCTGGGTGTATCATGCGCGCGAAGACCGTTTTCAGCCGCTGCTCACCGCACCGGGGCCAGTCGCACGGATTGCGGCATTCGGCCCGGGACGGTGGCTGCTGGCCGGCGACCGCCTGTATGAGCTTGAATATCAGCAGGATGTGCCGCCGGTCCTCCGGCAAGCCTCCGATACCTTGCGAAACCTGACCGGCCTGGCATGCATCGGCAGCGATCAGTGCATCATCGGCAGGGCGCAGGGGCCGGTCCTGCGCGGGACCCGGCGCGCCGGGCAGTGGCAGTTCGCCGTGCTGAACAACTATGCCGATTCCCACAACTATTATCCCCTGGAATTCAGGGAAATCCGCGATGCGCTGCCTGCTGTGTCCCAGACCTGCTGGCTGGCGACGGAACAGGGGCCGGCCTGGCTGGAAATGCCCGTGTTTGTCCGCCTCAAGGGGGATATTCCGAACCTGACCTCCTGGCTCATCGCCTCCGACACGACCGGGCAGGTGTATACCTCCATCAGCCAGCTGTACCGGATCGAGCAGGAGCCAGCTTCAGGATTTACCGCCCGCAAGATGCCGCTGGTCTGGGGCTACTCGGCAGCCATCGCCCTGCGGCGCGACGGACGGGTATGGGTGTCGGACCCGAATGGCGGCCTGATTCTGACAGACTACGTCCGGGTGTACCAGCAGTTTGATTTTTCTGATGCAGGATCTACCGTGTTCTACCTGTTCAGCGACCGGGAGGACAACCTCTGGTGCAGCCAGGCGCAGAAAGACCAGCCGCTGACCGGGCTGCTGAAAATCAGCCCGGATTTCAGGCCCCGGCGGTACGGAGCCGCAGAGGGCTTGATCAGCAGGGTACTGGCGACCCGGCAGGCGCCGGATGGCACCATCTACTGCTCGGGCATCGGAACAGCAGGCTACGTGTACCGCTATCTGCCGGAGCAGGATACCTTTATCAACCTGAGCCTGCCGCTGCCGTTCAACCCCCGGCCCGGCTTCGAGGTGCACGATCTGGCGGTGGGGCCGGGCGGCGTGATCTGGCTCGCCAGTACGGACGGCCTGCTCCGCCATGACGGGCAGGAAGTCCGGCGGGTGCGTGTCGGCCAATGGCCTGCCGATACGGAAATCCGGACGGTGCTCTACAGCTACGCAGACAGCGCGCTCTGGATGGGCAGCCGCAACCGGGGCCTGGCGTGGTACAAGGACGGACAGACGGTCGGTTTTTCCGAAATGAATGGCCTGCCGGTAGACGAAATCGAATACCGGACCCTGCACCTCGATCCGAAGGGCCATCTGTGGGTGAGCACCTACGAAGGGGTGGTGGTATCGCAGCAGCCCTATCCGAAGCCGCTCCGCACGCCGCCGCCCATACCGCTGGAGATGCGGGCAAACGGCGAGCCCGTGCCCATGCATGGAGGCGGAGACCCGGCAGCAGTGCCGCATGGCGCGGAAATTGAAATGACCTTTCTGACCTACAGCTTCGGCGGCCCGGAGGTCCAGTACGAAACGCGGATTCCGGAGATCTCGGATGAGTGGTCGCCGGTGGCCGAAGGCAACCGCTGGAAGCGCTCCGGGCTGAAGCGCGGAACCTATACCCTGCAAGTCCGCGCCAGCAAGGGAAGCGGCTACCTGTGGAGCGAGCCGGTATCCGTCCGCATCCGGGTCCGCCAGGTCTGGTACCTCCAGGCCTGGGCATTTGCCTGTTATCTGCTTGCGCTGGGGCTGCTGGTATCCGGGCTCCTGCGCCTGCTTTCCCGGCAGCTGTATCTGCGGAACCAGTACCTCGAATCGGTCGTAGCGGCCCGCACAGCCGAGCTGCGCGAGGCCAGCGAGCGCGCGCTGGCAGCTTCCCGCGCCAAGAGCGCCTTCCTTGCCAACATGAGCCACGAGATCCGCACCCCGCTCAACGGAGTCATCGGCACCGCCGATCTGCTGGCCGATACCCGCCTCTCCGGCGAGCAGCAGGACTATGTGGATACCATCCGCAGCAGCAGCCACAGCCTGCTCGGCGTCATCAACGATATCCTCGATTTTTCCAAAATCGAATCCGGCAAGCTCGATATCGAGCAGCGTCCCTTCAGCCTGATGCGCTGCGTCGAGGATGCCTTGGGGGTATTTGCCGCAAAAGCCAGCGAGAAACGCATCGAACTGCTCTGCGAGATCGATCCGGCAGTGCCGGAAATGATCCTCGGCGACGAGATCCGCGTACGCCAAATTCTGAACAACCTGATCAGCAACAGCCTGAAATTCACCGAGCAGGGCGAGGTGCTGGTCCGTGCCTGGACCGATCCCGTGGCATGGAGCGGCAGCGGGCTGCTGTATGTGTCGGTCCGGGATACCGGCATCGGGATCGCAGAGCACCAGCAGCCGCATCTCTTCGAGGCGTTTACCCAGGCAGATGTCTCCACCACCCGCCGGTATGGCGGCACGGGCCTCGGCCTGTCGATCTGCCGCCGCCTGGCTCAGCTGATGGGCGGCGAGATCCGCGTGCAGAGCAAGCCCGGCGAAGGGTCGGAGTTTACCTTCTCCATCCGCACAGAAGCCGTGGCAGCGCCTCCGCCTTTGCCTTCGGGCCTGGAAGGCCGGCGGATTCTGATCGTGGAGCCCCATGCCGCTGCCCGGCGTCTGATGGAGCAGGCGTGCTGCCGCTGGGGGATGCAGGCCGATGCATATGCCTCTTTTGCGGAAGCCCTGGCACATCTGGAGCATGGGGAACTCCCGGACCTCGCGATGTGCATGGTGAATTGCGGAACAGATATGCCGGATCTCCGGCTGCTCCGCGGGCACCTTCAGGCCCATACGCCGCCGATTCCCATCGTGTTTGCGGTGCAGCCCGGCCCCCTGGCAGCCAGTACGGAATGCGACCAGCTGGCGGATACCATCCTCGTCAAGCCCCTCCGTGAATCCCGTCTGCGCCTGGCCTTGTCTGCCTGCCTGAATAAGCCCGATTCCGAAGTGCCGGAGCAGGCGCAAGCCCAGGCAGACGCCGGCAGCAGTCTGGCGGCGCTGCCCGTGCTGGTCGCCGAAGACCACCCGACCAACCAGCGGCTCGTGCAGCGGATGCTGCAGAAGCTGGGATACAGCAGCGTACTCGCCCGCAACGGGCGGGAGGCCGTCGCGCTGCTGCGGGAAACGCCCTTCCGGCTGGTGCTGATGGATCTCCATATGCCCGAAATGGACGGACTCGCCGCTACCCGCCTCATCCGCAGCCAGTTTCCCGCCGATCGACAGCCGGTGATCATTGCCCTGACAGCCAGCGTGATGAAAAGCGATATCGACGCATGCACGGAAGCAGGGATGAACGACTTCATGAGCAAGCCGTTCCGGCAGCAGGAGCTCGCCGCCAAACTCCGGCAGTGGCTCGTGCGCGAGCCGGGCTGAAATCCTGCGCCCGGCTGCCGGTTCTGTATCCAGGGTTACGGAAGCTGTGATGTCTGTGTTGTATATTTGCCCCGAACTTTCCGGTTTTCTTATCGTATGATTACGATAAAAGCGGACCCGATGTGCCTTGCCGCACATGCCGCGACTGACTATCTTTCCGCATTCAACAGATTAACGGATCTACGGCCTTGAACGCAAACGGAACCTCCCGCCACGAACATCTGATCATCATCGGCTCCGGCCCCGCCGGCTACACCGCAGCGATCTATGCCGCCCGCGCAGAACTGAAGCCGCTGATGTTCAGCGGCCTGCAGCCCGGCGGCCAGCTCATGATCACCACCGACGTCGAAAACTATCCCGGCTACCCCGAGGGGATCATGGGCCCGCAGATGATGGAAGATTTCCGCAAGCAGGCCGAGCGATTCGGCACGCGGATCAAGTATGAGCCGGTGGTGAAGGTGGATCTGCATGCCCAGCCCAAGCAGATCTGGACCGACAGCGGCGAGCACTACACCGCCGATGCGGTCATCGTCTCTACCGGAGCTTCCGCCAAATGGCTCGGCAAGCCCTTCGAGCAGCAGTACCTCAACTATGGCGTGAGCGCCTGCGCCGTCTGCGACGGCTTTTTCTTCCGGGGCAAGGATGTGGCCATCGTCGGTGCCGGCGACACCGCCTGCGAAGAAGCCCTCTACCTCTCCAAGGTGTGCCGCCATGTGCACATGGTCGTGCGGCGGGATGAAATGCGCGCCTCGAAAATCATGCAGAAGCGTGTGCTGGATGCCCCCAATATCCAGGTGCACTGGAATTCCGAAGTGGCGGATCTGACGGGAGAGAAGCGCGTCGAGCAGGTGCACCTGCAGAACAACGTGACCGGCGAAACCACCGTGCTCGATGCTTCCGCGCTGTTCATCGCCATCGGACATAAGCCGAATACGGACATCTTTGCCGGGCAGCTCGACATGGACGAGGCCGGCTACATCGTCAACCGCCCCGGCAGCACCTATACCAATATCCCCGGTGTGTTTGTGGCAGGCGACGCTGCCGACCACGTGTACCGCCAGGCCGTGACTGCGGCAGGCACCGGCTGCATGGCCGCGCTGGATGCCGAGCGCTGGCTGGCTGCGCAGGAGGCCATGGCAGGAGCGGTCTGACCGCATACCCCGCATTCCTGGCGGCTAATCCGCCCATTCCTGCATCTCGCCGGATTCGGTCCGGCCTGCACCGGAGGCAGCCGTAGCTTTGCCTCCGGTTTTTGTATTGACCGACGATCCTCTCCTATGCACGTTGCAACTTCCACCATGCTCGACACCCTCGTCTCGATTGCTCAGGATGCAGGCGCCGTGATTCTCGACATTTACGCCGATGAATCCCGCTTCCAGACCGAACTGAAAGACAACCAGTCCCCCCTTACCCAGGCCGACCGTGCAGCGCACGAGCTGATTTCCGCCCGCCTCCAGGCGCTTACCCCGGAAATTCCCATCCTGTCCGAGGAAGGCAAGGACATCCCCTACAGCGAGCGCGCAGCATGGACCCGCTTCTGGCTCGTCGATCCGCTGGACGGCACCAAGGAATTTCTGAAGCGCAACGGCGAGTTCACGGTCAATATCGCCCTCATCGAGCAGGGCCGCGTGGTGATGGGCTGTGTGCACGTGCCGGTCATGAACACCACCTACTTCGCCGCCAAAGGCGAAGGCGCCTTTGTCCTCCGCGAAGGGGCCGAAGCCGTCCGCATCGAAGCAGCTCCCCTTGACCTCCAGGCTTCCGGCCTGCGGGTCGTTGCCTCCCGCTCCCACATGACGCCGGAGGTCGAGGCATATATCGCACAATTTGATTCACCCTCCCTCGTTTCTATGGGGAGTTCGCTGAAACTGGTGCTGGTAGCCGAAGGCAAAGCCGACATCTACCCGCGCCTGGGCCCGACGATGGAGTGGGACACAGCGGCTGCCCAGATTGTGGTGGAGGAAGCCGGAGGCACCGTCATCAACCACGAAACCGGCGCGCCGCTGGGATACAACAAGGAGAACCTCCTGAACCCGTATTTCATCGTGTTCGCCCGCCAGGCATAACTCGCGACCATCTCCCTACTATACGACCTTCTTGACACAGGAGACCCTCTTGCCGGAGGGTCTTTTTTTGTCTGCGGCTCAGTACACGAGCGCGGGCGCCGTTTCGCGGACGCGCATGGGCAGGGCGGCAAAGCGGTAGCCCAGCCCGGCGTAGTGGTCCAGGATGCGGGGCAATGCCTCGCGCAGGCGCGGAAACGCCTTCTCGCTGTCGTGCAGCAGCACGATAGACCCCGGGCCCGCATTCAGCAGCACATGATTCAGTACGGTTTCCGGCTTGAGCCGCGCATCGAAGTCGCCTGCGATGACATCCATCATGACGATGCGGTGCGTACGGCTGATCACCTCGGCAGCAGCGCGGGTGATACGCCCGTACGGCGGACGGAAGAGCCGGGTCCGGTGCCCTGTATATTCGGCAATGGCCTGACGTGCGCGGAGGAAGTCGCGCAGGTAGGATTTGTGCTCAGTCTTCCAGCCGTTGAGATGGCTGTGGGTATGGTTGCCGATGGAGTGGCCCTGATCCAGGATATCGTGCACAATCTCCGGATGGGCGGTCACATGGCGGCCTACCAGAAAAAAGGTGGCTTTCGCATCGTACTGATCCAGCTGATCCAATACCCAAGGGGTAATGCCCGGCGTCGGTCCGTCGTCGAAGGTGAGGTAGAGCACCTCGCCGGCTTCATCGGTTTTCCAGAGAAAATCGGGAAACAGCCGTCTTACCCAGTCAGGTATTTTCTTCAGGTACATAGTGGATCTGATTAGGTTCAAAGACCTGCTGCGCAAGCAATTGAGCTGAATACAATGCAGCAGGGTTCAGGGTTGCGGGCTGATGGCGGGATTCGAGGAAGGATAAGAGGGTTTCAGTTGCGATGTTTCCGGTCAGTTCGTCCTGGGCAAAGGGACAGCCTCCGTATCCCTTGAGGGCAGTGTCGAATCGCCTGCATCCCGCGTCCCAGGCAGCTTCCAGCATGGGAATCCGCTGGCTGGGATGCGCGTGGAAATGTGCGCCAAAGGTAACATCGGGAAAGCGGGGAATCAGGTTGCCGAAGAGCGCAGAAATCGTTTCCCGCTCCGCACAGCCGATGGTATCGGCCAGGGCGAGGGTGCGGACGCCTGTTTCCGCCATCCGTTCCGCCCATTCCGCTGCCCAGTCCACACTCCAGGGATCCCCGTACGGATTCCCGAACGCCATCGAAAGATACACCACCAGCTCTTTGCCCTGGTCGGCGCACAGCAGATACAGGTCCCGGACCAGCTCCATCGAATCGGCCATTGACCGGCGCGTATTGCGCTGCTGGAAGGTTTCGGAGAGCGAAAACGGGTACCCGACCACGCTGACCTGCGGGAAGCTGCAGGCGGTCTCTGCGCCCCGCAGATTGGCTACGATGGCCAGCAGGCGCGTATGCGTGCCGCTGAGGTCGAGCTGTGCGAGCACCTCGGCCGTATCGGCCATCTGCGGCACCGCCTGCGGCGATACAAAGCTGCCGAAGTCCAGCGTATCGAAACCCACCTGCAGGAGGGCGTTCAGGTACGCTGCTTTGAGCGCCGCAGGCACCTGATGGGGCAGGCCCTGCATCGCGTCGCGGGGGCATTCTACCCAGTGCAGGGGGGCGGAGGTGGGGCGGCTGTGTTCCACTGGCGGCAATCTGTTATCTTCGCCCTGCAAAGATATGGAAAAACCGCTCCTCGTCCTCAAAGTCGGCACGGCGGCCATCACCCGCGCCGATGGCACGCCGGATGAACCGGTCATGGTGGAAATGGCCCGCCAGGTCGCGGCCCTGCACGGGCAGTACCGGCTGGTGCTGGTATCGTCGGGCGCGGTAGGCGCCGGCAAGCGCTGGATTCAGGGCTACAGCGGCCTGATTCCGGAGCGCAAAGCCGCCGCAGCCATCGGCAATCCCTTGCTGATCAACAAATACGCGCAGTTTTTTGCTCCCTACGGCGTGCCCATCGCCCAGACGCTCTGCGAGCGCGGGCATTTTGCCCGCCGCAAGCCCTTTCTGCAGCTCCGCGACACCTTCCAGGCCCTCTGGGACAACGGCGTGCTGCCCATCGCCAATGAAAACGACGTGGTCAGCGACCTGGAGCTGAAATTTTCGGACAACGATGAGCTGGCGACGCTGATCGCGGTGGGCTTCGGCGCCGATACGCTGCTGCTGGGCACCTCGGTGCCGGGGGTGCTGGATGCGCAGGGGCAGGTGATCCCGGTGCTGGAGCGCATGGATGCAGCTGCGCTGGGGCTGGCTACGCGCGAGAAGTCCGCGTCGGGGCTGGGCGGCATGGTGTCCAAGCTCACCTTCGCGCGCCTGGCGACGCGCCTGGGCATCCGGACGGTGATCTTCGGGGTCAAGGCACCGGAGGCCATCCTGCGGGCGCTGCGCGGCGAGGCCGGCACGGCCTGCCTGCCGCAGCCGTCTTCGCTCAACGCCCGCAACAAGTGGCTGGCCAGCGGCAGCCTGGTCATCGGGCGGATCGAGGTCAATGCCGGCGCGCACGATGCGCTCCTGCGGCGCAGCAGCCTGCTGGCCGTGGGCGTCACCGCCGTGCTCAACGACTTCGAGCGCGGGGAGGTGGTGGAGCTGGCCCTGCCGGGCGAGCCGGCCTTCGGCGTGGCGCGGGCCCGCCTGTCCTCCGAAGAGCTGCTGGCGCAGCTCGGCGCGCGGGGCGTGGAAGCCGCCCATGCAGATGATATTGTACTGCTCTGATTGTCAGAGCGTCTGTAGCTTGTTCAGAAACTCGTCCCGGTAGCTTTTGCCCACCGGCAGCTCCTGTCCGCCGATTTCCACCACATTGCCATAGACCGCGCCGATCTTGTCCAGCGCTACGATGTACGACTTGTGGATGCGGGCAAACTGCCGCTGCGGCAGCCAGCCTTCGAGGTGTTTCATCGACTGGTACACCACATGCCGCTTCTGGCGGGTGTAGATGCTCACATACTCGCGCAGCCCCTCGATGTAGAGGATTTCTGCAACATCTACCCGGATGAGCTTGTAGTCGGCCCGTACGAAGAAATAGCCGGGGCCTGCCTGAAACTCCGCGGCGGGCGCGGCCGGGCTCCGGGCTGCGTTCCGTTCCTCCGCCCTGCCGATGGCCTGCACAAAGCGCTCGAAGGCGACAGGTTTGAGCAGATAGTCGGCCACATCGAGCTCATAGCCCTGGAGGGCATGATCCGCGTAGGCTGTCACGAGGATGGCCACCGGCGGCTGGCGCAGGGTGCGCAGGAGCTCGAGGCCGGTGAGGTCCGGCATCTGGATGTCGAGCAGGAGCAGGTCGGCAGGGCGCTCGCGCAGCGCGGCGAGCAGCTGCATGGCATTCTCGAAGCTTCCCAGCACCTCAAGCCCCGGAATCCGGGCTGCGTAGGCCTCCAGCAGCTTCCGGGCCAGGTGCTCGTCGTCGGCGATGTAGCAGGTCATGCGGCCGGTCAGGGTTTGGCGGCGCTCAGGACCTGATCGAAATAGAGCAGGTAATCCTCCATGCGCTTTTCGCCGTAGGCGATTTTGAAATTGCTGTGGGTAATGTAGAAGACCCGGTCCTGCTTCGGCTCCGGCATGAGGGTCTTGGCAATCGGATCGGCCTGCAGCTGCTGGATATAGCGTTTGCCCTCGTCGATGGTGCCGAAGGTGCTGATGTAGGGCAGCAGATGGGTTTGCTTATAGAGGAATACAAAGACCTTGAGGCGCGATTCCTTGAAGTTTTTCTGGTGGAAATCCGAGAGCAGGGCGCTGGCATCGTCCTTGCTGAGGCGGTTTTTGTCCACATACATCAGCACGAAGACCTTGTCGCCGGGGGCAGGCTGGGGGAGGAAGCCTTTGAAGCGGGCGTCGTCTGCGCTGACGGCAGTCGCTGCGGGGTCAGTGCCCGCAGCAGGGCGGGCCGAGGCCGTGGGAAGGCCGTTCTGGAGGTATCCCAGCGTCTTGCGTGCGCGGGGCACCACATCCGACTCCGGGAAGGTGCTCACGACATAGGTAAGGATCTGGCGCAGGCTGTCCTGATTGCCCAGGTAGCCATAGGCCATGCCGCGCATGTAGTGAAGCTCAGCCAGCTCGATTTCGGGATTGCTGGCAAACTGCTGCTGCTGCAGGAGAAACTCGCCGAATCCGATGGTGGTTTCATACTGCCGGCTGTTGTAGGCCCGGTACAGGCCTTCGTAGGCGAAGGCATAGTCTTCCTCGTCGCGCCGCAGTTCGCGCAGGTCCCGGCCTTCGATGAGGTAGGCGTATACGGAGTTGGGGTGTTCGGAGAGGATATAGCTCCGGTGCACGAACTGGCGCGGATCATCCTGGGCCTGGTAGAGGGTATAGAGCGCATACCGGGTCCGGAGGGCAAATTCGGTATTCTCGAAGCGGTCCAGCAGGGTTTCAAAGGTCTGGATCGCCGAGTCGGGCTCGTTGAGCTTCTGGCTGTACAGCTGTCCGAGCCCGTAGAGGGCCATTTCGATCTTTTGCTGTGCAGTTTCGATTTCCTCCGGGGTGCGGGGGATGTCCTTGAGGTACTGGTAGCGGTCGCCGTACTGCTTGAGCAGGGCGCTGTCCACGGGTGCAGCCTCCGGCTTGCCTTCGCCGGTTTCGGCCTCGGCCATGGCCTGCTTGCGGCTGCGCCGCCAGTGGTCCTCATTGGCGCGTTTGCCCCAGACCTGCTGGAACTGCAGGCGTCCGCTGCTGATGGCCGAGGGGTTGTCGAAGTACCACTGTCCGCCGGAGTTGGCGGATTGCCTGCCCCCGCCGCCGTTCTGCAGCGCCAGCTGCGGGTTGAACATCGGATCGCTGGGCGTCTGCGAAGCCTGGAGCAGGCGCTCGGCTTCCGCTTCGCGGCGCTGTTTCTCGGCCTCGGCCACCCGGCTGATCACGGAGTCCAGCTCCGCCTGGGGCAGCCGGGCCAGGCGCAGCATGCTGTCCTGGTAGGCAATGGTCGTTTTGTGGAGAATGTACTCCTCCAGCGTGGCTGCGAGGGATTTGATTTCCTTGTATTCGGGCGCATCCGGGGTGATGACCGCTGCGGCGCTGTCGTAGTACGCCTGCGCCGAGGGGTAATTCTGGAGGTCGTAGAAATAAATCTGCCCCGCTTTGAAGTAGGAAAGCGCCTTCTGGCGGGTGTTTCCGGTGCTGGCGCGGAGCGATTTCCGGAGATAGGCGAGGGCTTCGGGGCGGTTTGCCTTTTTCAGCTCCAGCAAGGCAAATTCATAATAGATCTGATCCTGGTATTCGAGGTTCTTTTCGTCCCGGAGCAGCTTGGTCAGATAGTCGAACACCGTACGGTCGTCGTCCTGCCCTTCCTGAAACGTGACATAGAGGCGGGCAATCTTCATTTTTGCGCTGAAAGCCAGGGTGTACTCCCGGAAGTTGGACACTTCGGTGAACTGCTCGAGCGCTTTGGGGTAGTCGCCCAGCTCGGAGTACAGCTGGCCGAGGAGGTAATGCGCACGGGCCTGGCGGAGGTCCT
Organism: Bacteroidia bacterium; assembly: GCA_033765305.1. Lineage (GTDB taxonomy): Bacteria > Bacteroidota > Bacteroidia > J057 > J057 > RDXT01. The sequence goes on from JANRID010000016.1 coordinate 24,187, forward strand.
GCCGGATGTTGGGCAGCTGCTCCTGCAGGATGGCGGCGGCTTCGGCGTAGGCCTTGCGGTCCAGTTCGAGGCGGACGCGGAAGAGCGCCATCTCCCCCTGCAGTTCCGGCGAAATCTCGAAGGTATCGCTGCTGAGCAGCACCTCGTCGAGGATGTTGCGGCTCATTTCGGGGTTTTCATTGCGGTAGTGCACCTGCGCAAGCCCGAACCAGGCCTCCGGAATCAGCTTCGACTCCGGAAACTTCTCGATGACATACTTGAAATTCAGCTCGGCGGCGTCATACTCCCGCTGGTAGAGCCAGCTTTTGCCGTTGAGCAGGCGGCAATCGTCGATATAATTGCCGTTGGGGTGCTTGAAAATCACCGCATCGTTTTTCTTGATGACATTCTGGAGGTCAGCTTTGAGGGCCTTGATCTCGTCCTCGGTCCCGTAGCGCAGCACTTCGATGAAGCCCTGCTCGGGATACTTGTACTGGGACTCCAGTTTGGTCTGGAATTCGCCGAACAGGACCTCCGCATTATAATACCCGTTGAAAAAAGACGTAGTACTATGGTAGATCCTGGCGGAAAGCGTATCTTTCTCCTTCGCGCAGCCGGCCAGCAGGCCCAGGCAGGCAATGAGGAGAATATTGCTACTTTTGCGGAACCGGGTTGCGGCAGACATCATAACAGGGCGCAATTACTACGCATACAGGCCGGAATATACACCTTTGATTCAGGAAGCTAAAATCGTATGTGGCGTAAACTTTACGAGCGGCTGCGGGAAAAATTGTGGAAGCGCTACCGCATCGAGCTGATCGACGATGTGACGATGCGTCAGTCCCGCTATCTGGTCCTGAAACCCATAACGGTAGTCGGGGCGGTAGCGTTGCTGGTGCTGGGGATTGTGCTGAGCACGGCGGCTTTCGTGCTGCTGACGCCGGCCTTCCACCGGCTGATTCCGGGCTATCAGGACCCGAAGAAGTTCGAAGCGGAGCGGGTGGAAATGGCGCAGCAGCTGACGAACATGGAGCAGCAGATCGAGCGCTGGAGTTTTTACATCGAAAGCCTGCGCAAGCTGGCAGGCGTGACGGACTCGCTGCCGGAGTTCAGCCAGGACCGCCTGGATGCCTACCGGCGGGAGCAGACCGCCGGCGGGGAAGAGGCGCTCCCGGCTGCCCCGCCTCCGTCGCTGCCGGCGCCTGCGGCGCCCGCCCCGGCCCCCGCAGGCAGCGGGCTGCCCCTGGTGCGGGTGTCCCGGCAGATGCCGGAGCTGCTCAGCCCGCTGGAAGGCAAGGTGCGCCGCGGCTTCGACCCCCAGGCCGGCCACTACGGCGTGGACATCGCCGCGCCCGAAGGCTCGCTCATCCGCGCCGCCGCAGGCGGGTATGTGATCGTCTCCGAATACTCCGAAGCCAACGGCTGGGTGCTCGGCATCGCCGCCCCCAACGATCTGCTCATCTTCTACAAGCACAACCAGCGCCTCCTCAAACCGGTCGGGAGCTATGCCGCCGCGGGAGAGCCGGTAGCCGTCATTGGCAATACAGGCGAAAATTCTACCGGTCCACACCTGCATCTGGAACTTTGGCGCCAGGGCAGGCCGGTCAATCCCGCAGACTTTATTACATTTGGGCTATAATAACTGTACGCTTCACATGTTCGGCAACAAGAACGAAACCAACCGTCCCAACGTCCCTGCCAACACCGGCGGGCCGGGCGAAGCCCGTCGAAATATCATCGCGGAAGGCACCGTAGTCGTCGGCAATATCAATGCCGAAGGCGATCTGCGTGTGGAAGGCAAGGTCGTCGGAACCCTCGTCTGCAACTCCAAGCTGGTCGTCAGCGGCACAGGCTACATCGAAGGAAATGTGGACTCCCGCGTGGCCACGGTCGAAGGCGAGATCAAGGGCAATGTCGTGACCCGCGAACTGCTCACGATCGACAAGACCGGCAAGATCTTCGGCGATATCTTCACCCAGAAGCTGGTGGTTCAGATGGGCGCGATCTTCACCGGCAGCTCCAAGATGGCCGAGGCCGCCAAGGAAATGCTTACCAAGCTGCCGCCCAAAGCCAAGGACCTGCTGGGCACCCCCGGCGCGCCCTCCGCCCAGCCGCAGCCTGAAAAAGTGGCCAAGCCCGGCTGATCCCCAGGTCCCGCCCCATCAGGATGAAGCAGCCCCCCGACAATCCGCTGAACGAGTACCTCCGCTATACAGGCCTGGGTGTTGAAATCCTGGCCTGTATTCTTGTTTTCGCCGGCGGCGGCCACCTCCTCGACCGCCGCCTCGGACTGAGTCGGCCCTGGTTTTTGCTGCTCGGCGCTGTGGCAGGATGCGCGGCTGCGATGTATCTTGCCGTCCGTAGATTCAGCCGGAAATCTTAACCCCCGCCGCTTGAGTATTCCGAAATTTGCCGCATGGTCGGTCCTGCCCGCTGCCATCCTCCTGCTGGGAGGCCTCCTGATCAGTGCAGGCCAGTTTGGACAGGGGGAAATAATCGCATTTTGTGCTTCCATCTCCCTGAGCTGGGTGCTTACTTTGGCAGCCTATTCCATCTCGTATCCGGGGCTGGACCAGCCGGTGCTCCGCTTCAGCAGCAGGCTCATCGGCAGCATGATGCTCAAGATGCTCGCCGGCGTGGTATGCATCCTGATCGCCGCTTTCCGGTTCCGGGAACTGCTGACCGTTTTTTCGATCTCCTTCGTCATAGGCTATTTCGTTTTTACCGGATTTGAAGTTTACAGCCTTCTCCTTAAATTGCGCCGGAAAAACTGAGCCCACGTTTCGTAACAAGCTCATCCTTACGCAGTTATATGCCAGTACGCCATCTATGCCTCGCGTTGCTCCTCGCTCTGCTCCCGGCCGCGGGCGCATTCGCGCAGCATGAGCAGCACAGCCCGCAGGAACCGTCCCATCATGGGGATACGATTGCGCCGGCCCATGGCGCCGATACGGCTGCGCATGCGGACGCCGCCCATGCCGATGCGCATGCTCCGGCAGCCGGCGCCGCGCATGAAGCGCCCAAGCCGGCCGATGTGATCATGCATCACGTCCTCGACAACCACGACTGGCATATCACCGATTATCCCGCCGGCAAAGACGCCAGCGGGCATACCGTCTACAAAGGGCTCGCCCTGCATCTGCCCTGGATTTTGTACAGCTCCCGCGACGGGCTGGTCTTCTCCGGCGATGCCCACGGCCTGCTGGAGCGCGGCTATGCCGTGTACCACGACCACGCCTATGCCCTGAAGCCCGGCGCGGAGGTGGCTGAGCATGTGGATGCGCACGGAACCCTGCACATGGACAAGGAGCACTGGGCGCATTTTCAGGAAGAACATATCGACAAGTCGGTCACGCTGCTCGATTTTTCCATCACCAAGACCAGCTTCCAGATGCTGCTGGTGGCGGTGGTGATGCTGATCGTGTTCTCGGCAGTGGCACGCGCCTACAAACGCAACCCCACCGGCGCGCCCAAAGGCATCCAGTCGATGTTCGAGCCCTTCGTGGTCTTCATCCGCGACGAGATCGCCAAGCCCTACCTGCGCGACCGCTACGCCCCCTTCCTGCCCTACCTGCTGACGCTCTTCTTCTTCATCTGGTTCTCGAACCTGCTGGGCCTCATGCCCTTCAACTCCAATATTGCCGGCAATATCTCCGTGACGGCGGCGCTGGCCGTGCTGTCGTTTCTGATCATCAACTTCAACGGGTCCAGGGACTACTGGAAGCACATCTTCGCGCCTCCAGGCGTGCCTTCCGCCCTCCGCTTCACCCTGATGCCGGTGGTGGAAGTGATCGGGGTGTTTACGAAGCCCTTCGCCCTGATGATCCGTCTCTTTGCCAACATCACCGCCGGGCACTTCATGGTGCTGTCGCTGGTGAGCCTGATCTTCATTCTGGGCAAAAACGGCGAATCCCTCGGCGGCGCCCTCGGCGCGCTTCCGCTCTCGCTGATTTTTACCTTCGCCATCTTCTTCCTCGAAATGATCGTGGCCCTGATTCAGGCGTACATCTTCACCCTGCTCACGGCAGTCTTCCTGGGCATGGCGATGGAGTCGCACGACCACGATCACGGCCATGCGCACGGGCAGGATGCGGCCCATGAGCACGCGCACGGCGGTGCAGCACATTGACAGTCAGCATGTTTTAATTCCCCATTCAACAGAAACTCTAACTTTCGCTTGTATATGGAAACCATCGGAATTATGGGCGCCGGCATTGGCGCAGGTCTGGCAGCCATCGGAGCTGGCATGGGCATTGGCCGCCTGGCCGCTTCGTCTGTAGAGTCTATGGCCCGCCAGCCTGAGGCTTCCGGCGACATCCGGGGCGCCATGATCCTGACGGCTGCCTTCATCGAGGGCGTTGCCCTGCTGGGTGAGGTGGTCTGTCTGCTGATCGTGTTCCTCAAGTAACCAGGCATGCGGGCCGGGGGGATGCCCCGGCCCCAGCCTTTTTTCTGCCGGTGTTTTCCGTTTTTCTCACCTCCAACGAGATCTGAAACCATGGAAGGTTCAGCCCTGCTTTCTCCTCAGCTCGGATTGTTCTTCTGGACGCTGGTCATTTTCCTCGGCTTCTTCTTCGTCCTGCGCCGCGTGGCCTGGAATCCCATCGTCAGCGCGCTCAGGCAGCGGGAAGAATCCATCGAAAACTCGCTCAAGCAGGCCGAAAGCGCCCGCAGCGAGATGAGCAAGCTCAAGTCCGAAAATGAAGCGCTGCTGAAAGAGGCGCGCATCGAGCGCGATAAAATCCTCGCCGAAGCCAACCAGCTGCGCGACAGCATCATCCGCGAAGCCCGCGAAGCGGCTGCCGAAGCCTCCGGCAAGGAGCGCGAAAAGGCCCGCCTGCAGATCGAAGCGGAGAAAAATGCTGCCCTGGCCGAGCTCAAGTCGCTTGCCTCCGCCCTGGCGGTGGAAGTGGCCGAAAAACTGCTCCGCAAAAGCTTCGACAATCCTGCCGAGCAGGAGGCTTATGCCCGCCAACTGATCAACGACCTGAGCCAGAACTGATATGGTAGAGGACCGCATCGGCTACCGCTACGCCAAATCGGCCTACGCCCTGGCCGCAGAACGCGGCGAAGTAGCCGCCGTGCTCGCCGACCTGGCCATGATCCAGGAAACGGCCGATCAGAGCCCGGAATTCCGGAACTTCCTGAGCAGCCCGGTGGTGAGCCCGGCGAAAAAAGCCGGGATCATGAACACGCTCTTCGCTGCGCGATACACGTCGCAGATGACGGGCGATCTGGTGCAGATGCTCGTGGCCAAGCACCGCGAAGCCTACCTGCTTCAGATGATTGCCGCCTTCCGGCATCTGTATGACGAAGCCCACCGCATCCGCCGCGGCGTGCTGACCTCGGCCAGCCCCCTGCCCGCAGGCGTGCAGGCGTCCATCACCCGCGCCCTCGAAGCCAAGACCGGCGATACCTACGAGATCGAAACCCGCGTGGATCCGGCCCTCATCGGCGGCTTCTCCCTCCAGCTCGGCGATATGCTCTTCGACGGGAGCATCGCCGCATCCCTGCGCAAACTCAAGCGCAGCTTCAGCAACGCATCCGTTATCCGATAATCCCCGATACAATCATATCTCCACATGGCAGCGGTAAGACCAGATGAAGTATCTGCAATCCTGCGGGAGCAACTCTCCAATTTCAAGTCGGCTGCAGAGCTGGAAGAAACCGGCACCGTACTCCAGGTCGGCGACGGCATCGCCCGCATTTACGGCCTCAACCGGGTGCAGGCAGGCGAGCTGATCGAGTTTGAGACCGGCCTCAAAGGCATGGTGCTCAACCTGGAGGAAGACAACGTGGGCGCCGTGCTCTTCGGCGACTCCGAAGGCATCAAAGAGGGCGATTCGGTGCGCCGCACCGGCCAGATTGCCTCGATCAATGTCGGCCCGGGCCTTCTGGGCCGGGTGATCAACCCGCTCGGGGAGCCGATCGACGGCAAAGGCCCCATCCAGGGCGAGCTGTACTCCTCCCCCTACGAGCGTAAAGCGCCCGGGGTCATCTTCCGCCAGCCGGTGAACGAGCCGCTCCAGACCGGCATCAAGGCCATCGACTCGATGATTCCCATCGGCCGCGGCCAGCGCGAGCTGATCATCGGCGACCGCTCCACCGGCAAGACGGCGATCATCATCGACACCATCATCAACCAGCGCGAGAACTACGAGCGCGGAGAGCCGGTGTACTGCATCTACGTGGCCTGCGGCCAGAAGGCGTCCACCATCGCACGGGTGGTGAAGGCCCTCGAAGATGCTGGTGCCATGGCCTACACGGTGATCGTGGCAGCTCCGGCCTCGTCGCCGGCGCCGCTGATCTTCTTCGCGCCCTTCGCCGGCGCGGCCATCGGCGAATTCTTCCGCGATACCGGCCGCCCCGCCCTCGTAGTCTATGACGACCTTTCCAAGCAGGCCGTGGCCTACCGCGAGGTGTCCCTCCTGCTGCGCCGCCCGCCGGGCCGCGAAGCCTATCCGGGGGATATTTTCTACCTCCACTCCCGTCTGCTGGAGCGTGCAGCCAAGGTCATCGAGGACGACAGCGTCGCCCGCAACATGAATGACCTGCCCGAAAGCTTCCGCCCGATGGTCAAAGGCGGCGGTTCCCTGACGGCCCTGCCGGTGATCGAGACGCAGGAAGGCGACGTGTCTGCCTATATCCCCACCAACGTGATCTCCATCACGGACGGCCAGATCTTCCTCGAATCCAGCCTCTTCAACGCGGGGATCCGCCCGGCCATCAACGTGGGCATCTCGGTGTCGCGGGTAGGCGGCGCCGCCCAGACCAAGCCGATGAAGCGCGTGGCGGGCACCCTGAAGCTGTCGCTGGCACAGTACCGCGAGCTGGAAGCCTTCGCCCGATTCGGTTCCGATCTGGACCGGGCTACCCAGCGCCAGCTGGAGCGCGGCAAGCGCAACGTGCAGATGCTCATCCAGAAGCAGTATTCGCCCGAACCGGTCGAAAACCAGGTGGCAATGATCTTCTGCTCCGGGCAGGGCCTGCTGGATACCGTACCCGTGGAGAAAGTGCACGAGTTTGAGCGCCGCCTCGTCAATGAGCTGAAAATCAAGCATCCCGATACGCTTGAGTCCATCCGCAAGCGCGACTGGACCGACGCCATCCAGGCCAGCCTCAAGGCTGCTGCTGCCGAGGTGCTCAAGTCCTTCTGACCCCATTCCGGCGCCGGCAGGGCAGGCAGGCTCAGGCCTCCCGCGCTGCCCGGCTTCCGGGGCGGTATGGCCCTGCCGATTTGTTTACCAGCCCCATCCGTTAGCACAGGTATTCCCCTGATATGGCGAATCTTAAAGAAATACGCGCCCGGATCAAAGCCGTCAAAGGCACCCAGCAGGTGACCAAAGCCATGAAAATGGTGGCGGCTGCCAAGCTGCGCCGCGCGCAGGACCAGATGCTCCAGCTCCGGCCCTATGCCAGCAAGCTGCGGGAAATCATCGGCAATGTGGTCTCGGTGCTGGATGCGGAGGAAATCCCCAGCCGGCTGGTCGAAGCCCGCGAGGTGCGCAATGTCCTCGTGGTGGTGGTGACCTCCAACCGCGGCCTCGCCGGCCCCTTCAACACCAACATCATCCGCCAGGTGCACCAGTTTGCGGCTGAGCATCACAAAGCGCTGCTCGACAGCGGCCGCGTGCAGTTTATCTGCATCGGACGCAAGGGCTTCGAATACTTCCGCAAGCGCGGGTTCCCCGTCAATGACCGCAACTATGATGTCTTTGCCGGCCTCTCCTTCGGCAAAGTCAACGAGGTGACCGACCTGATTTTCCGCAAGTTCCTCAGCGGCGAGGTGGACAAGGTATATCTGGCATACAACGAATTCAAAAACGTGATGACCCAGATCCGCCGCGTCGATGCCTTCCTGCCGCTGGCCGTTGACAGCATCCAGGGCGGATCCGCGCAGAGCAGCGCCCGGAAGTCGGATTATATCTTTGAGCCGGGCCGTGAGGAAATCCTGACGGATCTGATCCCCAAGGCATTGCGGATTCAGGTGTACCGCGCTGTGCTGGAGTCCAATGCCTCCGAGCAGGGCGCCCGCATGGTGGCGATGGATGCCGCGACGGAGAATGCAGAAGAACTGCTCAAGCAGCTCCGCCTCAATTACAACAAGGCACGCCAGGCCTCCATCACCAAGGAGATTCTGGAGATTGCCGCCGGTGCCAACGCCCTGGCTGCGCAGTAAGCGCCGCCCGCCTGGCCGCGCCATTCCCCCTGACGGATCGCTTGCGTCAGGGGGATTTTTGTTCGTTCGCGGGTTGGTCCGGCCGGGCGGAGCGCGTAAGCTTGCAGCGCTGAAGTTTCTGCGAACTCATCGGTGCGGATCTGCGTATCAAACGGCTGAATGTCCCGGAGAACGCCGCACAAAAGCGCACGCTTTTTGTTATCATTGTGCATGCAAGCTCCCGCTCGTGCAGGCCGGGATGTGTGGAGTCCCGTACGGGAAAGGATATACGGATAATGGATGTGAAATGGCTGATCAGCTTTCTTTTCTGAGCAATGCAAACCCGGAATACCTCGATCAGATGTACCGGGCTTACACGCAGCAACCTGACTCGGTCGGTGACGAGTGGAAGCGGTTTTTTGAAGGCTTCGAATTTGCCCTCGCACACTACGGGGACGGCAGCGCCCCTGCGCCTCCGCCGGCTGTGCAGGCTGAAGCCGCGTTCAAAGAGGTGGAAGTCCTCAACCTGATCAACGATTACCGGCAGCGCGGCCACCTCTTCGCCTGCACCAACCCCGTCCGGCAGCGCCGCAAGCATACCCCGCCCCTCACCAAGGAGCGCTTCGGCCTCACCGATGCAGATCTGGATACCGTATTCCAGGCCGGCAAGGAGATCGGCCTCGGCCCCGCCCGGCTCCGCGACATCATCAAGCTGCTCGACGATACCTACTGCCAGTCCATCGGCGCGGAATTTAAATATGTCCGCACGCCTGAAATGGTCAACTGGCTCCAGGAACGCATGGAGTCCAGCCGCAATCAGCCGGCATTTTCCATTGAAAAGAAACGCCATATTCTGCGCAAGCTCAACGAGGCGGTGATTTTCGAGAAATTCCTCGGCACCAAGTTCGTGGGCCAGAAACGCTTCTCCCTCGAAGGGGCTGAAGCCCTCATTCCGTCCCTCGATGCGGTCATCGAGCGCGGCGGCGACCTCGGCATCGAAGAATTCGTCATCGGCATGGCCCACCGCGGCCGCCTCAATGTGCTGGCAAATACCCTCCGGAAGGAATACGACGAGATTTTCTCCGAATTTGAGGGCATCGCCTATGAGAACTCCGTTTTCCAGGGCGATGTGAAGTACCACCTGGGCTTCTCCTCCGATGTGATTACGAGCGGCGGCAAAAAAATCCACCTCTCGCTGATGCCCAACCCCTCCCACCTCGAAACGGTGGACGCAGTGGTGGAAGGCGCCGCCCGCGCCAAAATCGACCGGAAATACGGCGGCAACTTCAACCGCCTCGCGCCAATCCTCATTCACGGCGATGCCGCCGTGGCTACGCAAGGGATTGTATATGAGGTGATTCAGATGTCGCTGCTCGAAGGCTACAAGACCGGCGGCACGGTGCATTTCGTCATCAACAACCAGATCGGCTTCACGACCAACTACATCGACGCGCGCTCCAGCACCTACTGCACCGATGTGGCGAAGGTGACGCAGTCGCCGGTCTTCCACGTCAACGGCGATGATGCGGAGGCCCTGGTGTTTGCGGTGGAAATGGCCCTGGAATTCCGCCAGACTTTCAACCGCGATGTGTTTATTGACATTCTCTGCTACCGCCGCCACGGCCACAATGAGGCCGATGAGCCCAGCTTCACCCAGCCGCTGCTCTACAAGGTGATCAAAAATCACCCGGATCCCAGGCAGATTTACTTCCAGAAGCTCGTCACCCAGGGCCAGGTGGAGGCAACCATGGCGAAAGAATTGGAGCAGGAGTTCAAAAATACCCTGCAGCAGGAACTCGAAGAGTCGAAAGCGCGGGAAAAGCTGTCGTACGCGCCCTATCTGAAGGGGGTCTGGGACGGCATCCGCCGGGTGGATAACTCCGATTTCGAGAAGCCTTCGCCTGAAACGGGAATCCAGCGGGAATTGCTCCTGGAAATTGCGTCGAAACTGCATCTGATCCCCCAGGATTTCAAGGCGCACAGCAAGATCGTCAAGCTGTTTGAAGACCGGATGCAGATGGTGCGGGAAGACCGGCTCGACTGGGCACTGGGGGAACTGCTGGCCTACGCTACGCTGCTGCTGGAGGGCCGTACGGTGCGGCTCAGCGGCCAGGACAGCCGACGGGGCACGTTCTCGCACCGCCATGCGGTGATCGTGAGCGAGGACGCCGAGCATGAGTATATTCCGCTCAACAACCTCCGTGCAGAACAGGCGCAGTTTTCGGTGTACAACTCGCCGCTGTCCGAGTACGGAGTGCTGGGCTTTGAATACGGCTATTCGACGGTCAATCCCAATACGCTCGTGATCTGGGAGGCGCAGTTCGGCGACTTTGCCAACGGCGCTCAGATCGTGCTGGACCAGTATATCGCGTCGGCGGAGACCAAGTGGCAGCGCATGAGCGGCCTGGTGCAGTTCCTCCCGCATGGCTTCGAGGGCCAGGGCCCGGAACATTCCTCGGCCCGCATCGAGCGCTACCTCGAGCTCTGCGCCCGGAAGAATATGCAGATTCTCAACTGCACCACGCCTGCGAACTTCTTCCACGCGCTGCGGCGGCAGATGACGCTGCCCTTCCGGATTCCGCTCATTTTCTTCACACCGAAGAAGCTGCTGCGCTATCCGCTCTGTGTCAGCAAATTGGAGGATTTTGCCGAAGGCACGCGCTTCCAGGAGATTATCGACGATCCGTATGTGCACGCCGAAGATGTGAAGCGGGTGCTGCTGTGCTCCGGCAAGGTGTACTACGACCTGCTGGAGCGGCAGCAGAAGACCCAGCGCCGCGACATCGCCATCATCCGCTTCGAGCAGCTCTACCCCCTGGCCATCGGCCAGATCCGGGCGCTGATCCAGAAGTATCAGGGTGCGCGCCAGTGGTTCTGGGTTCAGGAGGAACCGCGCAATATGGGCGCGTGGAGCTTTGTGCGGCGTGTGATCACGGAGGTGGATCTGGGGGTGATCGCCCGCAAGCCCAGCCCCAGCCCGGCAGCCGGCTCCTACCGTCTGCATGCCAAGGAGGAGCAGGAGCTGCTCGACGAGGCATTTGCCGAGCTGCCCGAAACGGTCCTGCAGCCCTGAACGCGCAAGATGCGGCGGCATAGTTTCTGCGGAGCGGCCTTCGGGCCGCTCCTTCCGTCTGCGCCCGCCGGTGCGCATATATACAATTTGCGCTAGACGTGCAACAATTCCGATTTGCATCCGGTTAATGCCTTCACGTATTTTGCAACTTGCATCTAATCAGACGCCAGCCTTATGCATATTGTAGAACCGGGTCCCCTGCTGGCCCATGTGAATGAACCCGCCGATCTGCGCAAGCTTCAGCCCGAGCAGCTGTATGAGTTCTGCCAGGAGCTTCGCGATTACCTGATCAGTACGGTCTCACTGAATGGCGGCCATTTCGGCGCCAGCCTGGGGGTGGTGGAGCTGACGGTTGCGCTGCACTATGTTTTCAATACGCCCTACGATCAGCTGATCTGGGATGTGGGCCATCAGGCCTATGGCCATAAGGTGCTCACGGGCCGCCGCAGCCGGTTTCATACAAACCGGGTCTACAAGGGCATTTCCGGATTTCCAAAGCGCTCCGAGTCCGAGTACGATACCTTCGGGGTGGGCCATTCTTCTACGTCCATTTCCGCCGCAGTGGGCATGGCAGTGGCGAAAACCTTCAAGCAGGAGGACCGCCAGGTGGTGGCTGTCATCGGCGATGGCGCGCTGACCGGGGGCATGGCATTCGAGGCGCTCAACCACGGCGGCTGGCAGAAGGCCGATATGCTGGTGGTGCTGAATGATAACAATATGTCCATCGACCCCAATGTGGGGGCGCTGAAGGAATATCTGGTGGATGTGTCCACCTCCCATACCTATAACCGCCTGCGCGATGAGCTGTGGCGGCTGCTCGGCAAGCTGGACCGCTTCGGCCCCGCCGCCCGCAACCTGGCTGGCCGCCTCGAAAAGGCGCTGCTCAACCACGCCCGCCCCGGTGTGCTCTTCGAGGCGCTGGGTTTCCGCTACTTCGGGCCTGTCGATGGCCATGATGTGAATCACCTCGTCCGTCTGATGCAGGATCTGAAGGATATTCCCGGCCCGAAACTGCTGCATTGTGTGACGGTGAAGGGCAAGGGCTATTCCCTGGCTGAACAGGATCAGACGAAATGGCATGCCCCCGGCCTCTTCGATAAGGTGACGGGCGAAATCAAGAAATCGGCCGGCGGCCCGAAACCGCCGAAATATCAGGATGTCTTCGGCCATACGATGATCGAACTGGCGAAGCTGGATGAGCGGGTGATGGGGGTGACGCCTGCCATGCCGAGCGGCTGCAGCCTGAAGTTTATGCTGGCCGAAATGCCCGACCGCGCATTTGATGTGGGGATCGCGGAACAGCATGCGGTGACCTTCTCCGCCGGCCTGGCGACGCAGGGTATGGTGCCCTTCTGCAATATTTACTCTACGTTCATGCAGCGTGCCTACGATCAGGTGGTCCACGATGTGGCGCTCCAGAAGCTGCATGTGGTGTTCTGCCTGGACCGGGGCGGTCTGGCCGGCGCCGACGGGGCTACGCACCACGGTGCCTTTGATCTGGCGTATTTCCGCTGCATCCCCAATATGGTGGTCTCTGCGCCGATGAATGAGCAGGAGCTCCGCAATCTGATGTACACGGCGGTGAAGCACCACGACGGCCCCTTCTCGATCCGCTATCCGCGCGGCGAAGGGGTGATGGTGGATTGGCGTACGCCGTTTGAGGAGGTGCCGGTCGGCAAGGGCCGCCTGGTGAGCGATGGGGAAGAGGTGGCCATCCTGAGCATCGGCCATCCGGGCAATTTTGCGCAGGATGCAATCCGGCTGCTGGCCGCCGAAGGCCTGCAGCCTGCACACTATGACCTCCGCTATGTGAAGCCGCTCGATGAGGAGCTGCTCCATGAGGTCGGCGCACGCTTCCGCCGGATTGTGACGGTGGAGGATGGGGCGCTGATGGGCGGCTTCGGATCAGCAGTGCTGGAGTTTATGATGGAGCATGGCTACCATCCGCAGGTGACGCGTCTGGGGATTCCGGATCGCTTTGTGGATCATGGCGAGCAGCCGGAGCTGTGGGCAGAGTGCGGATTCGACGCCGCTGCGATTGCAGAGGCAGTGCGCGTCCTGGTGGGGGTGAAGGTCCGGGCGTGAGGCGGAAGGATATGCGCAAGGGCCCGCACAGCGAAGCTGTGCGGGCCCTTGCATGTCCCCCCCTGGCAAGGGGGGGATGAAGGGGGGGACGAAAAGATTGGCGCAGCCGGATTGCGCTGGGTGGACATGCATTTCCGGAACTGGTTGGATGCGGAGGGTAAACCACAGAAAGTCAAGAGAGTTGCTCTGGAGAGCTCCGGTTCTCCAGGTCTCTTTGTAAACCAGTCCGATATAATATGCCATGACCGCCGGCCAGGCTTGACAACTAGCCGCCGCGTCGCCTATTTTTGCGCCGCATACCCCAGTTGCAATATCTATGGAGATTACCGTCAACCAGTTGACCAAAACGTACGGCGCGCAGCGGGCGGTAGATGAAATCAGCTTTCAGGTCCGGGCAGGCGAAATCGTAGGATTTCTGGGGCCGAATGGCGCCGGCAAAACTACGACCATGAAAATCCTGACCGGCTACATGACGCCCAGCAGCGGTACAGTCCGCATCGGCGGCATCGATGCCCTCGCCGAGCCGCACCGCATCAAGCCGCTGATCGGCTACCTGCCGGAGCATAATCCGCTCTACCTCGATATGCCCGTGCTGGAATACCTGCGGTACGCGGCAGAACTGCAGGGCGTTCCTGTTCAGGAACTTCCGGCCCGTCTCCGTCGGGTGGTCGTGCGCTGCGGACTGGATGAGGAAAAGCACAAGCAGATCGGCGAGCTGTCCAAAGGCTACCGCCAGCGGGTCGGGCTGGCCCAGGCCCTGATCCATGACCCGCAGGTCCTTATCCTCGATGAACCGACCACCGGCCTCGACCCCAACCAGATTGCGGAAATCCGCAATCTCATCCGGGAAATCGGACGTGAGCGAACCGTGATCTTCAGCACCCATATCCTGCAGGAGGTGGAAGCCGTCTGCGACCGCGTGCTGATCATCAGCAAAGGCAAAATCGTAGCCGACGGCACCCCCCAGGACCTCGGACGGCAATCCCAGCGCCGGGCCGAGTGCGCCGTGCAGATCCAGGCGCCGCCGCAGGCGCCGGTACAGGCCGCACTGGCTGCGCTTCCGATGGCTATGGAAGTCTCGCCCGCCGAAGGGGATGGCCGCTTTCTGGTGTCCGGATCAGCCGATCTGGAACTGCGCGAGGCCATCTTCCGCCTGTGCGTGGAGCAAGGCTGGGTCCTGACCGAACTGACGCCCATCGCCGAACGGCTGGAAGATATTTTCCGTGCATTGACACAATCCGCTGCTCAGGTCTGAACTGTATGCGTACCATCTGGATCATTGCCCGCCGCGAAGCCGCTGCCTTCTTCGATTCGCTGGCAGCCTACATCCTGCTGGTGGCCTTTCTGGGCTTCACCGGCTTCTTTACCTGGCTCTATGGGCAGGATATTTTCTTCATCCGCCAGGCAACCCTGATGCCCTTTTTCAGCTGGGCTTCGATTCTGCTCACCATCTTTGTGCCGGCCATTACCATGCGCATGATTGCCGAGGAGCGGAAAACAGGCACGCTGGAGTTTCTGCTCACCCGCTCCGTCAGCGACTGGCAGCTGGTCGCCGGCAAATACCTCGGCTCCATGCTCCTCGTCGGAGCTGCACTGGCTCTTACCTTGCCCTACTACCTCTCTGTATCGCTGCTGGGAAAAACCGATCACGGCGCGACCCTCTGCGGATACCTGGGCCTGCTGCTCCTCAGTTCCGCCCTGACGGCGGTCGGGATTTTTGCCAGCAGCCTCAGCGCCAATCAGATCGTTGCCTTCCTGATCGCCCTCATCAGCAATCTGTTCTGCATGCTGCTCTTTGGGCTCCTGGCGCAGGCTGTGCCTGGCAGCAGCCTGGCGGGCCAGCTGCTGCACCTGCTCGACTTCACGGGCCATTTCGAGTCGCTTTCCCGGGGAGTGATCGACTCCCGCGATGTGGTGTTCTTCCTGTCCATCACCCTGCTGGGGCTTGTGCTGGCAGAAGCACGCCTGGCCCAGCGCAATCTGGCCGATGCCTGACCTATGAAACTCACCCGCTCCGCATACGCGCTCAGAATCGCACTGTTCATCGCCCTGGCCATAGGCATCAATGTGGTGGCGCTGCGCCTCTTTTTCCGGCTGGATTTTACCGCCGACCAGCGCTATACCCTCAGCGGCGCTACCCGCGATATTCTCCGCAATCTGGAGAACCCGGTCACGGTGACCGCCTATTTCTCCCGCAACCTGCCGCCCGAGCTCGCCAGCATCCGGGATGATTTTCAGGATCTGCTGGCAGAATACGAAAGCGCATCGGGCGATCAGGTGGTATACGAGTTCAAAGATCCCGTGGAAGACGAAGCTCTGGAGCAGCAGGCGCTGCAGGCTGGCATCTACCCGCTCGACATCGGCACCCGCGACAAAGACCAGGTCAAAGTGCAGCGCGGATACATGGGCGCGGTGGTCAAAGCCGGTACACAGCAGGAGGTCATTCCGCAGCTGGAGTCCGCTTCCGGAATGGAGTTCGCGCTGTCTGCGGCCATTAAAAAGCTGACAGCAGCGGACAAACCCCGGATCGGTCTGCTCCAGGGGCATGGCGAGGCAGGCCTCGCATCGCTGGGCCAGCTGGAGCAGTCGCTCAGCACCCTCTACACCTTGGAGCCAGTCACCCTGACGGATACCGCAGAAGCCTGGGCTGCCTATAAAACGCTGCTGATCATTGCGCCGTCCGATACCTTCCCCCTGCCGCACCTCGGCCAGCTCGATGCGTTCCTGGCCAGCGGGGGCCGGCTCTGTATCGCCATCAACGCGGTGCGGGCAGATCTGCAGAGCCAGGGGCCGTTTTCGGAGCTGCGCACAGGCCTGGAGCCCTGGCTCGCAGGCAAGGGCGTGACGGTCAGCCCGGAGCTGGTGACCGACACCGAGTGCGGCCGCATCAGCTTCCAGCGCCAGCTGGGGGCCTTTACGGTCCAGCAGCAACTGCCCTTCTATTATTTCCCGCTCATTCATGCCTTTGGCGAGCATCCCATTACCCAGGGCCTGGAAGATCTGATGCTGTTCTTCGCCAGCCCGGTCTCCAGTGCATCTGTCCAGAATGGCGTGCAGGCAGTTCCGCTGGCCTTTTCTTCCCAGCAAAGCGGGCTGGAGCCCGTGCCGGTCATGTTTGACCCGGAACGGGAATGGGCCGAATCAGACTTTCTCAAAGGGCCCCAGCCGGTAGCGGTAGCCCTGGAAGGGCCGCTGAACGGACCGGCTCCCGCCAAACTCGTCGTGATCGGGGATGGCGATTTCGCGCTCGATCAGCGCGGCCAGGCTGCGCTGCCGTTCAATGTCGATTTTCTTGTCAATGCAGTGGACTGGCTCACAGATGATACCGGCCTCATCGAGCTGCGAACCCGGCGGGTGGATAGCCGTCCGCTGCTTGTGCAGCCCGGCGAAGGCGGGCGCAATGTGATCAAATGGCTCAATTTCCTGCTGCCCATCTCCCTGGCGCTGGGCATCGGGCTCTACCGCCGCCGCCGCCGCAAGCAATTGCAGGCAGCCTGGAGCGCGGAACGCTACCAGGACCCCGCAGCCCCTGTTTCACAAGACCGATAATCCGTCAGACCTATGTTCAAGCAATTCAGCAACCGGCAGTTGGCGCTCGCGCTGGGGGTGCTGGCGCTCTTGTACGGGCTGACCTGGCTCACTGGCCGGCGCCCCGAGCGCTCTTTTGCCGAAACCCTCCTGGAGATAGATCCTGCCGCCATCGACCGCCTGCTCATCAGCAGCGCACAGGGCCAGGCAGACATGCGGAAATCAGGGGATTCGTGGCAAATAAGCCTGCCGGATGGCAGCTATGCTGCAGCGGCAGCTCCGCAGGTGTCGCAGGCCCTGGACCGGCTCAAATCCCTCAAGGCGCTTCAGCTCGTCAGCCAGAAAGAGGAGCAGTGGGCATCGTACGGCGTGGCTGACAGCAACGGGCTTCGGGTAGAAGCCTACACCGGCGGCCGGCAGCAGGCCGTGCTGGTGCTGGGCCGCCAGCAGTACGCTGCAGCCGGCGCAGGCGGAACCTTTGTCCGGATCGGGAATGAGCCCGCTGTGTACCTGGCCGAAGGCATGCTGCTGAGCAGCTTCAGCCGCAATCCCCAGGATTGGCGCGACAAAACGGTGCTGCGGGGCAACAGCGAATCCTGGCAGAGCCTTTCCCTGGCGTTTCCCGGAGACAGCGCCTATCAGCTGGTGCGCAGCGGTGTTCGCTGGACGTTTGCAGATGGTGCGGCAGCCGACAGCGCTGCGGTGCAGCGCTATCTCAGCCGCCTTGCCGAAGTCCGGGCCGCCGAGCTGGCGTCCGATCCGCCAGGTGCGCCGCAGCCGGCGTATGCCCTGACAATTGGCGAAGCAGACGGCAACCTGATCCGGATTCAGGCATATCCGGACAGCCTGCACGGCCATATCCTCACGTCGAGCCAGCAGCCGGGAAATCTGTTCAGCGCGCGCGGCGGGCTGCTGGACCGGCTCTTCCCCGGACGCAGCACCCTCAGGCCGCAGGACAGGGAAACGCAGCCCTGAGGGCCGGATCTTACAGGCGCACGCCGGACCGATGTAAGATTTGTGCGGAAGCATACCCCCTAAACAGGCACAACCCGCCGGAGGCGGGTTGTGTCCGTATATGGCTGAAGCCCGGCCTTACCGGTACAGCTCCATGAAGATGCCCATGATGGATTTGAATACCCGCATGCAGGCGCTGCTGCTGTCTGCAGAAGGGCTTACATCCGGCACCAGGATCTCGCTGTGGTCCACCTGGTACTTCCATACGCTGAAGGGCTTGGGGCCCAGCGTATAAGGGTCATGGCTCCGCAGCGAGTCGGGCTGCTGCGCGCCAGGCTGCGGCTTTTCGGGCCCGGGCTCGGGCAGCAGCGCGGAGATCAGGGGTTTGGCTATCTGCGGAAACTGGCTCGCCGCCAGCCGTCCGGGATGCACAGCACTCAGCGCCAGCAGGCATACCAGCAGGATGTATACAGGTCTCCACATAACCCTATCGGAAATCATAGCCAGTTTCGAGTCTAACGCGTTATACGGAGGTTTTCAAAAAAAGATGATACGATCCCTGAAAAGGTTGCAGCAGACGCAGGGGATTTCTGCAGGGCCGATGCCAGCGGAGCGGCTGCGGAATCTCCGCAGCCGCTCCGGCTGTCCGCGTGCAGCTAATAAAACCTGTGCCAGGCTGCACATAGCCCGGCACAGGGCGCTTACAGTTGTTCATGGCTGAGCCGCAGGGTCGAGCGGCCTTCTACCTTCCGGTAGCGGTCTTCAAATTCGGTAGCGCGGGCTTCGGAGTCGAAAGGCCCCACCAGTACCCGCTGGAGGGATTTGCCGTTGTGCATCTTGGGCAGGATGCTCACGGGCAGCTCATAGCGGGAGGCGAGCCATTGCTGTTCCCGCTGGGCATTGACCAGGGTAGAGTATGCGCCGGTCTGCACCCACCAGGCACCGGCGGGGACCGGAGCCGGCGTCTGCGGACCTTCGGCAGGCTCAGGCGTGGCAGCCGGCGCCGCAGGCGGAGCCTGGGGCTGCACCGGCTGCGGATCTGCAGGCGGCAGGGCCGCAAATTGCACCAGCAGTGCCCGAAGCTGCTCGGGGCTTTGCAGCCCGCTGCCTCGGTAGCGTTCGGTTCCGTCCGGCGTGCAAATGATCAGGCTGGGATAAAACTGCACCTGCTCCTGTGTACCGGAAATCAGCGTCCCGCGCGCCTGATCGCTGATCCGGGTATTGAACAGCAAATAATGCTGCCGCAGCACCGCTACTACGGATGCATCGGACAGGGTCGTAGCCTCCATCTCCAGACAGGGCTGGCACCAGTCGGCACTGAAAAATACCACATAAGGCAGCCTCCTGTCCTGGGCAGCTTGCCGGAGCTCGTCGAAGGTGCCGGTATAGAAAGGCATGGCACTGCGCTGGGACACTCCGCCCGGTTGCGCTGCTGCAGAGGCAATCACGGTACAAGACAAGGCGAATACATATAGCGCTTTCATATTCTGATGATGATTGTGGCTGCCGCGGGTGGCCTGTGTCGGCGGCTGTACATAGGTAGCAATATTCGGAGGGAGGGAAAAGACAATAGGCGAATATCCTTATTTATAAAATTACAGGTCATGTAAGAATCGGATCGGGATGAAGTCTTCTTTCATATGTACATTCATGTGAAGGCGCAGTGAAAAATCGGGCTGTTTGACCTGCCGGATCATATGCATATCTGAATAGCGCGAAGTCCGAATCAGCTGGAAAGATATATACAATGAATTGATGGTCAATTTTTTGCAAAACAAAATTCTTACTGCTGCGGCGTTCGGGCCCGCAGCCGGAGCGCCTGAAAGCTTCCGGGGCGTGCCGGCCGGGGTGCTGAGGGCGGCAAGGTGCTGCCTCGTGTCAAACTGTAAAAAGAATGAGCGGAGTTTTGGCTGCATCCTGCATCCGTCCGGGTGCTGAGAGGCCTGCGGCCGGGCCGGGCAGCCCTGTTCCGGCAATCCCAACCCGGAAAGGCGATTCGACGTTGGAAGAAAGCAGTATCTTTGCCACCCATCTCCGAATCCCAACGCAGGCCGGCATGAAGGCTCTTTTCGCGCTGAATCCCTATATCTGGAAGTACCGGAAGCATCTCCTCCTCGGAGTATTCTTCGTGGCGCTCTCGAACGTCTTTGCCGTGTATCCGGCCCAGGTCGTCCGGAATGCGATCGACATGGTAGGCGATCTGGTCCAGTACTATGGCTGGTTTGCAGGCGGCGTGGCGGAGGGCTCGCTGAAAGAGCTGCTCTTTTACAGCCTGCTCCTGTATGGCGGCCTGATGCTGGCCATGGCGCTGCTGCGCGGGGTATTCCTCTTTTATACCCGCCAGACCCTGATCGTCATGTCGCGCCTGGTGGAATATGACCTGCGCAGCGATCTGTACAATCAATTTCAGCAGCTTTCGCTGACCTTTTACCGCCGCAACCGCACCGGCGATCTGATGGCCCGCATCTCCGAGGATGTCGGACGCGTGCGCATGTACCTGGGGCCGGGCATTATGTATACCCTGAACACGATTACCCTCTTCGTAGTGATCGTGACCACCATGTTTGCCGTCAACTGGGAGCTGACCCTGTATGCGCTGCTGCCGCTTCCGGTACTGAGCTTTCTGATCTACCGGGTCGAGTCGGTGATCCAGCACCGGAGCGAGGTCATTCAGGAGCAGCTGTCCGCCCTGAGCACCTTCACCCAGGAAATGTTTTCAGGGATCCGTGTCGTGAAGGCCTATGTGAAGGAGCGTGCGGCCGCCGCCCGTTTCGACGGGGAGACGGAGGCTTACCGCCGGAAGTCGCTGCATCTGGCGAAGGTGGACGCGCTGTTTTATCCGCTGGTAGCGCTGCTGGTGGGTGCCAGCGTGATCCTGACGGTCTGGGTGGGAAGCGAAAAGGTGATGGCAGGCAGCCTGACGATCGGAAATATCGCCGAATTTATCCTGTATATCAACCAGCTCTCATTTCCGATTATTGCCGTGGGCTGGGTGACCACCCTTGTGCAGCGGGCGGCCGCCAGCCAGAAGCGGCTCAACGAGCTCTTTGCGGAACGTTCCGAGCTGGCGTTTCCTGCCGAAGGCCCGGCTCCGGAAGCCGCCGGTCTGCTCTTCGACGAGGTGTCCTATACCTATCCCGATACGGGCATCATGGCCCTGCGCAGCGTATCGTTCGAGCTGAAGCCTGGCCAGAAGCTGGGCATCATCGGGCCTACCGGTGCCGGCAAGACAACCCTCTGTGCGCTGATTCCCAGGCTGATCGATGCCGGCAGCGGAGAAATCCTCCTCGACGGCCGGGCAGTCGGCGCCTACGGCAAGGATGCGCTGCGGCGCAGCATCGGATACGCGCCGCAGGATGTGTTTCTGTTTTCGGACAGCATCCGGGAGAATATCGCGTTCGGCATGCCGGGCGCCTCGGATGAGGAGGTGGAGCGGGCTGCGGAGATGGCAGCGGTCCACCACAATATCCTCGGATTTCCGGAAGGCTACGGGACCGTCGTCGGCGAGCGCGGGGTCACCCTGTCCGGCGGGCAAAAACAGCGGATCTCCATTGCCCGCGCCCTGATCCGCAATCCCCGGCTGCTGATTCTCGACGATGTGCTTTCTGCGGTGGATACGCGGACGGAAGAGCAGATCCTGCAGTCGCTGCGCAGCTTCCGCCAGACCAATCCTGGCACCGCTGTCATCATGACGGCCCACCGCATTTCCTGCATTCAGGACTCGGATCTGATTCTCGTGCTGGAGCAGGGGCGGATTGCCCAGGCAGGGACCCATGAAAGCCTGCTGCGCGATCCCGAGGGGTATTATGCCCGGATTTACCGCAAACAACTGCTGGAAGAGGAGCATGTGGCAGGCTGAACGGCACATGCGGCGCAGCTGGGCGGCAGGTCTGCTGTGCGCCGGCATTTGGGCAGGATGCAGCCAGCCGCAGCCGCAGGCCGCCGTGCTTCCGCAAGCTCCCGGTCTGCCGGACACAATGGCCGTGATCCATCCGCAGTGGGACAGCCTGTTTCAGGCCTGGGCCGGGCTGTATGGATTTCAGGGGGCAGTCCTGTATGCGGAGCGCGGACGTGTGGTGCATACGGGGGGATATGGCCTTGCAGATCAGCGGACCGGAGCGCCGGTCACCCGGCACACGCGGTTTCAGCTGGCATCGGTATCCAAGCCGCTGACAGCGGCGCTGATTTTAAGCCTATGCGCTTCGGGCCATCTGGCGCTGGACACACCGGTAGTCCGGTATATTCCGGAGTTTCCCTACCCGGCGCTCAGCGTCCGGCACCTGCTGCAGCACCGGAGCGGGCTGTGGCGGTATCCGGCAGTAGCGGAGGCGGCTCCGGCGCCGGCGCCGAGGCTCAGCCAGCAGGAAGTGCTGCGCCTGTTTTGCGAAGCGCGTCCCGAACCCTGGTATCCTGCCGGGGCAAAATTTGAATACTGCAATACCAATTATGTGCTGCTGGCTGCGCTGGCTGAGCGGGTCACCGGCATCGACTTTGCGTCGCTCATGGAGCAGCGGGTTTTCGGTCCGGCTGGCATGCAGGGTGCAGGCCTGTGCAGCTACCCGGAGCGGCAGCATGCCGGGCAGGTCGCGGAGGGCTATGTACGGAGGCGCAAGGGGCTGATTCCGGCGGAAGGCGACTGGCTGGACGATGCATTCGGCGACAAAGGCGTATATGCGGCGCCGCTGGACCTGTACCGGTTTACGCAGGCGTTGGAGGCGGGGCTGCTGCTGCCGCCAGCCCTGGCGCAGGCCATGCATGCGCGGGACAGCGTAGCGCAGGCCAGCGGCTACGGGCTGGGCTGGCGGCTGCGGGACGGATATCCGCATCAGCCCTATCATTTCGGCTGGTGGCGGGGCTACCGGACCTGCCTGATCCGGGATCTGGCCGGGGACCGGGTGCTGATCATTCTGAGCAATGTGGACGATGACCTGCTGCCCGGCATGTACTGGGAAGCATTCGATTGGAGCGAAAGTTGCGTAATCCGCTGACGCGCGTTATATTTGTTCCATCGTGCGTACCTAATCAATGACAAAAATACCCGGTGTAATATTTGGGGTGTTTTTGCTCTTCTGCCCTGATGCAATTTGGGGATCGGTTAAACTCAAGGACTTCTGCCTCCCGCGTGACGTTTGATTCAAACGGTTCTTTCCGGTCGTATGGGCATGTCCTGACAATAGTTGTTCAAACATCGGACTATACAGCGAGGCTGCATTTGCTGTAAGAAAATTTTCGAAGCGTGTTAGATCCGGCGGGAATCCGGATTGAGGCCCTGCAACAGATCGGGGATCTTTAATGTGTAATGCGTGGCGTACCAGGTCCGGGCAGAATGCGAACCTTGAGGGATCGTTTTTCGTAATCGATTTCGTAGCGGTTTTGCATCTCTGTCATATTCCCGGAACAGCAAGAGACAAAAGTCATAGGCCCGGTTGGGGAATGTTAGTTTTGGTATATGCTTTACTAGCGAAATTTTCCACATGATTGCTGCATTCGATACTTCTACGCTTCACCGGTTCGATCAGGCCACCCGGCATGAGTGGCTGGAAACCAATGGCATAGGCGGGTATGCCAGTTCGACGGTCATCGGCGCGAACACCCGCCGCTATCACGGGCTGCTGGTGGCGGCCACCCAGGCGCCGGTAGGGCGGGAGGTAGTGCTGGCCAAGCTGGACGAGGCCCTGCTCCTCCACGACACGCGCCTGGATCTGGGTTCCAATAAATATACCGGCGCGGTGTATCCCGACGGGTATATTTTTCTTCAGCGGATGGAGAAGGAGCTGTTTCCCACCTTCGTGTACCAGGCACAGGGGATCACCCTCCAGAAAACCATTGCAGCCGTGCACGGCGAAAATACGACGCTGATCCGCTACGAGGTGCTTGAAGCCCCGGGCCCCTTCGGGATGGAGCTGCTTCCGCTGATTGCCGGACGGGATTTTCATTCGCTGGGCCGGCGCAACAATCAGATTCAGCCTTTTGCCCGGTTTGACAACGGCCATTTCTATTATAAGCCCTACCCGCACCGGGCTGCGCTGCACCTGCAGATTGACGGTGCGCACTATGCCCAGCAGCCCGACTGGTATTACAACCTTGAGTACCAGGTAGAACTGTACCGGGGGCAGGATGCGCACGAGGATCTGTTTTCGCCGGGTAAATTTTATGTCACCTTGCATCCAGGCCAGGTGCTGACCCTGATCGCTTCGACCGAGCCGGTGTACGGGCGAAACGGCGACGCGCTGCTGGCACGCGAGCGGGTGCGCCGCGAAGCTCTGATGGTACAGGCGGCCGCGTCCGACGAAATCGAGCGCCAGCTGGTGCTGGCAGCCGACCAGTTTATTGTCCGGCGCGGCGAGTCGGGCAAATCGATTCTTGCCGGGTACCCCTGGTTTGCAGACTGGGGGCGGGATACCATGATCGCGCTGCCGGGCCTGTGTCTGGCCACCGGGCGTGAGCATGAGGCGCGCGGAATCCTGCAGCTCTTTGCGCAGAACACCGACCAAGGCATGCTGCCCAACCGCTTTCCCGATCAGGGCAGCACCCCGCTGTACAATACCATCGATGCGACCCTCTGGTTTTTCGTCGCGGCATGGAAGTATTACCATGCCACGGGCGATCTGGAGTTTATCCGCACGGAACTGCTGCCGGTGATGCGCGATATTCTGGAGTGGCATGACCGGGGCACCCGCTATAACATCCGCACGGACCACGACGGGCTGCTGACCGGCGGCGCCGAGGGGGTTCAGCTTACGTGGATGGACGCCAAGGTCGGCGACTGGGTGGTGACGCCCCGCCGGGGAAAGGCAGTGGAGGTGAATGCGCTGTGGTACAATGCATGGGAAATCATGGGACATTTTGCCCGGCTTTGCGGCCTGGGCGGGGAGGCGGATACGGCCCTGGGACGCGCGGCGCATATCCGGGTGCAGTTTGGCCGTGAATTCTGGAATGAGGCAGAAGGCTGCCTGTTCGACTATCTGGGCGAAGGCTATAAAGATCCTGCGGTCCGGCCCAATCAGATCTTTGCATTGAGCCTGCCCTTCCCGGTGCTGGATGCGGACAAAGCCCATCTGGTTCTGCACCGGGTGGAGCAGGACCTGCTGACCATCCGGGGTCTGCGAAGCTTGTCGCCCGATCATCCCAGCTTCAGCCGGAAGTATGGCGGAAGCCAGTATTACCGGGATGCGGCCTATCACCAGGGCACCGTATGGGGCTGGCTGATCGGACCGTATATCGATGCGCTGGTCCGGTACCGCGGAGAATGGGGCCGCCAGATCGGGCGGGAGCTGCTGCATGAGTTCAGCCATCATCTGGGCGAGGCGGGTATCGGATCGGTCTCCGAAATTTTCGACGGCGACGCGCCGTTCCATCCGCGCGGCTGCTATGCGCAGGCCTGGAGTGTAGGCGAGCTGCTGCGGGTGAATTTCGAGTATCAGCTTACCCGTCAGACGCCGATCCGGCAGGCAGAGCAAGGCCGGAAGGCCGTGGTTTCGGCTGGGCATGGACGGCAGGCTCATCCTGCGCCTGCGATGACGCTTAAAGCGGTACCCAGCCGGGTTCCGCAGCCGCGCTGAGCAGAGCGCAGCACCGGGAAGGGTGCAGCGCAGGAAGCGTACTATAAGATTCAGGGCTGGCGGCGAGCCTCTTCGAGCAGGGTCCGAAGCTGCGCGAGCGCAGCAGTATCGGCTGCCTGGCGGGCTATCACCTGCTGACGGGCACCCTGATTCTGCGTCATGGCAGCCTGATTGGCCTGAAGGGCCTGCTGCAGTTTATCGTGCTCTTTCTGCAGCGCCTGCAGTTCCGTGTCGAGTGCCAGCAGCTCGCGGGTGCGCGCATCCAGTTCGGCTTGTGCTGCTGCAATCCCGCGCTCCAGCGCCAGCAGGGTGGCGTCGCGGTCGATCCGCTTCAGCACAGCAGCAGCCTGCTGCATTTCTTTGGGGAAGCGGCTGGATTCCAGGAAGTTATCGTTTCCGGGAGACAAAAACAGGGTAAAGGTGGTGCGGCCGTCGCCCCGCTCATTGACGGAGGTGCGGGCGTAATAGTTCAGGGCATTGGCGGTAATCTCAGGAAAGATCACCGCCTCGTACACCAGCAGGCCTTTCCGGAGCGACTTGGCTTTGGTTTTGGTGTATGCCGCCATTTTCCGGGCCAGCGCTTCTTCGAGATCTTCCGGACTGTTCCGGGTCGTAAGGGAGAGCCCATTGGCGTACTCCCGGATTTTCTTGTCGAGGGGATAGGCTCCTTCGGCCGGCTCCTGGACCGGGCCAGTGGGATAGGCCGTCTGCACCTGAGCAGCGGCAGAGGCACAGAGCAGCAGCAAGAGACAGGCGTACAGCAGACGCATCCGGCGTTGATTAAGGGTAGCAGGATGAAAATACAAGAAAGGGATCAGCCATCCAACGCTGGAGCCGGAAACTTTCCAGCCTTTTCGCCGAATGCGCTGACTATCAGGAGCCTGCAAGCCGGCCTGCGGCCCATTGGAGCCCGGCATCTGCCTTGAAGTATTTCATTTTCAGCTCAGCTTCTTTGAGCCGGGCTTCCAGAAGCTTCGATTCGCGCGCATTGATGAGAAAGATGGAGCTTTCACCTGCCTGGAACTTCATTTCCTCTGCCCGCAGCAGCGACTGATAGTTTTGGATGGCAGTCTGAAATAAGCCGATCCGCTCTTCGAGGTTGGCGAGTTCGCGGTCGTAGATCTGCATCTTGGCAAGGACTTCCTGCCGCTTCAGGTCCTGTTTCCAGGAAGTTTCCTGAATTTTGAGGCGGGTAAGCTCCAGGTTTCCGCGTTCTTCGCGCAGGAGCAGCGGAAAGGAAAGATTCACTCCCCATTTGAAGTTGTTCTGGAGGGAATACAGCGCATCGAACTCTGAAAAAGCCAGGGGGTCGCTGAGGAGGTTGTAGTCTACAAACAGCTTGGGCTTGAGCTTATCGGCTTTGAAGCGGCGTTCTACATCGAGGGTGCGGAGATCGTAGCCGAGCCGGAGGACGAGGGGGTGCTGTTCTGCCAGTTCGGTCCAGTTTCCGGGCTGAATGGCTGGCGCTTCCAGGGCGAGTGCTGCGAGATTGGAAGGGACGACGGTCGCCGCGAGTTCACGGGGGAGCCCTGTTTCGTCCCAGAGGAATACGGAGAGGTTCAGGGCAGCCTGCTGGAGCCCCAGTTCAGCTTCCTGAAGTTCGAGCATGCGGCTCTGGACCGTAAGGACGGCTTCGAGGGTATCCACCGCAGGCTCATCGCCATATTGGTAGCCCTGGCGGACGGCATTGAATCGGATCTGTGCCAGGTCGACTCCCTGGCGCAGGATGTCACGCCGGGCCCAGGCGAGGGACCATTCCCAATATGCGGCCAGGGCGTTGAAATAGAGGTCGTTCAGGAGAGTAATGCGGTCGGCTTCGGCGGCCTGGGCGAAGATACGGGCCTGCTGCACGGCGGCGCGCCGGGCATCGATCACCAGCCCCTGGCCGAGGGGAACGGAGATACCGGCATAGACCAGGCCTGCATCGGGCACATTGTCCTCGGGATTGAGAAAGTCGCCGGAGGACTGTTCGTATCCGGACTTGAACTCGATGCCGGGCCAGGTGGCGAGTTTTACGCCGCCATCGAGGTGGCGGTAGTAGGTAGATCCCTTGAAATCCTTCTGGTCGAGGGTTCCATAGATTTTAGGGTCGAAGCCCCCGCGTGCGAGGCGGAGACGGGCCTGGGCCTGTTCAGGGAGGAGGGCTGCCTGCCGTGCTACGGGATGCCAGGCAGACACGAGCTCCAGGAACGCGAGCGGTTGCAGGGTATCCTGGGCTGGGAGCTTGAAGGGGGCGAGCACACACAGGGCTGTGCCAAGCAGGGCGGCTGCGCCGTACAGGAGGCTCCCCCCCCTGCCCCCCCTCTCCCGAGGGGGGGAGCCCGCCCCATGCCCCAATTCCATCATCCGCTTCATTTTTTTCCGCCCTCCTTCGATGCCGTATCCGTTGACGGGGTATAAAAGTCCGGCGGGAATCCATTGAGCTGCCGCCACAGTTCATACCAGAGCGACACATTGCTGAGCAGTGCGAATCCATTCGCCCCCGAGCCGATCCGCAGCGCCGCAGGCCACGGCTCATCCAGCGGATCCGGCTCCACCAGCACCCGGTAGCTGCCGTTTTCGCTCAGATTCGCCTCGATCGCATAGACCTTGCCGCCGAAGGTGCCGAACGAAGCCCCGGGCCAGCCCGAGAACACAATCGCCGGCCAGCCGTCGAACTCCAGGCGCACCGGCGCCCCCTTGTACAGCAGCGGCAGATCCACCGGGCGCACGAAAATCTCCGCCGCAATCTGGTAGTGAAGCGGCAGGATGCTTACAATGGCTTCGCCTTCCTTCACCGTCTCCCCGATCCCCGGCTTCAGCGCCTTGTTGACCAGGCCATCCTGCGGCGCGGTGATGTAGCGGAACTGCACCCGGCGCTCGTAGTTTGTGCGCTGATTCTCCATCTTCGCCACCTGCGCCTCCGTGTCGAACTGATCCGAGAGCGCGCTTTGGCGGTCGGATTCCGACTTGGCGATTTTCTCAGCATATTCATTCCGCACATTGCTCAGCTCCAGGCGGGCATTGAGCAGCTCATTGCGGGAGAGTTCCAGCTTATTGACCTGGCCGATATACTTCGCCATCGCCTCCTGCTGCTTATTGCGCTTATCCTCCCATTCCGTGCGCGACTTGATCCCGGCCGTAAGGAGCGTATCCCAGCGGCGGAACTGCGTCTCGGCGATCTGCATTGCAATCTGCTGCGCGATCAGCTCCGTGCTGTCGATATTGACCTTGTTTTTCGCCTGTGCCAGCTTAGCCTCTGCCTGGCGGATCTTCAGCTCCTGCGCAGCGCGCAGCGCAGTCATCTGATCTGAGAGCGCATCGGCCTTGAGGCCGTACGAACGGATGGCGCCCTGCTTGGAGACGATCTGCTCGCCGGTCCGGTCCACCAGCAGCGGATCGAAGTAATCATCCTTGATTTCGGAGAGGAATACAATGGTATCGCCTTTGCGGACCGTATCCCCCTCATTGACATACCAGGTCTCGATCCGGCCGGCGATGGTGCTGTGGATGGTTTGGGGGCGCTGATCCGGCTGGAGGGTAGTCAGCTTGCCCTTGCCCTGGATATTCTGGGTCCAGGGAAGAAAAAGGGCCAGCACCATCACCGAGAGAATCCCCGTCAGCCAGCGGGACACATTGCGGGCCATGCGCGGCTCATACACCTCGCAGAAAGCTTCGCAGTCCGCCGGTACGATATGTTCAGGTACCTTGTGATCCGAAATATTCAGCATAGGTTGTTCAATTCAAGCGTGGATGGCCATAGGCAGAAATAGCGTCAGGCAGAAATATGTCCGGAGAACAGGCGGCTGGCATACGAGCGGCTGCGGATTTCATCGAAGCTGCCCTGATCCACCACAGATCCATGCGCCATCACATAGACCTCATCGCAGCGGGAGGCCAGGTAGGGATCATTGCTGACGGCGATAATGGTCCAGCGGCGTTCGGAAACCAGGAAATCGATCACCTGCTTGCGGTCATCGGGCTGGAGGGAGCCGAGCAGGTCGTCCATCACCAGCAGGCGCGGCTTTTTGGCGATGCACTTCGCCAGGATAAACTTGCGGACAATGCTCTCAGGCCATTGCGGGCCTTCGGGCGCCACGTAGGTGTCAAGCCCTTTCGGCAGGGTTTGCACAAACTCCGTAAGGCCCAGGCTGTCGAGCGCCCAGAGCACATCCTCCAGCTTGATTTCCGGGCGTGCCATCGTCAGGTTTTCGAGCAGTGTGCCCCGGAAGAGCACCTTCTGCGAGAGAAAATCGCCGATATAGCCGCGCAGGCTGGCCGGATCGTAGTTGCCGTAGGGAATATGATTGTAGGCCAGCGTGCCGGTGAAGTTCTCGTAGAGGCCGGACAAGAGATTGAGCACCAGGGTTTTGCCCGACGCATTCTCGCCTACGATGCAGATCCGGGAGCCGGCGGGCGCCTCCAGCGATAGATCGCTGAGCGAAGGGTTCGGATCGCCGGGGTAGGTATAGCTCAGGTGCTGCATCCGCACGGCCATCGGCTCCCCGCGGTCCACCTCGCGGAAGGACATGCCGTCGGTGCGGTCCACCGGCAGGTCCGTGACCTTGCCGAGCTTCTCCAGCGACGTCAGCACATCGTACACCGTATCGGCGCTGAGGACCAGTTTTTCTACTGAATTGATAATCAGGATGATGATGATCTCGGACGCGACAAACTGGCCCAGGTTGATTTCCCGCTCGATGAGGAGGATACTGCCCAGGATGAGCAGGCCGGCCGTGATGATCGTCTTGAACCCGACAATCACCCCGTACTGAAAAATCAGGACGCGGAAGTGCTGCTTGCGGGCGCCGATATACCGGGCGGCGAGCTGGTCTGTTTTCTTGATCGGCAGATACGAATCGCCGCCCAGCTTGAAGGTTTTGAGCGTACGGGCCAGCTCTTCGAGCCAGAAGACCACCGAATACTTCAGATCCGACTCCTGCATGCTGGTTTTAAGGCCCATCGGCCCCGTGATGCGGATAATCACGACCAGCAGCGCCAGCAGGAAAAAGCCGAAGAAAACGAAGAACGGGTGGTAAAACGAAAGCAGGATCAAGCCGAAGAGAATCTGCAGCAGCGCAGTGGAAAAGTCGATCAGAATCTTCGGAATGCCCTTCTGGAGGTTGACCGTATCGAAAAAGCGGTTGATCAGTTCGGGGGGGTAATAGGAGAAGAGCGCTTCCAGCCGCAGCCGGGGAATGCGGTAGGCAAACTCGAATGCGGAGCGGGCGAAGATCTTCTGCTGCAGCATCTCCGTAATGGAAAGCTGCATGATCTGCATAATGCCCAGCAGCGCCGTGCCCACCGTCACCCCGATGATCAGCAGAATCCAGGAGGTAGAGATGGTATTGGCCAAGGTAAAGCCCAGGATAGCCTGAATGCCCAGCGGCAGGGACAGGTTGAGCAGGCCGTTGATAATCGCGTACAGATAGATATTGGCGATTGCCCGGCGCTCGGTGGCCAGCAGTCCGAAGAGCCGGCGCAAGGAACGTCTGGGTGGGATAGCTTGTTCAACTCCCATTAGCTAGTATATATAACTGGATTGAAAGTTTTGCTATTATACTGGTAAATTTCCGGATGGTTACACCCCCATCGCAGAAAATACTCCGTGCGGAGCCAGATTTGGCGCCAAGCACATTTCTGAATTTGTTCCGGCATCAGTAAGTTTGATTGCTGCGTTAGAGAGACAACAAAGATAGCCATATGCGCCCAGCCTTCCTGCGACTGCTGATATTTTGCTGCCTGCTCGGCCTGGTGCAGCGCACTGCCCTGCTGGGGCAGGTGGAAGTGAACTTGCGCCTGGCGCCCGGTGCGGGCGACCTGGCAGATCTGCTGCGCCGCAGCGGGGGAAGCACCCTGCTCCGGGCGGAGACCGATCCGCTGCTGGCGACATACGGATTCCTCTCCCAAACTCTCCGGGCCCGGGCTTTGTTGCAGGCGCCGCAGGCAGCAAACGATGCCTCCGGCCTCGACCGGGTTTTCACCCTCACCCTCAGCGGCAGCGACCCGCAGGCTGCGATCCAGGACCTGCTGGCCAGCGGCTGGGTGGAATTTGCCGAAGAAAACCGCAAGCTGCGCGTAGATGCCCTCACCCGGACCGCTCTCACCCCCAACGACGACTCTCTGGCGGCGCAGTGGTACCTCAGCTATGTGCGTGCGCCCCAGGCCTGGGACCGCAGCACCGGCAGCCCCGCGGTGCGCATCGGCATCATCGACACGGGGCTGGACTACGGGCACCCGGAATTTCAGGGGCAGCTGCACATCAATGCCGCCGAAGACGCCAACGGCAATGGCCGCTTCGAGCCCTGGCCGGCCTCCGAACTGCGCAACGGCCTCAGCGGCGACCTCGACGGCACCGACGCCGACCAGAACGGCTTCGCCGATGACGTCATCGGCTACGACTTCACCGACCAGCCCCGCAGCCCCTTCGGCGGCGACTACCTCGCCGAAGACCCCGATCCGCTGGACGACAACGCCCACGGCACGGTGGTGACCGGCGTCATCGCCGCCCGCATGGACAACCAATACGGCGGAGCCGGCCTCGCGCCGGGCTGCCGCATCACCGTGCTGCGCGCCTTCGCCGCCGACGGCTCCGGCGAGGACGACGATGTGGCCCGCGCCATCGTCTATGCCGCTGACAACGGCATCCCCATCCTCAACCTCAGCTTCGGCGATATTTTTCCCTCCATCCTCATGCACGAGGCCATCCGCTATGCCTACCGCAAGGGCGTAGTAATGGTCTGCTCCGCAGGCAACGGTACCGGCGACGAGCTGCACTATCCCTCCGGCTTCGACGAGGTGATTTCCGTATCGGCCTCTACCGCCGACTTCGCCAACCGCCGCGAGTACCTCTGGCCGCTGAGCAGCTACGGCCTGACCGTGGACCTCTGCGCTCCGGGTGCCGGTATTTTCACCACCACCCTCCGCGATACCTTGCCCGATGGCTCGGTGGCGGCATTTACCCGGGCCAACGGCACCAGTCTGGCTGCGCCGATGGTCACGGCGGCTGCCGGGCTGCTCTTTTCGGCCACCGGACCCCGTACGCCCCAGCAGACCCGCGGCATCCTGACCAGCTCCGCCGACGATATTTCGGCGCCGGGCTGGGACCACCTCACCGGCGCAGGCCGCGTGAACCTGGAGCGCATGCTGCAGACGGTCGGCAACCCCCGGGTAGAGATCAGCGCCCCCGCCAACGACGGCGGCAGCCCCCGCGATACCGTCTGGATCACCGGCTCCGTCGCAGAGCCGGAGCTGGTACATTTTTCCCTCGACTATCAGGCCGGGACAGAGGACACCGGCCCCTGGCAGCCCATCGTCGAGAACCAGCCGTATCAGGTCCTCGACGATACCCTGGGGCGATGGGTCCTCACCGGCCTGCCGGAGGGCGAGTACACCCTGCGCCTGCGTGTGGAGCGGAGCGACGGATTCACCTCCGAGGAGCGCATCCGGTTTGTGCGGGACAAAAGCGCGCCGCTGCTCAGCATCAGCCGCTCGGTGCCGGTCTGGGACAATCAGGTGCGCAAATGGATGGTGCTCTTCCGCGCCTCCGATCAGGCCGTGCATACCTTATATTACCGCCAGCCCGGCGAGCCGCAGTACCGCAGCCTCGTGTATGACCGGATCACCCGGAACGGCGATTTCCTGCTGGGGCCGGATCAGTTGGGGGCGGGCGAATGGGAAGCCTATATCGAATCCCGGAACCGGGCCGGGCTGGCCGGCCAATCTGCCCTCATGCAGTTCAGCTACGAGCCGGCCTACATTCCGCAGAACGGCTTCCGGCGGCTTCCGCACCGCCTGCCGATGGGCCGCCTGCTGGACCGCAGCTTCGACTTTGACGGCGACGGGCTCCGCGAAGCGGTCATGAGCGAGTACGACGCCCAGCTGAGCTTTGGGCGGCTGAAGTTCTATGAATTCAACGGCCAGCAGTTCGTAGCGGCAGACTCGGTGGCTGCCCGCCGCGTCCTCATTCCCAAGGACGTGCGGGACAGCGACGGCGACGGGCTGATGGAGCTCTTCGCCTCCGTCAACGACTCAGCCTACATCTACGAGCAGGCCGGCGCCGGGCTGTTTCCCAAGGCGGAAGTGTACAAAAACGAGGGCAACAAGCTCTACGCAGCGCAATGGGCCCAGGCAGACGCCGACCCGGATCTGGAGCTGGTCTTCAAGGACGAGCGCGATTATTTCGTGTTCGACCGTGCCGGCGGAAGCTGGCAGCAGCGCGCGCGGCTGGCGGATATCACCCCGGATTATACCGGATCGGTAGCGCCGCGCATCGCCGAGGGCGACTTCGACGGCGACGGAAAGCGGGAAATCGCCTTCGGCGATTTCGACGGCGATTTCGTGATCTACGAATACAACGGCAGCACCTACGAAGCTATTTTCGCCGATACGACAGCGCTCACCAAATCGGGCAATTTCCTCACTGCCGGCGATTTCGACGGCGACGGGCGGCAGGAGCTGTTTGTGGCGGTGCACAGCTCCGCCCTGCGCAATGCCGACTTCGAGTACGATACCCCCCATCTCTGGCTGCGGGTGTTCAAGTCCACGGGCGACAACCGGTTCGAAGCTGTGTGGGAGGACTTCCTGTACGACCTCGATACCGACCCGTACAATGCAGCTACCGCCGGCAACCTGGACGCCGATCCGGCGGATGAGCTGGTATTCACCACCTTTCCCCGCACCTACCTGCTCGACTACAGCGGCGGCGCCTACGGCCTGCGCTGGTTTCAGTATGGCGCGCTGGCCACGCACCATATCATCGCCGACTTCGACGGCAACGGCATTCAGGAGCTGGGCCTGGGCCGGGGGGACTCGACCCTGTTTTATGAGCGGGATGTGCTGTATGCCGGCCCGCAGCCGGTGCAGTGGCTGGATGGAGTCGTCCTGGGGCCCGATGCGGTCCGGCTGAGCTGGCCGGCGGCGCCTGGCGCCACCGGCTACGAGATCTGGCGGGTTCCGGACCCGGAATTCAACACCCAGGCGGTGGTGATCGGGCCGGTAGGCGAGACCCAGTGGACGGATACCGGCCTGGAGGCCGGCAAGCCGTATCTGTACGTGCTGCGCTCCGCCAATCCGGCGCTGAGCCCGCCGCTGAGCGGCTTCGGGGCGGCGATTGTGCTGCGTCCGCATGCGCGTCCGCGCATCGACAGTGCGCGGGCGGCAGGCCCCCGGCAGGCGGAGGTGTGGTTCAGTTATCCGGCGGCAGGCCGCCCGGAGGACCGGGACCGCATCCTGCTCAACGGCCAGCACCGGCCTGCGGCCCTCATCGGCGGCGGCAGCCGCAAGCTGCTGCTGGCTTTTCTCGACCCGTTTGCGCCCGGCGAGCAGGTGCTGCGCTTCGACAGCACCTTCACCGATGCCGATCTGGCGCCGCTGGACCCGGCGAGCCGGGAGGTGCGCTTCACCTACGAGCCCGAGGCCGGCGAGGCGCTCTACCTCACCCGCTGGCGCGTGCTGACAGACAAATCGGCGGAGCTGACCTTTAACTATCCCCTCGACGAAGCCGGCGCGCTGGATACCGCGCATTACCGGCTGGCGCCGGTGGGCGGCATCGATTCGGTAACCTGGGCCTCCGATGCGCGGGATGCCGTGCAGGTGCATATCCGGCAGGCGCGCTTCGGCGCGCTGGGCTATCCGCTGTCCGTGACGGTGACGGATCTGTGCAGCATCAATGACCTCTGCCTGGGCACAGAAGGCAATACGGCGACCTTTTCCGCCCACAAAGCCGATCTTTCGGAGGTATTTGCCTATCCCAATCCGGTGCGCAGCAACGAAGTTGTGCAGGGCATGCGCTTCGCCAACCTGACCCGGCAGGCGACCGTGGAGGTGTTTACCGTATCCGGGCGGCGGGTGACTACCCTGGAAGAGCGCGACGGCGACGGCGGCCTCGAATGGAACCTGCTGGACGAAGGCGGGCGGCGGATCAAGCCGGGGATTTACGTGTACCGGGTTTCGGTGGAAGACGGAGCGGTGGAGGAATTTGTGGGCAAATTCACGGTCGTGGACTAGGCCCCGCAGACAGGAGTGCCGGATCTCCGATTATTTGCCGGCTGAAATAACGGGATTGGGGAACAACCCTGCCCGAAGCACCTGACCCTGTGCTGCGTAACGTGCGCATAATATTGCAACGAATTGAAAACTAAACACTTGATCAATATTGATTGTCTGCGTTACGGTTCCGTAATGTAAAGTTAACCGTAATTTCTTCGGGTCTTTACGCTGGCAGAATCTGCGCGGCCCACCTTTGCGCCATAGCTGGAAGGTAGCCTTGGCTCAATCTCACATGATCAGGTAACGCAAACAAGCCGGAATTGCTGCAACAATTCCGGCTTTCGAGGTTGAACCGCCTGTCCTCCGCTGAGCTTTCGACGTCCCGCCGGAAACGATGGGCAGTTCTTTCTGAACCAAACTCAACCGAATCGGTCCAAACGTATTCCAAACTATGCATTTCTCTCTACAAATGAAAGCGCAAGGCCTGAACCGCGGCATGATCCGTGCGTTCAGCCTGCTGGCCTTGCTGGCCTGCATGCTGCAGCCGGTGCTGGCGCAGCAGCGTACGATCAGCGGCAAGGTAACGTCTGCTTCCACGGGCGAGGCGCTCAACGGCGCCAGTGTCATCGTCAAGGGCACCACGAGCGGCGCCATCACGGATGCGCAGGGCATGTACCGGGTTTCTGCCCCTGCACAGGCCGACACCCTGGTGGTGTCGTTCCTCGGCTTCGAGCGCATGATGATCGCCATCGGCGGCCGCAGCACGGTGGATATCTCCCTGACGGAAGAAGAAAAGCAGCTCGAAGAGGTGATCATCACGGCACTGGGGGTAGCCCGTGCAGAGAAGGCGCTCGGCTATGCTGTGCAGGAAGTGGACGGCGCCAGCCTGACCAAGGCGCGCGAAACCAACCTCGCTACGGCCCTGGCCGGCAAGGTGGCCGGCGTGACGGTAGTCGGTACGCCCTCCGGCGTCGGCAGCTCCGCCCGCATTACCATCCGCGGCGAGAAGTCGCTGGATATCAACAAAAACCAGCCCCTCTATGTGATTGACGGGGTGCCGATCCTGAATGAATTCCTCGGCTCTTCGGGCCGCAGCCGCCAGGAAGCCGACTACGGCAACCCGGCCCAGGCCATCAACCCCGACGACATCGAGAGCATCACCGTGCTGAAAGGCGCCAACGCTTCGGCCCTCTACGGCTCCCGCGCCGCCAACGGTGTGATCCTCATCACCACCAAAAGCGGCAAAAACACCAAGGGCATCGGCGTGACGATCAACTCCACGACCTCTTTCGAGACCCCCCTGGTGCTGCCCGAATACCAGAACGTGTACGGCCAGGGCCTGAACGGCGAGTTCAGCTTCCTCGACGGCAACGGCGGCGGCCTCCGCGACGGGGTGGACGAAAGCTGGGGCCCGAAAATGGAGGGCCAGCTGATCCCGCAGTTCGACTCGCCCCGCCTGCTCAACGGCCAGGAAACCGGCCTGCGCGGTGCAGATATTTTCTCCCCCGGTGTGGCGGGCACTACCATTCAGCCCACCCCCTTCCTGCCCCAGCCGAACAATGTGCGCGATTTCTTCGAGACGGGACGCACGCTGACCAACAACGTCGCCCTGACCGGTGCCAGCGAGCGCGGCAACTTCCGCCTCTCCTACACCAACCTCGATCAGATCGGCATGGTGCCCAACACGGACATCCGCCGCAACACCCTCTCGCTCAACACGAGCTACAACCTGACCAACAAGTTCTCGGTGAGCGCGGTGGTGAACTACATCAAAACCGACTCCGACAACCGCCCGAACAACAGCTACGGTACGGAAAACATCATGTACCTCTTCAACTGCTGGCTGGGCCGGAGCGTGGACTTCGCGACGCTGCGCGATTACTGGCAGGTGGGCCAGGAAGGCCGCCGTCAGTACAACTTCAACTACAACTACCACGACAACCCGTACTTCAACCTGTTCGAGAATACGAACAGCCAGAATGCCAACCGCATGTTCGGCAACCTGATCCTGAAGTACCAGTTCGCCGACTGGCTCAACCTGCAGGTGCGCACCGCTACGGACTTCAACAGCGAACTGCGCACCCGCCGCCGTGCCTTCAGCACCCAGCGCTTCCCCTTCGGCAGCTACGGCGAGGAGAACATCTACTCCGAGGAAACCAACACGGACGTCCTGCTGAACTTCAACAAGAGCTTCGGCGACTTCGGCCTGACGGCCTCGCTCGGCGCCAACCGCATGAACCGCGCCCTGCAGGTGGTGGAAGTCTTCGCTCCGCAGCTCCTGATCCCCGGCATCTACAGCCTCGCCAACACCCGTGTGGAGCTGCAGAGCAGCCAGTACGGCAGCCGCGAGAGCATCAAGCAGATCCTGAGCGCCTACGGCTTTGCCGGCATTTCCTACCGCAACGCCATCTTCCTCGATGTGACGGCCCGCAACGACTGGTCGAGCGCCCTGCCTGCCGGCAGCAACTCCTACTTCTATCCCTCGGCTTCGCTGAGCGTAGTGCTGAGCGACCTCGTGAAGCTGCCTGAAGTGCTGTCCTTCGTCAAACTGCGCGGCGGCGTGGCACAGGTGGGCAATGACACCGACCCCTACCAGCTCCTGCAGGCCTTCGGCGCTGCCGGCAACTTCGGCACCTTCCGGATCCAGTCCGAAGCCAGCCGCCTGGCCAACCCCGATCTGAAGCCTGAAATCTCCACCTCCGTCGAGGCTGGCGCCGACGTGCGCCTCTTCAAAGGCCGCGTAGGGCTGGACTTCACCTTCTACAACATCAACAGCCGCAACCAGATCCTGCTGGATTTCCCGCTCTCCATCACCACGGGCTACAACTCCCGCGTGATCAACGCCGGCAACATCCGCAACTGGGGCTACGAAGCCATGCTGAATGTGGTGCCGGTGCAGCTGAACAACGGCCTGAAGTGGGACCTGAACTTCAACTTCTCGGCGAACCGCAGCGAGGTGATCGAGCTGACCGACGAAATCCAGAACTACGTGCTGGCCAGCCGCTATGTGACGGTGGAAGCCCGTGTAGGCCAGCGCATGGGCGAGATGTACGGCATCGGCTACGAGCGGGTGCAGAGCACCAACCCGGCTGCCAAGTACTACGATCCGACCGGCGAATTTGAAGGCCAGATCGTGCTGGACGGCCGCGGCCGCCCGGTGCGCACCTCGACCCGCATCCCGCTGGGCAACTACAACCCCGACTGGCTTCTGGGCATTCAGAACTCCTTTGAGTTCAAAGGCATCAGCCTCGGCTTCCTCTTCGACATCCGCCAGGGCGGCCGCGTGTACTCGCACACCCAGACGGTGGGCCGCGAAGGAGGCCAGATCATCGAGACTCTCGAAGGCCGCGCAGACGGCTACGACCTGACCAAGGAAGGCAACGGGGTGTACTTCGACGGGGTGTTTGTCTCCACCGGTGCCGGCGG
Organism: Bacteroidia bacterium; assembly: GCA_033765305.1. Taxonomy (GTDB): domain Bacteria; phylum Bacteroidota; class Bacteroidia; order J057; family J057; genus RDXT01. Next base: position 62,921 of record JANRID010000016.1, read on the forward strand.
CGAGAACGTCTTCACGCCGAACGATCCCTCCGTCAACCAGACCGCGATCAAGCTCTCTGCCCGCGAATACCACTCCGCCATCACCCAGGGCCGCAGCCTCATCGAAGGCATGATGTACGACGCTTCCTTCACCAAGCTGCGTGAAGTCCGCATCGGCTACACCCTGCCCAACTCGATCTTCGGCAAGACCTCCCTGCGCAACGTGCAGATCTCTGCCGTAGGCCGCAACCTCTTCGTCTGGTCGCAGGTGCCCCACATCGATCCGGAAAACGCTTCCGTGGCCGGCGGCACCCTCATCCCCGGCGTCGAGTCTGTGTCCATCCCCTCTGCCCGCAGCTTCGGCTTCAACCTCAGCCTGAACCTCTGATTCCTGTCTGATCCGGGCCGGTCTCCGGCCGGCCCGGAGGTTTCTTCAGGTTTCAATCCTTATCCCTTACCAACATGAAGTTTCAATTCCTGAAAATAACCGCCCTCGCCGCTGTGCTGATTGCCTTCACCGGCTGCGAGGAAGAATTCGAGCGGATCAACACCAATCCGAACGTATTCGTCACCAGCACCCCGGACCTGCTGCTGCCCGGCGTGATCAACAACGTCTGCGGCGAAGTGCTCGGCACCGGCTGGAGCTACGGCAACATCGTGATCCAGCATACGGCCAAGATCCAGTTCGTGAACGAAGACCGCTACGCCTGGGGCGAAGTGAACGGCATCTGGAACAGCGTGTACAGCAACATGCGCAATGTGAACAGCCTGCTGAAAATTGCCGAAGACAACAAGCAGAACAACTACAAGGCTGTAGGCCTCATCCTGAAGTCCTGGATGTACTCGCTGCTGACCGACACCTACGGCGATGCGCCCTACTCCCAGGCCACCCAGGCCAAGGAAGGCGTCAACTTCCCGGTATACGATACGCAGGAAGCCATCTACAACGGCATTCTGGCTGATCTGGAAGAAGCAAACGGCCTGCTGGGCACCTCCACCGAGACCATCGGCGGCGACATCCTCTTCGGCGGCGACCGCACCAAGTGGAAGAAACTGGCCAACTCCCTGCGCCTGCGCGCCCTGATGCGCATCTCCGGCAAGCGCAACGTAGGCGCTGAAATGCAGGCCATCGTGAGCAACCCCGGCGAGTTCCCCATCTTCGCGAGCAATGCCGACAACGCTGCCCTGAAGTATCTGGCCGCTGCGCCCAACCAGTTCCCGCTCCACACCACCCGGGTGGGCTCCTTCGACGAGTTTCGCCTCAGCAAGACCCTGGGCGATACCCTGGCTGCCTACAGCGATCCCCGCCTGACGGTCTTCGCCCGCCCCACGGCCGCCAATGCTTCCGTATATGCCGGCATCCCCAACGGCCTCAACGACGTGGACGCCCTGACCTACAACGGCGGTGCCCAGAACGTATCCCGTGTGGGTCCGCTCTACTTCGAAAACGCCATCACCGACGACGGCCGCGAAATCGCCCGCGGGGTGATCATGACCTACCCCGAACTGCAGTTCATCCTGGCTGAAGCCGCTGAAAAAGGCCTCATCGCCGGCAGCGCGAAGAGCTACTACGAAGAGGGCGTCAAGGCTTCCTTCGCCTACTTCAAGCAGACCATGCCGGCCGACTACCTGTCCCAGCCCCGCGTGTCGTACGATGCCGCTGCCAGCCAGCAGCAGCGCCTCTCCCGCATCGCCGTCCAGAAGTGGATTTCCCTCTTCTTCCACGGCATGGAAGCCTGGTTCGACTGGCGCCGCACGGGCCTGCCCGCCCTGCTGCCGGGCCGCGACAACCTGAACAACAACCTGATCCCGGTGCGGTTCATCTACCCTGTGATCGAGCAGGCGCTCAACGGCGACAACCGCGCAGCTGCGGTGACCCGCCAGGGCGAGGATGTGATCAACACCAAGGTATGGTGGGATCAATGAGATGCCCCTGACTGGTTTACCAGGCTTTTTTTCACTACGGCCGGCTGTCCCTGGGGCAGCCGGTCGCTTTATATATGGGGCTGAGGCACGCAGGAATGGCGTATCTTCCTGCCTCAGACCGCTATCTGCTGCGGCCCCTAACCCCGGCCCGCATGGAACCTGCTTTCAGCCGCTGCCTCTGGCAGAACTTCGGCGCCGCCATCGATATGCTGGGCAACGCCATCCGCTGCTGCCCGGATGACCTCTGGCGCCGGGAGCCGAAGTTTTTCTGCCTGGCCTAGATCACAGCATGGCTGGTGGCATATGCACGGGCAGCGCGGATCATATGAAGCAGATACCAGGCTTCGAACGAAATAGCCGAAAAACCGATATGTATCTGTTCCCGGATTGCCTCTTCATAGGCGGTTCTGCGGTTCGGGTGATGGTCATGGTCGAAGATGAGCCAAATCTGTTCGAATGGGTTGCCCTCCTAAATAGCTTGGCTGCGGCGCTGCAAAGCCTCCCGGACCATGAGCTGCGGGGCGGAGTTCCGGGCCGTAACTACCTCAGGCATCACTGCCGACAATCGGGTTTTGTATTCAGGATCTTCTTTGAGGGCCTGGAAATAATTCCGCTCCGTTTCGCCTTCGCATAGGATCAGCATCCGGAGGCGTGTCTGCCTTTGCAGCCCTTTAGCGCGCTTCATGAGGATAGCTAAGTTCGAAGTTGATCTGTTCGATGCCCGGAATAGCACCAAGCCGTCCGGACAGATACCATTTTTCCAAGGGGGCTGAAGTCCGGATGCCGCTGATATCTGACAGGGCAAACAAGGAGGATGCCCCCTGGAGGTCTTTTTCAGTCATCCAGATCTGATCCCGCCTAAATCCTTCTTCGGACAGCAGGTGGCTGTCATGGGTAGCGAGGATCAGCTGCGCCTGTCGGGTATTGATGCGCGGGGAATGAAACAGCCGAATGAGATAGGCACTGATGAGCGGATGCAGGCTGCGTTCAAATTCATCGACCAGAATTGTCCGGCCTTGCATGAGTGCCCGCAGCATCAGGGCCCCCAGCACAAACAGCTTCTGCGTCCCGGCCGATTCCTCGCCCAAGGGGTGACCGGCAGTTCCTGCCAGTGTGCCATCCGGATGATACAAGGGATGGTACATCACGACTTCATGCTCCTGGCGCAGGGGCTGCTGCGTAATGCTGAAGTCCGTAATCCCGGTGTCGAAGCTGCGAAGCAGACGTTTGAAAGTATCTGCGAAAGGATCTTGTGCGGTACTTTTTGCAAGCTCTGCGGTGATTTTGCTAAGATAGGCCTGATCCATATAGCTGTCCAGAAACGAAACTGGCATCAGGCCCACGGAGAAAAAACGGTACACCGGCAGGAGCTGCTGGAAATTATTTCGGGCGGCTTTGGACAGGTAGGACTGATTGGGGGCGGTGAGGCTTGCAATAGCCGATTTTTGGCCTTTAAGGTAGTCGCCGAATTCATACGAGCTGCCGTGCCGCTCGAACAGCCGGGCCTCCCGCCCCTGCGGATAAAAAAATAATGCTTCATACTCTACGGTTTCCGGGCTCACACGAAGCAGATAGCGGTACCTGGTCTGGGCCGCCAGGAAATAGACCTCGAAGCTGCTGGCCTGAGCGCGAAGATCTGTCTGGAATTTAAATGGCTCAGCAGCCGGAATCAGCTGGTCGGGGCCAAGGTCGGAATGCACGGCGAGCCAGTTCCGCAAGCCCTGAAATGCGCGCAGCAGATTGCTCTTGCCGGAAGCATTGGCACCATAGATGATCGCCGACGGCAGGATCTGCATCGATTCCGGTCCTTGGAGCAGCCCGGATGCTGGGTGAGCCGGATCGTCCCCTGCCAGCAGCGATAGTGTCTGACGGTCCCGGAAAGAGCGGTAATTTTCGATGCTAAACTCTAGCAACATGCAGGTTTAGGATTTTATTTGGGTGATAGTATGCAATTTTTGTATATAAACAGGAATAAATTCAGGATTTATATTCCCCCCCCCATGCTCCACGCCTTCCGCCTGCGCCCCGGCCAGGACCTCAAACAATCCCTCCAGGCCCTCGTCCGCGAACGGGGCTGGAAAGCTGCCTATCTGGCCGCTTGCGCCGGCAGCCTGCGCCGGGCCTGCCTGCGCTTCGCCGACCAGTCCGAAGCCTGGGTCTGCGAAGACCGCTTCGAGATCGTCTCCCTCAGCGGCACCCTCTGCCCCGATGGCCTGCACCTGCACATCGCCCTCGCGGGCCGCGACGGCTCCGTCACCGGCGGCCACCTGCTGGATGGCTGCCTGATTTACACAACGGCTGAAGTGGTGATCGGCGAGCTGCCGGGCTATGCCTTTCGCCGCCTGCACGACCCGGACACCGGCTATGCCGAGCTGGCCGTGGAGGAGCTGTAGCCGCCGGCCCCTGACATACTGCCGATGGCGGATATCCGGCACAGGCCAGGCGCCTTCGCAGACGCCCGGCCTGTGCCGGATCCTGCAGGGGATACCCTGCCCTCAGGAAACGGGAAGTGCAGCTGCCGGGCTGTCCGCAGGGCGCGGATTGAGCCAGTTCCGGGCCGGCACCTCTACATAGCGGTACATCAGGCTGGAAATCAGCAGCGTCAGGGCGATGAAACCCAGGCAGATCAGCCACGCGGCAGACATCGGGGGCACCGGCGGCGGGCCTGCGGGCGCTGTCGAGGAGGCTGGGGTCTGGGCAGCTCCATACAGGATGATCTTTTCAATGGTGTACATCAGCGGCTGATGCACGAGATAGATCGAAAAAGACCAGTCGCCCAGCCGCTGCATGGCTGCCGTGCCGAAGAGCTGGTTCATGCGCGGGCTGCCGTAGGCGGCGGAGAGCAGGATGAGCGGGAAAAACACCACCGAGACCAGATCCGGCGTATTCAGGTGCAGGGTCAGCATCAGCCCCAGCGCTGCGGCAGCGATCATATACCCGTTGCCGAACCAGCGGCGCGCCCAGCCATCCTGATACGCCTGATACACGGTCATCCCCAGCACAAATCCGCACAGGCAGCGAACAAACCCGAACTGAAAGGCGACGTTGATTGAAGCATCGAACATCGGCGGGCCTTCCCCGCCGGAAACCGCCATAAAGAAGGCCTGCAGCGCCGGCGACAGCCGGACATTGGGCGTCAGCCACAGCATGATGGCCACATAGCCTGCCAGGCACAGCAGCACCACCGCGGCGCGGCCCCAGGCCCGCAGCCGCGTGAAGGGGATCACCAGAAAGGGAAACAGCATGTACATCCACCACTCGGTGCTGATGGACCAGGAGGCATGCACCCACGAAAACCAGCCGTGGAGGTTCATGCTTTGCAGCAGCAGGAGGCTGGTCAGGAAAGAAAATGCGTTGTTTTCGCCCTCCAGCACCACGCTGCGGGGAATCCCGGCGGCGGCGGCAATGCCAAACATCGCTGCGGTGTAGAGCAGCATCGCCAGATGCAGCGGGTACACCCGCGCAAAGCGTGCGCGGGTAAACTGCAGGAAGGCCTTGCCGGTAACAGCGGACGAGAAGTGTTTACCATACACATGCAGCATGATGAACCCGCTCAGGATGAAGAAAAAATCCACCATGAGGTACATCTGGCTGATGAGCTGCGAGTCGGACGCGTGCAGCAGGGCGCCCCGCCCGCCGCTCAGGCTCAGATCCACGTGGAAGATCACAGTCAGCAAGGCTGCGATGCCCCGCAGCGGGGTGAGGTTGGCGAGGTAGGGACGGGAGGCGGTCATATGGCAATGGGTGTATTGGAGGGATATGTGCGGCCGGCCGGAGGGCAAGCGCTGATTCGGCTGTGCGGCTGTTATTTAGAAGCGTCGCTCCAGCCGCCTTGTAGAAATTCCAGGCTCCTGGCGATAAAATCGAGTTCCTTTGCGCCGCCGACATGCGGCAAGTGCCAGCCGTTCGGGACAATCCACAGGTGGGCATTCGGGATATGCTGGTACATTTCCCAGGCTTGCGAAACAGGCACAAAATCATTGTCGCCATGAATGATGAGCGACCTGGCTGTGATGGTCTCAAGCTGGTCCGGCGTAATAGCGGGATCGCCGTATAACTCCACGAAATGATAGAACTGGCGGGCGATCAGCCGCCCTTTGAGGGGGCCATGCCTTTTTTCGAATTCCAGGCGTTCGTACTGAATTTCAGGCCTGGCGTTTATCCTGATAGCCTCACGGGTCTGTGTGCTGTAGTAGAGTTGCGCGCTCATGGGAACAATCGCTTCGAAGCGGTCAGGCGCTTGTGTGGCGGCGTAGAGGATGATGATGCCTCCCGAACTGTGCCCGATCGCCTTGACTCGCTGCAGACCGAGTTTGTCTATAAACGCAAGCAAATCTTGGGCAGCTGTGGCATGACGAAAGACCTTGCTTGTATCAGGACTGGTTGATCTGCCATGCCCGCGCATGTCCCAGGCAATGACACGGTAATGTTTGGAAAACGCTGAAATATAGGGCTTCCAGTGTGCTGCGGTTTCGCCGAAGCCATGGAGCAGGATCAGGGGCTCTCCCTGCCCGTATTCTTCGTAGTAGATGCTTGCTCCATTGACAGCAACAAATTTTCCGTTTGCTGCGGCTGGCTCCTGTGCCCTGGCAATGCTGTAAGACAGCAGCAGTACACACATCAAATAGGCACACAATTGGCTTGGTTTCATGCAGGTATTCGTATGCGGGTGCGTAGTGGAGGGGGGCCGGTTACACAGGTTGGAAGGGCTGCGATGCCCCGCAGGGGGTGAGGTTGGCGAGGCAGGGGCGGGAGGTGAAGGCCTTCAGACACAAAGTCAGGTATATTTTGCAGCAAAACTTTGTCAGCAGCGAGCAATTGGGTCTGCTGAGGCAGGTTCTGAGCCTGATGGTCCTATTCTACTTTGTACAACGTGTAGTGTACGATCTCGCCCTGCAGCAGGTCACAGTTGCTGTCCAGATTTTCGGATTCAACACGGATTTCACGCCTGAGAACGTTGAGCGTACAAGTCAATTTCATGTAAGTGATACAGTTTGTGGCTTTGTTGCGCCGAATCTGTGTCAGGCGGAAGGTAGTCGCATTAATGAACTTACCTTCAGCATGGTGGTCGAAGCTATTGTTGTTGTAGTCGTACCATACCTCTATATCGTTCTGCTTGAAAAGCGTGGTTTGACCAGTGGTAGTCCTCCAAAGTCCTGAGACGTTAGGATATAAACTAGGATCGGACGGCACCTCTACAGCCTGGACATATATCGGAGGGAGTGACCAGGAGGTAGAGAGCTCGGTCCATAAGCTGCTAAGCAGCAACATGAAGATAGCGGTCATACATCAAGAAGTCGATGGGGTTTAATAGGTATATAAAACATTGATCAGGGCTTATACTCGTGTATTGAGCCGCCCACGAGCTTCCAGGTGCCGTTTACTTTTTCCAGTATCCGTATCTCGTGCGAATAGCGCTTTTCTCCCTGGGGTGAGGTGTTCACCTGATCATGCGCAGACCAGGCCATGTCTCCCTTCACACTGATCCGGTAATTGGAGTTGGTGCAGACAGAACCATTGCCCATCCCTTCCGGGGTCAGGGAATAAAACATCTCAGGTGTGACACTCATATGCCTGTCAGGGCCGGAAGAAAATACGGTGAAGTAGGGCTGTATATGCCAGCAGGACTTAAAAGCGGCCAGGTCTTTGGCGTGCCAGGCGCGGGTCTCAGCCTCGATCAGTTGTTTGATGGCGGCCTCGTCGGTGCTTTGGGCGTGGAGCGTGGCGATGCTGAGCATCAGCCAGGAGAGGAGCAGGAGATTTTTCATGGGGGAATGGGTATAGAAATTGGGTATAGGTGCAAACAAGACATAGCTCATGGCGCGAACGGATGCACATAGGGCGCCCGATAGGCCCGTTGCAGCATGGCCTGGGCCTGGAGATTGCCTTTGACGTTCATGGTGGCGGCCTCTATCGCCAGCCCGGCCTGCGTGCGGTAGGCCATATCTGCATAAATGACTGCCGCAGTGGTGCGGTAGGCATCGGCCAGGGTATTGGTGATCCCGGTATTCGACCTGGCCCGGACCCCTGCCGCAAATTCCGCAAACATATCCAGCAGCATTTTTTCATAGACGGGTGTGTTGGCAGGATTCATGGGGTCAAATACGATGCTGCCATGCGTGATTTTCGCTTTGCCGCCTGCCGGAAATACCTCCCAGCCCAGGTCGCCGGCGAAAATGGTCGCCTGTTCGCCGTAATAATATACCCCGATGTTGTGGTCGGGATTGGGCGCCGTGTAGCCCCAGGATTTGTGGCTCCAGTACACGGGCAGCCCCCCGTAGCTGAAGCGCACATCCAGGTGGTCGGGCTGATCCTGGGTCGTGTTGGACACGATGCCGCCAATCGCCGAGACCTGCTCCGGCAGATCGAGCCCCATCACCTGGCGGATGTTGTGGAGGTAATGGATGCCCCAGTCTGCAAATATCCCCCGGCTGAAGGCGTGCTGCTGCCGCCACTGGGGCGTAGTGCCATTGGCATCGCAGCGGTAGGGCACCCGCGGCGCCGGGCCGCAGTAGCGCTCGTAGTCGAGGGTAGCCGGAACCGGTTTTTCCGTCAGGCCGCCCTCCGGGCTGTGGATATTGGCCTGCACCTGCCGGATCTTGCCCGCTCCGCCGCTTTGGATGAAGGCCCGCACCTGGTCGTTGGTGTCCGCCATCACACGCGGGAAGTCCACCTGCACCACATTGCCGGCCGCTTTGTGCGCTTCCAGCATGGCCTGCCCCTCGCGGATGTCGTAGCAGATGGGCTTTTCGAGAAACACATGCAGGCCGGCCTTGCAGGCATCGATGAACTGCAGGGCATGCCAATGGGTCGGCGTGGCGATGATCACGGCTTCCAGGCCCGGCATGCGGTACATGTCCCGGTAGTCGGCAAAGAGCCGGGGCGCCCTGGCGCCTGCGTCGGTTACGGCTTTTGCCGCACGGGCCAGCGCAAGGCTGTTCACGTCGCAGAGGGCTACGACCTCAAACAGGCTGCTGGCCAGCACCCTGGGCAGCAGCATATCGGTGCCCCACCAGCCGGTGCCGAGGATTGCGAGGGAGACTTTGTCCTGCCCCGCCCGGAGGGGGAAGGGCAGGGCCATCGTGCCGGCCAGCGCGGCGCTGGATTGGAGGAAGTTTCGGCGGTTCATAGGGCGAGCGGAGGTGGGAAGAGGCGGGTTGTATGGGAACAGGGGCCGGGCAGCTGTCAGGAGAAAGCTGATGCAGCTAACTTCCGCCTTTCCCCCCAATTCCCGCCCCGCTTTTTCACCAGCGGACCAATCCGCTCAACCACGGGCAGCTTTCGGGAATAAACGGAAAACAAAACCATTCAAGCTTCAAACAAGTACACCTGTCCACTGATGGCCGCCCGGCCGCCGCTGGTAAAATAGATATGCTGATGATCAAGATTGTTGCCTTTAAACGGCATTGTGTAGTATGTTGGGAAATGTTTCGGCGCATGCGCTCCCTGCTCTCCCTGTCAGCTATCTGGGCGCTGATAGACTTGCCCGGCAGCTATGCCCAGCAGCCGGTGCCGGGCAGCTATACGCTGCGCACACCGCAGTTGGATACACAGCCGCCGCGGATCTTCTTCGAGCACCTCACCTGGCGGGAGGGGCTTCCGCCCGGAGGCGTGTCGCATGTGTTTACCGACCGGCAGGGTTATCTCTGGCTCATGCGGGGCTACGCAGGCCTGTCCCGCTACGACGGGCACGAGTTCACCCATTTTGTGCCGGATGCAAGCGACAGCGCCGCACTGCCTGCGGATATGTTTGGGGTGCCGCCGGTCTATGACGCCTCCGGCAGGCTCTGGTTTGCGGGCACGTTTGGGATAGCAGGGTATGACCCACAGCAAGGCTCGTTCCGTAGGGTGCCATTCAATCGGACGATCCCTCCCAACAATCAGTCCCCGATGGTCTTATGCGCTGATCCAGCGGGCCGCCACTGGGTACTGGCAAATGGAAACAACATCCACCATCAGTCCCTCTACCGCTTCGATCCGGAGGCAGGCACATTCCACCTGTACGATCTCAGCACCCGGCAGGCACAAGCAGCCTATGGCCCCGCGGGGGTTTTTACCATGCAAAACCACGCCCTCGGCCTGATGGAGACAGGCCCCCGGGGCAGGCTTTGGTTTTACTACGACGACAGCACCCATATCGGCCTGATGCAGTTCGAGCCGGAGGAGGACCGCTGGACCTTGTTTCCCGTGCCGAAGCCGCTGTATCCGGGCACCACCCGGGCAACCAGTTGGCTGCGGATCCTGCCCAGCCCCGACGACGAGCGGGTGTGGATGAGCGGCTGGAATCAAGGGCTTTGGTCGCTGGAGTTCAGGGCCATGCGCTGGGTCCAGCTCGCTCCCTGGCGTACGTTTGTAGATATATGTCCCAGATCCCCGGACGAGTTGTGGCTTACCAGCTACGACGAAGGATTGTTTGTCCTGAACACCCGCACCCGCCTCCTGCAGCAGTACCGGCATCAGCCGGGACGCGCTGCCCATGAGTCGCCGCTGGAGGGGCGTTTGCTGGGATTGTCGCGGGACAATCCAGATAACATCCTCTGGATTGCCAGCGAAAAAGGTCTGAGCAAAATAGACCCGCATATGCAGAACTTCACCCGGCCCTCGCCCCTGCCGCCGGAGGGGGTTTGTGAAATGCTGAGTCCTGATTCTGCCTCGCAGGCCGTATTTGCGATTCACAGCGTGGAGGGAGCTACCGTGCTGCACAAATGGCAGGAGCCGCAAAACGTGATCCGGAGCCGGGCGTATGCTCCCTGGCCTACTGCATTGTGGGAGGAGCCCCCCTATTTTATCCAGCGAGGCCCTCAAGGGCGGTATTGGGCAGGAATCGGTCTGGAGCTGGATCCGCAGACCCTGGCGCTGCATCCGGTGCCCTATCCGGTGAGCCGGGTCAGGCCGGAACAACTGAGCCGGGCCTGGCCTGGGGTGGCCGCGCCTGACGGCGACATCTGGTTTCCCAACCGCTGGGGCGGGCTTTTCCGTTTCGATGCGGCAAAAGAGCAGCTGCAGGGCATAGACCCGTTTCAGGTGCCGGACAGCATCCAACTGGTCTCTGTAAGGACCGTGCTCCCTGCCAGCGCGGGCAGACTGTGGCTGGCCACCGATGCGGGCCTGGCCTTGTACGATCCCCGAACCCGGGCCTGCATGATCTATACCGAAATCGAGCACGATACCGCCTCGCTACCGGGGCGTGCGGCGATGGATATACGTTTCGACCCGGCAGGACGGCTTTGGATCTGCGCGGCACGGGGGCTTTGCTGGCTCGACACGGCCCGGATGCAGATACACCGCATTCCGGAGACAGCCTATGCGTTTTCCCGCATGATGCTGGACCGCCGGGGCACGATCTGGGCTGTCGCAACAGAGGGGCTGCTGCGCTGCCAGCCGACCACTGGCAGGGTGCGGCTCTACACGGAGCAGGACGGCCTGCGGATGCAGCAGTTTGAGCGCCTGGCGCTCAGCCCGGGCGGGTCTGTGATGCTGGGCAACAAGCATATCTGGGATCCTGCCGGGTTTGTGGACAATACCCGGCGGCCAGAGGTGGTTTTTACGGATTTTAAGGTATTTGACAAGCCCTATCCCCTGCCCCGCCAGATTGCGTTTATGGATGAGATCGTGCTCAGACATACTGATAATTTTTTCACGCTGACGTTTTCCGCGATGAGTTTTACCCAGCCCGAACTCAACCGCTACCGCTGGCAGCTGGAGGGCATAGACCCTGCCTGGGTGGAAGGCGGCAACCGTCACAGCGTCAGTTATACCAACCTCCCGCCCGGTAGTTATACCTTCAGGGTCATGGCCGCCAACAACGACGGCTACTGGAGCGAAAGGCCCCGCACCCTGCGCATCCGCATCCTGCCCGCCTGGTGGCAGACCTGGCAGTTTAAGGCACTGATGCTGCTGGCGGCGGGCCTCGCTGCCTTCTGGCTCTACCGCAGCCAGATCGCCCGGATCCGGGCCAGGGCTGCCACAGAAAAAAAAGAAGCCGAACTGGCCCAGGAGAAATCCGAGCTGCTGCTCCGGCTGGCGGAGGCGGAGACGAGCATGCTCCGGGCGCAGATGAATCCGCATTTTCTCTTCAATGTGCTGGTGTCCATCGACCGTTTTCTGCTCGAAAATGCCCCGCAAAGCGCCTCGGAGTACCTGAATAAGTTTTCGCGCCTGATCCGGCTCGTGCTGGAGCACTCCGGGCAGGACCGGGTGGCCCTTGGCAGCGAGCTGGAAGCCCTGCGCCTGTATCTGGAGCTGGAAACGCTGCGCTTCAAGGAAAAAATCCGCTGGGTGCTGGACATTGACCCGGAAATCGACCTGGAGTTTACGCTGGTGCCGCCGATGCTGCTCCAGCCTTTTGTGGAAAATGCCATCTGGCATGGGCTGCTGCACAAGGAAACCGGCGGGACGGTCCGCATCGTCCTGCGCCTGCTGCCTGGATCGGAACTGCTCCGGGTGCAGATCGAAGACGACGGCATCGGACGGGCGCAGGCAGAAGCGCTGAAAAGCCGCTCGGCCAGCCGCCGCAAATCCTTTGGCACCCAGCTGACGCAGGAACGGCTGGCCATCCTGGCCAAAATGTACAGTACGGAGCAGTCGCGCATCGAGATCGAAGACCTGGTGGATGAATCCGCAGCAGGCTGCGGCACACGCGTAATCATTGAATTTTCTGTGTGATCCCATCCTGAAATCTGCGCACAGTTCGAATATGTTGTATATTTGCTGGGCAATAGCTGCCGAGGGAGCAGGGGATGGGGGGCAGGGCATGCTTTCGCTAGATACCCAACTCCAACCCAGCCATGACCCTGAAAGCAGTGCTGATTGATGATGAGCCGGACAGTATTGCCGTACTGTCCTTCCTGCTGGCAGCGCATTGCCCCGAGGTCGAGGTCGTGGCCGCCTGCGGCGACGGCCAGGCTGGCCTGGAGGCGATCCGGCAGCTGCAGCCGGATCTGGTTTTTCTCGACATCGAGATGCCGCGGATGAATGCGTTTCAGCTGCTGGACCATTTTCCGGACCTGCCGTTCCGGCTCATTTTTGTCACAGCCTATGACCAGTTTGCAGTCAAGGCGTTCCGCTATGCGGCGCTCGACTACCTGCTGAAGCCGGTCAATCCGGAGGAGCTGAAAGAGGCAGTAGCCAAGGCGGTGCAGCTGCCGCAGATGGACCCGCGCCAGCTGGAGATCCTGCGGGGGCAGCTGGAGCCCGGCAAGCAGCAGCCGCTGCGCCTGCTGCTGCCCCTGCGGCAAGGGTACTCGGTCGTAAACCCCGACGACATTCTCTACTGCGAAAGCGAAGGCAGCTATACCCGCCTGTACCTCGCCAATGCGGAGGTCTGCCTTGTGACCCGCATCCTGGGCGATGTGAGCAAGACCCTGGAAGGCAGCCATTTCTTCCGCACGCACAAGTCCTGGCTCGTGAACCTCAACCATGTGCAGCGCTTTTTCAAGACGGAAGGCGCCTACGTGGTCATGCGCGACGGGCGGCAGATCCCCCTGGCCCGGAACCGCCGGGATGATTTTCTGCGGCTGATGACGCAGCTCTGAAGCGCACGCAGCGGGCGGGGGAAACGCGTTGTATCTTGCCGCAGATGAACCGCCTCATGACCCTCCTGCTGCCCGCCGTGCCGGCGTTTATATCGCTGGCGATCCTGCTGCGTCTTGTGCTTCGCCGCGCCTTCTGGCGCCGTGAAGGGGTGCCGGTACAGGCCGAAGTGGAATCTGTGGAGCTGCGGGGACGCTATTCCATCTCGGTACTGCGCTTTCAGGAGCAGGAAGGCGGCGCGTACCACCGCATCCGCTTTCACAATCCCCGCCGCCCTCACCGTCCGGGCCAGATGCTGCCGCTGCGCTACCGGCGGGGCAAGCCTTCGGAGACAGACCTGTATGAGCGCAGCTTCCGCGCACTGCTGGCCGGGCTGGCCCTTGCAGGCCTGCTGGCAGCGCTGATGCTCGCGGGGGCGCTGGCATAGGCTGCCTGCGCACAACGCCCGCCCCGCCCTGCATACAAACGCACAGGGGAGGCATTGCTGCCTCCCCTGGTCATGCACGTAGCCGAATTGCTTAATACCGGACGATCCGGAGGGTGCCGCTGCGTCCGGCGGCGTCGAGGCGCACGAGGTACAGGCCTGCAGGCACGTTGCCCAGGTCGAGGCGGTAGCTGCTGCCGGTCAGGCTGGTGCTGAAGAGCGCCTGGCCGTTGCTGCTGAGCAGGGTCAGCCGGGCGTTGCGGACCATCGCATCCGTGATGGTGACCTCAGCAAAGCGGCCGGTGAGGCTGGGCGCCACCGAGAACCACTTCGGCAGTTCGTCGCGGCCGATGCCCACGCTGCAGGCGGTATTGTCGGAGCAGATGCCGAAGCAGGTATTGATCACGGTATCCACGCGGACCTGGCTGAACCGGCGGTCGTTGAAGTTGCCGGGGTTGGCGCAGGGCTGTCCGGCGATGTTTTCCTTGCAGGAATAGTCGGGACAAGGGCCATTGGTCAGGGTGTAGTAGCCGTTGAAGTTGGTTTCGCGCTCGAAGGTGATCGAGTACACCCCGTCGCCGTCGGGATCGCGCAGGCGGAACTCGTTCGGGGCTGCGCCGAAGGCAAGGCCGCCCGCGAGGTATACGCCTTCGGGATTGGGCGTCACGCCTGCGGGGAAGCCGACGTTGAGCGTAATGTCTACGCCGGCGCCGCAGTTGTAGCAGCTGTTCCAGCATACCGTTCCGAGGGTGATGTCTTCCGTGATCTGGGCGGCCCGGTTGACAAACTGGCCGGAGGGGTCGCGGCGGGTGCAGATTTCCGTGCCTTTGAATTCTTCCTGCACAGCCCAGTTGTCGAAGGCAAACTTGTACTCGATGAGGCCCTTGGGCACGGTCACGGTAGCGGTCCAGATGCCGTCGCCGTCGGCATCGGCCAGCGGGTTGGCGGTTCCGCTGAATCCGTTGAAGGATCCGTTTACGGTCGGCTGGGTGCCGGTGCCGTTGTAGCCGTTGAGGTTCAGCGAGAAGGTCACTTCAGCCGTCGTGGGTCCGACCGGCGCCTGGACGCAGAGGTCGTCGAAGTAGTAGGTGTAGCTGTTGACGCCGTTGCCTACATCGCCGAAGTCGAAGAAGACCACCACGCGGTTGTAGCTGTTGCCTGCGGCAACCACCGATGCGTTGGCATCCGAGGGCGTGCTGGGATCCCAGCAGACTTCCACCCATTCGCCCGCCGTAGCTACGGTTTTCTTGACCTCCCAGTTGCCGCCGCCGGTCGTGGACTGCTCCAGCTTGAGCATGACGTTGCCGGAGTCCGGCAGCCATACCTTCATGCAGATCAGCTCGCCGTTGGTCACATTGATCGGGGTAGTGGGGTTGGGGTCGGAGAAAGCACCGGCAAAGGAAAGGGCGTCGGCCGGGCGCACATGGATCATGACGCTGTCGCTGGTATTGATGCCCGAAGGGTCGGGGTTGGCGACCGGGCCGGTGGTGGAGCCGTCCAGGCTGGAGCCGAAGTAGAAAAAGCGGGTGCTGGTGGCAGGCGCTTCGAAGTCGAGCACCGTGTTGCACACCGTAGCGGCAACCGGCATCACCACCAGATCATCGAAGTAATAGGTGGCATCGGTGCCGGGCGTTCCGAAGTTGAAGAAGACCACCACCCGGTTGTAGATGTGGCCGGAGGCCGTCACTCCCGGATTGGCATCGGAAGGGGTAGAGGGGTCCCAGCAGACTTCCACCCATTGGTTGGCAGCAGATACGGTTTTCTTGACTTCCCAGTCGCCGCCGCCGTTGGAGGATTGCTCCAGCTTGAGCTGCACATTGCCCGCGACAGGCATCCACACTTTCATGCAGATCATATTGCCGTCGGTCACGTCCACCGGAGTCGAGGGGTTGGGATCGGAGAAGGCACCGGCCCAGGGCTGCGAGCCGGAGGGCTTCAGGTGGGCCATCACGCTGTCGCTGAGGTTGATGCCCGACTTGTCGGGGTTCGCGATGGGGCCTACAATGGTGCCATCGATGCTGGAGCCGAAGTAGAAAAACCGGGTGCTGGTCGCAGGCGCCTCAAAGTCGAGAATGGTGACCTGGGCATGGGCTGAGACGGCGAGCATCATCAGCAGGGGCGTAAGTAGTCGTTTGAGCATAGTCAGGAAAATGAGTAGCGTACGTGGTAATCGGTATCACGGCATACTGCCAGCCTTCCGGGCTGGCCAGATCCAATTCCGAAGATCGGCTTTTGCATCATAAACATCCCAATTTCAGGCTGCGTCATGCATACATCAGCCGGGCACCGCTACTACATCATCCCTACATCAGTACAGTACAGCCTTCTGGGGCACAACCTTGTTTGGATAAGGGCAGTTAGATCTGTATACTTCCGTCCTGCGAGACGAAACCTGCCCCTTCATGTGCCCACGCTCCCATCTGGCCTGTCTGCTGCTGCTCCTGGCGCCCTGCTTATGCCGGGGCTCGCTGCCTGGAATGCCGCTGCTGCGCAATTACGACAAATATACCTATCACGGAGGCACCCAGAACTGGGAGATGGCCCAGGCTGCCGGCGGGATGCTGCTGGTGGCCAACAATGAAGGGCTGCTGACCTTCGACGGGGTTTCCTGGGACAAATATCCGCTTCCCAACCGCAGCATCGTCCGGTCGCTGAAGGTGGCGCCCGGGGAGCGGATCTATGTAGGGGGGCAGGACGAACTGGGATATTTTCAGCCGGATGCCTCAGGGCTGCTGCACTACCATTCGCTGATGCATCTGCTGCCGCAGGAGCTCCTGCCCATTGCCGATGTGTGGGACATTCTGCTGGCGGATGACCGGGTGCTGTTCCGCACAAGCCGGCACCTGTTCGGCTACCGGGGGGACCGGATGGAGCTGCTGGTCACAGACCGGCTGGAGATCCTCGGCGGCGGAAACGGGCGGGTCCTGCTGCAGTCGGCTACCCAGGGCCTGGTGGAATGGACCCCGGAAGGGGTGCAGGCATATCCGGGCGGGGAGCGGTTCCGGGATGTGCTCATTACCGATATCCGGCCCGGTCCGCAGGGGGCGCTTATGCTCTGCACCCTGCGCGAGGGGCTGTTTCTGGCCGCAGACGGCCAGATCCGGCCCTGGGCGCCGGAGGCTGCGGACCAGATCCGCGCGCTGCGGCCGCAGGCCGCCTGCACCCTCTCGGGCGGGCAGGTGGCAGTCGCCACCGAGCTGGGCGGGCTGCTGCTGCTCGACGCTGCCGGACGGCTCATGCTGAACATCGACCGGGGGCGGGGCCTGCAGAACAACTACATCACCAGCCTGTTCGAGGACTGGGGCGGAAATCTCTGGATGGGGCTCAACAATGGCCTCAGCATGGCCGAAATTGCGGCGCCTTACCGCTACGTGATACCGGACGGGCCCCTGATGGGCACCGCATATGCTGCCCTGCAGGCCAGCGGCAGCCTCTATCTGGGCACTTCCAACGGGCTGTACCTGCTTCCCGGAGGGGCTGCTTCGGCCCGGCTGGTCCCTGGCACCGAAAGCCAGGTTTGGGGTCTGCACCGGATCGGGGGGCAGGTGCTGCTGGCCCATCATGAAGGATCGTTCTGTGTGGACGATGGCATCGCCCGCCCCAGCAGCCCCGCCACCGTGCAGGGGGTATGGCTGCATCTTCCCCTGCGCAGCCGTCCCGGCTATGTAATCGCCGGACACTACGGCGGCCTGGCATTGTACCGCCAGTCGCCTGCCGGGCTGGAGTTCCTGCGCAGGCTGGAGGGCTTCTCCGAATCCTGCCGCTTTCTGGTCGAAGACCGCGACGGGCAGCTCTGGGCGTCCCATCCATACCGGGGCATGTTCCGCATCCGGCTCAGCGACAGCCTGAACCGGGTGAGCGTGCAGCGCTACGGCCCGGAACAAGGCCTGCCTTCCAGCCTCTACAACCACGTGTTTTTTGTCCAGGGCGAGGTCATCGTGGCTGGAGAACGGGGCCTCTTCCGGCTCAATCCTGCCTCGGACCGCTACGAGCCGCATCCGGACTACGCCGCCATCTTTTCGCCGGAGGAGCGGATCATCCGCCTGACGGAAGATGCACGGGGGCATATCTGGTTTGCGACCGACCGCCATGCGGGGGTCATCCGCATCGAAGACCAGGGGCTGCAGCGCCACTCGGAGGTGCGCTACTACCCGCGGATCAGCGGCAAGCTCGTCAATGGCTTCGAGCTGATCTGCCCGGTCAGCGACAGCCTCGTCATCGCCGGCATGGACCGGGGGTTTTTCATGTTCGACCCGCGCCAGAAGCCGCAGGCGCATGCCGGCCCGTGGCAGGCGCTGATCAGCCAGGTATTCTGCAGCGGCGACAGCCTGCTGGCAGGCCCCTGGCAGCGGAACGGCGGCCTCCGGGTGCCGCACTGGCTCAAGGACTTCCGCTTCCGCTTCGGGGCCACCGATTTTTCCGGCGGCGATGGGCTCCGGTTCCGGTACCGGCTCGCCGGCCTGGAGTCCGGCTGGTCGGCATGGCAGGCTGCCGCAGGCAAGGAGTACACCAATCTGCCGCCGGGCACCTATACCTTCGAGCTTCAGGCCCGAAACCCCGATGGGCTGGAGTCGGAGGTTGCTGCGTTCCGTTTCGAGATCGCCCCGCCCTGGTATGCCTCCCTCGGTGCGCGGATTGCCTACCTGCTGGTGCTGCTGCTGGCGGCAGGCGGGCTGATCCTGATCCCCCGCCGCCGCTTCGAGAAGGAAAAAGCAGAAATCGTGACCCTGCACCAGACCCAGAAAGCAGCCCAGCAGCAGGAGCTGGCTCGCTCGCAGGAAACCATCGGCCACCTGATGCGGGAAAAGCTCGAAAGCGAAATCGGCCACAAAACCCGCGAGCTGGCAACGGCTACCATGCATCTGGTCCAGAAAAACGAGGTGCTGACCCATCTCCGCGAAGAGCTGGAGCAAGTGGCTGCGCGGAACCCCGGCCATCCCGGCAGCGCACAGCTCCGGGAGATCATCCGCATGCTGAACCATGATCAGCAGTTCGATGCGGACTGGGAGCAGTTTGCTTCCCACTTCGACCAGGTCCACGAAGGCTTTCTGCGCCGCATCCAGGAGCGCTATCCGCAGCTGACCCCCAAAGACCAGCGCCTCTGTGCCTACCTGCGCATGAACCTGGCTACCAAGGAGATTGCCCCGCTGATGAATATCTCCGTGCGGGGGGTGGAAATCAGCCGCTACCGCCTGCGCAAAAAATTAGGCCTGGATTCGGAGGTCAACCTGAATGAATTTATGATGGGATTCTGAGGCGCCTGCGGATTTCAGGACAAATGTCCGGCAGGCGGAGCCTTGCCCCGGCGGATCTTTGCGCAGGTTCTGATCCGCCATACAATGAAACCTTTCTGCCGCTTTTGCCTCTGCATCCTGCTGCTCTCCGGCGCCCTGGCCGCCCAGGCCCAGTCCGGAGCCCGGTTCTCGCGCCATGAAATCAGCATCAACGGGTTCCGGAATCCCTCCATCGGCCTGGAGTACCGCTACCGCTTCGTCTCCGTGCATGCCGGGCTCTACCTCACCAATTTTGTGGCAGGGGAAACGACGCGCTTCATCAAAACCGGTGCTACGCTCTGGTTTCTGCCCATCGGCAAACGCACAAACCCTTCCTCCTTCTACTTTCAGCTGAGCGCCCTCCGCGGCCTCAACCGGGACTATGCGCAGGAATATGCCATTTCCCCCGACCTCGGCTTCCGCTGGATGGTCTGGAAAGGGCTGAACCTGCGGGTGGGAATCGTAGGGGTCTTCGGGAGAAATAAAGCGTCGATCCTCTGGACGCCGGGGATCAGCTACTCCTGGTTTCCGAAGGCCGGCGCCTGAGCAGCAGGACGGATGGCCGCACACTTGCACAAACGGGACGCCTGATGTAGCTTGCTGCAAGCAGCCCGTGCTGCCTGTATCCGCCTGATTTCCCCGACCGATGAACCGCAGAACCTTTGTCAGAACCGCCGCCCTGGGTGCAGCCGGCCTCGGGCTGGGCAGCGCATTCAAGCCTGCTGCGACCCACCTCGTGACCCTGAGCTTCGACGACGGGTTCAGGCAGTCGTTTTACACCGTGGCGGAGATCTACGAGCGCTACGGGCTGCGCGCCTGCCTGAATGTGATCGCTTCGGCGCATCTGCCGGAATTTCACTCCCCGGACGACTACATCGTGCCGGCTACACTGGGCAATTTCGACGACTGGAACCGCCTTCAGCGCCGGGGCCACGAGATTATGCCCCACACCTGGGACCACCGCAACCTGACCCAGATGCCGCTGGAGCAGGCGCAGGGCGAAATCGACCGCTGCCTGGCCTACTTCGCGCAGCACCTGAAGGGCTTCAGGGCCAGCCGGTCCGTGTACAGCTTTGCCTTCAACGCCTCGACGCCCGAGCTGGAAGCCTATGCCCTGACCCGGGTACGCGCCATCCGCACCGCAGGCGAGACGCCCGTCAACCCCCTCCCCAGCGGCAAAGGCCCCGTGCGCCTCGGCTGCTGGTCGGCCGGCCCGGACAATATCGACAGCTTCGTGGACGAGCAGATCGCCCAGTTCCTCGCAGGCCCTCCGGGCTGGTTTGTCTTCAATACCCACGGCCTTGAAACCGAAGGCTGGGGGCCCCTCAGCGCGAAGTACCTCGCCGACCTGCTGGACCGCCTTACCCGGATGCGCCACGTAGCCGTAATGCCCTACGGCGAGGTGCTGCACCGCTACGGCAGATAAGCCGCCTCAGGGCAGAATGGCGAATACGCGCGCCGGAAATCCCGATCCTTCCAGGGGTTTGGGAAAGGTAACGACGGCCAGTGCGCCGCTTTCAGGCACCTGATCCAGATGGGCCAGCAGCTCGATCTGGTAGTGGTTTTGACCCAGAATGTAGGCTTCCAGCGAATAATCGTCCCGGCTGGTGGCGATTCCGGGATCGGTATCGGTAGGCTCGTGGCCCGATGCGGTGATGTTGCGCGTTTCGTAGAGATACTGCAGTGCTTCCAGGGTCCAGCCGGGGTAATGGGCCACGCCGCTGCTGTCGCGGTTCTGCATAGCCGCCTGATCAGGCCAGCGCTTGGACCAGTCGGTCCGCATGGCCACAAATGCGCCTTCGGGAATGGGCCCGTGTGCGCGCTCCCAGGCCTGCACATCGGCCAGGCTGAGCGTGTAATCGGGGTTCCGGGCCGCCTGTTCATGCACATCGATCACCACGAGGGGCATGATCATTTCCTTCACATCGATCTGATCCACCGTGCGGAGCCCTTTGACAAAGTGCGCCGGCGGGTCCACGTGGGTGCCCCATTGGCCTACATGGGTGAAGGACTGCACATAAAAACCGGCGCCCATGCTGCCGGCGCCCGGCTCGTAGCCGTAGAGCAGCTCGCGCGTTTCGTCCGGAAATCCCTTCCAGTGCGGGATGCCGGGGGCGAAGGCATGGGTGAGATCGACGAAGGATTTGCCCTGGATGACCTTCCAGGCATCGGCGAGCGAAGCCTCAGGCCGGGGCGGGGTGCAGGCTGCGAGGGCCAGGCAGAGGAGGGGGAGGAGGCGGGTGGAATACACGGGAGGCGGATGAGAAGCGGCGGTAAAATGGAGGATAAACGGACAACGAGTTTGTGGGTCTGCGCGGGGCTCAGGCCGTCTGCCGCGGGCCTGCGATGCGGTGGATGATCCACGCCGCCCCAAAGGCTTCCAGCATGCTGAGCGGAACGGCAACAGGCAGCAGCCCCATCGGCAGCACGCCGAGGTTGCCGATGACGAGCCACATCAGCACAAATCCGATCACCCAGGCCAGCGCTGCGGTTTCCCGCAGGGAAAATCTCCGCGAAAGGACGTAGATGCACCCGGCGAAGCACAGCGACCAGATGCCCCACACAGCGCCGTTGGCTGGCGCCTGCGGGAAGACGAGCCCCATGCCGGTGTAGTGCGCAGTCCAGTAGGAGTTGAGCCAGAACTGATTCCGGACAAATTCGGATACACTGATCCAGATCGTGGCGAGCAGGATGGCGGGAATGATGCGTTTCATCGAGGGGGGATTGGAGGGTACAAGCCGGCCTGCCCCGCTGCAGTCTTGCTCCGTTTTCCGGCCTTGCTGCAAGATCGTATGCAGCGGCAACTCTTCCAAGGGGCCGTCCCCCTTATTCGCCGGGATGCAGCAGCAGTTCCTGCAGCGCTTCAAGGTAGCGCCCGGCATGCACCCCGTCCATCAGCGCGTGGCTGACTTCAAGGGAAATGGGAATCCGGAGCTGGCCCTGCTGCAGGCTGTATTTGCCGAAGGTAATCCGGGGAATGGAATCCTCCCGCTGGAGGCGTTTGGCATGCTTGAGGCCGGTAAAGACTGTCCAGGGCAGGGTGGAATAGTAGATCAGGTTCAGCTGGCCGGCATTGGGATCGACCGCCCGGCTGCGGTGCTGGCGTTCGATGGCGTCGCGGCCCAGGCGCTCGAACTCCGCCAGGCTGGGCGCCATCGGGATGTAGCAGAAGGAAAAGGTATCGTCCTCGTGGAGGACCGTGGTTCCGCAGTGGATCTCGTCGAAGAGCAGCACGTCCTCGCCCCGGATCCGGAGGCGGAACGCTTCCGAGGCATTGGCCGCCCGCAGGGAGTGGTAGAGGGCAGCCAGGTGGAAGGAATGGCCCGATTCCTTGCAGAAGGCATGCAGCGCGCCGACCTCCAGCGACGTGCAGATGCCGAAGAAGGGGTCGTCGTAGGTGCGGAAGAATTCGTACATCTCCTTCCGCTTCCAGGCATGGAGGTCGTAGACGCGGTACATCGGCAGGGGCAGTTGAGAGGCGGAAACAGCGCAGACGCGGCGTTCAGGCGAGGATCATGCCGCTGAGGTAGGTCACGGCATAGCCGGCCATATGCACGCGGTCGCCGCTGAGGGTGCACCAAAGCTCCCCGCCCCGGCGCGATACCTGCATGGCATGCAGCTCGAACTGGCCCAGGCGGGCGCCCCAGTACGGCACGAGGGTACAATGGGCGGAGCCGGTGACCGGGTCTTCGGGCACGCCGGCCTGCGGCGCGAAAAAGCGCGACACGAAGTCGCAGTGCTCGCCGGGCGCACTGACAATGAGCCCGATCGCATCCAGCTGGCGCACAGCCTCCAGATCAGGCTGAAGGGCCCGGACCTCGGCTTCGGTTTCCAGCACTGCCAGGTAGTCGCGCGAGCGGCCGCAGTAGCGCGGCACCCGCCCGTGCAGGGCGCGGATCAGCGCCGGGGGCGGCTCTACCGGTGCCGGGGCCCGCGCCGGGAAGTCGAGCACATACCGATCGCCGTCCCGGCGCACCGTCAGCAGGCCGCTGCGCGTGTGGAAGCGGATCTCCGGGCCGGCATAGCCCAGGTGGCGGCACAGCACGTGGGCCGAGGCCAGCGTGGCATGGCCGCACAGGTCGATCTCCAGCTCAGGCGTAAACCAGCGGAGGCGGTAGCCGTCGCCTTCCGGCGCGAAAAAGGCCGTTTCGGCCAGGTTGTTTTCGGAGGCGATGGCCTGCATCCGGGCGTCTTCCGGCCAGGATTCCAGCGGACAGACTGCGGCAGGATTGCCCCGGAAGACTTCCGGAGCAAAGGCATCCACCTGATACATTGGAAGGGGCTTCATGCCCCTAAGTTAAAACGAAGCCACCCGATGAAACAAGGCCGCGGGCTCCTCCATGATCAGCATGGTGAGGCAGGCTGCCAGCAGGCCCAGCACGATGGCGGCGAGGCTGTAGCGCAGGATTTTGCGGCGCCGGCGGCGGCGCAGCGCCCGCGCGTCCTCCTCGCTGGCCGGAAACGACATGACCGGACGGCGCGGCGGGCGCTGGTTGACCCGGCTCAGGTTTTCCGGCAGGTAGTACAGGCCCCACTGGAAGCGCTTCTGCCCCTTGCCCTCCCACAGCAGGGCGTCCTGCTCGATGTCGTAGCTCACCGGCACCGACCACAGCTCGGGGAAACGGGCCGAGGTAAACTGCGCGGCTTCGAGCACCGTGCAGCCCTGGGACAGATAATAGTAAAAATTCCGCGCGAGATCGGTGGCGTAGGGGTGCTCTTCGGAGGTCTGGGTGGCAATGACGATGGGAATATCCTTGCGCAGGAGGTGCTCCACCAGTTTTTCGGTTGCGCAGCCATTCAGAAACACCACCTGCAGCTTGGGAAGCATGCCCGTCAGCGCTGAAATCTCGTCGAGGGTGACGGGCGTCTCGAATTTGTCCGATTCGATCCGGAATACCGGCTCCGATTCGTCCGCATGCCCGGTGAAATGCAGCCCGATGATGCTGTACTGCCGCTCGTGCTCGAGCAGCTGATTGGCTACATGCTGGTTGGAAATATTGCCCTTCTGGATCGGCGTCACGTAGGGCCGTTCCGCATCGGAAGTCAGCAGGTCGGCCAGGGCTTTGCGCTCGCGCACCAGATACCGCAGGCGTTTGCCATTGCGGTAGCTGTTGACGCAGGCCATGAAGACTGCCGGCTGGGGCGGGGCGAGGGGCATAGGGGCACGGATAACACCTGAATACGGATAGGCGAAAATATCCCCGATTTCTTGCGTAAACCGTCAAGCTTTCCTTAGCCGTTTCTCATCCTGCTTCAACTGTCATTTGCCGCGCCTATACGGGATGCCGGGTTCTTTGCTACCTTTGCAGCATCCGTATTCCGTACACCTGGTATTCCAGCATCGCAGATCACATGAACTCCTGGATTCAACCGTTTCTGCTCGGACTCGCCCTCTCGGCGGCTGTTCCGGGCTTCGCACAGCCTGGCAGCACCCTGCCGCTGCTCCCTGAGTATGAGCAGGCCCTGGCCGCAGGCACCCGCAATGCCGGCGGCACGCCCGGCCCCCGGTATTTCGTCAACCGGACCGACTACCGCATCCGTGCCCGGATCGAACCCGCCAGCCGCAAGCTCGGCGGCTCCGAATCCCTCGTCTATACCAACAACAGCCCCGATACCCTCTCCCAGCTGGTGCTGCGCACCTACCAGGACCTGTATAAGCGCGGCGCCGTCCGGGACGAAAACATGCCCCGCGCCGAGCAGACGGAAGGCATGAAGATCAGCCGCATCGCCCTGAATGGCGCCGAACTGCCGCTGACTCCCGGCGGCCCGGTCAGCCGCCGCAATACCAACCTCTATATCCGCCTCGCCACGCCGCTGCCCCCCGGAGGCCAGGCTGCCCTCGACATCGACTGGAGCTTTACGATCTCCTCGGGCGGGCGCATGCGCATGGGCACCTACGGCGAGCATGCCTATTTCCTCGCCTACTGGTATCCGCAAATGGCTGTCTACGACGACCTCTATGGCTGGGATACCATCCCCTACACCGGCCGCGTGGAGTTTTACAACGACTTCGGCGACTTCGATGTGCGCATCGATGCGCCCGACGGGCTGCTGATCTGGGCTACAGGCGTGTGGCAGAATGCCGATTCCATCCTCAGCCCGGCCTATCTGGACCGCTTCCGCACCGCCATGCGCTCCGACAGTGTCGTGCGCATCGTGTCGGAGGAGGACTACAACGCCGAGGCGCCGGTGACCCAGCCCCGGGAACGGCACAGCTGGCACTTCAAGGCGGAGTTTGTGCCGGATTTTGCCTTTGCCGCCAGCGATTACTACTACTGGGATGCGGTCAGCGCCCTAGTCGATACCCTGACCGGCCGCCGGACGCTCGCCCAGGCCGTGTACAAGCCGGAAGCGCTCGATTTCTACGAGGTGGCGGGATTCTCCAAAGATATTCTCGAAGACCTTTCCCAGCGCCTGCCCGGCATTCCCTACCCCTATCCGTCCATGACGGTCTTCAACGGCGACCTCAACAGCGGCGGCGGCATGGAATATCCCATGATGGTCAACAACGGCTCGTCGAACGACGCAGCTGCGGCCTACGAATTGGCCTATCATGAGATTGCCCACACCTATTTCCCCTTCTACATGGGCATCAATGAGCGCCGGTTTGCCTTCATGGACGAAGGCTGGGCTTCCTTTTTTCCGGTAGATCCCACCCGTGCCCGCGGTTTTGCCGAAAATCCCTTCAGCTGGTCCCTGCCTACCTACCAGAATCTGTCCGGGACACCCATGACCAAGCCGCTCATGGATCAGTCCTGGAAAATGGAGGCCATGGCCTACTTCAATACTGCCTACTCGCACCCCTCGCTGGCGTACTATGTCCTCAAGGAAACCCTCGGCGATTCGCTCTTCAAGGCTGCCCTGCAGACCTACATGCAGCGCTGGAACGGCAAGCATCCCTGCCCCTATGATTTCTTCTGCACCTTCAATGCCGTGGCAGGCGATCTGAACTGGTTCTGGAAGCCCTGGTTCTTCGAAAACCGCCGCGCCGACCTGTCCCTGTCCGGAGCAGGCAAACTGAAAGGGAAAAAATTCTCCGCCCAGGTCGAAAATGCCTCCGGCCTGCCCCTGCCGGTGGTGGTGACGGTGTACTTCAAGGACGGCAGCAGCGCCCGGATCGAACAGCCGGCCACCATCTGGAAAAGCGGTGCCAGAAGTATCCCGGTGTCGGGCGAATACAGCAAACCCATTACGGCCCTGGAGTTGGGTGACTGGTACATCCCGGACGCAAACCGGGGAAACAACAGCATCGGGCGCTGATCAGGCAACCGTTGCCGCAGCGGAAAAGCCGGCGGGGAAACCGGGGAAATGTATAATTTGCAACATTGTTGCATTATTATTCTACCCCGGTTTCCATGAATGTCCGCCTGCTCTTCGGTTTGCTTTGGCCTGGTTCGCTTGCCGCGCAGATTCTGCCGGAAACCTTTCCGCCGCCGGACCCGCCGCCGGTGTTTCAGGCCGTCGAGATTCAGGAGCCGCTGCGCATCGACGGGGCGCTGGACGAGGCAGTCTGGCAGCTGGCGCCGGTAATCCAAGGCTTTGTGCAGCAGAACCCTGTGCAGCGCGCGCCGGCGAGCTTCGATACGGAGGTGCGGGTGCTCTTCGACCAGCAGTTTCTGTACGTCGGTGCCTTCTGCCGGGACGATTACCGCCGGGCCTCCAACCTGCGCGTGCAGAACCTGCGGCGTGATTACCTCTGGGACCTCAACGACGGCTTCGGGGTCGCCATCGACGGGTTTCTGGACAAGCGCAACGCGGTGTCGTTTC
The DNA here is from genome assembly GCA_033765305.1 of Bacteroidia bacterium. GTDB lineage: Bacteria > Bacteroidota > Bacteroidia > J057 > J057 > RDXT01. Next base: position 89,822 of record JANRID010000016.1, read on the forward strand.
AGACGACGCCTGCCGGCAATATCCGGGACCTCCAGGTCATCGACGGCGATACCTACAACCGCGACTGGGACGCGCTTTGGTATTCGCGGACCCTGGTGACGGATTCGGGCTGGTATGCGGAAATGGCCATTCCGTGGAAAGTGCTGCGCTATCCCGAATCTGCCAGCGAGATCGGGGTGATTTTTGTGCGCAACATCCGCCGGTTCAATGAATATACGGTGCTGCCGGCGGTGCCGAGGGTATTCGACCCCTACCGCATGGCCTACGAGGCGCTGCTGACCGGCCTGCGGCCGCCCCGGCCCTCTGCCAACATCCAGCTCAATCCCTACCTGCTGGCCGCAGCCGGCCGCAGCACCGGTGCCGGCGCTTCCGGCGGCAGCACTGCCGTCGAGGCGGGCGGAGAGCTGAAATGGGCCATTACGCCCGGCACCGTGCTGGATGTTTCGGTAAACACCGACTTTGCCCAGGCCGATGTGGACCGCCAGGTGGTGAACCTGGAGCGTTTTTCGGTGCTGTTTCCGGAGCGGCGCCAGTTTTTTCTGGAGAATGCCACGGTTTTCCGCGCCAACGTGACGGAGTTTATGCAGCCGTTCTTCAGCCGCCGCATCGGGCTGGACGGCCAGGGCAACGCCATTCCCATCGACGGCGGGCTGCGCCTGGCGCATGTGTCGGCGCAGCGCAGCGCCGGGCTGCTGGCCGTACGCCAGCGGGCTGTGGACGGAAGTCCGCAGTCGCACTTCGCCGTGCTGCGCTACGCCGAAAATCTCGGCGAGCAGAGCCGCCTGGGCGGCATGGTCACCTACCGCCATGACGCGGCCCTGGCACAGGACTCCACTGTGCAGGCGGCCCGCAGCAATTACACCGCCACCGTCGACGGCATTTTCCGCCCCAATCAGCAGGTCAATGTGCAAGGCATGCTCTCGTTCTCGTCCGACGAGGTGCTTGGGCAGGGGCTGGCCTCCCAGCTTTGGGCCAGCTACACCAACAACCTGATGTACGTCGGCTGGCTGGGCTATTATGTCCGCAACTATCAGCCGGGCGCCGGGATCGAGCTGTTCGGGCGGGATTATGTTTTCAGCAGCCCGGCCATCGACCTCGATGTGCGCCCGGACTGGCTGCCGGCCTTCGTGCGCAGCCTGGGGCCTGATCTGCAGCTGGACATCTTCCATACCCCCGACCTCCGGGGGATCATATCGGCGGATGCGAGCTTCTCGGCCTTCGATGTGACGATGCAGAACGGCGCCAATGTGGAGGCGCGCCACAATGCGAGCTGGCAGGTGCTGGACGAGGTCTTCAGTCCGGTGGGCGATGCGCGCATCGCGCCGGGCACCTATCGCTATGTCCGCCATGCATGCTCCGCCAACAGCGACCTTTCGAAGCAGCTGGCCGGCTCGGCCTCCGTGGAGTTCGGGCCCTATTACGACGGACACCTGACGGCCTGGGCATTTTCAGGCCGCTGGGGACCGGTTCCGCAGATCGAATGCGCCATCGATTATGAATACAACCGCATCCGGGACCTTGGCCAGTCCGATGCAGATCTGGATACCCACCTGATCGGCGTCAATGCGCGCCTGGCCCTCAATCCCCGCGTGCAGCTCATCGGATTTTATCAGCGCAACACCGCACTCGACCGGGACATCTGGAATGTGCGGGTCTCCTGGGAATACCGGCCGCTCTCCTTCCTGTATCTGGTATTCAACAGCAACCAGACCGACTGGCGGGATCCGCAGAACCGCTTCTCCCAGCAGCAGGCCATTGCCAAGCTCACCTTCCTGCAGCAGTTCTGAGACCGCTCAGGCCCGTTCGCCTGCCACCACCACCGAGAGTCCGATCTGCCGCAGGGCCAGGCGGTCCAGCAGGCGGAAGGCCGGCACGAGGCGGTTGTAGAGCTTCATCTGCCCGGAGGGGATGAGTTCTTTCTTCAGTACGCTCCCCGACAGCCACCAGCCGAAGATGCCCATGAGATTGAAGTGGAAGGCATCGAGGATGTGCAGGCCGTTCTGGTCGAACAAGGCCGACAGGCTGCGGCGGGTATAGCGCCGGTAGTGGAAGAGCGCGGCATCGAAGCGGTTGTACAGCGCCTGATAGGCCGGCACCAGGATGATGATGCGCCCGCCGGGCCGGAGCAGCTTGGCGCAGTTGGCGATTGCCAGGCGGTCGTCTTCGATGTGCTCCACGACGTTGAGCGCGTAGAGGTTGTCGAACTGCCCCAGCAGCCCGGCATATTCCGTGTCGAAATCCGGATGCACGAGATCCAGCTTCACAATGTCGATCAGCCCCGGATGTGCCGCGAACTGCGTCTCCAGATAGCCGCAGTACGACTCCCGGATATCGCTCAGGCAGACCCGCCGGCCTGCATCGAGCGCGAAGCGGGAGATATTGCCGATGCCGCTGCCGACTTCGAGTATATCGCCGGGCTTGAACCACTGCGCCACCGTCTCGTACATCCAGCGGTTGAAGCGGTCTGCGGCGGCGATGGTTTCGAGGGTTTGCAGCCCCTCCTGGTCGAGTTCTTTATAGGCAAATTTCGGCACAGCTCAGCGGATCAGGTGAGCCGCAAAGTACGGGGATTTTAGGATGGGGGGCAAGGCGTCAGCCGAAGAGATCCACCAGGCCCTTGATCAGGCAGCCTGCGCCCACGGTGGTGACCGCGTACATGGTCACCGAAAAGGCCGGGCCGGCATGCTGCATCTGCAGGTTGATGATCAGGCTGATCGCCATCAGGAAGATGCCCGCGCCGAGCCATTGCAGGCCGCGCCGGAACAGGCGCTGGTAACGGGCCTTGGTCGCTTCGTCCGGGACGCCGGCGCGCGCGGCGGTTTCCGGGGATACAGGAGCCTCAGACATACAGGAGATCGCGTAGCAGTAGGTGAAACAGGGCGCACCGCAAGGCAGGCAATGCCCGGCACGGTGTCTATCAACAAGATAGGCAGGAGTTCAGAAACAGGCAAGCCCTCCGGTGCGATTTCTTGCCTGCCGCTCCGGAGGCTGCTGCAAGACCTGAAAATCGCTACCTTTGTGCCGTGCATTCAGATCCGGCACGGATATGGTCGAGCTGATTATGATGATTCTGCTTGGGCGGCACATCGGCCAGATGGCTTCGGCCCAAGGCCAGACCCCCTGGCACTGGCAGTTGCGCATGGTGCTGCTCTGGGTGTTTCTGGAGTTCCTGGGCATTACCCTGGTGGCGCAGCTCATCGGGCTGACGCCTGATACGGAGCCGACGCTCAACCTCGTGCTGCTGCTGACCATTCCCGGCATTGCCTGCGGTTTCGGCGGGTATCTGCTCACCCGCTACCGCCTGGAGCAGCTGGAAGGGTGACGCCCGCGCAGCGCACTCAGGGCAGCGCAGACAGCCGGAGTGTTCCGAATCCTTCCGGGGCCCAGCACTCGATGCAGGGGCCATTCCGCCAGGCGCGGAGCGGCTGTCCGTCGGCTTCGCAGGCAAAGCGCGCTGCATCCAGGCCATACAGCTCGATTTTCAGCGTGGACGCCTCTGCGGGATAGCGGCCTTCGCGCAGCTGCCGGACCGTGCATTGCCGCAGATCTCCCTCCACCTCGAAGGTCCGGAGCAGAAATTCTCCGCTGCGGTAGGCATAGCCTTCGCCGGCATCCTCGTACCACTCGCTGCGGACGGTGCCGCTGCTGGGCGCATAGACCCGCAGCACGGCGGGTTCGAGGCCTGTTTCACCGGTATGCATGCGCACCGGCCCCCAGGGCAGGGCAGCTCCGGCCCGCACAAACATCGGAATCCGGCCCGGCAGGGCCGGCTCCTGGTGCAGCCGCCCGCCCTCCAGCGGCTCGCCCGTGTGAAAGCGGTACCAGCGCCCGGCAGGCAGGTACAGCTCCTGCACCACCGTGCCCGGTTTCGATACCGGGCACACCAGCAGGTGGTCGCCTGCCAGAAACTCCTCCTCCCGGTCCCAGGCCCCGGGATCCTGCTGAAAGCTGAAATACAGCGGGCGCAGCACCGGCGTGCCGCGCGTCACGTACTGCCGCATCGCCGTGTACAGCGCCGGCAGCAGGCGGTACCGCAGGCCAATGATCTTCCGGGCCAGGGCCGTGAACGGCTCGCCGAAGGACCAGGGCTCCTGATTGCGGATGGATCGCGCCGCATTGGCTGCCACCGCATCCTCGTCGATGGCGGAATTGCCGAAGTCGTGGTAGCCGATCGAATGCACACGGCAGAGGGGATGGAAAATCCCGGTCTCCAGCCAGCGGACGAAAAGCTCGCCGTCCGGCAGGTCGTTGAATCCGCCGATGTCCGAGCCAGTGAAGGAGTAGCCGGAAATGCTCAGCCGCTGGCATTGCAGGTTGGCCAGGCGCAGATGCGCCCAGGAAGCCACATTATCGCCTGTCCAGACCGCCGAGTAGCGCTGGCCGCCTGCAAAACTGGCCCGTGTGATCACGAAGGGCCGCTTCGGGTATCCGAAGCGCTGCAGCCCCTCCTGCGTGGCGCGGGCCATCTGCATCCCGTACACGTTGTGGGCGCGCGCATGGCTGCACGGGTGCCCGTCGTAGTCGAAGCGCACGTCGTCCGGCAGCGTCCGGGATTCCACGTCGAAGATGGCAGGCTCATTCATATCGTTCCAGACCGCTGCCACGCCGTCCATCCGGATGAGATCCCGGAACAGCTCCGCCCACCAGCTGCGCGCCTCCGGGCGCGTGAAGTCCGGGAAATAGCATTCGCCCGGCCACACCTTGCCCTGGGCAAAAGGTCCGTCTGTGCGGCGCAGATAGAGCTGCCGCTCCAGCCCCTCGCGGAAAACCGGATACGCCGGATCGATCTTGATCCCCGGATCGATGATGACCACCGTCTGAAACCCGTCCGCCGCCAGCTCGCGGATCATCCTGCCGGGATCTGGAAAATGCTCCCGGTTCCAGGTAAAGCAGCGGTAGCCGTCCATGTAGTCGATGTCCAGGTAGAGGGCATCGCAGGGAATGCGGAGGCGGCGGAAGGTAGCGGCTATTTCACGCACCCGCGCCTCGGGAAAGTAGCTCCACCGGCACTGGTGAAAGCCCATGGCCCAGCGCGGCGGCAGCTCGGGCCGCCCGGTGAGCTGCGCATACTGCGCTGCGACCTCCAGCAGGCTGGGGCCGCAGATCACATAGCAGTCCAGTTCCCCGCCATGCGCCCAGAAGCTCGTGGCATTGTCCCGCTCCATCGCAAAGTCAAACCACGTGCGGAACGAGTTATCGAACAGCACGCCGTATCCGATGCCCGCATGCAGGCCGTAGTAGAACGGGATGGACCGGTAGAGCGGATCCGTCGTTTCGGAATAGCCGAAACAGTCGTGGTTCCAGTTCTGGAGGCGCTTGCCGCGCAGGTTGGCAGCGCAGCTTTTATCTCCCAGCCCAAAATACCGCTCGCCGGGCCGGGCCCGTTTGCTCATCAGCACCAGGGGATTGCCCTGTTCCGCCTCCATCCAGTGAAAGCCTTTGTCGTCTTCCACGATGGTCTTCCCGTCCAGGTCTTCGATGGCGGTGTGCAGGCTGTCCAGGCGGATCCTGCATACCGCCGCAGCCGTGCGGATCTGCAGTTCCGCATCGGTTGCCGATACGGAAAGTGCTGCTGGCTGTGCCTGGAAGTCAGGGTCGATGGCGTAGGAAAAATCGTCCGGGAAATAGCCGTCCGGGCTGAAGCGGAAGCGCAGGATGCGGTCGCTGAGCACATGCACCCGCAGTGCAGCTCCCTGGACGCAGCGCAGGGTAATCAGCCCTGCTTCCTGGCGCCAGTCCGCCACCGGGCCGGGAAGATGTTCGGGAGTGCCCGCCATAGATAGGAGATCAGGAAACGTCGGATCAGGATTTCAGGCAGGTCAGTGGGCCGTTTCGCGGGCCGCTTGCGGGACTTGTTCGGGAAATACCGAAGCCTCGTGCAGCGCCTGCTCCAGCTCGCCGCGCTCGCGCGCGCTGCGGTCGGGGCCCCAGCCCAGGGCGCGGGCCATCGCTGCCAGCACCGTGTCCTGCCACTGGCGCACACTGTGAATATCGAAATAGACCCGTCCGGTGCGGCGGTTGAAAAAGTCGAGCGCGGTATGGGTCATTTCATATTCCATGCAGAACCACAGCTCGGCCAGCACCAGCCCGCGGGGGCTGAGGTTTCCCTCGGCGAAGAAGCGGTCCAGGATCAGATCCGTCTGGGTGCCGAAGGTATGCACCAGATGTGCCGCTTCCGGCTCGCCCATGCCGCAGGGGCTCAGGCGTTCCGCCGTCTGGCGGATCAGGGCGGAAATTTCGTCCCTGCCCGAAAACTCGCCGCCGCAGAGGGTAATCTGCGCCGTGCGGCAGCGTTCCCAGGTGCCGCCGAGCCGCTGGGCCACCCGGTTGACGACCCGTTCCGCCATCTTGCGGTAGCCGGTGAGCTTGCCGCCGGCAATGGAGATGAGCCCGCTCTCCGACACAAAAATCTCGTCTTTGCGCGAGAGTTCGGAGGCGGATTTTCCCTCCTCATGAATGAGCGGCCGCAGCCCCGCCCAGCTCGATTCCACATCTGCCAGGGTCAGCTGCACCGAGGGGAACATGCGGTTGGCACCGTCGAGCAGGTAGGCTACATCGGGCAGCTCCGTCCGGGGACGCGCCGGATCGCCCTGGTAGTCGGTATCGGTGGTGCCGATGTAGGTGGTGCGTCCGCGGGGAATGGCAAAAATCATGCGCCCGTCGGGCATGTCAAAGTACACCGACTGCCGCAGGGGCATCCGGGTGCGGGGCACCACGATATGCACGCCTTTGGTGAGGTGGAGGCGCTTGCGGTTCATGGACTGGTTGAGCTTGCGGAGCTCGTCCACCCAGGGGCCGGCGGCGCTCACCACCTGCCGGGCCTGAATAGTATGGGTGCCGCCCATCAGGCGGTCTTCGCATCGGACCCCGCTGATGCGGCCATCCGTATAGACAAACTCCGCTGCGCGGAGGTAATTGATGCAGTCGGCGCCGAAGCTGGAGGCGGTCTTCAGAATTTCGACGGTCAGCCGGGCGTCGTCGGTGCGGTATTCGGCGTAGAGCCCGCCGCCGAGCAGGCCGGGCTCGCGCAGCAGGGGCTCCTGATGCAGGGTATCGGTACGGGAGAGCATGCGGCGCCGGTCCTCCGTCCGCACCCCAGCCAGCACATCGTAGACCCACAGCCCGAAGGAGGTGGCCAGGCGCCCGTAGGTGCCGCCTTCGACGAGGGGCAGCAGCATGGGTTCTGCGATGACCAGATGCGGCGCCAGCCGGTGCACGATGGCCCGTTCCGAGCCGACCTCCTGCACCAGCTTGATTTCCAGCTGCTTCAGATAGCGCAGGCCGCCGTGGATGAGCTTGGTGCTGCGGCTGCTGGTGCCGGCGGCGAAGTCCTGCTGTTCCACGAGGGCTACCCGCATGCCGCGGGCGGCTGCGTCGAGGGCAATTCCGGCGCCTGTCACCCCCCCGCCAATAACGAGCAGGTCGTAGGTGCGTTCGGTCAGGCGTTCGAGCAGGGGGAGGCGGCTGATGCCGGCAAAGAGATTCATGGGTTAAAAATAGGCCAATTTTCCGCAGCTTGTCAAGCAGCAAACCAGCTCTTCCGGCAGGGAATCATGCATCCTGCCCCTGCCAGGCGCGCAGCTTTGCGAGTACCTGCTGCATATCGTCCGGGAGTTCGCTGTCGAACTGCATCCAGGCGCCGGTATTCGGGTGCTCGAAGCTCAAAGATTTGGCGTGCAGGGCCTGCCGGGGCAGGATTTCCAGGCAGTTCTGGATCATCTGGCGGTACTTCTGGGTATTGGGGCCGCGGAGGATCTTGTCTCCGCCGTAGTCCGCATCTCCGAAGAGCGGATGGCCGAGGTGCTTGAGGTGCACGCGGATCTGGTGGGTGCGGCCCGTCTCCAGCTTGCAGGCGATCAGGGTCGCCACGCCGAAGCGCTCCAGCACCTCGTAGTGGGTGATGGCGTGCTTGCTGCTTTCGCTTTCCGGCACGACGGCGAAGGTCTTGCGGTCGGCGGGATTGCGGCCCACATGCGCCTCGATCGTGCCCCGGTCCTCCTTCAGATCGCCCCACACCAGCGATACGTAGCGCCGGTCGCTGCTGCGCTCGAAAAACTGCCGCGAAAGATGCGCCATGGCGTATTCCTGCTTGGCCACCACGATGATGCCCGTGGTGTCTTTGTCGATGCGGTGCACCAGGCCGGGCCGGGGAAACTCGCTGGGGCTGGCCGGGGCAGGCAATTCCTGGAAATGCCAGAGCAGGGCGTGCACGAGGGTGCCGCTGCGGTGCCCGAGGCTGGGGTGGCAGACCATGCCGGCAGGCTTGTGCAGCACGATCAGCGCCTCGTCCTCGTAGCGGATGTCGAGGGGAATGGGCTCCGCCGCCAGCTCCGGATGCGGCGGCCAGGGCAGCATGACCTTGATTTCGTCCAGCGGACGCACCTGATAGGCAGGCTTGGAGGCCTTGCTATTGACGGTGATGGAGCCGGTCTGAAAGGCGTTTTTGATCTTGGACCGGCTGGTGAAGGGGAGGAAATTGGTAATGAACTTGTCCAGGCGCACAGGTTTCTGCCCGGCGGCGGCGCGCAGGGTGTAATGGTCGTACAGGCCGTCCTCATCCGGCTCGTCCTGCGGGTCCTCGCCGGCAGGGCGGCGGTGTTTGATAAGCGAAAAATCATCCATAAGCAGCAGCGGCATCCTTCCGGGGCCGGGTCAGGCAGGCTGGGGGTCGCGGTATTTCCATCGCCAGGTCGCCAGGGCGAAAAGGGTCAGTCCGCCCAGAAACAGCAATCCGGAAATCAGCTCAGCCTGGGTAATATCGGCTCCAAAGAGGTGATAGACGGAATTGACGCGGATTTTTTCCACCAGAAACCGTTCGATTCCATTGAGCATCAGATATATGCCCGAAAGCTGGCCCCAGTAGGGCAGGCGCTTGCGCAGCAGCCAGAGCACGCCGAAGAGCGCCAGCGCCATGAGCACCTCGTAAAACGGCGTCGGAAACACCGGCTTGGCCAGGCGGTGCAGGCTTTCCCAGTCGCAGCTGTTGAGTTCCGGATAGAACATATTGCTGGGATTGCAGGTGCGCAGAACGTTGTTGGGGTAATCGAAGGCCCAGACCCAGTCCGGTGCCCAGGAAAGCCAGCCGGGCTTGGGGGCCTCGTTGATGATGCCCCAGTCGCCGTCGCCGGCCATCTGGCAGCCGATCCGCCCGACGCCGTAGCCCAGCATCAGCCCCGGCGCTACCGAATCGGCGAAAGGCAGCACCGGATATCCCTTCCGGGCCACGTACCATGCGATGCTCACCCCGGCCACGATCAGCCCGCCGTAGAAGGTCAGCCCGTCGAACGACAGCAGCGCCCGCCCCGGATTTCGGATGAAATCATCCCAGTATTCGAGGTTGTGGAAAATCTTGGCGCCGAGCAGGCCTGCCACAAAGGCGATGGTGATGATGGTGCCCATTTCCTGCCGGATGCTGAAAGGCTGCTGCACGGTCTGCGGCTTGTCGGCCTTCTTCTTCTGGTACAGGTACAGCCGCCATCCGCCCACCAGGCCGCCGAGGATCACCGCCCCCGGAAACCAGCCGTCCACAGAGAGCAGGGCCTGCTGCGGATTTTCGCAGAAAATCGCATAGTCCACAAACATCAGCCCCAGCTTGTAGCCGAGCAGCCCGAAGAGCCCGAAGCCCCAGAGGACATCGCTCAGCGGCATCGGGCCGCCAACGGTGACCGGCACCATGCGCGAGGGGAAAATGCCCCGGCCCTCTTTGCGCCGGAGGTCCAGATCGATCACATAAAAGGCCGCCAGGAAGGCGAGGGCTACGAAAAATCCGAAGCTCTGGATCGGCAGGCAGAAACTGGTGCCGAACAGGTCGTTGAACAAGTCGCTGATACGCGGGTACATGCGGCAGGCAGGGTTCGGAGGTGGCTGAAACAGGACCGCAGTGCGGACCTTCGGGCAAAGATAGCATTTATGGCGGATTGGCCCGCTGCGCAGCGCGATCCGGGCCGCTGCAACTTCGCAGCCCGTTCTGCCGTTTAATCCTATCTTTGCAGCATCTAAGCATAGCGCTATGCGGGTAGTCGTAGGTCTGTCGGGCGGCGTGGACAGCAGCGTAGCCGCCTACCTGCTCAAATCGCAGGGATACGAAGTCATCGGCCTGTTCATGAAGAACTGGCACGATGATTCTGTGCTCATCAGCCAGGAATGCCCCTGGGTGGAAGACTCGAACGATGCCCTCAGTGTCGCCGAACTGCTCGGCATTCCCTACCAGGCCATCGACCTGAGCGAGCCCTACCGGGAGCGGATTGTGGAATACATGTTTGCCGAGTATGAGCGGGGCCGCACGCCCAATCCCGATGTGCTCTGCAACCGCGAGATCAAGTTCGACCTCTTCCTCGACCGGGCGCTGAAGCTCAAAGCCGACTTCATCGCCACGGGCCACTACGTGCGCAAGGAGACGGTGGAGACAGGCGGCGAGATCCGCCACCGCCTGCTGGCCGGCCTCGATCCGGGCAAGGATCAGAGCTATTTTCTTTGCCAGCTCAACCAGTACCAGCTCTCCAAAGCGCTGTTTCCCATCGGCCACCTCCGGAAATCCGAGGTGCGCGAGATCGCGCGCAGCATCGGCCTGCCGGTGGCGGAGAAAAAGGACTCTCAAGGCCTCTGCTTCATCGGCAAGGTGCGCCTGCCGGTCTTCCTGCAGCAGCAGCTGAAGCCTAAAACCGGGCGCATCATCGAGATTCCGGCAGATTCGCCGGTATACCAGACTCCGGTGCCGGCCGGCACGGCCAGCCGCCGCGACTGGCTGCAGGAGCACAGCCATGCGGTGAAGCACCGCCCGGGCGACGGGCGGGTGGTAGGCACCCACGACGGCGCGCATTATTTCACCATCGGCCAGCGCAAAGGCCTGAATGTAGGCGGCAAACCCGAGCCGCTGTTTGTCATCGAGGCAGACACCCAGGAAAATATCGTCTATGTGGGGATGGGCGAGGAGCATCCCGGCCTCAACCGGCAGGGCCTCTTCATTCCCGGGGCCGACCTGCACTGGGTGCGCGGGGACCAGGCGCTGGCGCCCGGCGAAAGCCGCCGCATGCGGGCCCGCATCCGCTACCGCCAGCCGCTCGAAGCGGTGACCCTGTACCGCGAGCCTGAAGGGCTCTACCTCATCTTCGACCAGCCGCAGCGGGGGATCACGCCTGGCCAGTTCGCCGCATGGTACGAGGACGACGAACTGATCGGGTCCGGGGTTATCTCCTGACGGCCAGCCTGCTGGCCTGTCTGGCTGCGGCGGCGCAGCCGCTTCCGCACCCGCCCCGGCGCAGCGTAGGCGCGGATACGCGCGCGCAGGTATTTTACACCTGGTGGCTGGATGCCGTGCGCTACACGGCTTCCACCGGTGCCGATACCCTGCGGCTGGGCGATTTTTTCCGGATCAGCGGACCGCTGCGGGTGCTGGAAGACCGGGATGTACGGGTGGAATTCGACGGCGTCGGGCCGGAATCGGTCTTCAGCCTCTACCGGCTGGATGCCCGGATCACGTGGGCCGACGGGCTGGAGCATACCACCGGCAGCGCCTACATCGACCAGACCGTGGCGGACCGGGTGGCGCAGCTGCGTTTCGAGGGCATGCATCCGGACATGACCGAGCAGATCCTGCGCGGCACCATCGACGAGATCAATGCGTTGATGCTCCGCTGGGAGCGCAGCCAGCCGCAGCGGCATGCGCCGCGCCTGCGCGTGAGCGGCCGCTTCAACCCGGCCGGGAGCCTGCAGCTCAGGCAGGATCTGCCGGCCCTGCCTGGTAGTACAGATCTTCCATCCGGAGGCTGATGCCCAGCAGCATCTGTTCCGGTCAGAAGAGCCCGAACAGCTCCGCGTCCACCCGGCGGATAATAGATCCCAGGTCTTCGGGGTTGCGGACGTAGTCGAGCTCGTCCACCTGGACCACCAGCAGCTTGCCTTCGCTGTAGCCGGAGATCCAGGCTTCATAGTGGCGGTTGAGGTCTTCGAGGTATCGGATGCTGATGGAGGCCTCGTACTCGCGGCCGCGGCGGGCGATCTGGGCAATCAGGGTGGAGATGCTGGCACGCAGGTAGATGAGCAGATCCGGCGGACGGATCATAGCGGTCATGGACTGGTAGAGGGAGAAGTAATTCTGGTAGTCCCGTTCACTCATGTAGCCGGAGTCGTAGAGGTTTTTAGCGAAAATATGCGCATCCTCGTAGATGGTCCGGTCCTGCACGATGGGCTGCTCGCTGCGCGCGATCTCCACAGCCTGGGTAAAGCGGCTGTGCAGGAAATAGATCTGCAGCGGGAAGGCCCAGGCCTTCATATCCTGGTAGAAGTCTTCGAGGTAGGGGTTGTTGTCCACGGCCTCGAAGTGTGCGTGCCAGTGGTAGTGATGAGCCAGTTTCTGCACCAGCGTCGTTTTGCCTGCGCCGATATTGCCGGCGATTGCGATATGTCGTACGGGTCCCACAGGTGTATGAATGAAGTACGAAGGTGAAACGGTCAGTCCGGCGGAAATTTTATTTTATGCAAATGACATAGGTCCTGTCCGGAATTGCGGGAAATATTGCATAATTGTACGATAAAAATTTCAAACCCCTATGGCCCGGATGATGTGGATCGCGCTGTCTGCAGGGATACTGCTATGGGCGTGCAGCACGGCGCAGGAGCGCGTGCCGGCGCACCGGCAGGTGCTGGTGGTGATCACGCCGGACTGGGACTCCGTGCGGGGCGAGCTGCTGCGGATGCAGTGGGAATCCGGCACATGGAAGCAGGCGGGGGAGGCTATTCCGGTGATTGTGGGCCGGAAAGGCATGGCCTGGGGCATCGGACTGGAAGACTACCGGGGCCGGCCCGGGCCGGTCAAACAGGAGGGCGACAAGCGCTCGCCAGCGGGCATTTTCCGCCTGGGTGCTGCCTTCGGCTATGCACCGCCGGAGCAGGCCCGCTTCGTCCGCGGCGACTATGTCCACGTGACCGCCGCGACCATGTGCATTGAAGACACCGCTTCCGCTGCCTACAACCAGATCCTGGACGAAGGCAGCCGGCCTTCCGACTGGGTCAGTACCGATCACATGCTGCGCAAGGACGACCTGTACGAATGGGGCGTCTGGGTGCTGCACAATGCCCCGGACGCAGAGCCCGGCGGCGGCTCCTGCATCTTCCTCCATGTCTGGAATCCCGACGGTTCCGGTACGGCTGGCTGCACCTCGATGGATAAATCCCGCATGCGCGAGGTCATGGCCTGGCTCGACCCCGCCCAGAATCCCGTTCTGCTGCAGGGGCCTGCCTTGGCATACGGGCCGCTCCGGGAAACCCTGGGCCTGCCAGCCCGGTAAGGTGACCCGCAGGCCGCTTGCCAGGTCCTGCACGCTCTTTGACACCCGGACCCCGCGAAAAAATGCCTCCCTCCCGGAGGAGTTATGCACACCGTGTCACCATTTACCCCGGATTACGTAGAACTCGGATCGCGCTGAATACGGTTCATCCCGGCAGAATGACCATTCGGGCTTGCAGGCCGGAAAGCCGCCCGATCCGGCAATAGATTTGCTGAGATAACAGTAAGCAGCGTGAAGGTTTTGTGCTTTGTAAAATTGCAGTGTATGTACTATATACGAAAAACCGACGCCGGCTGGATGATCCGCAACAACACGACCGGAGCTATCAAAACGCTGAATGATTCCGAGATCGAGAACTTGCTCAGGGAATTTCCAAACCTGCGCAACAGCAGAACCGTGACGTACTTCAGGAACAAAGTCAGGTCGATACCGGATCTTCCATAAAATCGAAGAAAAGTACGTTTTTTCATGGTGTTTGTTTGGGTTTGGACCGCTCCGTAAGACTGGAGCGGTTTTTTTTTGGGGCAACTGGCTGCATACGCGTATAGCCGGACGGGGGCAGGCCTTTGCCTGCCCCCGTCCGGCTATACGCGGAGGAACTGCGGTATCAGCGGAAGCGCAGGACCTCCACCCCGATCGCGTACCCGTACAGGCGCCCGGAGGCAGTACGGTAGAACCGGATGTTGTTGCAGGCCCGGCCCAGATCGGCCGGCTGCCAGCTGAGCCCGCCGTCGCGCGTTTCGTAGCCGCTGCCGAGGGTGCCTACGTAGCCGTGCAGCTCGTCGATGAAGCCGATGCCGAACTCGCGGGCCTTCGGATCTTCCACCAGATTCAGCTCCTGCCAGCTCCTGCCGCCGTCGGTGGTCTTGATGATACGCTGCTGCCGGACCGCCGGATCGGGGTTGTAGGACTGGATGGTGGCATAGCCCACCGAAGGGGTGGGAAAGGAGACTTTCCACGTCGTTTCGTAGGGGCGGGCGGAGCGGTAGACAGGCGTCCAGGTCAGGCCCCCGTCTTCCGTGCGCAGCATCAGCGCATTCGATGCGGCGATATCTTCGCTGCTGGCGGCGCAGGCAATTCCTTCCTGCGGACTCAGCATCCGGATGTCGAAGAGCATCCGGCAGTCGGCCTGCATGCTGCGGGATGTGAAGGTCTCGCCGCCATCGTGCGAGACCATCAGATTGGCGGGGCTGCCCACGCGGCCTGCCGCATAGAGGTGGCAGCGGTAGGCCAGCTGGCCGTGGTTGATGTAGGGCTCCCGCAGTACCTGGATGGCGCAGAGGCCTTTCACATAGGGGCCGGTATAGCTGACCGGCTGCCAGCTGCGCCCGCCGTCGCGGGTGCGGTAGAGCGGGATGGTATCCGTGACATTGGGGAAATATCCGGTGCCGACCGTGCCGGCGAATCCCGTCAGGCTGTCGATGAATGCGATGCAGCGGAAAAAGGTGCCAGGCTTGGAGAGCTGGCGCGTCCAGGTGTCGCCGCCGTCGCGGGTATGCCAGATGTTGCCGCCGCCATTGACATACCAGCCCAGGCGCTCATCGATGAAGCAGATATCGTCCTGTTTGCCCGGATAGGGTTCGGTGGCCAATTTTTCCCACGCAGGCCCGGCATCCGGGGCAGATGTGCCGCCGCTGCGGATGCTGTCGGCCCAGGCAATGCAGCTGCGCGGCACCTCCGGGTCGAAGCGGTCGAAGAGCTCCTGGATCTGCTGCTGCGCCAGCAGCTCGTAGGCCAGCTGCATGGTGCCGGTCCGGGCGAAGGTATGGTCGGTTTCGGGAAATGCCCGGAAGCTCGCGCGTCCGGGATGCGCATGGTTGACACTGTAGACGATCTGCTCATGATCGGCGCGCGAGAATGCCTGAAAGTCTGTTCCGCCCCACATGACGCGCACGAAGGCATCGGTGCGGAGCCAGTTCCCGATCAGGGGCATGTCCTGAATCTGCCGCCAGTATTCCGCATTGCGTCCGAAGATCCGGCCCTGGCCGTCGTATTCCCAGTAGGCCCGCAGCAGCGAATCGGTATGCGGGTCGCGGGCGAGGGTTTCGAGCGGGGTGCGCTGGATGAAATAGGCATATGCCAGCTCGGCCTGATCCCGGCAGGAGGCTTCGTACTCCGCCGGATCCGGGTGGGCCAGCATGCCCTGGAGGCGGTTGAGCTCCAGCTGGTATTCAAACCAGCTTTTGGCCGTTGTCCCATACACCATGACCCCTTTCACGCGGTGCTTCGCGCTGAGGGCAGGCGCTACGATGCCGCCCATGGAGTGGCCGAAGATGAACACGTTCGAGGTGTCCACATACGGCAGCGACTTGAGTTTGAGCAAGCCCTGCTCAAATCCGTCGATTTCATCGGCCAGGGAGCAGGATTCGCAGGGGGGCGTATGGCGGCTGTCGCCCAGCCCGCTTTTTTCGATCCGCAGCACCACATACCCGGCGTCGCTGAAGGCCTTGACGATCTTCGTGTACGGGTGATCGGGGCCCATTCCATCGATGGACGAGCAGGTATATCCGGGGATAAAGAGCAGAGCAGGGTGGGGGCCCGGGCTGCGCGGCCTGTTGATGAGCACCCGCAGGCGCCCCCCGCGGTAGGGGGCAGATTCGTAGAGGATGTCGGCCACCGGGTCGGTTTCACGGGGCCTTCCATCGCATGTGCCTTTGAGCACCAACTGCTTTTCATTCCGAAGCAAGGTCAGGCGCACTTCATCGCCCTCGTAGAGGGATTGCCAGCCCGTCATAAAGCCGGCCAGATCCTGAACAGGCTGCCGGTTGAGTTCGAGCAGGACATCGCCGTCCTGCGCCTGGAGCCGCATCGAGGTGCCGCCGACGACGCGCACGATGCGCACGCCGCCGGTCTGGCGGCCCGGGAGGCCGTCTGCGTCGCTGAGCTGCGCGCCAAACCACGCTTTGCGCGGCAGCTCCTGCGCAGCCAGCTGGCCCAGTCCCAGGCCGAACAAGGTAATCCAAGCCCAAAGGTTCATGTTGCAGGATACGTGTAAGATGCAGAATGCAGCAAACCTAGCAGGTGCCGCAGTTCCGGGCTTGTCAGATCCTGCTATTCTGAAGCCCGTAGCGGGAGGGTGCGAGGCCTGTACGCTGCTTGAAGGCCTTGCTGAAGCTGGGCAGATCGGCGAATCCGCAGCGGAATGCTACTTCGGCAGGCGGCTCGCCGCCGGAGAGCCACGCAGCAGCCTCTGCAATGCGCTGATCCAGCAGGTACTGGTAGGGCGTCTGGCCGAATGCGAGCCGGAACAGGCGGATGAAATGGTACTCCGACAAGGCGCAGGCACGGGCCATGTCCCGGATGCGGAGCGGCTGGCAGCAGTTCCGGGCGATATAGGCACGGGCTTCGGCCAGGCGGCGGTAGCACTCGGCATTGGTCGCCGGCTGCAGGCCGGGCAGGCGCCTCAGCTGCGCATACACCTGCTGCTGGTCCAGCAGGAACTGCTCGGCCAGCGCAAAAAACAGATCCGGGCCGATGTCCTGCCCGGCAAGCGGCTGCCGCGTCAGGGCAGGCGCGGTCTGCTGCAGCAGCTGCCCCAGGCGCGTGTCGCGGCTGTGCAGCTTCAGCACCGGCACCGATGCCAGCTGACAGCAGAGCCGCTCCGGTTCGGGGCTCAGGGCCGAGGCCATCCCGAGCAGGGTGTCCCGCCCAAAGTCGATGCAAATCCCTGTCACCGGGTCCCGGCTGTCGATCCGCACACTGCCGGCGGCCGCACCCAAACCGACCAGATACTCCCCGGCGCCCACCTCGTACGTACGCCCTTCAAGCTGATAGCGCTCGCTGCCGGAAAGCACATACTTGATGAAAACCGGCGCAAACGCAATGGCCCGCGCTACCTGGGTAGCATGCGATACCCGGATCTCGGTGCGCTCGTGCGCCGAGGGATCAAGCGTGCGTATGTCGACCTGCATCATATATCCCAGGCTGCTGCAAGCATCTGGCAGCTGTCCGTGTACGCGCCGGGCGCAGCCTGGGTTCTGTGACCTGGGTTCCTGAACGGGCAGCAGATGCGCGGGAGATTTGCGTGCAGTCTCCGGACTGTACACGACACGCATCTTCTTACGCCGATGGATTCGATTCTCGCTTTGATTGCCGAGGGCTACCGGGGCTATGCCGCCTACCTCTGGAAGGAACTCACCTTCCAGGTGCAGCCCTTCTGGAAAAACTATGTCTGGATGCTGGTGGCGGTTTCCGCCTTTTTCTTCGCCCTGGAGCTGATCCGGCCCTGGCGCACCGGCCAGCGCAAATTCCGCAAGGATTTCTGGCTGGACTTTTTCTACATGTTTTTCAATTTCTTCCTCTTTTCCCTCGTCGTCTACCAGGCAGCCTCCCTCATGGTGGTCAACCTGCTCAACGATGGCATCCTCCGGCTCACCGGCTTCGACCTCCAGGCCAGCAATCCCATGCGCAGCTGGCCGCAATGGGCCATTCTGCTGACGGGTTTTGTGGTGCGGGACTTCGTGCAGTGGTGGGTGCACCGGCTGCTGCACGCCTCGCCGAGGCTGTGGGAGTTTCACAAGGTGCATCATTCCGTGGAGGAAATGGGCTTTGCGGCGCACCTGCGCTATCACTGGATGGAAACGGTGGTGTACCGCAGCATCGAGTACCTGCCGCTGGCGCTGCTGGGCGTGGGGCTGCACGATTTTTTCCTCATCCACATCTTTACCCTGGCCTGGGGGCATTATAACCACGCCAATATCCACCTCAGCGGCCGCCTGACCGGCGGGGTGCTGTTCGGCCTGATCGCCCTGTTCATCGCCACGACCTCCTATTCGATGGAATGGTACCTGAACCTGCTCGTGACGCTGGGCGGCGCAGCCTTCGGGGCGGCAGTCGTGGGGCCCTACATGAAGGTGATTTTCAACAGCCCGGACATGCATATCTGGCACCATGCCTACGACATTCCCGAAGACCGCCCTGCGGGGATCAACTTCGGCATCACGCTGGCGGTCTGGGATTATATCTGGCGCACCAACTGGATGCCCTATGAGGGCCGAGACATCCGGCTGGGCTTTCCGGGAATCGAGCGCTTTCCGCAGAGCTTTATCGGGCAGAGCCTGTACGGACTGCGGAAGCGGAGCTGAGCGGCAGGCGCAGCAGTTGGATTGCAGGTCGTTCTGCGTATCTTGCTTTCCTGCTGCTACGCCTTATTCCGCCCCCTATGCCCGCTGCCGGACCCGGACGCTACCGCTGGCGCATCGTCGCGCTGCTTTTCATGGCTACCACCATCAATTACATCGACCGGCAGGTGCTGTCGTTTACGATGCTGGATGAGCCGTTCCGGAAAGAGATGCTGGATCTGGCGCCGGATGCCGTGCTGACCGAAGCGGACCAGAACCGCTTCAAAATCGAGTACGGCTACGTGGATGCGGCGTTCAAATTTGCCTATGCGGCGGGCTTTCTGGTCATGGGCTGGCTTGCCGACCGGCTGGGCACGCGGCGGGGCTTTTCGCTGGGCATTCTGATCTGGAGTCTGGCCGGTACGGCCACGGCCTTCATCGGCTCGCTGGGCAGCCTGAAATGGGCCCGCGCCCTGCTGGGCCTGGGCGAAGCAGCCAATTTCCCCTCGTCCATCAAAACCGTGGCAGAGTGGTTCCCCAAGCACGAGCATTCCTTCGCCTCCGGCCTGTTCAACGCCGGCGCCAATGCAGGCATCATCCTCACTGCCGCCGGCATTCCCTGGCTGACGGCTCAGTACGGCTGGCGCGCCTCCTTTCTGGCTACCGGCATCCTGGGTTTCCTGCTGCTGATCCTCTGGCGGGTCTTCTACCAGACACCGGAACAGAGCGGCGCCTCGCAGGCGGAGCTGGACTATATCCGTGCCGGCCAGGATCCGGCGCCGCAAGCGGCAGCCATCCCGTGGCGGAAGCTGCTCGGCTACCGCCAGACCTGGGTGTTCATTACGGGCAAATTCCTCGCCGACCCCATCTGGTGGCTGTATCTGTCCTGGCTGCCGGACTTTTTCAATTCGGGGGAATCGCTGGGCCAGAAGCTGGACCTCAAGACGGTGGGCATTCCGTTTCTCGTCATCTACATCGTATCGGACCTGGGCAGCATCTTTTTCGGCTGGCTGGCGACGCGCTTCATGGAGCGCGGCTGGAGCATGAACCGGGCCCGCAAGACCACCATGCTGCTCTGCGCGCTGGCCGTCACGCCGATGTATTTCGCCTCCACGACCCACAGTCTGTACCTTGCCGTCGGGCTGATCGCGCTGGCGGCGGCGGCCCATCAGGGCTGGTCTGCGAATATGTATTCGATCGCGTCGGGGCTGTTTCCGCGCAATGCGGTGGCTTCGGTGACGGGCATTGGCGGCATGGCCGGCGCGCTCGGCGGGGTGATCCTCGCCGCGTACGCGGGCGTGATCCGGGTGCAGTTCGGCTACCTGCCGCTCTTCGTGCTGGCCGGCAGCACCTATCTGCTGGCGCTCGGCATCATCCAGCTGCTGGCGCCGAAGCTGACGCCGGTGCAGCCCGGCAGCCCGGCCTGAGCGGCTATTCCCGCCGGATGCCCCAGGTGCGCACCGCCGCCGGCTGGAGCCTGGGCAGCCCGCTGGACGGGCGGTCGAGGTAGAAATAGGCAACGGCGGACATGTCGTCCGAGCGGTAGTAATTCGTCCAGCCGTCGATGAGCGCCGGATCGTCCAGCTGGGTGACGGAACCGGGGCGGTACAAAGGCTGGAGCTTGACCGTATCGGAATGGATGCTGACGGGAATCAGCGGCACGCCCCGGGCCTGCAGGTCCCGGACCTGGGCCTTCATGCTGCCCCCGATCTGCTGGATCGTTACGCGGCAGCCGCTTCCGAAATAGACCGGATCGGGCAGGTGATAGCGGTAGAACGCCCACTGGCGCGCCGCCGGATCGGCGATGAGGCAGCCCGTGTATCGGTTGCAGAAAGCCCCCTGGCCCCAGGCGGTGCCGATATAGTCTTCCGTGCCCGTGCCGATGAGGGTAGGCAGCTGCTGGTCGCCGTCGAGGTACAGCTTGACCTCGCCCTCGCCCCACCAGTGGTCTCCGTAGCGGGGATGGGCGTTGATGCCGGCATTGACGCCGAGAAACCGGCCCTTGCCCTGGACCTGGGGCAGGATTTCGAAGTCCTGTCCCAGCGCGGTAGCGGTATCGCGGCGCCAGCAGGCGTGGAAATACATCCACGCCGGATCCCAGCGGCTGACGGTTTGCACGTCGATGTCGTAGAAGACCATGTGGAGGTCCATGCCCGACTCGTTGACCAGCTCGATACGGGCGCTGCGGCGGAAGGGCATCTGCACGAAGGCATTGAAGGAGCGGCCTTCGGGGTTGGCGAAGAGGGCATTCTCGAAGGCCGTGGTACGGCCCAGACCCACGCCGAAGAAATCGCCGAAGGGCACCTCCACGGCGGGCTGCGTTTCGCCGTCCCAGTACATCCGCAGCACGAGGCTGCGCAGCATATAGGGCGTGCGGTGGTTGATGGTGATCCAGATACGGGTGATGATGCCTGGCCCTTGCAGGTCCAGCAGGGTCTGGGTGCTGCCGGCCGGCAGGCGGTCGAAGGGATGGCCCTTGGCGCCGTTGTTTTCCTGGCCGCCCTGGCCGGGAGCGCCAGCGGGGTTTTCGAAGCTCACCCAGCGGGGGCGGGCTGCATCGGTGTACACAAAGGGCTCCTGCGGGAGGACCGGAGCCTGGGCGGGCGGTGCGCTGCAGGCCGCCAGGGCAAGGGCCGGCAGCCAGAAGCGCATGCGGAAGCGGAGCAGCATGGCAAGGGGATTGGGCGGAAGGTATTCAATGATACGCGCTGCGCGGCGATTTTCCTAGCGCCCTGGCTGTCCGGCGTTTCCATGCTGGATGGCATGGGCCTTCGAGCTTCCGCTCCCGCGGGTTCGCCTGGACGCAGGCAGGTCAGCGGCCAGGTGTGCCCGATCCGTTCGATTGGATCGGGAATCGGAAGAGCCTTGCAGGTCTATTCATCCGGTAAATTCTCCAAATCCCCGAGATCCTTGTTTCTGCCGGTCGATCGTTTATTCTTTTTGAGATCCCCCAATCCTATGAGCTTTACGTTCCGCCCATCTATTTGCATGTCATTCCGCTGAGGATACGCCGCCTCAAAGCTCAGTCCGGACGTGGCGGTCATGATCGATGCGAAGGGGAGGATATCCCAGCTGCGCCACTTGGTCTGGATTGGTGAAGTCGGCAGGGGTCCAATCGGGGAACCGAAACCCGAAATCAGCAAGGGCATGTATGACCTTTTGAGCATTTTCTCCCGTAGGATTGACCTAAAAGTCTATATCACCGGTGGTTCGCACATGACCACAGGCGGCTACTGCGTAACTGCCTACCAAGAGGTATTCCACTTCATGGGCGTTTAACTACCTGATAAACTCGCTGAAGTCGGAGGGTAGCGTCATAGCCAAAGGTGTGTTGACGAAGAAACTCCAGCGCTTGCCACCGCAGTTCGAGGGGCTGTGCGATCCAATACCGCCAGTCCTGATCCGGGAGCCCTTGCCGGGTGATCTTGAGCGCCGAGCGGTTCATGCGGAAGTCTTCGGGCATAGGAGGGGCTTTAAAGAAATGCATGAAGTGCAGGGGGGAAATTAAGATATTCTCTTTCGGTTCTGCTGCACCAGGTGTGGGCATTAACCCGCAGGGAGTGCTTGGGGGCGGACAATTCGACAAACGCTCGGAAGCCGGGGCTGAATACCTTTGAGTCGGCATACTGCTGGCGCAACAGTTCAATGGCAGCGATTCGCTCCTGAGGGGCTGTCCTGGCCAAAAAGCCAGGTCAGACTGAGGCGCCCGTAAGCCGATCACCTTGACTGTTTTGTTCATCCCCCAGTTTACGAAGAACATCAAGCATTGGGTTCGTGCCGAAGATACTTTCGCAG
Source organism: Bacteroidia bacterium (assembly GCA_033765305.1). GTDB lineage: Bacteria > Bacteroidota > Bacteroidia > J057 > J057 > RDXT01. The sequence goes on from JANRID010000016.1 coordinate 111,963, forward strand.
CCACTGCTCATCCCGGCTGCGGTTCATTGCGTGAGCGTTTCCACATCTGGCAGGAAGTCCTCCACCTCATCGTTCAGGGGATGCAGGACCATCAGAACGGGCCCGTATGTATCTTCGTGCCTGCAAGCCTGCCCGCATCCCCCATACCTGGACCATGCATCCGCTCCTGCGCGACTTCCTCGCTTCCATCCCTGAACTCGGCGCTGCTGACCGCGAGGCCCTGGCGCCGCTGCTGCGGGCGGATGAATACCCGCAGGGAACCGTGCTGCTTCAGCCGGACAGCATTGCGTGCCGCTGCTACTGGGTGCTGAAAGGCTGCGTGCGGCAGTACCTGCTCGCGGGCGGGCAGGAAAAGACCACCGCATTTTTCACCGAGAACCAGGCGGTGGCGGATTTTGCCAGCTACGCCCGCCAGCAGCCGGCCGGCCACTATTGGGTGTGCCTGGAGGACTGCGTACTGCTGGCGGGCGACCTGGGCGAGGAGCACCGCATGTACGAGGCATTCCCCGCGCTGGAGCTGGTGACCCGGCGCATGATGGCCGAGGATTTTGGGGAGATGCAGCACCAGTGGGCGGCTTTCATGACCCGCAGCCCGGAGGAGCGCTACCTGCACCTGCTCGGTACCCGGCCCGATCTGCTGCAGCGGGTGCCGCAGCACCAGCTAGCCAGCTACCTGGGCGTCACGCCCGAATCGCTGAGCCGCATCCGGCGGCGGCTGCGCAGCCGCTAGGCCGCCCTGCCGGTTATTTCCCCCCTTTGGCCAGCAGCCATCCCGCCAGCGCCAGCTCTCCCGCCGCCATCGGCAGGGCCAGAATCTGCTCCAGCAGAGCGGTCTCCGCCGGGCAGCCGGGCAGGAGCAGCTTGCCCAGCTGCACCAGCGGATAGCTTAGGCCTGCGGCCAGCAGCAGCCAGGCCAGCCAGCCGGGAACCGCCGGGCTGCGCCGCGCCAGCCAGGCCAGGACCAGCAGGTGCAGCCCGAATATGATCAGCCCCAGGCCCCAGGTCTGCCTGAATGCCCCCAGCAGGGCGCTGAGATAAGCGGTATCCAGACCCGCAGCCCTGGCAGGCAGGACCGCCGCCAGCTGCGCGAGGGCTGCGCCGAGCAAGGCGGTGTAGAGCAGCCGCAGCCAGGCGGCCAGCAAGGCAAAAGACCGGTGTGTTTCCCGGAAGTACGCATACAGCGCCCAGCTCGCCAGCACATCGAGCAGAAAAATCAGCAGCCAGGCCAGCAGGCCCAGACGGAAGAGGCCTTCGCGGTCCGGAAGATGCGCCGGCTCCAGCCCTTGCAGCACGTAGCCGTAGGCAAAACCGGCCAGCGCGGCCATGAGCAGGAGGCTCGTCCCCGCCCAGACAGCCGCCTGGCGGAGAGACAAGGAGGAAGCAGGAGACATAGGAGAATAGGTGAGACCGAATGCCCCAAAGGTACGCCGCCGGAACGGCGCCGCGCATTGACGTTGGGTAAGAAATGGGGGCTTGTGCGGGCGGAGCGATAGGCTGTGCAGCTGCGGCTAGGTGCAGGCCGATTAGCAAGGACCGGCTAACAAGCCGAAGATACTTTCGTGCTGAATCTGTAGTGAAAGAGTGGAGGCTGCTTAAGCCACTAGATGCTGGTATTCTTGGGAAGAGGTTAGGATATGCAATGGCTTGAGGGGATACCGGCTACTCCAATAGAAGGAAATACTGCTGTTGTAGTGTCAAAGTAGGAATTCTCATGGTGTTTTTAAGTCACATGCATTTTAATACGCGTAGTGAATATGCCAAATGGCAGATAATGTCAAAATTGAAGTACATGTATTGAGAATGAATATTCGATGTATATAAACAGCTATAATTTGATGTAATTTATTGAATTTACTTGCTTTTAAGAGCATAATCAGTTATCATTGCTTTCTACCATATTACAAGACAGCATTATGAGCACAAAAGTTGAGAATGCAGACATCTCATCGTTCGAAAAGTCTGATGAGTTACTGAGTAAGTATTCTGCCAGAGTTAAAGAAGTATATATAGAAATTCCAGATTACAAATTTTATCATAGCCCAAGTCCTTTAAATAAACATGCCTTGCCTATGCAGCATCAGCACAGGTTTGAATTCATTGGCCGGGAGCGTGTGCTAAAAGATTTAGAGGTTGTTTTAACTGAAGTCGAATCCAAGTCTGGGAGTTATTTAGTCACAGGTTTTAGAGGGATGGGTAAAACGAGTTTAGTCAGAAAAGTAATTGAAAAGATCAATAAGGAGCATAAACAGATGTACGACAAGTTGCGCTATGTGCCAATTGAAATAAGCTTGGCTCAGGATGAAATCCGAGATGTAGATGTACTGAGGCTTATTGCCAGAAGACTTCAGGAGGAAATTTATTACCATAGCAAGAATATAAAAATCTTAAATAATTTCAGAAACAGTGTTATTCGAGTTTTTAATAAAAATCCACATAAATCCTCTACTTCTAAGGCAGATCGTAATCAAGAATCTATTAAAAATATACTAGACGATTTATACTTTTTGAATGAACGAATATCGGCATCAGTATCTGTTGAGAATGGAATTCAACAAGCATGGAATGGAGGACTTCAAGCCGCAGAACTATCTGGTTCCTATCAGAATAAAAGAGACTATAAGAAAACTATGGCTTATACTCCAGCTAATGCAAAAGAGATAGAAATGGAGTTAATTAGAGTGTTAGAGAATATAGATAATGTCAGAAATACCAAGAAAGGTAGAAATCTTCCCGAAATATTGTTTATTTTTGATGAACTAGATAAAATAGAGCCCAATTATAGTGCAGCTATTAGCGAAAAAGAGGCTGAAGACCCAAGCTATGAGTCTGTAAGGAATAGCTTTCTTGCAGATCGGATCAGAAGAAGACAAGATATTGTAGGGAGACTTTTGGCAAATCTCAAGAATCTTCTGAATGTATCCAGGGCAAAGTATATTTTCATAGGCGGGCGAGAGATGTATGATGCATCGTTAGCCGATATTGCAGACCGGGATACATTTTACGGGAGTATCTTCAGTCGCATATTCTATGTAGATAGCTTTCTAAGAGATGAAAGCCGTAGTTCTCGCGGCAACCTCTCCGGATTGGCTGAACAACAGCTATGCAGTGTACTGATTCCTCGGGACAATAATAAAGATTCCCAAGATGTTAATCTTAGGGAATACAGGAAATATCTTGAATCAGCCATTTTTAAAGGGGAGAGCAAGGACCTGGGCCCAACTGTTAAAATCCAAAAAGTTATAACGGTTTTGCAAAATTTCACAGTGTATCTGACTTACAGAAGCAGTGGGACACCCAGGAAAATCACGAACTTAATTGAAAATTATATTGTTAAAGTGGACGAAACTCAGTTACAAAGTTTGGATCGGGAAGAGCTTGTAGTATATAATAAGAGCAATAATAAAACAAACTCAAATGAGCCTAAAAAGCGGCATTGGTTTTTAAAGAGCTTTAATAAAAATACTGATGATCAGATTATTAAGCCTAGCTCGCGTTTGTTTCTTAGGTTTGGTTATAAAGCTCAATTTGATATTGGACTTACTGCAACTGTATACAGGCCGTATCTGATTCACACAAGCCGGTTTCTAAAACTTGCAAGCGATAGTTTGTTGTTCTCAACGTCATTTATTATTGATCATTTGCTCAAATTTCACCCATTTGCTTTTTCTTGGAACAATCTAGAGGTTATCCCTGAGATTATTACCGTCAATAAGGCTCCATACTTAAGACAGTATATAGAAGATATCTTGAATTTTTATATGGGATTTGCTATAAGAAACACAAATACAGGAATATTTAAATATAAATTCTATAGCAAGTTTGCATCTGAGTTAAAATTCATATCTAAAATGTCAGATCTAAGCAACGCTGCATTTAATTTCACATTAGATGAATCTCTATTGATTAAGAGATACTATAAACGTAAGCTTAAAGAAATGGAACTAACTTATGGAGGATATAAAAATGATCTTGATAAGTCTAATCATATATATTCTATTGGATTTTTACATTCTCTTATAGGGGATTTGCATTTCTATGATAAAGAATATGACGATGCTATTATTAGCTATATAGGTGCAGTTCAGCGACTTAGGTCAATAATTCCTGCTGATATTAATGAGCAGCAAGCTATTTATCTAATACTTACAGAGCAAAAGCTGGCACTTACGTATGAAAAAATGCAAATGTACGAAATGGCTTTTACGATCTATAAACGCCTTATTCGACAGCTTCCGGTTTTATTTGGACAGTCTACTAGAAATAAGCCTTCCTCGTTTGTTAACGATCAATATTCTTTCTTGGGACTAAATGTGTTGCATCAGCCATATCTATCTATCCTATTTCTGCTGGAGAAATTCCGTACCGATGGATTTACAGATATTAACTTGAGTGATACAATTCAAATGTTTAAAAAAACTCTTATAGGAATTCGTGCAAAATTAAGCAAAAAGGAAGGTGCCGTGCGGTCAAGGCTGATATTTACAATAAAATATACGTTTTATTATAATATTGGATCTATACTTTTCTATAAGAATCAGAATTTTATAGAGAAATTCCTTGGCGTAAAAGATAGAGCGAATAGTCCTGATGTATACCCATTTGCGTCGCGGATAGACGAAATCAAAAGCCTGCCGTGCTCTTCATTGAGTGCGTTTGATGCATACACATTAAGCTTGTATTGGGTATCTCGGCGGTTTGAAATTCAGTATAACGGGCAACAGAATGATACGCACGAGGATACTACTCAGTTCCAAGAGCTTGCATTGTTAAAAATTATAAAAGAACTGCTGTATTCAAATAGGAACAGAGAGCTTACAGGGGCACACTATGATGAAATAGGGAATATACTGTCAAAAACCGGGGATGCATTTTTGACAATGCTTCCGTGCAAAGAAAACAGGCATCCCTCTGATTTTAAGCTATCTTTAAAAATCTTCAAGGCACTTGGTTTAGAAAAACAAAATCATTCAAGTCAAACAGAAATAGAAGCTATATATAGTGCATATGAAGAGTTGGTAAAGCAAAACAGAGGTAATGCCGATATGCTGGATATAAATGCTGTCATAGGGATTTGTTATTTTGCTTTTAAGGCTTATGTGAAGGCTGGAAAAACGTATAGTGCAATATTTATGTTGAAAAAAGTTCTATGGATAACACATGAGTATTTGTCGGGAGTAGATGCGAATGAATCTTATCAGACTTGTGAAGAGGAAGGTTCAGAGGTGTTGAAGTCTCTTAGAGAGCTAATCATTGAACCTGTTATTAGTATGATTACAAAGTCTGGATCCAGTAGCGCCAGATTGCAGATATTAAAATACAAAGATACACTTGGATATGAACGAGATCACAAGGATAGTGCGGGAATCTATACTTCTTTAAGCACAAATGGAGAACTCAGGGAGGTTTTGATGCTGTATTCGCTAATAGAAATTAAATTGTGTAACATGGGAATTTTGCAGTATGACAAACTTTCTATCAAGTACACAAGTCTTCTAATTTCTCCATATTCAGTCACTAGCTATCGGTTTACCCGCCTTTTAGAACTTCAATATCGGGTAGATTTAAATTACAGGACCTTCATTGCAAGCGGGTTTAATAAAATAATCGATGATTTAAAAAATACTCAAGCGGAGAAAGCCATGAGATCGGATGAATACGCTGCATATGTGAACGAAAACTGCAAGCTAATTGGATGTGATGGATTAGAAGATTATAAAGGCAAAGACCGTCTGGAGTTTTTGATTGCAGACTCGATATTCTGCCTTTCGGAGATGCTTAGAAATACCAATATTTTTGGAGTGGGATATTTGACCTCATTTAGCTGGATGGGCTATCTCCATTATAAAATGGCTAAGTGGTGCGATTTTTACAGAACTATATTGAGAGCACAGAGCCATTCTGTAGATGAGAAATCTATTGAAGATAGAGATAAGTCTATATATAAGTTAGTTAAGCGAATGATCTCACAACCTTTCATGTTCCATCTGGAGACTAATTACTATAATGAGCTTGCACTATCTTACTTTGAGCGTGCTCGTCAGCTGCATACTCAGGGGGCGGTATACAAATCCCACATCAAAAATATGTACTATGCCGAAGATGATTTAAATGATAATTTCTCTCACTTCCTAACAGCTTTGGAGCGCTTCAGGATCAACCTTGGTACGGTGGATAGAACGGCTCAGAAGATAAGTGAGGTGCTGCAAGACTCGAAAGTTTACAAAGCAGAAAAGTATGGACTTGTCTAGGCGCTGAATAAGCCTTATTTTAATACCTCACCGCCCATCAGCTCCTTGTTTGTCATCCCGGGAGACATGATTTCCGGGATGAATTCACCCCCGCTCCTTCAGCATCGCCTGATACGCAAACATCTCGTCCCGCAGGCGGGCCGCTTCGATGAAGTTGAGGTCCTTGGCGGCGGCTTCCATCTCCTTGCGGATCGCGGCGATCTTTTTCTTCAGCTCCTCGGCATTCATGTATTCGCCGGCAGCTTCCGCCGCGATGCTCACCGTCTGGGCAAATTCCTCGTAGCTGCGGGCGCGGCTGCCCAGGGCATCCTGGAAGATGTCGCGCGTGGCCCGGCGCACCGTCCGCGGGGTGATGCCGTGCTCCTGGTTGTAGGCCATCTGCCGGCTGCGGCGGTATTCCGTTTCGTCCAGCAGCTTTTTCATCGAGTCAGTGATCCGGTCGGCGTACAGGATCACGCGGCCTTCGGCGTGGCGGGCGGCGCGGCCTGCCGTCTGGATCAGCGACTGCCCGGAGCGCAGGAAGCCCTCCTTGTCCGCATCCAGGATCGCCACCAGGGCCACCTCCGGCAGGTCCAGGCCCTCGCGCAGCAGGTTCACCCCCACCAGCACATCGAATTTGCCCTCCCGCAGGTCGCGCAGGATGTCCACCCGGTCCAGCGCATCGATGTCGGAGTGGATGTACCGCGACTTGATGTTCAGATCGCCCAGGTAACGGGTCAGCTCCTCGGCCATCCGCTTGGTCAGCGTCGTCACCAGCACCCGGTTGCCGCGCTTCACCTCCTCGTCGATCTCATCCAGCAGGTCGTCCACCTGATTGACGCAGGGTCGCACCTCGCAGGGCGGGTCCAGCAGGCCCGTAGGCCGCACGATCTGCTCTACCACCACCCCGCCGCTGGCTTCCAGCTCGTACTCGGCGGGCGTCGCGCTCATGTAGAGCACCTGATTGACCATCGAGTCGAACTCCTCGAACTTCTGCGGGCGGTTGTCGAGTGCAGAAGGCAGGCGGAATCCGTGCTCCACCAGCACCAGCTTGCGCTGGCGGTCGCCGTGGTACATGCCCCGGATCTGCGGGATGGTCACGTGGCTCTCGTCGAGGACCAGCAGATAATCTTCGGGGAAATAATCCAGCAGGCAGTAGGGCCGGCTGCCCGGCGGACGGCGGGACAGGTAGCGGGAATAGTTTTCGATGCCGGAGCAATAGCCCAGCTCGCGCATCATTTCGAGGTCGTACTCGGTGCGCTCCTTGAGGCGGTTGGCTTCCAGATAGAGGCCTTGCGCTTCAAAGTAGGCCACCTGCTTCACCAGATCGGCCTGGATCTCCTCGATGGACTGGTTCAGGGTCTCGCGGCGCGTCACGAAGAGGTTGGCGGGGTAGAGGGTAAAATCACGCAGCTCGTCGGTGCGCCGCCCGCTTTCGGGCTCGATGCGCTGGATGCGCTCCAGGTCGTCGCCGAAAAAGATAAACCGCACCCCCAGATCATCGTAGGGCGGAAACACATCCACCGTATCGCCCTTGACGCGGAACTTGCCCGGCTCCAGCAGCGCCTGGCTCCGGCTGTAGAAGAGGCGCACCAGCCGGTCCAGAAACTGGTTGCGGGAGATGGTTTCGCCCACGCGGGAGTAGAAAATATTGGCCTCGAAGTCGTCCGGACTGCCGATGCCGTAGATGCAGGACACCGACGCCACCACCAGCACATCGCGCCGGCCCGTGCAGAGCGCCGTCGTGGCGCGCAGCCGCAGCTTCTCGATGTCGGGGTTGACAGCCAGGTCTTTTTCGATATAGGTATTGGTCGTCGGGATAAACGCCTCCGGCTGGTAGTAGTCGTAGTAGGAGATGAAGTATTCGACGAGGTTGTTGGGGAAAAATTCCCTGAATTCGCCGTACAGCTGGGCGGCCAGGGTCTTATTGTGGCTGATCACCAGGGTAGGGCGGTTCAGCGCGGCAATGACATTGGCGATGGTAAAGGTCTTGCCGGAGCCGGTGACCCCGAGCAGCACCTGATGCTTTTCCCCCTGCAGCACCCCTTCGGTAAGCTGGCGGATGGCCTCCGGCTGATCGCCGGCAGGCTGATACGGACTGTGCAGTTCGAAGACGCGGTCGGACATAGGGTAAAGGTAGGCCAAACGGGAATTATACGGAAATGGCGGCAGGAAGATGGGGAAATGCAGAAAGAAAGCAAGCTGCGCAATCCGGAGGCCTGAACCTTGCGTAGGTATAGCAGCGCTTCGCGATCGGAGGCCCGATATGGCCCGGCGAAAGCGGAGCGCAATCTGTTAGGTGTTTCTGCATCTGCGGGGGCTGGCGCGGGGGGCGCCGCCCCCGCTTGCCGTATCCCCCTTGCACAAGCGGCGGCAGATGCCGATCTTCCGCATCCGGACCCAGGCCCGTCCGGCTTCCCATATGCTCAGGCATCTGATATTCAGTACGATGATGGCGGTGTCCGGTCTGCTGTGCGCGCAGATCGACCCGCAGGCCACCTGCGAAACCCGCACCCTGTACGCGCAGTTGCGGGCTGTGCAGGGCCATGCCCTCTTGTTCGGGCATCAGCTCAGCAACTACGAAGGCAATGGCTGGGCCGATCCGGACGGCACGGCAGACCGCTCCGACTGCCTCGCCGCCGCCGGCGACTTCCCGGCAGTATTCGGATACGATTTTCTGTACGGATACGAGGCCTTCCGCGAGCACGCGCTGCGCGCGTACCGGATGGGGGCCATTGTGACCTTCTGCGACCACCTGGACAACCCCAGCAACGGGGAGGACGCCTGGAACACCCAGGGCAATCCGGTCCGGCGCATCCTGGAGCCTGGCAGCCCCGAGCGCGCCCGCTTCCGTACGCATCTGGAGCGCGTGGCCCGGTTTTTCACCACCCTGACCGAAGGAGGCGTGCCGGTGCCGGTCATCTACCGCCCCTTCCACGAGCATACCGGAAGCTGGTTCTGGTGGGGCAAGGCGCACTGCACCGAGGACGAATTCATCGCCCTCTGGCGCTACACGGTCCGGCTGCTCCGCGACACCCTCGGCGTACACAGCCTGCTCTATGCCTATTCGCCCGCCTCGCCGGTGCACTACGGCGGGTACCCAGAGCGCTATCCGGGCGACGAATTTGTAGACATACTGGGCTTCGACCAGTACGGGCGGGGCAATTTCAGCCATTCCCTGCTCGCCAACTGCCGGATCACCGCAGCGCTGGCCCAGGCCAAGGGAAAGGCCGCAGCCATCACCGAGTTCGGCGTGTCGGGCGGCATCCAGCGCACGCAGCTCGACAGCTGGTTCATGGAGGCCCTGCTGGAGCCGCTCTGCCGCGACACCCTGGCCTGCAAGGTAGCCTATGCCCACACCTGGCGCAACGGCGGCCCGGACCACCACTGGATTCCGATGCCCGGATCGCCAGCGCATCCGGGCTTTGAAGCGTTTCATGCGCATCCGTTCACCCGGTTCGCCGGGGATCTGCCTGCGGACCTGTACGCATGCGGTGTGCAGCCTGCGGTCCGTCCGCTGGGCCCCTTTGCCCGCGTCTATCCCAACCCGGCGCAGGATCAGGTGCAGGTGGAATTGATGCATCCGGCAGAAGCCGGCCTGCGCCTGCGGGTGCTGGATACCCAGGGCCGCCGGGTGGCCGATGCGCCCCTGGAGCTGCCGCTGCATACGCTGCCGCTCGCGCACTGGCCTGCGGGCCTGTATCTGGTGCAGATCGCCGATGCCGGCGGCGGGCTGCGGCATCAGAGCAAGTTCTTCGTCGAGTAGCGGGCCCTGCCGGCCCGGCTATTTGGCTGCTTTGTCTGCCTTTTCATAGGCGCCCAGGATCTCGCGGACCAGCCGGTGCCGGACCACATCCGAGTTCTGGAGGCGCACCACCCCGATGCCCCGGATGCCCTGCAGCAGGCGCAGGGCCTGCAGGAGGCCGGAGCGCTGCTTGGGCGGCAGGTCGATCTGGGAGTCGTCGCCGGTGATGATCATGCGGGAGCGCTCGCCGAGGCGGGTGAGAAACATCTTCATCTGCATCTCGGTCGCATTCTGGGCCTCATCCATGATGACGAAGGCATGGTTGAGGGTGCGCCCGCGCATGTAGGCGAGGGGGGCAATCTCGATGACGCCGTTGTCGAGGTAGAACTTCAGCTTCTCGCTGTGGATCATATCGCCGAGCGCATCGTAGAGGGGCCGGAGATAGGGATCGATCTTCTCGCGCAGATCGCCGGGCAGAAAGCCAAGGCTTTCGCCGGCATCGACGGCGGGGCGGCAGAGGATGATTTTCCGCACCTGCTTCTCTTTGAGGGCTTTGACGGCCAGGGCGACGGCGATATAGGTTTTGCCGGTGCCGGCGGGCCCCACGGCGAAGACCACGTCGTTTTCGCGGGCGGAGGCGACGATCTGGCGCTGGCCGCGGTTTTTGGCGCGGATCATGAGGCCGCTGGCGCCGTGCACGAGCACCTCGTCCTCCTCGCCGGGCGCCGGGGCAGGAGGCAGGCCGGCCTCAGGATGGGCCGGGGCCTGCGGGGCGATCAGCTCCCGGAAGCGCACCTCGCTCAGGCGGCCTTTGCGGCGGATTTCCTCCACAAGCGAGGCGAGCAGGCCCTTGAGGAGGGTGATCTTCTCCTCTTCGCCTTTGATTTTGAGCTCGTCGCCCCTGGCGACAAACCGGACCTCCGGAAACCCCTCTTCGATCTGATGCAGGCGCAGGTTGTTGACGCCGTACAGCTCCAGCGGGCTGATGTCTTCGAGCAAAAACGTGTGTTCTACCAAGCAGTAAACAGTTTATGGTTTGTAGTATACTTCGGGGTCCAGATGATAAAATTACATAACTTTAACGCTCAAATGCAAGCGGGCTTGATTCGATCCGGCCTGACATGTAATATGGCACCCTGCGCATCTACGGACCCCCTTCGAGTATGCCGATCGTAACGCTCACCTCCGACATGGGCCACGACAACCACTACGCTGCCGTGGTGAAGGGGATTCTGCTGTCGCTGCGTCCGGGCCTGACCCTGGTGGATGTGACCCATACGGTCGCAAATTACGATCTGCTCCAGGCCGCATTCATCGTGCAGCATGCTGCTCCGGCCTTTCCGGCGGAGACGATCCACCTCATTGCGGTGGATCCGGACCTGAGCGACGGGGGGCAGGGGGTGGTCATGCGCTACCGGGACCAGTGGTTCGTGGGCCCCAACAACGGCATCCTGACGCTGATCAGCAACGGCGAGGTGCGGGAGGCCATCGACATCCAGCGGGAGGATCTGCTGATCCGGAGCTATCCGCCGTCCTTCCGCGCGGCGCGCGTATTCGCGCCGGCGGCGGCCTTTCTGGCCGGCGGCGGCGCGGCAGCGGAGCTGGGCCCCCAGGTAGCCCTGCGCGACCTGCGCTGGGGCGAGCCGGTATCCAACGGGCACTCCCTGCGCGGAAAAATTATCCACATCGATAAATTCGGCAATGCCATCACCAACATCCGGCGGGATGGCTTCCTGCATATGAAGCAGGGGCGCCGGTTCGAGATCATCATCCGCAACGTGCGGCTGCGGCGGATCGTGAACGCCTACTCCGATGTGGCCCGGGCGGATGCGCTGGCCCTCTTCGGCGAAAGCAACAACCTTGAAATCGCCATGCGCGAAGCTTCCGCAGCAGAGCTGCTCGGCCTGAAGGTGCACGACATGATCACCATCGAGTTTCTCGTCTGACCCGCAGCGGGCTCAGCGCACGTCGGCGGAAGGCTTGACTTCGTAGATTTCGGTATCCGACACTTCGAGCAGGATCATTTCGCAGCGGTTTTCCGCTTTGCGCAGCAGATCGGGGTAGCTTTCGAGGTCGAGGGCCGGGGCTGACGCTGCGAGCCATTCGAGGATGCGCTCCGGCCTGCCTTCGAAGAGGAAGTGGAACTGCACGCGGTCCGTATTGGCAAAGTCGGTCATCAGCACGCTGATCATGCTCACCGGTGCGTGGAAGCGCGCCTGGAGGGATACGTCGCGGTTGCGGTAGCAGCGGAAGCCCTCCGGATTGACCATCTCGCCGGCGTCGAATCGCGGCTCGGTGTCGTAGGGGTCCTCCCATCCGTTGCATTCCAGGATGAGGTTGAAGATATTCAGATCCCGAAGCTGGGCTGCAGAAAGCTCTGATTTGCGCATGGCGTCCCGATAAAAAGATTCAACTGTATGGGTCAAAGATGCCCGGCTGCCGCAAATAGACAAAACCAATAGTCCTGCGCATCCAACATGCGCGGGGAGCGCGGCAGATTGCCGTGCGGATCGTTAGATCGGGCGGGTAAAAGGCCGCAGTGCAGCGTTTTCATCCCTGCAAAGAAATGCCTAACTTGCGCCTCCCAAGCAGGCCGCATTAGAGGCTTATCTGACCATGGCTGAAACAAACCGCATTGTAACCCGCATCATTGAAGAGGAAATGAAGGCCGCCTACATCGACTATTCGATGTCGGTCATCGTTTCCCGTGCACTGCCGGATGTCCGGGATGGCTTGAAACCTGTTCACAGAAGGGTCCTGTACGGGATGTCAGAACTGGGTCTGGCCAGCAACCGCCCGTACAAAAAGTCGGCCCGTATTGTCGGCGAAGTGCTCGGAAAGTTTCATCCCCACGGCGACAGCGCGGTCTACGATACGATGGTCCGCATGGCCCAGGACTGGTCGCTCCGCTATCCGCTGGTCGACGGGCAGGGCAACTTCGGCTCCATCGATGGCGACAACCCCGCCGCCATGCGCTACACGGAGGCCCGCCTCCGCCGCATCGCCGAGGAAATGCTCGCCGATCTGGAGAAGGATACCGTCGATTTCAAGCTCAACTTCGACGACTCGCTTTCCGAGCCGACGGTGCTGCCGGCCAAAATCCCCAACCTCCTCGTCAACGGCTCCAGCGGGATCGCAGTCGGGATGGCGACCAATATGCCCCCGCACAACCTGTCCGAAACCGTGGACGCAGTCAGGGCCTATATCGACAACCGCCAGATCGAGGTTCCGGAACTGATGCAGCACATCAAAGGGCCTGATTTCCCTACGGCAGGCATCATCTACGGCACCGAAGGCATCGAACAGGCCTTTGCCACAGGCCGGGGCCGCGTGGTGATCCGCGCCCGTGCCGAGATTGAGACCGAGCACGATCAGGAGCGCATCATCATTTCCGAAATTCCCTATCAGGTCAATAAGGCCTCGCTGATCCAGCGCATCGACGAGCTGATCAAGGAAGGCCGCCTCGAAGGCATCGCCGATGCCGGCGACCAGTCCGACCGCGACGGCCTGCGGATCGTCGTCGAGCTGAAGCGGGATGCCAACGCACGCGTGGTGCTCAACAAGCTGTTCCAGCTTACGCCCCTGCAGACCTCCTTCAGCATCAACAACGTAGCCCTCGTCAACGGCAGGCCCCAGACCCTGACGCTCAAGGATATGATCCGCCATTTCGTGGATCACCGCCACGAGGTGCTCATCCGCCGCACCCGCTACGATCTCGAAGAGGCCCGCAAACGCGCCCATATCCTCGAAGGCCTGCTGATTGCCCTCGACCACCTCGACGAGGTGATTGCCCTCATCCGCGCCTCGCAGACCGCAGACCTGGCCCGCGAAGCCCTGATGAGCCGCTTCGCCCTCTCCGAAATCCAGGCCAAGGCCATCCTCGATATGCGCCTCCAGCGCCTCACCGGCCTCGAACGCGAGAAAATCCAGCAGGAGTACCGCGAGGTCATGGAGCGGATCGCCTACTTCGAGGCCGTGCTGGCCGACGAAAGCCTGCGGATGCAGATCATCAAGGACGAGCTGCAGGAAGTCAAAGACAAATACGGCGACAAGCGCCGCACCGAAATCCTGCCGGCTGAAGGGGAAATCCGCCTCGAAGATGTGATCGCCAATGACGACATGATCGTCACGATCACCAACAAAGGCTACATCAAACGCACCCCCGCCTCCGAATACCAGGCCCAGGGCCGCGGCGGCACCGGTGCGCGCGGCGTCGCCCGCAAAGACTCCGACTTCGTCGAACATGTCTTCTCTACCCGCGCGCATGACTATCTGATGCTCTTCACCCAGTCCGGGCGCTGCTACTGGCTGCGGGTGTACGAGATCCCCGAGGGCGACCGCTCCGCACGCGGCCGCGCCATTCAGAACCTGATCAATATCGAGTCCGAAGATACGATCAAGGCCTACCTGACCGTCAGCCAGCTCGACGACGAGGACTTCGTCAATTCCCACTACATCATCATGGCCACCCGGCGGGGTACGGTGAAAAAAACCCTCCTGGAGGAGTACAGCCGTCCGCGCGCCACCGGCATCATCGCCATCTCCATCAACGAGGGCGACGAGCTGATCGATGCAAAGCTCACCAACGGCAAGAGCCAGGTGGTGCTCGCAGCCCGCTCCGGCTATGCCGTGCGGTTTGACGAGGCCGATGTGCGCGATATGGGCCGGAGCGCCGCCGGCGTGCGCGGCATTACCCTCCAGGACGAGCAGGATGCCGTCGTCGGCATGGTAGTGGTGAATAGCGAGCAGGCCAAGCTCCTCGTCGTGTCCGAAAACGGCTACGGCAAGCAGTCGCCGCTGGCAGATTACCGCCTGACCGCACGCGGCGCCAAAGGGGTCAAGACCATCCAGATCTCAGACAAAACCGGTGCCCTCATCGCCATCAAGCAGGTGGAAGACGCGCAGGACGCAGACCTGATGATCATGACCCGCAACGGCATCGCCATCCGGATCCGGATGCGCGACATCAGCGTGCTGGGCCGCAATACCCAGGGCGTGCGCCTGATCAAGCTGCGCGAAAACGACGGGATCGCCTCCGTGGCACATGTGCAGGAGCAGGAGGAAGAAGGGGAAAACGGCGCAGAAAACGGAACAGAAACCCCTGCCTGACCGAATGGATTTTTTAACGCGCAGTGTTGCGGGATTCCGTACTTTAGCCAGGCGAATCCCGTTATCTTAGCTCAGCGAAAGCTCGCATCTACCTCTCACTTAATTTATGAACTACATGCGTCAACTCGGCCTCCTCATCGCGCTCACGGCGCTGCTGGCGCTGCAGGCCGCTGCGCAGAACTCCAAGGTGACTACCGGCGTTCTCGCCCAGCAGCAAGGCAACACTGCCGAAGCGATTCTCAAACTCGAAGAAGCGCTCGGCAATCAGGCACTGATCAAAAATGTCAAGCTCATCCCGAAGGCCCACTACTACCTCGCCAAGGCCTATCTGGATCTGGCTGCCGACACCTCCAAAAAGGAGCTCCGCACGAAATACCCCGACTTCGCCGAACGTGCGAAGAGCAACTACGACAAGGCCATCTCCCACCCCGAAGGCGATACCTGGAAAAAACAGGCCATTCTGGATAATTTTTCCTACAGCCTCTGGGTCGTATTCTTCAACGATGGCATCAGCCTCTTCTCCGGCGAGAACAACGCCAAGGCCCTCGACCGCTTCAAGGCATCGGATGAGCTGAATCCCAACCACTTCCTGACCCTCCGCATGCTCGGTGCCGCCTATGTCTACAACGGCGACACCACCGGCTGCGTCAATACCCTCGAAAAGGCGGTGGAGGTCTACAAAAAACGCTACTACGCCGACGATGCCGGCGCCCAGGCCCTGCGTGCCACCCCCGAATTTCAGACCGATTCCGGCCAGGTAAGCTATGTCTATCAGCAGCTTGCTGTGATCTACAACAAGCAGGGCGACGGCGAAAAAGCCATCGGCATGCTGGAAGAAGGCATGAAGTACACGAAGGACGAAGCCCTCAGCCGCCAGGAGCTGAATATCTACCAGCAGAACCCGGCGCTCTTCGAGATGGCAGTGAAGAAATTCCAGGAGGCAATCGCCGCCAATCCGAAGGATATGCAGATCAAGGTGGTCTTCGCCAGCATGCTCGACCGCAACGAGCGGATCGAAGAAGCCCACGCGCTGTTCCAGGAGGTATATAATGCCGATCCGAAGAGCATCGAAGCCAACTTCGGCCTCGCACGCTATTATATCAACCAAGCCGCAGCGGTCAATGAGAAAAAGTCCAAGGAATACAATGAAGCCAAGGTCGATGCGATGGATGTGGAAGTCCGCAAGCTGCTCGAAACGGCCTATCCCTTCATGAAGTTTCTCCACGAGGCGCAGCCCACCGAGCCCGAATGGCTCCGCCAGCTCGTCTCCATCACCGGCAACATCGGCAAAGACGCCGAGATGGTCGAGTACGGCAAGAAGCTGCGCGACCTCAGCGGCAACTGATTCCGTTCACATGCCTGAAAAAACCCCTTGCGGCTTGTGCTGCAAGGGGTTTTGCTATTCGGTGCGTTGCGGAGCATCTGGCGGCAGGGTCCTGAGCAGCGGCTTTTTGCGTGCGGGCGGAGGCGCATCCGCGGGCGGCTGCGGCGGGGCTTCGGGCTCCGGGGAGGCGGTTTTCAGCAGCGGCTTTTTGCGTGCGGGCAGGGGCGCATCCGCGGGCGGCTGCGGCGGGGCTTCGGGCTCCGGGGCAGCGGCTTTTTTCAGGGGCAGCGGCCTGCGTGCAGGCGGGGCAGCGCCCGGCGCCTCCGCAGATACCGCGAGGGGGTATTCGCGCCGGAGCGGATTGAAGAGAAATTTCTTCTGCTGGTCGAATGAGGCCTTGCCGGCCTGGGCCAGCAGCGCCTCCAGGGCAGCGAAATGCGCAGGCTGCGCACGGCGGAAGGCTTCCGCATCGATCCGCTTTTCGTGCAGAAAGGCCTCCAGGCTCATGGCATTGCAGGTTCTTCAGCCGGATGCAGGAGCTGCCAGATCCGGTCTTTGAGTTCATCGAGCCCCCGGCCGGTCACGGCGGAGATGCATACCGGATCATAGGCGTGCAGCTCCGCCTGTACTTCCTGCTCCATCTGCGGATCGATCAGGTCGCATTTGGTAACCACGAAGATGCGCGGTTTGTCCTGCAGTTCGGGGTTGTAGAGGGCCACTTCCCGCAGCAGGATTTCAAACATCCCGCCCATGTTGTCGGCATCCACGGGCGCCATATAGAGCAGTACGCTGTTGCGCTCGATATGGCGCAGAAACTGATGCCCCAGCCCTTTGCCCTGGTGCGCGCCTTCGATGATGCCGGGGATATCGGCCATGACGAAGGAGGCGAAGTTGCGGTAGCGGACGATGCCGAGGTTGGGGATGAGGGTGGTGAAGGGGTAATCGGCGATTTTGGGCCGGGCGGCGCTGAGCGCGGAGAGCAGGGTCGATTTGCCTGCATTGGGAAATCCGACAAGGCCCACATCGGCGAGCACCTTGAGCTCCAGCACGGCGACGAGCTCGCGGGCGGCACCGCCGCGGGTGGCATAATCCGGAGCCTGGTTGGTGGCCGACTTGAAATTGGTATTGCCCAGGCCGCCGTGCCCGCCCTGGAGCAGGAGGATTTCTTCGCCGTCATGTAAGACTTCGCCCAGCACCTCGCCGCTTTCCTCATCGCGGATGACGGTGCCCAGCGGCACCTCCAGGACCTCGTCTTTGCCGTCGCGGCCGGTCTTATTCTGGCCGGAGCCGGGCTGGCCGTCTTCGGCCTTGATGAATTTCCGGTAGCGCAGGTCGAGCAGGGTCCAGAGCTGGGCATTGCCCCGCAGGATGACATGGCCGCCGCGCCCGCCGTCTCCGCCTTCGGGGCCGCCCTTGCGGACGTACTTTTCCCGCCGCCAGGCTACGACGCCGTCGCCGCCCTTACCGCTGGCGAAATAAATGCGGACATGATCTACAAAGGCTTCGGCCACAGGACACAGCGTTCGTGAGCCGGAGGCGGGATTGCCTGCGGCATGGGGCAAAGTTCGCGATTCCGGCAGTAGCAATCAACGCCGCTCAGGCGTGCGCATGCAGGACCTGTGCGATGGCGGTGCCGATGGCTTCGATTTCCCCGACGCCTTCGATCTCGCTCAGCTTGCCCTGGCTGCGGTAGTATTCGGCTACCGGCAGGGTTTTGCTGGTGTACTCCTCGATGCGTTTGCGGATAGTCGTCTCATTGTCGTCGCTGCGGCCGCTTTCCTGCCCGCGCTTGACCAGGCGGGCGACCAGCTCCTCCTCGGGCACGACCAGCGAGATCATGCAGGAAATACCGGTGCCCTGGGCCTCCAGCAGCTGATCCAGCGCCTGAGCCTGGGCAACGGTACGGGGAAAGCCGTCGAAGATAAAGCCGGCAGCCTGGGGATCCAGCCGCTTGGCGATCAGCTCGATGACGATTTCGTCGCTTACCAGCTGCCCGGCGGCCATGATGCCTTTCACACGGTCTCCAAGTTCGGAGCCGGAGGCCATTTCGGCCCGGAGCATGTCGCCGGTAGAGAGGTGCCGCAGCCCGAAATCATCTATCACTTTCTGGGACTGGGTGCCTTTGCCGGCACCGGGCGGCCCGAAGAGTACTACGTTCAGCATACGCGAAAGGTGAAGTTTGCAGGGAGGTCGGAAGCGTGTGTGTCGTGGAGGATGGTAAAAATACACATTCCCCGTACGATGCAAAACCGGCGGGTGCACTTTTGGGTGTGGACTTTGGTCAAATTCCGCCGTCAGGATCGCTGTCAAATGGATTTTGTTTCCGGAGGGGGAAGCGGCAGTTTCGCGGTGTCGGACTATCTGCCCTGGATCGATGCGTTTTGTAAGTCGTTCTTTATGCAGCCTGACGCTTCTGGTATCGGTATTTGCCGCATTTGCACAGCCTTCCGCGGTTGCCCTTTCCGCCTTGATTCACAGCCGGCTGTCTGCTTTTCCGCTGGCGCCTGAGCATCTGCTGCGGCTGACAGCCTATACGGAGCTGAAAGGCAAGCCGTATCAGGCCGGCGGCGGGACCTTTGCGCTGATGGTGGAATTCGGGGAGGCGGGGGGCATGGCGCTCTACGAGCGCAACTGTCTGATCCGCAGCGGCGACGGGTCGGTGTTTCACCTGGAGGCCGGCATGGCGCCGGCAGCGGCGGCCGGTGCCAATGCGGCCATCGGCCAGATGCTGAGCCGCATTCCGCTGCTCGACGATGCGGGCGTCTCCGCCCTGCGGGTCCGCTTTGTGGACCAGGCGCTGGCCGCCAAGCCGCTCGAACCTTTCGACAAGCTGTACCTCCGGCACCTGCTGCTGCACTTCGGCGTATTCGACTCGGCGGCGCGGCAGGTGGAGTTCCGGACCGAATGGCTGCCGCCAGCCTCCGAGGAGGCGCTGCTGACGGGGCAGCTGATCCGGCAGCCGCTTAATCCGCTGCGGATGCGCCTGGATACCAGCATTCTGCGCGGCTGGCTGCTCTGGTCCGGCGGGACGGTGTACCTCGAAAATGCCCGCGGCGGGCCTGCCTACGCCAGCGGCGATACGGCTGCGCCCAGCCATACGGCATTCAAGCACTTTATCCAGCAGCTCTTCGTGCAGTCGCTCCAGTATGTCGTGAACGCGGAGCACAGCCGGGCCGAAACGGTCATCGCCGTGCGGGAGCAGACCGCGCTGGCTGCCGCCGGCATATCCGGCAGGCCGCTGCTGTACCATCCGTATCAGTGGATCCCGATGATGCTGGGCATGCTGCGCATGCGGAGCATCAACATCGGGGACCCGGACGTGATCTGCTACTTCGTACATGAGCCGTACTATCCGCTGCTGTACGAGCAGATGAACCCTGAAGAGCGGCGCTGTGCGGACCGCTACGTGCGTTCGCTGGCAGGAGGCTGAAGATCAGGTGCCCAGGCGGTCGGCGAGGGCTTCGCGGAGCTGCATGGGGCTGCGGAAATGAATGGCCTGCAGCCCCAGGGCGGCGGCGGCCTCCACGTTGCGGAGCGAATCGTCGATGTAGACGGCGGCTGCCGGATCGATCCGGTAGCGGTCCAGCAGCAGCTGGAAGATGCGCGGATCGGGCTTGGCCAGCTTCTCCGTGCCCGATACCACGATGCCTTCGAAGTATCCGAGGAAGGGGTAACGGGCCAGCGCCACCGGAAACGACTCGTCCGACCAGTTGGTGAGGGCATACAGCCGGTACTGCCTGCCGGCGTGGAGCATCTCCAGCAGGTCCACGGTTTCGTGCAGCGGCCCGCCGAGCATCTCTTCCCAGCGGTCGTAATAGGCGCGGATCTGCGGCTCCCATTCAGGGTGCCGGGCGACGAGCCATTCCGTGGCGTCGGCAAAGGAGCGGCCGGCATCCTGCTCGTGATTCCACTCCGGGGAGCAGATATTCGCCAGGAACCATTCCATTTCTGCTTCGGTTTCGAAGAGCTGGCGGTACACGTAGCGGGGATTCCAGTCGATGAGCACGCCGCCCAGGTCGAAAATAATCGTCGAGATGGGAGTCTGAGCCATAGGAGGGATTGGCAATTGCGGGGGAAATTGAGATATTTGCCGTAAATACCGAATCTGCCGGATAACGTCCAACGACTTCCTGCGAGAAGTCTCCGGCCTGCGGCACAGACAAGTCCTCTGCGTATGCAACTTCAACGGAAAGGTTTGCCGTCCGGCCAGACTACGGGTCACGTATTTATGGTGCGCCCGGTGCGTTTCGGCTACAACGACCAGACGGCATCCAGCAATGCCTTTCAGCAGGCGCCCGGTGCAGAAGCGCCGGAAGCGGTTCAGGCTCAGGCCCTCCGGGAATTCGACCTCTTCGTCAAGCTCCTCCGGGACGCGGGCGTGCAGGTGACGGTCTTCGACGACCACCCGGAGCCGCATACGCCCGATTCCATCTTCCCCAACAACTGGATCAGCTTTCACCCCGAAGGGACGGCCGTGCTCTATCCCATGCATGCGCCCAACCGCCGCGCCGAGCGGCGCAGCGATGTGGTGGATTCCCTCAGCCGGGGAGTCGGGGGCTTCCGCCTGCTGGACCTGACTGCCGGCGAGGCCGGAGGGCATTTCCTCGAAGGCACCGGCAGCCTCGTGCTCGACCGGGTGCACCGCATCGCCTATGCCTGCCGCTCGCCGCGCACCGATCCGGAGCTGCTGGAAGCCTGGGGCCGCGAACTGGGATACGAGCCGTTTGTCTTCGACGCGCTGGATGCCGCAGGCGGGGCCATTTACCACACCAATGTAATGATGGCCGTCGGAGATACCTTTGCCGTGGTGTGCCTGGAGTCGGTGCAGCCGCCCGAGGCGCGCGAAGCACTGGCCCGCCGGCTGCGGGATACCGGCCATGAGATCCTGGAGATCTCGCTGGCCCAGATGGAGGCTTTCGCCGGCAACATGCTGCAGGTGCACAATGCGGATGGCGAGCGCTTTACCGTGCTTTCCGCCCGTGCGCATGCCGCGCTCGGCGAGGCTCAGCGGGCATTGCTCGCCCGCCACAGCGGGCTGATCGTGGTGCCCCTCGATGTCATCGAAACCTACGGCGGCGGCAGTGTGCGCTGCATGCTCGCCGAAGTATTTCCGCCTTTCGGGCAGGCCTGAGCGCCTGCCCGCCTGTTCCCATTTGGTCTGTACCTGTTCAGGACTACGCTATTTTTCAAGCCTTTTTCCAATGAAACCCATTATTACCTCCGAATACAAACAGCTCAAAGCTGTCATGGTCCATACGCCCGGCGAAGAACACCGCCAGGTTATTCCCTGGGAAGGCGATCATCCCTTCATGGGCCCCTATCCGCGCGTGCATCATGAACTGCGCCGCGACCACCAGGACCTCAAGCAGTTTCTCATCCGCGAAACCGGCGCCGGACAGGTATTCGAGGTGGCGGATCTGCTGCGCGAAATCTTCGAGCAGGCTGATTATCAGACCCGCTACCGGATCTTGCAGGACACGCTCCACACCCGTGCCGATATGTATGTGGATCATCTGCAGGCCCGCAGCATCCGGCTGGAGAAATACCCCGCAGCCGAGCTGGTGCGCGACCTGATCGAAGGTTATCCGCGCTCGCTGGCGCCGAACAACGGCCGCCTGCCCAATATCATCATTTCCCCCAAACGAGAAATGATGTGGGTCCGCGATTCCTCGGCCACCACCCAGTGCGGGGTGGTCATTACCTCGATGGCCTCGTCCCGCCGCCGGCACGAGCCGACCCTCGTGCGCTCTATTTTCAAGCATCATCCGATGTTCGAGCCCGGCTCCATCTTTCTCGACATGGTGGAACTGCTCCGCAACATCGATACCGACCCTACTCAGAGCGGATTGCAGGAGCATCTGCTGCTGGAAGGCGGCAACATCCTCGTGCTGAGCGAAGACACCCTCGCCATCGGTGTGGGGCGCCACGAGTACCTGTACTCCAACCGCACGACCCGTGCAGCGTTCGAGCTGCTGGTGGAAAAGCTGCTGGAAGCAGACCTCGAGCATAAAATCCGCCGGATTTATCTGGTCAACGTGCCGGATCTGCGCGGGTTCATTCATCTCGATACCGTGTTCAATATGGTGGGGCCGAAAGCGGCGATCGCCATGCCCTATATCTTCGGCTATCCCGATCCGGAAACCGACGGCGGCCCCAAGGCGGTGCTGCAGCATTTCATCTCCTGGGTGCGCAGCACGATGGAGGTCAAGCAGACAGACCTGAGCCGGGTGCCTTCGCAGGAGCACTTCGAGCATGCCGGCAAGGTGGAGATCTACGACCGCGACTACATCCGCCAGCGGGGCCGGGTAGAGCGGCTGCCGGTGCCTTCGCGGTACTTTCTGGACCAGCTCATCGAAGACGGCCTGATCGATCCGGCGCGGATCACCTGGATCGGCGGCTCGCCGGACGACTACCCCTCGCCCTATGAGCACCTGATGACGGCGCTCTTCGAACAGCACAACATGGCGGGCAATGTCTTCACGACGGCGCCGTTCCGGGCGGTGGCCTACCACCGCAACCCGCTGACTGCCCATGCGCTCAAGGCATGCATGCAGCGCTGCGACCCTGCCGCGCACCTGGAGCTGATGTCCTCCAACGAGATCCGCACCGACAATGGCGGCCCGCATTGCCTGACGATGCCCCTGCTGCGCGAGCTATGAGCCTTCGCCGCGGCTGCTGGCTGCTTCTGGCAGGATGGGCAGGCTGCCTGCAGGCGCAGACCTTTCCGGTGCTGCGCTGGTCGCGCTTTTTCGACAACCGGGGCGAAGATTACCCGGCGGCGATGGTCCGGACTGCCGATGGCCTGCTGGTCCTCGGCGGGGTGACGCACCTGGCGGAAAACGGAGAGACCAATATCTGGCTGGTCAAAACCGGCCCGGACGGCGCGCTGCACTGGGAGCAGGAGATCTCGGTCAGCGGATGCGAAGCGCTGTACGCGCTGGCGCCGGATGCGGAGGGCGGCGTGCTCTTCGCGGGGGTAGCCAACAGCCTGCTGTCGGAGTCGGAGCTGGGCGCCGAGACCTACGGCGCCCAGGCCTTTGCCGGGCAGCTGGACCAGGAGGGCCGCATCCTGTGGATGCAGGGCTACGGCGGCAGTTCGCTGGACCTGTTCAGCGCTGCCGCGCCGGACTCGGCGGGGGCCTGGCTGCTGGCCGGGCACAGCCACTCGCGCGACGGGCAGACCGGCGGCAACCAGGGCCAGAGCGACTGCTGGATCTTCGGCATGGCGCCGCGGGGCCTGCCCCGCTTCAGCCGGGTGATCGGCGGGCGAGGAGCGGAGCAGACTGCGGCGCTGACCCGGAGCAGCAGCGGCGGCTATCTGCTGGCAGGACAGTCGGAACCCCTCAACGGGCCGGCCCAGGCCTTTCTGATGCGGCTTTCGCGGCAGGGCTATCCGGCCTGGGACCGCAGCTATCCCAGGGGCGCGGCAAGCCGGATCGCGGCGCTGGCCGAAGCCCCCGACGGGCGGATCTTCGCCGCAGGCGAAGTGGAGCAGGGCGCCCAGCGCGACAGCTGGTGGATGCGGCTCACGGCCGAAGGCAAGCTGATCTATGAGCAGCAGATGCGGCAGCCCGGCGACGACTGGCTGACCTGCGCGGCTTCCTGCGGGCCGCGCGGCTACATCGCAGGCGGGGCAGCGGTCACCGCCGCCGCAGGCGGCAAAGGCGGCCTGGATGCGGTTCTTCTCCGCCTCGATCTCAAAGGAACCGTGATCTGGCAGTCGCGATACGGAGGGCCCGCCGATGAATCCTGCTCGGCGGTGCTGGAATATGAGCCGGGCATGCTCATTGCCCTGGGGCCCAAGCGCAATACCTTCGGCGCGCAGGCCTCCGGCAATGCGGATTACTGGATGCTGCGCGTGGACGAGCTGCCGGCCGATTCCATCCGGGCTTCGATCTTCGTGCGGGCGGCGGACAACCGCATCGACCGGCGCACGCCTACGCGCTTCCGCGCGCAATGCGCCTACGGCGACCGCTTCCGCTGGGATTTCGGCGACGGGACCAGCTCCGGGGAGCGCAATCCGATCAAAAGCTACGACTATCCGGGCATGTACGACGTGACCCTGACCGTATTTGTCAACGAAACTGCCTCCCAGACGGTCATCCTGCCCCGTCCGCTGGAGGTTTGGTGAGCGCGCCTTGCGCGTTGGCTGCCAAATCTGTACTTTTATCCCTGATCTTCATTGCGATTGCGCCTATGTATCCCAATCTGATCCACTACGCCATTCCCGGCTTTATCCTCCTGCTGCTGGCGGAGGTGATGGTAGCGGCGGTCCAGCACCGGGAGCTGTTCGATGCGAAAGATACCTTCAGCAGCCTGGCGATGGGGATCGGCAACGTGCTCATCGGCCTGCTGGCGAAAGGGGTAGCCTACACGGCCTATGCGGCGGCCTACTGGCTCGCGCCGGTCAAGCTGGGAGAGGCCTGGTGGGTGTGGGTGCTGCTCTTTTTCGCCGAAGATCTCACCTATTACTGGTTTCACCGGACGGCCCACACCTCGCGGTATTTCTGGGCATCGCATGTGGTGCATCATTCCTCTGAAAAATACAACCTCGGCACGGCCCTGCGGCAGACCTGGACAGGCACCATTTCGGGCGGATTTATCTTCTGGTGCTGGCTGCCGCTCGTGGGATTCCACCCGCAGATGATCCTGATGATGCAGTCCATCAGCCTGCTGTACCAGTTCTGGATCCATACCGAGCTGATCGGCAAACTGCCCCGGCCCATCGAATGGATCTTCAACACCCCCTCGCATCACCGGGTCCACCACGGGTCGGACATCAAATACCTGGACAAAAATCACGCGGGGGTGCTGATCATCTGGGACCGGATGTTCGGCACCTTTCAGGAGGAGGAAGAGCGCCCGAAGTACGGACTCACGCGCAACATCCACACCTTCAATCCCTTGCGGATTGCGTTTCATGAGTGGGCCGATCTGTTCCAGGACCTGGCCCGGCCGGGCCTGACGTGGCGGCAGCGCCTGGGCTATGTATTCAACCCGCCGGGCTGGAGCCACGACGGCAGCCGCAAAACGACCGAGGAGCTCCGTGCGGAGCTGGCCCGCGGGCAGCAGGCCGCGCCTGCCGAAGCAGCAGGCAGGTGAGGAAGGGATTGCGGAGAATTTTATAGCGCACAGGGGTAGTATACCCGTGATCAGGCTGCACAGCCCATCGCAATTCCCTATCTTTGCCTAAACCGCCCCTCCATGCCCCGCCAGAAACTCTTCCTCTTCGATGCCTTCGCGCTGATCTACCGCGCGCACTTCGCGTTCATCAAAAATCCGCGCGTGACCTCCACGGGTCTCAATACCTCCGCGCTCTTCGGCTTTACCAATACCCTCCTCGAAATCATCGCCAAGGAAGATCCTTCCCACATGGCGGTGGTGTTCGACACCCACGCGCCGACCTTCCGCCATATCCAGTTTCCGGCCTACAAGGCCCACCGGGAAGAGCAGCCGGAGGACATCACCATCGCCGTGCCCTATGCCTACCGGCTGCTGGAAGCCTTGAACATCAAGTCGATCGCGCTGGACGGCTATGAGGCCGACGACCTCATCGGCACCATCTCCGCCCAGGCCGACCCGGAGCAGTTCGATGTGTACCTGGTGACGCCCGACAAAGACTACGCCCAGCTCGTCAAGCCCCATGTATTCCTCTACCGGCCTACCTTCGGCGGGGGCTACGAGGTGCTGGGCATTCCGGAGGTGGTGGAAAAATTCGGCGTGCCGCCGGAGCATATCGTGGACCTGCTGGGCATGAAGGGAGATGCGGTGGACAATATTCCCGGCATTCCCAAGATCGGGGATAAAACCGCGCTCGAACTCATCAGCCAGTACGGCACGGTGGAGAATGTCATTGCCCGTGCGGAGGAAATCACGAAGAAGAGCATCCGGGAAACGGTCCAGGCGCATGCAGAGCAGGGCCTGCTCTCCAAGCAGCTGGCGGTCATCATGACCGATGTGCCCTATGCCTGGACGCCCGAGGACCTGCGGATCCGGCACGCCGACCTCGACGCCCTCATGCAGCTGGCTGCCGAGCTGGAGTTCAAAACCACGATCCAGCGCATCCTGAACAGCCGCCTGAATCCGGTGCGGCCCGCCCCGCAGCAGGATCTCTTCGGCAACGCCGCCGGCAGCCCGCCGCCAGTGGAGGCGCCCGCCATGCCGGGAAGCGAACGCACGATCGAAACCACCCCGCACGAGTACGAGGTCCTCACCACGGCCGCGCAGCGCCAGGCCCTGATCCGGGAAATCCGCCGGGCCGGCCTCGTGTGCTTCGATACCGAAACCACCGGGCTCGACCCCATGCAGTCCGACATCGTGGCGATGACCTTCGCCACCGAGCCGGGCAAGGCCTGCATGCTGCACTTCCCGGCGGAGCGCAGCCGGGAGTCGATCGAGGCGGAACTGGCTGAATTTCAGGAAGTCTTTGCCGATCCGGGCATCCTCAAGATCGGGCAGAATATCAAGTACGACCTCCTCATCCTGCGGCCCTACGGCCTCGAAGTGGCCGGGCCGATGTTCGACACCATGCTGGCGCACTACGTGCTGGCGCCGGAATCCAAGCACAACATGGACGACATGTCCGCCGAACTGCTGGGCTACCGGCCTGTGTCCATCGAAACCCTGATCGGCAAAAAGGGGAAAAACCAGCTGTCGATGCGCGATGTGGAGCTGGAGCCGCTGCGCGAATACGCCTGCGAAGACGCCGATATTACCCTGCAGCTGTACCACAAGCTGGCGCCGAAGGTCCGCGGCAACCGCATTTTCGAAGAAATCGACGAGCCGCTGATGCCCGTGCTGGCCGATATGGAATACCAGGGCGTGCGGATCGACGCGCAGGCCCTGGAGCAGTACGGGCAGGAGCTGGAGCAGCGCCTGGTGGTCCTGGAAAAGGAAATCTACAAGCTGGCCGGGCAGGAATTCAACATCAATTCTCCCAAGCAGCTCGGCGAGATCCTCTTCGACCAGATGCAGCTGGGCAAAGGCAGCAAGCAGAAGAAAACCGCCACCGGCCAGTATGTGACGGACGAGCAGACCCTGATGGACCTCGCGCGCACGCACGAGCTGCCCGACCGCATTGTGGCCTACCGGGGCGTGAAAAAGCTCAAATCCACGTACGTGGATGCCTTGCCGCGCATGATCAACCCGCGCACGGGCCGGGTGCATACCACCTACCGCCAGACCGTGGCCGTCACGGGCCGCCTCAGCTCCGAAAATCCCAACCTCCAGAACATCCCCATCCGCTCCGAGGACGGACGGGAGGTGCGGCGCGGCTTTATCCCGCGCGATGCGGACCACGTGCTGCTCTCGGCAGACTACTCCCAGGTGGAACTGCGCATCATGGCTGCCCTCAGCGGCGACCCGAACATGATCGAGGCCTTCCGCAGCGGCATGGACATCCACCGGGCTACGGCAGCGCGGGTTTTCGGCGTGGCGCTGGATGCGGTGACGCCAGCCATGCGCTCCTCGGCCAAGACCGTCAACTTCGGGATCATCTACGGCATCTCCGCCTTCGGCCTCAGCGACCGCATGGGCATCTCCCGCACAGAAGCCAAGGACATCATCGAAACCTACTTCCGCCAGTATCCGCAAATCAAGGCCTACATGGATGCTTCGATTGCGCTGGCGCGCGAGCAGGGCTACGTGGAGACCTACTTCGGCCGCCGGCGTTATCTGCCCGATATTCACTCCCGCAACCAGACCATCCGCAGCTT
Organism: Bacteroidia bacterium; assembly: GCA_033765305.1. Taxonomy (GTDB): domain Bacteria; phylum Bacteroidota; class Bacteroidia; order J057; family J057; genus RDXT01. Next base: position 140,082 of record JANRID010000016.1, read on the forward strand.
CGCCGAGCGAAACGCGATCAACTCGCCGGTGCAGGGCACGGCGGCGGATATCATCAAGCTGGCCATGATCCGCATCCACCGGGCCATCCGCGAGGCCGGCCTGCGCTCCCGGATGATCCTCCAGGTGCATGACGAACTCGTCTTCGACGTGTACCGCCCGGAAACAGATGCCATGCGCGCGCTCGTGCGCGAGCACATGCTGCACGCGGTGGAGCTGGCCGTGCCGATGGAGGTGGAGGCCGGAATCGGCGAAACCTGGCTGGAAGCGCACTGAGCGGCGAAATAGCCGCAAAGCCGGCGATACGCCCTTGATTAACAAGCATGAGCAGGCGAACATGCCGCCGGGCATTGCAAAGTTTGGCACATGCCGATTTTCATCGTAATATTGCAATATACCAATGCCTTATGGGCCTTACCCGCAGCGACCTCTTCACCGAACGCCAGAACCGCCTAGCCGTGCTGGCCAAGGCCATCGGCCATCCTGCCCGCATCGCCATCCTCGAAACGGTCCTCCGGAGCGAGCGCTGCATCAACAGCCAGCTCGTGCAGGAGCTGGGCCTCGCGCAGGCGACGGTGAGCCAGCATCTCCAGGAGCTGAAAGCGGCGGGCCTGCTCCGCGGCACGGTCAGCGGCCCGGCGCTCTGCTACTGCATCGACCCGGAAGGCTGGCGCGAAGCGCAGGAAGCCCTCGCGGGCTTGTTCGGCGCTTTTCATCCTGCGGCTGCACCGGCCTGCGGCCCGGACGACAGCTGCTGCTGAGTATCTCTGCAATCTGCTTCCCATGACCCTATACCCTGCCATTCAGACCTTTCTCGACAGCCTGGGCCCGGAGCTGGCGGCGATTCCGCCGGAGCGGCGCGCCCTGCTCGAATCGCTGGGCCGCTATGTGCGCAGCCGCACGGATGCCGGCCTGCCGGCCCGGATGACCTTCATCTGCACCCACAACAGCCGCCGGAGCCATTTCGGACAGGTCTGGGCGGCGGTGTGCGCCGCCCGGCACGGCCTGGTGCCTGTGGAGTCGTACTCCGGCGGCACAGAGGCGACTGCCTTCAACCCCCGCGCCGTGGCCGCGCTCGAACGGGCCGGTTTCGATGTCGCCAATCCCGGCGGCAGCAACCCGCACTATGCCTTGCGCTACGCAGACGCGGCGGAGCCGCTGATCTGCTATTCCAAGGTATATCACGATCCGGCCAATCCCGCGCGGGACTTCTGCGCCGTGATGACCTGCTCGGAAGCCGACGAGGCCTGCCCCTTCATCCCCGGTGCGGCCCTGCGGCTGCCGCTGGCCTACGAAGACCCCAAAGTGGCCGACGGCACGCCCGCAGAGCAGGCGCGCTACGACGAACGCTGCCGGCAGATTGCCGCAGAACTGGAGTATATGGCCCATTACGCTGCAACCCTAAGCCCCGACGCATGAGTACCCCTGCTGCTGCCCGCCGGAGGCTGGGCTTCCTCGACCGCTATCTGACGCTCTGGATCTTCCTGGCCATGGCCGCCGGGGTACTGCTGGGCTACCTGCTGCCGGGCACCGCCCGCAGCATCGAGTCGATGTCCAGCGGATCGACCAATATTCCCATTGCCATCGGCCTGATCCTGATGATGTACCCGCCGCTGGCGAAGGTCAACTACAGCCTGCTGCCGCAGGTGTTCCGCGATGTGCGCACGCTGAGCATTTCCCTGCTGCTCAACTGGCTGATCGGCCCGCTGCTGATGTTTGGCCTGGCGGTGGCCTTTCTGCGGGACCAGCCGGAATACATGGGCGGCCTGATTCTCATCGGATTGGCACGCTGTATTGCCATGGTGATCGTGTGGAACGATCTGGCCGAGGGCAGCCGCGAGTACGGCGCCGGGCTGGTGGCGCTCAACAGCCTGTTTCAGGTATTTTTCTACAGTTTTTATGCCTGGGTGTTTATGACCTGGCTGCCGCCGATGCTGGGGCTGGAAGGCGTGGCGGTGGACATTTCCATCGGGCAAATTGCGGAAAGTGTAGCCATCTATCTCGGCATTCCGTTCGCGGCCGGGATGCTGAGCCGCCTGATCCTGGTGCGGGCCAAGGGGCTGGAATGGTACCAGCAGCGCTTTCTGCCGGTCATTTCCCCCATTACCCTGATTGCCCTGCTGGCGACGATCGTGGTGATGTTCAGCCTGAAAGGCGAGCTGATCGTGCGGATCCCGCTGGACGTGCTGCGGATTGCGCTGCCGCTCTCGCTGTATTTTGCGGTGATGTTCTTCGTCAGCTTCGCGCTGGGCAAATGGCTGGGCGCAGACTATCCGCGCAGTGCGTCGATCGCCTTCACGGCCTCGGGCAACAACTTCGAGCTGGCCATCGCAGTGGCCATTGCGGTCTTCGGGCTGAACTCCGGGCAGGCCTTCGCCGGGGTGATCGGGCCGCTGGTGGAGGTGCCGGCGCTGATCCTGCTGGTGCGGGCTGCGTTCTGGATCCGGAAGCGGTATTTTGCGGGGAACTGAGGGTTCATGCGTTGTATAGATGAGCCGGGCCGTGCATTGCAGGGCCCGGCTATTTTTATTGAAATATGATACAAGCGTTGAATTTTTTTGTAAACTGCGGTACCCATTCCATTTATAACCCCTCTTACCGCACCAAAATGCGCAAATGCCTCACGCCGTTATGGGCAGTGCTGGGATGCTTGATTGCCATTCCCGCTGCCGCTCAACCCTTGCAGGGATCCTTGTTCAAGCAGGCCCCGGCCGTTGTAGAACTGAACACCCCGGTGGCGCTTTCCCAGAAAACGCAGCTCTTCCGCGATCTGCTGGCGCCGGAGCCGGGAGATGAGTTCCGGCTGGAGCGCAGCACTGCAGATGCGCTGGGTTTTTCGCATGAGATTCACCAGCAGTACCATCAGGGCATCAAGGTAGATGGCGCAGCCCTGACGGTGCATATCCGGGGCGGCAAGATCGAGCTGCTGAGCGGAGAGCTGCTGGAGATTGGGCAGCTGAGTCTCCAGCCCTCGGTAAGCGAGCCGCAGGCCTTGGCCGCGGCCATGCGTCACGCGCAGGTGCAGCGCCTGATGGACGGTGTTCAGCCTGCTGCCGAGCTGGTGATCGCTGCGGCGCAGGCCGATGCGCCGGAGGCAGTCCGTCCGCGGCTGGCCTACAAATTTGATCTCTATGCCGAAGCACCCCTGTACCGGGCCTGGGTGTATGTGGATGCGCATACAGGGGAGGTATTCCTTGAAAATCCGCGCATCCACCATGCCGATGTGCCGGCCAGCGGCCCCAGCCGCTACAACGGCACCGTGACGTTCACCGCCGATCAGGTATCGGCCAGCTCCTACCGCCTGCGGCAGACCAGCAGCGGCAATGGGCTGGAAACCTACAGCCTGAACAACGGCACCAACTACGGTGCCGCTACCGACGTCACCAGCACCTCCGCCGTCTTCACCAGCGATCCTACGGCTGTGCAGGCGCACTGGGGCGCTGAAAAAACCCACGCGTATTACCTCAGCAAGCACAACCGCAATTCCTACAACGGCGCCGGCGCCGTGCTGCGGTCCTATGTGCATTATTCGACCAACTATGCCAATGCCTACTGGGACGGCTCCCGCATGACCTACGGCGACGGCAACGGCACGACGTATGGCCCGATGGTCGCCCTCGATATCGCCGGCCATGAAATTACCCACGGCGTGACCGAATACTCCGCCAACCTGGTCTATCAGCGGGAGTCCGGCGCGCTGAACGAGTCCTTCTCCGATATCTTCGGGGAAATGGTAGAATACGATGCTACCGGCACCAACGACTGGCAGATGGGCACCGACATCGGAATCGGCGGCAGCGGCGCCATCCGCTCGATGAACAATCCCAACCTCTACGGAGATCCCGATACCTATGGCGGCACAAACTGGTCGAACCCCAACTGCTCCTTCCCGTCGGTATTCAATGACTACTGCGGCGTGCATTCCAATTCCGGGGTGCAGAACAAGTGGTTTTACGTGCTGGCGATGGGCGAATCGGGCACCAACGACCTGGGAAATGCGTACAATGTGACCGGTATCGGGCGGGAGAAAGCCGCTGCCATCGCCTACCGCAACCTGACGGTCTACCTGACGACCAACTCCACCTTTGCCAGCGCCCGCACCGGCGCTATTCAGGCGGCTGCCGACCTGTACGGCGCAAACTCGGCCGAAGTGATCGCCACCACCAATGCCTGGCATGCCGTGGGGGTAGGTGCTGCCTATCAGCCGCCGGTTACGGATACCCAGAAGCCTACCGCACCGGCTAATCTGGCCGCCTCCAATACGACCGCTACCTCCACCCAGCTCGCATGGACGGCCTCTGCCGACAACGTCGCGGTGACAGGCTACCGGATCTACGTCAACGGTACGCAGAGCGGAACCTCTGCCACGAACTCCTTCACCCTCAACGGCCTGACAGCTTCGACGACGTACAGCATCTACGTGGCAGCCGTGGACGCAGTGCCAAATGTATCGGACCCCAGCAACACCATCAGCGTCACGACGCTGAGCGGCAGCGGCGGTACCCCGACGACGATTCTGGCGCACTACTTCGAGACCAACCTCAACGGCTGGACGGACGGCGGCGCCGACTGCGCACGGGTCAGCACCACCCGCTCCTATGAGGGCAGCTATTCGGTGCAGCTCCGCGACAATTCGGGCGCAGCTTCGGCCATGACCTCGCCTGTCTTCAATGCAAGCACCTACTCGCAGCTCGATGTGCAGTTCTACTTCCAGGCCTACGGGATGGAAACAGGCGAAGACTTCTGGGTGCGCTACTATAACGGGTCGGCCTATCAGACCGTCGCTACCTTCGCAGCCGGCACAGGCTTCAATAACAATGCGTTCTATGTGGTGAACCTGACGCTGAGCAATGCGGCCTACACCTTCCCTACGAATGCCCGCATCCGTATCCAGAACGACGCCAGCGACGACTCGGACCAGATCTTTGTGGATGCCGTCACCATTACAGGCTCCAATCCTGCTGCGTTGCTGCCGGGCAGCGGCGAGGCGCTGGTCTCGGTCACCGAACTGAGCCAGGCCGGCATCCAGACGCTGCCGGTGGAAGAGCTGCTGGTCTTCCCCAATCCGGCCCGCGAGGTGCTGACCCTGCAAAGCGCAGCGCCCATGCAGCGTATCCGGCTGTACACGGCCGAGGGTAAACTGCTCCGGACTGTGGAGGCTGGCAGCATGGAGCATATGCTCCCGCTCGACGCGCTGGCACCGGGCATCTATCTGCTCCGGGTGGAAACGGAATCCGGGGTGCTGATCCGCAAGTTCTCGAAGCAGTAAGCCTGCCTCGGCAGAACAATATGCCGCCGCTGGTGCCCATCCGGGCGCTGGCGGCGGTGTTGTATATGTGCGTTCTGATGGGCTTGCGCATGCTATGGCATATCACGCATGTCAGGTTATACCTGACATGCATGATACAAAACATTACACCTTCCTCAATACTCCAGCCCGAAGCCAAACGGAAACAGCGGGTTCTGGCTGTCATAGGGCACATCTTCGAGCTGCTGCCGGACTGCCTCCATCGAGGCGGGAAGCTCCACCGGCAGGCGGCCTTCGGGGCGGTACGTTCCGAAGATCACGTCCAGCAGCGCGGCGTCTGTCGCGCCGAAATTGGCGATCAGCCCCGCACTGGCTTCCGCAATCTCCGGCACTACGGCCGGCCGCTCCAGGTACAGGTTGACGATCGTGGGCACCTGCCGCAGCAGGCCCAGAATGCGCTGCTGTTCCTCGCCCTTGAAATCCAGATCGCCGTGGTGGAACAGGTTGGCAAGCAAGCCGCTCCGGGGCTCGAAGGGCGTCGAGAGCCGGATGATGGCCACATCGGCGTCTTGCGGCTGGTCCACGACCGTCGCGTAGCGGCCCGCCGTCTGCTTGTCGATGCCTTCCACGTAGATCCGCAGGCTGCCGGCCAGCGGCAGCGCTTTCGACTGGCCGATCGTGCCGTTTTTCAGCAGCACCAGCGAGCGGCGCTGCGCATCGAGCCCGGCTGCCTGATAGTCTGCATTCCCCACCGTCCGGACCGCGTGCTCCACATCGAGGAAGGGATTGTCGAACAGGCCCAGCCGGAATTTATCCCGCAGGATGCGCCGCACCGACTCGTCGATCCGGGCTTCGGAAATCTTGCCCGCCCGCACCAGCCCGGCCAGCATGCCGGGGAGGCTTTCGCCGCCGAACTGGTCCACCCCCGCTTCGATCGCTTTGAGCATCCGTTCTTCCGCCGGCAGTTCCATGACGCCATGCGCCCGCGCCGGCAGGGTCCAGAACAGGAGTCTCGTATCGGAAATTACGCCCCAGTCGGTGCATACCACGCCGTCAAAACGGTATTTGTCGCGCAGCAGGCCTGTGATGATATCTTTGTTGAATGCAAAGCCCACATCCTCGGAAGTTTGGCCGACTGGAACGCCATAGTACGGCATAATCTGCGCTGTGCCTGCGGCAAATGCCGCCTCAAAAGGAATCAGGTGGTAGTCAAACCGGTTTCCGGGATAGATTTGTCCCTTTTGGAACTGAAAATGCGGGTCTAGCCCTTCTTTCTGCGGGCCGCCGCCGGAGAAGTGCTTGGTCATGCAGGCTACACTGGAGGCGCTCAGCGAGTTGCCCTGAAAGCCCCGGATATATGCGGCGGTGAGGCGGGCGGAAAGCCGGGCATCTTCGCCGAAGGTGCCGTTGATCCGCGGCCAGCGCGGCTCGGTGGCCAGGTCGGCCATGGGATGCAGCGCCACCCGGATGCCGGCAGCCCGGTACTCCTGCCGCGCCATATCGGCAAAGCGCTGCACCAGCGCCGAGTCGCCGATGGCCGCCAGCCCCAGCGGCTCCGGCCAGAGCGAAAAATCCTTCGCGAAGCTGCTCGCCAGTTCATTGGTGGTGAAATGGTGGCGCGGATCGCTCGAAATCGTGACCGGAATCCCCAGCCGGGTCCGCTCCGCAACCTCCTGCACCGCATTGTGCCACTGCGCGAGCGCGCGGGGCGGCGGCGTCATGAAGAGGTTGAAGTGGTTGATCCGCTTATCGATCAGCAGCGTGGAGTTGGGCTCGGCTGCGAATGAGAACGGATTTGCCAGGTCCGGCAGCTCAGCCAGGGTGCCATCGCTGCCCGTGCTGATGATGGTGTGGAACATCGTCCCGGCTTTTTCCTCCAGCGTCATCTGGCTCAGCAGGTCCGATACGCGGGCTTCCAGCGGCTGGCGCCGGTCCTCATACACATCGATGCGGCCGTTCTTGTTGAGATCGCGGAATGTCAGGCCGCCGTCTTCGAGCAGCGGCGCCCGGGGACCCAGCTGCGAAAGGTTGCGGTTCGAGCGGATGCTGCCTGAGACAAACACATACCCAATGCCCAGCAGCAGCAGGGCCAGCAGCCCCAGCAGGCTGAAGCCCAGGATTTTCAGTACACGTTTCATAGTCCCTTTCATTCGCTGGCGGGCGGCATTGCTCCGGAGCGGTACTGGGAAAATAGGCACAGGCGCCCTTCCGCACAAGCGGCAGAGACATAAGTCAGCGCCCGACCTGCCGGTTGCTTACGCGGCGAATGCGATGAATCCGCAGCAGGCCGCCATGAGCAGCGCCAGCGGCGTAAATACCCAGCGCTCGAAGCGGCTGGGCGAGACCGCGCTGCCCAAGGCGCTGAGCAGGAACAGGATCCCCATCCCCCAAACCGCATAGGTGCCGGCAGCAGCCGGCAGCCGGGCCGGAATCAGTCCGGCCTGCTCCAGCGCGATCCACAGAAATACGGCGTTGAGGAGGATGGAAACCGTTTCGGCGCGGTACATATCCGCTTCCCGCTTCAGCCGGCTTCCCCAGACGAGGGTCCAGGGAATCCAGCGGAGCAGGACGCCTGCGTGGAAGAGCAGCAGCGCTGCCAGCAGGACGGTCAGCAGGGTCGCGGCGGTCTGGGCCATGGTTCAGTACCAGTTGAAGCCGATGCTGCCCATCTGCGACCATCCCCGCCGCTGGCCGCCGCCGGCAAGGGCTGCGCGGCCGGTGTAGAAACGGTACTGCAAATCCAGGGCGAACCGCCGGCTGCGCCACAGCTCGAAGCCTGCCGCGGCAGCCAGTGCCGGGAAGCCCGTGTGAAAATCCGTGCGCCGAGGCTCGCGCACGGTCCAAAAAGCCGGGGCATCGAGCGCCATGCCTGCGCCGCCGAGGAGCCACCAGCGGTCTGCCGGCCAGTACTGGGCGCTCAGCAGCACCCCCTCGAAGCCGCGGGGCTTGTCCTGGTAGCGGTACACCGAGCCCGGAATCAGGAGGCAGAGCGCCAGGTCTTCGCGCAGCAGATAGCCGATCCGGAGGTTGGGGAAGGTGAAGGCGGCGCCAGTCTGCGCCGTATCCCGCGTAGAGACAGACAGCAGGCCTGCACCGAGGCTGAATCCGGCGGTAAATCCCTTTCGCTCCGGGCGGACCGGCGCCTGGGCCCCCGCCAGATACGGGAGGCAGATCATCAGCAGGAAAAACAGCTTGCGCATATCGTATGAGGGTTTTGACCTGGGCAAAGATCCTGCGCCGCTCCCGCCCGTCTGTTACCATAGGGTAATAAATCACCGGATCTGCTTCCGGATACGGCTCAGGCTTTGGGGCGTAATGCCCAGATACGAAGCGATATGCTTCTGCGCGATCCGGTTGGCGATGCCCGGAAAGCGGGTCAGCAGGATCTCATAGCGCTCCTCGGCCGAGCGGGTCAGCAGTTCGATCTGCTGCTGCTGTTTGTCCACAAACGAAGACTCCGCCGCCATCAGCCGGATCATGCTGCCGACCGATTTGTTCGTCAGCAGGTCATAGTCCTCGATCCGCATTCGCAGCAGCTCCGAGGGCTCCAGCGCGGTGAGCTCCAGCGGGGTCGGCTGGCGGGTGAGCAGGGACATGTAATCTGCGCAGAACTGGCCGTCGAAGGCGAAATCCAGGCAGACGGAATGGCTGTCCTTCCACAGAAAAATGCCGGCGCTGCCCTGGACAATGAAGTAGAAAAACCGTTCGGCAGCGCCGTGGGGCTTGAGCACCGCATCCTTGGCCGCGTGGACCGGCTCGCAGTGTTCCACAAACTGCTCCCAGGCTTCAGGGGGCGTCTGAAACTGCTGTCCGAACCGCTGCTGCAGCAGCGCTGCGTAGTTCATGGCAGGGGGAGTTGAACCGGTGCTGCTGTCTGCTCAGTCGAACCACAAATACCTCCAGCCGGGCATTCCCGTCTCATTCGCCGCATACCAGCCCTGGCGGCTCCGGATCAGCTCCGGCTCGATGAGCATGTGCCAGGACACATGGCTCATCATAAAGGGCTCGCCCGCAGGGCTGTACACCACCATCTCCCGCGTTCCGGGCTGGTCCAGGAACAGCTTCGGCTGCTCGAAATAGAGGTGGTAGGTGCTGCCGTCGTAGGTATAGCGGAAGGCCTCGATGCCGCAGACGCCGGTCTGGTAGTCCTGATGCAAGCCATTGATCGTCAGCGGATATGATCCATGCTGCGTGTGAAAGCTTTCGAGCTGGGCTGCCAGCTCCCGGCTGTGCGCAATGGCCCGTGCCCGGCTCCAGGCAGTCAGGGGAGTGCTGAGCAGCAGGTGGACGCCCAGCAGGGCGGCGGGCCACAGGGCCAGCAGGGCAGGCAGCACCGGCGGAAAGCCGGCAAGGGTCCGGACCTGCGAAATCCGCCGGAGCGCCTGCCAGATCCCCAGAATCAGGCCCAGCCCCAGCAGCAGGCCGGTGATCCGGCTCACGCTGAGCGTCAGAACCAGCACAATCGGGATCCACACGGCAGCAAAGGTCCAGAGGTAGGCACGGGCGTGGCGGCGCATCGCACGCAGCGCAGGCGCATCCTCGGCAGCTGCCCTGCGCAGGCGCAGCGCCCGGTAGAGCCAGGCCGCAGCAGGGATGAGGGTCAGCAGCCCCAGCACGCTGAAGAGCTGGAACGCCATCGACAGGGAGCTGCCTGCCGGATCGTAGGAGCCGGGAAGCAGGGGATAGACCAGCAGCAGCAGGCTGATGCCGCCGGCCAGCAGGAGGAAGAGGAGCGCTCGCATACAGCGTAAATCACAAGATGGGGGGTATCAGCGGAAAATTACGCAAGCGCTGCCTGTCGCGCAAGCGCTGCGCACCGGCAGCAGCCGGCAGGAAATTCCTGCGCACGCTGCTCTGTAACAAAAGTAACTGACCGCAGCGGGGACGCGGGTGTATCTTGGTGCTTCCGTTTCTGTGCTCCTGTTTCTGCGTGCAGCGCCTGCTCCATCCCAGCCGAATACGGCAAGGTGCTGCCCCGGCTCTGCTGGAAGGGCAGAAAGGCATAGTCTGGCATTGCCTGCATTTGTATTGTATCTTATGTGCCTATATCGCCTACCTTCTATATCGCTATGCAGTTACTTGAGTTTTTGCGGCAGCCCTGGCCCTGGTATGTGGCCGGCCCGCTGATCGGACTGACCGTTCCGGCCCTGTTGCTCATCGGCAACAAGTCCTTCGGAATCAGTTCTTCGCTGCGGCACATCTGTGCGGCATGCCTCCCTGCGGGGATTCCGTTTTTTCAGTACCAATGGAAACGGGAAGCCTGGAACCTGTTCTTTGTCGGCGGCATTGCCGCAGGCGGCGCGGTTGCAGCGCTTGCGCTCGCGCATGGCGCGGTGTCGGTGCATCCGGCACTGGCCAGCGAGCTGGCCGGCTATGGCATCACCGATTACAGCGGCATGGTGCCCGTGCAGCTCTTCGCCTGGGAACACCTGTTTTCGGCCCGGGGCCTGATGATGACAGTCGCCGGCGGCTTTCTGATCGGGTTCGGCACCCGCTATGCTGGCGGCTGCACCAGCGGGCACTCCATCATGGGGCTCTCCACGCTGCAGTGGCCTTCCCTGGTGGCAACCTGCTGCTTCATGGCCGGCGGCATCCTGATGGCCAATGTAATCCTCCCGTTCATTCTCGCCCTCTAACCCCGCAGACCGATGCAGACGATCGAAACACAGCAGACTGCGGAATCGCAACGCGCAGAGAAGCTGCGCGCGCTGGATTCCATGTGTATCAACGAGAGCCAGATCCCAGTCAAGTGGTATGACAACTTCAAATATGCCGGGGTCGGCATCCTGTTCGGGATCGTGTTTGTAAAGGCGGAGATCATCAGCTGGTTCCGCATCCAGGAGATGTTCCGCTTCCAGTCCTTCCACATGTATGGCGTCATCGGCAGCGCCGTCGTGGTGGGGGCGCTGTCGGTATGGCTTATCAAACGATTCAAGGTCAAGACTTTACAAGGCGAGGACGTGGTCTTTCATCCAAAGCCTTTCAGCAAAGGCCAGATCTTCGGCGGCCTGATGTTCGGGCTGGGCTGGGCGGTGACCGGGGCCTGTCCGGGACCGCTGTTCGCCCAGATCGGCTCTGGCGCTACCGTGGTGGCGGTCACCCTGCTGAGCGCGATCGCCGGAACCTGGGTGTACGGACTGCTGCGGGAGAAACTGCCTCATTAAGCCCTGAACATTTCCGGATGATGAATACCGATGCACGTCCCCCGTTCTCCGGCCTCCGGCTGGTAGAGCGGCTGCTGATTCTCTCGGTGGTGATGACAGCAGGCTGCGCATTGGGGCTGTGGCTGCTGGTATCTGCGGCCCGGCGTCCTGCCGTGCCGCAGTCCCTGCCGCTGGCGGCTGCAGGCCCTGCATTCTGGACGCCGCCCAGCCTGGAGTCGGTATCCGACCCGGCCCTGCAGGCGCAGCTGCGCTATGGCCGCGACCTGATCGTGCAGACCGCTGCCTACCTCGGCCCTCAAGGCTCCGTGATGCGGACCAGCAACGGCATGAACTGCCAGAACTGCCACCTCGACGCGGGCACTCGCGTCTTCGGCAACAACTACGGCTCCGTCGCCGCCCAGTACCCCAAATACCGGGCCCGCAGCGGCACCATCGAGGATCTGAACAAGCGCATCAACGACTGCATGGAGCGCAGCCTCAACGGCAGAGCCCTGGATACCCTGGGCCCGGAGCTGAAGGCCATCAAGGCCTACATTGCTTTCATCGGCTCCAATGTGCCCAAAGGCGCCAAGGCCGAAGGCTCCGGACTCAAAGCCCTCGCCTATCTGGACCGGGCCGCAGATCCGGAGGCAGGCGCAGGGCTGTATGTGGAGAAATGCCAGGTCTGCCACCAGGCCGACGGCAGCGGCCAGCTCGCCGCCGATGGGAAGACCTATGTCTATCCGCCCCTCTGGGGCCCGCATAGCTACAACGATGGCGCAGGCCTCTACCGCCTGGGCAATTTCGCCCGCTACATCAAGTACAACATGCCCTTGGGCGCGACGCATGACAGCCCCATCCTCAGCGATGCGGAAGCCTGGGATATTGCCGCCTACGTCAATACCCGCCCGCGCCCCCACAAAGCTACGCCGCACGACTGGCCCGATGTGGCCCAGAAGCCGGTGGACCATCCCTTCGGCCCCTACGCCGATGCATTCTCCGAACAGCAGCACAAACTGGGACCGTTTAAACCCATCGTCGAGGCGCAGCAGCAGCGGACCGCTGTCCAGGCTTCCTCCGCGAGTATCCAAGCGAAATGAACTCCAACAGAAGGCAATTTATCCGGCAGATCGGGGTCCTTGGCGCAGGCGCCGGGATGCTGGCCGCGGCGTCCCCCGTGGCCGCCGCGGACGGCTCCGAAGCGCTGGAACCGGTAAGGGATTCCGGATCCGGCAGCAAGCCCCTCCGGCTGGCCATCCTCCAGACGACCGACGTGCATTGCCAGATCCATCCGCACGACGAGCTCTTCTGGGAAAACGGCCAGGCCGTGTACCGCAAAACCGGCGGTTACGCGCATCTGGCAACCTACCTGAACCGGGAGCGCAAGCGCAACGGCCACACCTTCGTGCTGGACACCGGCGACATGTTCCAGGGCAGCCAGCTTTCCGTGGAAACCGCCGGCAAGGCCATTGTCCCCATCCTCAATGCGCTGGGCTACGACCTCTACCTGCCCGGCAACTGGGAGGTAATCTACTACAAGCAGGCCATGCAGCAGCTGCTGGGCTCCCTGCACGCGCCCAAGGTCTGCGCCAACATGTACCACGACCTCGGCGGCGGCAAGCGCGGCGAGCTGATTTTTCCGCCCTACTACATCTGGCAGGTCGAGGGGGTGAAAATCGGCTTCCTCGGCTACACCGATCCCCTCGTGCCGCTCCGCCAGTCGCCCAATTACAGCAAGGGCATCCGCTACACGCCGCCTGAAGAGAATCTGGCGCATTATGTGGATGTGCTCCGCAATCAGGAGCAGTGCGCCTACGTCCTCGTGATCGCGCATCTGGGGCTGTCCCAGCAGATCCATCTCGCCAATCTGCCGGCCTGTGAAGGCGTGGACTACATCCTCGGCGGCGATACGCACGAGCGGGTGCGCACGCCCATCCAATGCACCTATGCCAAGGTAGTGGAGCCCGGCGCCTTCGGGTCCTTTGCCGGCAAGCTGACGCTGACGCTCGAAGCCGGCAAGGTAGTCAGGGATGAATACGAGCTGGTGGAGATCACCGCCTCCGAATACAAGCCCGATCCCCGCATCGCCAGCCTCCTCCAGTCGATGGAGCAGCCCTTCCGGGCTTCCATCAGCGAAGTCATCGGCTACAGCACCCTGCCCCTGTACCGGTATTTTGTGGTCGAAAACACCATCGATACGATGATCCTCGACGCGCTGGACTGGAAAATCGAAGAAGCGGAGATCGTGCTGTCCAACGGCTTCCGCTTTTGTCCGCCCCGCGCTACGCCCAATCCGACGGGGAATATCCCCATCACGCAGGGCTATCTGTTCGATATGCTGCCGGTGGACAGCGTGGTGCGCACAGCAGAGGCCACGGGCAAACAATTGCGGGAGTGGCTGGAAAAGGAGCTCAACAACGTATTTGCGAAGGACGCTTCCCAGCGCTTCGGCGGGTGGCTGATCAAGTTCAAGGGCATGGAAATGACCTTCAAAGCCTTTGAAGAGCCGGGCAAGCGGGTGCAGGAAGTCCTTGTCGGCGGGCAGCCGCTGGACCCGGAGCGCAGCTACCGCATCTGCGCCTGCGAGCGCGACGGCGATCCGGAGGACATGCTCTGCCGGATCCGGGGGGTGCGCAATGCCCGCAACACGCCGCATACGCTGCACAGCGTCATGCGCGATTACCTGGCCGCCAACTCGCCGGTCACGCCCGTGCCGCCGCTGGCAGCGCGGGTGCTCGATGCGCCGCAGACCCTGCTCACGCAGGTGAGCGGCGTCGATTATCAGTTTTATTGATCTTAATCTGTTCAGTATGAAATACGTGAGCTTTTTGATGTGGATGCTGCTGCCGCTGGCGCTGCTCCGCGCCCAGACCACGCCGGCCGCCGATGCGGCGGTCCACCGGATCGTGTATCAGATGACCTCGTCCGACAGCGTGGTCCACAAAGCCTTTATCCGTCAGCTGGGCAATGTCACCTCCACTGCGCCTACTGCGCAGATCGAAGTGGTATGCCACGGTCCGGGGCTGGATCTGCTCGTGCGGAGCAACACCACGGTGGCGAAAGGCATCGCAGAGATGTCGGGCAAGGGGGTGGTCTTTGTCGCGTGCGAGTTCACGATGCGCCAGCGCAGCCTGACGAAAGAGGCCCTGGTGCCGCAGGCCGGCACGGTGGAATCGGCGATCCTCGAAATTGTGAAGAAGCAGGAGGCGGGCTGGAGCTATATCAAGGCTGGCTTCTGAGCCGGCAAGGAATATCGGGGCATACGCAGATCTCCGACTGGCCGGCTCCCTAGCAGGCGGCGGTCCCGCGCCAGTTCAGGCAGCCCGAACGCGGGGCGGATCACGCGCCTCGGCAACGGAATCAAGCTGCTCAAGCGCTTCTGATGCGTGCTGCACCGCAGATTCGGCGGACGGGGCTGGGAAAAGCGGCTGCTGCGCTGTATCTTCAGGGCATGAAAGCCCCCTCGTTCCGTTCCGGCTCCGGGCGCCTGGCAGGCGTCGTGCTGCTCGCGGCCTATGCGGGCTTTTGCTGGCTGATGTGGGGCATTTCGATGCAGTACACGGGCCTGGACCCGGATGCGGCGTTTCTGCGGATCAAGCAGGACTACACCGGCATGCTGCATTACCGCATTGCGTTTTTCATCCATGCCTTCGCCTCGCTGCTGGCCCTGCCGGCAGGCTTTACGCAGTTTTCGGCCTCGTTCCGGCGGCGCTGGCCGCAGGCGCACCGCCGCCTGGGCTACGTGTACATCGCAGGCATCCTGCTGCTGGCAGGCCCTACGGGCTTTGTGCTGGCTGTTTATGCCAACGGCGGCTGGAGTTCGCAGCTGGCCTTTGTCCTGCTGGCGGCGGGCTGGTGGTATTTCACCTGGCAGGCGCTGCGCGCCGCCCGGCGGCGCCAGTGGCGCCTGCACCGCGACTGGATGTACCGCAGCTTTGCCTTGACGCTGAGCGCCATCACCCTCCGCGCCTGGAAATACGGCCTCGTGGCGCTGTTCCACCCCCCGCCGATGGACGTGTACCGCCTCGTCGCGTGGCTCGGCTGGACCGTCAATCTCCTCGCTGCCGAGGCCATCCTCCTGTACCGCTATTACCCCAACCGGATCCCTCAATTCCTCCTCCATGCACCGCTATCTCCCCGCCCTGGCCGCCGCAGCACTCTTCGCGTGCAGCCAGCCCCAGACGCCGTCCCAGACGAGCGCTGATCCCGCAGCGCCCGCTGCATCCGCACCTGCGCCCGCCGCTTCCGGCATCCTTGGCTGCTACACCGGCATGTTTGTCGCCCAGGAATTCGACGAAAACAAGCCCTACACCTACCAGAACAAGATCACGCTCTGCATCGACTCGCTCAGCGCGGATGAAGTATTCGGCCATACCGTTGTGGCTGGCAATGCGCGGCCCTTCCGGGGGGCCTATACCCGGTCGGGCTCCGGCTATCAGCTTACGGGCGCAGAGCCCGGCGACGACCGCTACGACGGGGTGTTCAGGTTTTGGACCGCCGAGGACGGCAAGCTCACCGGCACCTGGAAGGCCAACGACAACTCCCTCGCAGTGGTGGAGCGCAGCTACGAGCTGGAAAAGCGGGTCTTCAGCTACAATCCCAATCTCGCCCTTCCTTCCAGCGTGGGCTGGGATATGCTGTACGATGCGGCGAACGAGCTGGCCGGCGAGGGGGAATTTCTCACCGAGGCGGTGACCCAATTCAACCCCTCGGCTCAGGAGCTGCGCAGCGCGGATATCGAGAACATGTACCGCGGCGACCTGGAGGTAATGCGCAATTCCATTTATGCCCGCCACGGCTATTCCTTCAAAAACCGCAAGATGCGCTACGTCTTCGACCAGGTGGACTGGTACATGCCGGTCTCGGCCGATATCCGCATGAACCTCACCGCACTCGAAAAGCGCAACATCGACCTCATCAAGCGCTACGAGGAGCACGCCGAGCAGTATTACGACAGCTTCGGGCGCTGAGGGGGGGATGGCCGGAGGCTTCCGGGATACAGGAAGCGCGGCACGCATGCAGCCCGGATCAGAAAAGCTGATATATTTGCAGCGCAAAGCGATCCGGACCCATGCTCGATCCCAACGTGGCGGAAGACCTGCAGGAACTCCCTGAACGGCCTGAAAATCAGCGCCCAAAGGATCCGTTTTACCTTCCGAGGCTGATCTTCCTCAGCTTCGCCGCGGTCTGCATCCTGTCCGTTGGCGTCTTCATTCTCTACGCCGCCTTCAACCTGCCCCCCCTCTACGAGATCGAAAACCCCGAGTCCAATCTCTCCACCCAGGTCATCTCCGCCGACGGGGAAGTGCTGGATAATTTCTTTTACCGCGAAAACCGCGTCCCCGTCCGGCTGAACGAGATGTCGCCCTATGTCAAGGATGCCCTGATCGCGACCGAAGATGCGCGGTTTTTCCAGCACGCCGGGGTCGATTACTGGTCCATTCCCTCCCTCCTCAAGCGCAACCTCAGCGGCACCACCAGCGGCGGCAGCACGATCACCATGCAGCTGGCCCGCAACCTCTTCAACGCCGTCAGCCGGGAGCGCACCGTATTCCGCAAAATCAAAGAGGTCATCGTCTCCGCCATCCTCGAACGGTACTACACCAAGCAGGAGATCATGGAGGCCTACCTCAACACGGTCAATATCTACGGCAACAGCTACGGCATCGAAATGGCCTCCCGCCGCCTGTTTGACAAGGGGGCGAAGGACCTGAGCATCGATGAAGCCGCCGTGATTGTGGCTATGCTCAAAGGGCAGGGCGTGTATGACCCCATCCGCAACCGGGAAGCGGTTATCGAGCGGCGCAATCTGGTGATCGACCTCATGGTGCGCCACCGGCTGCTCGACCCGGACACGCTCAATCTGGACAGCATTAAAAACCGCCCCCTGGTGGTGGTGAAAAAAGGGCTGGATCACGAAATCGGGGTGGCTCCGTACTTCCGCGAGCATGTGCGCCAGTTTATGAAAGACTGGTGCAAGACCAATTTCAAAGCCAACGGCAAGCCCTACGACCTCTATACCGACGGCCTGCGGGTGTTCACCACCATCGATGCGCGCATGCAGCGGCATGCCGAAGCGGCCGTGCAGCAGCACCTGCAGAGCCTTCAGACCGATTTCGACAAGCACATCAAGGGCCGCGAGCCCTATAAATCGGAGCCTGCCATCCTCCAGGATCTGAAAAAGCTGAGCGAGCGCTATCTCATCGCCAAACGCAACGGAAAATCGGATGCGGAAATCGACCAGGAGTTCAATACCCCTGTCCGGATGCGGGTATTCAGCTGGAAAGGCGAGATCGATACGACTTTTTCGCCGATGGACTCCCTGAAATACTACGCCCGATTCCTGGAGACCGGTTTTGTGGCCGTGGATCCGCAGACAGGCCAGATCAAAACCTGGGTCGGCGGCATCAATTACAAATACTTCAAATACGACCACGTGGCGCTGGGCCGCCGTCAGGTAGGCTCCACCTTCAAGCCCTTCGTCTATGCTGCGGCGATCGACAACGGCCGCACGCCCTGCGACATGGAGCTCAATCAGCCCGTGGTCTTTGAAAATATCGACGGCGCCGGCGGAATCTGGTCGCCCAAAAACTCCGACGGCGGCATCGGGGGTTTCATGACGCTGCGCTCGGCGCTGGCGACGTCCACCAACCTGGTCACGGCCCGCCTGATGAAGCAGCTCGGCCCGGAGCGGGTCATCGAATACGCCCGCAAGCTGGGCGTCACCAGCCCGATGGACCCCGTGCCGGCCCTCTGCCTGGGGGTGGCGGATCTGACGGTGCTGGAACTGACCGGTGCCTACACCACCTTCGCCACCAACGGCACCTATACGGAGCCCTACTTCGTCACCCGCATCGAAGACCGCCGGGGCAATGTGCTCGCGGAGTTCCGGCCTGCCTCGCGCGAGGCGCTCAGCCCGCAGACCGCCTTCACCATGGTGCAGATGATGCGCGGCGTGGCCGATGATCCCGGCGGCACCGCCCAGCGCCTCCGCTCCCGCTATGGCATCAAGTCCGAAGTGGCCGCCAAGACCGGCACCACGCAAAACCACTCCGACGGCTGGTTTGTCGGGGTGACGCCCAACATGAGCGCCAGCGTATGGGTAGGCTGCGCCGACCGGCGGATGCGCTTCCGGAGCATCAGCCTGGGCCAGGGCGCCAACATGGCCCTGCCAGTCTGGGCTATTTTTATGAAGCGCCTCTACGAAGACCCCGCCATTGCCCTGCCGAAGGAGTCCTTCCAGCGCCCGCCCGGCTACAACGACAAGTTTACCTGCACCGCCACCGGCTCCTATTCGGTCGGCTCCGACGGGCAGAACCTGCCCACCAGCTCGGACGACCTCGGAAATTTCGAGTAAGGGGCTAGCGCCTGCGGCGCAGGCCGGTCCGCAGATCCAGCCCGATCACGTACTGCGTGTAGTTGTACGCCTCCGGAAATCGGTTGAGGATGTGGTAGTTGTAAAATCCCACGTCGAGGTGGAGGAAGCGGGTGAGGCGGTAATCGGCGCCTGCGCCCATCGACGCATACCACAGGCCGGGCCTCCGGTACGGCGCTGCCGGATCGCAGGTGCAGTAGTTGCCCTGGCTGAGGCCGGCCTCGGCGTAGAGGTCCAGCCGGAAGGCGCCCGGCCGGAACGCGTAGGCCTGAAGAAATCCGCCTTTGATCCAATGCCATCTGCCCGGCTCCCGGTCTATGGAGGGGCGGATCAGGAGGCTGCTGAGCCCGGCCCAGAGCCGGGGCCGCAGCCGCACAGCAGCATTGAGGTTCCAGGTGTATTCGCGGTGGTAGTACGTGGTATTGTTTTGATAATCAGGCGCCTCCGGATCCCAGATGTAGGTGAGGGAACTGCCTGCCTTGAGCAGGTCCAGGGTCAGGCGCCGGGTGCTGTCCGGCTGGGCCGGGAGCAGGCCGCAGGCGGCAAGCAGCGCGGTGCAGAGCAGATGCTTCATTTAGGAGGGCGTAAGAACCAGTATTCGAGGCCCAGCCGGGGCCCGATTTGCACGGAGGTCTGCGGCGTGTCCAGCAGCACGCGCAGTTGGTAGGCCGCCTCCACATAGAGGCGTCCGCGCAGGCTCATGTGCAGGCCCGCTGCGGCAGCGAAGGCCTGCTGCCCGAACGGGTCGCGGATGCGCGGGCCGGCAGAGGACTGCAAGGGGGCGAATGCCTGCAGCCGCGTATAATTCAGCTCGGCAAAGGGCCGCAGATACAGCCGGATTCTCGGGTAGGGCATGGGAAAGGTGAGCGCGGAGTCCAGAAACCCTGCATAATACCGCATGAACAGGCCCCACTCCCAGGCATCGCCGGAGGTGCTGCTGTCGAGGGCCGAGTGGATATAATTGTATCCCAGGCTGGCGCCCACCACCCAGTCGCGCAGCACGAATACGCCCGCGCGCGGAACGGTGCGGAGGTAGAAAGATGAATTGCGCTCATAATCAGGCCACTGGGGCGAGATGCTCAGCACGCTGCCGGCGGTCTCCACGCCCAGCAGCAGCAGCCGGCGGCTGCGGACATCGTCCTGCTGTGCCTGGGTCAGGCTCGGCAATGCAAGGGCCAGCATTGCCAGGGCGGTTAAACGGAAGCGGAGCATGTGCATCTGGATGCAGGATGGAGTTGGGAACGGCAACTTCGCAATTTGCAGTCGCTGCCGCAAGGGGAAAAGGAGGGGACAGATTTTGCTGGCTATGTTTGGTAGGGGAATGGCGCGGGGCTCCTGTCTGCCCGATGGCAAGGATGTCCGATGACTTGCGCAATTCGAGATTAAAATTTTGATAATCAAATTGTTACTCCGTGTATCTCCGTGCCTCGATGCCTCCGTGTGAAAACAAGCTTAGCCTTCCGGATGCTCATGCTTGGTGCAATTGCAAAAAAATTTAGCATATTTGCTTGCAAATCCCGAACCAGTATGCGTACTTGAAATACCCTTCACCCTCATCCTGTTTCCCATGAACCTCAAATCCTACGCTATCGAGCTCAAATGGGCGCTCATCTTTACCGGGATGATGCTGCTCTGGATGCTGCTGGAAAAGCTGGCCGGCCTGCACAGCGAGCACATCGCTCAGCATGCGACGTTCACCAATTTCGTTGCCATTCCGGCGATCGGGGTCTATGTGCTGGCGCTGCTCGACAAGCGGAAGCGCTTCTACGGCGGCTCCATGACCTACCTGCAAGGCTTTGTCAGCGGCCTGATCATCACCCTCATCGTCACGGTCCTGTCGCCGGTCACCCAGCTGATTACGTCGCTGGTCATTTCGCCGGAGTATTTTCCCAACGTGATCCGCTATGCGGTGGAGTCGGGCATGATGACGCAGGAGCAGGCCGAGGCCAATTTCAATCTGCCCAATTACCTCATTCAGAATGCGTTGTTTACCCCGGTAATGGGGCTCGTCACGTCGGCGCTGGTGGCGCTCTTCACGCAGCGCAAAGCCCGGCCGAAGGCGGCTGCATGAGCAGCAGCGGCATGCCGGGCTTGCTGCACGTTGCCAAAATGCGCTACTTTTGCCCATGCGAACCTGTCTCCGATTGTGGGCGGTCTGTGCCGCCTGCGTCCTGCGTCTGCAGCTGGCTGCCCAGCCTGCCGATACCCTCCAGCTCGATACCCTCCGGATCGGCGAATCGGCCCTCGCAGCACCCTGGCGGATGCTGCCGCAGATGCCCGTCACCGGGGTGTCGCTGAGCGCAGCGGACCTCAGCGGGCTCTACTACGGCCAGGAGCCTTCGCTGGCGCTGGCCGCTACGCCCGGCATCACCCAGTATTCCGATGCCGGGAGCTACTGGGGCTACAGCTATTTCCGCATCCGCGGCATGGACCAGACCCGCGTGAACATCACCCTCGACGGCGTGCCGCTCAACGAGCCAGAGGATCAGGGCATGTATTTCTCCAACTACCCCGACTTTCTCAACTCGGTGCAGTCGGTGCAGATCCAGCGCGGAACCGGCGCCAGTCCGCAGGGCACCGCAGCCTATGCAGGCAGCATCCAGCTCGAATCGCCCGCACTCTTCGCGCCGGCCTCGCGGCAGCTTTCGCTGGGCTACGGCTCGTTCAACAGCCGCCGGATCGCCGGGGAATGGAATACCGGCGTGCGCCGCCGCACCGGGCTGTATGTCCGGGCTTCGCACCTGCACTCGGACGGCTACAAGGAACACAGCACCCACGACGGCAACTCGCTGTTTATCAGCACCGGATACTTCGGGGCGCGGCATATCTGGAAACTCACCGCCTTTGCCGGCAGGCAGGCGAATGCGCTCGCCTGGCTCGGCGCGCCGATGGACAGCATCGCCCGCAATCCCCGTTTCAATGCCAACAGCCCCGAAGAAACCGACCGCTTCCTCCAGGCGCTGGTCAAGCTCCAGCATCTGACCCCGGCCGGCAAGTCCGCCACGCTCAGCACCACCGTGTACTATACCTATCTCCGGGGCAGCTACGAATTCGACCTGAACAACTTCCTCCAGGAGTCGCAGCCCGGCGAACGCTACACCTACGCCTTCCGCTCGGACTTTGCGGGGCTGTTTTCGGTGTACCGATGGCAGTCGGGGCCCTTTCATGTGGATGCGGGCCTGCATGCCAATGCCTACCGGCGCACCCATACCGGCTCGGAGCGAAGCCTGGGGGAGCTCTACGTCAATACTGGCTACAAACCGGAAGGGTCCGCATTTGCGCGGGCGCGCTGGGAGACCGGACCTTTTCAGGTATTCGCAGACCTGCAGGTCCGCGCGGTCCAGTTTGGCTACCGAGGGCCGGAGGTGGAGGACTTCGAGCCGCTGCGCTGGCTGTTCCTCAATCCGCGCCTCGGCCTGAACCGCCGCCTGCGCGGCAGTTGGATGCTCTACTACAGCCTGGGGGCCACCGGCCGCGAGCCCGCCCGCAATGACCTGTTCGCCGGATCCGATTTTCTGCCCGTGGACGCGGACGGGATGCCGCTCCTGGCGGTCCGGGACGCCGAGTCTGTGCTGGACCAGGAAATCGGCCTGCGGCGCACACGGAAGACGGGCGATCTGGCGCTCAACCTCTACCTGATGCGTTTCCAGCGGGAGATCGTGCTCAACGGCGAATTCGGCCCCAACGGCCTGCCGCTGCGCAGCGATGTGGCTGCCAGCATCCGCAGCGGGCTCGAAGCGGAGTACCGCTTCGGATTCGGGCCGGGCGGGCGCTTTGCCGCCGCCGGCAACCTGGCCTGGGCCTTCAACCGCATCCGCGACGGCGAGCAGATCTTTCAGCCCGTGCTGTCGCCCGCCCTCATCGCCAACCAGCAGCTGAGCTGCCGCCTGGGGCCGGTCACGCTGGCGCTGCAAGGCCGGTATCAGGGCGAATCGTTCATCGATTTTGCCAATCAGCACGTGCTGCCCGCGTTTTTTGTCTGGGACGGGCGGGCGGAATGGCAGCACAAGCGGATGCGCTGGGCGCTGCGCGGCCAGAACCTGGGCAATGCCCGCTATTTCACCAACGGCCAGCTCGACCTCTACGGCGCGCCGGCCTACCACATCCAGGCGCCGCGCAATGCCTGGGTTTCCTTCGACCTTACGTTTTGAGCCTTGAACTACGCGCACGGCCTGGTATTCGGAAAATTCATGCCCCTGCATGCGGGGCATATCGCGCTGGCGCGCCATGCACTGGCGCACTGCCGCCGGGTGACGCTGCTCGTCTGCGCCCAGGACTGGGAGCCCATTCCCGGGGCGCTGCGCCTGCGCTGGGCGCAGGAGGCTTTTCACGAAGAGCCCCGGCTGACGGTGGCCTATACCGAGGTGCCGCTGCCCTACACCGCGCATTCCTCCCGTGAAATCTCCCGCATCTGGGCGGACTACTTCCGGACGCAGTTCCCGGGCCTGGACGCCGTGTGCACCTCGGAGCTGTATGGGGAATATCTGGCTGAATATCTGGGAGTTGTCCATATTCCCTTCGATCCGCCGCGCAGCCTGCATCCCGTATCGGGCGAGGCCGTGCGGGCGCATCCGTTCCGGTGCTGGGGTTTTCTGCCGGCAGCGGTGCGGCCTTATTTTGTGCGGAAAATCTGCCTGTACGGGCCGGAATCGGTGGGCAAAACCAGGCTGGCGGAGCGGCTGGCCCGGCACTACGGCACCGTCTGGGTGCCTGAGGCGGCCCGCACGATGATCGCTGATTCGAGGAGCTGCACGCTGGCGGAGGTGGCTGCGCTGATTCCGGCGCAGGCGGCTTTGGTGGAGGCGGCCCTGCCGCAGGCGGAGCGGATGCTGTTCTGCGATACGGATCATTTCACGACCCAGGTCTATGCGGAGTACCTCTTCGGGGCGGAGCTGCCGCTGGAGCCCGGCTGGCTGGCGGCGCACCGCTATGATCGGTACCTGTTTCTGGACACGGATGTGCCGTACACGCAGGACGGCACGCGCCTGGGCGCGCATGCGCGCGCGGAGCTGCGCCGCCGGATGCTGGAGCGGCTCGATGCGGCCGGAGCTGCCTGTACAGTCATCGGCGGAGGCTGGGAGGCGCGGTTCGAGGCGGCCTGCGAGGCGGTGGATGCCGATGCGGCGCCGTTTTGGTAAAGCTGCCGAAGCAGCGTAAGTTGGAGGAAAACTGCCTATGGGATTCCGCCTGCAAAGCCTGCTGCCGCTGCTGCTGGCTCCGGTTTTCGGGTCTGCGCAGCCCGATCTGGTGTACTATCCCCTGCCCGACAGCTTTGTGCATGCGCTGACCGCCCGCCCGGACCCCGGCGGCGCAGACCTGACGGCCTGGTTCAACCGCCTGACGGGCGATACCTTGGAGGGCAGCTATTGCCATGCCCTGCGCGCCGATCTCGACGAAGATCCGGATACGGAAGTCCTGCTGCTGCTCGGCGGCAGCTCCAGCTACAGCAATTTCTGCGTCATCGACCGGCAGGCTGAGCGCTGGGTGATGATTTTCCTGGCACCAGTGGCGCATCATTACAGCGGGCTGGCGATTCAGGTGATGAGCCATCCGGTGCCATGCCGCCTCTTCGGCCTGCTGATGCATGAGGAGCGCGGTTCCGGGGTGTTCCGGGATGCCTGGTACGGATTCCGGCTTATCGGAGGAAAGGTCTATCCGGTGATGCGGGTGCCGCACACAGCCAGAATCCTGGGCTGGGGCCTGAATCTCAATCAGATCTGCACAGCGGACCTGACCTGGCAAGGCTGGGGCGACCGCTGGCGGGTGACCTGCCAGTATCAGTTTTTTCCGGGCCCCTGGCTGCCCGGCAGCCTGCCCTGGGAAGGCAGCCCCGGCCGGACACTCATCTCGGGGTCCGGGTATTATGAGCTGGAATGGGACAGTGCGGCGCATCAGTACCGTCCGGCGTTCAGCGACGAGGCTTTCACGCGCACGCAGTGGCTGGCCTTCGAGACCTTCGGGTCGGATTCGCTGTTTCTGGCAGGATTCGGCGCGCAGCTGCTGGAGGGCATGGAAACCGGCACGCGGGCACACCGCCGGCTGGTGAAGGCCTATCTGCGGCAGGCAGCGTCGGGATCGCCAGGCCTGACGCAGCTTGGGGAGACGGAATCGGGGATGAAATTCTACGGGCCGTCGCCCGGCCGGCGGCGGAAGCGCTGAGCCCTACCGGCAGCAGTCGGTGCCGCTGCCGATTTCGATCCGGTCGTCCCAGTAAGGCGCCCGCCCGGCAAATTGCTTATATCCCTTTGTGTAGGCATCTTTATACGCCTGCTGCAGATACATGCTGCTGTACGACCGGCTGGAGTAGCAGTCTCCGTAGTGCCGGGTGCTGCCCGTGGGGGCTTCTTTTTTGCCGTCGCATTTGCCCTCGTAAAAGCCGGTCTTCAGCGCGTCTTTGACCTGCTGTTTGGTGACGTGTGCAGCATCGTCCCAGGCATAGCTGAGTTTGGCGTCACCCAAGTCAACGGATACGGTCTGCTGCGCATGCGCAGAGATGCAGAGGCCGGTTATGCAGGCCAGGAACAAGGCAAGAGGTTTCATCGGCAGGCTGATTAGGGTTGCGTGAAAGTAGGGAACGCAAATCTGAAAAACAAATTTTTGATTAAAATATGAATTATTAATTGCAATTCAAATATAAATAGCCATTTAAATAAATATACATCGAATGTACGGCCTGCTTGCCAGGCCCGGGTCTCCATCGGATCTCCGTCCGGGTGCCGCCGTATTGAATTGCCGCCGCCGAACGACTATGTTTGCATATGCATCTGCACGTCGTCTCCTTCGATATTCCCTATCCTCCCACCTACGGCGGGGTCATCGACGTGTTTTACCGGATCCGGGCGCTGGCAGAAGCCGGGGTGCGGGTGCATCTGCACTGCTTCGAGTACAAGCGCCCCCAGGCGCCGGAACTGGCGGCCTTCTGCGAGTCGGTGGCCTACTACCCCCGCCAGGACCTGCTGCGCTCCCTGCCGGTACGCTATCCGCACATCGTCAAGTCGAGGGCCTCCGAAGCCCTGCTCAGCCGGCTGCTGCTGGACGACATTCCCATCCTTTTCGAGGGGCTGCACAGCACCTATTTCCTGACGCATCCTGAATTTCAGCGCCGTCTGCGGCTGGTCCGGATGCACAACATCGAATGGGAATACTACTATCAGCTGGCACAGCGCGAATCTGGCTATCTCCGGAAGCAATACTACCTGGCAGAGTCCCAATTGCTCCGCACCTTCGAGGAAACGCTGGCCGCTGCCACGCATATCCTGACCATTTCGCCGCGGGATACGGCCTATTATCTCGAAAAATTCCCCCAGACAACGCGCTATCTGCCGCCCTTCCACGCCCATACGGAGATCCGGTCCCGCAGCGGCACCGGCGGCTACGCCTTGTACCACGCCAAGCTGAGCGTGCCCGAGAACCATGAGGCGGCCATGTTTCTGATCCGGGAGGTCTTTGCCCACCTGGACGTGCCGCTGATCATTGCGGGTTCGGAAGCCCTGCCGGAGCTGATCACGGCCATCAGCGGGCATGAGCACATCCTGCTGCGGCCTGATCCGGGAGAGGGGGAAATGCTCGACCTCTGGCTGGATGCCCAGATTCACGTGCTGCCTACGTTTCAGGCCACCGGAATCAAGCTCAAGCTCATCAATGCGCTGTACAACGGCCGCTGGGTGCTGGTTAATCCGCCGATGGTGTACAATACCGGGCTGGAGTTCGGCTGTGTGGTTGCGCGGGATGCGGAGGAATACCGGCGCGAAGTGCTGCGGCTGATGGGCACGCCGTTTTCGGCGATCGAGATCGCCCAGCGCAAGGCGCTGCTGCGCGAGACCTACTCCAACGAGCGCAACGCCCGCCATCTGATTTCCATGATCTACGGCCCCCGGCCCGATCCGGCCTTGCCGGCCTGATCAGCTGCCGGACCGCGCCAGCCGCCTGCGGCGGCCCCGCCGCACCAGTTGCGCCCGGATCAGCCCCATCAGGCCCGGAAACAGGTTGGCGATCCGCGCCGTCAGCCCCCGGTGCGCCGGGATCATCACCTCCAGCGGGCGGCGGGGAATGACCCGCCGCAGGATGATGCCGGCCACCTCGTCTGCCTGGAGGAAACGCGGCGCGGAAAAGGTAACGCTGGCCTCGTCGTAGGCCTGCTGCAGGGTCAGCATCGGGGTATCCACCGCATCGGGGCAGACGACGCTGACCGCAATGCC
Organism: Bacteroidia bacterium; assembly: GCA_033765305.1. Taxonomy (GTDB): domain Bacteria; phylum Bacteroidota; class Bacteroidia; order J057; family J057; genus RDXT01. The sequence continues at coordinate 167,044 of JANRID010000016.1, forward strand.
ATGCTGGCGCAGCTCCTGGGCCGTAGCCAGGGAGTATGCGCGCACAGCGAATTTGCTGGCGCTGTACAGGTCCAGCCCCGGAATGGGCGCCACGCCCGCCAGCGAAGCCAGGTTGATGAGGTGCCCGCCGCCCTGCGCGCGCATGACCGGCACCGCCAGCAGGGTGCCCAGCATCATGCCCTTAACATTGATGTCGAGGTGCAGGTCGATATCTTCGACTGTCGTGGTGCCGGGATACCCGGGGCGGATATATCCGGCATTGTTGACCAGAATATCCAGCCGCCCGAAGCGTGCCTGCGCCAGGCCGAGAGCGGCCTGCCAGTCTTCGGCGGAGCGGATGTCATGCGGCAGGGATGCCCAGCGCTCGGGGCCTGCCTGCAGCTCCAGCCGGAGCGCTTCGAGCCCTTCGGGCCGCAGGTCGGTGGCCAGCACGCGGAAGCCGGCCTGCCAGGCCTGGCGGGCCAGCGCGCTGCCGATGCCGCCGGCTGCGCCGGTGATCAGGATGACAGAGGACATGGTGTAAGGAGGATGACAAGGTAAGGAAAGGCAGCAGCTTGCTGCCGCGGCCCGCAGAAAATCTGCGTAAGTTTACGTGCCATGAACCGGATTCCCTACCTCATCGTGTGGATATGTGCGGCGCTGCCGGCTGCAGGCCAGATCCACCTTGCGCCGGTCCACCGCGGCGAAGGGCTCGCCGGGCCGGAGCCCCATAGTTTTGTCATGATCTGGGAGCAGGTGCCGGGCGCGCTGCGCTACCAGTATGTGCTGACCGACAATGCGCAGTGTTTTCTCAACTGCGCCGGCGATACGCGGCAGGGCTTCACCGGAGACACCCTATTGATTGCGCCGGAACTGCTGGAGGAAACGTGGTACTACTGGATCACACGGGTGTGGTTTGCCGATGGCGACAGCAGCGAATGGACGCTGCCCTCGGCCTTTTTTACCTACACGCCGCCGGTCGATTCGCTGATCTCCCTGCGCGGGGCGGGCAGCGGCGGGCCGCTGGCGCTGCGCATCGACTGGGCCGCGCACAAGGATCTGGCGGAAATCCGCCTGCATTGGACCGATCTGCAGGGGCGCAGTTATCCCGGCCCGGTGCTGCGGCGGGATCAGCCTATCTCGCGCTTTCAGCTGCTGGAGCAGCTCCGCCCGCCCGGCGGCGGCCGGCTTTGGGTGCTGACGGCCGTGCCCGTGCTGCGGGACGGCTTCGCCCTGCGCCCGTACCGCTACAAGCTGCTGGATGCGCAGCCCTGAAGCTTGCCGTACGGCGTATTTCCCCTAATTTGCCGCCATGAATCACCCTGTCCGCAATCTGCTGCTCGACCTGGGCGGCGTGCTCTACGAAATCGACCTGCCGGGCACCCTGGCCCGCTTCGAAGCCCTCCGGGCGCCGGACGCGCCCCCCATCGAATACGGCAAAAACAGCCAGCATGTCTGGTTTTCGCTCGGCGATACCGGCCATGCCGACATTGATGCCTTTACCGCCGGCCTCCGCGAGGCGTACCAGCTCCATGCGAGCGATGCGCAGCTCCGCGAAGTCTGGCTCGGGGTGCTCGTCGGGGTGCTGCCAGGCCGCGTGGAGGCAGTCGAAGGCCTGGCAGCCCGCTACCGCCTGGCCTTGCTCAGCAATACCAACCGCTTCCACTTCGAGCATTTTGCGCCGCAGTGCAAGCCCATGTTCGACCGGATGGACCACCTCTTCCTCTCCTTCGAGATGGGCGTGCGCAAGCCGGACCCGGAGATCTACCTGCGGGCGCTGGCGCAGGCAGGCTGGAAGGCCGAAGAGACCCTCTTCGCCGACGATAGCCAGGCCAATATCGAGGCAGCGCAGGCGCTGGGGCTGCAGACCTGGTGGATCCGGGAGCACGAGGACTTTGACCGCATGGCGGAGGCGCTGCTGGCCTAGCCGTCCAGGGCTTCCCAGACGGCCTCGCGGATGCGGAGCGCAGTTTCGGCCTCGAACCAGGCATTGGCCTGCCGCCATCCGACATTGCGCGGCGAAGGGTGGGGCAGGGGAATGACGCCCAGATCGCGGTACTGCGCCCAGCGGCGTACCGTTTCGGTGAGGGAGGGCGCCTTGCGCGCCCCCAGATGGTAGGCGATGGCATACTGCCCGATGGCGAGCGTCAGGCGGATCTGCGGCATCTGCGCCAGCAGGCGGCTGCGCCACAAGGGCGCGCATTCAGGCCGGGGCGGCAGGTCGCCGCGGCTGCCCTTGCCCGGATAGCAGAAGCCCATCGGCAAAATGGCGATCCGGGATTCATCGTAAAACGTCTCGCGGTCTATGCCGAGCCAGTCCCGCAGGCGCTGCCCGCTGAGATCGTTCCAGGGGATGCCCGTCTGGTGCACCCGGGTGCCTGGCGCCTGGCCGGCGATGAGGATGCGTGCGCTGGCGCTGGCCCGAAGCACCGGCCGCGGGCCAAGCGGCAGATGCGCTTCGCACAGGCGGCAGGCCCGCACCTCCTCCAGCAAGGCCTCCAATCCGGTATCCATCGTCAGGACGGGGTGGAAGCCGGGGGGACTGCCGGGCTCGCTGCAGCTTCTTTTGCTGCTTCCGCTTCCGCCTTCTTCCGGGCGGCCTCCTCTTCTGCCTTCTCCCGGGCCTCGCGGGCGGCCTGCCGTTTCAGCGTGCGGCCCGATACGCCGATGCTGATCTCATAGAGCAGATACAGCGGGAAGAAGGTGAGGATCTGCGAAATCCAGTCGGGCGGGGTGATGATGGCCGCGATGAAGAGCAGGATCACGATGGCGTGGCGGCGGTATTTGCGCAGAAACTCCGGCGTCACGACGCCCATCTTGGTCAGGTAGAGCATCAGCACCGGCATCTCGAAGACCAGGCCCGTGCCGATGAGCAGCTGGGTGATCATGCCGATCACATCGCCGATGCGCCACTGGTTTTCAATTTCCGGCGAGAGCTTGTAGCCTGCGAGAAACTGGACCGAGAAGGGCACGATGACGAAAAATGCGAAGGCGACGCCGATGAAAAACAGCAGGCTCATCACCGCTACACTGCCGCGCATGCTGCGCTGCTCGTGGTCGTGCAGGCCTGGCCTGATGAAGCGCCAGAACTCCCAGATCACGTAGGGGAAGGCGAAAACGAAGCCGCCGATGAGCGACATCGTCAGCGAATTGATGAACTGCTCGTAGGGGCTGATGGCAATGTAGGTGACGTCGATCTTCTCGAAGCACAGCGAGGGATCGAGGCGGCACATCAGCTGGTGGGTGATGAAGGAGCCTTTGAACGGCGCCAGCAGCACATTGGACAGCAGCCAGGAAAGGTTGATATACAGCGCAATGGCAAATACCACAATGGCTGCGATGCTGCGCACCAGATGCCACCGGAGTTCCTCCAGGTGGTCCAGAAACGACATTTCCTTCTCCGGGTTGGGGCTGACTTCTTTCACCCGTTTTTCCCGGAACTTGACAAAGCTGTCAATCCATCCCATCGCACGTCGGATAATCGGTTACCACTGGAACATCGGAAACTGGGACATCGAGGCATGGACCTCCTCGCGGACGGCATGCGCCGCCGCTTCATCCTGCGGCTGGCTGAGCACCCGGTCGATCAGGCCTGCGATCATGCGCATTTCGTCCGGGCCTAGGCCGCGGGTGGTCAGGGCTGGCGTGCCGAGGCGGATCCCGCTGCTGACCATGGGGCTGCGCGAGTCGAAGGGCACCATGTTTTTATTCACGGTAATATCGGCCCGGCCCAGGGCTTCTTCGGCGGCTTTGCCCGTGAGCTGGGGAAACTTCGACCGCAGGTCGATGAGCATCAGGTGGTTGTCGGTGCCGCCGGAAATGATCTTGTACCCCAGGTCCACCATGGCCTGCGCCAGGGCCTGTGCATTCTGAATGACGCGGCGGGTATAGCCATCGAATTCCGGGCGCAGCGCCTCGCCGAAGGCGACGGCTTTGGCGGCGATGATATGCATCAGCGGCCCGCCTTGGGTGCCGGGAAACACGGCGCTGTCGAGGATGGAGCTCATGCTGCGCACCTGGCCCTTGGGATTGGTGATGCCGAGGGGGTTGGGGCCGTCTTCACCGATGAGGATCATGCCGCCCCGCGTAGCGCGGAGCGTCTTGTGCGTGGTGGTCGTCACCACGTGGCAGTGGGGCAGCGGATTGGTCAGCAGGCCTTTGGCGATGAGGCCGGCCGGATGGGCGATGTCGGCCATCAGGAGCGCGCCCACTTCGTCCGCAATGGCGCGGAAGGCCGCAAAATCCCAGTCGCGGGAATAGCTGCTGGCGCCGGTGATCATCAGCTTCGGGCGTTCGCGCCGGGCGGTGTCGCGCACCGCATCCAGATCGATGTATCCGGTATCTTCGCGCACGCCGTAAAACACGGGGCGGTAGAGCTTGCCGGAGAAATTGACCGGCGAGCCGTGGGTCAGGTGGCCGCCATGCGAAAGGTCGAAGCCCATGATGGTATCGCCCGGCTTGAGCAGGGCGAGCATCACGGCAGCATTGGCCTGGGCGCCCGAGTGGGGCTGCACATTGACCCAGGCGGCACCGAAGAGGGCTTTCGCACGCTCGCGGGCCAGATCTTCCACCTCGTCCACCACCTGGCAGCCGCCATAGTAGCGGGCGCCGGGCAGGCCTTCGGCGTACTTGTTCGTCAGGCAGCTCCCCGCAGCCTGCATGACCGCTTCGCTGACAAAGTTCTCGGAAGCGATGAGCTCGATCCCCTCGCGCTGGCGGCGCGCTTCCTGGCTGATGAGGTCAAAAACGGGATCGGCGGCGGTGTGCTGTGCGGAAACGGACGGTATGGAATCAGTCATGAGTGCATACGGCTTTCGGGGAGTAAATATCACAAGGAATTACAGGAAATACAATCCGGGCGGATAAACGAAGCGCCGCCGGGGAAAGCCACCGGCGGCGCGCAGCATATCGGGAACCGGGCAGGCTCAGCCCAGATAGGTTTTCAGGCCGCGGCTGCGGGAGGTATGGCGGAGGCGGCGGATGGCCTTTTCCTTGATCTGGCGGACGCGCTCGCGCGTAAGGTCGAATTTTTCGCCGATCTCTTCCAGCGTCAGCGAGTGCTCCACCCCGATGCCGAAGTAGAGGCGGATAACCTCGGCTTCGCGCTGGGTGAGCGTGCTCAGCGCGCGCTCCACCTCTTTGCTGAGGCTTTCATTGATGAGCTCGGAGTCGGGATTGGGCTCCGAATCATTCTCCAGCACATCGAGCAGGCGGTTTTCCTCCCCCTGAATAAAGGGCGCATCCACCGATACGTGGCGGCCGGAGATCTTGAGGGTATCGGAGATTTCCTCCTCGCTCATGTTTTCGAGCACCTCGGCAATTTCTTCGGGCGAAGGCTCGCGCTCGAACTCCTGCTCCAGTTTGGAGAAGGCCTTGCCGATTTTGTTGAGGGCACCCACCCGGTTGAGGGGAAGGCGCACGATCCGCGACTGCTCGGCCAGGGCCTGCAGGATGCTCTGGCGGATCCACCAGACGGCGTAGGAAATGAATTTGAAGCCGCGGGTCTCGTCGAAGCGCTTGGCTGCTTTGATCAGGCCGAGGTTGCCCTCGTTGATCAGGTCGCCCAGCGAAAGGCCCTGGTTCTGGTATTGTTTGGCCACCGAAACCACGAAGCGCAGGTTTGCTTTGGTCAGCTTTTCCAGCGCCACCTGGTCGCCTTGCTTGATCCGGCGGGCCAGTTCGACTTCTTCGTCCGGGGAAAGCAACTCAACCTTGCCGATCTCCTGCAGATACTTGTCCAGAGATTGCGACTCCCGGTTGGTTATCTGCTTGCTGATCTTGAGCTGTCTCATGTAGGTTCAGAGAATAAAGGTGCCAGTACTGAGGGGACGATCGGCCCGCTTGCGCGGTTAGGTGTTTCAACGCGCAAAAATACACGGGCATCGCCCTAAATGCAAACGAAAGCTGCCGTTTCCTGTCATGCGGGTCCTGGAGCTTGGGACGCGGGTACAGCCTCCGGGGTCACAGGGTGTACGGATGGCTTCCGCAGGCCTGCAACATATACAGCGTTTTTGATTTAACGAAGCCTGCCGGGATTTGTTTTCCGCAGGTCTGCGCCTTTCCCTATCTTGCCGGATCTGACCCGATCCGCCTATGCGTACGCCCTCCGAACTGATCCGCCGCGCCGACGGCAGCATCTACCACCTGGCCCTGCAGCCCGGCGATCTGGCCGATGCCGTGCTGCTGGCCGGCGATCCCGAGCGGGTGGACCAGATCGCCGCCCGGCTGGATTCGGTGGAGCTGGAGCGCTCGCACCGCGAATTCCGGACCGTGACCGGGCACCATGCCGGCCGCCGCCTGACCGTGCTCTCGACCGGCATCGGCACCGACAACATCGACATTGTGCTGCAGGAGCTGGATGCGCTGGCCAATCTCGACCTGGATACGGGCCTGGAGCGCCCGGTGCTGCGGCGCCTGCGCCTGCTGCGGCTGGGCACCTGCGGTGCCGTCCGGCCCGAAGCGGCGCCGGGCACCCTGATTGCCTCGCGCTTCGCCATCGGCGGCGACGCCATGCCGGCCTATTACCGCCTGCCTGTGCCGGCGGGCCTGCCTGCGGAGCTGATGCCCCAGCTCCAGGCCCTGGAATCCGCCGGCTGGCCGCCGCTGTATGCGGCAGCGGCCTCCGGAAGCCTGCACGCGCTGCTGAACGCCCGGTTTCCGGACATCCTGCAGGGCATTACCTTCACTGCTGCGGGCTTTTACGGGCCGCAAGGCCGCCGCGCCGGGCGGCTGCCGCTGCGCTTTCCGGACCTGACCGCACAGCTGGCGCCCATCCGCGCCGGCGGGCTCGCCGCGCTGAACATCGAAATGGAAACCTCGGCCCTGCTGGCGCTTGCCGGGGCAATGGGGCACGCCGCAGGCTCCATCTGCGCAGTCCTCGCCAACCGCGCCACAGGCGCATTTGCCGAAGACCCGCAGGCCTGTGTGGATAATCTGATTGTCAGGGGGCTGGAAGTCATGCAGGCCTGGATCGGGACAGAGCAGGACCCGGCCTGAGCGCCGGTCAGGGCACTTCCACCGTATCGAGGATGCGGGTCACGATCTGCTCCGGCGTCACGTTTTCGGCTTCGGCCTCGTAGGTCAGGCCGATGCGGTGGCGGAGCACATCGGGGCAGATGGCGCGCACATCCTCGGGCACCACGTACCCGCGGCGGCGGATGAAGGCATAGGCCTTGGCTGCCAGGGCGAGGGCGATGGAGGCACGGGGCGAGCCGCCGTAGCTGATCAGCGGGGCCAGCGCTGCAAGCTTGCGGTTCTTGGGCTCCCGCGTCGCGAAGACGATGTCGAGGATGTACTGCTCGATTTTTTCGTCCATGTAGACCCTGCGGACGGCCTTCCGGGCTTCGAGGATCTGGTCGAGCTTGACCACAGGGCGTATCTGCGCGCTGCCGGCGCCCACATTCTGGCGGATGATCAGGCGCTCTTCGTCCTGGGTGGGGTAGTGGATCACGCATTTGAGCATGAAACGGTCCACCTGGGCCTCCGGCAGGGGATAGGTGCCCTCCTGCTCGATGGGGTTCTGGGTAGCGAGGACGAGGAAGGGCTCGTCGAGGCGGAAGGTCCGCTCGCCGATGGTCACCTGGCGCTCCTGCATGGCTTCGAGGAGGGCGCTCTGGACCTTGGCCGGGGAGCGGTTGATCTCGTCGGCGAGGATGAAGTTGGCGAAGATGGGCCCCTGCTTGACGGTAAAGTCGAGGGTCTTCTGGTTGAAGATCATGGTGCCCACCACGTCGGCAGGCAGCAGGTCCGGGGTAAACTGGATGCGGCTGAACTTGCCCTCCACAGCGGTGGAGAGGGATTTGATGGCCAGGGTTTTGGCGAGGCCGGGCACCCCTTCGAGCAGGATGTGGCCGCCGGAGAGCAGGCCCAGGAGCAGGCGCTCGACCATATATTGCTGACCGACAATGGCTTTGCGGACTTCCTCCATCAGCGGATCGATGAAGGCGCTTTTCTCGCGGATGAGTTCCTGGAGTTCGCGGAGGTCGGTGGAAGGGGTAGGATTCATGCAGACGGATTCTGGCCCGAAAATAGTGATTTGTCCGGGTAGAACGCAGGAAATTTCCGGAGCGTATGCGGGAAAGGGCGCGAAAGACTCCGGAAAAGCTCCGGTTTGTACTTTTGCGGGCGAGGCCGTAAGTTTGAGGAAAGCCGGATGTGCCTGCTTAACCCCATTTTCATGCCGCTGCTGCTTACAAGCCTGTATATCGACAACTATAAGTCGTTTACCAATTTCAGCATTGGATTCGACCCCATTACCCTGCTGCTGGGAGGCAATGGATCGGGAAAGTCGAGCGTGTTTGAAGTGCTGAAGAAGCTGCAGCAGCTGCTGGATGGCGCGGAGGCGCCCGCAGTATTTCATGCGGCCGACTGCACCCGATGGTCCGGGCTGACGGTTCAGCGTTTCGAGCTGGTGCTGCAGCAGGGGGAGGAGCAGTTTCAGTACACACTCGTACTCGAGCACGATGATTCCCGCACCCGGCTCCGTATTCAGGAAGAGCAACTGCTGGCAGGCGGCACGCTGCTGGCGAGCTTCCGCTCCGGAAATGCACAGCTCTACCGCGACGACGGCTCGCAAGGCCCGGCATATACCTACGACTGGAAACGCTCCCTCATCGCAGGCATTCCGCCGCATCCGTCGAACAAGCGCCTGACCCATTTCCGGGAGCTGGTTTCCAAAATCTTGATTGTCAAGGCGATTCCTTCAGAGATAGGCAGCCACAGCATGTCTGAAAGCCCCTATCTGGAGGATTCGCTGCGCAATTTTGCCTCGTGGTACCGTTATGTATCGCTGCAGGACCAGGGAACGGTGCTGGAGGCGACCCGCACGCTGCAGGGGCTGATGGAAGGCTTCAGCCATATCGATCTGAGGCAGAACGGCGAAAGCAGGGTACTGACGGTCAATTTCCGGACGGAATCCAGCCGCCAGCCGGTAGCTTACCGCTTCGATGAGCTATCCGACGGGCAGCGGCAGCTGATCTGCCTGTACCTGCTGCTGGCCTTTGCCCGCACACAGGAATATGTGCTGTGCCTGGACGAGCCGGACAATTACCTGGCGCTGCCGGAAATTCAGCCCTGGCTGATGCAGCTCTTCGACGATGCTTCTGACGGCCTGTATCAGGCCCTGCTCATTACACACCACCCTGTGCCGATCAACTATCTGACAGGCGCGCGCGCCGCTGTCTGGCTGTACCGCCAGCAGCATGGGCCGGTCCGGGTGAGCCGGATTGCGGAAGATGCCGGTGCAGACGGCGTATCGGTCGCAACGCTGGTAGAACGCGGCTGGGTATATGAGCAATAGACGGGCGGCTTTCGTGATCCTGGCTGAGGATCAGCAGCAGGAGATCGTGATCCGGCGTCTGCTGAAAGGCCGGGGAGTGGAACGGCATAAAATCAGCAGCCAGATCTCGCCGCGCGGCCGGCATGCAGGCGAGCAGTATGTGCGGGAAAGATTCCCAATCGAACTCCGTACGCTCCGCAGGCTGTCGTTCATGGCCAAGGCGCTCCTGGTGGTGACAGACGCCGACACCTGCAGTGTGCAGGAGCGGGAGTCCATGCTATGGACGCATGCATCGGCGCAGGGCGTCGGGCAGCAGCAGGATGAGCCGGTGCTTCTGTGCATTCCCCGGCGGAATATCGAAACCTGGATACACTGGCTGCGCGGGCGGGATACCGATGAGGAAACAGCCTATCCCAAGCTGCCGCGGCCGGGGGATTGCAATGCGGAAATACAGACACTGGTCCGCATCTCTCTGAACGGGGCAGCGCGGCCGCTGCCACCCTCGATGCAGCTGTTTCTGGACCGGCTGAACCGCTTGCTGAAGGACTGACCGGATCGGGGCGGATGCCGTGTCCAAGCGTGTCGGACAGACTTGAGAATGAACACATCCCGCACAAAGGCCGGCCTGGAAATCCGGAATGCGGGATCCAAGCGCCGCTGCTGCTGCCCCGCACGCCCCTCAGGGCTGAATCAGCCGGATCAGCGCGCCGCCGGGGGCGGCTTCGGCCTTGATGGCGATGGGGTCGTTGTTGAGGCCGGTGGCCGTGAAGCTGAGCCGCTGCTCGTTGGTGACCTGCAGGTGGAAGCTGCGCTGCGGCGACAGCTTGCTGTCGCCGATGATGAAGCGGATATTCGTATACTCGCTCACGTTGCGCAGGTCCTGCGGCCCGCGGGTCACCCGCTGCACGTTGCCGATGGACTGTGCGCCCCGGTAAGGGCTCGTGGCGGCGAGGGTGATGCTGTTTTCCTGGCCCTTGACAGGCGCTTCCTGCAGCGGCACCGGCTGCGCAGGGCTGCCGTCGCGCGCCGTGAGGATGAACAGCGCCTTGTCATTCAGCTCGGACCGGTTTTCGGCCACCTGCATGCCCGTTGCATACGAGTCCCGGAACTGCACCCGCAGGCGCTCCGGCGTCTCGAAGGTCACGGTGTACGTGCGGCTGCCGAGCGCGTGGCTTTTCAGGGTGATGCTGACCGAATGGTTGCGGATCGGGGCCCGGACTGCTGCGACCGTCTGGCCGTTGAACTGGATTTCGAGCGGCAGGATGGCATCCTGGGCGGGCAGGGCGGCGCAGAGGGCCAGCAGCAGGCAGCAGAGGAGGAGACGCATGGGGATGGGGTTAACAGGGTAAGTGGAAAGATACGGAACAGATGTAACCGCAATATTATGAATGCAGGCTCCCGGCGAATTCTGTCCGGCAGATGATGCGGGTCTGCCGCCGGGGATGTATGTTTGTCCTGCAGATTCCCGGCGCACAGGCCTGGGACCGGTCTGTTCCGCTCTCAAGCGTTTCCGGATGAACCGACTCCGCCTTCTCTTCCTTCCGGCTGCATGGCTGATGGTGCTGGCCGCCTGCAAGCCGGGCGAGCTGCTCGACAACCGCCCGCCTGACACCCGCCTGTTTGTGGACAGCATCCGCCTCAGCGGCGAAAGCCGCCTCAACAGCGTTGTGCGCCTGCACTGGCTGGGCGAAGACCCCGACGGCTACGTGCGGGGCTACGAATGGTCGGCCGACGGCTCGGACTGGTTCTACACAGTCCGCACCGACAGCACCTTCCGCTTCGAGCTGCCCGCAGGCAGCGACACGGCCGATTTCCGCTTCTTCGTCCGGGCCATCGACAACCTCGGCCTGGCCGACCCCGAGCCGGCCCGCCTGACCGTGCCGGTCAAGAATGAGCCGCCTTTCGCCCGCTTCGACACCATCAACGCCCTTCCGGATACCGTGCTGCCGGTGCTGACGGCCCTCTGGACGGCAGGCGACCTGGACGGCGGCGAAACGCTGGATTCGCTCTTCATCCGCCTCAACGGCGGCCCCTGGTACGCCCTCAGCGCCCAGACCCGCCTCATCACGCTGATTGCCGCGTCGCCGCAGCAGGCCGGCAGCCAGCAGGCCCGGATTCTGGCGGGTGCCGAGGCCCGCGAGCTGCCCCGGCGCCTCGACGGCCTGCAGGTGGACGGCGTCAACCGCCTCTATGTGCGGGCACGGGACATTGCCGGGGCCTTCAGCCCGGCCGACAGCACAGGCGCCTTCTTCATGCGGCGCCAGCGCGGCGATTTGCTCGTCATCGACGCCCACGGCGAGGCCGCCCCGGATAGCCTGTACCGCAATATCCTGAATGCCAGGTATCCCAATTACGACTGGTACAACCTGCGGGCGCAGCTCCCAGGCCTGTGGGACCCGACCTTCCGCCTGCTGCTGGCGCAGTACGACAAGGTGTTCTGGTACGGCGACGACGTGCTGCTGACCTCGCTCAACAACCAGCTGCTGCTGGAGGCCGCTGCCGGCCCGCTGCAGCGCTACCTCAACGGCGGCGGCAAGCTGCTCATTACCGCCAAGTTTCCTCCGCTGTCCGCATGGGCTGCCGGCAACGGCTCGGCGGTATTCGGATTTTCGCCGATGGACAGCGTTTCCTCCTCCACAGGGCAGGCCCGCATGCCCACCGGAAGCCGCGCCCTCCCTGCCGGCCTCTTTGCGGGCGGCGACACGCTGGCTGCCTCGTCGTTCATCACGGGCGCCGATCCGTTTTACGCCAAAGACCCCGGCGGGGTGATCTACACGGGCGAGCTGACACCCGTGGGCGGCTGGCAGGGCCCGGCGGCCATCGCAGCACTGGGCCGCTTCACGAACGGCAGCCCCAATCAGGTGTTCTTCAGCATCGAGCTGCACCGCCTGAGCCAGCGGCGGCAAAGCCTGGAGCGGATGCTGGACCGGATTCTGAATCAGGAGTTTAACTGGTAATCCCATGCGCATTCTCGCCATCGACTACGGTGCCAGGCGCAGCGGGCTTGCCTGGACGGATCCGCTGCGCATCATCGCCACCGGCCTCGGCACGGTAGACACCCCGCAGCTCGAAGCCCGTATCCGGAGCCTGATCGGCAGCGGCGAGGTGACGGAGCTGGTGCTGGGCTATCCGGTGCGGATGGACGGCAGCGACTCCCATGTCACGGAGGCCATCCGCGAGCTGGCGGAGCGCCTGCGTACGGCGTATCCGCAGGTGCCGGTGCATTTTCAGGACGAGCAGCAGAGCTCCCGCCGGGCCTCGGAGGCCATGATTGCAGGCGGCGTGCGCAAAAAGCAGCGCCGGGACCGCCTGCTGATCAACGAGGTAAGTGCGGTGCTCATCCTCCAGGATTACATGGACCGCATGTAAGGAATGGAAAATCCTTGGGGATTTTCAGGGTTTTTGCGGAACTTTGCAGCCCGTTCTAAACCGCTTCGCCATGATTCTCCCCATCGTCGGATACGGACACCCTGCCCTTCGCAAGCGCGCGGAGCCCATCGGCCCGGAGTATCCGGGGCTGGCGGAGCTCATCCAGAACATGTATGATACCATGTACAATGCGCAGGGCGTAGGCCTGGCAGCGCCGCAGATCGGGCTGGCGGTGCGGCTTTTCATCGTGGATGGATCGCCGATCGAGGAGAAAGGCGCAGAATCGCTCAAGGATTTCAAGCAGGTATTCCTCAATCCGGAGCTGCTCGAAGAGACGGGGGACGAATGGGCCTATGACGAGGGCTGCCTGAGCATCCCGGACTTGCGGGAGAAGGTGATCCGGCGGCGGGTGATCCGGCTGCGGTACCAGACGGAGGCCTTTGAAACGCGGGAGGAGCGCTTCGACGGGATGCGCGCCCGCATCATTCAGCACGAATACGACCATCTGGAGGGCGTGCTGTTTACAGACCGGGTCTCGTCGCTTCGCAAACAACTGTTAAAGCCTGTGCTGAAAAGGATTTCGCAGGGGCAGGTGGACTGCGGGTATCCGATGAAATTCTCCCGGCGCTGAGCAGATGCTCCGGATTGTATCATATTTTGAAAATATGTAAAAAAACAGCCCCTGCGGCCTCGGCAGGCTGTAAACGATTTCGCGAAAACGTTAGCTTTTTTCAAAAATTGTCAACGATTTTATCCCCAAAACTTGCGGACGGGGTTAGCGGTGTATTAACTTTGTCCTCCCTACAGGTTAAGAAGGTCGTAATCTATCAGATGTTATGAACGCACAGGAATTGTATGCGCGCATTCAGGCTACGAAAGAGTTCCTGAATCGGGAGATTGTACGCAACCGGGTCGATCCTGCAACCGCTACGCTGAACCTGCGTGAGATCGGCACCAAGATGGACATGATCCACGAAGTGGAGCGCATGGGCATCCGGAATCTGGACGAAGACCGCGGGCGCAAGCTGAGCCGCATGATGGCCGAGCTGGAGCGTCACTGGTCCGTATCGCTCAACTGAGCCGGGACGCCGCCTCAGCCAGCTAATGGAATGCAGGGAAGCCAGCCGCTTCCCTCTTCTTTTTTTACGGGCCTGCCTTGCCCGGTTGGGCAGATTCTGAATATATTGCCGCCTCAATCTGAATCCCGGTCCTATGCGTTGGATCCTGCTGCAAGCCGCTCCCGAACCCCTGGCAGAATATGTGCCCCTCTTCCTGCTGATCGCCATCGGCGGCGGGATCGGCTGGCTGCTGGCCCAGCTCTCCCAGCTCGTAGGCCCGAGCCGCCCCAGCCTCAAGAAGTCGTTCGTCTATGAAAGCGGCATGGATCCGGTGGGCACCGCCCATGAGCGCTTTTCGGTGAAGTTCTACCTCGTGGCCATGCTCTTCATCCTCTTCGATATCGAAGTGGTGTTCATGTACCCCTGGGCCGTGCAGTTCCGCCAGCTCGTGGCCGAATTCGGCATCTTCCCGCTGATCGAGATGCTGGTCTTCGTCGGCATTCTCTTCGTCGGCTTCATCTACGTGTATAAGAAAGGCGGCCTGCGCTGGACCTGATCCGCCGAACAAAGCCCCGCCGCCGCGGGTTATTTCACCATCCTCCCGAATCATCCGGTATCACGCGCAACATAGCAGCCAATGGGTATTGAAAAAGCGCTCGCACGTCAGGGCTATCTGCTCTCCTCCGTGGACTTCATCACCAACTGGGCGCGCACCAACTCGCTCTGGCCGATGCCGATGGGCCTCGCCTGCTGCGCCATCGAGATGATGGCCTTCGCCGGCCCCAAATACGATGCCTCCCGCTTCGGAAGCGAGGTCTTCCGGTTCTCCCCCCGCCAGGCCGATCTGATGATCGTCGCCGGCTGGTGCACCTATAAAATGTCCCACGCCATCAAGCGCATCTGGGACCAGATGCCCGATCCGAAATGGTGCATCGCCATGGGCGCCTGCGCCTCCACCGGCGGCATGCACCGCGTGTACGGCGTCGTGCAGGGGGTGGACAACTTCCTCCCCGTGGATATCTACATTCCCGGCTGCCCGCCCCGCCCCGAAACGGTGATCCACGCCCTCCAGACTATCCAGGAACGCATCCGCACCGAGCACTCCGTGCTGCAGGACTGAGGGGGCTTGTACCCGTTTTTCCGCCCCTTCGACAGCACCTCCATTGCACTTCCGGCTGCCTGTGAGCCCCGGAAAGCATTGCTGGCGTACTATCGGGCGGCCGTTTTTCAGCGCTGAAGACTGGTTTTCAATTAAACGCCCCCGCACGCCAGGCGTACGGGGGCGTTGACCGGTTTGCGGCCTGCTCAGTTGCGCAGGGCCTTGCCGCTCTGGAGCATGTGCATAATGCGCTCCTGGGTTTTCTTCTCGCCGATGAGGCTCAGGAAGGCTTCGCGCTCGATGTCGAGCAGGTACTGCTCGGAGACGAGGTTGTTCTCCCCGGTAAGGTCGCCGCCGCAGAGCACAAAAGCGATCTTGCTGGCGATGAGCGCGTCGTGCGGCGAGGCATAATGCCCGTACTGCATGCCGGCGATCCCTGCGAGCAGGGTGCTGAGGGCGCTGCGGCCCAGCACCGGAATCTCCTTCTGCGGCGCAGGCGCGCTGTAGCCGGCGGCAGCCAGCTCCAACACAGCTTCCTTGGCCTCCAGGATGCGGCGGTCGGCATTCATCACGATGCGGTCCGTAACGCGGAAGATGTCCATCCGGCGGGCCTCCTCGGCGGAGGTCGCCACCTTGGCCGTGGCGATGTTCATCAGGTACTCCTGAATCACGCTGACGCCCACGGCGCCGGGGCGGCTGTACTTCTGAGCGGCCCGCAGGGCGAATTCCTTGGTGCCGCCGCCGCCGGGGATCAGGCCGACGCCTACTTCCACCAGCCCGATATAGGTCTCGGCCGACGCCACGGCCCGGTCGGAGTGCATCGTAAACTCGCAGCCGCCGCCCAGGCACATCTGATGCGGCGCCACCACCACGGGCACGCTGCTGTAGCGGAGCCGCATGGCCGTGTTCTGGAAGTACTGCACCGCCTGGTCGAGCTGGGTCCACTGCTGCTGGCCGGCCATCATGACCATGAGCATCAGGTTGGCGCCTACGCTGAAGTTCGTGCCTTCATTGGCGATCACCACCCCATGGTACCCGTGCCGCTCGGCATAGTCGATGGCCTCGTGGATGGCTTTGAGGTTGCCTTCGCCGATGGCATTCATCTTGGAGTGGAACTCCACGTTCAGCACGCCGTCGCCGAGGTCGATGACAGAGGCTTCGCTATGGGTCCAGACGCGGGAGCTGCTGCGGTAGTTGTCGAGGCGGATGAGGCCTGCCTCGCTGTCGATGCTGCGGTACTGGCCGGAGGCCGGATCGTAGCACTGGCGGACGCCGCCTTCCGTGCGGTAGAAGCTGCTGTGTCCGGCTGCGGCCATGGCGCTCACCCAGGCAGGCAGCGGCAGGCCTTCAGCTTCGAACATGGGCAGGGTATAGGCCAGCCCCAGGGCATCCCAGCTCTCGAAGGGGCCCTTGTCCCAGCCGAAGCCGGCGCGCAGGGCGTCGTCGATCTGGTAGAGGTAGTCGGCGATTTCGGGGATGCGGTGCGCCACGTAGGACCAGAGGGCCAGGCTGGAGCGCTTGACGAAGGCGCCGCCCTTGTCGTCGGCCTCGAAGAAGGCCTTGAGGCGCTTGCCGAAGTCGGAGAGGTTTTTTGTCGCCTTCAGGCTGGGCAGATCCACCTTCTGCTGCGGGCGGTATTCGAGGGTATTCAGGTCGAGGGAGAGGATGATGCGGGCGCCCTTGTCGTCGGTGGCTTTTTTGTAGAAGCCCTGGCCGGTCTTGTCGCCCAGCCATTTGTGTTCGAGCATCCGGCTCACATACGCCGGCGCTTCGAAGAGGGCGCGCTGCTCGTCGTCGGGGCAATTGTCCCTGAGGCCGTTGAGCACGTGCACGGTGGTATCGAGGCCCACGAGGTCGCTGAGGCGGAAGGTGCCGCTTTTGGGCTTGCCGGTGGCGGGGCCGGTAAGTTCGTCCACCTCCTCGATGGTCAGGCCCAGCTCGGCGACGAGCTGGAAGATCTTGGCCATGGCGAAGACGCCCACGCGGTTGGCGATGAAGGCGGGGGTATCCTTGCAGCGGACGGTCTGCTTGCCGAGGTAGAGGTCGCCGTAGTGCATGAGGAAGCTCACGGCGGCGGGATCGGTTTCCGGGCCGGGGATGACTTCGAGCAGGTGCAGGTAGCGGGGCGGATTGAAGAAGTGGGTGCCGCAGAAATGGCGGCGGAAGTCATCGGAGCGGCCTTCGGCCATGAGGCGGATGGGGATGCCGGAGGTATTGGACGTAATGAGGCTGCCGGGCTTGCGGACCTGGTCCACGCGCTCGAAGAGGCTGCGCTTGATATCGAGGCGTTCGACAACGGCTTCGAGGACCCAGTCGCAGTCGGCGAGGCGGTGGAGGTCGTCGTCGAAGTTGCCGGTGGAGATCAGGCGGGCGTATTCAGGGAGGAAGAGGGGGGCGGGGCTGCCCTTGATAGCGGCCTGGAGGGCCTGGTTGACGATTCGGTTGCGGGCTTCGGGCTTGTGGGCCTCATCGGGGCCGAGGTCGCGGGGGACGATGTCGAGGAGGAGGACCTCCAGGCCGGCATTGGCGAAATGGCAGGCGATGCGGGAGCCCATGACCCCGGAGCCGAGCACGGCGACCTTGCGGATATGCCGGGCGGCGGCGGCGGGAGCGGAGACGGGAGCGGCGAGGTGCATAGGGAGGATAGATCAGATCTGATAATGAGGCGGTTGAGGAGATGCGCACGCAATCCGCCGCCGGGCACACGAAGATAGTATGCTTGCATACAATTTTCGGCAAAGGGCGGGAGAAAAGCAAGGGGGGATGGGATCCGAAGATTTTTCGGCCTTCTGAGGAGCAATGAGAGTAAAGATTTGATCATCAGCGAAATGGCTCTCCGGCTCGGGCTGGGCGATCGGTTATTGCGCTTGGGGGTCTGTAACATTGCATATCGTACTTCTAATTGCTGCGCATATGCAACTGCAAGCTTCTGTATTCCTGTACAATGGCAACCTGCTGTTGTCGGGTCACATTCACAACCACCTGTATGAACCCATCCAGTTTTCATCCCGACGAGCCCGGCATCGTGCTGCAGAGCTCCCCTGCCCGGCTGCATCTGACGGTCTGCTTCGGCGCAAGGATCGTGGAGGCGGAGCGGAACGCTTTCGCGGTCCTGCTGCCGGGCGATCTGGTCCGGATCATACGGTACCGCCTGCACCGTCCGGTCGTTGAGAAAGTAGGCAGATGATCCCGAACGCCTTGGGGGCGTACATCTGATTTGCGCTGCGCGTATTGCATGCACGATGGTCCTTACAGCACATGAATGATAACACACTTTCCCTACAGTATTAACCATGGAAGTCTTTATTGTACTGGGCGTTCTGTTCGCCTTTTGGGTCAGCCGGGGCCGGAACTACGGCCCGTTCGACGATGATCCGCCCTGCCGGGGCGGGAGTTCCTGCGGCGCTTGCCGGCGCTGCTACTCGGACCGTTCCTGCTGCCGGTACTGATGCGGCAGCTGATGCAGCCTGGGCTTGCAGCAGGCCCAGGCTGCGCATTGGGCGCGCCGGTTCAGAATATTATTCGAGAGATGCACATGTGTTTGATTCTAATATGTTGATAGTCAAGAGTATGAAAAACAGATCGGTATGTACATGGCTGCCGCCTTTGGCAAACGAATAATTTAGGGCATCTATTCAAGTCAGCATCCCATTATGGCTATCGTATCTATGTATCAGCAGTATCAGCTATCCGAGGAAGAGTTTGAAAACTTCTACCATAGCATCTCCGGCATGGTGTGCCCGCTGGCGGCCAGGCGGCACCTGATCGCATTTGTCTTTATGGCCGAGCAGGAAGGGGGCGGCTTATATGGCCGCTACCGGTTCGCAAAGGCGCAGCAGAAACGTGCCGCAGATGATTCCTTCAAGCAAGCTGTGGAATTCCTGACGGGGTTCTCAATGCGCGTAGATGATCCTGTCTTCGAGGACTTTGCATTTGTCAAGCTGTATAATGCATTTGCAGCCCAGGATGTGGACCGGTTTGATAAGCCTGACTTCAAGGTGTTTTCACTGAAGGAAAACCTGTTCAGCCCGGAATCTCAGGACTCCAATCTAAGAGGCCTGATAGAAGCGGAGCATGGCGTGCTGAAGGCCTTTGAGATGGATAGCAATGGAGCATTGAGCTTATTTGTCATTCCGATCATCGCGTACGGAAGCCTGGTCGGGGCGATCTATGTATTTCAGCAGGATCCCCATGAAATACACCTCGAATATCTGAAATCCAATCATCGCTCGCTGACCCTGTACACCACCAGGGCCTATGAACGGATCCGGATTTTCAGGGGCTTGAATTTCCACAGGCCTAAACCCACGGATTCGCTTCAGGATCTGTATGCGATTCTGGTAGAGCTCGGCATCGAGTATGATTTTCCGGACCGGGAGGCGCATATCCAGGCCGGCGCCAAGCCGATTACCGGAAACCGGATCTTGATGCACCTGAAATATGATGCATACTATCCGCATTATCTGCAGCTGCTGATTCAGGAAGCCCGGATGGTGCGGGAGGCCGAACGCGGCCGGATAAAAACCGCGATTATTTCCATCATCGTCGATTCCTTCGCCCACAACATCGGGGCGCATAGCCTGATCGCGCTGAAATGGTGGTTTCAAAACCGGTTTCAGATGCTCAACAGGCCAATACCGTTTTCTAAACGCGAAGACGATGGGCAGGTAATTACAAATATACACGGGCTTACGCTCCGGCAGGAAATCGAGCTGGAAGAACTGAAAGAACTAGGGAAACACAATCTCTTTTATTCGCAGATGTACTATTCGGAGAGCGCCCGCAGCGACGACGATGTGTCGCTGCTGGACTGGATTCATTTGATGCCCGAACCGCAGCGCCGGACTGCCCTTGCCTTCGTCGACTCAGTAAGCGGGCAGCTGCATGCTCAGCTGCCGATGCCGGTGGATCATGCGCTGTACCACTTTTTTGAGTTCATGCGGAATAAATCTGCCTTCTGGAGCGGGGTCACCCGAAACATCCCCATGAGCGGGCGCCAGAAATCGTGGACCTATCTGCTGCGCTCGTTTATCGTCAATGCCATGTTTTTGGGGACGGTGGCGCACTCGGAAGGGGTCAATACCATTCATATCCACGTTGAACTTCTGGATGAGGAGGGGCGTGTCAAGGTTGGCGGAGAGTATGCCCGGGTATGCCTCGATCTGATCCGCCAGGAGAGCGCGCTGCATGCTGCTATGGCGGATGAAGGCCGGAACCATCAGTTTCTGACGGAAGGAGCTGACTTTAAGCCGCTTTACGAGGCGATTCAGCAGCTTCCGCCGGTATTTCTGCCTGGCGAGCTGATCGGCCAGGAGGCCATGTTTACCATCCTGGAAAATACCCTGCGCAATATCAAGCATTACCGGGATGCGCTGGAGACGATCCGCAAGGAAGGGCTCAGGATGTACATCTCCATTCAGGAAACGGCCTATGTCCGCCGGGATGGCACCCCGTCGGAAGAGCTGAACCTGTACAAGACGGGCGTGTGGCTGCATCACCCGCAGCCGCTGGTCATTCTGCATTCGGAAAGCGATAAGCCGCGGGCGGTGATCGATATCCAGATGGAGCGGCTTAAAACCCGGATCATCGACCAGCAGGGACGGGTGGTGCTTGGCGGCAGCTCCCAGGATAAGGTCTGCGCCTCGTTTCTGCTGAACGGCAATTTCGAAGCGATCGAGGAGCGGGACTACCGCAAAGCGCATAAGCATGCATATCCCTATATCTTCCCGGCCAGCGAACCGTACCAGCCGCAGCGGCCGGCCGGCTATCTGGTTCAGGACGATATTTTTCACGTAGCATTTCGCCCGGATCTGCGGGCAGATCCCGGATTGTCTGTCCAGGAGGCATCCGAACAGCGGGCAGAAAAATACCGGAATTCGATGACTGCCTACCTGGAGCGGCTTCAGGCATTGCCTGAAAATGATGACAGGAGAAAGGGCATCATTAAAAAATATTTCCATCTCTGGAAGGGCGAAAACTGCAGGATTGTCGATCCGGTAACCTACAGCGGGGAACACGTGCAGTACGAAAACCTGAGCCGTTTCAGGGTGCTGGCCATACGGGAATCAAATCCCGATCTGTACCGGCAGGCCGTTCTGGCGCTTCGCGAGTCGGGGATTATCCGGATTATTCCTGCTGCCGGTCTGGATGAGGAGCCCGCCGGGCATACAGGGCTGACACGCGGAGAAGCACAGGAGGATCCGCTGTACCAGCGTGCGATGGGCGCATGGCTGCAGTACTGGCTTCCCAAGCAGCCAGGCCAGCCGGTCGGATGCATCCTGCAGCAGCCTTCCGGCAACGACTTCGAGCCGGTCGGCATGGTCCGCCTCGAAACAGCAGGAGACTTTCCCGTAGCCCGCTACTACAACCTGGCTGAATGCGACCAGTATCAAACGGCGCACGGTGCGCTGCCTGCGGATCTGCCTGTGCTGCGGCTTGCGCATGGAGAGCTGAACGCATTTCAGCGCAGCAGTCAGGATCACTGCAAAATCCGCTCGCATACTTCGCTGGCGAAATGGGTAATGCCTGTAGATGCGGTCGACAAGCTGGCGAATGCCGACAGCCGGAAAGTACAGGCTGCCAAGCTGCTGGAGACGATCAATACCCGGATTACCATCATCGACAACCGCATCTACAGCCTGATCCCGGTAGGGATGGAAGATGAGCTGCGGATTGATAAGAAAGGACCCTGGCGCCGGCTCGGTCAGCTGAATCTGATGGTGTATCCGGAGAACGGGAAGCTGTTCGACACCCAGCACCGGACGGAGATGATCAAACAGACGCATTTTCTGGTTATTCACCTGTCTTTCCTGGAGTCGATCTGGAAGAACTACTGGGAGCCTTCCGTCAAAGGCAACCGGATCAAACAGCCCTACTCGGAAGATGAGGTGTATACATTCTTCAACAACGAGATCCGTAAGTTTTACATAAATGTCACAAAAGGCGCGCAGACACAGCTGCCTGAAAACTTCATCCTGGTTATCACATCGGGCCGGGGCAGGGGGAGCTGGGCTGCTAAAGATGATGTCCTTGACAAGGAAGTTCTGGAAATCATCCGCTCGCAAGTTACGTTCAGACCAATCGAGGCTCTGGTGCAGGCGGTTGAGGACGGAATTTCACAAGGAGACGACTACCAGATTAAGCATAACTTGTGTACCTTACTCTTCGGTTCATAACCTGTTCAACTCTTATCCAAGCGCCCTGTATGCCGGAAATCCTGATGCTCATCAATTACTCTTGGTCTGACTTGCAAGGGTATATGCTGTCGGACCTGATGCCTGCCTTAGATGCATTTGCAGCATGGTATCATGAGGTATATACCCATCCTGACGGGGCGCTCGATTTCAGCCGCCTGGACCGCACGCGCGACGGGAAGTACCGTATTCTCCGGCTCTATCTGGATCCGGGCAGATCCTCTGCGGTCTTAGATGCCGAACAGAAGGTTGCTGCGATGATCCGGGCGTCTATGCCATCGGATCTGAGCATCCCGCTCCTGATGATCTGCCACCAGCGGCAAGGGCTGCACCGGGACGTATGGATCCAGGCGGGCATGCGCTACGAAGAGTTCGGCGGCGGCACCGAGCCGATCTACGGCAAAGACGGACTGATAGGCCCTGCCCGGAGCCATTATTACCGGAATGGCGCTGCCAGCGTAGCTGACAACTGGCAGGGGCCTCCGCCCTATATCCTGAACCCGCACTGCACAACCCGGGTGTGGCAGTACTATGCCTGCCTGCGGCCGCTGCGGCGACTGTATGGCCAGCTTTACGAGGCTCCCCTGCTTGAAGCAGATGCCATGCCGCCGCTTCGGCAGCTGGCAGCTCACCTGCTGCGGTGCGCCGGACAGCCGGTTGCAGCTGCTCCTGAAGAAGTACCCAGCGGGATGAATCTGGCTGATTGCGGATGTCTGACAGATCTGTTGGAGGCTGTTCCGAATGCAGATGTACAGAGCCTCTACCAGACGCTGCGCAGCTTTGCGGAGGGCGGGCCGCTCAGCCATGAAGCTGTTTCAGGTTTTTTTTACCAGTTTTTTCATCACTGGAATAATAGAAATGAACCATGATCGCATTGCTGACCGACGACGCCTTGCTGCGGAACTGGTTCCGGAATCAGCATCCGGATGTGTATCTCAGCAGCAGCGCAGATGAAACGGTGCTTGGCGCTGCTGGGCTGATCCTAGCGCCTGCCTATGAGGTCCATGGGCAGCACTATCAGGCCCTGGATCTCTGGCAATGGCACTGCGCCCGTACAGCACCCCAGACGAAACTGATGCTCTGGAGCTATGCGTCCGCCGAAGCCGCGAACTGCCTGACCCTCGAGCGTGCCGCCGGCAGCAGCCCTGTGCAGTGGCTCGACGAGTTCCTGCCGGCACAGGCATATCCTGCCTATCCCCGGCTCTTCGACCTGAACCTGCGGGACCTTGCCCTGGCCAACCTCAGCACCCACGGTCAGCACAACCTGCAGGATCTGCTGTACAAGCTTAGCGAGGCACTGTACGCTGGGCCAGCCGCCCAGGACGCGTGCTGGCGGCAGCTTGGCCGGTTCTGGGATACCTCGGAGCCTGCCTTCCGGCTGATGCCCTTCTACTTGAAGATCCGGCAGCACTTCATCCGTCTGGAAGCCGCAGACCGCAGCAGCCCGGCGCAGGTGCGCGAGTATATCCGAATGCTGCTTCGAGAAGCTACAGCCCTGACCGAATTCTATAAACTGGAGCCTGTCCCATGCGTGGCAACATCTTGATCATCGATGATGACCCCTTGATATTCAGGCAGCTGGAGGAAAGCCTGAAAGCGCACAACCTCTTTCACGCCCCCGATCTTATTGGGCTGCAGCAGTTTATCAGCAAAAAAAATATAGATGTAGTTGTGGTCGATCTGAATCTGGACGACCATGCTGCTGAAAAGCGCCTGAGCGGCCTGGACTATATCGGGAAGGTGCGTGAGCGGCATCCCGAAGTAATGATCATGGCGCTGTCCAAGTATAATCAGGTCGACTGGGTTGTGCAGGCGGTGAAGAATGGCGCCCACCGGTATAAATGGAAGGGAGATCTGGACTTGGATACCCCGGAGTTCAGGGAGCAGGTCATGCTGCTGGTAAAGGAAAAGCGCCGTCAGGACCAGATGAGAAAGGCGCACGAAGTAGAATGGACAGGCCGTTCCATTCAAACCACTCAGCTGTGCAAGCAGCTCGATGCGCTGGCAGGAAGCCGCAAATCCTTTCTGCTGACAGGAGAGCCAGGTACCGGTAAATCCTACGCGGTCCGGTATCTGCATTACCGGTCGCTGTTCTATGCTGGATCGCGCGAACCGGTTGCAGTCGATCTGGCTTCAATGGATCGTGCCCGTCTGATGGATCTGGTGAGCCAGTACACGTCCCGGAAGCAATCGTTTTTCAGGGAGGCAAACAATCATATCCTGTATCTCAAGCACATCGATGCTGCGCCGGCTGCCTTCCAGGATGCGATCCTGCATATGATCCGCCACCGCAGGCTCCCGAGCAGCGGGGAGCTGCTCCAGATTCAGGTGGTGCTGGCCATGGACCAGGAGCCGCAGCCGCTGATCTCTGCGCAGCGTCTGAGGCCGGAGTTTTGCGCCGAGCTGGAAATCGTACGGATTGCTCCGCTGCGGGAGCGCAGGCAGGACCTGTATGAACTCATCCCCTCCTGGCTCAAGCGGCAGGGGTATCTGCTTCCGGTTCCGCCGCAGATCCTGCAAGCCTTTTGCCGATATGAATATCCCGGAAATACGGTCGAGTTGCTGGATCTGCTCGGACAGGTACTCAACCGCCACCAGGCGCGGCATCCGCAGGGTGAAGCCTGGAAACATGCCCTGATTTCTCCGGCTGCGCTGCCAGCCGAACTGGCGATCGGACTGGAACGGCAGGACCAGGGGATTGAATATGAAATTGCCTGTCTCGTCCTGGAAAAGATCGACAATGCGCTCCAGCTCTTCGGCGGATCCAAGTCCGAAGTAGCCCGGCACCTGCAGCTGAAAAGTGCTGACAACATGAAAAAAACCTATATCGACAAATACGCCCGGCTGTATCCGGGACTCGTGCGGACCTTTCCGTATATCATGCGCCACTACGATCTCTGACCTGCAGCCCGCCACCCCGATCCATGTACAATTTATGCGCTCAACCCGCCCCGCTTCCGGCAGTCCGTTGGACATTACCTATCTGGACATCCACGACGGCGGCTGGCATGTGGCCAGCCATCACAAACTGATGCCCGTTGTGGCGTCTGTGGCTGATGCCATGCAGTATGAAGGGCCGCCCTTGCAGGTGCTGCTGGCATTTGCCAGCAACGAAGCGCTGAAGGATTCCCGCACCTATGAGTTCCGGGTGCCGGAGGGCTGCAAGCCCCTGCGGCCGGTAAGCGATCCGTCCGCCCGGCGGCTGGAGCCTTACCAGCCTGCCCCGATGCTGATAATCGGGCAAGATGACCTGATGGAATGCCTGGATGAAGCATCTGCGGCAGCATTTCCCGAATTGAAGTGGTACCTCAAGCCAAATGGCATCCGGGACCAGCTGATTGTTTCAGAAGCAGACCCCCGCTACCGGTTCTGGGACAGCAGCATTTGGCACCGGTATGTGTCGGTGGTGCCGCAGCAGACCTTCAGAGAAAGGCTGAGCACGGCATTCGAAGATCTGTGCACCTATGCCCGGCAGGGTCTGTACCATACCATCGTAGCCCAGGAGTTTTTGGAGTATCAGTGCCGTAAGCTGCAGCATGCGTATTATCTGGATCTGCCCGAAGGCCACAGCAAGCGGGTCACCCCGGAGCGGTTTCATGCAGAGAGCTGGATGCGGCAGGAGGCAGACCTGCTGTCAGGGTTGCTGGAGGGGTACCAGTGGGGGGCGATCATCATCGACGACTATTTCCAGCAGCCGCTCCGCACCTCCAGCAGGGATGATTCCAGTGCTTCGCCAGTCCGAACGGTCAATAAAAGCGAGCTGATCGAGAGCCTGCTCCGTTGGAAGTCCGGCTCGCAGCTCCGGCTGCTCAACCGGAATGACTCCCCGCCTATGCGTGGCTATGTTTCGTTCGCTGCCGACCAGATCAGGCAGTATAACCATGCGGACGTGATTTTGCTGGATTATTACTTCAATGATGCCGACAGCCAGAATCCTCAGGAGCAATACGCGAACAAGCTAATCCGGAAACTGATCAGCAGCCGCAACCGTTTCGAGCGGCTGAACTGGAAGCCACACGATAAATTCTGGATTTTTCCGATTTCCGTATTCGATCGGGCACTTCAAAGCCATCTGAAAGTATATGGCGAAGGCCAGGTAAGCGAGCATATCGAATTATCGGAGGGGGCAGATCCGGTTAATACACCCGAATTGTTCCGATGCCTGCTGCTGCGCTTTCTCCATGCCCAACGCATGCAGGTCGGCGTTTCGCTGGAAGAGCTGTTCAAGTATCTGGCACCCGCGAATCGCGATGAGGAGCCGCACAAATTTCGTTTTCACCTTCGCCGCAATTATTTCAGAATCATTGAAAAAGTGGCGCCGTATTTCGCCTACAACCTGAGCCCCCGCAAGAAAAATTCGGCTCCCCGAAATCAGATCTCGCATGCCGATAAAAGCCTGCTGATCCGCAGTGTACTGGATAAAACGAAGCATCAGCGGGAGTTTGTGGCGCTGCTGATGCGGCTGCAGCACCTAATTTATCTGGTTGCGTTCGGACCAGCCTGGGAGTGGCGGAAAATCCAGCAGGAACTGCTGCACGTCGAAACCTTGCTGCAACTGCTGCTGCCTGCGGAACAGGCAGCAGCATCTGCAGGCAAGGACTGGAGCATCTTTGTTGGGATGGTGCGGGCATATTATCAGGCAATGAAGAAGGACTAATCTGCCGGATATGAACGTAGGGCTTCACTTTGAACCTGCATGGCAGGAAGGTCATCTGGTATATGTATACACAGGTGTCGGATTCAGTAAAACGCACGCCCTGGCAATTCCCTTGTTTCCGGCGTATCTCGAGATTTCTGCGCAGCGCCTGGCGGTCTGCCTGATCGATACCCGCAATCCGGTCCATTCCACGCTGATCGAAATTCCTATCAGCGAGTCTTATGCGGCATTCTCAGAACAGGTGACTGCCGAGCTTCAGCGTCTCGCCGCAAAGCCGTTTAAGCTGCCTGCCAGCTGCTCCGACGGGCCCCTGCGGGATCTCTGCCGCAATGCAGGACTATACTGGCTTGAGAAATCTGCAAATACGCAGATGCTGCTGGCTGAAATTCTAATCGATTTTCTGCTGGATCTGCATACCTCGGAAGTCTTCTCCAATTGCCCGCATCTGGCTGCTCTCCGCCGGACCATCCAGTCCAATCCGTTGTTCAGGGCCATCGAGGCCCGCGCCATCTTGGCATATACCCGTTGGCAGGCACGGTTGCATCCGGACCGGATGGATCTGCAGCAGAATCTTGCGGAAGCTCGAACCCGGCTCATCAGCGCGCTCCTGCGGCCTGATTCCGTATCTGTCGGAGGCAGCGGATGGTTTGATCAAAATCTGGAAATGGAAATCCGGAAAGCCCAGGAACTGCCCGACGATCGGGTGCCCGTGCTGCCGGAGACATTGCTGCCTGCAACGAGCGACTGGCTCCTTGCCCGCTTCAACTACACAGCGGCGTACAAGCTGATCTGGCCCCAGTGGCAGCAAACCCGCTGGCTGCATGCGGTACTGATCAGCGGTTTGTTCCTCAGTGCTCTCGCATTTCTGATCGGAGCAGGCTGGGGGATCTGCACGGGGATAGGAGCGTTCGTGGTCTATACGGTCGTGGCTTCCTGGCAGCAGCGAACGTGGCGCCATTTTCCCAAGGTCCCGACGGATGCGGTGGTGAGTCTGCTGTCCCCGCGCCTGCTGATTGCGCTTGCGGGCTCCTGGCTGGGGTATACCTTCTCGGTGAAGAGCTATTTCAATACCGAGGTGTTTCTGCTGCTGTTTTATCCGGCGGCTGTTCCCCTGATGTACCTGTATGCCAACCGTGAAATCCGCAAGCAGGCGCCCGACCTGCCGCAGCGGAACCGGAACGTCCGGAGCTGGGGGCTGCTGGGCAGCGTATATGGGCTGACCCTCCTGCTGGGGATGCTGATTCTGAGTCCGATGGTTACGTTTACCACCAGCTCTGCGGATCTGGAGGCATTCTACAAGCAATCGCTCGTCGAGAATACCTTTGTGCTGGAGCTGCCGCTGTTTGTGGACACGTACCGCCGCCTGTCCCGCACAGAACAGTGCCAGGCGCTGGACCGGCTCGCCGCGCACCTGAAGGCGTATCCCGCCCCGGAACACCAGATCGCCCGCCGCCAGCTGCATGCGCTCGGCATCCGTGCCGGATACCGAAATTTTCCCGATGCCGATTCGCTGGCGCGTAGCCTGCCGGAAGACGAGGGCTCCGCAGTACCGCCGCCGCCCCTTGCCCAGCTCTCCCAGGTCCGCTACCCCTACCTGGGCTGGCGGGTGGTATACCGCATCGGCAATTATCACTTTTTCCCGATCGTTCTCCTTTCCTACGGCGGTATCGTCTTTTTTATCACCCTGTTCCTCAACTTCCTCCTCAAAGGCGAGCCCCTCAGCGGATGGCCGGGCCGGAGGGGCGCCTGAGGGTTCAGAGCCGCTCCAGCGTCTCTTCCGTCACCGGCTTTGTCAGGAAGCCGGAAATGTCTGCGTAGCTGCGGGCTTTTTCGTGGTCCTGCGGGGCGATGGAGGAGCTGATGATATAGATCCGCAGCGGCTTGACCAGGCTGGATTTCAGCTGGAGATATTCGTCCATGAATTCCCAGCCGTCCATGACGGGCATGTTGATGTCCAGCAGCAGCACATCCGGCAAGGCGTCCGCATCGGCGGCGGCGGCCCGCAGGGCGTCGATGGCTTCCTGCCCGTTGCTGTAGGTCAGCACCTGGGGGGGAGGCGTCTGTTTTTCGATCATCCGGCGGATGACCAGCTGATAGATCCAGTCGTCGTCGACGATGCAAATGCGGTTGTGAGCATTCATGCGAGGTACACGATGAAGGTGGAGCCCTGGTCAGGTTCGCTGCGGACTTCGATGCTGCCGCCCATGGCTTCTACCTGATTGCGGGTAATGAAAAGCCCGATTCCTTTGGCGTCGGGGTTGCCGTGAAACGTCTTGTACATGCCGAAGAGCTTGTCGCCCGCTTTCTGGAGGTTGATGCCCAGGCCGTTGTCCCGGACCCAGAAGCAGGCCTTCGGCCCGGCATCGCAGTACCCGATCTCGATCTGCGGCTGCCGGTCCGGGTGGCTGTAGCGCAGCGCGTTGGAGAGGAAGTTGATGAGAATGCTCTCCAGGTAGGCCGCATTGTAGCGGATCATCTGGCCTGGCGGCACGAGGTTCTCGATCCGGGCCTGCCGGGACAGGATTTCCTTGCTCAGCACCACCCCCGATTTCTGCACAAATTCATGCAGGTCGAGAAGTTCCGTCTTGAGGTTGAGGTGTGTCTGGATCGATACGACCTCGTTGAGGTTGTGCAGCGTCTCGTCCAGGGCGTGGGCGATGGTGCCGAGGTTGCGGAGCATTTCGGCCTGTTCTTGCGGGTCGTCCACCTCTTCGAGGTACTGAAGGATGGTGCTGATGCTGCTGGTATGGGAGCGGAGGTTGTGGGAGACGATGTAGGAAAAATTAAGCAGGCGTTTGTTCTGGCTGTTGACGACCTCGAAGGCCCGTTCGAGGGCTTTGCGGGCCTCGATCGACTCAGTCATATCGCGCCCTTCGGCGATGATGAGCTGGACCTGTCCGCCGGCATCCCGGATCGGGCGGAGCGAGAGGTCGAGGGTAGCGCTGCGTCCGCTGCCGGCGCGGATGGCGGTTTCATAGCGGACAAACTCGCCTGCCGCCGCACGGCGGAGCGCATCTTCGAGCTGCTGGCGCAGCTCCGGCGGCCCGTCCCACCAGGGGGCCTCCGCAAACGGGCGGTCCAGCACCTCCTCCGCATTCAGCGGGCCATAGCCCAGCGCCGCGGGATTGGCATCCTGCACCAGCCCGTCCGGGGAGAGGATCACCATCAGCTGGAACATATGGTCATAGATGGCCCGGAAGCGCTGCTCGCTCCGGCGGATCGCCTCGCTGGCCTGCTGCAGGACCTCCTGGGCGCGCATCCGCGCGTGGATGTCTGTCAGCGAGCCGGCCATCCGCACCGGCCTGCCGGCCTCGTCCCACACGGCCTGCCCCCGCACCAGAAACCACCGGTACTCCCCGGCCCGCATCCGCAGCCGGTACTCCACCTGGAAGCGGGCCTGCCGGTGCAGATGCGCCTCCAGCGCTTCGAGCAGCTTCGGCAGATCGTCCGGATGGACCGACTGGATGAGCACCTCCATGCTGCCGCTGTGGGCGGCAGGCGGATAGCCCAGCAGTTCCCGGAAGCGGGGCGAGAAATAGGCCTGGTCCTGCGGCACATCCCAGTCCCAGATGCCGTCCGAAGAGCCGCGCACCGCCAGGTCGAAGCGCTCTTTAGCCTTGCGGATCTCCGCCTCCGCCTCGCGGCGGGCCTGGCGGTTGCGGGCCTCCGTCAGCTCGCGGCGCACGACGGCAGGCAGCTTGACAATACTGCCTTTGAGCAGATAATCGCTTGCACCGCGTTTCATCAGCCCCACGGCAGTCTCTTCGCCTACCGTGCCGGAGATCAGAATAAACGGAATGTCCTTGCCCGTCTGCTGCACCAGCTCCAGCGCGCGGTCGCCGCCGAAGCCCGGAAGCTGATAATCAGAAATAACCAGATCCCAGTCCTGCGCATGCAGGGCCTGCTCCATCTGCGCGGCGCTGTCCACCTGCGTAGCCGCCACGTCATGGCCTGCACGCTCCAGCTGGCGGATGATCAGCGCAGCATCGCTTTCCTGGTCCTCTACAATCAGAATCCTCAAGGGCGTTTCCATGGTGCTAGCTGTTGCGGATACTGGGCGGGGGCGGCTCATTGATGACCAGCCAGTACAGCCCCAATTGCCGCACCGCCTCTACAAACTGCTGAAAGTCCACGGGTTTCCGGATATAGCTGTTGACCCCCAGGTCGTATCCCATCGCCACATCCTGCTCCTCGCGGGAGGACGTCAGGATGACTACCGGCAGGCGGCGCGTGCGCTCATCTTCCCGGATCTTCCGGAGCACCTCCAGCCCGTTGATGATCGGGAGCTTCAGGTCGAGCAGGATCAGGGCAGGCAGATCGGCGGGGTCCCGTCCGGCGTACGCGCCTGTGCCGAAGAGGTAGTCCAGGGCCTCCTGGCCGTCTTCGGCGACGGCAAGCGGATTCAGGATGTGCGATTTCTCGAAGGCCCTGCGGGTCAGGTCGATGTCGCTGGGGTTGTCTTCCACGAGCAGGATCGTGCGGTGTGGCATCGGGTCTATGGGTTGAGAGTGAAATAAAATGTAGCGCCTTGATTGACAATTGATTCGGCCCAGATTCGGCCATTGTGCAGATGTACGATCCGCTGCGCGGTGGCCAGCCCGATGCCGCTGCCGGGAAACTCGGACTGCTTGTGCATCCGCTGAAATGCGCCGAACAGGTTGGCTGCATACGCCATGTTGAAGCCGGCGCCATTGTCCCGGACAAAGCATGCCCGTCCGTGATCGGTCATGCATTCTCCGAACTCGATGACCGCATCGGGAACCTTGCCGGTGAACTTCAGGGCGTTTCCGAGCAGGTTGGTGAGCAGAATGTCCAGGAGGCGGGCGTCGCCGCGGGCGCTGAGGCCCGGCTGGATCTGCCACCTGGCCTGCCGTTCCGGATGCAGCAGCTGGAGCCGTTCGGCTGCGGCTGCGGCCAGATCCGAAAGCGCAACGGGAGCCCACCGGATCGGGGTGCGGCTGATGCGCGAGAGCTTCAGCAAGTCGTCGATGAGCTGGCCCATGCGCTGGCTTTCGGCGCGCACGCGGCCGAGGTATTCCATCGCCTTCGGCGGCAGCTCGCTGCCGAAGTCCTCCAGGAGCGCCAGGCTCCAGCCGTCGATGCCGCGCAGCGGTGCGCGCAGGTCATGGGACACGGAGTAGGAGAAGGCTTCGAGCTCTTTGCGGCTGGTTTCGAGGCGGGTTTCCAGCTCGATGCTCTGGGTAATGTCCCAGTTGGTGCCCAGCATGCGGACCGGGTGCCCCTGGCTGTCGCGCTGCACCAGCCCGATCGCCTTGATATGCCGGACGGAGCCGTCGGGCCACAGCACGCGGAACATCGTATCGAATTCCCGCACCCCGTTCAGCGCCATCCGGATCTCCTCGTCGCCCCGCTGCCGGTCGTCGGGATGCACGCCGTGCTGCCAGGCCTCGTAGCAGCCGGCAAAAGTATCGGGCGTAATGCCGTAGAGCCGGTACATGGCATCGTCCCACATCAGCTCGTCCCGCACAAGATCCCAGTCCCAGATGCCCACCTGGGCAGCCCGGGTAGCCAGCTGCAGCCGGTCGGTCAGCAGCCTCAGGGCTTCCTCGGCCTGTTTTCGTTCGGTAATATCCTGCGCGGTACCCACCAGGCGTATGACTTCGCCCTCGGCGTTGCAGGTGGGGTTTCCCTGTGCCAGCAGGTTGCGGATCTGTCCGTCGCTCCGCCGGATCCGTACATCGAGGGTGTAGGGCTCGGCAAATTGCACTGCGCGCTCCACCTTCTCATTCAGCCGCACCCAGTCTTCCGGCAGAAAGATCGCCTCCTGCTCGGCGAAGGAAGGGGCGGCATCGCTCCGGGGATAACCCATGATGGCAAACAGCTGGTCGGACCACGACACCATGCCGCTGCGGACATCCATTTCCCAGCTTCCCAGACGGGCAACCTGCTGCGCTTCGCGGAGCTGCGCTTCCCGCTGCCGCAAGGTACGGGTGCGCAGCTCTACCGTTTCCTCCAGCCGCTCGTTGAGCTGGCGGATCGTCTCGTCGCGCTGCTTGCGCCCGGTGATGTCCCGGAGGTTGAACACCAGCGCCTGCACGTGCGGGTGATGAACCAGGTTGATCCCGAATCCCTCGATCCAGCGCCATTCCCCGTTCTGGTGCCGCATCCGGTATTCGAGCATCATCATGGCGCCCGGAACTGCCAGCGAATCCCAGCGCAGCGGCTGGTCGTCCGGATGCACCAGGGCCTCAGGCGGGGTCTGGGCAAACTCCTCCGGCGTATAGCCCAGGATGCGGGTCACGTTGGCGCTGACGTAGTGCAGCCGTTCGGGGGTGGTGATGATGAACAGGTCTTCGCTGTGCTCGACCATCGCCCGGAAACGCTCCTCCTTGGCAGTCAGCTCGCGCTCCGTCTGCTTCCAGGCCGACAGGTCGCGGACCACCGTGGACATGCGCGAGACCGTCCCGTCCGGGCTGCGGTGCACGACGATGGACTGCATCACCGGAATTTCCTGCCCGTCCCGGCGCAGAAATACCGATTCGCCCTCCCAGAATCCTGCTTCGATCGCCGCCGGGATGGCCGACTCCACCAGCATGCGGGCGGTTTCCGGGGGGTGATACGCCGGAATCCGGGTCTGGCTCAGGTCTTCGTCCGGCGGAATGCGCAGCAGGTCCCGCCCTGCCCGGTTCATGTAGAGAATATAGCCCTCCGGGTTGACGGAAGAGACCAGATCCCGGCCGGCCTCGATGATTTCTTCGAAATATCCGGCCTCGGCCGGCGGTGCTTCAAGGGCGCAGGTGAGGAAGATCCCGCCCGGCGCAGCCGCACTGGCGGGCATTGGACAGGCCCGCAGGGTAATCCGGAGAGGAGAGGTGCTGCCATCAGGCGGAGCTATATGAAAAACGGGAGATGTAATAGCCGGGCGCAGATTGTCTCCGAGCCATTGGCGGATGGCAGGCTGATCCCAGGCGCCGCCGCCCAGATCCCATAACAAGGTGCCTTCTGCTTCCTCCGGGCTGCATCCGAAGGAACGGCAGAAGCCTTCGCTGGCCGCGTCAACCCGCCAGTCCGGCCCCAGCATCAGCGCAGGCTCGCGCAGCATCCGGACTGCATCCGCTGCCGGAAAGAATGCCGTGCCGGCGAGGGCGCTATGAGCATCTTGCTGCATCATTGACATCAAGATACATACGGCGCCATGGAATATCAACAGGCATGTTATGATTCGGGCCGTTGTGCCGGAATGCGCGCCGGCCTGGCGCTTCCGGCACAACGGCCCGCACAGCCCGGATCAGCGCCGGATCAGCTGGCTGGTATACACCTGTCCGCCCTGCGAAGCCCGGACGAGATAGGCACCTGCCGGCAGGCCGCTCAGGTCGGCCTGCACGCTGCTGCCCTGGCCGCTGAAGACGCGTTTCCCTTCCAGGTCCAGCACTTCGAACTGCCAGTTGCCGCCTTGCTCCATCCGCAGGGCTACAGGGCCGCTGGAAGGGTTGGGAAACACCAGCAGCTGGTTCTGTCCGCCGCTTCCGGGCAGCATCAGCTCCACCCGGTCGGAATAGGCGTAGCCTCCGTCCGTATCCACCTGCCGCAGCCGGTAGAAGACCTGGGAACTTTGGAGTTCCTGCAAGCTGCGGTCTGTAAAGGTGTAGGAGCGGACCGCAGCCGAATTGCCCGCGCCCCGCACCTGGCCAATCGCCGCAAAGGCAAGTCCGTCGTCTGAACGCTCGATTTCGAAGCGGTCGTTGTTGAGTTCGGATGCCGTGGCCCAGCGGAGCTGCGCGTTGCTGCCCGCGAGGGCCGCCTCGAAATAGAGCCATTCCACAGGGAAGGTGCCGGCATAGACCAGCCCGGAAAATTCCATGACGCGCCCCGGTGCGCCGTCTGTGGCGCCGTTGGCGGGGAATTCCGTCACCGCCTTGGAGGAGGAGGTGCCGCCGGCGCCGCCGGCAACTGAGGTCTGGCAGCTCATGCCGGCTGGCAGCGCGATGAGGCCTCCACCGCCGCCTCCGCCGGGGCCTTCGGATTCAGTATTGGTAATCAATTGATTGCCGCCTGCGCCGCCCTTGGCTTCCAGCGTCAGGCCGGGGCTGACGAATGCAGCCTGGAGCAGAATGGCTCCGCCCCCGCCTCCGCCGCCGGGGCCGTCGTTGTGGCCGCTGGCGGTATTGGCGGCCTTGTCCCCGGAGGCTTCGATGCGGCCTGCGCCTTCGATCATGCCTGCGGCGATCAGGATGATGCCGCCGCCGCGCCCGCCGGAAGAAGCGGCGCTGTTGTTGCCGTCGCCGGCGCCTCCGCCTCCGCCGAGGAACACGCGCTCATCCGGGCGTGTCAGCAGCGGGCGTCCGCCCAGCCCGCCCAGCTCGCGGCGGTAGTCGCCGCACCAGCCGCCTTGTCCGGGTGCCAGGCTAAGGGCGTTTGCGTCGCAATGAGCATATGTGTAGCCGCCGCGACCGCCGCCGATGGAGGCGGTGCGGGCGTTGCCGTTTGCGGCATAGCCCGGGTCGAGGCTCCAGGCAGCTGCGCCGGCGCAGGTATGGCACATGATGCCCTGGCCGGTCCAGCTTCCGCTGCCGGGATGGGCATTGGCACCGCCGCCGCCCGCCGCATTGTGGGCGTTTCCGCCGCCGCCGCCGTTCGCAGGCGCGCCGCGCCCGTAGCGGGCGCCGAGGGCAGTGTATTCCGTTGCGCTGCCGGCGACGCTTTCCCCTTTTTCCCCGCCGTCTGTGGCCGTATTGCTCCGGTAGGCGGTCACGCTCCAGCCATAGCTGTTTTTGACGGTGCCGCCCCGGAATCCCAGGCCGGAAGTCGTGACCGTTCCGCCCGCTTCGATGGTCACCGACTCGGCCAGCAGGGCCAGTACGCCGCCGGTGCTGCCGTCCCAGGCCTGAGCGGTCAGGCTGGCGCCCGAAGCGACCGTCAGCGACTCATACTGTGGCACGCGGATTACCTGGGTCTTGCCGCTGGCGGAAAAATTGCGGTGAATGGCTTCTTTGAGGGAAATCTCGTTGCCGGAGATGCTTTTGAGGCGCACAAATTCATAATAGCCCGCACCGTTGTAGCTGGAGATCTGGCCGAAGGAAGTGTCGTTGGCGGTCAGGATGGACGCCCCCTGCATCTGGATGACCAGCAGGCATTCGCCTTCAGTCATCGGGACAGTCCCATGCAGGGCGGCAGCGCTGGCCACCTGGAGCGTCAGCGCGCCTGCTCCGGCATCCTGGGCAAGGGCGGTGCTGGTGTTGACCACGACCCGGGCGCTGCTGACTGTGAGGCTGCCGCTGCGGCCGTCGCTGTTCAGTGTATCGGCACTGGCAGACTGCTGCTGTTCAGTCATCTGAAACAGGGCGAATGCGAGGAGAGCAAAAAAGAACACGGCGCCCGCAAGGGCGGCGAGCCGGGCACGGATCGAGAGCAGAGGCTGGCTGGAAGGCTGTAATTTCATGAGCGCTGGAATTGCAGCTCAAAGTAGCGCCCGGGGCATAACTTTCCGCAGCCAGAAATATCCGGTGCCTTACGGCTTCGCGGACTGGCGCCTGCGGGCTTCCAGCCTTGTCTGGATTCATGAGACAGGCATTGAATTTGCCGTTCCGGAGCTTGCTGCACCCTGAGGCCGCTTTTCTTACGCGGCGGCCCATGCCGGGTCCTCTATTTCCCTCTGCGGTGCTCAGGCAGGTTCTTCGGCAGGCGGAGCTGATGCGGTGCGCCGCCGGTACAGATGCCAGGCCAATGCAAGGGCAAATTCCGCCCCGATCACCACGGCCATCGCGCCTGCAATCGATCCGTCCAGCCACACGGCCAGTCCGTATCCGAGTCCCGCAGCCAGCACCCCTGCCCCCGATGCCAGCAGCAGCATGGGACGCAGACGGCGGGTGAGCAGAAACGCCGCTGCCGGCGGACCGGTCAGAAAACTCAGCACCAGAATGGCGCCCACACTTTCAAAAGACAATACGGTAGCCGCCGATACGAAGCCCATCAGAATGTAATGCCATACCACTGCCGAAATGCCGGCAGCAGCAGCATGCATCGGGTCGAAACTGGTGAGCAGCAGCGGTTTATAGGCAATGACAATCAGCGCGGCAATGGCCAGCAGCAGCCCGCCGAGCAGCCAGACCGGCACGGGCCCCATCACCCGGCCATCCGGCAGGATCCACAGATCGAGCGGCACATAGGCGATCTCGCCGAAGAGCACACAGTCGAGGTCCAGGTCGATCTGCCCGGCGTAGGCGGAGATGAGCACAATGCCCAGGGCAAAGAGTCCGGTAAATACGATGCCGATGGAGGCATCGGCCTGCAGGCGCGCCCGCTCGCGCAGCCATTCGATGCCGGCAGTCGTAAGCAGCCCGAACAGGGCCGCGCCGGCCAGCATGATCCCGGAGGCGCGCGAGCCGGACACCAGATAGGCAATCGCAATGCCCGGCAGCACTGCATGGGAGATAGCATCCCCGATCATGGTCATGCCGCGCAGCAGCAGGAAGGAGCCCAGCAGCGCGCAGGAAACCGCCACCAATGCGCCGGTGGCAATGATGAGCAGGTCGTCGGTCGTCATGGCAGGGTGCGTTTGGCGGGAATGGGGCTGTTGTGCGGATCCAGGCTTGGGAAATTCAGCTTGGACTCCAGCGCAGCTTCGATTTCAGGGGTCAGGATGTGCTCGATGGCTTCGGCCTCCTCGTGCACATGATCCGGCGGCAGATCGAGGTGGGTGGTCAGATACAGTTCCCAAAGGCGGTGGAGGCGGGTAACCCGGCTGCCTGCGGCTGCGCCGGCGCGGGTCAGGCCCGCCCGTCCGGCTTCCTGCCGCAGCAGCCCTTCGCCGCGCAGGGCGTGCAGGGCAGCCCGGAGCCGCGCCGGCGGCATGTCGCGCCGGGCTGCGATCTCGCTGTGCAGCCGCATCGCCTCTGGCTGTCCGTCGGCTTCGCCGAGCTGGTAGAGGCATTTGAGCAGGTTTTCGCGGTCGATCTTGCGGCGGTTCTGCCGCCGCCGCTGCCAGGCGGCCGCGAGGCCGCGGTCGCTGCCGGCTGCGATGGAGATGCCGGCCGTCAGCGTCAGGGCCAGCACTACCCAGGGACCCGTAGGCATCCGGGGCAGGAGGTAGGAGATCCAGGCACCCGCTGCCGCCGACACGGCGGCAAACCCGCAAGCCAGCACGAGCATCCGCCGCAGGTCGTGTGTCCAGTACCGGGCGGCGGCTGCCGGCGTGATGAGCAGCGCCGCCATCAGCACCGCACCTACCGCCTGGATGCCCAGCGCAATGATGAAAACCGTCAGCAGCGACAGCGCCTGCTCCAGCCTCCGGACCGGCAGCCCGGCCGTCAGGGCGAAGTTCCGGTCGAAGATCACAGCCGTGAGCGGCTTGTAGATCCAGGCCAGCACGATCAGCACGGCTGCGCTCAGCCCGGCGAAGAGGAGCACATCCTCCCGCACCATGGCGGCGGCTTTGCCGAAGAGAAACTTGTCCAGGCCGGCCTGTGCGCCGGCCCCGCTGCGCTGGATGGAGGTAAGCAGCAGCGCCCCTGCACCGTAATATACCGAAAGCGTGAGGCCCAGCGCTGCGTCGCCTTTGAGGCGCGTGTGCCGGGTCAGGTACTCGACGGTCACCAGCCCCAGCCAGCCGGTGGCTGCGGCGCCTGCCAGCAGCACGAGCGGGTGCTTGCCGCCGCTCAGCAGGAAGGCCAGGCAGATGCCGGGCAGGATGGCGTGGGCAACTGCGTCGCCGATCAGTGCACGTTTCTGCAGCAGGGTGAAGGACCCCACCGCAGCGGCACTGATGCTCATCAGCACCACGCCGCCCAGCACCCAGAGCACATTGGGATCGGTCATGGCATGGGCGGTCTGGGGGTTTCACGGACGGGATGCGCCTGCTGGCGGACCAGCTCGCCGACCTGGCTCAGGATGCTCAGCGATCCGCCGTAGGTCTGCTGGAGCTTATCTGCTGTAAATACGTCCGCCACCGGGCCGGCCGCGACGAGCCTCGTATTCACCATCACCAGCCACTCGAAGTATTCTGCCACCGACTGGAGATCGTGATGCACCACCACCACGGTCCGGCCCTGGCTCCGCATTTCGCGCAGCAGGTCCATGATGGCCGCTTCGGTTGCAGCATCCACCCCGGCAAAAGGCTCGTCGAGCAGGTACAGGTCGGCCTGCTGCGCCAGCGCACGCGCAATGAAAACGCGCTGCTGCTGCCCGCCGGAAAGCCGGGCAATCTGCCGGCCGACAAATGGCTCCAGCTGCACCTTGCGGATGCACTCCATCGCAAGCTCCCGGTCGTGGGCGCTGCTGCGCCGGAACAGATTGCCGGGCCGGTACCGGCCCATCAGCACCACATCCAGCACCGTCACCGGAAAGTCCCAGTCCACGCTGCTGCGCTGCGGCACGTAGGCCACACGCTGCCGGACTGCATCCAGCGGCTGGCCGAATAGCTTGACGTAGCCGCTGGCCGGCTGCACCAAGCCCATCATGGCCTTGAGCATCGTGGACTTGCCGGAGCCGTTCGGGCCGATAATGCCTGCCAGCACGCCCTCGGGCAAGGTGTAATCGGTATTCCACAGCGCTGGCTTGTTGTCATAGCTGACGGTCAGGCTGTGCAGTTCTATTGCAGGGATGGAGTTCATCGTCAGGCAGTTGCAGAAAAGGAAAAAGACTGCGGGCATGCGTGCGCTCAGCGCAGCCCCTCGGCAATCCGGGCTGCATTGCTGCGCACCATGCCAATATACGTATCGGCGCCTGAACCTGCGGGCCCCATCGCATCCGAGTACAGGGTGCCGCCGATCCGCACCTCGTGCCCGCGCTCCCGGCATCCGGCAATCACAGCTTCGAGGTTGCGCGGCGGAATGGATGACTCGACGAATACAGCGCCGATATTGCGCTCCACGATGAAGCTGGCCAGCTCCGATACATCGCGCAGGCCGAATTCCGCCACCGTCGAGATGCCCTGCAGGCCCCGGACTTCCACGCCGTAGGCTTCGCCGAAGTATCCGAAGGCATCGTGCGCGGTGATGAGCACGCGCCGTTCCTGCGGAATGGCGGCCATAGCCGCCCGGACTTCGGCATCCAGGCTGTCCAGCTGCGCCGCATAGGCAGATGCATTGCTGCGGAATGCGGCAGCATGCTCCGGAAACCGGGCGGCCAGTTCTTCCGAAAGATACAGCACAGCCTGCTTCCACCGCTGCACATCGAACCAGATGTGCGGGTCGTAGGCATCGGCGCCGTCGCCTGTGCGGCGGAGCTGACCGGGTGCCAGCCCGGCCCCCATCGCGATGACCGGCTTGGAACGGCCGATCTGCTCCAGCGCTTCGATGAGCTTGCCTTCCAGATGCAGGCCATTGTACACAACCGCATCTGCCGACCGCAGCCGGGAAAGGTCGCCGGGCGTAGCCTTATATAAATGCGGATCGGTGCCCGGCCCCATGAGCGCCTCGACCTCGGCGAGGCTGCCTGCGATCTGGCGGGCTGCGTCGGCGGCCATGCCGGTGGTCGCCGTGATCCGGAGTTTGGCGCCGTGTTCCGGCGCCGTATCGGTGCGGCAGCCCGCCAGCAGGAGGAGCAGGCAAGGCAGCCAGTGAAGGAGTTTGTTCATCGCTGCGAATATACAGGGTAAAACAGCTGAACCTGCGGGCAGGAGGGATCGGGCGCCTGCCCGGTATCTGCGCGGCGCCGCTGCATGGAAGGCAGGATGCATAAGATCATCAGCATGACTGCGGACGTTGGATGGAGGAAGATGAAGGCAAATATACAAGATTAATTTAGATTAGTCTAAATATTTTTTGAAATCAATCTAAAATTCAGGATGTTTGTACTGCAATTCAGACAAGCATGAAATGGAATCTGCTCATCGTCAGCATACTGACGCTTCTTTCATCCCCTGCGGAAGCGGCGCTTCTGCACGGGCGCCTGCTCAGCCCGGACGGGCCGGTGGCCTATGCCCAGGTGCGGCTGCTGCCGGCGGCTGCGGCTGAGCAGGTGCTGCTGTCCGACGCGGAAGGCGGATTTTCGCATATATGCCTGCCGGGTGCCCTGCGGGTGGTGGTCCGGGCTGCAGGCTATCTGCCGCTGGATACCCAGATCCTGCTGCCGGCGGAGGGCCTGATGCTGACACTCCATCTGGAGCCCGACCCGGCGCTGATGGATGCGGTGGTGATCTCCGGTACCCTGAAGGAAGTGTCGCGTTCGGCATCTCCCGTAGCAGTAGAAGTACTGAGCCCGGCGTTTTTCCAGCGGAATCCAACCCCGGATCTGTTCTCCGCCCTGCAGCAGGTCAACGGCGTCCGGCCCCAGATCAACTGCAGCGTCTGCGGCACCGGCGATATCCACCTCAACGGCATGGAAGGCCCCTATACGATGGTCACCCTGGACGGAATGCCGATTGTAAGCGGCCTTTCGACGGTATATGGCCTGCAGGGCATTCCGGCATCGCTCATCGAGCGGGTAGAGGTGATCAAAGGGCCGGCCTCCACGCTCTACGGCTCCGAGGCTGTAGGCGGGCTGATCAATGTGATTACCCGCAGCCCGGAGCGGGCGCCCCGGCTTTCGGCGGAGGTGAACGGCAGCACCTGGCTCGAACTGAATGCAGACCTGGGCACCAGTTTCCGCGCAGGCCGGGCACAGGGGCTGCTGGGGGCGCAGCTGGTCCGCTATCGGCAGATTCACGACCGGAATACGGACGGATTCACGGATATGCCGCTGGTGGAC
This sequence comes from Bacteroidia bacterium, assembly GCA_033765305.1. GTDB lineage: Bacteria > Bacteroidota > Bacteroidia > J057 > J057 > RDXT01. The sequence continues at coordinate 208,322 of JANRID010000016.1, forward strand.
CGGGTATCTGTATTCAGCAAATGGTCCCTGCCCTCCGGGGGCGCACGCCCTGCGAATCTGGCGGCGCGCTATGTGTACGAAGACCGCTGGGGCGGCCAGCTGGACTGGACGCCTGCCTTCCGGGGCGGCGATTCGATCTACGGGGAATCCATCCAGACCCGCCGGGCGGAGGTATTGGGATTCTGGCCGCTGCCGGTGCGGGGGCTGGAGCTGCAGCTGTCGTGGAATCTGCATCAGCAGCGCTCGGCCTACGGGCAGATGATCTTCGATGCGGATCAGCAGGTGGCATTCGGCCAGCTGCGCTGGGAGCCGGCCCGCCAGGGCCGGCATCAGCCGATGGCAGGGCTTTCGCTCCGGGGCACCCGCTACGACGACAGCACCCCGGCCACGGTGCCCGGCCCGGAAACGGTGTGGCTGCCAGGCGCGTGGCTACAGGAAGAGGTGGAATGGAATACGCAGCACCGCACGCTGGCGGGCCTGCGGGCCGATTATCATCCGGATCACGGATGGATCCTGGCACCCCGGCTCAACCACAAATGGAGCGGCAGGGCCGGGACCCTGCGGGTCGGCGGCGGAAACGGCTTCCGGACGGTGAACCTCTTCACCGAAGACCATGCCGCCCTTACCGGCGCCCGGCAGGTGGTGATCGAGGAGGCGCTCCGCCCCGAAACCTCCTGGAACGCCAACCTGAACTACCAGCGCTTCTTGTTTCTGCCCAACGGGCTGCTGAACCTCGATGCCAGTGCCTTTTACACCTGGTTCGGCAACCGCATCCTCCCGGATTACGGGCAGGGCGACGATCTGATTGTCTATGCGAATCTGGACGGCCATGCCGTATCGCGCGGGGTATCAGTCAATGTGGAGTGGAGCGCGGAGTTTCCGCTGCGGGTGCAGGCGGGCGCTACCTGGCTGGATGTCTATCAGGTGGAGCAGGGCGTGCGGAGCCGGCCGCTGCTCACCGAGCGCTACTCGGCCACCTGGTCGCTGACCTGGGAATGGGCACGGACGGGCCTCAGCCTGGATTATACCGGCAACCTTACCGGGCCGATGCGGATGCCGCTGCTGGAGCAGGACTTCCGTCCGGAATATTCGCCTGCCTACAGCATTCAGAACGTGCAGCTCAGCTGGCAGCCCCGCGCCGGGGGACCCGAATGGTATGCCGGAGTCAAGAATCTGCTCGATTTCACCCCGCCGCCTTACAGCCTCATGCGGCCATTCGACCCCTTCGACCAACACGCGGACGATCCCGTTTCGAACCCGTTCGGCTACACCTTCGACGCTTCGTATGCCTTTGCCCCCAACCAGGGAATCCGGGGATTTGCCGGCCTGCGCTGGCGCCTGGATTAGCAAAACGGGGTGCCCTGTGCGGGCACCCCGGCGGGCCGGCAGCTTTGTAAGCCGGATTCTGTACCCCTGAAGGGGCCTCCATCATATATCTGGGGTTCCGGTCGCCCGGAACCTCTAGCGGCCTACCCGCCGGCATCGGGCGGGCAGCCCTCAAACGCCGGCTTATTTGGCCTTTCAGCTCCTGAGGTTTGCCAGGCCTCCGGATCGCTCCGGAGCCGGTGGGCTCTTACCCCGCCATTTCACCCTTACCCCGGCGGACCGGGGCGGTATCTTTTCTGTTGCACTGGCTGTCTCCGGAAGGTTGCCCCGCCGGAGCCTTCCCGTTAGGAAGCAGGATGCCCTATGCTGTCCGGACTTTCCTCCCCCCGCCGGAGCGGGGCGCGATGGAGCCAGTCTGCCGGCCCGCATGCAAATACGGCCTTTCGCCCCATCTGTGCAAATCGGCGCGCATCCCTGCATTCTGACATACCCGGCTCCGCAGGAACCTGCGCGATGGCCCGCTTTCTGACATGCCGGCCTCCTGCATGTGGAATCCCTAACCTGCCGGTGTATTTTTACGTAACAGACTCACCAGTCTGATTCTGCCAGCCAACAACCAGAAGCATCCCGCTATGAAGCTCCTTTGTACCTTCTTGCTGACCCTTGCGCTGATTCCTGTGTTTGCTACCGAGCCGGTTCCTGCAGGCTTTGCCACGATGCAGGTGTATCCGAATCCGAGTTCCACGGGCCGTTTTTCCCTGGAACTGGCACAGATTCCGCAGGGCGAGCAGGTGGAGATCCGGATCTTCAACCTGATCGGAAACGAGGTGTATATGCGCGCTGCCGCTGCGGGCGCAGGCGTGTATCAGCAGCAGCTGGACCTGAGCGCCTTTCCGAAAGGCGTATATATGCTGGAGATCCGCCAGGGCAGCCAGAAGCAGACGCGGCGGCTTTCCTATATCTGAGTTCTTTGCCCCTGAAAGGGCTTGTGTCATAAGCCGATTTGTTTGATGTACAGTTGCGAGGCGGCCCATCCGGGCCGCCTTTCCTGTTGCTCGGGGAACGTCCGCTGTGTAGATTCCGGCCTGAAGCCTGTACTGCCTATGAATCCCCTCCGTTTCCTGCCCGTCCCGGTAGCCGTGCTGCTGCTCGCAGCCTGCCAGCCGTCCGCCCCCGGCGAGCTGACCCGCTGGGAAAAACCTGCCGAGAACCCCATCCTCCGCGCCGACGCTTCGTTTTCCTTCACCGACCCCATCCATAAGCAGGCGGTGCAATGGCAGCGGGCAGATGTTTTCAACCCTGCCGCCATTGTCCGGGGAGACCGCATCTATCTGCTGTTCCGGGCCGAAGACAATCCTGCCGCCAAGCTGGGCGGGCGCACCTCCCGGATCGGCCTGGCCTGGAGCGATGATGGGATTCATTTTACCCGCCACCCGGAGCCCGTTCTGTATCCGGACAGCAGCGAGTGGATGCGCTACGACTATCCCGGCGGCTGCGAAGATCCCCGTGTGGTGCAGACCGAGGACTCGCTGTACGTGATGGCATACACCTCCTGGAATACCCAGACCGCCCGGCTGAGCATCGCATTCTCCCGCGACCTGATCCACTGGGAAAAACAAGGCCCCGCCTTCGCCCGCGCATACAACGGCAAATTTCTCGACCTCTGGTCCAAATCGGGCTCCATCGTCACCGCCTTCAAAGACGGCCGCCAGGTGGCTGCCCGCCTGAACGGCAAATACTGGATGTACTGGGGCGAGCAGTTCGTCAATCTGGCCTGGTCCGACAACCTCCGCGACTGGTATCCCATGCTCGATGCGCAGGGCGAACTCAAACGGCTCATCGAGCCGAGGCCGAAGCACTTCGACAGCCACCTGACCGAGTGCGGGCCGCCTGCGGTGCTGCTGGACGAGGGCATTGTGCTGCTCTACAACGGCAAAAACCGCAGCGGTGCCGATGCCGCTCCGGATCTTCCGCCGGATACCTATTCCGTGGGGAAAGTGGTCTTCGATCCCGCCAATCCCGAGCGGGTGCTCTACCGCTCGGAGACCGATTTCCTGCGCCCGACCCTGCCGCACGAGCAGACCGGCCAGTACAAGGCCGGCACAACCTTCGCCGAAGGGCTGGTGCGGTTCCGTTCCCGGTGGTATCTGTATTATGGCACTGCCGATTCCTTCGTCGGGCTGGCGATTGGGGAATAACCAGTTTCAGGGCAGCCCCGGCTCTCCGCTACCGGCGGCATGCAGCACGGCTTCGAAATCCTGCCAGACCGACAGCCCGAGTTCCGGCAGCTGCACGTATGCATCGAGCGGCTCATAGCGGGTGATTTTGACGAAGGGCAGAGACTGCGTCAAGGCTTCGCAGGCTCCGGGAAAGGGCTCCTGCCCGTCCGGATCGGGCTCCCAGCGCCACGGGTCGGGCTGACGGCTCAGCAGGTAGCGCGCATCGAGCCGGCGGCAGGCCTCCGGAAGTCCGGCGCGGTACCGTTCCAGCTCCGTACCCCCCAGAATCAGGTGCCAGCCGATGGGGTGGCCCCAGAGCAGCACGGTGCGGAACAAGAGCAGCCCGCTTGGCGCTGCCACTGCGGGCATATCCAGCACGCGGTAGGCGTACGTATGGTAGTTTTCCCCGCGCTGGATTTTGCCGCTGCCGCGTTTCCATGTGTCAGGCGCTTGGCTTTCAGTCAGATGTGCAGCCAGTGCGTCGCGCAGCAGGCCCATCGATGCCTCCAGCTTGTGCCAGACGGATGCCTTGAGCGGCATGAAGCGCCGGTCCTGCAGCACCGCCCATTCCTCCGGGCTCAGGAGCGGCCCGCTCATGGCTTCCGCTCCGCCCATTCCTGCCACATCCGGCGCTTGACGGCATCGCCGAAGACGGAGATGCCGCTGTTGACCCCTATCAGGCCCAGCGTTCCGAGCAGGCCCCACTGCCACCAGGGAGCTGCGGCGCTTTTCCAGATAATGGCTTCGCCGGTGAGGCTGAGGCCCAGGCCGATGAGGGTGAGGCCGAGCGGTGCCATCCATTTCCAGGCGCGGGGGTTGACGGGAGGAACAGCCATAGGTGTAGCGTATCGTGTAAATGTGCATAAAAATATGCTTCGGATGCAGTCGCGCGCCCGTTTCTTACAAGCAGGGCACCTGCATCCCAAGGCCCGGACCGCAGGCCGGGCCCCGGATATACCCGCTTCTGCGGCAATTTGTTGCGGCTTCTTACCTGCTTAGATCTGCGGCGGGCGCGGATTGGTCCTGTAAGACGGGAAGCGGAAGTTTACACCATGAAAACAGGCCGGGATATGAACAGGGTATTGCAGATATGGGTGCTGGGGGCCTGCCTGGGGCCGCTGGCAGCCGCGGCGCAGATGCCGGGTGCCCTGCTGGCTGGCGATCTGCCCTATGACCGCCAGATGGCGCTGGCCAGTGCCGGCGAAGCAGACCTGCCGCAGGGCTTGTGGCATACCCATGCGGCATCGCGCTACGGCGGCGAGCTGATCACCTGTGATCTGATCCCCGCGCCGGACGGTGTCCGGATTCTCTGGACGACCGGGGCAGAGTGGCGGAGCCGGGTGTTTCTGATCGAACGGATGCGGCCCGACGGCAGATTTGCCGTCATTGGCCAGCAGCGTGCCGCCGGATTCAGCCGGAGCCTGATGCCGTACGAATTTGCCGATGCAGCTCCGCCGGCAGGCCGGCAGGTATACCGGCTGCGCCAGCTCGATGAAAACGGAGGCAGCCATACCGGCCCCGAACTGGTGTACGACCCGTCCGAGTTCCAGGGCATGGCCCTGGCACCGGATGCAGGCCTGGTCCGGATTACCGTGGTGGACCAGGAAGGACGCCCGCTTGCCGTAGCGGTCCGGGGGGCGGACGAATTGAATATACATCAATTGCCGGCCGGAGCTTGGGCGCTCCGGATCGAGCAGCAGGGCGCCGTGCGGGATATTCCCTTGCACCGCCCATAGTCTCTACAGCACGACACCATATTTTTTCATTCCCATACACACACCAGCGCCGCAGAACGTCAGGTTCTGCGGCGCATCGTATCGGTTCAGGATCAGGCTGCTGGGCTTAGCCCTGCTTCACCAGCTCGATGTTGATGAGCAGGCGCACTTCGTCGCTGACCACCACGGCGCCAGCCTCGGTCACCACATCCCAAAGCAGGCCGTAGGACTTGCGGCTGATCTTGCCGCTTACCTCGAAACCTGCACGGGTAAAGCCCCAGGGATCAGTTTGGATGCCGCCGTACACGACCTCCAGCTTCACCGGCTGGGTGGTGCCGCGGATCGTCAGGTCGCCGGTCAGGATATACTGGTCGCCTTCGGCATGGACCAGGGACGAAGAGACGAATTCAAGCTTCGGATGGCTGGGCGCATCGAAAAAGTCGGGCGACTTCAGGTGGTTGTCGCGGTCGGTCTGGCCCGTGCTCAGGCTGTCGATGTCGGCGGAGAAGCGGATCGAAGCGTTTTCAAAGCTGTCGCCTTCGGTCTCGGCAGCGGCGTCGAACTGCTGGAAAGAGCCGGTCACGGTGGAAATCACCATGTGGCGGACTTTGAACTGTACTTCGGTGTGGGTAGGGTCTACCTTCCAGAGGGTTTTGGTCAGTACGGAGCTCATGTGACGGGAGATTGAGTGTTGGAGAATTGATCAGTGTTTAAACATTAAACGAAGCATGCGCCAAAAAGTTTGAGCCCGCAGCACATTTTTCACGGGATCCGATGCAGGGGGGCGGCAGCTTCAGCGGAAGCGCCTCCGGAACCAGCTCCAGAGCCGTTTCCACCACGGCAGCTTCGGGGCCGGGGCATCCGGAGGCGGTGCGAGCCGGGGCGCCGCAATCACCAGTGCGGACGGCCCGCCGACGCGGCGCAGCAGCTCCGGCATCCGCCGCAGGGCCGCATCGTAGCCCAGCTGGTAGATTTCATCGGCCTTGCCCAGATCGAAGAAGCGGTATTGGGTCACCTCCGGCTCGATGGCCAGATCGCAGGCTGCCAGCCGGGGGGCCACATTGCTCCACATCACCAGGTCGATGGTCCGGTAGGCGGCTTCCGGCAGGCCCTCCAGTTTGCTGATCGGCAGCACCGGCGTCACATTGACCCCGATCACGAAGAGCCCGGCCTCGCGCAGCGGCTCGATGGGCAGGTTGTTGAGGACGCCGCCGTCGGCATACCACTGGCCGCCGATCTCGCGGGGGCGGAACAGCACCGGAATGGCGGCAGACGCTGCGACAACCTCAGCCAGATCGCCCTGGTGCAGAATTTCGGCGGAGCCGGTGCTGAAATTGGTCACCGAGATAAACAGCCGCCGCTGCAGCGCCCCGAAGCTGTTTTCAGGAATCAGCGACTTGAACATCTCCACGATGTAGCCATTGTCCACGAGGCCGGCGGAGGGAATGCCGACCCGGAAGAGCTTGAGCAGGGAAGACTCCTTGAAGATGTGGAGAATTTCCTTGGGGCTGCGCCCTGCGGCATACAGGGCGCCGACGAGGGCGCCGGCACTGGCACCGCTGACCCATCGGGGCGAGATGCCATGCTCTTCCAGCGCCTGCAGGACGCCCAGGTGTGCAATGCCGCGGGCGCCGCCGCCTGCGAGCGCGATCCCGATCGTGGGTTGAGACATGGCGCGGATGTTACGGTTGACCCTGCAAACAACGGGAATTTTCCGCTGCCGGAAAACGCCTTGCCCTGCTGCCTGCTGCCGTGTACCTTTGCTGCATGCGAATTGTATTTATGGGGACTCCGGAGTTTGCCGTAGCGAGCCTGGATGCGCTCCGCAGCGACGGACAGGAGATCGCGGCCGTGGTGACTGCGCCGGACAAGCCCGCGGGCCGCGGGCGGCAGGTCCAGCCTTCGGCGGTCAAAGCCTATGCCCAGGCGCAGGGCCTGACCCTGCTGCAGCCTGAACGGCTCAAATCGCCTGCCTTCCTCGACGCACTCCGCGCCCTGGAGCCCGATCTGGCCGTGGTGGTTGCCTTCCGGATGCTGCCCGAAGCCGTCTGGCGCATTCCGCGCCTGGGCACCTTCAACCTGCACGCCTCCCTGCTGCCCGACTACCGGGGCGCCGCGCCCATCAACTGGGCGATCATCAATGGCGAGACCCGCTCCGGGGCGACGACTTTTCTCATTGACCGTGAAATCGATACGGGCAGCCTGCTGCTCCAGGAGGCAGTGGATATCCCGCTGCACTGGAATGCCGGAGACCTGCACGACGCCCTGATGACGCTCGGCGCCCGGCTGGTGGTGGAGACCGTGCACGGCCTTGGCGCCGGTACGCTGGCCGCGCGTCCGCAGGACGCGGATCTGTTCCGCCATCCTGCCCCCAAGCTCTTCCCCGAAGATGGCTGCATCCGCTGGGAGCAGCCCGCCGAACAGGTCTATAACCGCATCCGCGGGCTTTCGCCCTATCCGGCAGCCTGGACCCGTCTGGACGGCAAGCTCTTCAAGGTATACGCCGCTTCGCGCACCGGCCTGGCAGCCGGCGCGGCCCCCGGCACGCTGCAGCCCGAAAGGGACCGTCTGCTTGCGCATTGCGCCGATGAGTGGCTTCAGCTCGATTCCGTGCAGCTGGAAGGCAAAAAGCGCATGTCTGCCGCCGAATTTCTCCGGGGCATCAAGCAGTTGCCTGCCGTATTCGGCTGAAGCCTCCAACACAAGCGCCCGTTTCCGCGTACCATCCCCATCAGATCTGTTCCCGTGACCCGATACCGCAGCACCCATTACCCCGGCTCCCGGCGCGCATTCCTCATCATGCAGGAATATGCGATGCAGTATTATGCAGGGCTGACGATGCTGATTCTGCTGGGCGCCATGCTGGGCATCCTGTCGGGCCGCGCGGGGGTAGGGCTGCTCTGGGGGGTGGGCCTCGCCGAAGCCGCTGCGGTCGGCCTTGGAAATCTCCTGGCCTACGGCAAGCTTCAGCGCACCATTGCCGAAATCTTCTTCGTCGGGGAGCAGTTTACAATCATCTCGGTGTACGAGATCATCCACGAAAAACCGCAGCAGGCCTTCCCCCTGGCCTATGCCAATCCCCGCATCAGCCCCGACCGCAGCCGCGTCACCATTCATTACCACGACCGGGTGATGGTGCTGCGGCGTGAAGACTGGGAGGAATTCGACCTGATCTGCGAATGGCTGTTTTCCCGGCGGCCCTGGAGCCTCAGCCAGATCCGGCAGGTATGGCCCGGGGTATTGCCTCAGACCCGCCGCCCGGCACAGCCTGACGGGCAAAACCCGGAAGATCCGCCGCCTGCGCCGGAGCCGCCTCCGGCTCAGTAAGCCAGCGTTTCGATCAAGGCACTGAAGAGCGCGTGCAGCTCCGCAAAGCGCGAGAGCGGCAGCACTTCGGGCCGGTCGTGCACGTCGTGATAGTGCGGCGGCCCGCCCAGGGTATAGATGAACAGGCCCGGCACCCCGCGCTGCAGGAAGAAGAAATGGTCGCTGTTGGGCGCATTTTTGCGGGCACGGACAGACGGCACGGCCTGGAGGCGGTCGTTAAGGGCGGAAAGCTGCGCCAGCGCGCCGCCGTGTTCGATTCCGCCTACGGCCATGATGCCCTGGTCGCCGTTGCCCATGAGATCCAGGTTGAGGAGAAAGCGGATGCGGCTCAGGGGAATGAGCGGCTGCTGCTCCACATAAAACTGCGAGCCGGCCAGGCCGGCCTCCTCCCCGCCAAACGCGATGAACAGCAGCCCGCAGCGCGGGCGCTGCCCGGCGAAATGCTCCGCCAGGGCCAGCAGCATCGCGATGCCGGAGGCATTGTCGTTGGCGCCGGCAAATACAGCGCCTGAATAGGCGCCCAGATGGTCGTAATGGGCCGTGATGGCAATCACCGTGTCGGTCTGGCCGGGCAGCAGGGCAAGCACATTCTGGCTGCGCAGGGTGCTGTCGGCGGCCCGCACGTGCCCCTGCGCGCGGGAGAGGCGCGCGGGCAGCCGATCGGCCAGCACTTCCAGCACCGGCACCGGATACGCCTGCCGGGCGTACGCAGCGGTCAGTTTTTCCTGTACCACGATCACAGCCGCCGGCTGCTGCGCCAGCAGGGCTTCGATGCGCTGCGGCACGCTGGACAGATCTTGGTACCGCGTGCGCGCGCCGGGGTCGTTGGCCAGTTCCGGAGGCCAGCCTGCGCGGAACAGCGCGATGCGTCCTTGCAGCCGGGATGCGCCGGGCGCCAGCCCGTAGCCGGCATCCGCGACTTTGCCCCGGAAATCGCCGGTGCCGCTGGCGCCGTGCGCAATCCAGGCCTCGCCCGGCGGCAGGTCCGCCGCGCCAAACCGGAGGCTTGCATCCAGGATGACATGGGTCCGGAGGGGAAAGGGCTGGAAAAAGCCCCCGGCTCCCGCAGGCTCAAGCCCCAGCGCGGCAAACCGTTCCGCCAGGTAGCGTGCCGCAGTTTCGTGCCCGGCCTGCTGGTATCCGCGGCCTGCCATCGCCGGCGAGCAGAGGGTATCCACCGTCCGGCGGGCCCTGGCCAGCAGCGCCTCCGGGCCGGACTGGGCATGCAGATGCAGGAAAATTGTGCTGGTTATCAGCAAACTACCTAAACGCTTGTACATATGCCGGGGTTTGCGGGCAGGCAATTGCTGCGAAACTAGCATCTTTGCCGCATGAATACGCTGGTAATCGACAAGTTTCCCCAGGACTTTCTGGATGCGCTGGCCGCCATGCCGCTGCGGCTGACCTATGTGCCGGATGCCGACCGGGCCGCCATCCTGCCCCTGCTGGCCGATACGGAGATTCTGATTCTCAACAGCAAAATCCAGGTGGACCGCGAAGCGGCCGATGCAGCGCCCCGCCTGCGGCGGGTCATCCGCGCCGGGGTCGGGATGGACCACATCGATCTGGAGTACCTCGCCTCGCGCGGGGTGGAGGCGCTGTTCACGGCCGGCGCCAACGCCGACTCGGTAGGCGAGCAGGCCGTGGGCATGCTGCTGGCGCTGCGGCACAACCTGCTGCGCGCAGATCAGGAGGTGCGGCAGTTCATCTGGCGGCGCGAGGCCAACCGAGGCGCCGAGATCGGCGGCAAGACCGTCGGCATCATCGGCTACGGCCACACGGGCCGGGCCGTTGCCCGCAAGCTGTCGGGGTTCGGCTGCCGGGTGCTGGCCTACGACAAATATCTCAGCGGATACGGGGATGCCTTCGCCGCCGAAGCGCCGCTGGAGCAGATCTATGCGGAGGCGGAGATCCTCACGCTGCATGTGCCGCTGACGGCGGAAACGCGCCACTGGATCGATTCGGAGCGCATCGCGCGCTTCGCGCAGCCCTTCCTGCTGCTCAATCTGGCGCGGGGGCCCATCGTGCACCTCGGCTCGCTGCTGGCCGCGCTGGACAGCGGACAGATCCCGGCTGCTGCGCTGGATGTGCTGGAGAACGAGCGCATGGACAAGCTGACCGATGCGCAGCGGGCGGAATATGCGGACCTGTTTGCGCGGCAGAATGTCATCGTCACCCCGCACATCGGCGGGTGGTCGGTGGAGTCGCTGCGGAACATCAACAACGCCATTCTCCGCCTCGTGGCGGAGATACTGCCGGGCTGAGGCTTGCCTCAGCCGATCTGCGCAAACCGCGTGTAGGGCTGCAGGGCAGCCGGGATGCGGATGCTGCCGTCGGCCTGCTGGTGATTTTCGAGCAGGGCCGCCACAATGCGCGGCAGGGCCAGGGCGCTGCCGTTGAGCGAATGGGCAAGCTGGGTCTTTTTCTGGGCGTCGCGGAAGCGCAGCTTGAGGCGGTTGGTCTGGTAGGTTTCGAAATTGCTCACCGAGCTGACCTCCAGCCAGCGTTCCTGGGCGGCGCTGAAGACTTCCAGATCGTAGGTTTTGGCCGAAGTAAAGCCCATATCGCCGCCGCAGAGCAGCAGCCGGCGGAAGGGGAGCTCCAGCGCATCGAGCAGGCCTTCCACATGCGCCACCATTTCTTCGAGGATCTGGTAGGAGTGTTCGGGGTGGGCAATCTGCACCAGCTCCACCTTGTCGAACTGGTGGAGGCGGTTGAGGCCTTTGACATCCTTGCCGTAGGAGCCTGCCTCGCGGCGGAAGCAGGGCGTATAGCCGCAGTTGCGCACCGGAAGGTCCTTTTCCTCCAGAATCACATCGCGGTAGAGGTTGGTGATGGGCACTTCTGCGGTCGGGATGAGGTAGAGCTCATCGCGCTCCACATGGTACATCTGGCCTTCCTTGTCGGGCAGCTGGCCGGTGCCGAAGCCCGAGTCGCGGTTTACCACGAGGGGCGGCATGATCTCGGTATATCCGGCGGCGGTAGCGCGGTCGAGGAAGAAGGTAATCAGGGCGCGCTGGAGCGCGGCGCCCTGGCCTTTGTAGACGGGGAAGCCGGCCCCGGTGATTTTGACGCCCAGTTCCCAGTCGATGATGTCGTGCTTCCGGGCCAGTTCCCAGTGGGGCAGCGCAGGGAAATTGAACGACGTTTTAATGTTATTCTGAAACACAACATCATTGTCTGCGGCATCTTTTCCCTGCGGAACCGACTCATGGGGGGTATTGGGCAGGGTGGTGAGCAGCTGCAGCTGCTGTGCTTCGAAGTCGGCGAGCTGCTTTTCGAGCTGCTGGATGCGTTCTTTGGTCTGGGCAGTCCGGAGGCGCGCCTGTTCGGCGGCATCCTGGTTTCCTTCCTTGATCAGCTGGCCGATCGATTTCGACACTTGGTTGAGGTCGCTGCGCAGGGATTCGGCCTCGGTCAGGGCGCGGCGGCGGGCTTCATCGATGCCCAGCACCTGGCCTACGAGGTCGCGGGCGATGCCGACGCGTTTTTTTTCGAGGGCGGCAATCACAGCTTCGGTCTGGGTGCGCAGTTTGTTCAGTTCCAGCATGGCTCAGAAATTTCCTGCGAAATAACAAAATGCCTGACATATTCGTATAGGGCAAAGAAGGGCAGGGATTTTATTTTTGGAAAACTCCGCTCCCTTTACTTCCTTTGCATCACCGTACCCGCCGGAATGCAGCCTTTATCCTACTGACGCCTGTTGTATTCCCTTCACCCACATGTTCCTCTTTCGATTCGCATTGAATCCCAGGAAGGATCTCTGGTATTTTGATGTAGCATGATTATATGTTCGATATCATCGATCTGAACAACCGCGATATTCCCGAGTTGAGGAACATCGCCCGGGATCTCGGTATATCCGATTTTGAACGCCCCGGAAAGCAGGACCTGATTTTCAGGATACTCGACCGCCAGAGCGACCTCAAGAAGCAGGAACAAGCCGCAGCACCTACGATCCAATCACAGGAAATGACAGATCATGGCACATCCTTGCCCGCAGATCCTGCTGCGGAGCCGCAGGACCAGCCGGCAGCGCCTTCCCGCAGGCGGGGCCGCCCTTCCCGGCGGCAGGCGCAGGCGGAGACGCCTGATGCCCAGTCTGAGCCGGAGGCTCAGCCCGATCTGCCGGCCGTGACCGATCTGCCCGCAGCGCCTGAGCCGCCGGCCCCGCCGGCCGGCGGCGAAGAGCCCGACGACCGCCGCCGCAACCGCCGCCGCCGCGGCCAGCAGGAGCCGGCCCTGCGCGAAATCAATCCCGATGCGCTCCCCAGCGCATTCTCGCCCCCCGCTCCCCATCCGCTCCTCGTCAGCGGCCGGGACAGCGGCCTGGTGCCGGTCGTCAAGCGCGTAGAGCGCACCGATATCCCCGACCGCCAGCCCCGCAATGACCGGGGGCAGGACCGCAGCGAACGCCAGCAGCAGGAACGCAACGAGCGCAGCGAACGCCAGCAGCAGGAACGCGGCGAGCGCACCGAACGCCAGCAGCAGGAGCGCGGCGAGCGCCAGCAGCCCGAACGCCAGGACCGCAACGAACGCCAGGACCGCAGCGAACGCAACGAGCGCCAGGACCGCCGCGACCGCCGCGACCAGCGCATCGATGTGCGCGAGCGCGACTTCCGGCTCGACCGCCCCGACCGCGAACAGCCCGCCCCCCTCGTGCTGCCTGCCGAGCTGGAAAATGTCATCACCAGCCAGGGCGTGCTCGAAATCGGCCAGGAAGGCTTCGGATTCCTCCGCTCCTCCGAATACAATTACCTCGCCTCGCCCGACGATGTCTTCGTGTCCGTGCAGCAGATCAAAGCCGCAGGCCTCAAGACCGGCGATACCGTCCGCGGCACCGTGCGCCCGCCCAAAGAAGGCGAGCGCTACTTTGCCCTGCTCAAAATCGATACCATCAACGGACGGACCGTGGAGGAGGTGCGCGACCGCGTGCTCTTCGACCACCTGACCCCGCTCTTCCCCAACGAGCGCTTCGTCCTGTCCCAAGGCAACCGCAGCGACGACATGTCCCTGCGCATCATCGATCTCTTTGCCCCCATCGGCAAAGGACAGCGCGGCCTGATCGTCGCACAGCCCAAGACCGGCAAGACGGTGCTGCTCCAGAAAGTGGCCAATGCCATCGCCGCCAACCACCCGGAGGTGTACCTCATCATCCTGCTCATCGACGAGCGCCCGGAAGAGGTGACCGATATGGCCCGCAACGTGAATGCCGAGGTCATTGCCTCGACCTTCGACGAGCCCGCCGACCGGCACGTGCAGGTGGCGTCCATTGTGCTCGAAAAGGCCAAGCGCATGGTGGAATGCGGCCACGATGTGGTCATTCTGCTCGACTCCATCACCCGCCTCGCGCGCGCGCACAACACGAGCATGCCGGCCTCCGGCAAGATTCTGTCCGGCGGTGTGGATGCCAACGCGCTCCACAAGCCTAAGCGCTTCTTCGGCGCGGCCCGGAATATCGAAAACGGGGGCTCGCTCACCATCCTGGCTACCGCGCTCATCGAGACCGGCTCCAAGATGGATGAGGTGATCTTCGAGGAGTTCAAAGGCACCGGCAACATGGAGCTCCAGCTCGACCGCCGCCTCTCCAACCGCCGCATCTATCCTGCCATCGATGTGATGGCCTCCGGCACCCGCCGCGAGGACCTGCTGCTCCATCCGGGCGATATTACCCGCATCTGGGTGCTGCGCAAGTTCATGGCCGACATGAACCCCATCGAGGGCATGGAATTCCTGCTGGAGCGGATGAAAAACACCCGCCACAACGAGGAGTTCCTGATGTCCATGAACGGCTGACGGGCCTGTCCTGCGGAATACAGCGCGGGAGCTGCCGGACGGCAGCTCCCGCTTCGGTTATGCCCCGGTGCGGACCCGGCCTTTCGACTCCAGCCAGAGGTAGATGTGCAGCAGGCCGTTGGTGTTGGTGACGAGGCGCAGGGCCTCGGGCACGCTGGCCAGCAGGGTGTAGGTGCGCTCGTGCTCCGAGGCTACGCCCAGCTCGCGTCCGTGAAAGGCTTCGATCTCGGCGCGCGGCAGGGTGAGTTCGCAGGCGTAGAAGTAGAAATACTCGTCCGAGGTGCCCGTGGAAGCAAAGTAAGGCGCTTCGTTCATGCGCCGGATCTGGTCGGGGCGGACAATGAGGCCTGCCTCTTCCTCCGCCTCCCGGAGCGCTACCTCGTCCGGGTCCTCGCTGCCGTCCACCATGCCGGCAATCATCTCGCAGATGAAGCCGCCGGTGGCGATGCGGCGCTGGCGCACGAGCAGGAGGTGCTCCTGGCCGGTCTCTGCCTCCGTGAGGCAGACCAGCAGGGAGACCACTCCGCCTTTGAGGAAGCAGACGGGCAGGAGCTTGAGTCCTTCGGGTGCCGTGGCGTCGGCGAGGAAGAGGGAGAAGAGGATCTCGCCGTTGTGGCGGCGGCGGGAGAAGATTTCCTCCACACCGTGCAGGGTGATGCCGTTGTGCTCGAGGGTCGACTGCCAGCGGCGGAATTTGTACGCGTCCTGGAGGCGTTCGGGGGCGGGCTGGTCCATGATCCGGTAGGAATTGCGGGTGGAAATGGCTGCGAATCCCGCAGCGGCTACCAAATTACGCAGCCAACACGTATGTTTGCTGAAAACGGAATCAATCCATGAAAAAGTGGCTTTCGCGTCCGGTGGTGTGGCTGGCTGTCCTGGCGGCAGCAGCGCTGCTGATTATTCCCTACTACCGCAAGGTGTTTGCGCCGAATACCGTCACGCCGGACGGCAAGCCGGCGGAGCTGCTCATCTATACCGGCTGGGACTACACCTCGGTGGGCGACCAGCTGATCAAGCAGAAGCTGCTGCGCGACGCGAAAAGCTTTCACTGGGTAGCCGAGCGCATGGGATACCCCGGCAATGTGCGCCCGGGCCGCTACCTGATCCCGGATGGCATGAGCAACCGCGCGCTGCTGACGCTGCTGCGCTCCGGCAAGCAGGCGCCGGTGCGCTTTACCTTCGTCAAGTTCCGCACCCGGGAGCAGCTGGCGAACTATGTGGATGAAAAACTGGAGATGAACGCTGCCGACCTCCTGGAGGTGATGTCGGATGCCGGCTACCTGGACCGTTTCAATGGCCTGACGCCGGAGACCGCGATCTCGGTATTCATTCCCAATACCTACGAGGTGTACTGGAATGTGACCCCCCGGGACTTCTACAAGCGGATGTACACCGAGTACCAGACCTTCTGGAACGACGAGCGCAACCGCAAGCGCGAAAAGCTGGGCCTGAACCGCATCGAGGTGATGACGCTGGCGTCCATCATCGAAGAGGAAACCAACCAGCAGGACGAGAAGCCGGTGATGGCCGGCGTGCTGCTCAACCGCATCCGCAAGGGCATCAAGCTGGAGGCCGATCCTACGGTGCGCTTCGCAGTCGGCGACTTCACCATCCGGCGGGTGCTGCAGGAGCATCTGCAGACCGATTCGCCCTACAATACCTATCTGTACCCCGGCATTCCGCCCGGGCCCATCTGCACGCCGTCCATCGCATCGGTGGATGCGGTGCTCAACCCGGAGAAGCACGGCTATTATTTCTACTGCGCCCGGATCGACGGGACGGGGTACCACCATTTCTCCGCCACCTTCGAGGAGCATCTGGCCTACGCAAACCAGTACCGGAGCAGCCTCAATCAGCGCGGAATCCGCTGAGCGGCGGGTATTCTGGCACGCATTTTGCCAAATGTGCACAGGCGCCGGGCCGCTTCCGGCGTCTGCAATGCTTGTATCCTCATCCTGATCCGCATCCGCCCCGGACGGATATTCCGTCTGTATGAAACGCTGAAAACCTTACATATTTAATCTGTGTCCGAAATCCAGATTTGTCTGGCGTTCGGGCTTTTTGCATGGATAACCTGCGTTTTTGGGGCTAAAAAGGCAGGCGTATGCAGGAAGGCTGATGAGCAGGCCTGAGTCATTCTTACATTTTTATCTGAATGAGTTGTTTAGACCGTCCATGCGTCCGGAATGACCGTTCGCCCCGGTAAACAAACCGTTCGCGCACTTCAGCTCATCATTCGCCCGCCCGTGCCCTATCATTGTACTCGAAAGGGCGATAATCCTGGATTACAAGAGCAAGGGCTAGGGTAGATTCTCCCCGTTGGGGATAGAATCCCCTAGTTTTTTTTGATTTATACCTGCCGGTTGCCGATTCTTTTGCAATTTACCGCACGTAGGCCGTAAACGGCGCAGCGCATGTCACGAACTGGTTCTCTACACTATGCTGCCCTGGGGGTGTTTGTCCTGGGACTTGCATGGATGATGTTGCGCTTCTATCAGGAAGCAGCGGCCATCCGGTCATACCGGATCGATCCGGATCTGAAGGGGGAATTCGAGGGGAACGACTGGGTCAACTGGGAAGATACGCCCAAGGGCGTGATTGCGGCGGATGTGCATCCGCTGCCGTCGTACAAGCCCACCGACCGAGGCCGGATCCGCCGGGGCGACCGCCTCCGCAGCGTGGACTATACCGAGATCACGCAGGCCGAGGTGGCGGAGCAGATTTTTGCCGCTGCCCGGCCCGGCTATGCCTTTGTGGTGATCCTGGAGCGCACCGACCCGTACTCGCTGACGGTGGAGGAGGTTCGGACCTACATCAAGAACGGCTTCCGCCTGGCCTTTTCCTTCAACTCCTACGCGGTGTACTGGCACATCGGCGGCTGGATGGTGGGGGCGGGCTTCTTCGTGGCGCTGATCATGCTGGCGATCCTCTTTCCCATTGCGCGCAGCAACTGGCGGGGTTCGCTGTCGCTGCTGGGCATGGTAGCGGTGGCGCTGATCTTCTTTCTGGTGCAGCTGTTTCATCACCTCTATCTGATCGTGGAGAGCGATCTGGAGAGCATCCGGGTCGAAAAGGCCTACGCGCTGCTGTACAGCGTGCTGCTTTTCGGCTATGCGGCGTGGTATTTCCGCTACAAATCCGGGCTGCGGGCCTGGTACTGGATGCTGCCTTCGGCGGCGGCGGGGATCTTCCTGCTGGCGTCGTATGCGCAGTGGATCTGGGCCGACCGCCAGATGCGCTTCTATCACGACCTGATCGAGCGCAGCGCGCTGCAGTATTTTCTGCTGCACCTGGCCGCAGCGGTGCTGCTCTCGCTGGCGGACGGCAGCCGCCGCTCGCTGCGGAGCCTGAGCGCCCTGCTGGGCGTCTCGGTGCTGGCCCTGGCGGGCTTCGCGCTGTACAGCGTGCCGCAGGCGGCGGCGGGGCTCCTGCGCGAGCATGCGCTCATGGGCGTCACGATGCTGATGTTTTTCCCCCTGGTCAATGCCGCCTTCCCGCAGCTGCAGTTCGGCAAGGTGAGCCTCGTCATCACCCAGACCATCCAGTACCTGGTGGCGCTGGTGGTGAGCATCGTGCTCTTTCTGCTCATCCGGCAGCTGTTCGACTACATCCGCCCCGGCATCCAGTACCGGCAGCTGATGGAGTTTACGGTATTTCTCCTGCTCATTGCCCTGCTGCGGGTGGTGTACCTGGCCAATGAAAACCGCTTCACCAAGTATTTCGTCTCGGCTCAGCGGGAGCGCGACACCAAATTCCGGAGCTTCATTGCCCGCATTCCGCAGTACACCAATTCAGCCGGGCTGCGCAGCGACCTCGAAGCGCAGCTGATGGAATTTTTCAACGCCGAGTCGGTGTATTTCTGGTGGAGCACCGACGAGCCGGAGACCGAAGCCGCGCAGCAGGATTTCCGCTGGTACGAGGATCTGTACCTGGCGCTGGTAGGCGGGCATGCGGTATGGTCGAGGACCAAGGAAATCTCGCCCTTCCCGCTGGAGGAGGAGATGGAAAAGCGCCTGCTGCGCACGCCGTACTCGCTGGTGACGCCGGTGACGGTGGACAAGGAGACCTATGCGCTGCTGATGCTCGGGCGCAAGCGCCGGGGCGTGTACAACCTCTACGACCTGGAGCTGATTTCCCAGCTCGTGCAGCAGACGCAGCTCACGCTCAATGTGCTCCAGCTCGTCAACCGCGAAAAGGAACTCATCCAGCAGACCTACGAGGCCAACCTCACCGCGCTGCGCTCGCAGATCAATCCGCATTTCCTCTTCAATACCCTCAACTCCATCGGCGAGCTGGTGCACGAATCTGCCGACCTCGCCGAGCAGGCGGTGCAGAAGCTGGCCTATATTTTCCGGTACACCCTGCGGATGTCCAGCCAGAACTTCGTGACGCTGGCGGAGGAGATGAGCCTGATCCGCACCTATCTGGACCTGGAAAAGATCCGCTTCGGCGACCGGCTGGAGAACCGGATCCAGGTAGGGCCGGAGGTGAACGATGTGCCGATCCCGGCTTTCATCCTTTCGACCCTGGTGGAGAACTGCATCAAGCACGGGGTGTCTAAAATACTGGGCAAGGGAATTGTGTCGGTGACTGCTTTTAAGGACGGAGAATTTTTGGTGTGCGAAGTGGTGGACAATGGCCCGGGCATCGACCTGAGCCGCCTGCACAAGAGTACGGGCCTGAGCAACAGCATTGCCAGGCTTGAAAATATTTATAATCTCAAACATCTCCTGTACTTCGAAAATACGGGCAACGGCACCTATGTGCGGCTGAAGATCCCGCTGGCAGAAAAAACGGCCCCTGCGCCTGTTTCGGGGGCTTGAGGCACGGCTTTTGCGCAAGGAGTCAAACGGAGGCCGGAATATGCCGGCGGATGTTGATCATTTACGAACATTGTCGTTCTTTTTCCCCGGAATTTTTATTCAATTCGCATACACCGATCAAACCTATACCCTCAACGAGCTATGTCCAAGCTGCGTGTCCTGATTGCAGACGATGAATTGCCTGCCCGCAACAAAATGAGCCGCCTTCTGCAGAAGATGGAGGACGTCGAAATTGTCGCCATGGCGGAAAACGGCCTCGATGCCCTGGAGCAGATCCATACCCACAAGCCCGATCTCGTATTCCTCGATATCGAAATGCCGGGCATGAACGGCCTCGAAGTCGCTGAAAATATCGACCTGGACGACATGCCTGCCGTCGTATTCGCGACCGCCTACAGCGAGCATGCCATCAAAGCCTTCGAGATCAACGCGCTCGACTACCTGCTCAAGCCCTTCTCCGAAGACCGCCTCCGCGCGACCATCGAGAAGGTGCTCGAAAACAAGCCCAAGGCTGCGCTCGACAAGTCCAAGGTCTCCGAAATCCTCAGCTCCGAATACGGCGAGGAGCTCCGCGGCCCCTTCTCCAACAAGATCCCCATCCCCACCCGCGACCGCTACAAGCTGCTCGACTATGCAGAAGTTGTCTGCATCGAGGTGGAGGAGCGCAGCGTGCGGCTGTTTACCAAGGACAAGTCCTACCTGCTCAACTATACGCTCGATACCTTCGAGCGCAAGCTGCCCCAGGACCAGTTCTTCCGCGTCAACCGCTCCTGCATCATCGGCCTGAGCCATGTGAAGGAGATCGTGATCTGGTTCGGCAACCGCTTCAAGATCATCCTCTCCAACGACAAGGAGGTAATCAGCAGCCGCGAGAAGTCCAAGGTGCTCAAGCAGGTGCTCAAGTTCTGAGCCAGCCCGTGCAGGATATCCCGGAAAGCCCCGCCCTGCGGGGCTTTCGCATGTTCCGGCGCTTCGGGCGGAAAAATATTTCAGATCTGCGAAAACGTTTGCGGGATTCTGCGTACATTTCCGTACGTGTATCAGCAAGGTTATGGTATGGAAGCGATCGGACACATCTTTGAACGCGCCTGTGCAGCCAGCGGCGGCCAGGTGGTGAGCGCGGAGCCGGCCCGCAGCGGCTTGCTGCTGCGGGCACGCTGGCAGTCGGCTGCCGCCCGTATTCGGCAGGGGGACATGGTGCATTGCGGGATTGCAGCACACATCGGAACGGAACTGAGCTATTACCTCTACTCGGAGCGGCTCGTATGCACCAACGGCGCTGTCAGGCGGCACGCAAAGCTGGCCCGCAGCCTGCCCGTGCCCGAAACGGAGGCAGAATTTCTCGAAAGCCTGATGCCCGCCATTGCCTGGGCTTCCGCCGGCACCGCTGCGCAGCAGCATGCGCAGGATCTGGCGCAGAGCATGTCCATTGAGATGACGCCGGAGCTGAACGGCTGGGTGGCCGAGCAGCTGATGCTGATGGGCGGCCAGCAGGAAACGGAGGCGATTGCCGCCCGGGTCGAAGCGGCATTCGCCGAGGAAGACCAGCGGATAATTGCCGCGTATATCGAAGCACGCCGCCAGTACGTCCGCGCAGCAGCCATGCGCCAGCAGCACCGCACCCTCTTCGATGCGGTGCAGGCCGTGACGGCTGCGGCCCGCGATACGGAGGATCCGGTGCTGAAATGGTCGCTGGAGCGCCTCGGAGGCGACCTGCTCGACTACGGCCTGGCAGCCGGGCCTGCACCCGCCCCGCACAGCGGCAGCGGGTACGGCGAGCCCTGGACGGCTCTGGAGGAAGAATCCGCCGCCCGCCTGTTTGCTGCACGCGTCGCAGGAGCCGTACAGCCCCGTCAGCAGAGCCGTGCAGCTTCAGCGGCAGCCTCAGACAGCCGGTTCCTGCGCCTGCCTACTGAGCCAGTGCGATAACCGAGATCTCGACATTGACCTGCTTCGGGAGGCCCGCCACAGCGACGGTCTCCCGTGCAGGGTATTCGCCCTCGAAGTAGGAGCCGTACACGGCATTTACCGCCGCAAAATCCTCCATCGTGCGCAGAAAAATCGTGGTCTTCACGATGTGGCGGTAGTCCAGCCCGGCTGCGCGCAGAATGGCGCCGAGATTTTGCATCACCTGATGGGCTTCGGCGGCAATGTCTGTCTGAACCAGCGCCCCGCTGGCGGGATCGATGGCGATCTGCCCGGATACGAACAGAAATCCGCCTGCCTTGACCGCCTGATTGTACGGGCCGATGGGATCGGGTGCCCCGGAGGTGTTGATCAGTTCTTTCATCTCGATGCTGCTGGGAAGTACCTGCCTGGGGGTTCAGGCACCGCTGCGCACCCCCCGGAACTGCTGGACAATCCAGCGTCCGATGCGCTTCTGCTTGTCGTAAAAGTACTGAAATTTTCCGAACAGAAACGCGTAGGCCAGCAGCAGTACCTGATAGATGGGTGTGATGAGCACGATATAGGTAATCACATACCAGACGGTGCCCGGCGTCAGGCCGGTAACGGGCATGATCCACTTGGGAAAGATCGCTGCGGTGGTGCCGGTGACGGCGAATACCAGCAGGACGATTCCGTAGTGCTGCCAGTCCTGTTTGCGGTCTGCCATAGGGAAAAAGGGGTTACAGGGAGTTAAACCCCGAAACCCCGGACAAGGTTTCAGGGAGACGCAGACTGCGTCTCCCTGGTACAGATAGCTATGCAAGCGGAGTTAGGGAATCAGGGGAAGCGCGGGCTCGGCGCCGCGGATGCGCACCTGCGCATCGGGGGCAATCGCCAGCACCGACCGGGGGCTGAGGACGAGGTCCCGGCTGATTTCGAGGCGGGAAAACCGGATTCCGTTGAATTCGGAGCGGTTGTCGAAATCGAGGGCAGCAAGGCAGCTGCCGTAGTTGTCGAAGCGTCCGCCGTTGATGAGCGAAGCCGCAGACTGAAAGCTGGCGCCGCGGCTGTTGAGCGTATAGGCACCGCTGCGGGCTTCGTAGCTTTTGAGGGAGGCAGCGGAGGCCATGCGGTTGAACAAGCGGCCGGCATTGGACACCTGATCTGCGAGCAGGGTTCCGTGGTTGTCGAGCAGGGCGCCTGCTTCGATCTGCAGCATGCCGCCCGGCATGTGGAAGGTGACGCCCGAAGCAATTTCAAGCACGCCCTGGATCACGAGGCGGCGGCCGCCGAAGGCGCCGTGGGAAAGGAGCACGGCCCGGTCTCCCGCCCGGAGCGTATCGCCCGGATAGGCCGGCGACCAGTTGGCCGGATTTTCATAAAATGCGTCTTCGGTTGCGGAAAACACATACTCGGCAGCAGCAGCAGGTGTAAAGAACGAGATCAGGGTAAGCAATACGAACCCGAAATATTTCATATGGCAGTGAAGGTAAGTCAGGGGGATGTTCCGTAAACCTTACACTGCAAACATACGCATCGCGCCCTGGCTCCGGAGAGAATCCGGCGTCAGGGCGCGATTTGAACGGGCGGAATGAATAAAAGCAGCGCTCAACGGTCAGGATCTTACACGGCCTGCCGCATCCGGGCGCTTACTTTACTTCCAGGAGTTCTACATCGAAGATCAGGGTCTGATTGGGGCCGATGTCCTGCCCGGCGCCGCGGGAGCCGTAGGCCAGATTGGCGGGGATGTAGAGCTGCCACTTGGCGCCGGCCTGCATAAGCTGCAGGGCCTCCGTCCAGCCGCTGATGACGCCCTGCACGGGAAACTCTACGGGCTCGCCCCGCTTGTAGGAGCTGTCGAAGATTTTTTCATTCAGCAGGCGGCCTTCGTAATGCACGCGCACCGTGCTGGTGGCCAAAGGCCGTGCGCCGGTGCCCGGGCGGAGCACCTTGTACTGCAGGCCGCTGGCCGTGGTCACGACGCCGGGCTTCTGCTTGTTTTCAGCCAGGAAGAGGTCGCCTTCCTGCTTGTTGCGCTCAGCCTGCTCCGCCATGCGCTTCTGCTGGGCGGCCTGGGCTTCGCGGCGGAACATCATAAAGTACTGCTGAGTCTGCTGCTCGTCCAGTTTCGGTTCGGCAGGTGTCTCCATCGATTCGCGGATCCCGACCAGCACCGCTTCGAGATTCACCTCCACGCCGGAGGCCTTGACCCCGCGGGCCAGGTCCATGCCGAGCGCGTACGAAATGCTGTCCATCCGGGTCTTGAGTTCCACTTTTCCGCCCTGCTGGGCAGCGGCAGGCACGCTGAAGGCCGCTGCAAGCAGCAGGACCGGAAGTGCGCGGTTCAATTTCATAGGTTTCAGGTTAGTCGATCAGCTCTGAATCGGGCCGAAAGATGGCAGGATTAATCGGGATTCACAACTGATGCGCGGAGATGCCAAAACCGGCACCCTGTGGAGGGGCGCCGGTGGCGGAAAGAACGGAATGGGCTATGACTCGACAAACAATTCAGGAGCGAGGGCGGGGCCGGGGCGTATTTCCAGGGCGGTTGCTGTTCGGGGCAGGGCGGTAGGGCGGGCAGTCGGGCGCAGGCCGAGGGCGGACGATGACGACGTTGGGGCGGTGCCAGGGGTTGACCGGGTTGCCGAAGGCGTCGAAGCCGTAGTATCCGTAGGGCGGGTAAGGTGCCACGCGGCCGAAGCGGGCGCGCTCGTAGAGTTCCTGCTTGCGCTGCTCTTCGGCAATGACGGCGCGCAGGCGGCGTTTTTCCATTTTCCAGCGCCGGCGCTCATACGCCGACATATCGGACTTGTCGCGGGCGCGGAGCTCCACCAGATCGCGGGCGGCACGGTCGAGCCGTTCCACGTTCGCCTGCGGCAGCGCCGGCAGCGCGATGGTGAGCAGGAAGGCCGAGATCAGGGCAGGCTTCAGCAGTTTCAGGAAAGGTTTCATGGCAGGTCAGATTAGCTTGAGTGTGGGGCAAAGCCGGTACATTATACCTGAACGCAATGCATATCAGCAGGTTAGCTCATAACCAACAGCTGTGCAGATCCAGGCTGCGTCCGTGCGGGATGGGATTCCCGGCGTGTGTGACAGGCTGCATACACGGGCGCAGTTCCGGTTTGGGGATTCCGGTCCGCAGCCGTAAGTTTACGGCAAGATCTCACCGTTTGTGCCCATGAACCTGACCTGGAAAGACGTTCTGCAGTTTGCCGGCCGCGGCAACCCGGAGCCGCCCGCCCGCGTGGAGAAAACCGACGCCGAATGGCGCAGCCTGCTGACGGAGGAACAGTACCGCATTACCCGCCAGCACGGCACGGAGCGGGCCTTCACCGGTGAATACTGCGGCCTCTTCGCCCCCGGCACATATGCCTGCGTATGCTGCGGCACCGTGCTCTTCGACAGCGAACAGAAATTCGAGTCGGGCACCGGCTGGCCCAGCTTTACCCAGCCCATCGAGCTGAACACCATCAAGTACATCCGCGACACCAGCTATGGCATGATCCGGGTCGAGACGCAGTGCAATGTCTGCGATGCGCACCTGGGCCACGTCTTTCCGGACGGCCCGGCGCCCACCGGACTGCGCTACTGCATGAATTCCGCCGCACTGAAGAAGGTATAACTGGATTTCGCCTGGCTATGAAGGTATTTCTGACCGGCGGCACCGGGTTTATCGGCCAGCCGCTTACCCAGGCCCTGCTGGCGCAGGGCTGGGAAGTGACGGTTCTGGTGCGCAAGCCCCAAAGCCCGCAGGCGCAGGCCCTTGCAGCCCTGGGCGCCCGGCTTGCGCCCGGCGATGTCACCGATCCCGGATCGCTCCGCGCGCCGATGGCCGGCGCGGATCTCGTCATCCACAATGCCGGCCATTTCGAGCTGGGCCTGACGGCCGAAGGCCGCCGACGCATGGAGGCCATCAACCAGCAGGGCACCCGCCAGGTGCTGGGCATGGCCCTCGAACTGGGCATTCCCCGCACGGTATATGTGTCCAGCGTGGTCTGGTTCGGCGATACAGGCCCTGAGCTGCGCGACGAGTCGTTCCGGCGCACGCAGCCCTACCGCTATTACTATGAGCAGAGCAAAAGCGAGGCCCACGACATCGCGCTGGACTTTCAGCAGCGCGGCCTGCCGCTGATCATCGTATGCCCCAGCCAGGTCATCGGCCCCAATGACCATTCGGTGTGGGGATATTTCACCCGCCTCTACCTCAATGGCTGGATGCCTCCGGTTGCCTGGGCAGCAGACCTGAAGGTGGTGCACACGCACGTGGAGGACATCGCGTCGGGGATCGCACTGGCAGGCGCCAGGGGCCGCACCGGCGAGACGTACCTGCTCGCGGGCGAGGCCACGAGCGTGCGCGAAGTGGCATCGTACTGGGCTTCGCGGCCCGGCGGCATGCGGGTACGCCTGTATGTGCCGGCCTGGCTGGCGCTGCCGCTCTTCGCCCCGATGGCGCCGCTGCTGCGGATGCTGGGCCTGCCGGCCTTCATCTCCAGCGAAACAGTCCGCGCAGCCTTCTGGGTCCATATGAGCGGCGCCAAGGCGCAGCGCGAACTCGGCTGGAGCTTCCGGCCTGCGCGCGAGGCCTGGCTCAGCCTCCTCGATGAGGAAATCCGCCTCCGCCGGCAGCCCGGACGCAAGGGCCTCGCGGCAAGGCTCCGCCCGCTTGAGCAGCCCTGAACGGCTGCCGCCTGTTATTCAACTGATTACTCCGTCGCGTATGAACCGTTCCCGATCCCTCTCCGTTGCTGCGCTTGCCTGCAGCCTGTGGGCCTGCCAGCCGCCCCGGCAGGCAGATGCCCCGCCTGCCGTGCTGAATCTTTACAATGGCCGGGACCTCGCCGGCTGGCATGCCGATGTGCCGGATCTGGATACGGACAGCACGCTGGCAAGCCCCTTTCTCGTCCGCAATGGCCTGCTGGTCAGCATGGGAACGCCAGGCGGCCACCTCATCACCGACTCCGCCTACCGCGACTACCGCCTGGAGGTGGAATACCGTTTTGCCGGAGCGCCGGGCAACTGCGGGGTGCTGGTGCATGCCTCCACGCCCCGGATGCTGTACAGGATGTTCCCCCGGTCCATCGAAGTGCAGATGCAGCACCTCGATGCCGGCGATTTCTGGGTCATCGGCGAAGACATTGCCGTGCCGGATATGGAGGCGCGCCGGGGCGACCCCGCCAACTGGGGCAGCACCGAGGATAAGCTCCGCCGCATCGTCAACCTGACCGACAGCTCCGAGAAGCCCCTGGGCGAATGGAACGCCATGCGGATCGACTGCATCCGGGATACGGTCCGGGTTTGGGTGAACGGCGACTTCGTCAATGAGGGGTACCGCTGCACGGTGCAGTCGGGGCAGATCGCCATCCAGGCGGAGGGGTCGGAGGTGGAGTTCCGGAAAATTGCGCTGACGCCGTTCGGCAATTAGAGGGGTCTGATTGCTTGATTATTTGGTGTTATTGCTGTATCATTGTCTCAATGATTGAGTTTATGTCATTATAATAAATGTCCAATGAAAAATGGAGTTGTATTTTCATTCTTTTTACTGGCCGCTTTTGGCTCTTTTGCCCAGGAGAAACTAGTCGAGTCAAAGATCATTCAGGCAGACAGCTTGAGCAAAGATGATATATTCATTTTTGTCAATGAATGGTTTGCAAAGTCGTACAAATCGGCTAATGACGTCATTCAGATGTCTGACAAAGAGGCTGGAATTGTAGTAGGTAAAGGAAGGTTTACGTATTCGTACGGAAAAATAGTGTACGCTCCTTACGAAGGATATGTCTCGTATACGATCAAAGTCGCCATCAAAGATTCCAGATTTAAAGTAGAATTAACGGACTTTACACACGCTGTAAATCCGGGCAATGCGCCTAATTGCGCCCTTGGATTGATTAGCACGGCAGCGGAATATACAACGACAGGGATGTCGAAAATGTATCACAACAATGTGTGGGTAGATCTTAAAGGCAAATCGCAGGCGTATGCGGAGCAAGTATTCTTATCGATAGAGAAAGACCTGCAGAACTACAAAGCGGCAGACAAAGACGACTGGTAGGCTAACAAAGCGGGACCCGCCATAGCTGATTTGCATGACGGGTCCGGGCTTGATGAATATCCTTGCCTGCTCAGGCCGGCTGTGCAGCGCTGGCCTGCGCGTAGGCGCCTGCCCAGGCGGGTGCGAAGTCGTGGAGGCTGGTCGGCGTGCCGTCGCCGGGCCGGATGTCAGTCCCTTCGCTCAGCGCGCCGGATGCTGCCGCGCGGCCAAATTCCAGGTACCCGTCGATCAGGCTGCCGGAGGCGCCGATGGACTGCATGATGGCGCGGAACTGCTCATCGGGGAACTGCACATACGGAAGCTCCGGCTTGCCGATGGCAGCGCCGAGGATTGCAGCAGCCTCCCGCAGCGTAATCAGCTGCGCATGCGCGACCGATACGTGGCTATGGCCGCTGAAGTCCAGCGCCTGAAGCCGCCGGGCCGCTACCTCCGCGATGTCCTGCGTCGTGACGACGGCCATCGGCTGGTCCGCAGGCAGGGGGAAGCCGCCCAGCACGCCGGCCTGCTGCACGGCGGGGATCATCCCGAAGAAATTCTCCATGAAAAAGCCTGCGCGCAGGTGCAGCACGCGGGCCTCCGGCAGTTCGCGGGCCAGCAGCTGCTCAAAATCGTACAGCCCGCCGACCACGCCCGTATCGGGGCGGTGCGCGCCGTAGCTGCTGAGCGTCACGACATGGTGCACGCCGCTGGTTTTCAGGGCACTGACGATCGCCTCGCCGATGGTCCGCTGGTAGGCCCGGAAATCGGGAGCCTGGAAGTTCGGGGGGATCAGCGCATAGACGGCGTCGGCGCCGGCAAATGCGTGGCTCAGAAATGCGGCATCGTCCAGGCTGCCGGCAGCGGGAATGGCGCCTTGGGCGGTCAGTTCGGCGAGATGGGCTTCCTGGCGGCTGATGGCCACGACCTCGTGGCCGGCGGCGAGAAGCTGGGCTGCGATGCGCTTGCCGGTGTTGCCGGTGGCGCCGGTGATCACGTACTTCATGATTTGGAGGAATTAGGTGTTGGTATATACATACTGGTAGGTATGTTTTGGGGTAAAAAAAATGCTACGCCGCCAGCGAGCGGACATACGCAGTCAGCTGGCGGACGGCCTGGCGGAAAATAGCCAGGCTTTGCTGGGCTTTGGCGATGCCGAAGGCGCCCTCCATGGCCGAGACGATAAACACGGCAGCATCTGCGGCGTCGGTATCGGTGCGCACGCTGCCTTCGCGCTGGCCGCGCAGGAGCGCTTCGCGGATGCCGGCCTGCATGCCTTCCACGATCCGGCCCAGCCGCAGGCGGAAGCCTTCGTCGAGCGGGGCCATTTCCTGGATGAGGTTGTTGAGCGGGCAGCCGAGCTTGATCAGGTCTTCATTCTGCATGTCGCTCAGGAAGCGGATGAGCTCCACGATCTGCTCGACAGGGTTGCCGGGTTTGGCCGGCCATTCTTTCCAGGGGTGGAGGTACATCGGAGCCAGCTTCTCATCGACGAGGGCATAGCCCAGCTCCTGTTTGCTTTGGAAGTAATGGTAAAACGCGCCTTTGGTGATCCCCAATTCCTGCACCACCTTATCGGTGCGCATGCCCTGAAAGCCATGCTTGTGCATGGCTTCGAAGTTTTTATCGAGAATCCGCTGGCGGGTTTCCTGGGACATGGGGCAAAGATATACATACCAGTTGGTATGTGCAAGGGCTTGGGCGGAATTTTTTTTAGAAACATGTAATCACCCCGTCTGCAGCGCCCGCGCATATACCCGCCCATAGTGCGTCATGGCTTCCTCCAGCAGGGGCTGGAGATGCGGCGGCACCTGGCGCGGATGCGGTTTCCAGGGCTCGAATCCGCTGGAGCGGTGCACCTGCGCGTACCAGTACGGAGCCCAGATCCCGTCTTCGGGCCGGGGGCCGGGAGGCCAGTGCAGCATCGCCGGCTCGAAAGGGATGTCCAGGGCATGGCAGAGGGCCTCCAGCATCCGGGCTGGATCGCGGAGGAGGTCGGACCCGTCGACAATCACGGCGGGCAGGCCCATCCGGTCCAGTGTCTCCAGCAGGGCAGCCTGCCGGGCAATGCCAATATCGCGCAGGACCGGCTGGGCAATCACCTTGGAAAACGACGCGATGACCTCCGCCGGGTGCCGGATGAGCAGCACATTGCGCATCTGCGCCAGGAAGCCCTCGTCGAGGTCCACCAGGTGATGGGCCATGTGCTTGAAAAATACCACAGGGCTCGCATAGGCGCCCAGCAGCACCTGCTGCACCACCTGCGCTCCGTCGGGGTTCTGGCTCCGGAGAATCTCCGCCTGGCCCGGATGCCCGGCATCCGTGACGCGCAGGTAATGCGCATACAGGGGCTCGTCTGCGACGACGGTATCGCTCCGCTGCGCGAAGCTGTACATCAGGGCGGTAGAGACATTGCGGGGGCCGGACCAGAGGCAGATGCGGGTCATAGAAGGCGCAGCTAAATCCGGGTGATGTTACGAAAAAATACACCACGCCGCATAATTGCGTACCTTTGCAAGGTATCTCCGCTCATGATCTGCGCATGAAATTCCGGCTCAACGGCATCCCGGTCGAAATCAAATACAGTTTTCTGCTGCTCATCCTGATCACCTACGGATGGGCTGGCGGCGAGGTGCTGGGCGCTTTGGAGCTGCTGCTCTGGGTATTTGCGGCGGTGATGCTGCATGAGCTGGGGCATGCCTGGGCCTACCGCCGCTACGGGCTGACGCCTGCAATCGAGCTGTACGCCCTGGGGGGCGTCACGTACGCGCATGCGCCGGAGCGCGCGCTGACTCCCCGGCAGGAGCTGGTGATCGCAGCAGCAGGCCCGGCCATGAGCCTGCTGCTGGGCGGGGTTCTGCTGGCCGTGCGGGCGCTGCTAGGCCGTATTCCTTCCGTCTTCCTCGCGCCAGATGATGCGGCCGTATATCCGCTGTTTTTCTCCCTGGGCTGGGGCCTGCTGAACCTGCTGCCCATGCTGCCGCTCGACGGCGGGCAGATTATGAAAAATCTGCTGGCCTTCAACCGGCGCTGGGACGCCGAGCGGATCGCCGTGATCATCAGCCTGGCCCTGGGCGGGGCGCTCCTGATCTGGCTGCTCGCGCGCGGGTCGTTTCTGAATGCCGCCATCGCCGGATTTCTGATTTACAACAACATCACCCGCCTGCAGTTCATCCGCGACGGGCATCTGCGCCCGGAGGTGGAGGAACTGGAGCAGCTGCTGGCCCAAGGCAGGCGGAGCGAAGCGCTTGCGCGGTCGCAGCAGATCCTGGCGTCTGCGCGCAGCGGTACGTACCAGTCCTGGGCATTTCAGGTAAGCACAGCCCTGATGCTCGAAACGCGGCAGTACAGCGAGGCTGCCGAGCTGGCTGCCCGCTATCCGAAGCTGGCCCGCCAGCACCCCGAGGTGCAGGCTGCAGTGTTGCGCGGCCAGGGCGATCTGCATGGCGCCGTGAAGCTGGCGCGGGAAGCATACGCTGTCTCGCAGGAGCCTGCTGCCGGAGCCCTGCTGGCCGATCTGCTCGCCGAGCTGGGGCAGGACGAAGCGCTGCGCGAACTGCTGCGCAGCGCTGCCCGCTCTGACGCCTATCCCATCATGGCCAGCCGCGCCCTGCTGGCGCTCATGCGGAAGCAGGAATTCGCGCAGGCCGCCAGCCTGGGCCAGGAGCTGATGCAGGGCCAGCGCCCGCAGTCGGCGGCGCTGCTGGGCTTTACCGTGGCGCTGGCCGAAGTCCGCCTGGGCCGGTTCTCCCAGGCGCTCAGCCTGCTGCGCGATGCCCTGGCCAACGGGCTCAAGCCGCCGGCCCCGCTGGAGGAGATGCCGGAGCTTGCGCCGCTGCATGGCTATCCCGGCTGGGAGGAGCTGGTGCGCATGAGCCGGAAAGGCAGCGTGTAAACGTATGCGCGAAGCTGGTAGGGTGTAGTGCGTATGGTGTAGTGGGTACAGGCAGGTGCTGCAGCGCAGCAAAAACCGCAACCAGCGCCCAACTGCGTATTACGTAACCAGCCGTACCCAATACTCAATACCCAATACCCAATACCCAATACTCAATACCCTCAGATCAGGGTCAGCTTGTGATTCACCTCCAGCGCCATCGCCTCCTGGCGCAGTTCGCGCTTGAGCCCCTTCACAAAATCTACGACCTCGTCCAGGTGGCGGTGGAGATCCGACTGGGTGATGTAGGAATGCACGATATACACCACCTCACCGATCAGGCCCAGCTTGTCGCTGTTCCAGACTCCGTTGGCGATCTTGCAGGTAGCGCCGCCGAAGCGTTCGGCCATGAAGGCCATCGCGCGGTCGGTATAGGCGGAGGTATCGGTCTTCTGGTTGGCCTCGGTCGTGGTGGGGATAAAAATTCCGATGCTGCTGGTGCGCTCCAGGCGGTCCAGGCAGCTTTGCAGCACGGTTTCAAGCGGTTTGGAGAGGGCGCCGGTAGGCTGGACCGGGAAGTGGAGGAGGGGAAAGCCGCTGGTGAGGGGGATTTCCAGGTCGAATACATCCCGGTCGGGCTGGGCATCGGGCGGTGCCGCGTGAAAATTGGCGATGCTTACCAGCGAGGTCTCCTCCTGGCGGATGCGGCCTTTCAGCACGCGCAGCATGTAGTCCACCTCGCGCACGCCGGCCGGGGAGGGGTCGGAGAAGAGGATCACCTGATCGGCATGCTCCAGCAGCATGGGCAGCACCTCTTCCGAGAGGCCCAGCAGATGGATGATGACCTGATCGTACTGGTCGCGGAGCTTGTCGAGGAGGAGGGTGGTGCGGGTGGAAAATGGCAGCCAGGGATCCTCCTGCGGGA
Organism: Bacteroidia bacterium; assembly: GCA_033765305.1. Classification (GTDB taxonomy): domain Bacteria; phylum Bacteroidota; class Bacteroidia; order J057; family J057; genus RDXT01. The sequence goes on from JANRID010000016.1 coordinate 240,239, forward strand.
AGAGGATGTCGAAGCCATCGGGATGCCGGAGCGTCTGCGAGCCTTTGTCGAGGGCATGCCCGTCGAGGATTCGCCAGGGATTGGGGTATTCGAGCAGCGCGGTAGGCTTCTGATGGGCCATATACATCCGGGAGGCCAGCAGCGCGCCGAAGTCGGCCGCATGCGCTTCCGGGTTGGTGCTCAGCAGCAGGATGAGGCGGGTATCGGTGCTTTCGTTGCTCAGGCGGCGGTTGGCGGAGACCAGATACCGGCCCAGGATGCGGGCCAGCTCGACACCTACCGTAGGATGCCGGTGCAGGATGTCGAGAAATTCATCGCGCTGGATCACCAGCACATCCACCTCGCTGAGGGTGACGATGCTGGCGGAGCGGGACTGGTTTTCGAGAATGCCGACTTCGCCGAAGGTATTGCCCGGCATGAGGTAGGCCAGGATGTTCTCCCGTCCCCGGACCAGGCTTTTGACCATGACGATCCCGTTGATGATGAGGAACAACGCCGTACTGGGCTGGCCCTGCCAGACGATGGTTTCTCCTGGAAAATACTGCCGCATCTTGGCACGGCGGGCAATGGTCTCCAGATGCTCCTGGGAGAGGGCATTGAACAGCTGGGTTTGCCGCAGCGCTTCAGTGGGATGTACAGCTTCCATGAACAGCGGGATGACTGGCGGGATGCCGTTCGGAGCCTGCGAAGGCCCGCCCGGAATGCGGGGGTAAATTAACAAAGGAAATCGAACCCGCAGCCAGGAAGCTTGGCGTATCCGCGATTCTTTCGCAACTTGAAGCCTGATTCCTACTCAGGAGGCTGATCGCATGTATACGGGTTGGTTCCGCTCCCTGCTGATGACTGCTTGCATGGCCCTGGCGCTGCATGCCTCCGGGCAGTCGGTACCTCAGGTCCGTGCGGAGGTGGCCAAGCTGGCCTCGCCTGCGGCCAAGGTCGGCCGCCTGATGGAGGTGTCGCGGGACCTCACCCGCAGCAACCCCGATGCAGCCGTGCTCCTGGCCCGCGAAGCGGTATCGATCGCCCAGAAAGCACAGGACCCTGCCCTCCAGATCCGGGCGTATGCCCATCTGGGGCTGGTGTACATGAACCTCAACCGCTACCGCGAGGCCATTCAGCCGCTCGAACAGACCGTAACCCTCCGCAGCCGGGATGCATCCGCGGCCCCGGCCCAGATCGAACTCTCCCGCGACCTGCGCCGGCTGGGCATTTCCTACGAAAAAACCAACGACCTGGACAATGCCGAGCGCCGCTACCAGGATGCGCTCAGCCGCGCCCGCGAGGCCCGCAGCAATGAGGAAATGGCCTACAGCTACAACAGCCTCGGCGAGCTATACCTCAATCAGCAGCGCTATCAGGCTGCTATCGAGGCATTCAACCAGGCCCTCTTCCGTGCCCGCGAAAACCGGATGACCCAGTTTGTCCTGACCCTCGAAAAAAACCTGGCCTCCGCCGTCACCCTGCTCCAGAACTTCCTCAACCTGCAGAACCTGCAGATGGAGGTCAAAGGGGTGCAGGAAGCGATCGCTACGGTGCGCGACAGCCTGGCCCAGGAGCAGGCCTCGCGCCAGCTGCTCATCAGCGAAAAAGAGCTGCTCGAACTCGAAAAAGCTAAAACCGACGCCGAACTCCGGGCCAAAGAGGCCGAACTGCGCGCCAAGGACGACCAGCTCAAGGCCCAGGCGGCCGAACAGCGCAACTACCTCATCGGCGGAGCCGCCGCAGGCATCATTGTGCTCATTGTGATCATCGCGCTGGTGGGGCGCTACCGCAGCAAGCAGAAATCCAACCGGCTTCTCTCCGTCGAAAAGCAAAAGGCCGACCGCCTCCTGCTCAACATCCTGCCGGGGCCGATCGCCGAGGAGCTCAAGGCCCGCGGCCGGGTGGAGCCCCGCCGCTTCGACCAGGTCTCCATCCTGTTTGCAGATCTGAAAGGCTTCACCGCCATCGCCGCCCGGATGAGCCCGGAGCAGCTCATCGAGCAGCTGGGCGATGCCTTCAGCCACTTCGACCAGATCGTGGAGCGCTACGGGCTCGAGAAAATCAAAACCATCGGAGATGCCTACATGGCCGTAGCCGGCCTCACCCAGCCCGATCCGGATCATGCCTACCATGCCGTAGCCGCCGCGCTGGATATGCAGGCGTATATGGAAGAGCTGGGCTGGCGGCAGACCTCGGTCGGCAGCACGCCGTGGACCCTGCGGGTCGGGATTCATTCCGGGCCGGTCATTGCCGGGGTGATCGGAGAGAAAAAATTCGCCTACGACATCTGGGGCGACGCGGTAAACCTCGCAGCCCGGATGGAATCCTCCGGCGAAGTGGGCAAGGTGAATGTCTCCGCCGCAACCCACGAACTGGTGAAGCCTTTCGCCCGTGCAGAGCCGCGCGGCGCCATCGAGGTCAAAAACAAAGGCGCCGTAGAAATGCACTTCATCCACGCGCTGGTGAACCGCCCGGTCCGGGCCCGGCAGGAAGGGTGAGGGAAGATGTAATCTGCCGGGTTCAGTCCCACCACTCGAAATTATCCGAGATGATGATTTCGGTCTTTTTCAGGTGATGGGTTGTTTTCATGGGAATGGTCCGATACGGAAGCCTATACGTTGAGGCTAGAGAACGAATTTCTTCCGTATCATCATACGTGAGCATGTATTTCCCCTGCAGACATGCAGTTGCTGCAAACAGCCGCTCATGATCGATATCGAAATGGGTATACAGCCGTTTGCCTGCGACGGTATAAGGAGGATCTATGAAAAAAAATAGATCACGACGCTCCTTAAGCTGCTCAAGCACTTCAAATGCGTCACCCCGCTGAAAGGAGATCCGGTCTCTGACATGGCCGATGGCAGCTATCCGGTGCTTTAACGTAGCAGGATACCAGCGGGATGCGATACCCTTTCCGTTCTCCCCATGTTTGATAAGTCCTGAACCCTTTGCAAGAATGCCGCCGTGAAATACCCGGTTCTTCAGGATCGTGCAGAAAGCCATCTCTTGGATCGATTTAGCAGGGCTGTCAAGCGCTGCCTGAATATTCGCATGGTTCAGATCGAAATCCATAATCCGGTTTGCCAGCCAGTCATAATCGCCATGAATCAGCGTTTCCCATACGGCAGCGACGTCCTCGTCCAGCTCTATCATGGTGATATGCCGGGCTAACTGCTCGAATGCAGCAGTTAAGCTCACAATTCCACCGCCTGCAAATGGCTCGATCAGCCCTGCGGGCGCTTCTTCCTGTTTGAGCCATCTTCGAACAACCGGTATCAGCCAAGTCTTTCCGCCAGGATACCGGAAGGGGCTTCGCTGCGGCACAGACGCAATATTGACCACCTGGTCTCCGCGGTCCGGATGTTGCAGATCTCCAAATAAAGTCAGTTGCTCAGCCATAGTCAGCTATTCAGAAAGTCATTGAGGCTGGGAGCATCGGGCGGATTGGACTCCAGGTGCTCGTCGAGTTTGTGCTGCAGCGTTTCCATGAAAAGCTGCATTTCTCCTGGCATAGGATTCGTTACCCGTGCCAGCGCTGGCTCAAATGCTGTATACACGGTCTCTATGTGCGTGAGTCTGTATTGCTCTATGTCGGGATTGTATACCAAGTCGTACAGCAGCCATGCAATATCGGCATCCTCGGAAGGTACGGTTGGTAATTCTGGGAGCGTGGCAAAGAATGCATGTTGTAATGCAACAGACTGCTTCTTGCCCCAAGCCTTAAAGATTCCCCCTTTATAGAGCATTTGCGGAATCAGCCGTTTCCGGGAAGAAGAAAGATAATCAGGTTTAGGGAAATTATAGCCAGCGGGCCATTGGAAGGAGGGGTCGGGTGCCTGAATGTACTGCTCAAATGGATTCCGCAAGTTGCCTGTGATATATACGCCTTGTACTTCGAGTGAGGCAAAGTCGAGAATATAACCTTGAGGGTCATAGGATACGAGCACGAAGTCGATGTTTCCTGCAGACTGACCTGATTGATCCTGCAGCTTGATCTCCGAAAGGGATGTCCACCGCGCATGTGCTCCGAAGGCAAATGCTGCCGCATGCTCAATAATGAGCCAGTTTTCTCTGAAACGCACCGGGCAGGTAATGACAGCCTGATTGCCGTGATGAATACTGCATACACCCAGCGGGTTTTTGGCCTTGTCCTTGGTGCAGTTGGGAACTTTATTGTTGAATGGGCACAGCTGCTGGTTCCGGTAGCGCGCTGCGTTCACACCACAATTTGTTGTCGGAAACCCAAACACTTCCGCAAGCGGATTAGACAGCTTTGATTCGTTTGCCATTCAACAAATATACGCTTCAGAACGGCTTTTTACACGCTATCGCGGTAAAATCACTGCGCACTTTCACTGGTCATACTTCCGCAGCACCTTCAGCGTCGCCTCGAAGTTATCGGACAGCGGCGCCTCGATGTCCATCGGCTCGCCGCTGGCCGGATGGGTAAAGCGGAGCTTGTGCGCGTGCAGCAGATACCCGTGGTTGAGCGGCTGCTCGTCCTTGCGGGTGCTCATCTTGTAGCGGCGCTTCAGCTCCGAAAGCAGAATGTCCTGGCCGCCATACAGGGCATCGCCCACGACCGGCGTGCCGGTCTCGGCCAGGTGGATGCGGATCTGGTGCATGCGGCCCGTCACCGGCTGGCAGCGCAGCAGGGTGTAGTGCCGGAATATCTCCTCCGTATCGACCACTGTTTCAGCAGGCTTGCCGTACTTGTGGCTCACGCTGACTTTCTTATTGGTCGAGATCAGCAGCGGGAGGTCGATCATCTTCGCCTCGAAGCGGTGGATGCCCGCTACCAGCGTCAGATAGGTTTTCTGCACCTCCCGGTGCTCGAACTGCATGGCCATCGTACGGTAGATGTCCAGCCCTTTGGCCATCAGCAGCACGCCGGACGTATTTTTGTCTAGCCGGTGGCACAGCCGCAGCTCCGGGTGATAGCTGCGGGCCAGCTCATTGAGGTTGCGCTGGCTTTTATCGTCCAGGCTGGCGGTCCCGACAGGCTTGTTGACCAGCACGAGGTGGTCGTCTTCAAACAGGATGATCTCCTGCAGCCGGTGCAGCGGTTTGGTTTTCATGTATAGATCAGCGGGTCGTCAAATGCGTGAATCAGCCAGCTCTGATGCTTCAGGGCTTGGTCTGCGTGTTCGTAGCCCGGAAAATGCCGGGCTACCAGGCTCCAGAATGCGTCGCTGTGGTTGAGCTCGCGCAGGTGCATGAGCTCGTGTACGATGACATAATCGGCAAGTTCGGGCGGAAGGAAAATCAGCAGCCAGTTGAGGTTCACATTGCCCTGGCCGGAGCAGCTGCCCCATTTGCTCCGGAGTGCCTTGATGCGGATGCCCCGGACCTGCGAATGGGTCTGATGGGCGAGCTGCTGGGTGCGTGCGGTAAGCAGGTGGGCGGCGAGGGTGCGCAGGCCGGCGAGCAAGGTTGGAATCAGGGCCTCGCCGGGCGGCAGGAGCAGCGTGATGCGGGTGCCGTCGCGCTGGATGCGGCGGCGCGGGCCGGGCACGGCGGCCCAGGTGCAGGGCTCGCCCAGCAGGGTCACCTGGCCCTCGCGCAGGCGGCGGATGAAGGCATCCTTCTGGGCTGCGCCGGCTTCCATGCGCCGGAAATGCCGCAGAATCCAGGGGTGCTTGGCCCGGATAAAGGCTTCAGCTTCCGGCGTCATGCGGCCGTCGGGGGTCTGCACGATGAGCCGGGGCCCGCCGGCATCGGCCAGCCGCAGCCGCAGGGCCTTGCCGCCCCGCTCCACCCGGAACGGCACGGCAACTTCGCCCAGTCTGATCGTGCCTTGCTGCATGCCCGCCGCTGCCCCGGATAGGTAAAGGTTACAGGTATTCCACATCTTCCGTGAAGGGATATTCCATCAGCAGGCGCACCCCTTTGGCGATATCCATGCCCTCGAACAGGGTCCGGTAGAGACTCAGGGCAATCGGCGCCGTGATCTTATGCTCGGCCGTCAGGGCGTGGATAATGCGGACGGTCTTGATCCCTTCGGCCACCTCGTCCATGCTGGCCATGATCGACTCCAGCGGCTCGCCCTGGGCGAGGCGGTATCCGACATTGAAATTGCGGCTGCGGCGGCTGTGGCAGGTGGCCACCAGATCGCCGATGCCGGCCAGGCCCAGAAAGGGCTGCACTTCGGCGCCCAGCGCCGTGCCGATGTGGATCATTTCCGCCAGTCCCCGCGTGATGAGCAGTCCCCGCGTATTTTCCCCGTATCCCAGGCCTTCCAGAATGCCGGAGGCAATGGCCATGATGTTCTTCAGCACCCCCGCCAGCTCCACCCCCAGCAGGTTGTGGTTGCCGTGCACGCGGAACATGCTGCTGCGCAGCGCATTGGTGACCTCCCGGATCACCTCGTCGAAGCGGCTGGCTACGACCGTAGCGGCAGGCTGGCCCTCGCCGATCTCGCCGGCCAGATTGGGCCCCGCAATGCATCCGATGCGCACCACCATCGTCTCCTGCCGGATGACCTCGCTCATGGTATGCACCTGCGCCCGGCGCAGGCGCCGGACCGTATCCAGGCTCGTACCTTCGGACAGATCTACATCCAGCCCCTTGGTGCCGTGGATGACCTTGTGCCAGGGCCGCAGATGCGGGGCGAATTTCCGGATCATCTCCCGGAAAAACTCCGAGGGCACCACCGGGAAGAGCAGCTCGCATTCACCCGCCACCCGCGCCAGATCGGTGGTGACCGTCACCTGCGGGTGGATGGCCTGGCCTTCCCAGGCGCGCTCCCGCATGATGCGCTCCGCCACTTCGGGCCGGCGGGCATAGAGCAGCACCTGCCGGTTTTCGGCCAGCAGGTTGGCCAGCACCGTGCCGAAGCTGCCGGCCCCGATGACGCCTACCGGTTCCTTAGGCGCGGAAGTATTTTTCAAGTCCATATCCGGTCAGGCGATTGTGGTAATAGTACAGCAGGTTCATGCTGTCCGAGGCGAAGCTGAATTCATCGTGAAACTTGAGCGGGCGCTGCGCATGGTAAATGCCCAGATTTTTGATCCCGTGCTCGATGATGGTGGCCGTATCGTTGATCAGGTGGCGGGCCAGATGCACCTTGCCGGCATCGGCCAGCCCGCGCAGGGCCTCCAGCACCCGGTCCACGGCTGCGCGGAAGGTTTCGCCGTCGAGCAGGCGCTCTTCCTCCGGCAGCCGCAGCACGCCGTAGAGGTCCAGCCAGCCGTACTTCTGCATAAATAGCTGGAATGCTGCAAATGCCACGACGTGGCTCGAAAACACATGGTTTTCGACATGGTAGCGCTCTACGAGCTTTTCGCCCAGCATGCGGGTGTATTCGGCATCGCGCTGGGCGTCTTCGCGGATCTCGCCGCGGGTCATGAAGTATTCCCGGATCTGCACCGGATGCCCGTGCGGGTCGAAGCTGTTGCCGTTTTCATCCACAAAATTCCCGAACACATCCATCGGCTTGCCAAACGCCAGCACAATCTCGGAGCTTTGGCTGAAGGTAGTCCAGACGAACTTGAGGAACTTGCGGTAGTTGGCGAATTCGTCGTTGACAAGGTAATACTGCTCCTGGCCGGTGGAGGTCAGGTGCTGGTTGATGAGCGATGCCGCTTCCAGCACAAAGTGGTAGCTCATGACGAGCGGCACGACGAAGATTTTTTCGGAGCCGGACTTGGGCGGAGCCAGGAAATTCCGGCGCTGAGCCTCCACAGCCGTGCCCAGCAGGCCGAGCTTCAGTTTTTTCTCGATCGATCCGCTGCGGGAGCGCGTGCCGCCGGGAAAAAAGAGGCTGTGCACGCCTTCGAGGATGGAGATGGTGGAATACGCGTCCAGGGTGGAGCGGTACACCGGATTTCGCTTGCGGCGGTCCACCTTGTAGGCCCCGAGCCGCCGCATGAAGAAGGGGACCACCGGGTAATTGAACAGGTTGAGGCCTGCGCCGTAGATAAAGGCCGGCATGCCCAGGGCATGCAGCCCCCAGCCCACGAGGATGGAATCCATGTTGGAGAGGTGCGTAGGCACGAGCACGATGGTGCCCTTGGACGCCAGGTTGCGCAGCGCAGCGGTTTCGCCCATCAGGTGCACCCGTTCCTGCAGCTGCACGCTGTGGTTGATGACGGATTTGAGGGTTTTGCCGGCGGAGGCATTGAGCAGGGTGGAAAAAAACAGCGGAAGGAAGCGCTTGGCGAAGTGGTAGCTGGCTGGCACGAAATCGGTCACGATTTCATTGGCATAGCGGTCCACGATGCGCTCCAGCATGGCCATGCTCCGGTCTGCCAGCTCCTGCGGGCCGTGGGTTTCCCGCTCATAGGCCACCAGTTCGCGCTTGATCTGCCCCCAGAACTTCCGCTCGTCCGGCGGATCCACTTTCCAGGGGTCCTCGGTCATGCGGTGGCGCTCCAGAAACATGGTGCGCTCCACCAGGTCGCTCAGGCTGATATGATCCCGCTGGGCCTCCTGGCGGAGCTGCATCAGGGCGTCTTCGCGCACCTGCCGCAGAAAGCCCTGCTTGTCCCGGAACAGGCGCGCCAGCGGCCAGTCGTGGATGTCCGGGATTACGGGTTCGTACAAAATGCCTTCCTCGATGTAATGCCGGACGGACTCCATATAGGGATCTTTATCGCTAAATTCAGGAAAAAGCCGCTACTTGTGCAAGAATGGGAGGGCAATGTGGGTAAATGAACTGAAAAACAAGCCTGGCGCTTCCGTATGACGCTTAAAATGTACTGGGATCCGCTTGCCGGACGCCTTGGGATCCCGGCCGGCCTGAGCGGCCCCGTGCACCTGGCGCTGCTGGCCTGCTATGGCAGCCGCGATCGGCACTACCACAATCTCAATCACCTGGCGGCCCTGCTGGAGGATATTTCCCAGCATCCGGATGTCTGGGAGGACCGCGACAGCGCCGAGCTGGCAGCCTGGTTTCACGACGCGGTGTACGACCCGCTGCGCCCGGACAATGAGGCGCAAAGCGCCCGCATGGCCGGCGAACAGCTCGCCGCCTGGGGCTTGCCGCCGGCCCGGCTGGCCCGCATCCAGCGCCTCATCCTCGCTACCCGGCACCTCGACGAGGCCCCTGAAGATCCGGACGAAGCGCTGCTGCGCGACCTCGATCTCGCAGTGCTGGGCGGAACGCCGGATGCCTACCAGGCCTACGCCGGCGCCATCCGCCGGGAATACAGCGTGGTCCCCGAAGCGGCCTACCGCGCCGGCAGAAGCCAGGTGCTGGCCCGCTTCCTTGCCCGCACCGCGATCTACCGCACCCAGGCCTGCCAGGACCGCTACGAGGCCGCCGCCCGGCGAAATCTGGCCTGGGAACTCGATTCCCTGCGCTGAAGCCGCGCTGCCCGGCAAACCCTTTGCGCCGGATCGCAGTTATCCCTGCAAACCTGTGCTATGACCGACCACCCGACCGAACGGCACCGCATCGGCCAGTATTACCGCTTTGCCGAAATCTACGAGGTGCAGCAACTGGATCTGCTGGTCCGCCTGTATGATGTGGATGACCTGGAGGCATTTATGCCGCCAGCCCCCTCCCCGCTCGAAAAGCAGGTATTCAACGAACTGCTGGGGGTGCAGGGCGTCAGCGGCTACATGGACTGGGAAAAAAGCGCCAATACCCTGGAGCTGATCCTGCAATGGCAGGAGCGCACCGGCAACCACGGCCTGACCCGCATCGAGTTTCAGGTCTGACCTACGGAATCGGCACGGAAGCCGTATCCTTGATCTCCGCCATGACAATGGAGCTCTGCACCCGCGACAGCGGGCCCAGGGTCGCCATGCGGTTGACCATGAAGTGCCGGTAGGCTTCCACATCTGCTACCAGTACCTTGAGCAAATAATCGAACTCCCCCGTCAGGTGGTAGCAGCCGGTCACCTCCGGCATCGCCGAGACCTTGGCCTCGAAGTCGCGGAGCAAGTCGGCTTTGTGGGGCGAAATGGACACGAAGCAGAACACCATCAGGCCCCGGTTCAGCTTATGGCGGTCGCAGATGGCAGTGTAGCGCTGGATCCAGCCCTGGCGCTCCAGCCGGCGTACGCGCTCATACACCGGCGTCACCGTCAGGCCCAGCTGGGCCGCCAGCTGCTTGTGCGTCTGCCGGGCATCGCGCTGGAGCTGGCGCAGCAGCTCGCGGTCGATCGCATCGGGCACCGGAAGTTCAGGATGTTTTTCCATACAGGGCAGAATGTGGAGGAATATACAGAAAATAATGAACGTATTTGAAGAAAATACAGAAAAAACATATACAAATTCTGAATAATTGGCATTCAAAATTCTGCAAACCGGATCTTTGTTCCGAATCTGCAACTTGATCCGTATGCGCCTTCCAGCAACGCTCGCCGTACATGCCGGCCAATACCACGACCCGATTACCGGAGCCGTGGGCACACCGGTATTCCAAACGACCACCTTCCGCTTCACGGAGGAGGCCTATGCCGCCATCGCCGGCCAGACGGCCCGGCAGGTGCCCCTGTACACCCGCTACGGCAATCCCTCCCAGTGGGCTGTGCAGGAGAAGCTCGCCGCACTCGAAGGCGCGGAAAGCGCGCTGGTATTCAGTTCCGGCATGGCTGCCATCAGCAGCACGCTGCTCGCCCTGGCCTCGCCGGGCGGCCATATCGTCAGCGCACAGGACGTGTACGGCGGCACCTTTACCCTGCTCAACGAGCTGCACCGCTATGGACTGAGCGTTTCGTGGGCAGATCCTGCCGATCCGGCCTCGGTCGAGGCCGCTATCCGCCCCGGCACGCGGGTGCTGTTCTTCGAATCCCTCAGCAATCCGCTCCTGAAGCTCGCGGCTCTGCCGCAGCTGGCGGCCATTGCCCGCAGACACGGGCTGCTCCTGGTCATCGACAATACCTTCCTCAGCCCCTTCAGCCTCCGGCCCCTGGAGCTGGGCGCCGATGTGGTGGTGCACAGCGCCTCCAAATACCTCAACGGCCACTCGGATGTGATCGCCGGCGCCGCTGCCGGCCCGAAAGCCCTGATGGATCAGGTCTGGCGGGAGCTGATCCGCCTTGGCGGCAGCCTCGACCCGCATGCCTGCTTCCTGCTGGAGCGCGGCATGAAGACCCTCGCCGTGCGCATGCGCACGCACAACGCCCAGGCGCTGGCCCTCGCTGCCTGGCTGGAAACCCAGCCGCAGGTGCGCCGGGTGTTCTATCCGGGGCTGCCCTCGCATCCGCAGCATGCCCTGGCAGCAGACCTGCTGCCCGGCGGTGCCGGCGGCGTCGTAGCCTTTGAACTCGCAGGCGGCAAGGAGGCCGCCCTGCGCCTGCTCGATCTGGTGCAGATTCCCCAGCCTGCCACCAGCCTCGGCGGGGTCGAAAGCCTCATCAGCCTGCCCTTCAATACCTCGCACGCGCCGCTGCCTCCGGAGGCCCAGGAGGCCGTCGGCATCCGTCCGGGCCTCGTACGGCTGTCCGTCGGCATCGAGGCGCTCGAAGACCTGCAGGCCGATCTGGCGCAGGCGCTCCAGGGATTGCCCGAAGCCGCCGGCGCTGTATCTTTGCGGGGCTAATCCCTGCTTCCATGCATCCTGGTCCGGTCGGTATCTTCGACTCCGGCCTCGGCGGCCTGAGCGTCTGGCGCGAAGTGCGCAAGCTGCTGCCGCATGAGCCGCTGATCTACTATGCAGACAGCGCCCGCTGCCCCTACGGGCCGCGGCCGGCAGCCGAAATCCGGCAGTTTTCGGGCGAGATTACCCGCTGGCTGCTGGACCGGGGCTGCAAACTGATCGTAGTAGCCTGCAATACGGCTACGGCGGCTGCCATTTCCTGGCTGCGGGAGCAGTTTGAAGTGGAATTCGTCGGAATGGAGCCTGCAGTCAAGCCTGCGGCAGCACATACCCGCACAGGGCATATCGGCATTCTGGCTACGCGGGGCACCTTTGGCGGGGCGCATTTCCAGCGCGCGGTGGAGCGCTTTGCCGCTGGCGTGGAGGTGCACGTGCAGCCGGGCGATGGACTGGTGGAACTGGTGGAGCAAGGCCGGCTCGACGGACCCGAAACCGAGGCGCTGCTCCGCCGGTATCTGGAGCCGATGCTCGGGGCCGGCTGCGATCAGATTGTGCTCGGATGCACGCATTACCCCTTTCTCCTGCCGGCCATCCGCCGGATTGCCGGGCCGGAGGTGCAGCTGATCGATCCGGCGCCTGCCGTGGCGCGGCGGGTGCGCGAACTGCTGCATGCGCGCGGGCTGGAAGCGCCTGCCGACGCGGGGCCGCTGCTGGAAGCCTTCACCTCCGGAGATCCCGCCAGCTTCGCTTCGGTGCTCAGCCGGGCAGAACTGGCGGGCCTGCGGACCGGATATGCGCAGGTTGCCGGGTTTGCGGCGAATTGATTGTCAGACGATTTTCACCTCTTTGACCAGCTCTTCGCCGAGGTGGCCATTGACGGTCCGGGCAATTTGCTGGCGGCCGTACTGCAGCTCCTGCTTCCACAAAGGCGAATCGACCCGCACGAACAGTGTGCCGTCCTTGAACCAGATCCGCTGGGTATGCTGGGCAATGGGCCGCCCCATCAGCTGCTCCCAGGCAGCGATTACCTCCTGAATCTGCGCCTCCTGTTTCAGCCCGTGCTGATCGAGGAAGGCTTGGATGGCATCGCCGAGGGAGAGGTAGGGGGATCGCATGGAAGGCAGAGGTCTGAAGAATCAAACGAAGATAACGTGCCCGGCAGAGAAGCGCAAGCGGAATTCCTGCAGGCCCTTCACCGCTGCTCCAGCACCCGGAGGGTCCGGACGCCCAGGCTGCTGTGGACGCGCAGGAGCCAGAGGCCTTCCGGCAGGAGGTCTTCGGGCAGTTCGATGGCGCTGCCCGGCTGCTCGAAGGTACGGCTCCAGCAGCGCCTGCCGGCCAGATCGTAGGCCTCGGCCCGCAGCCACGGCACGGCCGGACCCTGCAGGATGAGGGTAAGGGGGCCGCCCTGATGCGGATTGGGCACGGCCTGCACAGCCCAGCCGGTTTCGGGCCGGAACAGTTCCAGCAGATTCGACGCGCGGACGGATCCGTCTGCATGCAGGGTCAGCACCCGGTACTGCCAGGCGATGCCAGGCAGGGCCGCGGAATCTGAATATGCATATGCCTGCGGCGCGCCGTCATTGGCGCGGGCGGCGGTTTCGTGGATCGGGCGGAAGGCTCCGCCGGGGGCGGCACGTTCGAGCCGGTAGCGGAGCACCTGCTGCTCAGCCGGATGGCTCCAGCGGAGCCGCAGGCCATCCGGCAGGACCGACCCGGCGAGGGCGACCAGCGGCGGCTCCAGAATGGCATCCGCGCCTGCAATTCCAAACTGCGACGGGCTTTCGAAGCCGTTGAAGCCGCTGCGGATCAGCCCCGCTGCGCTGGGGCCGCACTCGTTGGCAGTTCCCCGGATGGTATCGTCCTGGGTGATCAGCCATACGGTCTGGGGCGTATAGGCAGCATCCTGCGGCCAGGCCTGTACATAGTAGGAGCCGGCGCCGCTGCCGCTCAGGTCGGAGAACATCCATTCCCCGTGCACATTGCCCATGTAGTAGAGGATGTAGTACACAACGCATTCTCCTACGATGCCGGGAACCGTATTGTCGCTGCCTTGCTCGAAATAGCCGGTGAGCACATCATAGGTATTGGCATAGAAATACAGCCGCACATACTGGACGCCCCGCGCGTCCGAGCTGCCGCCGGGCTCCAGGCCCATGACAAATCCGTACAGCCCGCCGGCCGGATCGATGGCGCGGCGGAATTTGCCCTGGATATACCCCGCATCCACGGCGGACAGGTAGCCCTGATCGGTAACCGTATTGTGCAGGAGGGTGCCGAGGCCGTGGGCGCCGGGGGAGGGGTTCATTATGCCGAATACAGCGCTGTACAGGGAGCCGTTGGCGGGAACGCTGGCCGTGTCATGGGTGACGATGCGGTTGACTGGCGGGCTGCCGGACGCGCCTGCCGGCTCGAAGTCCACGCGGTAGCGTACATCGGCCACATTTCCGCTGCCCAGCAGATGCACGGCCCCCTGCGTATTGGCCAGTTCCAGGATATAGAACGATCCGTCGTCCACCCCCACGCTGCCGGACCCGCCCCGCACGGCATAGCTGCCTTCGATGAACTGCCGCTCGCTGATATTGACATCGTTGTTTTCGATCCGGACGGTGCCGGTGCCCCGCTGCTGGAAGAGGTTGTCGGAGTACATATTGCCCTGCACCTCCATCAGGCCGTCATGGTCCCAGAGCGCGGTGGCGTCTTCCATATGCACATCGCCCCACACATAGATCTCGGCGCCGGAAGTGACGTAGATTTCGGCGCCCTGGTTGTTGAATTCGTAGTGATGCTGGGCATCAAGGACCGCTGGGGTCCGGCAGATCAGAACCAGAGCAAGGAAACCGGGCAGGCTGCGCATAGGAAATGGCTGAGGCAGCAACATACGCCGATGCTGCGGAGGAAGAAAAGCAATTGCAGCTGCGATCTTGCGTCTGATACGGAGCAGACAAAACAGGCGGCCCGCGCAAACGGCCCGCCTGTACCGGACGCTGCCTGCGCAGCACTCAGATTTTAATCAGCTTGAACTGCGCCCGGTAGCTGGAGTTGAGCTCGCGCACCTGCAGATAATAGATTCCGGTGGACAAAGCCGACAGATCGAGCGGGAGCCTGCGGTTGGCCTCGAAGGGCGCAATCCGCATCAGCCGGCGGCCTGAAGCATCCATGATGCTGAGCTCCAGCGCGCCGGGAGGAACTTCGCCGGTCAGCAGCACCTCGATCGGCCCGCTCGTCGGGCTGGGGAATGCGACAAATCCGGCATCCAGGGCCTTGCGGAATTCGATCGGGGTGGAGTAGGAGAGATTGCCGAACAGATCCACCTGGCGGAGGCGGTAGTACCACTTTGGAAGCTGCGACGGCGGGGCAGCGTCCGACCACTCGTAGGGGATGGGCTGCACGCTGATCCCGGCGGCAGGCACCGCGCCGATCGGTTCCCAGAGCGCTGCGTCGCTGCTGCGTTCGACGACAAATTCGAAGGTGTTGACTTCCAGCTCGCTGCGCCAGTGGAGGTCTACATCGCCGTTTGCAGGGTTCCAGGTGGCGGTGAATTCGCCGAGCAGGGCGGAGAAATTCCGCTGCGTGAGCAGCCGGATGAAATCCGACCAGCGGGTGATACTTTCCGGCGTCTCCGCAGGAGCATTGTCGAAGAGCCAGCCCAGCTTGATCGCCCAGAGAACCTGGCCGGCAGTGTCGTATTTGGCGAGGAAATGCTCCTGCCCGGAGGCGGTTACGAGCAGGTGGCTGCCAACGCGGGCACTGTCCTGGATCCGGCCGAGCAGGAAGACATTGCCATCCGGATCTGCGGCGACATCGACGCCGGTATCGTTGCCTTTGCCGCCGGCCGTCTGCACCCAGCGCAGCTCGCCGCCGGCGGTGAATTTGGCTACAAATACATCCTGCCCGCCGCTGGAGCGCAGCGTCGCCGTCCCGATCTGCATCGTGGACTCGAAAAGGCCGGTGACGAAGAGATTGGACATCGAATCGGCACCCAGGCCGGTCGCCTGGTCATGCCCCGGGCCGCCGAACTCCGAGATGCGCATGAAGCGGCCCTCGGCATTGTATTTGGCCAGGATGATGTCTGCATCCCCCGCATTGGCAACGCTGTCCCAGAAGTACGAGAAAGATTCCTGCGCAAATCCGGAAATGGTGGTATGGCCGCGCGGGTCGAGCACCGCATCCGTGAAGGTGACCTGCGCCGGGCTGCCGGTGGCCGTCGTGCTCCAGAGCAGCTCGCCCATGTGGTTGAGCCGCGCGATGCCCGTGTACCGGCGCCCGCCGCCCGCTTCCACCACCCCGCAGATGGTTACCTGCCCCAGCTTGTCGCCGGCCAGCGCCTGCCCGATGCTGCGCTTGCCGCTTTCGAACGTGAACTGCCGCAGCCAGCGCGGAGCGCCCGTTGCCGAGAGGCTCAGCACAAAGAGGCCGCTCTGAAACAGGTAGGTGCCTCCGTAGGAAAAATTGCCGTCTGTTTCACCCGTCAGATACGTATTCCCCACCGGGTCTACATAGAGCCCGTATGCGCGGTCGGTTCCGGTGCCGCCGAAGGACCGGATCCAGTCCAGCTGGCCCAGCTCGTCATATGCGGCCAGGAATACATCCTCGCCGCCCGCAGACCGCAGATCGCCCGCAGGCGTGCGAAGGGTTCCGGAGAAGTAGCCAAGCATATAGATGTATCCGTCCGCCCCATACGCGAGCTTTACAAACTCTCCCTGGGCAGGGGCGTCTTTCAGCTGAATCGTCCATTGGGCAGGAAGCGTGAGGCTGCACGCCATCAGGATCGCCATCATCACAGGCCGGCAAGAAGAGCGAAGGAAAGAGCTGGTCATACAACGAGTCATAGTAGAACTATCAACCTCGATACACTTGCTATGTTTAGCAAGATCAGTGGATGTGTTCAAAAAGTATACGGAACCGTGCGGAAATGTCTGTCTGTATGCGCAAGCTGCGATCCTTGCAGGCTGAGCCGCATTCCAGGCAGGCAAACTGCCGATACTGCCGTCCGGACTGCGCGCAAGCGCCGTACTGGCTGCGTCAACGGTCTGATGAGCCGGAGAAGATACCTTGACAAAGCCCCTTTCTTGCCCTATTTTTGCGGATCTTTTCCACGACCCTGGATCGCGTCACCTCCATCTATGCCATTCCCCAATGAAACTCTCTGCGTTCAACTTTGAAATCCCCGATGAGCTTACAGCCCTGCATCCCTCCGACCCCCGCGACGGGTGCCGGATGTTGGTAGCCCACCGGGATACCGGCAAGATTGAGCACAGGCTGTTTACGGATATTCTGGACTATTTCGGCGAGGGCGATGCCATGATCCTCAACGATACCAAGGTATTCCCGGCCCGCCTCATCGGCAAAAAAGAAAAAACCGGCGCCAAAATCGAAGTGTTCCTCCTCCGCGAACTCAATGCGCGCCAGAAGCTCTGGGATGTGCTCGTGGAACCGGCCCGCAAGATACGGGTTGGAAATAAACTGTTCTTTGGGGATAATGATCTGGTCGCTGAAGTCGTGGACAATACGACCTCCCGCGGCCGAACGGTCCGCTTCCTCTTCGACGGGGAAAACGAGGACCTCTACCGCATGATCGATAAGCTGGGCAAAACGCCTATCCCTCCCTATATCACCGACGTCCGCAAGGTGGAAACCCGCGACCGGGACGACTACCAGACGGTATTTGCCAAGTATGTAGGTGCCGTGGCGGCGCCTACCGCAGGGCTGCATTTTACCCGCGAGCTGCTCAAGCGCCTCGAACTCAATGGGGTGGAGCAATGCTACCTCACCCTGCACCTCGGCATCGGCATCTTCAACCCCGTGGAGGTCGAAGACCTCTCCAAGCACCGGATGGATTCGGAATACTACATCATCCCCAATACGGCGCGGGACATTGTCAATGAAAGCAAGCGCAACAAAAAGCGGGTAGTCGCCGTGGGCACGTCTGTCATGCGCGCCGTGGAGTCGGCGGTGTCGGCCAGCCGTATGCTCAACGCGGCCGAAGGCTGGACGGATAAGTTCATCTACCCGCCCTACGAGTTCAACATCGCCAACTCCTTCCTGACCAATTTCCACCGGCCCAAGTCCACCCTGCTCATGCTTACCGCTGCCTTCATGGGCTACGAATTCATGATGCAGTGCTACGAGGAGGCGGTGAAGGAAAAATACCGCTTCTACGCCTACGGCGACGCGATGCTGATTCTCTGAGCCATGCAGCGTGCGGCGGTGATCGTGGCAGGAGGCAGCGGCCTCCGCATGGGCGGAGACCTTCCGAAGCAGTTTCTGCCCCTGGGCGGTGTGCCCATCCTCGTCCGGACCGTGCAGGCCTTTCTGAACTGGGACCCGGACATCCGGATCGCCCTGGTGCTGCCGGAGCCGCATATCCCCTACTGGCAGCCCCTCGCCGCCGAGTGGCTCGGCGCCTCGCAGGCCCGTGTGCAGACCTGCGCCGGCGGCGCCGCCCGCACCGCCTCCGTAGATGCAGGCCTGCGGCTGATCCGGAGCCAGCTCAGCGGCCCATGCCTCGTGGCTGTGCATGACGGGGTGCGGCCCTTTGTAGATGCCGAGCTGCTGCGCCAGGCCTTCGAGGCAGCTGCCGAGCATGGCGCCTCTGTAGCCTGCGTGCCGGTCAAGGCCACCCTCCGCGAGACCCTGCCCGGCGGCCTGAGCCGCACCGTGGACCGCAGCCGCTACCTGGAAGTGCAAACGCCCCAGACCTTCAGCTTGGACGCCCTGCTCGACTGCTTCGCCCGCCGCCCGCACGACCAGTTTTCGGACGACGCAGGGCTCTATGAGTCCTTTGGGCATGCAGTAGCCGTCTGCCCCGGCAGCTACGACAATATCAAGATCACCACCCCGGAAGACCTGGCCGTAGGCGAGAATATCCTGCGCCGCCGCGCCTGATCAGCGCCGGAGCATACGGCTGGCGATGCCGCCTGTGGCAGCGTCGAGCTGCTTGGCCCACGACCGGAGCAGTTCGTCCCGGCCGATCTGCATGCTGGCAGGCACAGCCGGGTCGGTTTTGCGCCAGATCCTCGGGATGCCCATCAGGTCGGACATGTTGACCACGTGCGGGCGGTATTCCAGCGTGAAGCCATGCCCGGCGAGGTAGCGGTTGAGGTCAAACTGGAAACCCGGCCGCCATTTGCGGTCGTGGTCGCGGATGAGGAGGGCGCCGCCGGGCTTGAGGATGCGGTGAAACAGCGCAACGAGCTCGCGAACGAGCCGTCCGCCCAGTTCGGGAAGCACCTGCACGCAGAGAATCAGGTCAAACTGCCCTTCGGGCAGGAGGTCATGGCGCCACGTGGGCAGGTGATAGATGCCCGCCTGGCCCGGCTGGATGCGGAATGCCTGCGGATGCTGCACGTATTCGGCAAGCGGCACGCCGGCATGCGTGTAATAGAGATGCTGCAGGCCGTACGATTTGGGAATGGCGTCCATCGAGACGAAGACCGAATCAGGCCGGAGCTGCGGCCACAGATTGGCCTGCCGCCCGTAGCCCGCCCCGAAGTCGAGCACCATCCGGGGCTGCTGGCGCTCCGGCACCGGGTACAGACCCGTGGCGAGGAAAAAATCCTGCGCATTGTAGCGCCCGATCGTAGCGTCGTAGGTAGATGCGGGAAACGCAAGCCCATGCGCCTGGAAAATCGCCTCGTCGCGGCTTCGGCTCAGCCGGACCCAGCCGTCGAGCAGATCATCCGGATAATAATCGGGCAGGGGATGCTCCTGCATCCACGCAAACCAGTTTGCCAGTTCCTGCGGTCCCCGGTACTCGCGGAAATCCTGCGGCAGCTCCGCCCGGTAGCGCGGCCGCTGCCGGTCCTGGTAGGCCCAGGACACCAGCCAGGGTTTCACATACCCTGCTTTTCGGTCGCGGTCAAGCGCTTCGTGGAATTGGCGGAGGAGTTCCTGGGGCTGGTGCATGCAAGCAGGAAGTATCAGGTATCACGGAATCAAGCAGCAAAATGGGCGGTATGGAGCAGCAGGCATGCCCTTATTTCCCGAAAAATGCTTCTACCGTATCGCAGAGATATTCCGCTTGCTCGTCGGTCAGCTCCGGAAACACCGGCAGGCTCAGCATGGTCTGGGTATGGCGTTCGGTGACGGGGAAATCGCCGGGCTTGTGGCCCAGATAGGCGGCGGAAGCCTGGAGGTGGATCGGCACCGGGTAATGGATGCGCGTGTCGATGCCGTGCCTGGAGAGCCAGGCCTTCAGTTCGTCGCGGCGGCTGGTGCGGATGATGAAGGTGTGGTACACAGCCTTTTCAAACGGCTTGTCTTCCGGCGTAGCCACCAGCTGGCTGAGGCGGGCGCGGTACATGGCCGCGATCTCGCGGCGGCGGGCGGTCCAGCCGTAGAGATATTTCAGCTTGACGAGCAGGATGGCGGCCTGCATCGTATCGAGGCGGGAGTTGAAGCTCCAGAAATCGCACTCGTCGCGGTTGCGGTGGCCGTGGGTGCGGGCTTTGCGCAGCACCTCGTACAGGGCAGGATCATTGGTGGTGATGACCCCGCCGTCGCCGGCGGCATTGAGGTTTTTGAGCGGATGCAGGCTAAAGCCGGCTGCCGTGCCGAATCCGCCCACGGGCTTGCCCTTGTAGCTGGCGCAGACCGCCTGGGCGGCATCTTCGATCACAAAGAGCCCATGCTTGTAGGCGATGTGCTGGATCGCGTCGAGATCGGCGGGGCGGCCCGTCAGGTGAACCGCCATGATGGCCTTCGTGCGCGGGGTAATCGCAGCTTCGATCAGCGAAGGATCGAGGTTGAAGTCGTCGCGCACATCCACAAACACCGGCCGGGCTCCGGCCAGGGCGACCGACGAGGCGGAGGCCAGGTAGGAGTTCGGCGGCACGATCACCTCGTGGCCTTCGCCGATGCCCAGCGCCCGCATGGGCAGCAGCAGGGCATCGGTGCCGTTGGCCACGCCCAGGGCATACCGCACCCCGCAGAGATCGGCAAAGCGCGCTTCAAACTCCGCCACCTGTTCGCCCAGGATAAACATCCCGCTGTCCAGCACCTCTTCCAGGGCGGCCATGATCTCCGGCTTCATGGCAGCGTACTGCCCGGCCAGATCTACATAGGGAACTTTCAATTGTGTCGTTGGCATGAGCGTTGTGCTTGCCGGTTAAGAAGCATACAGCTGAGGCAGGAGCTTATTTCAGCTCGATCTGCTGCATCAGTTTCACATTGAAATACTTCGGATCGCTGAGCGAATTGGGCAGCAGCCCGGCATCGAAGGCCCGCTTCAGGTCGGAAACCGCATCCTCGATGCTGTGCGCCGGCGCAAAGCCGAGTTCCCGCCGGATTTTCTCCGAGGAGACATGGTAGGAGCGCAGGTCGTCGG
Source organism: Bacteroidia bacterium (assembly GCA_033765305.1). GTDB lineage: Bacteria > Bacteroidota > Bacteroidia > J057 > J057 > RDXT01. The sequence goes on from JANRID010000016.1 coordinate 261,038, forward strand.
TGGGGGAGGTGATGATGTTCACCTGCGGGCCCACGACCTGGCGGACGATTTCTGCCAGCTCGGCCACCGGGTGGTTTTCGTAGCCGGCATTGTAGATCTTGCCGGAGATCTGCTCCGCAGGCAGCTCCAGCATGAGGCAGTACAGGTCGGTCATATCCTCGATGTGGATATTGGGCCGCTTCTGCACGCCGCCGAATACGGTGATCTCGCCTTTGTGGATGGCCAGGTTGGTGAGGATGTTGACCACCAGATCCAGGCGCTGGCGCGGAGAATATCCGCAGACGGTCGCCGGGCGCAGCGTCACCGTCGTGAAGTCCGGCGATTCGTAGCGCGCCAGAATCTCTTCGCACATCGCCTTGAAGCGCGAATAGTCCGTCAGCGGCTCCAGCTCCATCTCCTCCGTCACATTGTCGGTGTCCTTGATGCCGTACACGCTGGACGAGGAGGCATAGATGAATCGCTTCACCCCGCCGTCCCGCGCAATCTGTACCATCGGCTCGAAGGCATCGAGGTTGATCGATTTGCCCAGCTCGGGATTGAGGTCAAAGCTGGGGTCGTTGGAGATGCAGGCCAGGTGGATGAGGGCGTCGTGGCCTGGAATGGTCTGCGCAAGCAGCTCCGCGTCGCGGATATCGCCTGTGATTTTCGTCAGATGGGGGTGATCGGGAAGCACCTCCTCGCCGTAGATCATCAGGTCGATCACAGAGACCTGATAGCCGCGGTCCAGCAGCTTGGGGATCAGCACTGCGCCTACGTAGCCGGCGCCGCCGGTGACATAGACCCGTTTGAATGGAAGCTCTGCCATAGGGATCATTCGGAAGACGGAGGCAAAGGTAGCGCTTTGCATCAGAAAAACAGCACCCGAAACGGGAACTTGCCTTACGCTGCGCCACCCCCGCAAACGCAAACCTCCCGGCGTTGTGCGCCGGGAGGTGCAGCATCAAGCCTGAGCCTGGCTCAGGGCACGATCACAATATCCTTGAACTCCGCCACGTGGCGGCCGATCAGCTCGCCGCCCGCGCCGGGCGCCTGCCCGATCTCCGGCCGGTACTCCCGGTTCATGAAGATCTTCGCCGGGCCTGTGCCGAGGCGCTGAAGTTTATCTTTGTTCAGCACAATGCTCGCTGCGTTGGGCGTGTCGGTGAGGAAAATCTGCAGGTCGCCCTGGTTTTCGCCGTCGATGCTCACCGTCACGAGGTCGTCTCCGCCGATGGCATTGCCGGTCCAGGCCAGATCGAAGGCGGCAGCCTGGGAAATGGAGTCCAGCGATGCTGGAAACGCGATCGCATCTGCGACCGTCAGCGCGTTTTCAAACACCCCGCCGTCCAGATCCTCGTAGCGGAAGGTGCCCGACGCCACCATCCCGGCGTACTTTTTCTCGTAATACCCCAGCACGGCATTGAAGGTCATCGCATCGCCGTTGAAGGTCACCTCGGCAGGCGCCGTGAGCTGCAGCAGCGTGCCGGTCGGATTGCTGAAGCGGAACTGCGCGCGGGCATAGGTCGCGTCGTCATCTGCATTGTACTCCAGCACATAGCGGGTCCAGATTTTGTCCTGCACTACGCTGTCGGAGCCCTCGATCTTGCAGGACGCGAGGGCGGGAATCAGGGCTGCCAGCAGCAGCCACTTCGCATGCATCAGAAACGGTTTCATACAAATAGGGCGTTTAAATGTTTACACTGTTAACAGCAATGCACGCCCCAATATTGTATGAGCGGTTCAAAAAAACGAGGACGTAAGTCTCCCCGCAACGGGATCATCACGGCGCGGGCGGCAGCGCCTGCAGCGCTCCGGCCAGGGCTGTGCCTTGCGCGGCGGTGTACGGCCCGGTGCTCCGCCAGTAGATCCGGCCGGCCCGGTCGATGAGCAGGATATGCACGGACTGCTCGTCCGGGATGCCGAGCGCCTGCCGGAAGGCGGTCTTTTCGACGTAGAGGGTGATGGTGCGCGCCCGCGCGCGGGGATCGGGAATGCCGGCGCGCATGCCGTTGTTGAGCCAGGCCCGGCTGAAGGCCGGCATGGTGTGGGTAATGGAGGGAAATTCGTAGTACCGGAGGCCGGGAAAAGGCGCCAGCAGGCTGTCGGCCACGGCCAGCCAGGTGTCCACGACCCGCTGCTGCTCCTGCAGGAAGGCGATCATGACCACCGCGTACGGGCTTTCGAGCCCGGCGGGCAGCTGGAAGGACTGGCCTTCAAGGTTTTCGCCCTGCACAGACGGAAACTGCGGCCCGCTGCCGGCAGCAGGGATGGTGGAATTGACCTGCGAAGGCCCCAGGCAGCCTGCAAGCCCCAGGCTTGCCCAGATCCAGGATTGCCAGTTCATGCGGAAGGTTTACAGCATAACGTGCCGGACGGCAATTGGTTGGAATTCCGGGCGAAACGGTGCCTCCATACCCCCAGGGCTGCCGCTGCGCCTGCGAAAAGCATTACCGCCGCACGGCCCCTCCGCAAAAAACCGTACCTTATCGCCGTATCCTACTACGCTACGCCTATGAACAAGACCAAAGTTGCGATCCTCGGCGCAGGATTCATCAGCGACATCCACCTCGAAAGCTACCACCGCTTCGTGCCCGAGGCGGAAGTGGTGGCTGTGTACACCCGGAGCATCGCCAAAGCCCGCGATTTCGCCGAAAAACACCACATTCCCCAGTGGTTCGACAGCATCGACGACCTGCTCGCGCAGTCGGGCTGCGAGGTCGTGGACATCTGCCTGCCCAATTTTCTTCATGCGGAGGCCACCCTCAAAGCCGCCCGCGCCGGCAAGCATGTCATCATCGAAAAACCGCTTGCCGTGACCCTCGAAGAGGCCGATGCGATGATTGAAGCCTGCCGTGCCGCAGGCGTGAAGCTGATGTATGCCGAGGAGCTGTGCTTCGCCCCCAAATACGAACGGGCGCGCCACCTGGTGAAAGAGGGCGCCGTAGGCGAAATCTACATGCTCAAGCAGTCCGAAAAGCACTCCGGCCCGCATTCCGACTGGTTTTACGACGTAAACCAGGCCGGCGGCGGCGTGCTGATGGATATGGGCTGCCACGCCTTCGGATGGTTTTTCTGGATGCTCGGCAACGCCCGCGCGGTGAAGGTCTCGGCCAGCATGGCCACCGTGCTGCACAAAGGCCGCACCCGCGGCGAGGACAATTCCATCGTGATCGTCGAGTTTGAAAACGGCGTGACGGCAGTGGCCGAAAACAGCTGGGCACGGCACGGCGGCATGGACGACCGCTGCGAGATCTACGGCACAGGCGGCCTGATCTACGCCGATCTGTTTATGGGCAATGCATCCCTGGCCTACAGCAAAAATGGCTACGGCTACGCCATGGAGAAAGCCGATACCACCATGGGCTGGAGTTTTCCCATCTTCGAGGAGGCCTTCAACCAGGGCTATCCCCACGAGCTGAAGCATTTCATCGAATGTGTGCGCGAGGACAAGACACCCCTCGTCACCGGCGAGCTGGGCCGCGCCGTGCTCGAGGTGATCTACGCCGCCTACGCCGCAGCAGGCACGGGTGCCAGCATCAGCCTGCCCTTCGAGCCCAAGGTCGGCAAGCCGGTGGATCTCTGGCTGGGCGCCTGACCGCCCGGCACGTACCGTGAAATGCGCCCGGACCGCCTGCGCGGTCCGGGCGCCAGTGCTTCAGAACTGCGCATTCAGTCCCAGCACCAGATTCCGGCCAGCGGCAGCCAGCCCGGATGTATAGGTGCGGTAGCGCCGGTCCAGCAGGTTTTCGGCGCCGCCGCTGACGGCGAAGGCGTCGCCAATCCGGCACAAAATCTTGAAATTCAGCGTCCACCAGCCCGGCGACCAGGGGTTGCCGTCCGCATCTTCCGCAAACAGGTAAGGTGTTCCCTTACTTTCCTCCGACAGATCCGCATACAGGACCCGCCCGCTGTACACAGCATGCAGATCCATCGCGACCCGGTCCCCGGTCCAGGTCAGGCGCGTAATCCCGAACCATGGCGCCGCATGGCGCGACGGGCTCAGCGAGCCGTCGTCCAGCTCTTCCTCGCCTTCCTGCAGGCTGATGCGCGAACTGGCCCCGAATCCGGCCGGCAGGCGGAGCTCCAGCCCGGCCTGAATGCCGTACACCCGCGCCAGCGCTGCATTCTGAATGGCCTGCACCTGGCTGAGTTCGCCGTCGTAGAAGATGCTGTCCGCGCCGTTCAGGGTGAAGCCGCGGCGCACCATCGCATGCTGCAGCAGCGTATAGTAGCCGGTCAGCTCGACCGTCAGCACCTCGCCGAAGGCTTTGGCCAGGCCGGCCTCCGCATTCCAGGCATACTCCGCATCCAGATCCGGATTGGGCACCAGCACGGATCCTGGCTCCGAGTCGAAGACCTTGCCCATGTCGTCCACGTTGGGTGCGCGGAATCCGGTGGCGGCATTCGCCCGGAAGGTCCAGCTCCTGGCGGCCTGGTACGTCAGGCCCAGGCTGCCGGTGAGCGCGCCGTTCCGCAGGGCCGTGCGGGTGTAGGGGAAGGGATAAAACGTGGTGTCGAACACCGCATCCAGGCGGAAGGCGTTGTAGCGCGCCCCTCCGAGCAGCGTAAGCCGCTCGCCCAGCTGCAGCTGCAGCATCGTGTAGACGGCATACGAAGCCCACTGCGCTTGCGGATAGCGGGCCGGGCCCGGGCGGCTCGTGCCGGTCTCCAGGTCTTCGTCGGTGCCCGCCGAGGCGACCCAGTTGCCCACGGCCTCGATTCCGTAGTACAGCAGCGCCCGCTCGCCCAGCAGCTTGCTCAGGTCTGCATTCAGCGACCAGGCATCCACCTGCTCTTCCCGGATCCGCCGCTCCGGGTCTCGGAAGTCCCGGTCGATCCGGCTTTCTTCAAAGCCCTGGTATGCGGCCCGCAGGGTCAGCTGGTCGTAGAACGGGGCAGCAGCGCGGCGGGTGAGGCTCAGCTGATGCATCATCCAGACCTGCGGCCCGTAGCTCCATTCCGCGCTGCGGGGCAGGCCGTTCCGGGTGCGGATCAGGCGGTCGTAGCGGCCATAGCCGGTCGTGGCGGAATAATGCAGCCCGTACTGCAGGTCCCAGCCGCGCGCGGGCGCGAAGCGGAGCTTCTGCATGAGGTTGATCTGCGAGTAGCCGCTGCCGAGCTGGACGAGCGGGTCCGGATTGGCGACCACCACGTCCTGTCCGCCCTGCCGCTGCACCGAAAAGGGCCGCAGGTACTCCGCAGGGCCGTAGCGGCCCATGCGGAGATCGCCGAAGGAGGAATGGGTCATGCTGCTGAGCATGGCCCAGCGCCGGCCGCCGGCCTGCACATGGAGGTGCACCGTCTGCTCCCGGTTGGCCGAGGCATGGCGCGCATGGGCCTGCCCGCTGCTGATAATGTGGCTGTCAGGCGAATAGGAGGGGGTGAGCGTCTGAAAATGCATCACCCCGCCGATCGCATCGCTGCCGTAGAGCACTGAGCCGGGCCCGAAGATGACCTCGGCCTGACGGATGGCGAAGGGGTCGAGCGAAATCATGTTCTGCAGGTTTCCGCTGCGGAAAATGGCTGTATTCATCCGCACGCCATCCACGGCGTACAGCAGCCGGTTGGCAGCGAAGCCCCGGATCATGGGGCTGCCCCCGCCCTGCTGGCTTTTCTGGATGAAGACCTCGCCGGTCACGCCCAGCAGATCCGCCGCCGTCTGCGGCTGCTGGAGCTGGCGCTCCGCCGGACCGAGGACCGTAATCCGCTGCGGCAGGCGGTCATCGTGCTGCCCGTCCCGGATGCCCGGAATCAGCACTTCCGCCATCGATCTGCTGCTGTCGGGATTCGGATTGGTATGGGGAATCTGCTGCGCCGCTGCTGGGGATATCCAATATCCGGCCAGCAGGCACAGCACGTGTCTGTAACGCATAATGAAAACGGTGATACAGGATCATGGAAAAACAGGCCAGCGGAACGCAGCACAAGCCCCGCAGCCAGGCTGCGGAGCCGCGTTCAGCGCCGGCGGACGGAGGATGGCCCTTCGGGCGGCGGCGCCTCCGGCGCGGGCGGCAGCAGGCCGGCCCCGGGCGCATGGGCTGCATACCGGACCGCGGGCTTCTCCGGCATCTCGGGCTGCCAGGCGGTGCCGGCGGGCATATACACCTGGGTCAGCAGCTGAGCCAGGGCCCTGCTGCGCTGCCGGCTGCGGGCGCCTGCGCCCAGCATCCGCCCGGCGGCTTCGCGCGCTGCCTGCCGCAGCTCCGTTTCACGGGCATCCGGCCAGCATCCGTAGCGCACGCTGTCGCTCCGGATTTCCTCTGATACGATGTCGTACATCTGGCCCCGGTACTCGAATTCGCGCGCATGCTCCCAGCGCAGCTGTGTGCGGGCTGCGTCCCGGCTGAATCTCAGATACACCAGTGTCTGAGATTCGGTTCTGCCTTCCAGGCGCTCCCATGCGGCTTGCCGGGCTGCATACGTCTCATACGCAAGCCAGCCCTGCAGCCCGGCATGGGGCAGGATCAGGCAGCAGAGGAGTGCGATGCCGGCAGCGGGTTTCAACAGAAGTCGGATTCCAGGCTATAAGCTACACAGAATCCGGCAAATCCGCATTCCGTTTCAGCCCCAGACCAGATAGGCCAGCACCAGGACTACGCCGGCGGCAAGAATCATGACATAGTTGGTCACCAGGCCCGACTGCAGGCGGCGGAAGACCTCGCCGATCCCTGAGACAGCCGCTGCGGTGCCTTCCACCACGCCGTCCACGACCTGCCGGTCGAACACCGCCAGCACGCGGGTCCCGATCCAGCTGAAAGGCCGCACGATGAGGGCATCGTAGGCTTCGTCGAAGTAGAATTTCTGGCGCATGGTCTCATAGAGCCGTCCGAAGAAGCCCTGCACCTTTGCATCGCCAGCCAGGTCGTGCTTGCGGTAGAAGGTATAGGTAAACCACATCGTGCCGATCGAAACGGCGAAAGCCAGGGCCAGCAGCACGTATTCGAATGCGGCGTGCTCGTGCATGACCTCCTCCAGCGGGCGGTTGATGATCGTGCCGCTGAACCATACGTGGTTCAGCCAGTGGTATTCGCCGTGCCCGATCAGGTAGGGCAGGCCAATGTAGCCGCCTGCGATGGCCAGAACGGCCAGAATCCAGAGCGGAACGGTCATCACCGGCTTGCTTTCCTCGATATGCGCCGAGGATTTGAAGCGTTCCTTCCCGTTGAAGACCAGATACGAGAGGCGCGTCATGTAAAAGGCCGTCAGTACGGCGGTGACCAGCCCCACCGCCCATACCGCAAAGTAGAGCGGCTGCCCGAAGCCGTTGAAGAAGAGGCTGGCGAGAATTTCGTCCTTGGAGAAAAAGCCGGCCAGACCCGGGACGCCTGCGATGGCGAGGGTCGAGATCCAGAAGGTCGTACGGGTGGAAAACATGTGCTTGCCCAGGCCGCCCATGGTGCGGATATCCTGCGGGTCTTCGGCGGCGTGGCCGTGCTCCATCGCATGAATCACCGAGCCGGACCCCAGGAAGAGGCAGGCTTTGAAGAAGGCATGGGTCAGCACGTGGAAAATGGCCGTCGTAAAGGCGCCAGCTCCCAGGGCCATGAACATGAAGCCCAGCTGGGAGACAGTGGAATAGGCCAGCACTTTTTTAATGTCGTTCTGCGCGATGGCCGTCAGGGCGGCGATGATGGCAGTCAGCGCAGCCACCACCACCACGATCAGCATGACCTCCGGCGAAGCCAGATAGGCATCGTGCATGCGGGCGATGAGGTACACGCCTGCGGTCACCATCGTAGCGGCGTGGATGAGGGCCGATACCGGGGTGGGGCCCGCCATCGCATCCGGCAGCCAGACGAACAGCGGAATCTGAGCCGATTTGCCCGTTGCCGCAATAAAGACCAGCAGCGTGAGCCAAAAGAGGCGGTCGCCGAACATCTCCGTCAGGGCACCGGCCTCGCCTGCGCCTCGGATCTGGCTCTGAATCTCCGCAAAGTCCAGCGTTCCGAAGGTGAAATACGCCAGAAAAATCGCCAGCAGCATCGCAAAGTCGCCGATCCGGTTGGCAATGAAGGCCTTCTGGGCGGCGCCCGCTTTCTCCATGTCCTGATACCAGAACCCGATCAGCAGGTAGGAGCAGAGGCCCACGCCTTCCCAGCCGAGGAACATCACCAGCAGGTTGTCGCCCAGGATGAGGTTGTTCATCGCAAAGATGAACAGGTTGAGGTAGGCGAAGTATTTGTAATATCCGCTGTCCCCGTGCATATAGCCGATGGAATAGACGTGGATCAGCGAGCCGACCCCGGTCACGATCAGGCCCATGAGCAGCGAAAGCGGATCGAGCAGGTAGCTGAATTCGATCTGCAGGTTGCCGGCGGCGATCCAGGAAAAGGCGGAGAAGCGGATAGCTTCGCCCTGATACCCGAAAAACGCGCTCAGCAGCAGCGCGAAAGGGACTGCGATGCTGGCCGTGGCGATCAGGCCGATCAGCGTTTCCTGCTTGCGGTATGCAGGCCAGAGCAGGCCTGCCAGCCCATTGATCGCGGCGCCTGCCAGCGGCAGGAATACGATCAGCGTATTCAGACTCACCATTTGAAGATGTTCAGGTGGTTGATGTCGACGTCCAGTTTATTGCGGAAGATCGCCAGCACGATGGAGAGGCCCACCACGGCTTCGGCTGCGGCCACACACATCACGAAAAATACCAGCATGGAGCCGGCCGGGTCGTTGTGCATGCGGGAGAAGGTCACCAGCGAGAGATTCACGGCGTTGAGCATCAGCTCGATGCACATGAAGACCACGATCGCGTTGCGGCGGGTCATCACGCCGATGGCGCCCAGCGCGAAGAGCACCGCGCTCACCGCCAGGTAGGAGTAGATATGGGGGGTCAGGAAATCCATGCTGCGTGCTCAGGTGAAAACGGCGGCCAGTGCGGATCAGGAATGGTAGGTATGCTTGCGGGCGACCATGATCGCGCCGACCAGGGCGGCGATCAGCACCACAGAGATCATCTCGAAGGGGAACAGATACTCGGTCATCAGGGCGCGCCCGATGGCCTCCACCTTTCCGTAGGTGAAGTCCGGTGCAAGCCGGTACTGCTCGGGATTGGCGAAGGTGCGGAAAACGACCGCCATCTCCGCGATGAAGGCCACGCCCAGGATCAGCGCCACGCCCCGCCGCGCATCGAAACGCAGCTCCATCTCTTCGTTTTTCAGGTTCAGCAGCATGATCACGAAGAGAAACAGCACCATGATGGCCCCGGCGTAGACCATGATCTGAATCACAGCCAGAAACTCCGCCTGGAGAGACAGATACAGCGCCGCGATGCTGAAGAAGTTGATGATCAGGGACAGCGCGGCATACACCGGATTGCGGTTGAAGACCAGCCCGATGGCCCCGGCGATGGCCAGGATGGAAAACAGCCAGAACAGGATCGTCGAGATCATACCGGGAGGATTAAAAACCGGGGAATTCCGTAAGGCGGCCCGGCATTTCATTAACCGGCCAAAGATGGGGATTTTTCTGAAAAAAACCATCCGGCAACGCAGCTGCGTATGCATCTGAACCAGGCTTTCCGCAGCATACAGCCGCCCCGCCGTCTGCGGCATTCCGCTATCTTTGCGGCATACGCTTCAGCCATTGTCCCATGCCCGCAACACCTCCTTTCTCCGCTCCCCTCGATGTCCTGATTATCGGCGGCGGGCCCATCGGCCTTGCCTGCGGCATCGAAGCCGTCAAACAGGGCCTCAGCGTCCTGATCGTCGAAAAAGGCTGCCTGGTCAATTCCATTTACCGCTACCCGGCCAATATGACCTTTTTCTCCACCTCCGAGCGCATCGAGATCGGGGGCGCGCCTTTCGTTTCCCACGGCCCCCGGCCTACCCGCCGCGAAGCGCTCGAATACTACCGCCGGGTCAAGACCCTCTGGAACCTGCCGGTGCATACCTATGAAGAAGTGACCGATGTCCTCGACGCGCCGGACGGCTTCCGGGTGCAGACCAGCAAGGGCGAGTACCTCGCCCGGTTTGTGGTGGTGGCCACCGGCTTTTTCGGCCAGCCCAACCCCCTCGGCGTGCCGGGCGAGGACCTGCCCAAGGTGCGCCATTACTACGACGAGCCCTATCCCTACGCCGATCAGCGGGTGATCGTGGTGGGGGCCGCCAATTCAGCCGTGGATGTGGCCCTGGAGGTCTGGCGCAAGGGCGCGGAGGTCACCCTGGTGGTGCGGGGCGAAAGCATCAATCCCCGCGTGAAATACTGGATCCGGCCCGACATCGAAAACCGCATCCAGGAGGGCAGCATCAAAGCCTGGTTCAACAGCCAGATCATGGCGATCCGGCCGGAGGAGGTGGACCTGATCACCCCGGAAGGCCTGCTGACCCTGCCCAATGACTTTGTGCTGGCCATGACCGGCTACCGGCCTGATTTCGGCTTCCTGGCCCGCATCGGGCTGCTGCTTGCCGAAGGGCCCGGCTGCCTGCCCTGGCGCGACGAGCGCAGCTTCGAGAGCAATCGGCCTGGGGTCTTCCTGGCCGGCACCGTCTGCGGCGGCATGCTCACCAGCAAGTGGTTCATCGAAAACTCCATCGGGCACGCGGCTACGGTCATGGCCGAAATCGCCGCCCGCCGCGCCTGACCGTCCGGCATCCCGAAAAAAAAAAGCAGCCCTCCTTGCGGATGGGCTGCCTCTTACTCGCGAACTAATGTATCGTCAGCTCGGCTGGCTCAGTTGAAGATGTAGCGGAGGCTGAGCTGCACCTGCCACACGTCGGCCAGGCCGTTGGTATAGCGGAGGTTCCGGGTCAGCAGCGGAGAGCCCGTGCCGCCGCCTTGTACGAAGCGGTACTGGGGCACACCCTGTGCATTGACGCCGCGCGGGTTCAGGATCCGGCTGTTGGCTACGGCCTGGCCTACGCCCCAGTCGCTGTTGAGCAGGTTGCCGATGTTCAGCACGTCGCCGCGCACCTGGATGGTGTTGCGCTTGCCGCCGATCATCACATAGAAGTCCTGCGCCACGCTGAAGTCGATGCGGTTCACCCAGGGAAGCAGGTAGCCGTTGCGCTCGGCATACTGGCCGCGGCGGGTGCTCAGGTAGGGGTGCGCGTCGATGAAGGCGTCGAAGGCTTCAGCCTGCTGCTGGGCGGTGAAGGTCACCTGGCCGGAGCTGTATTCCTGGAACACCAGGTCGGAAGCATTTTCCGGGACGAAGATCAGGTCGTTGGCGTTGTGGCTGTCGCCGTTCATGTCGCCGGTGTAGGTATAGCTCACCCGGCCCTGGGTGCGGCCTTCGTAGAAGAGCGAGATCTGGGTGGCGCCGCCTGCGCTGCCGCCGTATTCGAGGCGGTAGGCCAGGGCACCGATCACGCGGTGGCGCTGATCGTCGTTGGAGAAGGCCAGTTCGGGCCTGTTCGGATCAAACACAATCGGGTTGCCGTTGAACGAGCCTGCAGCGATGGAGCCTGCGTTGGTGATGTTCTTCGCCTCGCTGAAGTTGTAGGCAGCCTTGGCGTAGAGGCCGTTCTTGAAGGGGCGCTCCAGCTGGAAGGTCAGCGAGTAGGCATAGCCCTGGTTGGTGTTCTGCAGCACGATGGCGTTCACCACGGAGGAGTTGATCCGGTTCGTCAGGTAGCGCGGGCGGTTGTCCGGGCCGTTGAAGGTGGTGTCCGTAGCGGGCAGGTTGGCGTTGGTGTAGTACACGCCGTTCACATCGCGGCTCAGGATGCCTTCGACCGTAGCGACGAAGCCGCCGGGCAGCTTCTGCTCGATGGCGAGGTTGGAGCGCCATACCTGCGGGAAGCGGAAGCGCTCGCTGGTGAGGGCCAGCTCATAGGAAGAGGGCAGGGTCGGCGTAGCCGGCACGTGGGCAGCGATGTTCGGGTCGAAGGGGAAACGGCGGGTGCCTGCGTTGTCCACCTGGGTAAAGCCCGTCAGCACGCCGTTGTTGCCGATCTGGTTGGAAATCCACACGAAGGCCGGACGGCCGGTGAAGATGCCGGTACCGCCGCGTACACGGGTAGAGCCGTCGGCGGTCACGTTCCAGCTGAAGCCGATCCGGGGCGAAACGAGCAGCTGCGGGTTGGGCAGCTTCGCGGTGGAGTATTTCACCGGCTCGTCGTTCTGGTCCAGGAAGGTCATGTCTTCCACGGCGGTGTTGAGGTAGCCCGTCTTGTCGAACACCGGCACATCGATCCGCACGCCGGCGGTGATGTTCAGGTTGTTGTTGACGGCCCACTCATCCTGCGCGTACAGGCCCATGTAGGTCACGCGGCTCGGCTGCACCGGCTCGGCGCCGCCTTCGAGGGCAGAGTAGCGGAGCTGGAAGCGGGAGTAGGTGACGCTCGTGGTGTCCCGGGTGGGGTTGGACAGGTAGCCGTTGGCGTCGGCGTAGAAGTCGGCCAGCGAGTTGTACACGTACACGCTCTGGGAGCCGGGGAAGAACACGTTCTCGAAGGCCAGGCGCTCCAGGTTGAAGCCGGCCGTGATCTTGTGGGAGCCTACGTAGAGCGTCGCGTTGTCCTGAATCTGGAAGGTGCTGTAGTTCAGGCGGTTGCTAGGCGTGAAGGGCTCGTAGCCGAAGCTGATGTAGGTATCGCCCTGCTCGCGGATTTCCACCAGCGGGAAGTTGGGCACCGTGCTGTTGGGCGTATCGTCGAAGTCGCCGCGGTCTTCCTTCTGGAAGGTATAGCCGATGATCAGGTTGTTGGAGAAGCGGCCCAGGTTCGTATTCCACTCACCGATGACCGAGTTGATGTCCTCGTTGATGGTGTAGTTGGAATTGCGGTAGCTGAACGCGTTCAGGCTGGGCTGGCGGTTGCCGAAGCCGAGCGAGGAGCTGTTGCTGATCAGCACATCCTGGTCGGAGTCCAGGTAGGTATAGCGCAGGCTGATCTTGTTCTTCTCGTCGACGTTGTAGTCCAGGCGGGCGAGGAACTTGTCGGCCTTGGTGCCGAGGTTGTAGCCTTCGTAGTCGCCGGTCTCGTAGTCGAAGTTGTCGCGCAGGAAGTTGCGCAGGTTGTCCAGATCGGTGCGGGTCACGCGGGACTCGTTGCCGTCGAGCGTGCCGTCGCCGTTGCTGGGCACCCAGGTGGTAGCCGGAGCGGAGCGGCGCTCCACTTCCCCGCTGACGAAGAAGAACAGCTTGTCCTTGATGATGGGGCCGCCTACGCGCAGGCCGCTCTGGTAATAGGAGAAATCACCTTTGGGCACCAGCACGCCGCGTGCGGAGTCGCCCTGGAAGGATTCGTTGCGGAAGAGGTGGTACACCGAAGCGGAGATCTCGTTGGTGCCGGAGCGGGTCACGGCATTGATGCCGGCGCCCACGAAGCCAGCCTGGCGCACGTCGAAGGGGGAGAGGTTCACCTGCACTTCTTCGATGGCGTCGAGGGAGATCGGAGATACGCCGGTACGGTCGCCGGGCTGGCCGCCGAGGCCGAAGCTGTTGTTGAACAGCGAGCCGTCCACCGTGATGTTGTTCAGACGGTTGTCCTGGCCGCCGAAGGAGGTGCCGTTGGACTGTGCCGTCAGACGGGTGAAGTCGCTGAGCCGGCGGCTCAGGGTTGGCATGGTGTTGATCACCTCGGTGCTGATGTTGGTCGCAGCCCCGTCGCGCACTTCGTTGCGGGTCGCCGTGATGAGCACCTCGTCCGAGGTCACATCTTCTTCGGCCAGCAGCAGGTTGAGCTGGAAGTTCTGGCCCAGCGTCAGGGAGATGTTCTGTTCTTCCGTGGTCTTGTAGCCGATGTAGGTAACCGCCACGGAGTAGGGGCCGCCGATGCGTACGCCCGGCAGGTTGTAGCGTCCGTCTTCACGGGTGGTGGTTCCGTAGCGGGAACCGGAGGGCTGGTGCGTTGCCACGACCGTCGCGCCCACGAGCGGCTGCCCGTTCGCATCGGTCACCCGGCCAAAGAAGGAGGCCGTAGTCACCTGGGCAAACGCAGCCTGTGCCGCAAACGCCAGCATCAGCGCCGCAGCAATGCGTCGTACTAGTTGGTTCATACGTAAGTTGGTAATTGTTGATTGCAAGGGCTTAGCCATACATTCAGGCGTATTCCCCGGCCTTTCCCCGTCGATGGGTCCACGCCATTGGGAAACCGCACGCAAGTAAGGCAGCAAATGTTAAGGTATCATTAATTCTGCGGGATCCGGTATTGATACGCTCTTAATATTGAGCCGCCTCCGTGCCTTGCTATTGGGATTATATCAATATATCTGGATATTCATTGCGTTTTATGCAAAAACCGGGCGCAAGGCCCGGCTTATCGCCCCGATCCGGGATATTCCGGATCTTCAAAACGTCCTCCTGCCGCAGCGTCCCTCAGGATTGCCGCAGTTCCGAGATTTCTTCCGCTGTTTTGGGTATGCCCGGCCCCAGCACCTGAGCGCCTTCCGACGTGATCAGGCAGTTGTCCTCGATCCGGATGCCCCCGAAATCTTTGTATGCCTCCGCCCGGTCATAGTCGATAAACTCCCGGAACTTCCCGGCTGCCCGCCATTGGTCGATCAGCGCCGGAATGAAATACAGCCCCGGCTCCACCGTCAGCACAAAGCCCGGCTCCAGCTTCCGCGCCAGCCGCAGATAGTTCAGGCCAAACTGGCTGCTGCGCTCGATGTCCGGCGTGTAGCCCACGTGCTGCTCGCCCAGATCTTCCATATCGTGCACATCCAGCCCCAGCATATGCCCCAGCCCGTGCACGAAAAACAGCGCATGCGCCCCGGCTTCCATGGCATCCTCGGCGTTGCCGCGCATCAGCCCGATCTGGATCAGGTGCTCCGTCATGCGCTGCGCCGCCATCCGGTGCAGGTCCAGGTAGCGCACCCCCGGGCGCAGCGCGCCGATGACCGCCAGCTGCGCATCCAGCACGGCGTCGTAGATCTCCCGCTGCTTGGTGGTGAATACCGGATCGACCGGGAAGGTGCGGGTAATGTCCCCGGCATAATGCATCGGCGACTCGGCGCCGGCATCCACCAGCATCAGCCCGCCGTGCTCCAGGCGGTTGCGGTGGTAGGGGTTGTGCAGAATCTCGCCGCGCACCGAGGCAATGATGCCGTAGGCCAGCTGGCTGCCGGCAGCCAGCGCCTCCGCATGGATGTTGGCCATCACCTCCGATTCAATCATGCCCGGGCGGGCCGTCAGCATCGCGGCCCGGTGCATCCGCGCGGTGATCTCCAGCGCATGCCCGATCTCAGCCACTTCCTCCTCCGACTTGTAGAGCCGCTGCGCAATGACCGCCATCACCAGCTCCCTGGAGGCCCGCTGCCGCAGCTCGCCCAGCGCCAGCCCCAGCACATGCGAGAGCTTGATGGCGTTTGCGGCCCGGTACGGCGGCAGAAAATGCACCGTGCGGCCCGCCAGCAGCGCCTGCTCGATGGCCGCTTCGAGCGCGGCCGCAGGCTGGATATGCTGGATGCCCGACCGGTGGGCCAGATCCGCCAGCCGGGGCACCGGCCCCGACCATACCACGTCTTCTACGGTTACCTCGTCGCCGTACAGATAGGTTTCCCCGCTGTCGGCGTCGAGCAGCGCAACAGCGCCGGGCACATCCAGCCCCAGGAAATAGAGGAAGGTGCTGTCCTGGCGGAAGGGATACACATTGCCCGCGTAATTGATCGGGGCCTCTTTGTTGCCCATCAGCAGGATCATGCCGGAGCCCACATCTGCGCAAAGACGTCGGCGGCGTTCAAGGTACGTAGCGGCAGTAAACATAGTCGGGTATCTGAGGCGGTCAAATTACAAAAGGTTCGCATCCCCGCACGCAAGGCGCGCAAAAATTGCGGACGGTGCCGGGGGTTGCCCGGCTGGGCGGGAATTGCGTTCTTGCCGCCCTGTACCGCGATGCCATGAAAGAGCAGTTTTTCCGCCACATTGCCCAGACCTCCGACGAGTCCATTGCCCTCGAAGTGGAGCGCGCCGAAGGCGTATGGCTCTACGGGCCGGAAGGCCGCCGCTGGCTGGATTTCATCAGCGGCATCTGCGTCAGCAATGCAGGCCATGCCGTGCCGGAAATCCTGGAGGCCATCCGCGCGCAGGCCGCCCGCTACCTGCATCCGATGGTGTACGGCGAAGCCATCATGGCGCCGCAGGTGGAATATGCCGTCGAGCTGGCCGGCCTGCTCGGGCCCTCGCTCGATACCGTTTACTTCGTCAACAGCGGCGCCGAGGCCGTCGAGGGCGCGCTGAAGGTGGCGAAAAAATTCACCGGACGCCGCAGGCTCATCGCCTGCCGCAACAGCTACCACGGCAGCACCCACGGCGCGCTGAGCGTGACCGAGCCCTCGGTGCTGCACCAGGGCTACGGCCCCCTGCTGCCGGAGGTGTCGTTCATCCGCTACAATGAGCTTGCGGATCTGGAGCAGATTACGGATACGGCAGCGGCGGTCATCGCCGATGTGGTGCAGGCTGCCGGCGGGGTGCAGCCTGCAGACCCGGAGTGGCTGCGCCAGCTGCGCCGCCGCTGCGACGAGACGGGCACGCTGCTGATCTTCGATGAAATCCAGACCGGCATGGGGCGTACGGGCTATTGGTTCGCCCATCAGGCCTACGGCGTGCTGCCCGACCTCATCACCCTGGGCAAGGCGCTGGGCGGCGGCATGCCGCTGGGGGCATTTGCCGCCCGCCAGGAGATCGCAGGCGTCATCCGCCGCGATCCGGTGCTGGGCTATATCACCACCTTCGGCGGGCACCCGGTCAGCTGCGCAGCCGGCCTGGCGCTGCTGCGCAAGATCCGCACAGACCGGCTGATGGAACGCGTTCCGAAGTTGGAGCAATTGATAATCAACCACCTGCAGCATCCGGCCATCACCAGCCTGCGCGGGATGGGCCTGCTCTACGGGATCGGTTTCGGATCGTATGCATTCGCCGAGGCCGTGCGCGCCGCTGCGCTGGAGCGCGGGGTGCTGACGCTCGGATTCCTCAATGCCGGGATCGGGCTGCGGGTTTCGCCGCCGCTGACCATCAGCGAGGAAGAGCTGATCTGGGCCTGCCGGACCCTGACCGGGTCCATTGACGCGGTGCTCAGAGCAGGATGAAGCCTGCCACGATCGCCACCAGGCCGATGGCAACGCAATACCACGCGAAATAGTCGAGTTTGCTGCGGCGGACCAGGGCAATCATCCAGCGGCAGGCCAGCAGGCCGAACAGGAAGGCCGTCACAAATCCGGCCCCCATCTCCAGGGGCGAAAACAGCTGGGCAGCCTGAGCCGCCGGCGACTCGAAATAGTCCTTCAGCTCCAGCAGGGTGCCGCCCAGAATGACCGGCACCACCATCAGGAACGAAAACCGTGTGGCTTTCGCCCGGTCGATGCCGAGGGCCAGCGAGGTGGAAATGGTAGAGCCGGAGCGGGAGAGGCCTGGCAGCATGGCCGCCGCCTGAAAGATTCCGATGACGAAGGCCTTCCACGGGTTCAGCGCGCCGCTGCTGGCCTGGATCCGCGAACTGGCGAAGAGCAGCAGGCCCGTAAGCGCCAGCATGAAGCCCGTCAGGATCAGGTTGCCGTAGGTAGGCTGGTGCAGCGGCTCGATGTAGTCCTTGAGCAGGATGCCCACAATTCCCGCCGGAATCATCGAGATGAGCACCCAGGCAGAGAACTGGGTATTTTCATTCCACTGAAACTTCAGCAGGTCGCGCAGGATCTCCACAATATCCTTCCAGAATACGACGATGATGCTCAGGGTGGTGGCTGCATGCAGGACCGCGGTGAAGAGCAGCGCCTGATGCGGGTCGGACTGCTCGACGCCGAGGAGCATCTGGCCAATAAAAAGATGTCCGTCGCTGCTGATGGGCAAAAATTCTGTAATACCCTGGATGATTCCGAGAAGAATGGCGTTGAGCAGTTCCATGCGGCAGGCTGATGAAGGTTGAGAACAGAATACCAGCGCGATACAAGCCAGGAAACGGGTTCCAGGCTATCAGGTTGAGGCGGAGCCGCAAGGATCCAGCGTGAAAAGGCAAAAGTGCCGCGCCAATCTGCGGTCAGGCGGGATCGCCGGAAGCCGGAGCGGCGGTTGCTTTCGGGCGGTACATGATGGCGAAGATCACCCCCACAAAGCCTGCCATGACTACGGGCGGTGCGATGTAGAGCGAGATGGAGAATTGAGTCGCATCGATAAAGGGATCGAGGGACATCAGGTAGAATCCCAGGGCAATGACCGCCACACAGGCCGCCAGCAGGATATAGTTGATGCGGCTCAAGGGCAGAACTGCCGTCCGGGCCTCGGGCTTGCGGGCCTCGGCGGGCTTGGCAGGCGCTGCGGGCTTGCGGACTTCGGGAGTCTTGGCCGCCGGCGGGACGGGCTTTTGGGGAGGCGTAGGCTTCTGTTGTTTTGCGGCCATATCAGAGGAGTTCTTCCGGAGGGCGGTGCAGAAAGCGGCTGACAGCCATTCGGCTTCCCAGCCACCCAAGGAGGACGCCAAATACGGCAATTCCCCCCAATAATCCAATATACGCTGCGGGGGGTACGTCTGCCGGCTCCAGCCCGGCCTGCCGGGCCAGCACGCCGGCTGCTGCCAGCCCCGCTGCTGCCCCCAGTCCGCCGCTGCTCCCCTGCAGGAGCCCGCTGCGCAGAAACGGGCGCCGGATGTAGGCCGGCGTGGCGCCGAGCAGCTCCAGCGTCCGGATCGTGCTGCGCCGGGCATATATGGACAGCCGGATCGTGGCATATACCAGCCGCCAGCCAATGCCGGCCAGCAGCATCCCCACCAGCAGCGCCCCTGCCGTCCAGCGCAGCATCCGGCCGCGCACTTCCTCGATCCCGCCGGCATACTGCACCTCCGCCACCAGCGGCTGCGTTTCCAGCAGGGCCTTGAGCCTCAGCAGGCTGTCGCTGCGCAAGTATCCGGGGCGCAGCCGCAGCACATAGCTTGCCGGCAGCGGGTTGACGCCGTCGAGCGCGGCTGCTACGTCTTCGCCGGTCTGCTCCAGCATCAGCCTGCGGGCCGCCTCCTTCGAAATCAGCTCCGCCTCCGATGCCTGGGGCAGCTGCCGGATCCAGGCATCGAGCTCCTGCTGCCGGGCGCTGCTGTACGAGTCCCGGATAAACACCCGCATTTCCGACATCGACTGATACTGAATCAGATAGGCCTGACCCAGCGCTGCCAGGCCCAGGCCCAGCAGAAACAGGATCAGGCCGATGCTCACCGCCGATGCAAGGGCGGCATACCGGGCGCGCCGCTGCAGAAAGACCGTTGCGTCCGGGGCGGGCTTCATCGTCAGTCGATCTCCCGGAGCTGATGCACCACCCGCTGCGGATAGGGAATCTCGATATCCACGGAGTCCAGCGCGAGCTTGATCTGCTCCTGGGTCATGAAGAAGACGTCCCAGTAGCGTTCCGGATCGGCATAGCTCCGTGCGATGAGCTCCAGGCCGTTTTCGCCCAGCTTGCCCACATGCACCGAGGGTGCCGGAGTGGCCAGGACATGAGGCGTGTTGCGGAGCGCTTCGAGAATTACCAGCCGGGCCTGCTCCAGCGGCGTTTTATATCCGACGGTCACATTCACATCCACGCGCAGATAGCCGATGCGGCTGTAGTTGAGGATGTTGCCGTTGGACAGGGGCCCGTTGGGAAGAATGGCGAGGCGGCTTTCAGGGGTCTCCAGGGTAGTGACAAAGAGGTTGATCGCCCGCACATGGCCCAGGTGGCCCTGGGCCTCGATCAGTTCGCCGATGCGGAAGGGCTTGAACAGCAGCACCATGACGCCGCCGGCGAAATTGGACAGGCTGCCCTGGAGGGCCAGGCCTACAGCAAGGCTCGCTGCGCCCAGAATGGCGATGAAGGAGGTCGTCTGAATGCCGACCATGCCTGCTGCCGTCACCACGACGAGGGCCCGCAGGAGAATAGCCGTCGCATCCGACAGGAAGCTGTGCAGGGCCGGGTCCACCGACCGGGTTTCGAGAATCCGGCGCACAAGCCGGGCCACACGCCCGGAGATCCACCAGCCGGCCACCAGCACCACAAGCGCCAGCAGCAGTTGGGGCAGATACATCCAGGCCGATTGAATGAGCTGTTCCATAGAGCAAAGGGGTGAAAACTGGGGGAGAAACCGAAATCAGCGGACAACGGCACCCGCTGCCGCATGCCGTTGCCCGCTGATCTGCATGTGCTGCTTACTTTTCCGCCACTTTGAGGCGGGTACAGCTGTCTTTATAGAGGTAGTCCTTGATGATGGCCAGCACAGCTTCCTTCTTGCCGACTGCAATGCCGATCTGGCGCTCTTCGCCGCCTTCCTGCGCGAGCAGGGCACCGGATTTCATCTGGCGGAAGCTGGCTGTGCCCACCCGGATGATCACATCTGCGCCTACCGTGCGGAAGTCGAAGTTGTCGAAGCGCGTGGAATAGCTGCGTCCGCTGGGGATGGTCGTCTTGGCTACGACTTCGCCGTCCGCCACTTCGGAGACGAACAGCTCGCAGAGGCAGGTGCCTTTGAGTTTTTCGTCCTCTACCTGCATGACCGTGTAGTGCACGACCTGCCACAGGCCGGCACGCTTTTCCAGGGCCAGGGTGACAGTTTCATTGCCTTTCACCCAGATGCCCGTTTCCTCCTTGATCTCGAAGTTGACCCGGTACACCACCACGCCGATGGTCTGGGAGGCATAGGTGACGGACTTGTCTGTCACTTCGTAGCCGATATAGATCGAGGGGGAGCGCAGGATGTTGTCGAGATAGGTTTCGAGGCCGTTGCGGTCGGAGTTCTGGACGCGGCCTTTGCCGGACAGGTTGAAAATATAGAGGTTGGAGGTAGCGTCGGGCGCAAAGTACTTGAGAAAGCTTTGCTTGTTTTTGGATTGAGGCAGGTTTACGTAGTCTCGGGAGAAGTCGGCAATGAACTGGTCCAGTTCTTTGCGGGCGGCTTCATCGGGCTGTGCGTAAGCGGTCCCGGCGGCCATCAGGGAGCATACAGCCAGGCAGGACAACAGGAAACGGCGGATCTCCGGTTTCATAACGAGTCAAGTGGGGTTCAGTGATGGGAAGAAAAAAGGTTCGAAGCGTTCAAATATAGGGATTTGGGCAAGCACTCCCAAATTCAGGCTTGGCATATTGCGCGATACCCAGTATGTTTAAGGAAAGGGCGCATGCGGCAGCAACCCCAGCGCCGCTTCAGACCGTATACAGGGGCTATGAACCGACCCGTATTTTTCCATCTGCTGAGGAACTGGTGCGCTGCGCTGCTGCTGGCAGGCGGCATCGCGCAGGGCCAGGAAATCGGTTTCCCGACCATCCGCAATTACACCCCCCGCGAATACAAGGCCAGCTCTGCAAACTATGCGGCGGCCCAGGACCTGCGGGGGCTGATGTATTTCGGCAATTACCGGGGCGTGCTGGAATTCGACGGCCGCAGCTGGCAGCTGATCCAGGTGCCCAACCGCTCGGCGGTGCTGTCGGTCTCTTCGGACAGCAGCGGCCAGATCTTCGTCGGCGCGGTGGGCGACTTCGGCCTGCTCGAACCTGACCGCAGCGGCCAGATGCGCTTCCGCTCCCTTGCCCGCGAGGTGGACTCCGTCCACCGCCCCCAGCTTGGCGGTGTGCAGGCCATCGGCATTCAGCGGGGCGCGATTTTCATCTCCTACGAAACCAACCTCATTTATACCTGGGACGGCACGCTGGTCCGGCACTTTCCCCTCGCCGCACCGGATGAGCATATCACGGCATTTTTTCTCTGGAACCGCCTGTGGATGTTTTCGGAGACCGGCGGCCTGCTCGAATGGAAAGGCGGCCAGTACAGGCCCGTGCCCGGCGGCGAGCAGCTCAAAGGCTACACCGTGCTGGCTGCGGTGGTGTTTGCCCCCGATCTGATGCTGGTGCGCACCCTCCAGGGCGGGTTTCTGCTGCTCGATCATGCCGAAACGCGGATCCGCGTCCGGCGTTTCCCCACCCAGCTCGACCAGGTGCTCGACAAATCCCGCTTCAGCACCCTGCTGGCCCTCCAGGACGGGCAGTTCATGGTCGGCACCGTGCAGGACGGAGCCTTCATCATGGATCAGAACGGACGCCCCGTGCGCCACATGGGGCGGGGAAAAGAACTGCAGGATAATCTGATCATCAACGGATTCCAGGACCGGAACGGATCGCTCTGGCTCACGCTCTCCAAAGGCATCTCGCGGGTGGAAGTCGCCTCGCCCCTGTCGCACTGGAATGAAAATACCGGCCTGCGGGGCATCGTGTTCGGCAGTGTCCGGCACAAGGGCCGCATCTACGCCGCCACCCCGCTGGGAATTTTCTACATGGACGGCAACCGCTTTCTACAGATTCCCGGCATCGATTCCGAAAGCTGGCGGCTGGTCGAGGTAAAGCTCCCCGGCGAGGCAGCGCCCCGCCTCCTGGCCACGACCCTGCAGGGCGTCTACGAAATCCAGGACACCCGCGCCGTGCCCATTGCCGCCGGCAGCACCTATTTCCAGGCGTACCAGTCGCCCAGCCGCCCGGAGCGGCTCTACCTGCTGCCTTCCAGCACAAGCCTGGCGGTGATCGAGTTCCGGAATGGCCGCTGGACCAGCCCCGTGGAGGTCCAGGGCCTCAGCGGCCGCTTCCGCAACATCCTCGAAATGCCCGGCGGCGACCTCTGGCTCGGCGGCACCCTCGTCAACGGCCGCGTGACCCGTGTCCGGGTCGGAGGCTCGGACGGCAGCTGGTCTGCCGAAGTGCTGGGCCGCTACGATGCCGCCTCAGGCCTGCCTGCGGTCAACAGCATCATTTCCTTCAACGGCGCGCCTGCCTTCGCCACCGACGGCGGCCTCTACCGCTACGACGGGTCCGCAGACCGCTTCGTGCCGGACCAGATGCATCCGATGCTCGGCCCGGCCGGTATTACCACCATGACCGAAGACCCCGAAGGAAACCTCTGGATGCGGCGCCAGCTCGGCAACCGGCGCTGGCTGGAATGGGTCCGCAAATACCAGGACGGCACCTTCGCCCGGGATTCGGTGCAGCTGAGCGAGCTCTTCGATGCCGAGGTCTGGGGCAATATCTTCGTGGATGCCTCCGGCCAGGCCTGGATCGGCACGCCCGAAGGGCTCTATGTCTTCAACGCTCGACAGCAGCGCGCCCGCAGCCTGCCCTTTCCGCCGGTGGTCCGGCGGGTGGTGCTCCACAATGATTCCCTGCTCTATGCCGGAGCCTGCGGCTCCGATTCGCTCTCCGAACGCCCCTGCGGCGCAGCTTCCATGCCCGTGCTCTCCGCCAGCAACAATTACCTCACCTTCGACTTTGCCGCCCCGTATTTCGACCAGGAAAGCGGGGTCCGCTACAGCTACTACCTCAAAGGCCACGATGCCGGCTGGTCGGCCTGGACCGAAGACACCCGGAAGGAATATGCCCGCCTGCCGCCCGGACTGTATGAGTTTCAGGTCAAGGCACGCAATACCTACAGCGAGGAAAGCGAAGCCGCCATCTTTGCCTTCCGCATCCGCCCGCCCTGGTACCAGACCATCTGGGCCTATCTGAGCTACGGGCTGGCCGCCATTTTCCTCGTGTATGGAACCGTCAAGCTCAATACCCAGCGCCTGCACCTCCAGAACGAAAACCTGGAGCGGCTGGTCTTCGAGCGTACCAACGAAATCTGGGAGCAGCACAAGGAAATTGTCAAAAAAACCGTAGCCCTCAAGCGGCAGAAGGAGGAAATCGCCGCCCAGCACGGGCTGCTGGAGCAGAAAAACGCGGAACTCCAGGAGGCGATGGCCCACCTGAAGGCAGCCCAGTCGCAGCTCATCGAGTCGGAAAAGATGGCCTCGCTCGGCCAGCTCACAGCCGGCATCGCCCATGAGATCAACAACCCGATCAACTTCGTCAAAGGCAATGTAGGGCCGCTGAAGCGCGACTTCGATGAGATCAAGGCGCTTTTTGCTGAAATCCAGGCCCTCCGGACCAATCCCGACCCGGCCAAAGCCGTGGAGGCGCTGCTCCGGCAGGCCGAAGCCTCCGATGCAGAGTACCTCTTCGAGGAAATGGATATGCTGCTCAAGGGCATCGAGGAGGGGGCAGTGCGCACGAAGGAAATCGTGGACGGCCTCAAAATCTTCTCCCGCAGCGATACGGACAGCTTCAAGCTGGCGGACATCCACGACGGGCTGGATGCGACGCTCCGCCTGCTGAACAACAAAACCAAGGACCGCATCCGCGTGGAGCGCGACTACGCCCAGATTCCCCTGGTGGAATGCATGCCCGGCAAGCTGAACCAGGTGTTTATGAACATTGCCGTCAATGCCATCCAGGCTATGGAAGCCCAGGCGGCCCAGGCCTCCGAGGATGCGGGCCGAAAAGAGATCGGCACCCTCTTTATTAAGACCGAGCTGCTCGAGAACTGCATGGAGGCGGGCGGCGGCTGTGTCCGGATCAGCATCCGGGACACCGGCCCCGGCATTCCCGAAGAGATCCGCAGCCGCATCTTCGATCCCTTCTTCACCACCAAGGATGTAGGCGAAGGCACCGGCCTGGGGCTGGCCATCAGCTTCGGGATCATCGAAAAGCACCAGGGCCGGATCGAAGCCGAAAGCGGGCCCGGCGAAGGAACCGTATTTATGATCAGCCTGCCCCTGCGGCAGCCCGCAGCCGCCTGAGCGATATGATGGAGAACTTCCAGGCCCATATTCTCTACGTGGACGACGAGCAGGAGAACCTGAACGCCTTCCGCTCCTCCTTCCGCCGGTCTTATGAGGTGCATACGGCCCGCAGCGGCCAGGAAGCCCTCGATCTGCTGGACCGCGAGCCCATCGGGCTCGTCATCAGCGACCAGCGCATGCCGGGCATGACCGGCGTAGACCTCTTCGAGGCGATCCAGGCAACCCATCCCGACCCGGTGCGCATCATCCTGACGGGCTTCAGCGATGTGCAGGCCATTGTCAATGCCATCAACAAAGGCAAGGTCTGGTATTACGTCACCAAGCCCTGGAAGCACGAGGAGCTGAAAGTCATCATCGACAACGGCCTGGAGGCCTACCGCCTGCGGCAGGAAAACCGCTCGCTGCAGCTGCTCGCCGAGCGGCGCAAGCGCGAGCAGCTGCTGGCGCAGTTTGAGACCCTGAAGAATCAGGTCAACCCGCATTTTCTCTTCAACTGCCTCAATGTGCTCAGCTCCCTGCTGCAGGAGGATGTGGACCTGGCCGAAACCTTCATCACCACCCTCACGCGGGTGTACCGCTATGTGCTCGACATCCGCGACGCCGAGCTGGTGAGCCTGGGCGAAGAGCTGCAGTTCGTCAAAAGCTACCTCTTTCTGCATCAGATCCGCTTCGGCAACAGCCTTCAGGTGTACCTGGAGGTCCCGGCGGAGTACGAGACCTGGCAATTGCCGCCGCTGACGCTTCAGATGCTGGCTGAAAATGCCGTCAAGCACAACGTCATCTCCCGCGAGCATCCCCTGACCATCGAGATGGCCGTCGAGGCCCCGGCAACCTTCACCGTCCGCAATACCTTCCAGCCCCGGCAGGACCCGGCCGGCTCCACCGGGATCGGGCTGGCCAACCTGCTGGCTCGGTATCAGTTTCTGACGGATCAGGTGCCGGTCTTCGGCGCCGCCGGCGGGCTGTATGTGGCGCAGGTACCGCTGCTGCCGCGCCAGGCCGGGCCGGAAGCCGCTCCGGGCAGAAAATTTTAGGCTCAGGCACGCGAAGCGCACAAACCCGTTTGGCGGTTTTGCCGTAAAATCCGACCTTCCCCTTCTGAACCGCAAGCCCGCATCAAGCAGCGCACGCCCCATGCATAAAGACTTTTCCATCCTCTACGTAGATGACGAGCCCCAGAACCTGATCTCGTTCAAGGCTACCTTCCGGCGCGAGTACACCGTGTACACGGCCCAGGGCGGCGACGAAGGCATCGAGATCATGCACAAGCACCCCATCCAGCTGATCATCACCGATCAGCGGATGCCGGGCATGACCGGCGTGCAGTTTCTGGAACAGACCGTAGCGGAGTACCCCGAGGTGATCCGAATGGTGCTCACCGGCTTCAGCGATATGGAAGCCATCATCGACATGATCAACAGCGGCCGCATTTTCCGCTACATCACCAAGCCCTGGGACGAAAACGAGCTGCGCATGACCATCGAGAATGCCCGCCAGCTCTACGAACTGCAGCAGAGCAACAAGCGCCTCCTCCGCGAGCTGCAGACCAAGGTGCAGGAGCAGGAGCGAACCCTCAAGCTCTTCATCAAGTATGTGCCCGAAGCCGTGGTGGAGCGCGCCCTCAGCAATACCGGCGAATCGATCTTCGAAGGCGTGCAGCGCGAAGTGACCGTGCTCTTCTGCGACATCCGCGGCTTCACGTCCATGAGCGAGTCCCTCTCGCCGCGGGAAGTGGTGACCTTTCTCAACGATTACTACGCGAAAATGACCGAAGTCGTCAAGCGGCATGGCGGCACGGTCAACCAGTTCGTCGGCGACGAGGTGTTCGCCTGCTTCGGCGTGCCGGTGGCCATCCCCAACATGGAGCTCAGCGCGGTGCACTGCGCGCTCGAAATGATGCTCAAGCGCGAAGAGCTCAATGCCAAGTACTGCGAAAATATGGGCCGCGGCATCGAGATCGGCATCGGGATCAACTCCGGCATGGTGGTCGCCGGCAACCTGGGCTCCGAAGACAAGATCTCCTACTCCGTGACCGGCGATACCGTCAACACCGGCAAGCGCATCGAGTCGCTCACGAAGGAAGGCTCCAACCGCATCCTCATCAGCCAGTCGGTATACGAAAAAGTTGCCCAGGCCGTGGAAACCGTAGCCTGGGACCCCATCGAAGTGAAGGGGAAAAAGGAAAAAATCCAGGTGTACGAGGTCCTCGGGCCGAAACCATGAATGTGCCTCGCCCCGCCGCATCCCGCCGCATCCCGGCGGGATGTCCGCGTTATACCGGAGGCCGTTTGTGCATAAAACCAGGCCCCTGCATGCCCTCCTGCAACGATGCAAGACGGATTCTTACGCACGTCTGCCTGCGCCGGCGCAGGGGGTGATTTGGGAAAGTCTTTGAAAATTACGAACTTTGAGAACGAGGAGCGGGCGTAGATTGAAAAATTGGTGCATTTTCTCCTGAAATATTACATAAGGGGGAGCAGATGCCCTTTTTGCCGTAACTTCACGGCATCATGCCTGGGGTATTACGGATTTCCGCTGCCTGATGTATGTGTGCCGATTGAGATTTTCTGCTTGCTGACCTTGCTCTCTTTGTTCCGGTGAGATAACAACGGATCGGACTTTTACCTGAAAATGATTGTAATCCGGATGTTATGATGCGTTCGTTCTGCCCGATCAAGCCCATCCTGTTGTGTTTTTTATGGGTTGTTTCAGCAGGTGCCGCGCGGGGAAGCGGGATCTGGAATCTGACCGGGGAGCCGGCTCCGGATGGAGTCGTATTGCATTGGCAGGGCCCGCTCTCGCCAGATGACCTGCCCGAGTATCAGGTGGTGCAGCGCAAAGTGCGCGGCGGCTCGTTCGAATTTGCCGCAGGTTTCCGCGTCGTTTCCGGCGATCCCGGCACCTTTACCGACCGCTACGCGCCCGCCGGCGAGCCGCTCACCTACCGCATCAAGCAGGTCAGCCGCAGCGGCGCAGTCCAATATTCCGAGGAAGTTACCGTCGTGCCGCCCGCAGCTGACATCCGCCTGGCCTCCGCCGGCGGCCAGACGCTCCTGCTCCTTCCTGCCTGGATGGACAGCCGCGCGACGCTCGATCTGCTCGACCTCAACGGCCGCATCTGCTGGCATGCGGAGCCCGGAGGCCTGCAAACGGTCGAGCTGCCCATGGCCCCGCTCCCTTCCGGCCTGTATTATGTGCGCGCTGCCCAGGATGGCATCGTACGCACGCTTCCCTGCCTCAAGCCCTGACCGGCGTCTGGCCCCGCAGCCCGCGGAACAGTTCCAGATACTGCGCCGCAACCCTGGGCCAGGTGTAGCGCTCCTCCACCTTCCGCTGCGACTGCTCCGAGAGCGCCTGCCGCTGCGCGGCATCCATCGCTGCAAATGCTTCGATCGCCTCCACCAGCTGGTCCGCATTCCGCGCTTCGGTCAGGAAGCCGTTGCGGGCATCCACCAGCTCCGCAGTAGCCCCCACATCCGATACCACCACGGGCATGCCCTGCGCCATGGCTTCCAGGATGACCGTGGGCATCCCTTCAAACAACGTCGGCAGCACAAACAGGTGATGGCTGCGGTAGAGTTCTGCCAGCTGCTCATCCGTCACGAATCCGAGGAACTCGATGCCCTCGCCGGCGTACAGCTTCCGGTACGACTCGTAGAGCTCGCCCTTGCCTGCCAGGGTGAAGGTGAAGGCTTGGGCAGGGTGGCGCTCCCGCAGGCGCCGGATGGCCTGCATCAGCACGTCGATGCCTTTATTCAGGGCAAAGCGGCCCACAAAGAGGCAGCGGATAGGTTCGCCGGGCAGCTGCGGCGCCGGCGCCGCAGCTTCGGGCGGTACGGTCGCATTGGGAATCACGGCAACGCGGGTGCGCCGCTGGTACAAATGCCTGCGGATGATGCCGGTCAGCCGCCCGCCCAGCGACACGACCGTGCCGGCCTGGTTGAACAGGGAGATCAGCGCCCATTTCAGCGGCAGGGTGCGGAGCCGCTCGCTGAGCGTCAGTACCTGGAAGGGCTCCAGCCCGTGCGGATGCACGATGAGCCGCTTCCGCAGATGGCCCGCCCGGTGCCAGACCGACAGGCCCTGCGAATAAATCAGCGCATCCGGATAGGACCGGAGCACCTGCGATACCCGTACAGAATAGTCGTACAGCTCCCGGATATACAGGCGTTTGCCCGGAAGCGGCGGCACCGCATGCTCCCGGATACCGAGGGCAGGATCAAAAAGCTGCCGGTCCCCGTGCGGATGGATCACGATGAGGTCCAGTTCGCCCGTCGCGGCCAGGGATTCGATCAGCAGGCGGGCGAAGCGCTGCATGCCGCCCACCGACTCCGGGAAAATTCCGTCGGTGCAGCATACCACCTGGATGCGCTCCCTCATAGAATGCCGGTTTGATACAGATGGTCGATGCCTTCCTGGAAGCTCACCTCCGGTTTCCAGTCGATGTAGCCGGAGAGCTTGGCAATATCGGCCCGGAGGTGCTTCCGGTCGGAGGGCCGCATGCGCAGCGGGTCCTGTTCGATCTCGATCTGCTGCCCCATGCTGCGCGCAAAGGCGTCCACCACCTCCCTGCCGGAATATTCGATGCCGCTGCCGAGGTTGAAGATGTCGAATCCGGCATCGAACTTTTCGAAGAGCATCCGCACCGCCCGCGCCATATCCGAGACATGGATGAAGTCCCGCAGGGTATCCAGATTGCCCAGCTTGACCTTCGGGCCCTGCTGGACCAACTGCTGATGGATGGCGGGAATCAGGTGCGGATTGG
This sequence comes from Bacteroidia bacterium, assembly GCA_033765305.1. GTDB lineage: Bacteria > Bacteroidota > Bacteroidia > J057 > J057 > RDXT01. Next base: position 290,271 of record JANRID010000016.1, read on the forward strand.
TCTCGTAGGGGCCAAATGCATTGAAGAACCGGCAGACGAGGGTAGGGACACCGCTGCTGAGATGAAACTCGTGGCAGAGCCGCTCGCCGGTCAGCTTGCTGAGGCCGTAGATATCCACCGGGCCCGGCGTATGGGTCTCGCTCAGGGCGCCGTCGTAGATCGGATATACCGCAGCCGTAGAGGCAAAGATGATGCTTTTCAGGCCTTCCGCAGACCGGGCGGCATCCAGCACCTGCATGGTGCCGCGGATGTTGATATCGGAGGCCTCGAAGGGGCGCTCGTTGCAGTAGGGGATGAAATGAATCGCGGCCAGATGCAGAATGTGATGCGGGCGGATCGCCGCCAGCGCCGCATCCACAAAGGCCCGGTCCCGGATATCTCCTTCAGCGATGCGGTCTTCGGGCAGGCGGAGATGCTCCCGCTTGCCGACTGAAAAATTGTCCAGCACGTACACATCGTAGCCGTGGCCGGCAAATTCGGAGCGCATGGCCGTGCCGATGAAGCCGGCGCCTCCGGTGATCAACACGCGGGTCTGAGGCATATCCGTAGGGGAATTGATGCAGGGGAAAGGGCGTAGGCAGCGGAATCCGATGCCGGTGCAAGATTCAACTTTATGCGGAGACTTTTATACTATCTTTCGCCCGCGAACCTTACATGATTCCGCAGTATCGCTGACAGTCAGTCGAATACGATCGTTTTGTTGCCCATCACCACCACCTTGTCGCTGAAAACGAGCTTCAGCGCATGCGCGAGGGTGATTTTTTCCACATCCCGCCCCACCTGCTTCATGTCCTGGAGCGAGTAGGTGTGGTTGACCGGAATCACCTGCTGCTCGATGATGGGGCCTTCGTCCAGGTCGTCGCTGACGAAATGCGCCGTAGCGCCGATGAGCTTGACGCCGCGGGCGTAGGCCCGCTGGTAGGGGTTGGCACCGATGAAGGCCGGCAGAAAGGAGTGGTGGATGTTGACGATCCGGCTGGGAAACCGCCGGATAAACTCCGGCGAGAGGATCCGCATGTACTTGGCCAGCACCAGGTAATCGGGCTCATACCGCAGCACGATGTCCAGCAGCTCGGCCTCGTGCTGCTCGCGGCTCTTGCCTTCGTGGGAGACAAGGTGAAAATTAACCCCGAACTGGTGCGCGAAGGGCTTCAGCACCTCGTGGTTGCCGGCCACAGCGAGGATATGGGCATTGAGCTCGTCGAACTGGTGCCGCACCAGCAGCTCGCCCAGGCAGTGCTGCTCCCGCGTGACCAGGATCATGATCCGCTTGGGCTGCTGGCGGTTGAGCCGGATCTGCGCATCCGGCGGCAGCTCCCGGCGCAGGGCCTGTGTCAGGGCATCCTCGTCCACCGCTCCCGAAAACTGGGTCCGCATGAAAAAGCGGTTCTGCTCGCGCTCCACAAATTCCTGGTTGCCGGTGATGTTCACATCCTGCCGGTACAAAACGCCGGTGATGCGGTGCACCAGGCCTTTCTGGTCCGCGCAGTCGATCAGCAGCACATATTCGGGCTGTTCCATGCCAGAGGGGATTAAGCCGCAAAGATAGGCAGCAGGACGGCAATGCAATGCGCAGCGATTTTCCGCGCAGGTCCTGCAACCAAAGCTGCGGCGGGCCGTAGGTACAACGCTTTATTTCCACCTTCCACATCCAGCCTATGGCACTGAACCGTCCCGCAGCGGTGGGATTCATTTTTGTGACCCTGCTGATCGACGTGATCGGTTTCGGGGTGATCATTCCGGTCCTGCCGGCCCTGATCGGCGAGCTGACGGGGGCGGATCTGAGCCGGGCGGCGCAAATCGGAGGCTGGCTGACCTTTGCCTACCTGGCGATGCAGTTCCTCTTTGCGCCGGTGCTGGGCGGCCTGAGCGACCAGTACGGGCGGCGCCCGGTGCTGCTGCTCTCGCTCTTCGGCTTCGGGGTGGATTACCTGCTGCAGGCGCTGGCGCCGAGCCTGGGCTGGCTGTTTGCCGGACGCCTGCTGGCCGGGGTGCTGGGGAGCAGCTTTACGACGGGTGCGGCCTATATCGCGGACGTGAGCGAGCCGGAGAAGCGGGCGCAGAATTTCGGCCTGATCGGAGCGGCCTTCGGCCTGGGCTTCATCATCGGGCCGGCGCTGGGCGGCCTGCTGGGGCAGTACGGCCCCCGTGCGCCCTTCTATGCCGCCGCTGCGCTGGCGCTGCTCAACTGGCTCTACGGCCTGCTGGTGCTGCCGGAATCGCTGGCGCCCGAAAACCGCCGCCCCTTCTCGTGGAAGCGCGCCAACCCCGCCGGATCGGCCCTGCAGCTGCGCAAATTCCCCCTCATCAGCGGACTGATCCTCTCCCTCTTCCTGCTCAACGTGTCCGCGCAGGCCGTGCAGGGCGCCTGGCCCTACTTTACGATGGAGAAATTCAAGTGGGATGAGCGCATGGTCGGGATTTCGCTCAGTGTCGTAGGCGTGATCTCGGCCATTGTCCAGGCCGGCCTGATCCGGATTATCATCCCTGCCCTCGGCAAAAGGCGCAGCGTCTATGTCGGGCTGGGCCTCTACAGCCTGGGCTTCGCGCTGTTTGCGTTCGCGCCGGCTGGCTGGATGCTGTACCTCTTTCTGATTCCCTACTGCCTCGGCGGGATTGCCGGCCCGGCCCTGCAGGGCCTGATGTCCAATGAAATCCCCTCCAATGCCCAGGGCGAGCTGCAGGGCGGCATGACCAGCCTGATGACCATCGCAGCCTTTGTAGGTGCGCCGATGATGACGGCTGTGTTCTCGTATTTTACCCGGCCCGGCACGCCGCTGTACTTTCCGGGTGCTGCGATGCTGGCCGGAGCGGTCCTGACGGTGGCCAGCACCGGGCTGGCGTACCGGACGCTGTCCAGGCGCCTTCCGGGCACCGGCAGCGCATGAGCAGGCCCTGCCGCAAAACAACCGGCAGGACTTGCTGCTTGTATATAAGGAAGAGCCGCGCCGCGGCTGTACCCCGTCAGAATGGCTATGAGCATGCTTCCCGAACCCGCCGCCGCCGAGCCTGCGGTCCTCTCCGTCACCGAGCTGGAGCCTGGGCTATCGCTGGGCCTGCTGCCTGCGCAGCAGGAGCCGGAGCCGCATTTTCTGCTCCATGCCCCCAAAGGCGTGGTGCAGCTCTACTGCTGCGCCGAAGGCGCGGTGCGCTTCCGCGTGCTGCCCGGCCAGTACGAGCTGACGCTCGGCCGCGAGCGATGCTACCTGATGTACAATCCGGCGCAGGACCTGCATTTCGCGCTCAGCGTGCAGCCCCACAGCCGTATGGCCTGGCTGCACCTGTCGGTGGAGAAGCTGCACAAGCTCTTCGTTCCGGAGCTGGACAGCCTGCACTTTCTGCGCAGCGACAGCCTGAACAAGCGCTTCTATGCCGAGCAGGCTGCCCAGCCTTCGCTCTCGGCGGTGATTTTCCAGCTGAGCCATGTGGCGGTATCGCCGGTGGTGCGGCCGGTGTACCTGCGCGCCAAGGCGCTGGAACTGATCAGCCTGTTCCTGAACCCCGAAGAAGGCCAGCACGATGCCTGCCCCTTCCTGCAGGATACGGCCAACATCGACAAAATCCGCCTCGCGCGCCGCATTCTCCAGGAACGCATGCTGCATCCGCCGACAATTCCCGAACTGGCCCGCGAGATCGGGCTGAATGAGTTCCAGCTGAAAGCCGGCTTCAAGAACATCTACGGCGATACGGTCTACAATTACCTGATGGAGTACCGGATGCAGGTGGCCCGCAAGCTGCTCGACTCCGGCCAGCACAAAGTCAATGAGGCCTCGTATGCGGTAGGCTACGCCAACCCCAGCCATTTTATCGCGGCGTTCCGGAAGAAATTCGGCATTACGCCCAAAAAATACCTCATGTCGCTCCAGCGGGCCTGAGGCAGGCCGGCACGGGCTGCGCAGGCGTTTCCGGCAATCCGGTTCGAGCAGGATGCTGCCCTTCGCGGGGCGGTGTCTGTCATCCATGATGCAGAAACGGGTTGACCGCGCTGCGGCCGGCCCGGCTCCGCAGGAGTCCAGCCTGTGTAGCGGCCATCAGCCAGCATAGACGCGACCCTGTAAGGGCCGAACCCCGGAAGCGCAGCAGGACGGTGCCCTGCACCAGGGCCAGCAGCAGCGCAGCGCATCCCGCTGCGGGAGGCATTTTCTCATTTTGGGAAAATGACGGGGTGTGGGTGAAATATATGTAATTGATAATCAGTAGATTAAAACACCGCGCCACGCTGGAACGCAGTTTGCCTTATGGGATTCAGCAAGCAAGCAAGCTTCCAAACCCAAGCATCATGAACCGCGTCCTTCGGTACCTCCTCCCGGCCTTAACCCTTGCAGCAGTTGCCTGCGGTGAGGATAAGGTCCGCTACCTGGAGCAGGTCAATCAGGACCTGGCAGCGGAGCGCCGGCAGCAGGATTCCCTGCTGAACGACTTCCTGTCGGTGCTGAATGAGGTGGAAGACAACCTCGACCAGATCCGGGAACACGAATCACTCATTGTGGTGAAGGTTCGGGAGGAGGCGCGGGACCGGAAGCAGGTGATCCTGGATGACATCCAGCAGATCGACGAACTCATGACGCGCAACCGCGACCTGATCGCGGTGCTGGATGCAAAGGTCAGCGGCTCCGAGCAGCGCCTGGGCGAATTCCGCGGCACCGTGACCCGGCTGCGTGCGGAGCTGGAAGCCCGCACGGTAGAGCTCGCCTCGCTCCGGCAGCAGATGGAATCGGGCAAGTTTGCCGTGCAGACCCTGTCCCGCAAGTTTGAGGCGCTCGAAGGTGCGACCCGCTCGCTGCAGTCGGTGTCTGCTGCTCAGGCTGCGACCCTGCAGGCCCAGAGTGCCCAGATCGGCGAGCAGGTCGAGGCAGCCCAGCTGCAGGACGAGGCGCTGCATGAGGTGTACTACATCGTAGGCACCATCAAGGAACTGAAACGCAGTCAGGTCATTACGGATGAAGGCGGATTTATCGGCATCGGCGGTTCGCTCCGCATCTCGCCCGACGCAGACCCTGCCGCTTTTACCCGCGCCGACCTGCGCAGCGTAAACGCTATACCGGTCAATACCCGCAAAGTGCGGCTGCTGACCAACCATCCTTCGGATTCGTATGAATGGTCCCGGAAAGACAACCAGGTAGAGCGGCTTGAAATCCGCGATCCGGCCCGCTTCTGGAAGCATTCGAAGTATCTGGTGATGGTGCTGAATTAATGGGGGAATCCAGGGGGCTGCGATCCCTGCGGTCGCGCCCCCGATTGGAAAAAGGTTTGTAGGAAGTATCGTATTTGCCTTAATGGGGGCCTGATCCTTGGGGGAGGACAGGCCCTTTTTGTATGCGGCAGGCTGCAAGACCGGCGCATATTCTGCTCCGGAATGCGGTGCGCAATGCGCGGCGGAATGCGTATCTTTGTCTGGGCCGCAGGCACGCCTAACCGCCCTCATACCCCTACCTTCCGCCCCGTGCTCGACTTTCTGCGCAGATATTTCGGGATTTTGCTGGGATTCGGGCTGCTGTACGTCGCCGGCAACCTGTTCGAGCCGCTCAGCTATCTGCTGCTGCTGGGGATTATGGCGTTCTGGGCGCTGCAGGGCAAGGAGCGGCATCTGCTGCTCATGCTGCTGCTGATTCTCATTCTGGGAGACAGCCGGGAATGGACGCTGTTTTTCGTCAAAAACCTGCGGATCGTAGCCATTCTCTTTCTGGGGGGATGGACCGTGCTGGGCATGGCCCGCCGGCAGTACCGCTTCAACCCGATGATTCTCGGCGCGCTGCCTTTTTTCGCAGTGGCGACGCTGGGGGGGCTGCTGAGCCCGGAGCCTGCTTCGTCGCTCTCGAAGATGGTGTCCTATTTTCTGCTGCTCTTCGTCGCGCTGCACTATCTGCCCTACCTGTTCCGCCGGTACCGGCAGGCGCTGGCGCAGGACCTGCTCATCTTCTGGTGCTGCGTGCTGGGGGCCGGGTTTCTGGGGATTGTGCTGGCGCCCAAGCTGGTGTTTCTGCTTTCGCGCTTCCGGGGCCTGCTGGGCAACCCCAACGGCCTGGGCATTCTGGCGACCATGCTGGTGCCGCTGGCCATGCTGATCCGGCACCGGTATCCCAGCCTGCGCTTCTGGCCGCTGGCGACTGCCGGGCTGGCCGGGCTGTCCATCCTCTTCTGCGGTTCCCGAACCGCGCTGGGCACGGTCGGGATTTTCCTGCTGCTGCACTATTTCTACCGGGGCGGGCGGGGACGCACGGCGCTGCTCTGGAGCATCGTGCTGCCGGTGCTGCTGATTTTCTTCCTCACCGTGGATCTCCAGCAGCTCGTGCTGCGGGTAGGGCTGGAGCAGTACCTGCGGGTAGAGTCGCTCACCACCGGCACCGGGCGCTTTCTGGCCTGGGAGATTGGAATGCGGCACATCGCCGAAAACCTCTGGATCGGGCGGGGCTTCGCGTACGAGGAAATCCTGTTCAAAAGCCTGGCCGATTTTTTCATCAGCACCGAGCACCAGGGGGGCATGCACAATTCCTACCTGACCTTCATCATGAACAACGGCCTCATCGGCTTCGCATGCATCCTGGTATTTTTCGCGGTATACCTGTCCCGTTCCCAGGTGCGGTCCTTCGCCGCACCGGCCATTATTTCCCTGGCGATTTCGGCGCTGTTCGAAAGCTGGCTGACCTCTTCGCTCAATGCCTTTACGGTGCACTTCCTGATGATCACGACCCTGCTGACGCACTTCCGCGAGGCGGCGCCGAAGCGGCGCAAGCCAGATCCTCCGCCGGCGGCACCCGATGCGGCGTGAAAGATCCGGGCCGTTTTATTTGAAAAACAGGGGATTTTAACTGCCCGGATGATCCGTGCAGCCGAATAGTCGGGCTGGCGCGAGCAGGCGGCAGCGCCGGGGGCCGAAAGGAAGCGCTGCGGGTTGCAGTGGAAATGCGGGATTTTTGCGGAAATTGGCACCGTCAACTGGTAGTCTGCTGCTCATGGACACACCAAACACGCCGCTGTCGCTGCTGATCCTCACGGACTGGTTCGCGCCGGGCTTCAAGGCCGGCGGTCCGATCCGCTCCTGCGTGAACCTGGCCTGCGCGCTGCAGCATCAGGCGAAGGTGCGCGTGCTCTGCGGCGACCGCGATGCAGGCGATGCCGCCGCCTACGAAGGGATACCCGCAGGCGAATGGATTGCATTCGATCAGGCGGTGGAAGTGGCCTATCTGTCTCCTGCTCAGCAGCATTTTGCGCCGCTGCGGGACTGGATCCGGCGCTCCGGCGCCGAGGTGCTGTATCTCAACAGCATGTTTTCCGTACCGTTTACCATCATCCCCCTGCTGCTCAAACGCATGGGGCTGATCCGGCAGCGGCTGATCCTGGCGCCCAGAGGCATGCTGCACGCAGGCGCCATGCAGTTCAAACCGAGGAAGAAACAGGTCTTTCTCCGGCTGCTCCAGCTCATCGGCGCCGACCGCGATGTGCATTTCCAGGCTACCGACGCCCAGGAGGTGCAGGACATCCGGGCCATTTTCGGCGCCGACCGCCCCGTTACCTTGTTACCTAATCTCCCGCCATCCATGCAAGCGCCCTTCCAATCCACCGACAAAGCGCCCGGCAATCTGCGGCTGCTGTTCCTTTCCCGCATTCATCCGAAAAAACACCTCGAATTTCTGCTCCGGGTCCTGCAGCAGGTGCACGGCGACGTGGAGCTCGAAATCTGCGGCCCGGTGGATGACGTGAAATACTGGGCTGAATGCCAGGAGCTGATTGCCCATCTGCCCGGCAACATCCGCGTGCTGTACCTGGGCGAAATCCCCAACCCGGAGGTCACGCCGAGGCTGCAGGCCAACCATGTGTTTGTGCTGCCGACGCACGGCGAAAACTACGGTCATGCCATTCTGGAATCATTTCTGGCCGGGCGGCCGGTGATCATCAGCGACCGGAGCCCCTGGCGCAACCTGGCAGCCTCCGGCATCGGCTACGACCTGCCGCTCGAAGCGCCCGAAGCCTTCCGCGACGCCATCGAGGCGCTGCTGCGGCTCGATCGGGCCGGCTTCGACGCCATGGCCCAGGCTGCCTGGCTGTATGGACGCGATCAGCTCGAAGATTCCGGGCTGAAAGCTGCCTATCTTGCGATGTTTGCCAATGCGTAATCCATGCCCCTGCCTACGACCGACCTGAGCCGGTACGACAACCGGTGGTACCGGCCCGGCGGCTCGCCCCTGAAGCGGCTGCTGTGGTATTATGTCAATGCCATTGTATTCCTCAATCCGCTCATTCCGTTTTACGGGCTGAAACGCAGCCTGCTGCGGGCCTTCGGCGCGTCGGTGGGGCCCGGCGTGATCATCAAGCCGGCGGTGAATATCAAATACCCCTGGAAGCTGGAGATCGGCGCGCATGCCTGGATCGGCGAGCGGGTGTGGATCGACAACCTCGACGAGGTCCGGATCGGTGCCCACAGCTGCCTGTCGCAGGGCGCGATGCTGCTCACCGGCAACCACAACTACAAGCGCAGCACCTTCGACCTGATCACCGGCGGCATCACGCTGGAGGACGGGGCCTGGGTGGGCGCCCAGTCGGTCGTATGCCCCGGCGTGACCTGCCGGAGCCATTCGGTGCTCGCCGTAGGATCGGTGGCCGTATCCGACCTCGAACCCTACACCATCTACCAGGGCAATCCGGCGCAGCCGGTGCGCCAGCGGGTGATAGCAAGCTGACGTATGCGCGTATTGTTCCTGTATTCCGAAGTTGCCGGATATTTCCTGGCCTGTGCCGAGACCCTGCACCGGCAGTACGGCGTGGAGGTGCATGTGGTGCGCTGGCCGGTGAATCCGGAGGCGCCCTTCCGTTTCCGGGACTACGAGGGGGTGGTGCTGCACGAGCGCCGGGACTATGACGATGCGGGCCTGCTGCGGCTGGCCGCAGCATTGCAGCCGGCGCTGGTATTCTCGGCCGGCTGGCTGGATGCGGGCTATCAGCGGATCCTGCCGCGCATAAAGGCGCAGGGGATTCCGGTGCTGTGCGGCCTGGACAACCACTGGCGGGGCGATCTGCGGCAGCGGATCGCGGTGCTGCTGAGCCCGTGGATGCTGCACCGGCGGTTTACGCACATCTGGGCGCCGGGCCTGTACCAGTATGAGTACGCGCGGCGCCTGGGGTTTGCGCGGGAGCGCATCCTGCGCGGCTATTACAGCGCGGACCTCGCGCCGTTCAACGAGGCGTACCGGGTCTCGGAGGCGGAGAAAGCAGCGGCATGGCCGCGCAAGCTGCTGTTTGTGGGGCGGTTTGTGGAGGTCAAAGGCATCCTGGAGCTGTGCCGGGCCTTTCTGGCGGCGCGGGGCGAAAGCGGCTGGACGCTGCTGCTGACGGGCGCCGGGCCGCTGCGCGGCCAGATTCCGGCGCATCCGGCCATCGAGGTGCAGGACTTTGTGCAGCCGGAGCGCCTGCCGGCGCTCGCGGGCGGGGCGGGGGCCTTCGTGCTGCCCAGCCGCTTCGAGCCCTGGGGCGTAGCCTTGCATGAATTTGCCGGGGCCGGCCTGCCCCTGGTCGCTTCCGGCGCCTGCGGCGCCGCCACAGCCTTCCTGCGCGAAGGCTACAACGGATATTCCTTCCGCACCGGCGACGAAGCCTCGCTGACCGCCGCACTCCGGCGCCTCATGGCCCTGCCCGATGCGGAGCTGCGCCGCATGGGCGCCAGAAGCTACGAGCTGAGCCGCCAGATCACGCCCGAAACCTGGGCGGCTGCCCTGATGAGTGTGATCGCCGATGTTTCCCCCTCCCACCGCTAAGCCTGGACGACTCTATGTGTGGCATCGCCGGATTTACCTTTACCGACCATCCTGAAGATGCGCGGACCCGCCTCCAGGCCATGACCGACGCCCTCTCGCACCGGGGGCCAGATGCCGCCGGGCATCTGATCGGCTCCGGCATCGCCCTGGGGCACCGCCGCCTGTCCATTATCGATCTCTCGGATGCTGCCAATCAGCCGATTACCGATCCTTCTGGCCGGTACACCATTATCTACAACGGAGAGGTGTACAACTTCCGCGAGGTGCGCGCCCGGCTGCCGCAGTATCAGTTTCAAAGCAACAGCGATACCGATGTCATCCTGGCGGCCTACATGGAGTGGGGGCCGGACTGCCTGCAGCATTTCAACGGCATGTTTGCCTTCGCGGTCTGGGATGCGCAGGAGCGCTCGCTCTTCCTGTGCCGGGACCGGCTGGGTATCAAGCCTTTGTACTACACCTGGGAAAACGGGCGTCTGGGCTTCGCCTCCGAGCTGCGCGCGCTGCTGCGGGGCGGGCTGGCGCAGCCCCGGCTGAACCGCGAAGCGCTGCCGGAGTATCTCCGGTATTTCACGGTACATGCGCCCCGCACGCTGCTGGCGGGGGTGCAGCAGCTCCGGCCCGGCACCTGGGCCCTGCTCAAGGACGGGCAGCTGGACATCCGCCCGTACTGGTCGCTCACGGAGCCCCGTGTTTTCGACCCGGGGGCCGACTACGCAGCTGTATGCCGCCAGGTGCGCGGGCTGCTCACGGCAGCGGTCGAGCGGCGGCTGATCAGCGATGTGCCTTTTGGGGCCTTTCTGTCGGGCGGGATCGACTCGAGTGCGGTGGTGGCCCTGATGGCGACTGTGTCGGACACGCCGGTGCATACCTTCTCGGTCGTCTTTGACGAGCCGCAGTACGACGAATCGCGCTGGTCCTCGATGATCGCGAAGCGATACGGCACGCAGCACCATCCGATCCGGCTCAGTCCGGGCGATTTTCTGGAAGAGCTGCCGGCGGCGCTGGCGGCGCTGGACCATCCGAGCGGGGACGGGCTCAACAGCTACGTAGTATCACAGGCGACGAAGCGGACGGGGTTTACGGTGGCGCTTTCGGGGCTGGGGGGCGACGAACTGTTTGCGGGGTATCCGGTATTCCGGCGGTATGCGAGCCTGCGGCAGCGCTGGGCAGCCTGGTACGGGCTGCCGGCGGGTCTTCGGCGGGCGGTAGCGGGACTGCTGAGCCGGGGTGCGGCGGCGCACAAGACCGAGCGCCTGCGGCGCCTGATGGCGGCGCCCGACGGAGGATTCGGGCAGCTGTATCCGGTGTTCCGGCAGGTGTACGACGACGCGGAAATCCAGGCCCTGACGGGCGGCCCGGCCCCGGCGAACGACGTGCTGGCCTGGGCGCTGCCGCCCGGCGCCGCAGCGGAGGCGGAGCGCCTGCCGCTGCTGAGCCAGGTCAGCGCCGGTGAAATTGCCACCTATACCCAGAACGTGCTCCTGCGCGACACCGACCAGATGAGCATGGCGCATGCGCTGGAAGTGCGGGTGCCCTTTTTCGACTATACGCTGGTGGAGTACGTGCTGAGCATTCCCGATACCTTTAAATATCCGCATACACCGAAGCGGCTGCTGGTGGATGCGCTGGGCGATCTGATTCCGGCGGAAATTGTAAACCGACCCAAGATGGGCTTCGTGTTTCCGTGGGCGCAGTGGCTGCGCCAGGAGCTGCGTCCGCTGGCGGAGCAGTCGGTGGCGGCCCTGGGGCAGCGGGAGGGATTCGATGCGGCAAGCCTGCAGCGCTTCTGGCGGCAGTTTCAGCAGGGGGATCCGCAGATTCCCTGGATGAAAATCTGGATGCTCGCCGCGCTGGAGTCTTGGATGAGCCGCAACGGCATCGCGTGACCGAATCCGGCGGCATCTGCATGCAGTTCCCGATCTTTTGTGTTTATTGGAAGGCAAAACGCTTCAACCCTCCGGCGACATGCTCCGATCCTCCCGTTTCTGGATACTGGCCTTTCTGGCGGTGTACATTCCTGCGCTGTTTCTGACCTATGGCGATGCCAGCGAATGGCTCAGCCTGCCCGGCCCGGTGCTGACGGGGCTCCGGTGGGCCGGCGTCATCGCGTTGTGCGTGTATGCGGGCCTGCGCGGGTCGCTGACCACGTGGATTCTGGTCAGCATGGTCATCGGCGGGGAGGTCGGGTACGATTTTCCGGAAATCGGCGGGCATCTGAACGTCATCAGCAAGGTATTTCTCAAGCTGATCAAGACCATCATCGCTCCGCTGCTCTTCGGCACGCTGGTCGTAGGCATTGCCGGGCACTCCAACCTGAAGCAGGTCGGCCGGATGGGCTGGAAATCGCTGCTGTATTTTGAAGTCGTGACGACCATCGCCCTCTTCATCGGCCTGGGCGCCATCAACCTGACCCGTGCCGGAGACGGCATCCCGCGCGAGGAGCCGCCGCCGCCGGTGGCGGTCACGGCCGATTCCCTCCGGACCATCGTCAACATCGAAAAAGGCACCTACCAGTTTTCCTATCAGGACCAGAAGCTTTCTGCGGCACCGGCGGCGCCCAAGCAGAACTGGGAGGAAATCATTCTGCACATTTTCCCCGAAAACATCGCCAAGGCCGTTTTCGAGGGTCAGATTCTGCAGATCGTAGTCTTCAGCATCCTGTTCGGGATCGGGCTGGCGATGGTGCAGCACCAGGCGCAGAAGCAGCACATGCTGCACTTCGCCGAGAGCCTGTCGGAGGTGATGTTCAAGTTTACGCAGGTGGTGATGTACTTCGCGCCGCTGGCGGTGGGGGCGGCGCTGGCCTACACGGTTTCGGAGAAAGGGCTGATTGTGCTGGTCAACCTGGGCAAGCTGCTGCTGACGCTGTATGGCGCGCTGATAGCGTTCGTGCTGCTGGTGTTTGTGCCGATTGCCCTGGCGATCCGGCTGCCGATCCGGCGCTTTATTCAGGCACTGGCGGAGCCCGTGTCGCTGGCTTTCGCCACGACGAGCTCGGAAGCGGCCCTGCCCAAGGCCATGAAGGCGATGGAGGAGCTGGGGGTGCCGCGCAAAATCGTGGCCTTTGTCATGCCGACCGGCTACAGCTTCAACCTCGACGGCACGACGCTGTACCTCTCGCTGGCCACGATCTTCGTCGCGCAGGCGGCGGGCATCCACCTCGATCTCGGGCAGCAGCTGCTCATTGTGTTCACCCTGATGCTCACGAGCAAGGGGGTAGCGGGGGTGCCTAGGGCCTCGCTGGTGATCCTTTCGGCGACTGCCGTATCGTTTGATCTTCCTGAATGGCCTATTTTTGTGATTCTTGGGATAGATGAACTGATGGACATGGCGCGCACCTCGGTCAACGTCATCGGCAACTGCCTGGCGACAGCGGTTGTCGCGCGCTGGGAGGGCGAGTTCCATCCGGAGGGCGAGGCGCCGGAAGTGTGAGCGCAGGCAGGTCCGGGTAAAAAAGGCGGAATTGGGCAAACAATTTTGCATGCGGAAAGTATGCATGAAACGCGGTGTGCCAGGCGCAGCAGCCTGCGCGGGTGCACAGGGTACCGGTCAGAGGCTTGGTTGTACAGGTGAAGCAACAGGATGGTTCAGGCAGATGTAACAGCGCTTGCGGAGTCGCTGGCCGGCTCTACGGCTTTCTACGCCGTGCAGACGGATCTCGAAGGCAGGTATACGTATGCGAATCCCTATTTTCTGGCGCGCTTCAAGCACCTGGCGCCGGATCTGATCGGCACGCCTTTTCAGCAGACCTTGCATCCGGATGATATTCGGAGCTGCCAGGTGGCAGCGTATGCCTGCATCATGCAGCCGGGCGAGCGGGTGCAGGTCGTGCTGCGCAAGCCGGACAACAAAGGCGCCTACTACTGGACGCAATGGGAGTTTTGCGCGCGGCTGGAAGGCGGCGTGCCGGCGGGCCTGACCTGCATCGGGTTTGACGTGACCCATCCGAGGCTGCTGAGCAAGCGGCTGGTGGATCTGGTGCGCAGGACGGAGGTGCTGATGAACGAAATCACCGAGTGCTTCTGCATGCTGGCCCGCGACTGGACCCTGATGCAGGTCAACCTGGCTTTCGAGGCGGCGGTGCAGCGGCCGGCAGCGGAGCTGATCGGGATGGCGTTTCAGGAGCTGTTTCCAGTGCGGGCCAACTGCCGGTATCCGGCGATGTTCCGGCAGGTGATGGAAACCGATACCCCGATCCAGTTCGAGGAATACTACCGGCGCCGGCGGCAGTGGTATCAGATCAAGGTATATCCGCTCGAAGGCGGCCTGGCGCTTTTTGCCCAGAATATTACGGACCGCAAACATGCGTACGACCGGATCGTGGCGCAGAACGAAACCCTGCGCGAGATCGCGCGCGTGCAGTCGCACGAGCTGCGCAAGCACCTTTCCAATGTAATCGGCCTGCTGGACCATGTGGTGCCGGATGAGCTGCCGGAGACCCACCGCCACTGGTTCGGTCTGCTGCGGGCTGCGGCCGGCGAGACCGATCAGGTTATCCACCGGATCGTGCGCGAAACAGAAAAATATGACTCCGGAGGGCCAAATTAAGTGGTCAAAGCATTGCAGACTTGATAAAATGATTTGATTTGCAGCATGAACACAGGACTACAGCCCGTGCTCCGCATCCTGCTGCGGAGTTTTTCCCTCGCAGTCGCATGTGTGCTCCCTGTCGGTCTGCAGGCAGCCGGCAGCGAGCATCTCGGTATCGCCGGCATCCGGCTGGAGTTTTTCGCCTTTGGCCTGACCTTGCTGGGGGTCGCGCTGCTCCACAAGCATACCCTGGCTGTGTCGCTCAGCGGCCTGGTGCTGATGGTGCTGGTGCGCCTGCTCCAGGGCGATGGCGACTGGATGCTGCGGCACCTGCTTGGGCATGAGGGCCATGCAGGCGAGTGGCTTTCGCTGCTCAATCTCTTCGGCCTGCTGATGGGGTTCACGCTGCTGACATGGCATTTCGAGGCGTCCCATCTGCCGAAGGTGCTCCCGAAATACCTGCCGAAGGACTGGCGGGGCGGCCTGGTGCTGCTCTTCGGGGTGATGGTGATCTCTTCCTTTCTGGACAATATCGCCGCAGCGGTGATCGGCGGCACACTGGCTGCGTCGCTCTACGGCGGGCGCGTGCATATCGCCTACATCGCCTCGATCATCGCTGCCAGCAATGCCGGCGGCGCGGGCAGTGTCGTCGGTGATACGACGACAACGCTCATGTGGATCGACGGCGTGCCGCCGGTGAAGATCCTGCCGGCGTTTATCGCATCGCTGGGGGCTTTTGCGATCTTCGGGCCGCTGGGAGCGATAGCGCAGCATCGGCATCAGCCCATGCAGCTGCCCGAAGGCGATACCGTTAAGCTGGAGCCGGCCCGGCTGCTGATCGTCTTTCTCATTCTGGCGGCAGCCATTGCCGCCAACTGGGCGCTGGGCCTGCCTGCCCTGGGCGTATGGGCCGCGATTCTCGTCGGCGCGCTGATCCGGAAGACTGCTTTTTCCGAACTGCGGGAGGCCTTGCCGGGATCGGTGTTTCTGATCGCCCTGGTGAGTGCGGCTTCTCTGGTGCCGGTTGAAGAACTCCCGTCGGCATCCTGGCAGTTTACCCTGGCGCTGGGATTTGTCTCGGCGGTGTTTGATAATATTCCGCTCACCAAGCTTTGCATTGTGCAAGGCGGATACGACTGGGCCTTGCTGGCCTACGCCGTCGGCTTCGGCGGATCGATGATGTGGTTCGGGTCCTCCGCAGGGGTGGCGCTCTCAAACCTGTATCCGGAGTCGAGATCGGCCCTGAAGTATCTGCGGCACGCGTGGTTTATAATCCTGGCGTATTTGGCTGGATTTTTTCTGCAGTACCACCTCGCAGGCTGGCATCCCTACGAGCACCGGCAGCCTGCCGCAGGCGTCGAACAGTCCGCGCCCGCCCATCCCTGACCATCCCGGAATGCCATTGCCTGAGTCCGTGCCGCGCATCCTGCGCAGCACGGACTCAGGGTTTTCCCTGATACCTGTATTCAGGGGATTTCCCTGAATGCAGGCATGTGCATATTTCCGTGCTTTACTCCCAAACCATGAGCCCGGATGCAGTTGGATTCAGGAATTGTACCTTTTAATCACGCGTATTCATGAAGGATTTCACCCAGCTTCCCGCCTTGCTGCGGCGCGCAGGACTGCTGATGTGCTGGCTGCTGCCGGCCCTGCTGTCCGCCCAGACTCCCCGGATCAACCGGATTGTACCCAGCGGAACGGTCAACGCGCTGCTCCGCTCCGGCGACACCACCTTTGTCGGCGGCAGCTTCAGCGAGGCCGGCTATTACTCGTCCCGCCTGGCCCTGACCCAGGCCGGCAGCGCGGTGCCCATCGACCGGTTTCCGATGGCCAACAGCACGATCGAGGATGTGATTTCGGACGATGCCGGCGGCTGGTATGTGGCCGGCAGCTTCAGCCAGATCGGCGGCCAGAACATCCGCTACCTGGCGCACATTCTGCCCGATTTTTCCGTGGACCTCAACTTCAATCCCAATCCCAACTCGACGGTCCGGGCCCTGGTCAAAACGGCCAGCCACCTGTATGCAGGGGGCGCGTTTACCCAGATCGGCGGCTTTGCCAACAGCTATGTAGCGCAGCTCGATCCGGCGACGGGCCAGGCCACGGCGTGGAATCCCGAACCCAACGGCCAGGTATACAGCCTGGCGTACCGGGCGCCGGGGTCGATGTACATCGGAGGCAGCTTCACGCGGATCGCCGGGCGCGCGCAGCGCAATTTCGCCGAGCTCGACCTGGCCGGAGACAGCCTGCTGGTCAGCCCTTCGGTCAACAGCACGGTGCATGACGTCGAATACATCGGAGATGATATCTATCTGGGCGGATCGTTCAGCGAGGCTGGCCATGCAGCCAACTATGCTGCAATTTCGCTCCCCGGCAGCGA
>JANRID010000038.1:0-11695 GCA_033765305.1 Bacteroidia bacterium
AGGTCGATGGCGGAGGTGAAGGTGGCCGAGATGTTGATGTCGTCCGAATCGGTGGCCTGGGCGAAGAGGGCCACGGAGGCGAAGGCAGCAGCGGAGAAGGAAAGTGCACGCTTGAGGATAGACATTGGTGTACGATTAGAGAGTGAAAGGGAAAAGTGGAAAGTGAAGAGTGAAAATCTGTAAGCGGAGGGCGTTGCCGTCTGATTACAACACAAAGATAAGTATCCAGGGGTCGGAATGTCAAGTATTAATTAATCGAACATTCAATTAATAAACATAAACAGCATGGACAAAGGATTTCCCCGGTCACCGGGCCTGCGCGAGCGGGCCGGAGGCGGGCCTGGACTGCGGAGCAAAAAAATTGCAGCCCCGGTGACGCAAGTCACTGAAGCGCCGCCGGAATAATCGTTGTTTAGCCAATGAATTCGGAACCAATCCCTTTTACCCTGCTAATCTGACTGTTATGATCAAGAACATGGGCTCCATCGACCGCATCGTGCGGGTCATCGTCGCGCTGGTATTTGCCGCGCTGATCGCCACCAAAACTGTCACCGGCGTGCTGGCCATTGTGCTGGGCGTACTGGGCGGCGTATTCGTGCTGACGAGCCTCATCAGCACCTGCCCGCTGTACCTGCCCTTCGGCATCAGCACCCGTCCGAAGAGCGCCAAATCCTGAGCTGCGCCTCCCGGCTGCGCTCCTGCAAACGGCCCGCATCGCTGCGGGCCGTTTCCGTGTCCGGGCTCCGGCTTCGGCGCCTGCTTTTCCGCCTCCGGAAGGCAGTTCTCCGCTTCCGGCAACCCTTTTTTTTCTCCGGACGGCAGGATGCCTTGATTTGTGCCATATTCAATCACTTCGATATGCGCACCTATCTGATGACCGCAGCAGCGGTATTCGTTTCCGCCGTGCTGAGCGGCTGCTTTCTCACCGACGGGCCGGTACTCCCCGACACGAACGAGGATCTGACCTCGGGGGTCTGGGAGGTCAGCTATTTCTTCGACAAGACCGAGGACGAGACGAGCGATTTCGACGGCTACAGCTTTGAGTTCCGCGCGGACCAGACCTTCGCCGCGCAGGTGCCGGGCGGCGCCACGGTGCTGGGCAGCTGGGCCCGGACTACCGACGACGGCAAGCCCCGCCTGGTCATCCGGATCAGCGGCACCGAGCGGCTCGAAGAGCTGGACGACGACTGGGTGCTGACCCGGCTCGACAGCCTGAAGATCGAGCTCGAAGACGACAACCGAACTGAAATCGAAAAGCTTCACTTTTCCAAACGCTGAATGGGGGCTTAGACGGATCCCGGGCCGGCAGGGGTTTGACACACAACACGGCTCCGGCGATCCGTCGCTTTTGGGTACAGCTCCTGTTTTTCCCGCTTCGGATGCCTGCTTTCCCGTTCCGGATACATAGATTGGCGTATCTTCCGGAATTCTGCCCACCTTTGACGTGTCAAACCAAACCCCTGCTAGATGAGCAAGTCCCTGATCCGCATCCTGGCCCTGGGCCTGCTGGCTGCTGCCGTGACCGGCGGCGCTATAGGCATGTGGCTGTACAACAAGCCCCACACCAACGTAGCAGACCTGAAAGCAGACGCCGTGCTGAGCGCCGGCGAGCTGTATGCGGCCTACAGTGCCGACGAAGCGGCCTCCAACGAGCGCTATCTCAACAAAACCATCGAAGTCCGCGGCAAGGTGGCCGAAATCCTGCCGGGCGAAAACGGCGTGGTCAACGTCGTGCTGCGCGATGACGGCGCCATGTCCGGCGTCATCTGCGAGTTTCTGGCAGAAGAACAGATGAGCATCCAGGGCCTGAGCCCCGGCGCCGAGGTCACGGTCCGCGGGCTCTGCAGCGGGCTCTCCTTCGACGTGGCCCTCAACCGCTGCGTGCTGATTCAGCCCTGAGACGCAACCTTCCCGGGGTTTTTGCAGTTATGGCAATAGTATTACTTTTATTCATTCCCTGACCTCATTCATCTGACCGTCCTGTTATGATCCGCCTACGACAGTTGATACTGCCGCTGGGATGTATTGCCCTGCTCATATTGTGGAGCCTTGCATCCTGTGTCCATGATCCGGTCCTGCCCGATCCCGTCGATACGATCCCGCCCGATACGGTCCCCAACGATACGGTTCCCCAGGATACGGTGCCGGACGATACGGTGGTGCTGCTGCCCTGCTCGCCGGACAGCGTGTATTTTGCGCAGGAAATTCTGCCGGTGCTGGTCTCCAACTGCGCCATGAGCGGATGCCACGATGATGTGACCCGTTCGGACGGCTTTTCGCTGACTTCCTATGCCAATGTGATGGCCAGCGGCGAGGTCAAGCCCGGCAATCCGGCCGACAGCGACCTCTTTACGACGCTGTCCGAAACGGATCCGGACAGGCGCATGCCCCGCCCGCCGGCGGCACCGCTGCCGCAGTTCCAGATCGACCTGATCGGCAAGTGGATTCAGCAGGGCGCAAAGGACCTCAGCTGCTCCAACACCTCCTGCGATACGGCAGGCGTGACCTTCAGCGGGTTTGTGCAGCCGCTGATCCAGTCCAACTGCATCGGCTGCCACCGGGGCGCTGCCGCAGGCGGCGGCATCCGGCTCGAAACGCATGCCCAGGTGCAGGTCGTGTCGCTCAACGGCAACTTCTTCGGCGCGATCAACCATCAGCCTGGATTTGTGGCCATGCCCATCGGCGCTGCAAAGCTGCCTGCCTGTACGCTGCTCAAGGTCAAAACCTGGATCAGCAAAGGCGCATTGAACAATTAAAGGTGTTTTTCCCGCGTTTAATCTTCCGATCCTGTGACACGCTTTCATCTGCTCCGGCTGTCTGCGCCCCTCCTGCTGCTCCTGCTGCTGGCCAGCGCCGCCCTGAACGGCTGCTACTACGACAACGAGGAAGACCTCTACCCGCCGCCGGCCGTGGTGGTCTGCGACACCTCCGATGTATCCTATACGGCTGAAATCCTGCCCTTGCTCCAGGCCAACTGTGTCGGCTGCCACAGCGGCAGCGCACCGTCCGGCAATATCAACCTCGAAGGCCACGCCAATGTGGTGGCCGCCGCCAACAGCGGCCGGCTCTACGGCACCATCGCGCACCTGCCGGGCTTCTCGCCCATGCCCAAAGGCGGCAGCAAACTGCCTAACTGCCAGATTGTCAAGCTCCGCGCCTGGATCAATGCCGGATCGCCCAACAACTGATTCCCCTTCATCCACCCCTAATTTCCCCTCATCCGTATGAAAAAGCCCCTCATCCTCGCCCTGCTCCTCCTCGCTGCAGGCATCCTCAGCGCCCAGACCATCAGCACCCGGACCGGCCACATCTGGTTCTTTTCCTCCACACCGCTCGAAAATATCGAAGCGCACAACAACCAGGCCGCTGCAAACCTCAATACCCAGACCGGCGACATGGCCTTCATCGTGCTGATGAACGGCTTCCAGTTTGAGAAGGCCGAGATGCAGAAGCACTTCCAGGAAAAGTACGCCGAGTCGGAGAAATACCCCAAGTCCACCTTCTCCGGCAAAATCTCGAATATCGGCTCGGTGAACTTCCGCAAGAACGGCACCTATCCGGTGCAGGTGAGCGGCACGATGGATCTGCACGGGGTGAAAAAGCCGGTTTCGGCCAACGGCTCCATCATCGTGCTGGATGGCAAGATCCGCGCCACCTCGAAATTCCAGCTCGCCACCGCCGACTACAACATCAGCATCCCGGCTGCGGTGCGCGACAACATCGCCAAGACCCTCGATGTGAACGTGGACGTGACCTACAGCCCGCTCAATCCCTGATCTTCCCTCCCACCCTACGATCCGGCATATGAAGCGTATATGCGTTTTGCTCCTCTGCTGCCTGCTGGGCAGCCGTCTTTCGGCCCAGGATGACCTCCTGGCGATGCTCGACTCCCTCCAGGAGACAGACCAGAAACGGGAATTCACCCACAGCACCTTCAAGACCGTCCGGGTCGTCAATGCGCACTCGATCGAGATTCCGGCACCGGGCGTGCTCCAGATGGCGATCTCGCACCGCTTCGGGCGGCTCAACGGCGGGTTCTATGAATTTTTCGGGCTGGACCAGGCCAACATGCGCATGGGCTTCGAGTACGGGCTGAACAACCACCTCTGCCTGGGGGTGGGCCGCAGCAATGTGCGCAAAACCTACGACGGCTTCGTGAAGCTCAAGCTGATGCGCCAGAGCAGCGGCAAGGTCCGCATGCCGTTTACCATCGTGGCGCTCTCCGGCATGGGGGTCAATACGCTGCGCTGGGCGGATCCCGACCGGCCCAACTATTTCACCTCCCGCCTCAGCTACTGGCATCAGCTCATGATCGCGCGCAAATTCAACAGCCGCCTCTCGCTGCAGTTCATGCCTACCATGGTGCACCGGAACCTGGTCGCCACCCGCCGCGAAGACAATGATGTATTCGCCCTCGGCGCCGGCGGGCGCTACCGCCTCACCGGCTCCATGACGCTCAACGCGGAATACTTCTTCCTCCTGCCTACCGGCAGCCACACGGCCAACAACTACCAGAACTCGCTCTCCGTGGGCGTGGACCTCGAAACCGGCGGCCACGTATTCCAGCTTATGCTCACCAACTCGCTGGGCATGACGGAAAACCTCTTCGTGGCCGAGACCGACGGCGACTGGCTGCAGGGCGATATCCACTTCGGATTCAACCTGATGCGCGTCTTTACGGTCTCCGAGCAGGCGCATGCGCGGGCGCAGAAAGCCGAAGGCTGGTAAGCCGCGCAGGCCAGGCTCCTGTGTATCGTAACCGCCGTTACGGTAACGGCGGTTACGATACACATAGTCAACTTTCGCCTATCTGAAGGCCCTGGCCGCGCGCGACTGGTCTTCGTTCAGCGGGCCGTTTCTGGAGCGGTATGTGCACGAGCAGCTGGCCGCATCCGGCCGTTTTTCCCTGATCGGGCGTTACTGGGAAAAGGGAAATCTGAACAAAATCGACGTAGTGGCGATCCATGAGCTTGAAAAAACGGCCCTGATCGGCGAAGTCAAACTCAATCCTGCCGCCTTCTCTGCCAGCGCCCTCCAGGCCAAAGCGGCCGGGCTGATGCGCCATCTGCCCGGGTACACGGTCGAATACCGGGGGTTTTCGCTGGAGGACCTGCACGGACCGAAGCCTGCAGGCCTGTAACCCATACGCCGCCCGGCACGGAGCTTCCGGCCGGACGGCGTTCTTTGCTTTCCCAAACAATCTCTTCCGTCCTGCCCGGTCACGGCATGCGGCGCCCGCGGATCTGCGCAAGCATCGCCAGCGCATCTGCCCGGTGAAGGTACAGGATCAGCGCACAGCACACCAGCACGGTCAGGGCGAGGTAAAACAGCAGCCCGCCGTCGCCCTGGATTTCGATGCCGAGCACCGCCAGATGAGACAGTACGGCGACTGCCATCACCCCCATGGCAAGGCCGGCGCCCATCCACGCTGTACGCGGAATGAGCAGCAGCACCGAAGCGATCAGCTCGGCTACCCCGCTGCCGATCCGGCCCAGGGGTTCGATGCCGAGCGTGCTGAAGATGTACACGCTTTCCGAAGCGCCTGTGAACTTGAAATACAGGGTCTGCAGCAGAATGCCTGCGGCGGCGAGCCGGAGAATCCAGGAAAAGAGGGCCGTTGGCGTCATAACTGAGGGGTTCAGGAAACGGAGGCTGCCTGCCTGAGCCGCCAGGGGCCGGTCCGTTCCGGGTGTATGCGCCAATATCGGCACCGCCTGGCGCCCGGGATGTTACCGGCGTAACAAACCTGCCGAAATGATCGGCATCTGCGCCCGCCGCCCTGCTCAGGCCGCATCCCGCAGCAGCTGAACGACCTGCAGCAGCAGCAGCACCCCGAAGAGCAGCGCCATGACGCGGTTCATCAGCCTGGAAACGAGTCCGCTCCGGCGCACGATCCGCTGGCCGAGGTAGGCATAGGTATAGAGCAGCAGATAGGTGCCCAGGCCCGTGCCGATGCTGAAGGCCACAAGGCTGGGATGCCCCGGATCCAGCCAGCCCTGGACCTGTAGGTAGGTGCCGTAGAACATCCAGAAGGGAATGGCCAGCATGTTCAGCGCGCTGATCAGCATGCCATAGCCGATGCCCTGCCGCAGTTCGCGCTGTCCGGCAGCAGCCGACTGCCGCGCCACAGCCAGGTAATACACGCACAGCACCCCGAATACAACCGCCGACGCGATGCTGAAGACCCGGTTCAGGAGGGGCTGCCGGGCGAAAAACTGCGCGAACCCGACCGCAATCAGGGCTTGCAGGATTTCCACCAGCGAAGCGCCCAGCGCCACCCGCATAGCCGGGCGCATGCCCAGGCGGATGCTGGTCTCTGCTGCGGTCATGTTGATCATGGCCGGCGGAAGCGAGCCGATATAGCTGCATACCAGTCCCAGCAGCAGCGCGGCGGTGAGATCGGAGAGAAGGCTCATACCGTTCGGGGGTTCAGGACGAAAGGGCTTGCTGCACCCGACGGACGTGGGCGCGGTACTGGCGGTACTGGCGGAAGGCCTCGCGCGCAGGCAGCGGGCGCACGCCCGTGCGGCGCAGGGCCGTGCTGACGGTGCAGATGGTCTTCCAGTGCGCGTACAGGTCGCGGTAGGCCCGCAGGCCGCCGTAGGCCGGATCGTAGATGTGGGCGGGCTCGCCTGCTACGCCGTTGATTTCCAGGATTTTGATATTACGCCCGGCCTTCAGGTCCGCCAGGCTGGGGCATTTGAGGTCGAAGCGGCAGCAGTAGATCCCCTGCAGCTGGCTGCTGACCGCATCGAAGGTGCGGAGCAGGGCTTCGTCGATTTCGGGCCGGGCATCGAGAAACATCGCCCCGCGGGCATGATTGCCGATGGGCAGCAGCGTCACCTGCTCCCCGGCAGCCGGCACTTCCTGCATGCGCTCGGGCATGCGCCGCTCCAGGGCAGCCAGCTGGAAGCGGGCCCGCGGATAGGCCAGGATCAGCTCCCGCAGGGTCGAACGGCCATCGCCGGCGAGGCCGAGGTAGATTTTGCGGCACAGCGACGAGATGGCGCCGCGCCCGCTGCCAGGCAGCCGCCAGTACAGCACGCTGTATTCCTCCGGATCATCCACGTACGCCTGCAGAATCAGATCGGCCTGAAACCGGCGCAGGTACTGCCGGAGGGCAGATTCGCTGTCCAGCTTTTCCACAGCCAGGCCCCGCTCCCCGATGTTGGGTTTGGCGATGGCGGGAAAGGCGATGCCAGCCTCCTTCATCAGCCGCAGGGCCTGCTCCGGGCTGCTGCCGGCGGGCACGAAGACCGTCAGCGGCTTGTACGCGTCCGGGATCTGATCCAGAATGCGGATTTTGGATTCGCCGAACATGCCTCCGGTCTCGATGGCGGGATTGGCGGCGGTAAAGAAGAAGAGATGGCGCGACCGGAGGGAAAAGTACAGCCAGTACAGGTACACAGGCACATTGGCCAGACTGGCCGGCCAGTATTCCCAGTGCAGCAGGCGCACCAGAAACGGATGGCGCCGAAGGCGGGCCAGCAGCCCGGCCGCGCCGGAGGAAGGGATCATAAGGTGCAGTCGGTCATCAGGAGGCAGCGCTGTGCTGCCGGTGGCGCAGGGTCGAAATGGCGACACCGAATCCTTCCGGCAGCTCCAGCGCAGGCGCTGCGAAGCGCAGCCCGATTTTGATGATGGCCAGGTGATGGACGGCATGCTCGATGGTATACACCAGTTCGCGCTCAAAGGTAGTGGGAATGCGGCAGATTTCCTGCCCGGCGAGGTCGTAGCTGACTTCCAGCAGCAGGCCGGCAGGCCGGCCCTCCGATTCGACCGCCTGGATCAGCTCTCCGATCCGGGCCGAGGCCAGCACCGGATCCGTGCCGAGCAGCTCGTTCCGGGCGCGCAGGTCGTAGTTGACCGTTCCGCAAGGCGCCTGCCGGATCAGGCAGTCGAAAAACTCGATCAGGTGGCGGGTGTGCTCGCCGATGGTGGAACCTGAAAATACCTCCAGCGGCGCGGCATACTGTGCAGCGCTGAGCCGGGCGAGCAGCGAGCGGATGTCCTGGAGCAGGACGATGGCAGTCTCTTGCAAATACATGGGACGCGGATGAACGTATGAACGGGGCTAAGCAGCCGCAGAGCTGTCCGCGCCTGTGTGCGCAGGACGGCAGTAAAATAGCCCAAATCCCGGATGAAAAAATGTTACATACGGCACAATCTCAGCCGGCGCCGGCATGCCGCCAGCGGAAACGGCCATGTCTGGCCTCCAGGCGGCCCAGCATGCCGAACCGCTTCAGGATCAGGGAAACCGTTTTCCGCGAAGTGCCGATCAGGCTGGCCATTTCCTGCTGCGTCAGCCCGTGATGCACCCACCCGCCTGTCCGGGTGCCGCATGCGAGCTCCAGGTCTTTGAGCAGTTCCTCCAGGCGCTTGCCGGTGTCTTTGAAGAACAGAATTTCCAGTTTGCGCTCCATCCGGCGGTATCCGTGGGCGATCTTTTTGTGGATCTCCAGGGCAAACGGCACATAGTCGCGGGACAGTTCCCGGGCTTTTTCGGCGGTCATGTAGCAGACAGAGGTGCCGTCGCAGACGCACTGGGCAAAATCCCGGCGGCGCTGGCCATCCAGATAGGCAATTTCACCCAGCAGTTCGCCCCGGCCCAGAAAGGCCAGCACGTGCTCGTTTCCCTCCTCGTCGTAAAACCCTACTTTCACCTTCCCCTCGGCAATCAGATACATGCCGTCCGCCGGATCATGCGGCAAAAAGACGAAATCGCCTTTGCTGTATACACGCAGCGGGTGGGTGTGCAGGTAGCTGTTCAGTTTGTACGGGCACAGGATCTCGAACAGATCCACGGAATCCAGGTGCCAGACGCGGTGCTCCATTGCAGTTTGATCCTATCCGGCCGATGGGGCCGGGCACAGGCCCGCAGCGTGCCCCGGAGACACCGGGCCCGGTTCGCTCCAAAGTTCACATTAAATGTGCGCTCCGGCAAGTTATGTCGCAGACATCTCCGTAGTATTACGTCAGAATCAGCTGTATATGACCGCTCTGGTGATTAAATGGCTGCTGAGAATCCTGCTGGGACTGCTCGGCCTCCTGATCCTCTTCTGGATCTACTTCCGCTTTTTCGCCTCCTTCGGCCCCTCCTCCAAAGAAGTGGCGGCCCGGATGGCTCAGGCACCCTATCCGGTGACGGCCCGCACCTACCTCCATGGGGCAGATACCATGCGCTACCTGCAAGGCGGCCGCCCCGATGGGCCGGCGCTGGTCTTTGTGCACGGCTCCCCCGGCAACTGGGAAGCCTGGGAGGCCTACCTGCGCGATACGGCGCTCTGCGAATATGCCCGCATCTATGCCATCGACCGGCTGGGCTATGGCGGCTCCATGCCGGGCACCCCGGTCGCCAGCCTGGAGATGCATGCCGCTTCCCTGCGGCCCCTCGTGGACAGCCTGCACGCGGCTGGCAAGGTCATCCTCATCGGCCACTCGATGGGCGGGCCCATCGTGGCCAGGGCTGCCATGGACTTCCCCGAACTGCTGGACGGCATCATGATCCTGGCCGGCAGCGCCGATCCGGCGCAGGAAAAAGTCATGGGCATCCAGCGCTTCATCCAGCACCGCGCTACCCGCTGGCTCATTCCGCCCGATCTCGACATGAGCAACCGCGAACTGATGCCCCACGCCGAAGAACTCGCCCGCATGCAGCCGCGCTGGGATTCCATCCCGATCCCCGTCACCATCCTGCACGGACAGAAAGATCAGCTCGTGCCCTGGCAGAATGCGGAATACATGGCCAGCCGCATGCCGTCCAATCCGCCCCGCCTCATTCTGCTGCCAGAGGAAAACCACTTCATCCCCTGGACGCGCACAGATACGGTGCGTGCCGAGCTGATCCGCATGCTGGAAGCGCTGCGCTGAGCAGCCCGTCATATGCAAAACGGGCCCCGGCGTTGCCACGGGACCCGTATTCATACCCCAAAAATCTGCAATGCTCAGTTTTTCTTCAGCTGGATGTTGCAGGCGATCACCACATCGGAGCCTACGACTGCGCCGGCTTCGGTGAGTGCGTTCCACTTCAGGTTGTAGTCGAAGCGGTTGATCTTGGTCGTAGCCTTGAAGCCGGCCTTCACGTTGCCGTAGCCGTCCTTCACCGTACCGCCGTACACCACATCGAACACCACCGTCTTGGTCACGTCGCGGATGGTCAGATCGCCCGTCAGCTTATAGGTATTGCCGCCGGTTTTTGTGAACGACTTGCTGGTGAAGGTGGCCTTGGGGAAGCTGGCAGCGTTGAAGAAATCATCGCCTTTCAGGTGGTTGTCGCGCATTTCATTGTCGGTGCTGATGGAATTGATGTCCACCGTGAAATTGATCTTCGCATCGGTGAAATCTTCTTTTTCAGCCGTGAGGGAACCGTCGTACAGCTTGAAGGAGCCGTTCACTTCGGAAATCACCAGGTGGGTGACGGTGAACTGCACGCTGGAGTGCGAATTGTCGATGGACCAGGTTGCAGCCGGGCGGCTTTCAGGGCTGGCAGCACGGGCAAAGCTCTGGGCCTGGGTGCTGGAGGCCAGCAGAACTGCGGCAAGGGTAAACAGCAGGGATTTCATTTGTCTGGAATGATTAATGTTTAAACAATGAATATAACGGCAGGCCCTTCTGAAAGTTGCATCCGGAGCAAAAAAATCGGCTGGCCCCGGGAAAAGGCCAGCCGAAACGGGAAATTGTGCCGCTGAACCGGTCAGAGTTTCTTCTCGATCCGGAACGTATGCACCACCCGGCCCCGCAGGTCCCGGACGGTGAGCAGGTAATAGCCTTCGGCCCAGCCGCTCAGATCCCAGCTGAGCTCGGCATCGGGGTCGAGCCGCACCTCGCGGTCCTCCCGGCCCAGCGAACGGCCCGCCGCATCGCTCATTTCAAGGCGCAGCTGCACCGAGCGGTCGGCAGAGAGGTGCACGGTGACCCGCTCCCGCGCCGGGTTGGGATAGAGCCGGTACCCGATCCGGATCTCCGGTTCTATGCTGGTCCGGGACAGATCGCCCTGGTGGAAGCCCTGGTTCAGGATAAAGGCGCCCGCCTCCACCGTCGTGACGGCGGCTTCGCCGCTGGTCCAGTCCACCTGCACGGAGCCGGTGGAGCCGCTGCCGCCTGCGGCGCCGATCACGGAGCGTTCGATGCTCTGGGCGGAAAGCCCGCCAGCCATCAGCAGGCTGATGCACAGAAGATTCCGCATAGGTCAGGGCTTTCCGGATGACTGGATCAGGCTGTTCACCATACGCTTCAGCTCGTCGATCTGGGCCTGCTGGGCCTGGATCTGCTGCTGCTGTGCCTCGATCTGGGCCTGCTGCTCCTGGATGGCCTTGAGCGCCACGACGCTCATGCCCGCGTAGTCCACCGTGTACGTCTTCTGGTCGTCGCCGCCGAAGAAGACAAACTGCGGGAAGAGCTTCTCCAGATCCTGTGCCAGGAAGCCCGAGTAGGTCTTGTCGTTTTCGTGCCCGGTGTATTTGTAGGTCTTGGCCTGCAGCTGCATCACGTTGGGCAGCACGCTGCCCAGGCTGGCGATCTGGGTCTTGAACCGGGCATCCGAGAGGGCGGTGTACGCCCCGGAGGTCTGGTTGATGGTGGCCCGCTTGATGCCCTGCTTGTAGAATTCAAAGTCGCCCGTGGTGTTGGACGTGTAGAGGTTCCAGTAGTGGGCGTTGGAGCCCTCGTTCTGGATGCGCACGCCGTCGTTGGAGCC
>JANRID010000045.1:0-52033 GCA_033765305.1 Bacteroidia bacterium
CGGCGGGCCCACCCCCCCCCGCCCCCCCCCCCCGCCGGCACCGCGGCCAAACCCGCCGCCGGCGCCCGCTCACACGTAGTCGGCTCCCCCGCCCCACCGGGCTCCCCTCAAGAGACGCGCCGCATCGCGTCTCTGCACCGCAGGGAATGCGGCGCAATGCGCCGCCGCTGCGCACGCGTACACGTAAGCGGCGCCTCCGCGCCTCCGGGCAATCCTGTAGAGACGCGACGCATCGCGTCTCTGCACCGCAGGGAATGCGGCGCAACGCGCCGCTGCGCATGCGCACACGTAAGCGGCGCATCCGCGCCTCCGGGCAATCCTGTAGAGACGCGACGCATCGCGTCTCTACCCCGCAGGGAATGCGGCGCAACGCGCCGCCGCTGCGCACGCGTACACGTAAGCGACGCATCCGCGCCCCGGGCAATCCTGTAGAGACGCGCCGCATCGCGTCTCTGCACCGCAGGGAATGCGGCGCAACGCGCCGCCTGCGCACGCTTACACGTAGGAGGCGCATCCGCGCCTCCGGGCGATCCTGCAGAGACGCGACGCATCGCGTCTCTGCACCGCAGGGAATGCGGCGCAATGCGCCGCCTGCGCACGCGTAAGACGTAAGAGGCGTATCCGCGCCTCCGGGCAATCCTGTAGAGACGCGCCGCATCGCGTCTCTGGAGAACGCCTGAAAAATAGTTCCCTGCAGCAAGGATTCGTCTGCCCCGCCGGGGGCTGAGCGCTGCTGAAGCCCCGGTCTGATGCACGTGAGGTACGTCTGCGTTGGAGCGGCTTGCCATGATGCCCTCCGCCATGCGGAGCAGCTGCACCGCTGCCTGCCGGAAGCGGTTCGGGCCTGATGGCCTATACGAGCCGGTAGCGGAGCGGCCCGTCGATGATTTCGTCCGTGCTCGTATCGATGTAGACCTCGATGGTCTTGCCTTGGTCCAGGGCGCGCTGCGCCACCTTGTTGGCGGCTTCGGGGCCGAGCCACATGAACAGCATGGCGGTATCTGCCGTGCCCCGCGCCTTGGTGTAGTTCAGCATGGGAATGTCCGGAAAGTCCGGGACGGGTTCGCGCAGAAAGGCTGCGATGTCTTCGGGCGGAATGCTGGCCATAGGGGTATCCGGTTGGCAATCGCTGCGATGATACGGCATGTTTCCGGAAAAAACTACTGCATAACCGGGTTTTCCGCACTGCGGAACTCCATAGCCTGTGCATGGAACTCCATGCGCGGGCAGTTGCCGCATGTGCAGTAGGGTCTGCAACGATTTGCGCAGGCTGGCGGGGCCGGAACGTCCTGCCCTGCGCCGCCCGCCTCAGAAGGGCAGCTCTCCCAGGTCCACGTTGCCGCCGGTGAGGATGATGCCCGTCCGCTTTCCGGCGAATGCCGCCGGATTGCGCAGCACGGCCGCCAGCGGCACCGCGCAGGAGGGCTCGATGATGATTTTCATCCGCTCCCAGACCAGCCGCATCGCCTCCACGATTTCTGCCTCGCTGACGGCGAAGATGCCGTCCACCTGGGCCTGCAGGATGCCGAAGGTCCTGCTGCTCAGGTTGGTGCGCAGGCCGTCGGCGATGGTGTCCGTGCGGGTGTTGTGCACCAGCTGTCCGGCTTCCAGGGAGCGCCGGGCGTCGTCGGCGAGTTCGGGCTCGGCGCCGTACACCCGGATGCCGGGGGCCAGATAGCGCGCTGCGAGGGCGGTGCCGCTCATCAGCCCGCCGCCGCCGACCGGGGCCATCACGATGTCCAGCGGCACGCCCGCGTCTTCGATCAGCTCGATGGCGGCCGTCGCCTGCCCGGCGATGACGTGGTAGTCGTCGTAGGGGTGGATGAACGCTGCGCCGGTGCGGGCCACCACCTCCGCCAGGCCGGTCTCGCGGGCCTCCAGGGTGGGCTCGCAGGGGATGACTTCCGCGCCGTAGCCGCGCACGGCGGCTACCTTGATCTTCGGCGCATTGCGCGGCATGACCACATAGGCGGGCACGCCCAGCTCGCGCGCCGCGCGCGCGACGGCCTGGGCATGGTTGCCCGACGAATGGGTCGCCAGCCCGCTGCGCCGCTCCTCCGGGCTCAGCCGCAGGGCGGCGCTGGCGGCCCCCCGCATTTTAAAGGCGCCCACCTTCTGGAAGTTCTCGCATTTGAAGTACAGCTCCGCGCCGCTGCGCTCGTCCAGGCTCCGGCAGGTGAGCACGGGCGTCCGGTGGATCAGGGGCTGGATGGCGGCGTGCGTCTCGCGCAGGTCCTGGAGGGAAGGGGGCTGGGTGAGCGGTCTCATCGTGCGTGGCGGTTAATAGGGGCAAATATAGGCGCTTCCCGGCGCAAAGTGCTGCGGCAGCGGCTGTGGTTTCGTATATTGCAGCAGATCCTGCCCCATCCCCATGTGCGGACGCTACACCTACACGCGCAAGCCCGATCCGGCCCGTGCGGTCCTGCCGCCCGATGAGCCGGGCTTCGAGCCTGCGCCGCGCTACAACCTGGCGCCCAGCCAGCGCGCGCCGGTGATCCCGGCCGATGATCCGGGCCATATTCATTTCTACCGCTGGGGCCTCATTCCCCATTGGGCGAAGGACGCCAAAATCGGCTACAGCCTCATCAATGCCCGCGCCGAGACGGCGGCGGACAAGCCTGCCTTCCGCAGGCCCTTCCAGTCGGGGCGCTGCCTGGCCCTGGCCGACAGCTTCTACGAATGGAAGGCGGAGGGCAGGCACAAGCAGCCCTACCGCATCCTGCTGCGCAGCGGGGAGCCGTTTTACATGGCGGCGCTCTGCGATGCCTGGCGCAGCCCGGAGGGCCGCATTCTGCATTCCTTCACCATCCTGACCACCGAACCCAACGGGCTGATGGCCAGCCTGCACGACCGCATGCCTGTCATCCTGGGCTCCGATGCTGCCCGCCGCTGGCTCCGGCCGGAGACGCCTGCCGAAGAGCTCCACAGCTTGCTGCGGCCCTTTCCGGAGGAGCTGATGCAGGCCTATCCGGTGTCGGCGGAGGTGGGCAATGTGCGGAACGACCATCCCGGCCTCATTCAGCCCCTGAATCCTTAACCCCCTGCGATGACGACCCCCGCACTCCTTCAATCCCTGAGCGCTGGCCATCAGGCCTTTGCAGACCAGATCGGCAGCCTGGGCGAAGCCGAATTCATGGCGGCGGCGCCCGGCAAATGGACGCCCGGCCAGCAGCTGGACCATATCCGGCGCAGTGTGGGGCCGGTGCTGCTGGCCTTCCGGCTGCCGCGCTTCGTGCTGCGGCGGCTTTTCGGCACGGCCAACCGCCCCTCGCGCAGCTACGAGGAGCTGGTGCAGCGCTACCAGGACCGCCTTGCAAAAGGCGGGCGGGCGCCCGGGCCCTTTATTCCGGCGGCGGTGCCCTTCGCGCAGCGGGCCGCCCTGAGCGCCCGCCTCATGCGCAGCGTGGAGCAGCTCTGCCGCATCGCGGGCCGCATGCCCGATGCGGAACTCGACCGCTGCATCCTGCCGCATCCGCTGCTGGGCAAGCTCACCCTGCGGGAAATGCTCTATTTCACCCGGTACCACGTGCAGCACCACCAGGCGCAGCTGCCTGCTGCTCAGTAATGCCCGATCATCTCGGTGCCGGCCAGGTGGGCGAAGTCGTTGAGGCGCTCCAGCAGCCAGCCCTGCGGAATCTGCTGCAGGCAGGTGATCGAGGTGTTGTGGGTGACCATGCGGTTGGTCATGGCCGGATCGGCCTGGAGCAGGCGGCGGATGAGCACGCGGATGGACATCCCGTGGGTGACCGCAGCCAGGGCAGCATCCGTTTCAGGGGCGAATGCGCTGACCGCCGATTCGAGCCACTGCCACATGCGGGCCTCGACTTCGCGCTGGGATTC
The DNA here is from genome assembly GCA_033765305.1 of Bacteroidia bacterium. Taxonomy (GTDB): domain Bacteria; phylum Bacteroidota; class Bacteroidia; order J057; family J057; genus RDXT01. The sequence continues at coordinate 3,841 of JANRID010000045.1, forward strand.
GCCGCCGGGCGCCTTGAAGTCGTAGGGGTTTTCGCGGAGCCGGGCGATCAGTTCGGGCGTGTACACGTCCTTGCGGACCAGCCCCTCCCATTCGCCGTGGCCGAGCTCCACCAGAAGGGGCGAGCTGGGGAGGGCATCGGGGTCGAGATCCAGGTGGCTGGCCAGGATGCGGCCGGTTTCGGCGGCGCGGACGGCTGTGGAGGTATGCAAAGCGTCGAAACGGAGGCCTTCGCGGCGCAGCCGCTCGCCGAGGCGGCGGGCCTGGTCGTATCCGCGCTCCGTGAGCGGCAGGTGGTTGGACTGGCCGCCGATGAGGTGGTTGTTGAGGTTGCCTTCGCTTTCGGCGTGGCGGATCAGGTAGAGGGTGATCATGCGCGGGGCGGTCTTGGGGGCAAACCTACGGAAAAAGCCCGGCCCTCCGGCCCGGAAATCGTGCATCGCGGCCGGGCTTCGCATCCCTGCCGGTGACGGAAGTCACCGCCGATGAGGCCGCTGTCCGTATATTTGCAGGCGGCCCAACCTCCGGGCACCGCATCCGTTGAATGAGTTCCACTGAATCCATCAAGCCAGATGAAATACACCTATAAAACCAACATCAACTGCGGCGGCTGCGTCGCCCGTGTGACGCCCGCGCTCGACTCCGCTGCCGGCATCCAGGCCTGGCAGGTCGATACGGCCAATCCCGACAAGCTGCTGACCGTCGAGACCGACACCCTGGCCTCCGCCGACGTGATGGAGCTGGTGCGCCAGGCCGGGTTTCAGATCGAAGAACGCAAGCCCGCCAAGCGCTTCGGGCTGTTCTGAGGGGCTGGAGCTATTTTCCGTCCTGTTTTGAAGGCGGAGCAAAACCTGTAATTTGCGCCCCGGAATCTGATGTGTCCGTATATGAAACGATCTCCTTTCCTGTTCCTGGCTGCGGCCCTGCTGCTGGCATCGGCCTGCACCAATCCGGTCGAAAAAACCTTTGGCGAGGTCATGGCGGTGCATGACTCCGCGATGGGCCATATGCTGGAAATCGAGCGCATGATGAAGGCGCTCGAAGCCGAGCAGAAAACCCTGGCGGCGGACAGCGCCGCCGATCCTGCCCGCGCGGCAGCGGTGCAGGAAGCCCATCAGGCCCTCAAGACCGGCTACGACGGCATGATGACCTGGATGAAGAAGTTCAGAAACCCCGATGCCCGCACGCCGAAGGGCGAGGCAGTGGCCTATCTGGAGCAGGAGCTGGTCAAGGTCCGCAAGGTGCAGCAGGACATCGACAGCGGCCTGCGGCAGGCCCGTCCGCTGCTGCCCGCCGGCTGGGACGCGGCGCAGCCCTGAGCCCGCCAAACCCTTTGGCTCCTTCACCGGTTACCTTCCCTATGAAAGCAAGCATTGTTCTGCTGCTCCCGCTGGCGCTCTGGCTCGGCAGCTGCGGGCCCGATGGCCCCAAGCGCCTGCCCGTGCTCGGCGAGCACCAGGTATCTGCCGCCGGCGATACGATCTATTATACCCTGCCGCCCTTCCGCTTCCGCAACCAGGACAGCGCGGAAGTGACTGCCGCCACGTTTGCCGGCAAGGTCTATGTGGCCGATTTCTTCTTTACCACCTGCCCGGATATCTGCCCCAAAATGAAGGATCAGATGCTGCGGGTGTACGAGCGTTTCGGGGCAAACGACTCGGTGCTGCTGCTTTCGCACACCATCAACCCCCGGCACGACACGGTCGGGGTGCTGCGCGAATTTTCCCAGGCCCTGGGGATTTCCTCCGCCAAATGGCACATGGTCACCGGCGATCCGGACAGCATCTTCTACATGGCCCGGCAGTACATGATCAGCGCCATGCCCGACGAGCAGGCGCCCGGCGGCTTTCTGCACAGCGGGGCATTCATCCTCGTGGACCCGGCAGGCCGCATCCGCGGCTATTACGACGGCACCGATCCGGAGAAAGTGGACGAACTGATGCGCGATATTCCCATATTGCTGCATGAAGCCCGCCCGCAGTAGAACGCGTGCCCTGCTGGCCTTTGGCTGGCCGCTGGCCCTGCTGGGTCTGCTGCTGCTGCTGCGCTGGGGCATGGACGGCGGCAACACCGCCGGGCGCAAGCTCTACGAGCGCGAATGCCAGTCCTGCCACCTCGAAAACGGCCAGGGCCTGCGGGGCTGGATTCCGCCGGTGGCGGGCGCCGACTATGTACAGGAGCGCGGGGCGGAGCTGGCCTGCCTGATTGTGCACGGCATCTCCGACACCCTGACCGTCAACGGGCGCCGCTACGCCCAGCCCATGCCGGGGGTGCAGAAACCCCTGACGCCCAACGAGATTGCTGCCCTGATCAACTATCTCAAAACGGCCTGGGGCAAACAGGGCGCGCCGGTGAGCGCCCCCGACGTGGCCCGCGCCCTCGAACAATGCCCCTGATTACGCCTGTGCTGCTATGAGCTACCAGACCCTTACCCTCGACCTCCGCGGCGGCGTGGCGCACGTCCGCTTCAGCCGCCCCGAAAAAGCCAATGCCCTCAGCCGCACCGGCTGGGATGAACTCCGCCAGGTGTTCGACGAAATCAGCCACCGGGACGAGGCCCGCGTGGCCATCCTCAGCGGCGAAGGCAAGCACTTCAGCTCCGGCATCGACCTGGCGCTCCTCATGGAGGCCGGGCAGATCAGCGGCAACGGCTGCGAAGGCCGCAAGCGCGAGCAGCTGCGCGCCTTCATCCTGCACCTGCAAGGCTGCATCGATGCCATCGCGCAGTGCCGCAAACCCGTGCTCGCCGCCGTCCACGGCGGCTGCATCGGCGGGGCGGTGGACATCGTGGCTGCCTGCGATATGCGCTACTGCACCGAGGATGCCTATTTCTGCATCAAGGAAATCGACATGGGCATGGTGGCCGACCTGGGCACGCTGCAGCGCCTGCCCAAGCTCATTCCCGACGGCATGGCCCGTGAAATGGCCTATACCGGCCGCAAAGTCTTCGGCCCGGAAGCCCTGCGCGTGGGCCTGGTCAACCGCACGTATCCCGATGCGGCGGCCCTGATGGAGGGGGTAGGGGAGATCGCGGCGCTCATTGCCTCCAAATCGCCCCTTTCCGTGCGCGGCACCAAGGAAATGCTCAACTACACCCGCGACCACAGCGTAGCCGACAGCCTCAACTATATGGCAGCCTGGAATGCAGGCATGCTGATTTCGGAGGATCTGGCAGCCGCGTTTCAGGCCAGCCTGACGAAGCGGGAGGCGGTGTTCCGGGATTAGGAAAGTGCTGATTATCAAGTATCAAGTATCAAGTATCAAGTGTCAAGTGTAAAGTGTAAAGTGTAAAGTATAAAGTATTGAGCATGTATTATTAAATAATAGGTATGAAGTATAACTTTAAAGTTTCATGTATCAAGTATAAAGTATAAAGTGGAAAGTAGGAGGCTGGAAGCAGGAAATAGCAAGTAGAGAATAAGAAGACGGGCAGGTGCTGCGCTGTCTTTGTTGGCCATAGGGGCCATCGGCCGGGGCCCAAATAGCCTCGTGTATCCATAATCTGGCCCTAATGCCGGGCTGCGGAGTATCGGGTATATAGTATTGATTACCAATACTATATCAATAAGCTGTCTGCGGGCGAGTGTTTTTGAATGAATCAACATACAGTTAATCTAGCATTCTGAAAAATTTATACAATTGAAAGTAGACTGATTTGCTGGTTTTTGGCGACTTACGCAGTATATTTATGCAGTTACGGCTGAATAATCAGCTGCTGAATCACTTCCCATCATGAAATCTGCATATTTCACTTGTATCCTGCTGGCTGCCGGGCTTGCGCTCCAGGCACAGATTCAGACCCCTTCGGTCGTGCAGGAAGATACCTTCAGCCAGTTTTACTATGGCGGCCTGTGGCTGGATACCCCGCAGGGATACGGCATGATTACCCGCAAGAGCGGGCTCGGCATCGGCTATGTCCGCTTCGGCCCGGCCTTCTCCGTCATCTCGGAGCGCTACACCGGGGCCAGCATCAGCGTCGATGATGCATTCCGGGCCGCGGACGGAGGCATCATGATCTCGGGCCACAAAGTCAACCCCGATAATACCCGGATGGTGAGCTTGATGAAGCTCGACTCTGCGGGCAGATTCCAGTGGCAGGGCTACAGCAGCCTCGTAGGGACGCTGAATTTCGGGAAAGGCGCTGCACAAGTTGCTCCAGATACATTTGTCGCGACTGGACGGCGCCTGGCAATCGGGCTCTACGACGCTGTTACATTGTCCAAGTTCAATGCAACAGGAAATCTGGTATTTGACAGAGAATATAAAACTAATGGTCTTGCCCATGGAATAGATGTAGAAACTGCATCAGCGGGAGAATATCTTATCCTTGCACAATTAGCTCCCCCAGATACGACAAGCCCTTCCATATGGCTAATCCGGACGAGTACAAGCGGTGATTCTCTGGGCAGCACATACCTGGGAAATCATTACGACCAAGGCCATAGCCTGCTGAAAGCAGCTGATGGCAATTTTTTCGTGGTTACGACCGAAAACTGGTGGCTGCCAGCCAGCCTGATCAGACAAACTATCCGGATTCACAAGATCACGCCCGGCGGCAGCCTGATCTGGTCGCAGCGCTATGTGTACCAGGATGACGAAACCCGCTTCACAGGCCTCCGCGCAGTGCGGGGCCGCGCAACCGCAGACGGCGGCTGCGTGGTCGTGGGCAATATCACCGGCACAGCGGCAGACAGCGCCTACTCGAACCTCTATCTGCTCAAGGTGGCGCCCGATGGCGCCAGGCAGTGGGAGCTGCTGCTCGGAACGCCCGACGAGGACGAGGCAAGCGATGTGCTGCAGCTCCCCGGCGGAGGCTATCTGGTGAGCGCGACCGCATGGGCCTATCCGGCTCAGGGCACTCCGGTCCCGTACATGTATGCGGCGCAGCTCTCCGCCGACGGCACCGCCACCCGGATCCGCCAGCCGGACCCTGCGCTTGCGGTGGCCGTGCAGCCCAATCCCTTCGGCGCCCGGCTGGCGCTGCGCCTGAGCATGGAGCAGCCCGCCCCGGTGCAGGCTGAGCTGCTCGACCTGCAGGGCCGCATCGTCCGGACCATCCGCCGCCCGGCCGCCTCCGGGCAGCACCTCGAGTTCGACACGGAAAGCCTGCCCGCAGGCGCCTATCTCCTGCGGGTGCATGCCGGCGGCAAGACCTGGAGCAGCACCGTCGTGCGCCAGTGAGGAAAGGGCCGGAGCAGCGGCCCCTGCATACTGAACGAAAACTGGCGAGGGCTATCCCCTATCAACAGCACAGGCGGGCCACTGGCCCGCCTGCATGTGTATCTGCGCTCCCGGCAATCCGGGCTCCATACTCCATACGCACTACTCCATCAGGTACGGGTATTCGCCCATGTACACCTCTTCGTACAGGGCGCTGGGATTGGGATGTATAGAGTATCAAGTATAAAGTATAAAGTATTGAGTATGTAGTATTAAATAATAGGTATGAAGTATAACTTTAAAGTTTCATGCATCAAGTATAAAGTATAAAGTGGAAAGTAGGGGGCAGGAAGCAGGAAATAGCAAGTAGAAAATAAGAAGACGGGCAGGTGCTGCGCTGCTGGAAGGGTCACACGTTTTCAGGCAACGTATCGGGGCTGCGCTGCTGCTGCGCGGCCCGGGGCCGCAGGCATGCCTGTTTCAGTCCTGCGGCTGGGTCCTGAATATTGGATACTTGCTGCTTTTTTAAACTTTCTCTCTGTTTCATCAGTTCTGAAAGTATGAAACCACGCAGCGCAATCCTCTGGTTCCGCAACGACCTTCGGGTGCACGACCACGAACCCCTCACCCGCGCACTGGCCCGCGCGGAGCAGGTGATTCCAGTCTATTGCGTCGATCCGGGGATGTACGGCAAGACGGCGTTCGGGTTTCCCAAGACTGGCCCGCACCGGGCCCGATTTCTGCTCGAAAGCCTCGCCGACCTCCGGCTGCGTCTCCGCCAGCTCGGCAGCGAGCTGCTGGTCCTGCACGGCAAGCCGGAAGCAGTGCTTCCGCCCCTGGTGCAGCGCTTCGGCGCCAGCTGGGTATTTGCCCACCAGGAGGTGACGAGCGAGGAAACCGGCACGGAGCGCCGCCTCGAACAGGCCCTGCACGGGCTGCCGGTTTCGCTGGAGCTGTTCTGGGGCCATACGCTCTACCACCTCGCGGATCTGGATACGCCGGTGCAGTCGCTGCCGGAGATTTTCACCCAGTTCCGCAAGCAGACAGAGCGCTATGTCCGGATCCGGCCCGAATTTCCGGCCCCGGCCCACATTCCGACACCGGCGCTAGAAGCAACGGAGCTTCCATCGCTGGGGCTGGAGGCCCCGCAGCCGGATCCGCGGGCCGTCATGGCCTTCGCCGGCGGCGAAACCGCGGGCCTGGCCCGCCTCAAGTCCTACCTGTGGGAGCAGGATCTGCTCAAAACCTATAAAGAAACGCGCAATGGCCTGCTGGGAGCGGATTATTCATCCAAATTCTCCCCCTGGCTGGCGCTCGGATGCCTGTCTCCCCGGCGGATCCACGCCGAAGTGCAGCGCTATGAGCAGCAGCGCGTCCGAAATGATTCGACCTACTGGCTCATATTCGAGCTGATCTGGCGGGACTATTTCCGGTTCATCGCCAAAAAACATGGGAACAAGCTGTTCCAGAAAGCTGGCATCAAAGATGAAGGGGACCCGGGATGGAGGGTTGATTGGAGGGTGTTTGATTCGTGGAGAGAAGGGAGTACCGGGTTTCCCTTCATCGATGCCAACCTGCGCGAGCTGAAGCGCACGGGCTTTATGTCCAACCGGGGCCGGCAGAATGCCGCCTCGTTCCTCGTGCATGACCTGGGGATCGACTGGCGCATGGGCGCGGAGTGGTTCGAGTCCCAGCTCATCGACTACGATCCGTGCAGCAACTGGGGCAACTGGAATTACGTGGCCGGTGTGGGCAACGATCCCCGCGAGGACCGCTATTTCAACATTGTTTCCCAGGCCAAACGCTACGATCCGAAGGGGGAATACATCCGCACCTGGGTGCCTGAACTGGCCCAGGCACCGCTGCCCATGCTCTTCGAGCCGCATCTGGCTTCCCGGCAGCAGTGGCAGCGCTTCGGCGTGGAGCTGGGCGTGACCTACCCCAATCCGGTGACCGCCCTGCGCGAACGCGCGCATTAACCTGATATTCAGCAGCTTTTACGTACTGTTCCATTGGCGCCGCGGGCCGCTCCAAGGGGGGCGCCTGCGGCGTATGCATAGGGGCTATACCAAACAGCACAGGCCCCCCGCAGCGAGGGCCTGTGCATGTTGAGGTCGATTGGGAGAGCCGCGGTCAGAACGCGATGCCGACTGCGAGGCCGGTGCGGAAGATCGGCACCACGCCGGCAGGGATTCTGAAGCGGTAGCCGTCGGCGACGGAGCTTTCCTGCACGAGGCGGTCGCCGAGGCCCGGCAGCTGCGCATTCAGCTCGGCGCGGACATCGTCCACATAGCTGTCGATGTCATCTTCCAGGGGCCCTTCGGCAGACAGATCCAGCCGGAAGCCGCCGACCCCGGCGCCGCCGCCGATGAACCAGTCGATGGAGATGATATCAGCGACAATGCCCTGGAAGCCGAGCGAGAGGCCGGCGCCACCGCCGGAGAAGCGGAACTTGCTGCTGATGTCGGAGTTGCCTTCCGTCGGGTCCTGATACACCCCGTCCACTCCGATATTGTAGTTGAAGTAGCGGAGGAAGGGATCGAGGTGGAAGCCGCGCAGGGCGCCTTTCTGGGAAAAGTACACGCGCAGTTCAGGGGTGACGGTCAGGCCGCCGAAAGAGCTTTGCTGCACAGCAACATCCCCGCCGTTGGAGAAGTCGATCTGGCCGAAGAGGGCCGAGTCGCTGCTGCTGAAGGGGATGTAGAAGCCGCCGTTGAGGCCGATGCTGAGCTTGTCGGTGATTTTGCGCTCGTAGCCGACATTCACCTGGCGGGTCAGGAGGCGGAGCGGGGTGATTTTGATCACGTTGCTTTGTGCGATGGCGCTGACACTCAGGGCCATCAGCAGGGCGAATCCAAACAGTCGGGTTTTCATTGGAGTTAAACGGTTAGTGTGACAAGGGGGAAAGAGGTATAGGTAAAACAGGGCTGCGGTCAGGTGTTACGAAGGCAGAACGAGGTTTTGGGGGCTTCCGGTTGCGAAGGCGCGGAGATTTTCCGCGGCGATGCGGATGAGGCGGCTCCGGGACTCGGGGGTAGCCCAGGCGATATGGGGGGTAATGAGGCAATTGGGCGCATGGAGCAGCGGGTGATCGGGCGGCGGCGGCTCCTGGGACAGCACGTCGAGGGCTGCGCCGGCCAGCCAGCCTTCGCGGAGGGCGCGGGCGAGATCCGCCTCGCGGATCAGCGCGCCGCGGCTGGTATTGATCAGGAAGGCGCCGGGCTTCATGCGCCGGAGCAGGCCGGCGTGCACCATTTCGTGCGTCCGGGGCGTCAGGGGGCAATGCAGGGAGATTGCATCGCTGGTTTCAAAGAGCGTTTCGAGCGGCAGGCCGCTGCTGCGGCCCGACACCTGGACCTGCATGCCGAAGGCGCGGGCGATCTCCGCCACCCGGCTGCCGATGCGGCCGGTGCCGGCCAGGCCCAGGACCTTGCCGCTCAGCTCCACGAGGGGCGCCTTGAGGTAAGTCCAGTCGGGCGAGGCGCTCCACTCGCCTGCCTGCACGCTGCGCGCGTGCGCGCATACGCGGTTGCTCAGCTCCAGCAGCAGCGCGAAGGTATGCTGCGCCACCGAATCCGTGCCGTAGCCGGCCGCATTGCACACGGTGATGCCCTGCGCATGCGCCGCAGCCAGATCCAGGGTGTTGTAGCCCGTCGCCAGGATGCCGATGTAGCGCAGGCGGGGCAGCCGGCCCAATACATCCGCACCCATCTGCGTTTTATTGATCAGCACCGCATCCGCCTCCCGGCTGCGCGCTTCCGCCTCGTCCGGCGCCGTCCGGTCATAGACCGTCAGGCTGCCGAGCCCCTCCAGGGGCGACCAGTCCAGGTCGCCAGCCGTGGTGGTGAAGCCGTCCAGGATCACGATGCGCATAGCGGGTTCAACGAAGGCCTGCGGCTCATGTTAGGGCCGCGTGGCAAGTTACGGAACAAGCGTGCGCGGTTTATGTATATTTGCGCAGGTGCAACCTTTTTCCCATTCTTCCGAACAAGCCAAACCAAACGATGAAGACTATGCACAAGTGGGTGGCGCTTCTGATTCTGGCAGCCTGCACAGCCGGGCAGCCGGCATATGCGCAGCAAGGCTACGATATCGGGGTTACGATCCGGTCCTTTCAGGGCCAGGAACTGTACCTCGCCTATTACTTTGGGGACAAGCAGTACCTCAAGGACACCGCCGCCGCCGAAAACGGCGTCTTCCGCTTCCAGGGCGGGGAAGCCCTGCCCGGCGGGATGTATCTGGTGGTGATGCCGCCGAAAAACAACTACTTCGAGATCGTCATCGGCGAGGATCAGCAGTTTACCCTTGAAACCGATACGCTGGACTTTGTCAAGTCCATGAAGGTCAAAGGGTCGGAGGAAAACGACCTCTTCTTCCAGGACCTCCGCTACCTGGCCGCCAAGCGCGCGGAGATCACGGCCCTCAGCGAGCAGGGCAAATCGCTGGCGCCCGGCTCGCCCGAAGCCGCTGCCAACAAGGAGGCCGCCGGCCGCATCGACCAGGAGGTGAAAGCCTACCGCAAGGATTTCATTGCCCGGCACCCCAGCCTGTTTTACACCAAAGTGCTCACCAGCATGCAGGAGCCGGAGATCCCGGAGCCGCCCAAAGACGCCAGCGGCAAGGTCCTCGACTCGCTTTTTCAGTTCAAATACTACCGGGCGCATTATTTCGACCATCTGGACTTCGCCGATGACCGCATGCTGCGCACGCCCATTATGTACAACAAGGTCAGCACCTATCTGGAGCGCCTCACCCATCCGCATCCGGATTCGCTCTGCAAGGCCATCGACTACATCGCCGCCAAGTCCCGCGCCAACGACGAGGTGTACCAGTTCTTCGTGTCCAATCTGCTGAACAAGTACGCCAACTCGAAGATCATGGGCCACGACGCGGTGTACGTGTGCATGGTGGAGCGCTACTACATGAACGGCAAGGCCTGGTGGGCCGACTCGGCGCTGGTCGCCAAGATGACGGAAGAAGCCTACCGCCGCAGCCCTACGCTGCTGGGCCGCCCCGCGCCGAATTTCCGCGCGCAGGACCCCTCCGGCGCCTACCAGTCCGTCAACGGCGTGCAGGCCGAATACCTGGCGCTCTATTTCTGGGACTATGACTGCGGCCACTGCAAAACGATTACCCCCAAACTCGCCGAAGCCTTCAGGCAGTACCAGGGCAAAAACGTGAAGCTCATCGCCGTGAGCATCAACGGGGATGTGGAAGTGTGGAAGAAGAAGATCGCGGAATACGGCCTCGACCAGCCCCACATCATCAATGTCCAGGACCACGCCCGCCGCTCCGGCTTCGACGGGATGTACGACATCCGCAGCACGCCGCGGCTCTTCCTGCTGGACAAGGAGAAAAAAATCATGGCCAAGCAGATCGATCCCGACCAGCTCCAGGAAATCCTCAATCCGAAGCTGGGCCTGCCGGTGCCGGAGAAAAAGGCCGTCAGCGGGGAGGAAACGGAGGAGGAATAATTCCGGCCGGTTTTTATTACGGAAATGCCGTATGCGCTGCGGAATGCAGTATGGCATATCCGTACAAAACTGCGCCCGGGGTCTTTGGATTTGCGCAAATCCGTAATGCAGGTTGCCTGAGCGTCCTGCATTACGGATTTGAACTAGAATCCGGAAAGGCTTCGGGATAAATCCGTACGGCATGCTGGGCCGGAATGCAGTAATTGCATCCGGAATCCGCTTTTTGACCTGGATAGATGTTTTCCTGGGCCTTATCCGGATGTCACACACCGGATAAGGATCCAGCATGAGCCTGAAGGCTATCCGGCGTCCCTGCAGCCAGCCAGCGTATGTCATGTGTGGAGTGTGAAGCCTGAGCCATCCCGGAGGGTGGTTTTTTTTATGCCTGCCGGATACGGCGCCGGGTGTATATTGCGGCGAGATCTTCCCGTATGCTGCGCTCACGACTCGAAGGATTACTTGCCTGGGTACGCCGGCGGCAGGCCCTGCTGCTGTACCTGATCCTGCTGCCGCTGCTCGTCACGGCTGCGATGCGCTTCGGCGGCACCCGCCTCAACCGGATCTGGTCAGATGCGCGGATGTACTACGTGTACCTGCCGGCGACCTTCATCTACCAGTATCAGAACCTGCCGAAGCTGGAGGCAGGCCCCTACGACACCTATCCCGGCGCGAAGGGGGTATTTACCCGGAGCACCTACGGCGTGGCGCTGCTGCAGGCGCCGTTTTTTCTGGGCGCGCACCTGATCGCGCACGAGGGCTGGTTCCGCACGCGCGACGCGCCGAACGGGTTCACGATGATTTACAGCGATGCGCTGGTCTATTCGGCGGCGGCCTACGGCCTGCTGGGGATCTTCATCCTCTACGGCGTGCTGCGGAAGCGGTTTGCGCCACGCAGCGCCCTGCTGACCGTGCTGGCCATCGGCCTGGGCACCAACCTGTACTACTACACCCTGGTGGAGTCGGGCATGGCGCATGTGTACGGGTTTTTTCTGGCAGCATTGCTGCTGCGGCAGACCGACCGGCTCTACGAGCAGCCGGACAGGCTGCGCTTCGCCCTGCTGGGGCTGGTGCTGGGCCTGCTGATCGTCATCCGCCCTACGAACGTGCTCATGGCCCTGTATCCGGCGCTCTACGAGGTCTATACCTGGGAGGATGTGCGGAAGCGGTTCCGCTTTTTGCTGCAGCATCTGCCGGGGGCCCTGCTGGGCATTGGCTGCGTGCTGCTGCCCTGGGTGCCGCAGCTGGTGTACTGGAAGCTCATCACAGGCCACTGGATCGTGTATTCCTACTCCTCCGGCGCCACATTCATCCACTGGAAGCATCCCAAGCTGCTGCGGGTGCTGTTTGATGTGCAGAACGGCCTGCTGATCTACAGTCCGGTGCTGTGGTACAGCATCGGCGGGCTGGGCGCGGCGGCCTGGAGCCGCCGGATCAGCGCACCGGCCGTCGGGGCGATGCTGGTGCTGGCCCTGCTGGCCTTCGGCAGCTGGCTGGCCTGGTGGTTTGGCGGGGCCTTCGGCTACCGCTCGATCGTGGATTTTCTGCCCTTCCTGGCCTTGGGCATGGCCTGCATGCTGGACCTGCTGGCCCGCACCCTGCAGCCCTGGCGCACCGTCTGGTATCTGCTGCTGGTCTTTCTGGCGTATTATTCGCTGCGGCTCACCTACCTGTACAGCGCGCCCTGGGACGGCGCCGCCTGGACCTGGGATGCTTTCGACGAGGTGCTGAAGCGGCTATTTCCGTGGTAAGCCGCCTGCCGGGAAAACCGGAAAATCCCGTAGTATTGCACCGGACGGCGTTCTGCCTCCCAGTTACCCTCCTGCCTATGCCCCGGACCCTTCTCCTCTCTGCCGCCCTGATCCTGAGCCTGCTGCGCCTGGCTGCGCAAAATCCGCCTGCGCCGGGCTTCGACCTGGCGGGCTCCGATCCCCGCGCCGTAGCCCTGGCCGATGCCGTGATGGAAGCCCAGGGCGGCCGCGCCGCCTGGGACCGGACCCGCTACCTGCAATGGCAGTTTTTCGGGCGGCGGATGCACACCTGGGACAAATACACCGGCGACGTCCGCATCGAATCCCCCGGCGACTCGATGCTGTACCTGCTGAATATCAATACCGTGAAAGGCCGAGTATTTCAGCGCGGAACCGAACTCTCCGATCCGGACAGCCTGGCCAAATACCTCCGGCAGGGGCATTTTTTCTGGGTCAATGACAGCTACTGGCTGTTCATGCCCTTCAAGCTCAAGGACAGCGGCGTAACCCTGGCCTATGCCGGCGCCGACACCCTGGAGGGCCGCCCTGCGGAGGTGATCGAGCTGCAGTTCAAGGAAGTAGGCTTCACGCCGCAGAATAAATACCGGGTCTGGATCGACCGGGAGACGCAGCTGGTGAGCTACTGGGCGTACTACGCGCAGGCTGCCGACGCCGAGCCGCGGATTCAGAACCCCTGGACCGACTACCGCCGCTGCGGGGAGCTGATGCTCTCCGGCGGGCGCGGCGCACGGGGCCTGGACCGGATCGCGGTGCTGGAGCACGTGCCGCCAGGCTGGTTCAGCGGGCAGTGAGCGCCGCTGCGGTTACTCCATAATCCCCATCTGCCGCATCAGAAACACCGCGTTGAGCGTCTGCGACACCCCGGGCCGCAGCCGGTAGTCGAAGGTGAGCGCATCCTCGCGGATGTCGATCTCGAAGCAGAGCGGCAGCACCTGGCCGGGAAATTCCCCCTCCAGCTCTGCCAGCACGAGGTCGTGCGTAGCGACCAGGCCCAGGGCGCCGCTGCGCGCCAGCTTGCGCACGAAGGCCATCGAGCCCGTCTGCTTGTCGCGGGAATTGGTGCCGCGCAGCATCTCGTCCACCAGCACGAAGGCCCTGCCTTCCTGCTCCAGCAGGTCGATGACCTGCCGCAGACGGCGGATTTCGGCGAAGAAATACGAGGCGTGATCGGCTAGCGAATCGCTGGCGCGCATGCTGGTAATCAGGGGCATCGGGGTAAACCGCATGGCCCGCGCGCAGACCGGCGCGCCCGCCTGCGCGAGCAGCAGGTTGACCCCGGCCGCGCGGAGGAAGGTGCTTTTGCCGGCCATATTGGCGCCGGTCACGATGCGGAGCTGCCCCGCCCCCTGCAGCAGGAGGCTGTTGGCCACGCGGCCTTCGGGCAGCAGCAGCGGATGCGCCAGATCCTCCGCCTCGAAGCAGGGTTCGCCTTCCAGCACCTCGGGCCAGGCATGGCCGGGAAAATGAAACGCGAAGCGCGCCAGGCTGGCGGTGGCGTCCCATTCGTCCAGGGCATCCAGCCAGCCGGGCACCGCGTCCCGGTGGGCCGCCTTCCAGCGCTCCAGCGCCAGGGCCTGCCGCAGGTCCCAGAGCGCGGCGCCGTTGAGCAGCAGCGCCGAGAAGGGGTTCAGCCGCTGGTCCAGGCGGTAGCCGAGGCTGCCCAGCAGGCCGATGGCCGCCGAGGCCGGCTCCGGGCCGCCTGTGAGGCGTTCCCGCAGGGCCGCCAGCCGGGGCGGAAGGTCCTGGGCCGCTTCGATCTCGGCCAGCAGGGCAGTGTAGGTGCGCAGCTGCGGCGAGCGGCGGCTCACGCCGGCGTGAATGGCGTTGACTGCCGGCAGGAAGGCCGCAGTCAGGCCCAGGCCGAGGAGGAAAAGCAGCGGCGGCAGCATCGTCAGCCAGGGGGAGAGGGGAAAGACCCAGCCCAGCACCGAGACGGCCAGCAGGATCGGCATGCCCTTGAATATCAGGGGCCAGACACCTGAAAGGGGCAGGCGGGCGGGCTGCGCCAGCCAGTGCAGGAGGCCGCTGCGGGTATCGGGCGCATCTTCGGTGCGGCGCCCCAGCGCCTCGAAGCGCAGCAGCAGTTCGGGCCGGGCGGCCAGGGCGCGCACGGCGTCCTGGGCTTCGCGGATCTCCGCCGCATGGCGGAAGCCGGTCTGCAGGCGCTGCGCCAGCCGTTCCGCGCCGCCTGCAACCGCCGGGCGGCTCAGGAACTGGTACAGCGAGCGCGGCCCGAAGAGGTCGAGGTCGGCGCTGAAGGGATGGGCCGGATCGGCCCAGGCGCTGCCGTCGGGGCCGGATCTGCGGTGCGTGCGCAGCATCTCCAGCTCCTGCGCGCAGAGGTCTGCCTGGATCTGGAGCAGCTCGCGGGCCGCTGCCACCTCGTTGTGCCGCCAGATGAGATAGAAAAAGAGGCCCAGGGCTGCCGCCGCGCCGGGCATGCCGGCCCAGAAATCGATGCGGAAGAGGGCATAGGCTCCGGCGGCGCCCCCCGCGAAGACGGCGAGGCGCAGCCAGGAGAGCAGGTTATAGCGGCGGCTGAGGGCGGCATGCGCCCCCAGGCAGCGGGCGGCCTCGGCCTGGTACAGCTGCGCAGGACCGGAACTCATAGGGCGCTGGGCTGGCTGGGGTCGAAGGGCTGGTTGCGGAAGAAGACATTGCGGCTGTCGGCGCAGTGCAGCTTCGCATCCAGGAAGGAATGGATGATGAACTGGTGCAGCGTCTCGACGATGCCGTAGGACCAGGAGGGCACGTAATAGTTGAGGTGGCCGAGGCTGCGGAGGGGGTTGTCGGGGCGGAATCCCGTGCAAGTGATCACGCGGGCGCCGGCGTCGAGGGCGGTGCGGGCGCCGCGGAGGATATTTTCGGAGGTGCCGGAGCTGCTGATGCAGATGGCCAGGTCGCCGGGGCCGGCGAAGCGGGAGAGGGGCAGGGCAAAGACCTCCTCGTAGCCGCAGTCGTTGGAGATGCAGGTCAGGAGGGGGGCGTCGTGGAAGGCCATGGCCCGGAGGTTGCCGTTTTTGAGGAAATCCACCGCCAGATGGCCGGCTACGCCGGCGCTGCCGCCGTTGCCGATGATGAAGAGCTGGCCGCGCTCCGCTTCGAGGGTGCAGAGCCAGTCCTGCACGGTGGCGAGAGCCTCGGCGTAGGGCAGTTCGGCGCCTGCGGCGGCGCTCACGCGCACGCCTGCGAGCGCGCTGGTGAAGGCTTGCTGATAGGCCTCCCAGAAGGGGGCGGTCTCCTGGGTGAGGTATTGCTCCGCCCGGTCGATAAGGGTATGCATCCGGCAAATATACGCAAGCGGCGCGGGAAAATGGGGCAGGGGAGGGGGGGGCTTATTGGGCTTGGTCTATCGAGTTCTGCCCCCTTCCGGCAGGATCAGCTCGATTCCATCCCGAAGCACCTGCTTGTACAGCCCCGACTGCTGGGATTGCTTCCAGCGGGTTTTGCTTTCGATCACCGTTGTGATGATGGTCTCCTGTTCCAGCTCCAGGTCATACAGCAGCTCCCGCACGCGATCCGAACAGCATGACCCGCGTATCCCGGTCAATCTGCGCAGTGATGTGTTTGACCGCCAGGGGAATCCCTTCGACTGCTTGCTGCACCATAGAGGGCTATTGAGCGGGTAAAACAGCAGGAAATCCGCAGAATTTCAAGGCGTCCAGGACCTGGTCCCGGATAGGGCAGGGGGATGCTGATGCCATATCCGCGCAATATACGGAGATCCTGCCGCCTGGCCTGGGCTTCGCCGCACAGGCCATCAGGCGGGGCCGGATAAACGGGTTGGAAAAGTCGCCGGACCATAGGAACTTCCGCCAAGGTTTGCTCCTTCCGCCGGGCAGATCCCGTCCGGGGCCTGGCCCCGCGGCTCCATGCACGGGAACCCTTCCGGCGGCCAGCCCTGGCATATGGACATCATCACCCATCATACGATTTCAGATCTCTACCGCGCGCTGCGCCTGCCTGTCCGGGAGGGAGCAGCATTCGCAATTCACTTCAAACCTGATGTCTTCCGCGATATTCCGTTCAAATCGCCGGTATTCCGGGCAGAATACTTTTCCTTCGGCTTCATACACGCAGGTGCGGGCCGCTACACGATCGATGAGCACCCGTATTCCTTCGGCCCCCGGACGGTGTATGTGACCAATCCGGGCCATCTGAAGTCCTTCGAGATCGACAGCCTGGAAGATGCCTACATGATTACCGCGACGGAGCAATTCCTCCGGGAAACCGTGCATCCGGATATTTTCGACGAATTTCCCTTTCTGCTGGCGGAGGCTGCGCCCGCGCATGTGCTGGAGCAGGAGGTATTTGAGGGGCTGTACATGCTCGTCCGGCACATGTCGGATGAGTTCCGCAGAGACTCCGCATTCAAGCAGCAGATCCTGGGCAGCCTCCTGACGGCCCTGCTGCTGAAGCTGAAGGAAGCATGCTGGATGGACTACAACCCCATGCTGGAAGGAAGCCGGAATTCGCAGATTGTCAAGTCGTTCAGGCAAATGCTGGACGCGCATTTCAAGGCAGCCGTCGAAAACCGGCAAAGCCCCGGCAAGCTGCAGGCGCAGGAGCTGGGCGAAAAGCTGAATCTGCACCCCAATTATTTGAATTCCGTCATCAAGGCCAAAACCGGCCGGACGATCAACGAATGGATTGCGGCCAGGACCCTGTCGGCGGCCAAATCGCTCCTGCACGGCACCGGCCTGAGCGCGAAGGAAATCGCGTACCGCCTGGGGTTCAGCGAGCCGACCCATTTCATCCGGTTTTTCAAAAAACATCAGCACGCGACGCCCATCGCCTACCGGAAAAGCCGCATGCTTTGAAATGGGTTGCCTCTCCTTTGAGAATGGTCATCCCATTGAGCCCGCATCCGCAGATCTTCACAGCATCAATGCAATGAAACGATGAAACAGGTTACGCTGGGATCACAAGGCCTGCAGGTGGCTGCAGTCGGCCTGGGCTGCATGGGAATGTCGGATTTTTACGGCAATTCCTCCGAAGCGGAGAACCTCCGGGTCCTCGACCGGGCTGCGGAGCTGGGATGCACCTTCTGGGACACGGCGGACATGTACGGCCCCTTTACGAATGAACTCCTGCTCTCGAAAGCCCTCAGGGGCCGCCGCGGCCGGATCACGCTGGCGACCAAATTTGGCGTCGCCCGCGGCGAAGACGGCAGCTGGCACGGCATCAAAGGCGATGCGGCCTATGTGCAGGCGGCCTGCGACGCTTCGCTGAAACGCCTGGGCACCGACTACATCGACCTGTACTACCAGCACCGGGTAGATCCCAAAACCCCGATCGAGGAAACCGTCGGCGCCATGGCCGAGCTGGTGAAAGCGGGGAAGGTGCGCTGCATCGGCCTGTCCGAAGCGGACGCCGATACCATCGCCCGCGCCCATCAGGTCCATCCCGTCAGCGCGCTCCAGAGCGAGTATTCCCTGTGGTCGCGGGAAGCCGAGGCCGTGCTGCCGGTGCTGCGGCGGCTCGGCCTCGGATTTGTGGCCTACAGCCCCCTGGGGCGGGGATTTCTGTCCGGCGCCATCCGGTCGCGGAGCGACCTGCAGCCGGGCGACTGGCGGCTGGAGAATCCGCGGTTCAGCGAGGACGCAATTGCCAGAAACAGCCGCCTGGCCGGCACGGTAGCGGAAATTGCCGCTGAAATCGGCGCTACGCCCGCCCAGACGGCGCTGGCATGGCTGCTTTCCCGCGCGATTCCGCTTGCAGTGATTCCCGGAACCCGGCAAATCGGGCGTCTGGAGGAAAACTGGGCTGCTCAGGAGATCGTGCTGGATGCCGGGCACCTGGCCCGCCTCGAATCCCTCATCGACGAAGGGGTGGCCGGCAGCCGCTACTGATCCGGACGCCGGCTGCTCCGTCAGCGGCTGCCGGCGGCCTCCAGCAGTTGCGCCAGCATCCGGGCCACGGCGTCGGGCGCTTCGAGCGGGCTGATATGCCCGCCCGGCACGGTCCAGGCCTGCGCGACAGGCGGCAGCCCGGCATAGTCCTCCTCGCCGGCGACTGCCAGCACCGGCATCGGCAGCCCGGCAGCCAGCTGCGCTGCGTCTTCCGCCTCCAGCCTGACAGCACGGTCGGTATGCCGGATGTCGCGGCCCGAAAGGCGGCTCATCGGCACGAGGAGCTGATCCATCAGCTCCGGCTGCCGGGCCAGGCTGTGCGGGCTCATCAGCGATGCGGCGGCTTGCCGCATGTAGAATTTCCTGAATACCAGGGCCATATGCTGCAGGCGGATAGCCCGCTTCGCCCCGGCGTCCAGCGCCCGGAACGGCATGTTGCACAGGCCTGCGGCGGCAAACCGCGCAGGCTGCAGGGCAGCCGCCCGCACAATCGTCATGCTGCCCCAGGAATGGCCTGCGGCAATGACCCGCTCCAGCCCCAGGCTGTCCAGCACGTCCAGCAGCATGCCTGCGCAGTCGTTCAGCGTCCAGCCGGGCATGATGCCCTCCCGGCTCTGCCCGTGCAGCGGCATGTCGATGGCAATCAGGGTCCGGCCGCTGATCCGGGCCATCTGGCCATCCCAGAGGCGGTGGTCGAAATACACGCCATGCAGGAACACGACAGGCAGCAGGCCGCTGCTGCCGGCCTGCTGATAGACAGCTACCGGTCCGAGCCGGGTGCGGATAAAGGAAGGTTCCATGCTGGTCCGGGGCTGGGCCTGTACGGCAGCCGGGACGGCGGCCAGCAGGCAGATGAGAAGTTTGAGGCGCATCGCGGGTCTGTACGGCGGTGAAGGGCAAAATTGGCGCCTGCCGCCCAGGCATGCCTGACGCAAATGCGCCAAAAATCAGGACCGCGCCAGTTTCTGGCGGATCCGGGTGAGGGTCTGGCGCTCGATCCCCAGATAGCTGCACAGGTGGGAAAGCGAGATGCGGCTGAAAATCTCCGGGTATTGGGCGATGAAACCCAGGTAGCGCGCCTCCGCTGTCTGAAACAGAAAGCTCTCGATCCGGGCCTGCTGCGCCTGCAGCACTGCCTCCGCCATCAGCCGCCCGTACTGCTCGAACTGCGGAAAGGCCTCGTACGCCCATTGCATGGCGTGGTACGGCAGGCCGACCATCGTGACCGGCTCCAGGCACTGGAATGCATACTTGCTGGGCTGCCGGGCAATAAACGCACTGTAATGCACCGCGTAGTCTTGCTCCGCATAAAAGCGGACCGTCCGGGCGGTGCCGTCCTGATCGAGGTAATAGGACCGGACCAGCCCCCGGACCACAAATCCGGCTTCCTCCTGCACCTGCCCCGGCTGAATGTAGATCTCGTGCCTCCGCCGTTCCGATACGGTCAGCCGCCCGGCCAGCGCGTCAAGCGCTGCCGCGCTCAGCTTGGGGCAGACTGTGCGTACCGCGTCGAGGTAGATGCCGATGGCTGCATGCATGGCAGAGAGCGGATCGGGGCATCCGGAAGCCTCAGCGCTGCGCCACCGGAGCAGGCGCGGCGTTGATCACCAGGTGCAGCTCGATGTCGTCGGAGATGAATTTGTCGCCCAGATTTTCGAAGAAGGACTTCGAGTCGTAGCGCACATCCCACCTGGCCCGGTCAAAGGAAAAGCGCGCACTTGCGCTCAGCCCCGCCGGACTGGCTTCGACCCGGGCCGGGAAGGTGATCTGGTGTGTGATGCCCTTGAGGGTCAGATTGCCGGAAATCATCGTGGTGTCCGGGCCGCCCGGCGCTGTGCCCGTGATGACCAGCTGCGCCAGCGGAAACCGGGCCGCATCGAAGAAATCCGGATCTTTCAGATGGCCTACCAGATCGGCGTTGTCGGCGGAATCGGTCAGGTCGGTATTCGTGATGGAATTCATATCGATGTCCACCGATCCGGCTGCCAGCTGCCCGTCGCGCACATAGCACAGCCCGCCGGCGAGGCTGATGGTTCCGGTGTGGGAATGGCTGCCGAATTTTACCCCTTTCCAGGCGATGACGGACAGCTGGCGCGAAATGGGCATTGCCAGGGCGCCTGCGGGGACAGGCGCGGGCGCAGCGCTGTCGGTGATGGCTGCGCGGGGCGTTTCACCGTCCCAAAGACCGGCGGGCAGCACGGCATGGGCTGGCGCCGGTGCCGTGCTGGCCGGCTGCTGGCTGGGATTGGAACAGGCTGCCAGGAGGACAGCGGTCAGGAGGGGCAGGCGAAAGGTGCGCATAGGCGGGAATGCATACGGGTGAATCTGCGGAGCTTACTTCTGTGCGGGCTGTGCCGCCTGCGCTGCCGGGATAAACGCCAGCGACGCGGAGTTGATGCAGTAGCGGAGCCCGGTAGGGCGGGGGCCATCGTCAAATACATGGCCCAGATGCGCATCGCAGCGCGCACAGACCACCTCGGTCCGGACCATGCCGTAACTGCGGTCCTCGTGGGCGGCCACGTGGCCCTCCTGGATCATGTCGTAAAAGCTGGGCCAGCCGGTGCCGGAGTTGTATTTGGTGTCGGAACTGAAGAGCGGCAATGCGCAGCCGATGCAGGCATATACGCCTTTCTCCTTGCTGTTCCAGTACGCGCCGGTGAATGCGCGCTCGGTGCCCTGCTGGCGGGTGACGTAGTACTGTTCAGGCGTCAGCTGCGCCTTCCAGGCTTCCTCGGTTTTAACCACTTTTTCGATGCCGCCCTCGGGCGTAATCACAGCAGGTGCCGGGGCAGAAATGGCGGCTTGGGTACGGGCCGGGCCGGACTGGGCGCAGGCGGAGAGCAGGCAGCAGCAGATGGCTGCGGTCAAGATGGGTACTTTCATAGATGAAGATCGTTACAGGCTTTAACTGCCGGAGGCCGTCCAGGGTTTCAGCGGCGGGCGTCAGGCAGCCGACACCTATACGAAGTACAGGCCGATGCCGGATTTATCTGTGCCGTTCGCGGGCCTGCAGCAGCAGGGTGCCGGCGGCATCGGCATCCGGACCGTAGGCCAGCAGTCCGGTTTCGTGCCCGGCCATCACGATCAGGCCTGCGGAGCCGGGGGACTGCGCGCCTGCCAGCCGCATCACTTCCATCGCCATGTCCGGGGTGCCGTAGGCGGCTTCCGGAGCAGTGGTAGGCACGCGCCCCAGCAGCGCCTCCCAGAGCGGCCCGTCATGCACATGCAGGACGGCGCCGCAGGCCGGATCGGCGGTATAGATGGCGGCATGGGTGAGCGCCTCCGACGAGGCCGGCACGGGCCCGGTGCAGTGCAGGGTATTGCGCACGAGGTCGAAGGCCGATACCTCGCAGTAGGCTTCCGCCCCCGGATCCGGCAGGTGGCCGGTCTGGGTGCCGGAGATCGCGAAGAGCCGCCCCCCGGGCGGCAGGCGGCGGCTGAGATTGCCGAATCCCACCCCGTCAGGCAGTGCCCCGATCAGCCCCAGCGCATACAGCCGCCTGCGCCAGATGCGCAGCGGCTCCAGCCCTTGCGCATCTGGCGGCGGGCCTGCCTGCCAGAAGGCCTGATACTTGACGTAGCCTTCCATCTGCCGGCCTCAGAAGTCCAGCAGCTCCACTTCAAAGATCAGCACCGAGTTGGCCGGGATGCTGCCGCGCGCGGTGGCGCCGTAGCCCAGGCGGGAGGGGATGATCATGATGCCCTTGGCATCCAGCTTGAATCTCGCGATGCCCTGCTGGAAGCCGGCCACGAGGTTTGCGACCTGGAAACGGACCGGAAAGCCATTGGACGAATCGAACTCTTTGCCGGCGCTGTCGAGCAGCGTGCCCCGGTAGATCACCTCCACGACCGATGCGGCGTTCGGCGTTTCCTCGCCGGTGCCGGGCCGTTCGAAGGAGACGAATACGCCGGATGTCGTATACTCGCCGACCAGGTTGTTCTCGGCGACATAGGTCTCGATTTTTTCCTGGTCGATTTGAGCCTGTTTCTCGGGGGAAACCGAGCTTTTGCAGCCGCCTGCCAGCAGCAGGCCCAGGCTCAGCGGAAGAATCAGCGGAATACGCATAGCGTGTGAAGCGGTTCTGGATGAAGTGCAAAGATAGCCGGGCGCCCGCAGCGGCACAAGCGCCGCCGGAGCAGGCCTGCGGGCAATGCTCGCCCCTGCCTGCATATCAAGACGCAGCAGCCCGGCCCGGCGTTGCCTCCGCAGGCCCGGCTGCCGGCCCGCAGGCGGATATTTCGTATATTCAGCCCCGGCACCCATCTTCCAACGGCTTTCCCCATGACCGCAGCAAGCATTCTCGCAGAACTGGAGCCCCTCGGCAGCGGGCAGATCAAGCGCATCTTCATGCGCCACGGCGCCCGCGAACCCTTGTTCGGCGTCAAAGTCGAGCAGCTCAAGGTCTTTCAGAAACGCATCCGGCAGGACTACGCCCTGTCGCTGGATCTGTATGCCTCCGGCAATTCCGACGCCATGTACCTGGCGGGCCTGATCTCGGACCCCGCGCGCATGCGCGAGGCCGACCTGAACCGCTGGGCAGCGGAGGCCTACTGGTATATGCTCAGCGACTACGCCGTCGCCTGGACAGCGGCAGAAAGCCCCTTTGCCCTGAAACTGGCCCGCGAATGGATGGACAGCGGCGAAGAGCTGGTCTCCAGCGCCGGCTGGTGCACCTATGCCTCGGCGCTGGCCGTCCGGCCGGACACCCAGCTGGATGCGGGCGAAGTGCTGGACCTGCTGCGGCGCGCCGAGCGGGAGCTGCCGCAGGCGCCCAACCGCGCCCGCTATTCGATGAACGGCTTTGTCATTGCGGCCGGGTCCTATATGCCGGAGCTGACCCAGGCGGCGATCGATACGGCGCTCCGTATCGGGCAGGTGTCGGTGGACATGGGCGGCACCGCCTGCAAGGTGCCGGAGGCCGCCGCCTATATCCGCAAGGTGATGGCAGCCGGCAAGCTGGGAAAGAAGCGGAAAACCGCCAAATGCTGAGCAGAACCGCAGCGCGCTGCGCGGAGCATTCGCTTCGTACCGGATCTTTTCCGAACTTGGAGGCCTATCCGGGCCGGTTTTCCCGGTTTATGTATGAACGCAGAAGCTCCCGATTCCAGCTACCGCCAGTCTGCGGCGATTCTGTTTGCAGATGTGGCCGGCTATACCGCGCTGATGCAGCAGCATGAGCAGGCCGCGCTCGCCATGCTGAAGCAGTACAAGCAGATCATTTACGAAGAGTCGCCGCGCTTCGCGGGGGAAGTGGTGCAGTATTACGGCGACGGCTGCCTGCTGCTCTTCGCCTCGGCCGCCGAGGCGGCCCGCTGCGCGGTGTCGCTCCAGCGCGCCTTCCGGAGCCAGAGCCCGGAGCTGTCTGTGCGGATCGGCATTCACCAGGGCGAGGTCGTGCGCGACGAAGCCCATGTGTACGGCGACTGCGTCAATATCGCCGCCCGCATCGAGTCGATGGGCATCCCCGGCGCCGTGCTGCTTTCGGGTGAAGTCCAGGCCGCGCTCGCAGAGGATGCTTCGCTGGCGGCTGCGCCGCTGGGCAAGTACGCGCTGCGCCATGTCTCGCAGCCCGTGGAGATCTTTGCCCTGACCGGCGATCCGCTGGCTGTGCCCAAACCGGAGCAGCTGCTCCGCAAAGGCATCGCCTATCAGATCGACAATACGCCGGAGCCCAGCGCCAGCCTGCAGATTCTGGTCGTCGAAGACGACATGATCGTCGGGGCGCATATCTCGATGGTGCTCGCCGAAGCCGGCTACGGCGTGCTGGGGCTCATGCCCACCGGCGAAGCAGCCCTTGCCCAGATCCGGACCCTGCCGCCGGACCTGATCCTGATGGATGTGCAGCTCAAAGGCAAGCTCGACGGCGTGGATACCGCCGCGCAGATCTATCAGGAGTTCCGGATTCCGGTCATTTTCCTCACCGCCAACGCAGACGCCGCCACCTTTACCCGCGCGAAAAGCGCCTTCCCCTACGCCTTCATCCAGAAGCCCTTCCAGCCGCAGGCGCTGCTGCGGGCCATCGAGCTGGTGGTGCAGCGGATTCAGGAGGAGCAGGAGGCCCAGGCGCCCGCTGCAGCTGCAGCGCCTGCCGCCAGCCCGCCGCGCCCCGATCATCTTTTCGTGCGCGATAAGGACCGGATGGTGAAGCTGAAGCTCGGCGATATCCGCTACGTGGAGGCCGAGCGCAATTACTGCCGCATCCACACCCAGCAGCGCCAGTACCTGCTCAGCACGCCGATGAAAGCCGTCGAGGGCCACCTCGACCCGGAGCAGTTTGTGCGTACGCACCGCTCCTTTGTAGTCAACCTGGCCGCCATCGAGAGCCTGGACGAGTACTACCTCTACCTCGGCGATCAGGCCATTCCGCTGAGCAAGGCATACAAAGACGCCGTGCTTCAGCGGCTGAATCGGATGTGAATCTTATACAAATCCGGAATGCTACGCCGGATTTGTATGAAACGGTCGGCGGCGAGCCTCTACAGACGATTTCGGAGCTTCTTACAGCAAAACCGGATGTGCGTTTTATCGGGGTGTCTCCATTTCCTTCCCTAGTGCTTCGAGGGCCTCCACAAGGAGATGCACGCGCGTGCAGGGGTTCTGGTCTGCAAAGTTTTCCTGCCCTGCAAAGTAGGCAGCCAGATTGCCTGCCCAGGCGATGGCCTGTTTCCGGCTTCCGTGGATTTTGAGGTATTGATACATCGCTGGATCGTTTTTTTCGTACGAAAATGCGCGGCCTAGTTTCTTTTCTAACTCTAATTCAATCATGGCCTTATAATCCTTTCGCGGCATCGCATGATTGACATAGCAAAAGTGAAGGCAATACCACAGCTCAAACGCTTCATTTGTCCAGGCGCAGCGAATGGGTGGAACCGCATTTCCTGCCTGAAATATAGCACCATTGAACTGATCCGCCGAAAAACTGTCCCGATCAAATACAACCCAGGTTTCGTCGAATGTTTTGCCGGTATCCCGTTGGCGCTGGTTTCGGCTTTCGATGGCAGCTTCAACCAGGCTTTTGGTGTTTTTTCCCTGTCCTTCGATAAAAATCCTGCAGTTGTCCAGCACGCCCTTCGGCAGGTCTGCTTTCAGGCCTTCGAAGTAGGCTGGCTCGGTTTTTTCACCTTCACATATGATCAACACATATTTGCGGATTTCCCTAATCCCCTGCTTGCGCTGCTGCGACCCGCGGCTCAGCCGCTTCAGGATGGCGTTATCGACTTTTGCTTTTCTTGCCATTGAGACATCAGTTCGCTGAGGTTGCCAAGATACGGAATCGCCCCATAGCGGCCCTGGATATAGTCTTTTTCAAAAGACCGATCCTTTCGGATGGTTTCTCCCCCTTCTTTGTATTCAATCAAAGCATAGAGGTCGGTGGCCCCCCATTTGTCCTTCTCTGTAAAATAAATCTGGTCCCGCCGGAAATGCCCGTAGGTCAGCAAGTTGGTGTCGTGGGTGGCGAAAATCAATTGTGCTTGCCGGGGATTGGTCTCAGTGGAGTGAAACAGATCGACCAGGGCCTTCGTCAGCAGCGGGTGCAGCTTGGCATTGAGCTCATCCACCACCAGCACCGTCCCTTTTGTAAGTGTCTCGAAAATCGGGCCCAGCAAGTCGAAAATCTTGTTTGTGCCGGACGATTCCTGTTTGTCCAGGTCGAAGTACTGATAATCCACCAACCGCTGGCTGGCGTCAAACACGGCATGGCGCGTCCGGAAATCAAGCTGGGCACTGTTAGCCAACTGCTCGACCAGGTCGCGCAGCTCTGAAGGCATGTCGGCAGGCAAGCCCGCCGGATCGAAGGGCCTCTTACTCGTTTGCACTTCATCGAATCCCAGATCGAGCTTGTCCAGAAAGACGTGCAGCAGCGGGCGGGCGGACGCCTGGTTGAGCAAGTGAAAGGTGCGCAGGCGGTAAAGCTCATGCGCTAGGCCCGACAGGGTCTCCATGTCCCGGAACCAGCCCATGATCGCCTTGGCCAGCGGGCCATTGAACTGATCCACGACCGAAAGAAACAGGGCATTGTCGCGGGTTTTTTCTTCCAGCCCTTTGCCTTCTTCGAACCCCTTCTCCAGTTGAATGGCCTCGCCGTCGCGCACAAACAGGCATTTTTCGGCTTTGGCTTTTGCGCGAAAAAGCCACTCGGTGTGCACGCGCTGCTCGCTTACCTCAAAGCCATAGCGGTAGCGATGCCCGCCCAGGAGGAACAACACCTCAAAGCGGCTGGGGGCTTTCCGGGTTTCCGTGCTGAGCAGAAAGGGCGTTACCCCCAGCCCGTCTGTGGAGGAGAGCCGGGCCGAGCTCAGCACCAAGTGGCGCATGAAGCTGATGGCCCTGAGCAGATTGGACTTCCCGCTGCTGTTGGCGCCATATATCACCGCGCTCCTGAGCAGGGTGTAATTGCCCGCCGTAAAGGTATTCTCCGGGAACTCGCTGATCGCCGCAGCCTCCAAGCTCAGCGTTACCCGCTGCTTGATGGAGAGGAAATTATCAATGGAGCACTCCAGGAGCATAGTTGTATATTTGAGAAATATTCTCAAATATTGTCTGGTTTGTTGTAAGATGCAAGATCTTTCTTTAAGATTTACGTGCTTCCTTGCGCAGTTTCACTTGTATTCTCGGATGAGGGTCGCCCCGGCCGGTGCCCCGCTTGATGAAAAGGCCTTGCCCGCCGTCAGGCGACCGCCTGGCGTTCCGTTGGGACTATAGCATAGCCGTGCACGCTCTGCGCGAGGGTCTGCCATAGCAGGCCTTGAGTTCATCGGGGCTGAAGCCGGAGCACTCCGGGCCTGCCGGGCCCCGTGCTAGAATTTCGGCTGCCCGTGCATGTCCCACAGCCCCCAGTACGCGCCGACGTCGCCTTCGGCGCCTACCTTCCAGGACTCGTCGAAGGAGGAGAAGTAAAACATCTCTATGCCTTCTCCTTTTGACCATTGCTGGGCCTCGATGAAGTACCGCATGGCATGTGGCTCGGAAGGCTCGGCGCCTTCCAGGCTTTTGCCCTGGCTGGGCCAGCCGGTCTCCGTGATGACCACCGGCTTGCCGTTGGCGGCCTGCTGCGCCTGCTGGTACATCTGCTTCATGTATATCAGCGAATAGTCGATGTGGCAGCCCTCCCAGAAGGGGTAGCAATTGCACAGGATGACATCGCAGGCTTCGGCGATCCGGGGATGGTCGGTAAACTCGTAGTAGGCGTCCACATAGCCGGCTGGAACGCCCGGGATCGCTTCTTTTACCCGGCGGAGGTATTCCAGCAGCTCCGCTTCGTTCAGGTCCTTGCGGTAGAGCACCTCATTGCCTACGGCGGCAATGTCCACGTATCCGTCCCGGGCCAGCCGGATCAGGCCGGCGATTTCCTGTTCGTTGAGGTCCCGGTCTTTGCCGAGCCAGGCACCCACGAGGGTTTTCAGCCCGAACTCGCGGGCAATCCGGGGCACCAGCTCATTGCCTTCGATGCAGGAGAATGAGCGGATCCATTGGGTATGGGGGGCAATGATCTGCATCCGGCGCCGGATCTGCTCCGCCGTCAGGATATCGCCCGGCTGCTGGCCTTCTTCGTAGGCGCTGTAGCACAGACCGTGCATGCCTGCGTCCAAGGTCTGGCGGAAGAGGCTCCGGATCTCTTCGGGGGATTTGCCGGAGTAATTGGTTCCGGAAAGAGCTAACTGTTTTCCTGCTCTCAGTGACATAGCTTCGTGAATGTTTGACGTGAATCAAGGATTGAAGCAGCCGGATATGCATCAGGGCCTTCCGCTCAAGCGCTTGCGGCCGCCTTTTTCTGGTCTATGGCTGCCCGAACTTCTACCGCGCGCTCTTCGCTGACATCATAATCGCGCATGACCCACATGGCGATCAGGGTTCCGACAATGGGCACCAGGGAAAAAAACAGCCGTAATCCTGTTACAGCGCCTTCCGGCTGTGTGGCAGCGTCCGGGGTGAATCCCACAAAGCTCATAATAATGCCGCTCAGCAGGCCGGCAATGGCAAAGCCCAGCTTTACCATCCACCAGTAGATGGCGCCGAAAATGCCTTCCCGCCGTTTGCCCGTATTCAGCTCGTCCAGATCGCACACATCCGCCGTCATCGACATCATCAGGGTGAACAGGCTGCCGATCCCGAAGGAAAAAAACGGGAGCGCAAACATGTACATATAGGGTTTTCCCGGCACAAACAGAAACCAGAACAGCGTGTATCCAATGATGGATATGCCCTGGGAAAGCATAAAGGCATTTTTCTTGCCCATTTTTTTGGACATCCACGCCACAGTGGGTATTACAGCAAAGGTGGTTATCAGAGCCCCCACGCTTCCGAATAAAGTCGGCCAGACGCCTGCGGCTTCCGCACTGCCGCTGAAGAGGTAATAAATAATGATGAAAAAGGAGAAGGAGGCTACGGTATTGAAGGCATTGAAAATCAGAAATGTAGAAATGCACAGCTTTCTGAACGGACGAATTTGGAAGGCATCTCTGAAACCGAGGAGTATTTCTTTGAGGCTGCCTCCGATATTCTTCAGACTCAGCGGAATGAGGCTCTCGTCATCTTTGGTGGATTTGCCTTTGATAAAAAAAGCGGGAATCATAGCCAGAATCATGCAGCCGATGCCGACCCAGACAGACAGGGTACGGGTAGCCGTATCGGCGTTTTCAAACCAGTCGGGGTCGTACATCACGATCCAGAACCAGGGCGCAATGACCCAGGCCCACTGCCCGATCCACTGCGCTACCGCCATGATATTGGTTCGCTCGTGGAAATCATCGCTCAGCTCATAGCCCATGGCCACATATGGAATGCTGAAAATAGTCAGTCCGGTGTAGAACACAAAAGACCAGAGCAGGAAGTAAATGAAGTTGTATTCCAGGCTGTTCTCCCGGTGCAGTTGCCACATGGCTACAAATGCGATGCCGAGGATGATGGCGCCGATAAAGACATAATGTCTTCGCCTGCCCCATACGGAGCGGGTATTGTCGGTGATAAATCCCATGATCAGGTCGATGATGGAGTCGTACACCCGAGGAAGAAAAAACAGGATGCCCCACATCCATCCGGGGAAGCCTAAATCCTGAACCAGCACGACCATAAAGATCCCCAGGGCGGCGGGGAACATCTGGTTGGCCAGCATGCCCAGTCCGAAGGCAACTTTTTGCCCGAACGGGACTTTGCGGGAAGCAGCAGAAGTACTCATTAGCAGGTAGTCTGTAAGTCTGTAAGTGATTGGGAAGTCGGTCGGTTCTGAACTGGATTGCCGGTGCTTTGCTGCCTGACGGTTCGGTGCCGCAGGTGTCGGGCTTATCGGCTGACGGGTGCCTTGCCAGGCTTGGCCGGGGGAAGGGGCACCTGCCGGAGCAGCGCGGCCAGATCGCCGCCGTAGGTTTTCACAATGGGATTTCCGTCCCTCGACAGCCCGTCGAATACGCCCCGGTCTGCCAGCTCCCAGAGCGCATACTTGGCCTTCCCGTCGAGGGTGAAGAGCCCGAAGTGGTTTTCGGAGCCGCCGGGATTGGCGGCATCCTTCCAGATTTCGTCGAAGGCTTCGAAGTAAAAGCAGGCGATGCCTTCCCGGTTGGTCCACTCGCGGATCATCCGGTAGTACAAGCCTTCCTTGTACTCGTCGGTCGCGCGGGAGCCTTCGGCTCCGTAGTGGCCGTTGCAGGAGCTGGCCCAGCCGGTTTCGCCGATGTGAATGGGTTTTTCAATGCCCAGTTTTTTCAGGTAGGCGGCGACGCTCCGGTACTGCGAGACGGCGTAGCCGGCTGCGCGGGTCATGGCAGCGGCAATTTTGGCGGTGTCGGTGTACGTTTCTTCCCCCTCGAAATTGCCCCAGAATGCGGGGTTGTAATGGGTGTCGTGCATGGGGTAGGTATGCACGGACACATAATCGACCGCCTGGATGAGCTTGGTCAGATCTTCAAGGTGGTACTCGGCACCGCCGCCGCCCCAGGAGGCGAAATTATCGGAACTGGTAATCCACAGGCTGGCGGGCAGCTTGCCCTGCTGCTTCAGGGCCTGGAGCTGGTTCACATATTTGAGGATGACCCAGGGCCGCACGAAGTAGCTGGAGGCCCAGTGCACCATAGCTTCGTTGCCGACTGCGATGATTTTGACGATGTCGGGGTACTGAGTGGCCATATCCACGGCCCGCTGGATTTCGGCGGCATTGGCCTCCTCGTCTTCGTGCTCGTGGTCGGGGTGGCTGGTCCAGGCTTTCCGGCAGTCGATCCAGGCGCCCAGCATGACGTACATCTCGAACGCCGGGTCCTGCTGTTTCAGTTCGCGGATGGCCTGCAGCAGGTTGGCGGCCTCTGCCAGCTTGGTATTGTACGTCCGCAGGACGCGGACCTGCATGGCGGCGAGGATTTTCATGTCCGCTTTCAGCTGCTCGACGGTCGGCTGCAGTTCGCGGCTGTTGCCCCGGTAGCCGCCATATGAAATGGCCAGATAGCTGGGATTGCCCAGGAGGTCTTGTGCGGTCACAGGAGGGATTGACGGTTGGGTAGGGTGTTGGACAAGCTGCCGGGTATGGCATGAAAGACTGCAGGCCAGCGCCAGCAGGATACCCGCGAGATGCCATCGGAGCTGCATACTATTTCAGCATAGAGGGTGCAAGCTGGACTTGAATCTGCACGACTTCGCCGGTTCTGCCGAAGACAGCCTGGCTGCTGCGGGCATCCAGCTGCAGGTCGCCGGAAGCCGTGGAGGAATGGTCCTGGTACAGGACGGTCAGGCGGTTTTCCGCCGCCAGGCGGTACACCACCGGCACCTGGCAGTAGGTGAAGCAGAGCGATCCTGCTTCCGCCGGCAGCTGCCGGAGCTGCTGATGCACATCCACGTATTCAAATACGGCGGATTCCCGCGTAAACTCGCTCTTCCGCAGCAGGCAGGGATCGAAGCACAGGCGGCCTTTCCGCACAAATACCCCCAGCTCGCCGAAGCGGCTCAGAATATCTTCCTTGACCTGCCCGGTCATGCCCGGCTGCTGCGCGCCTTTGCCGGCGGGCGTATGGGAGTACGGATCGGTGGGGAAGGCGCCGTAGAGCGCCGGAGATTTGTGCACGCCAATGCCTTCGGCGATTTCGTAGTAATGCGCCAGCAGCCTGCCGACGAGTTCCGGATGCTCGCCGTCGTGGACCGCTTTCAGGCAGCATTCCTGCACAGCCAGCAGCAGCTTCGATACCATGTGCCAGTAGATGGAGCCCAGCCCTTCGTACCCGAAGAAGGTGCCCGACCGCCCGGTGAATGCCTTGTGGTTGAATAGGTCCTCGAAGAGCTGCAGCACCTGCTGCCGGTCCCGGGCTGCCAGGGCGGCATATTCCGTCTTTTCCAGCCCGTCCAGGGCGGCGCTCAGGTCGCCGGCGTTTTTGAAGTTGCCGTTGAAGTGGTACACGCCGTTGACATCCCGTTCGAGGAGGTCCGTACGGCCATCGGCTGCGAGCCGGACCAGCAGCGCCGACTGTTCGACGGCGGCTGCAGGCACCTGGTTTTTGGCCAGGAAGCCCGGCAGATCCTTGTTGGGATACAGCAGGTAGCTGTACTGGTCGGGACGGAACAGGCTGCTCTGCTTCAGGCTGTCGAGCAGCATCAGGGCACCCACCGAGGACAGATACCCCGAACTCAGCACGGCCACCTGCCCCTCCAGCATTTCGCTCAGATGCGCAACCGAAATACGGCCGTCCGCTTCGGGCGTCATCAGGTTGTAGGCGTGGTACAGATGGTCCGGCCGTTTGTTGGCATCGATGGTATGCTCCAGGAACCGGAGGCTCAGGCGGAAGAACTGCGCAAGGTCATCCAGGGAAACGGTCTGCTGGCCGCCTGAAAACGGCTGGCGGTAGATCCGGGTACGGTAGTCGCTGCCGGCCTGCCCCAGGCCGTCGAGTAGGTGCTTGCGGTCGGTATCGCTGATTTTGCCCGGAAGCAGATGCTGGTGCCGGTCCAGCGTTGCCGATACCTGGTGCAGAAAATCGAGCAGCTCGGCGGAAATGCGGACCTGTGCCGGTGCTGCCGCCGCGAATACCCGGCTGAAGAACTGCAGAAAGCGCCGCAGATAGCACAGGGTCACCACGGACACGCCGTTGCCCACGAGGGCGTTGTTGGCGTCGTTCCATTCAGGCCGCTGGGTATTCATCCAGATGCCGCCTTCGGGGATGAAGTTGGACAGCTTGGCCAGGACGGTCGCCAGGATTTTTTCGGCAAAGGTGACGGTGTGGATGCTGCCGTTCCGGTCCCGGAGCAGGGCTCCGTCTGCGCCCAGCTTCGCTTTGAGCGCATGAATCTCCCGTTCCGACTCATGGTCGAAGGTGATGGTATCCTTCGGATTGCGGAGGAGATCCTCGTAGGGCTTGATCCGGTAGGGCACGTTGGCATACACGAAGCAGCGTTCGTCGAAGAGGCGCTCCAACTGGCCGGGGCTGTGGTCTTCCATCAGCTCCAGAAACTTCAGCAGGTAGATGATCTGGTGGTCGCCCCAGTAGCCGATATAGGACCAGGGGTTGTCGGGCTCGATGGTTTCCCAGTCGAAGCCGTCTTTGGTCACCCGGTAGGGGTTGTAGCCATCGAAGGTGCTGGCATTGAGAAACTTATGCACCATGCCTTCGAGAAAGGCCGGATATGCGCGGGCCAGTGCTTCCCAGTTCTGGAAGATGTCGCGCCAGTTGCCCTGGTAATCGAGGATTTTCGAGCCGTCTGTTTCGCTGCGGGTATTGATGGAAAACCAGTTCCAGGGGCGGCTGGGGTCGCCGTGCCGGCGGCTGAATTTCAGCGGCAGGTATTCGAGGCAGAGGCGGATAACATGCGCATCTCCGCGCTGGCGGGCGAGCTGCTGCACCTCGAAAGCAGAAAACACCTCCGGCAGGGTGTCCAGCAGCGGCTGGGCCTCTTCAAAGACGGCTGTATTTGCTTTGGAGAGGTAGCGGCTGAAATCCCATTTTTCGATCTGGTAATTGTCGTCGAAAATACCGCCGCGCATGATATTGAACAGCACATTGGAAAAATGGCGGGTATCCCGGCGGTAGTCGGAGCTGAGCTGCTGCGCGTCGGCGGCGGCATTGAGGGCGAGCAGGCGGCGGGTGCCGGCGGCGATGTCGTCCTCCACGAGCCGGGCGAGCCCGGCACCCTGCTTCAGCAGGGCCTGCAGCCGGGCGACGGCCGCATGGCTCTGGCTGACGTTGGCAGCTATCATCCAGGCCTGCTCCCCGTGGGCAGGCAGCGTCAGCGTGGTGTGAAGCAGATAGGCCCCTTTCTCCGCCTTCACGTCTTCTTCCTGCCGCAGCGGCATGCCTTTGCGGAAGGCGTCGAGCTGCAGGGAGGAAAGCAGGTATGTGGGGCGCTCCAGGCCGGCGGACCAGGCTACGTTGGCTTTCAGCGCCTCGCTGGGCTCGGCCTTGTCCACGATGATGGCGCTCAGGGCATAGATGCCCAGCCCCGTCTCCGGGTCCAGCTCGCTCCGCTTGTAGGCGTTCACGAGGTTGCTGGCCGTATTCTGGAGGCTGCTCGGCACGCCGCAGGGCAGGATGTTCTGGATGCCGTCCAGCAGCGAGACCCGGGCCGCTGCTGCCGCCAGATTGAAGAGCCGGGATTTGCGCACAAACCCGAACTGATCGCTGGAATTCCATTCCACCTGAAAGCTCAGCTGCAGGTCGTGGTTGATCTCCTCGAACAGGAGCTTGTTTCCGAACACATGCTTGTACAGGTTCCGGCTGGTGCGGTACAGGCCCGCATACCGGTCGGAAAAAGGCTCCCAGCTGTGCCGCGTATCGCCCCGGAGCACCTGAAATACCGACTTGCTGCCCGTTATTTCGGCGGATTCGGTGATTTTATCGTCGGTATAGTAGGGGAAGAGCGCGTAGTCCGCGTTCTTGCGTCCGGCGCTCATGCCTCCGTTGCTCGAAACGAACATCCAGTGGTCGGAGTCGCTGACGATGCTCATGAAAAACGGGCGCAGCGCATCGCTGTCGGGGATCTTGAAGTAGCGCTCGCCGCCGATTCGGATATACTGCAGTTCCATGTTCAGCGGATCTCTTGGTACACTTTGACGTAATCCACCAGCATGGTCTGGGGGAAGGGGGTCTGCGGGGTGGGAAAGCCTACGTAATTGCCTCCGACGGCCACATTCAGGATGATGAAAAAGGGCTGGTCGAAGACCCATTCGCCGGGGAGGTCTTCCGGTTTCAGCCGCTGGTACAGGGTGCCGTCCACGAAATAGTCGATGTAGTCCTCGCCCCATTCCACCGCAAAGAGGTGGAAATCCACATCAAAGCGGTTGTCGGTGAACCCGAAGCTCTTGGTGATGGCGGCTCCGCCGGAATAGCCGGGCCCATGCACGGACCCGTGGATCAGGTTGGGCTCCTGCCCCCGGTATTCCATGATGTCGATTTCGCCGCACTGCGGCCAGGTTACCTCATCGATGTTGGCGCCCAGCATCCAGAACGCAGGCCAGAGGCCCGGCCCCCAGGGCATTTTGATGCGCGCTTCGAAGCGGCCGTAGCCCTGGCTGAAAATTCCTTTGGTATTGATCCGCGCCGAGGTGAAGGCACGTCCCGAATAGCTTTCGCGCCGGGCCGTAATGGCCAGATTGCCTGCGCCGTCGAGGGCGGCGTTTTCCGGCCGGTCGGTGTAGAACTGCAGCTCCTGGTTGCCCCAGCCGTCGTTGCCGGGGCCGATGCCGACGTCGAAGGCCCATTTTGCCGCATCGGGCGTCTGGCCGGCCGCGCCGTTGAAGTCGTCTTCCCAGACCAGCGCGTACTCGCGGTCGACGATGCCGTTGTTATTCCCGCAGCTCCATACCGTACCGGCAAGGGCCATCAGCAGGGTGCTGCGGATCAGCGTTGAAGGATGGAATTTCATAGCAGTAGCGTATGCATTGTGCCCCGGCCCTGCTGCCGGGAAGGACCAAAGCCTCCGCGGCAGCAGGACCGAGGGCGATGTTATTTGTAGAAGAGAATGTTGTCGAGATAGATCGTCCCGTTGCCCTCGAATTTGAACTGGAACACCTTGGTCAGATCAACGACCGGGGTGAATTCCGTCAGGGGAATATTGACACTGCTCCAGCCTGAGGTAGGCACCGTCAGGGTATAGGGCTTCTCCGCCGGCCCCGGGCTGATGATGAATACCTGCAGGGCCGTGGAGTTGGCGGTCCAGACATTGAGGTGCAGGTGGGTGAAGCTGCTGATATTCTGCTCGCTGCCCAGCTGGATGCCCTGGTAGTTCAGTCCTGTGTAGATGAGCGTGTTGTTGCCGGCGATCGGCGCCTGCGTGACCTGGGTTGCCTGCCCCCAGTTGGGGTTGAGGTCCGTGCCCGCCACATTGGTATAGGCATCGCTGAACACCGAGATGACATTGGCCGCGCTGAAAGAGGGGGTCGGCGCTGCGGTCGTCGGGGCGGTGCCGCCGCTGCCTGCCTTGTAGAAGTACAGGTTATCCAGGTAGATGTCGCCGTTGCCGTCGAATTTGAACTGGATCAGGTTGGCGAGGGCCACGGGGCTGAACTGGGTCAGGGGAATGTCCACGCTGGACCAGCCATTCGTGGGCACGGTCAGGGCCACGGCCTTCTCCACCGGGCCGGGGCTGATGGTGTACACATTCAGCGCGGTCGAATTGCTCGTCCAGACGTCGAGGTGCAGGTGCGTCATGCCGGACACGTCGAGGCTGCTGGCGAATTGGGTGCCCTGGTAGTTCAGGCCCGAATAGCGCAGGGTATTGTTGCCGGCAATCTGAATCTGCGAAACGGTCGTCGCCTGGCCCCAGTTCGGGAAGAAATCCGTGCCGGGAATATTGGTATAGGCATCGCTGAATACCGAAATCACATCTGCCGCGCCGCGCGTCGGCGTCGGCGCCGCCACAGTCGGGCCGGAGGGCGCGGTGCTGCCGGCATTGTAGAAGTACACGTTGTCCAGGTACAGGTTGGGCACATCGCCGGAGAGCACCAGCTGGGCCAGATGCCCCCGGTTCACCAGCCCCGTAAAGCTCGAGAGCGGAATATCCAGGCTCACCCATTGCTCCGAGACCAGGGTCGGGCGGGTAAACGAAAGCTCATGCGAGGTATCGTCGCCGCCGCCGAAGGTGCCGTTGGCGCCGAAATCGACGAGCAGCACCTTGAAGGCCTTGGGCAGCTCGGTAGGGTCGGGAGTCCAGATGTCCAGGTGAAAATGCGTCATCGCCCTCGCGTCGATGGGCTGGGACGTAAACTCGATCCCCACGAAATTGAGGGCCCGGTACCGTTTCACATCGTCGCCGGCGACCTGGATGTCGAAATCCTCGGCGGTCGAAAACTGCCAGCGGGTGTTCCAGGTGTCCACGGTGACATTCGTATAGGCATTGCTGAACAGCGAGATCACGCTGTCCGCGTTTACGGTGGGCACAGGTGCCGGAACCGTCGGGCCGGTGGCTACGCCGCCGGAGGTGAGGGTCATGGAGCCTGCCGCATCGGTTCCGCCGACCTTGGCGGTGATGACGGTGGTGCCGGTATCCAGGACCGTGACGACGCCGGTGCTGCTGACAGAGGCCGCTGCCGGATTGGAAGAAGCAAACGTAAAATACGAGGCAGCAGCCTCGATGCGCTGGTCGATCCCCGTGGGCATGTTGAACGTGACGCCCAGTCCGCCGATGTTCAGCTGCTGGCCCGTTTCCACCGAAAAGACCTGATCCTGGCCCTCCAGAATGAAAGGCCGGGGGTGGGCGATGGTGCCCAGCTTTTCGAACTTCAGCTCGTCGATCCAGAAGGTGTAGCCGAGTTCATCCTCCGGGCCTTCGGAATAGAAGAACATGCCCCGCTCCTGCTTGAGCTTGGACGGATCCGGAATGGGGATGATGTACTTCTGCCAGTTGGTATTGACCTTGACGGCGCGCAGCACGGTCTGGAACTTTGCTTCGCCGAAGTCGTTGCCGAACCCGACGAGGTCGATCGTAGCCGACTTGGATGCGCGGGCCCAGAAGGTAAGCGCATCGTAGCCCGAGAGGTCGCGGCCAATGGCCGTAAAGTACCCGCCGCCCGCATAGGCGCCGCGGGGGTCGCCGGCATCCGGCACGGCGAATCTCATGGAGGCTGCGCCCTGGTACTTCACTTCATTGTCCACCTCGAAGGCGGTTACCTTCGAGCCGCCGAAGGCGGCATAGCTCAGCCCGGGGCTGAACCCGTCGATGAACACCTCCGGCGTGGTAGGGAAGGCGGCCGGTTCGAGGTCTTCGAGCTCGCGCTCGCAGCCTGCCACGGTCAGCAGGACCAGTGCGGCAAGCAGCGCATATACGGAAGCAGGATATTGCATCTTCTTCATGGCCTGATTCGTTGAGCAGGGTTAATTGCCGATGTTGATTTGCAGATAGGTTTGGATCTCCCATTCCTGGCCGTTGGCGAAGCCGACCGCCGTGGGGTCGCAGACGGGCAGGCCGCGGGGGTCGAAGGTCAGCGCCGGGCAGTAGCGGGGCGAATACTGGTCGAGGGTACGCCAGGTGCAGCGGATGCCCAGGCGGGAATTGGGCAGGTCAAACCAGGAGGGCTTGGCGAGGTTCGTGGACAGGTCGGCCATCAGCTGCAGGGGGAAGGTCAGGTTGAAGTCCCGGTGGTAGTCATAGGGGCCCCAGTCATTGACCTTGGCCATGGCCATAAACTTGGTCTTCTTGTAGATCACGCGCACATCGCCGCCGAAGCGCTGGATGAGGCGGGGATCGCTGCCGTTGGCCTGGGCGGTCCCGGCGTAGAGGTTGGAGATCAGGCCAAAGTCAGGGGTGAGCTTGGAGACGATGCGGGCATAGGCCTCCCAGAGATCCTGTGCGGGGGTGGCGCCGGCAAAGGCGAAAATGCTGCGCCCGTCGCCGAGGATACCGATGGCCGCATCCATGGAGGTGGGCTGGTGGCGGTAGACAAAGCCTGCGCTGACGGCCAGCTTGGCGTCTTCGGAGAAGTCGCTGTCCCATTCGTACATCCAGGTGCCGGGCGTGGGGTCATAGGTGAGCAGGATCTCGCCAGCCACCGTTTCCCGGTTCGAGCGGACCGCAAAGGGGTCGTCCAGCACATTCCGCGGCCGTCCGGGGGCCGGCACGTTTACGGGGATAGGCCCTTCGATGGGCTTCTGCCACAGGAAGTTGGGGGCAATCTGCAGGCGCCCAAAGCCGACGGTGAAGCCGCTCAGGAAGTTGTACTGGTTGCCGCTGCCGCTGTCTTTGAGCCGCCAGCCGGTGAAGGTCTTGGTGTAATCGGCGCCGCCCTGCGCAAGGAGGCCATGCGCTGCTCCCTGGGCATACCACTGAATCCGTCCCGACGCGTAGGTCAGCTTGAGCTTGCCGCCCCAGGTGTCGTTCATGGTGGTCGCATCCTGATAGACCGCGATGGCGCCGGCCTCGGTCATGCGGGTCACCTGGAATATTTCGCCGACGCGGTTCGAGTTGGACCAGAGGCCGCCCAGCTCGATGCCGAGGGGGCCCAGCTTCCGCTTGAGGTAGAGCGAGGCCCGGCGGGTAGGGGGAATGGGCACCGCAAAGGAGCTTACGGCAGGCGCCTGCTCGTCCAGGTCTTCGTGGAAGACCGCCGCAATATCGAATTTGCCGATCTGCCGGCTGTATTTTGCCAGGATGGCCGGGTTGGCACCCCACCACAGCTGCGGGCCGAAGGCCACTTTGAAGTGCTTGAAGGCCCGCTTGCCCGTGATCTCGAATCCGAAGGGCGCATCGCCGTTGTAGATGTCGATGTTGGGGCCGTAGTTGGCCTCGGGGTAAAAGCCGAAGAAGTCGCCCTCGTAGCCCCAGTGATAATGGCCTGTGCGGTAGAAGCCCTTCAGGTCGAAGTATTTGGCGTTCCAGTCGATGTCGGCCTGGTAGACCTTGAGGCGTTCCGCATCCGAAAGCTCGACGGCGGTGTTGGCGCCGTTGCCGATGTTGAAGGACTGCACCGTCCGGATGCGGCCCCGGTTTTCGTAGAAGATTTCATTGATGGGGTTTTCGGCCACATTGCCCAGCACGTTGAACGACACCCGCGCCCGCAGATTTTCGGAGGGTTTGGCCTCGACACCGATGAAAATGGACTGCATGTGGTCGAAGCCCAGCTGATCGGGGTAGCTGGTCCGGCCGGGAATGGGATCCTGCGGGGTCGAGATGCGCTGGCCGCCGGTGCTGAAGGTATAGAGATCGGCCCGGAGCTCGCTCATGCGCACTTTTTTGACCTGCTCGCCGGTGAGGGCCGCCTTGTCGCCCCGTGCCCGGATCACGGCATCCATCAGCTGAATGCCTGCAAAATGCCGCTCCACATTGTCGGCGGTGGTGCCCGCCGCGAGCGGGTTGAGCCGGTGGACCTGCTGCAGGGCGTAGTAGGCCGCCCTCGGGTAGAGCTGATACAGCCCGCGTGCATCGGTCGGGCCCTTGGCGCAGATGCCGAACCACTCTTCGTTCATGTTGTTCTCCCCCGCAACAAAGTCGTTCTGGTAGCCGCCGTTGCTCCACGAGGCGTTGTTGTCGTGGAGGCTGAGGTTTTTGGTCTGCCCGAATTTCCACCAGCCGTCGCTGAACTGGAAGGTGAAGCCGCCGATGCTGTTGCCGGCCTTGCCCAGGCC
This sequence comes from Bacteroidia bacterium, assembly GCA_033765305.1. Classification (GTDB taxonomy): domain Bacteria; phylum Bacteroidota; class Bacteroidia; order J057; family J057; genus RDXT01. Next base: position 43,619 of record JANRID010000045.1, read on the forward strand.
TGCGGCATTGGCGTAGATTTCTTTCCAGTTGCCCGTCATATAATACGCCTGGGACTGCTGGTCTTCCTCGTTGCTGATCGCATTGAAGGCATCAGCCCCGAACTCGGTGAACATGATGGGCTTGTTGAATTCGTTCCGGACCCGCTGGAACGCATCGCCGAAGGAGACGCCCCGGTACATGTTGACCCCGAAGATGTCCACATCGCGGCACTCCTTCGCAATGATTTCGAGAAACAGCAGGTCGCCGTTGCACATCGCCACGGGGTGGGTATTGTCGATGCCTTTCATGGCGACTGCGGCTTCGTTGAAGAGCTGGTACATGGCAGTCGCGCGTACGGTGGACTTCCGGTCCTCGACCGGAATATCCTCGGTTTCAGCACCTTCCCAGAAGAGGCCGTAGTTGTTCTCGTTGCCGAGCAGGTACATCAGCAGGCCGGGCGTCTGCTTGTACTCCTCCGTCATGGCTTTGACCTCCGCCAGCAGCAGCTCCCGCGTGCGCGGGTCGGCGTACTCGGTATTGGCCACCCATGCGCCGCCCAGCGTCAGGCCGTAGCGCCCGAACGAGTGGTTGAGCATGGTGTAGATGCCGTACTGCTCGTAGATATAGCGGATCCAGCGCGCCGGCACCCCGGTGTATTGCCGCACGACATTGACGCCCATGTTCTTGAGCATGGGCATTTCAGCGTCCAGCGCTGCCCGGATCAGCTCGTCGGGCTGCTTCCAGAGGCTGTACGAGAAGTTGGTGCCGACCGGGAAGTAATCCCAGTTCATCCCATTGATGAAAAAGTCGCTGCCATTGACGACCAGCTTCATCCCGTCCGGGCTGCTGGAGACGTATACCTTGTCAGGCTGGGCAAAGGCTGAAAGGGCGACAAGCGATAGCAGTAGCGTCTGAGCAATTCTCATTGCCGTATAGGTAAGGTGGAACATAAGGCTCCTGATCGGCGGAGCTGCGAGTAGCAAAGGCAATATAGACCGGCAAACGGGCGGGGAAAAAAATCGGACCTCATCAAAAATTTCATCAAAAATTTTTCCCACTACTACAATTGCGTACTTTTACAAATGCAACTCATTCATTGAGAATATTTTATGGGTTTTTTCGATTTTCACGGAGCGGGAATTCTCCAGCACGGGCGGGCCCTGGGGCTTCTGCTGGCGGCCCTGCTGGCGGGCCTTCCGTGCCGGGCCTTTCCGGGAAAGTATCCTGTCAGGAACTTTATGCCTTCCGACTACCAGGCCGGGATTCAAAATATCGACTTCGCCCAGAACCGGAATATGGCCGTGTTCGTGGCAAATAATCTGGGCGTTCTTTCATACAATGGGAGGTCCTGGGAAAACCACGCATTGAAGACCGGCAAAAAGCAGCGTGCGCTGGCATTCGACGAAAAAACGGACCGCCTCTATTTCGGCTCGCAGGGGATATTCGGGTACTTCAACAGCGACTGGAGCATCGTATCGCTCGTAGACAGCCTGCCGCAGTCCGCTCCCGATTTCGACGAGGTCTGGGACGTGTTTCTGCTGGGCACCAGCGCCTATTTCTGCACGTTTCAGGGCATTTATGTGTACGACGGCCAGTCGGTCTCCGTCCTCACGCACCCGGACGGCTTCAGCCGCGCGTTCAAGACCGACGGCAAGCTCTTTGTCCAGGGCAGGCAGGGGCAGCTCTTCGAAATCCAGGGCCGCAGCCTGCTCACCCCGCCCTATCCGGCGCTGGAGCGCAGCGAGCCCCTGGCGGGACTTGTCGCGGAGGAGGGCGGCTACCTGCTGATCTACACGTCGGGGAAAACCGAGTTCATGACGCCTTTCGGAGTGGCGGAGAAATACAGCGCCCTCGGCGAAGCCCTGCAGCGCAAGTATGTCAACCACGTGCTCCAGCTTTCGGACAGCCGGCTGGCTATTTCTACCCAGACCGCCGGCCTGTTTCTCTTCGACCGCCAGAAACAGACCCTCGAAAATATCCGCGCCGCAGACGGCCTGCTGTCCAATGCCTGCCTGCGCGCTTTCCAGGACTACGCCGGAAATCTGTGGATAGGCATGCAGAACGGCATTGCCCTCGTGGACATCAGCTCCCCGATGCGCTTCGTCAACCAGGAAATCGGCATCGAAGGAAGCGGGTACGAAGCCTACCGGCGGGACGAGGGCACCTACTACACCACCTCCGGAGGCATGTACTTTCTGGCGGCGGGCGCTGCGCAGAGCGTCTTCCTGCCCGGCACGGAAGGCCCGGCCTACGGCATGCAGGTCATCGCCGGCCGCCTCTATGCCGGCCATCACACGGGGCTGTTTCTGCTCGAAGACGGCGCGGCGAGGCGCATCGCCCGCACGCACGGGCTCTGGCAGGTGAAACCCCTGCAGTCGAATCCGGAATATGCCATCGGCGGCACCTACGCAGGGCTCTGCCTGTTCCGGATAAATGAAAGGATGGAATTGCAGGCGGCTGGAAACATCGGCGGATTTGAAGAGTCCAGCCGCTTCTTTGAAGAGGACGGAGCGGGAAACATCTGGGTCGGGCAATTCTACAAAGGCCTGTACCGGCTCTCCCTGTCGCCCGATCTGACGGCTGCCGCCGCCGTGCAGATCTCTGCGGACGAAGGCCTGCCCGCCGACGAGCAGATCGTGCTCAGCCGGATCGACAACGAGCTGTACCTCGGCACCCCCCGGGGCGTGTACAAGCTCGACCCCTCCGCCGGGCGCATCGTGAAAGCGGATGCCTTCGCCAGCGTGCTGGGAGAGCAGCAGGTCTATCTGCTGGTGCAGGACCGCCAGAAACATGTGCACGTCTATGCCGAGCATACGACGGGGTTTTTCAGGCAGATCAACCCCGGCACCTACGCCTTCGTGCCGTCTTCGCTGTTTCAGCTCCGCTATTCGTTCAACAATGACCTGCTGCATATTTCCGTGCATGCCGGCGACGGGGTGCTGTTCAACGCCAACGAAGGCTTTATCCAGTACCGGCCTGAGCTGGAGAACCGCCTGGCCGCTGAAACACCGCTGATTATCAGCAAGGTGGTGAATGTGGCGGAAGACGTCGTGCTCTACGAGCGCAAGCGTTTCGGCATGCAGCCGGAAAGCCTGCCGCAGCTGGCCGTCTCGTTCCGGGCCAAGGTCCTGCAGTTCGAGGTCGAGGCCTTCCAGTTCAACGGCATCAGCAGCCAGCAGTTCCGCTACTTCCTCAAGGGCTTCGACGAAGACTACGGGGAATGGGTCCATACCACCGTCAAGGAATACACCAACCTCAAGGAAGGCCGCTACGAGTTCCGGGTGCAGACCAAGGACTTTCTGGGCCGCATCATCACCAGCCAGCCCCTGCTGCTGGAGGTCGATCCGCCGTTTCACCGGAGCCTGCCGGCCCGCATCCTGTATGCGGCGCTCGGCATCCTGTCCCTGCTGCTGACCTCCAGGCTGCAGCAGCACCGGTACAGGCGGAAGGCAGCGGCGCTGGAGGAGGCCCGGCAGCGGGAGCTGATGAGCAAGCAGCAGGAGCTGCAGGAAATCGAGCGCCAGAAGGAGCAGGCAGTCCGGCAGATCGAGGAGGATAAGATGAAAAGCGAGCTGCAGCACCTCAACAGCCTGCTGGCTGCCTCGACGATGAACCTGGTGGTCAAAAACGAATTCATGGAGACCGTCAGGGAGGAGCTGGAGGAGGTGAAGCGGAAGGGCAAAAGCGTCGAAACCAAGCAGGCGCTGGAAAAAATCGTCAAAGCGATCGACACCACCCTGCGGCTGCAGGAGGACTGGAAACAGTTTGAATACCACTTCGATCAGGTGCACGGGGACTTCCTGAACCGGCTCCGGGAGGACTTCCCCGACCTGACCCCCAACGAGCAGAAAATCTGCGTCCTGCTGCGGCTGAACCTGAGCACCAAGGAGATCTCCAACCTCATGAGCATCTCCCTGCGGGGGGTCGAGATTGCCCGCTACCGCCTGCGCAAAAAGCTGCGTCTGGACCTGCGGCAGAACCTGTCAAAGTTTATTCTCGATTATTAGCGGCCGCGCCCGGTCAGCGGAATGCCGCCTCCGGTCAGGCGCAGGCGCATCCGGGTCAGCCGGGCTTCCGGAATCGGGCGGGGCTTCGCAGCTTAGGGGCATGCAAGCTGCGATTCCCGACATACGACCCCTGCGGATTCTCATCGTGGAGGACGAGGCCGCCATTGCGGCGCACCTGTACCGGCTGCTGCGCAGCTGGGGCTACGAGGTGGCCGGCACTGCTTCCAGCGCCGCGCAGGCGATGCGCCTGATCGTCCGGCAGGCGCCGGACCTGGCGCTGGTGAATGTGCATCTGTCGGGCGCCGCGACGGGCGCCGCGCTGATCCCTGCGCTGCGGGCGCGGCGGCAGATTCCGGTGATCCTGCTCACCGGCTGCGGGCCGGACGAGCTGCCGGCGGGCCTGCTGGGGCAGCCGGGACTGCACTATCTGCCCAAGCCCTTCCCCGACGGGCTGCTGCGGGCTGCCGTCGCACAGCTGCTGGGGCCCGCGCCGCCGGAACATCCGGCCCGCGCCTAGCCGCACAGCGGTATTTTTTCATATATTCGTTCAGTCTCTTCTGCCCCTATGCGTACCTGTCTGATCCTCGTTCTGCTTGCCGCCGGCATCTGCGCCCGGTCCCAGCCGCAAACCGACAGCCTCCGGCAGGCCTGGAGCAACCCCGCCCTGCCGGACAGCAGCCGGGTGGATGCGCTCGACGAGCTGGCATTTTTTTACCAGGAAAGGCAGCCCGACAGCGCCCTGTATTTCGCGGAGCAGCTCTATGCCTTCGGCCAGGCCCGGCAGAGCCCGCGGGCCCTGGCGCTGGCCCTGGGCCATCAGGGCAGGTACCATGCGCGAAAAGGCGACTACGGCCTGGCAGAAACGCTGTACCGCCAGGCCATCCAGATCTGGAAGGATCAGGGCAATCCCAGGGGGATTGCCGGCGTCCTGGGCAAGCTCGGCATCATGCACTACCTCAGGGGCGACTACGAGCAGGCCCTGGCCTGCTTCCAGCAGAATCTGGCGCTGAGCGACTCGCTCGGAATGCGGCAGGAAGCGGCAGGCATGCTGCTCAACATCGGGAGCATCCGCCTGTACCAAAGCAAGTACGACGAAGCCCTGGACTACTTTGTGCGGAGCCTGACGCGCTTCGAAGAGATGGGAGATATTGCCCGGCAGGCGACTGTACTAGGAAATATCGGCATCGTCCACAACGACCGGGGCGACTATGCCCAGGCCCTGGCGTACTACCGCCGGAGCCTGGCGCTGCATGACAGTGCCGACAATCCCCTCGGGATGGCCCAGACCCTGGGCAACATGGGGCTGATTTACAACTATCAGGGCGATTACCGCCAGGCCCTGGACCACTATCAGCGCAGCATCGGGCTTTTCCAGTCGATGGATAATCAGATGGGCATTGCCATTAACCTCGGCAATATCGGCATGATTTATTATGCCCAAAAAGACTACGTACGGGCACTGGACTACCACCAGCGCAGCCTGGCCATCAACGAAAAACTGGAGAATAAGCGAGGCATAGCCGCTACCCTCAACAATATTGGCGATGTGTATTTCGACCAGAAAGACCTGACTCAGGCCCTCAGCTACTACCAGCGAAGCCTGGATATCCATCAATCCCTCAATGACCAGAGTTCCGTGGCTAAACTTCAGCAAAACCTGGGCAATGTGTACCGTGCACAAGGTTTGGGCGAAAAGGCCCTGGCCAATTACCTGAGCAGCCTCGCCATCCATGAATCGCTGAAGGACCAGCAGGGAATAGCAGATGTGGCTACCAGTCTGGGGGAATTCTACCACGAAGCAGGCAATTACGCCCGGGCCAGCTACTACGGTGAAAAGGCATTGCCCCGGGCCCGCGAGGCGGGTGCGGTGCAGGAAATCGCAAATGCAGCCCGGCTGCTGTACAAAAGCTACAAGTCGTCCGGGCAGGACCGCAACGCGCTGCCCATGCTGGAGCTGTACCACCAGATGCGCGACAGCCTCAACAGCGAAGAAAACCAGCGGGCCGCCATCCGATTCGAATACCAGCAGCAAGCACTGGCCGACAGCCTCACCAACGCGCAGGAAAAAGCGGTGGCGCAGCTGGCCTACGAAAACCAGCTCCGCCAGCAGCGGCTGCAGCTGGCATTTGCCGGAGGGGCCGGGCTCCTCGTGGCCAGCCTCGCCCTGGTATTGTTCCGCAGCAGCCGGCGCCGGCAGCAGACCAACCGGCTCCTGTCCGCCCAGAACGAGCAGATCCAGGCCAAAAGCCAGCAGAACGAGCTGCTGCTCAAGGAGATCCACCACCGTGTCAAAAACAGCCTCCAGACCATTTCCAGCCTGCTCTACCTTCAGTCGGCGCACATCAAAGACGAAGAGGTGCGCCAGGCCGTGGCCGCCGGGCAGCACCGCGTGGAGTCCATGGCCCTCATTCACCAGAAGCTCTACCAGCGCGACACCCTCGCCGCGATCGAGATGAAAGACTACCTCTCCAACCTCGCCACGAGCCTCGTCCAGACCTTTGCCGCTGATCCGGGGCGCATCCGCGTGAACCTCGACATGCCCGAGCTGGAGCTGGATGTGGATACCGCCGTGCCCCTGGGCCTGATTGTCAACGAGCTGATTACCAACTCGCTCAAATACGCCTTTCCTGACGGGCGGCAGGGAGCCATCACCGTGAGCCTCCGGCAGACAGGCGAACAGCTCGAACTCCTCGTCGCCGATGACGGCGTCGGCAGCGCCAACACCGCCACAGGCACCGCCTTCGGCTCGCAGCTCGTGCAGCTGCTCACGGCCCAGCTCGGCGGGGAGATCCGCCAGGATACCACAGCCGGCTATACCACCCGGCTACTCATCTCATAACGCATCCCATCATGAAACGCACCTGCCTATTCCTGCTCGGTCTGATCGGCGGAATCCTGCCGCTGCGGGCAGATTCCCGGACCGACTCGCTGCTCAGGGTCTATGCCAATACCCGCCTGGGAGACAGCCTGCGGTTTGACGCGCTGGAATCACTCATGGTTTCCCAGCCCGACAGCGCCCGGCTGTACCTGACCTGGATGGAAACAATGGCCGGGGAATCAACCGACCCGGTGCTGAGGATAAAGGCCGGAAAGCAAAAAGCCAGGCTGCTGCAGAAAAACGGTGACCCCGCTCAGGCTGAGCAGGTGCTGCGGGATGGGCTGGCCTTCGCCCTTTCCCAGCCGGACGTTCACTCCCGCACCCATGCCCGCATGTACCTGGCTGACCTCCTGAGCGAAACCGGCAAGCTGGACGAAGCAAAAATGCTGTACGAACAAGCGCTCAAGGATGCAAAATCCACGGGGAATGAAGGAGATCAGGTGATAACGCTCCTGAATTTCGGGGGGCTCTGCCTCAGTCAGGGCGATTTACCCGGGAGCCTGGATGTGTTTTTTCAAATCATTCGCATCGTTGAAAACATGGGCAGTGGTTATCCCAAAAAAGACCAGCAACTTGCCTCTGCCAACAACAATGTCGCCATTGTATATGCCCGGATGGATGAGTTCCCCAAAGCAAGGACCTATTTTGAACAGGCCTTGATTTGGTCAGAAAAAGCAGGAAATCAGTCCCTTTCAGCCAATATCACCGGCAATATCGCCTACCTCTTCTACCTCGAAGGCGACTTTGATTCCGCAATTGAATACGGGTTGCGGGCCGCGGAAAAACAGGAAAGGCTTGGGAACAACAGCGGCCTGGCCTCGGCGCTCAGCAATATCGGGGCGGCGTATGAAAAGAAAGGCGACGGGGCGGAAGCCCTGCGGTACTATGGCCAAAGCCTGGCCATGTTCGAAAAGCTGGGAAATACTAGCGGGGTACAGCGCCTGCTCATGAGCATTGGCAGCCACCACCGGGCACGGGGCAACCTGAAGGAAGCAGCCGCCTATTCGGAGCGGGCTTATGACCTCGCCCAAAAATCGGGTTTTCTCGAAAACGAAAAAGAACTGGCCATGCGCCTGTATGAAATCTATGACGCTCAGGGCCAGCACAAAAAAGCCCTCGCCATGCACGTGCAGTACATTTCCCTGCGCGACAGCATTTACAACGATGAAGCCAAACAGGCCCTTGTGCGCTACGAATACCAGGAAAAAGCCCTGAAAGACTCGCTTATTTATGTGCAAAAGCAGGCCACGGCCGATCTGGCCTTTGCCCAACAAAAAAACCAGCGCAATGCCTCCCTTGGCGGACTGGGCTTCGTAGCCCTCCTCGCCGGCGTGCTGTTCGTCAATGGCCGCCGCCGCCGCCAGACCAATATCCTCCTCACCGCCCAGAAGGCCGAAATCCAGGCCAAAAGCAACCAGAACGAGCTGCTGCTCAAGGAGATCCACCACCGCGTCAAAAACAGCCTCCAGACCATCTCCAGCCTGCTCTACCTCCAGTCGGCGCACATCAAAGACCCCGAAGTGCGCGACGCCGTGGCCGCCGGGCAGCAC
>JANRID010000061.1:0-61213 GCA_033765305.1 Bacteroidia bacterium
GCCGATGACCGCCAGGTTTGGGAGTTTGCCCGGCAAGCGCAGTTTGCCATCATCACAAAAGACAACGATTTTAATGAACTGAGCCAATTGCTCGGCTACCCGCCTTACGTGATATGGATCAGGAGAGGCAACTGCAGCACCACCGCAAGGGGACGCAAAGGGGCAGCTCCTTTTGCCATGCTGATCAGCGGCGAGGGGGCATAACCGCAAGGGGCGCAAGGGGACGCAAGGAAAGGCAGGTGCTGCTGCGATGCTACCACTGCCTCCGGTCCAGCTCCCGCTGGACATCCCGCTCCTTCAGCGTTTCCCGCTTGTCGTAGAGCTTTTTGCCCTTCGCCAGGCCGATATCGACCTTCACCAGATTGCGGTCGTTGAAGTACAGCCGGAGCGGGACGATGGTATAGCCCTGGCGCTCAGTCGATTTGGCCAGCCTGCGGATCTCGCGCTTTTTGAGCAGGAGCTTGCGCGTCCGGAACGGGTCGTGGTTGTTGTAGCTGCCCTGTTCGTAGATGGCGATGTTCATGCCTTTGACAAAAACCTCGTCCTGCTCCACATAGCAGTAGCCTTCTTCGAGGCTGGCTTTGCCGCTCCGGAGCGATTTGACTTCGGTGCCGGTCAGCACGATGCCCGCCGTCAGCTCTTCCTCGATGAAGTACTCGTGGCGAGCCTTGCGGTTCTGGATGACGGTGCTATTTCGGCCTTTTTCGCTCATACGATACGGATACGCTGCCGGGCGCGGGCCGGGCAGGATTGCAAGGTACGCAGAGAAGCTCAAAGGGTTGCAAGGTAGGCATCGAAATCTGCCTTGCGGAGGATATGCTGCTCCTGCTCGCCGGAGGCGATGAGGCGGCTGCCGTGGCGGGCTTCCCAGGTGCAGCGGATGCGGCGCCCTTCGGCGCCGGCGAGGGTGGCGGTGATGCGGATTTCGGCGCCCGGCGGAGCGGGCGCGTGGTGGCGGATGGACAGGAAGGCGCCTACGCCTTCCTCGCCGGGCTCCAGCATGTCCAGCACAAAGAGGCGGCAGGCCCATTCGGCATCCCGCCCCAGGGCGAAGGTCGAGTACACCGGATGCACCAGGCCCGCATCGAAGCGGGCGAGCTTGTCTTCGGTGACGCGGGTGTCGTAGCGGCGCTGGTCGCCGGGCTGGAATGGCATCTTCATGATACAGGCTCCATGCGCAGCACCGAGATATTCCGGGCCACGGATCCGCTGACCACCAGGCTGCCGCTGTCGGCCATGAGGCGCAGCGACTCGTCGTAGGCGATCCGTTCCACGACCGTCACCACGCGGTTGAGGGTCAGGCCGATCAGATCGAGGTACTGGAGGAAATCCTGGTCCGAGCGCTGCACGCCGGCGATCACCACGCGGTCGCCAGGCTGGATGTCGGAGAGCAGGCGCGTATCCCGGCGCGCCATTTCGCCCTCTTCGGTGGGGATGGGGTCGCCGTGGGGGTCGAATTTGGGGTAGCCGAGAAACTCGTCGATGCGGCGGATCAGCTCGGGCGAATCGACATGCTCCAGCTGCTCGGCCACTTCATGCACGTTGTCCCAGGAAAACTTCAGCTTTTCCACCAGAAATACCTCCCAGAGCCGGTGCTTCCGCACGATGCGCAGGGCTACCAGCCGCCCCTGTTCCGTCAGCGATACGCCTTTGTACGGCTGATACCAAACCAATTGCTTGTCGCTGAGTTTCTTGAGCATATCGGTCACAGAGGCCGCTGTCGTGCCCATGCTGGCGGCGATGGTGCTGGTGGAAACCGGCGCCGTCTGTTCCGAAAACCGCAGGATGCATTTGAGGTAGTTTTCCTCCGTTTCCGTGTGGTGCTTCATGAAACAAAATTAGCAAACTTGCAGCTAAACTCCGTCCATATCCGTTATATGCCTTATACGCAGCGCAGCTTCCCCCTGCGGTATTTCCTTCGCTCCCAACGTATCGACTGTATGCGCTATCCCCGCATTCTGCTGTTTGGACTGTTGATCTCCGCCCTGGGCGGCGCGCAGGCGCAGGCGCCCATGAAGTCGTATCTCTGGCCCGATCCCGAGACGGTTTCCAGCGACCTGCGGTTTATCCGGAATGCGGGGCAATGGGACCAGCGGATCGAATACCGGGTCCAGCTCAACGGCGGCGAAATCCTGCTGGAGCCTGCGCAGCTGACCTACCGGCTCTACCACCTGCCTCCGGTGTACGGGCACCGCCATGAGGAGCTGGCGCCGCATCTGCACGACGAATCCGACAGCCTCATCCGCTGGCACGTGTTCCGGGTGGAGTTTGCCGGCGCGCAGCAGGCTGCGCTGGCGCCGGAGCGCAAATTCCGCGAATACCACAACTACTTCCTCGGCAATGACCCTGCCCGCTGGGCGGGCGGCGTGCCGCTCTACGGCAAAATCACCTACCAGGCCCTGTATCCCGGCGTGGACCTGCGGCTCTACGGCTCAGGCGACGCGCTCAAATACGATTTCCTGCTCCAGCCGGGCGCCGATGCCGCCCAGATCCGCATGGTGTTCCGGGGGGCAGAGCAGGTGCGGCTCGACCGCGGGGGCAACCTCCAGATCCGCACCTCGGTGCGCGAAATGACCGAACTGGCCCCGGTGGCCTGGCAGTATGCCGGCGATGCCAGGCTGCCGGTGGCCTGCCGTTTCAGGCTGCAGGGCGATACGCTGAGCTATGAATTTCCCGAAGGCTTCGATCCGGCGCTGCCGCTGGTCATCGACCCGACGCTGATCTTCTCCACCTACACCGGCTCCAGCGCCAACAACTGGGGCTTTACCGCCACCTACGACGATGCCGGCAATGCCTACGCGGGCGGGATCCAGTTCGGCTCGTCCATCTTCGGCGCCTATCCGGTGACAGCCGGCGCCTTCCAGCAGTCGTTTCAGGGCGGCGAGACCGATGCGGCCATTTCCAAGTTTTCGCCCGACGGCTCTGCGCTCATCTGGTCCACCTACCTGGGCGGCTCCGCCGGCACCAATCCTTTCACAACCTACAACGATCAGCCGCACAGCATGATCGTCAGCGCCACGGGCGAGCTGGTTGTCATGGGCCGGACCAATTCGCCCAACTTCCCCACCACCGCCGGCGCCTTCGACCAGACCCCCAACGGCGGCTTCGACATCTTCGTCACCCGCTTCAACGCCGCCGGCACCGGCCTCGTCGCCTCCACGCTCATCGGCGGCGCGGACAACGACGGCGTCAACGGCTCCACCAACCTGAGCACCAGCACGGATACGAAGTACAACTACGGCGACGACGCCCGCGGCGAGGTCATCCTCGACGACGCCGGCAATGTGTATGTGGCCGGATCGACCAATTCCAACAACTTCCCCACGACGCCGGGCGCCTTCCGCTCCTCGCGCGCGGGCGGGCAGGATGCAGTCGTGTTCAAGCTTTCGCCCAGCCTCGGCAGCCTGCTCTTCTCCACCTACCTCGGCGGAAACGAAGACGATGCCGCCTACAGCCTCAAGGTGGACAATGCGGGCCGCACCTATGTGACCGGCGGCACCGCCAGCAGCAACTTCCCGGCCATCGCCGGCCTGCACAGTTCCTACCGCGGCGGCACGACCGACGGATTTGTGGCGAAGCTCAACGCCTCCGGAACCGCCGTGCTGAATTCGACCTTCATCGGCACCAACGACTACGACCAGACGTTTTTTGTAGAACTGGATACGTCGCTGAACGTCTATCTCGTGGGGCAGACGGAAGGCAACTTCCAGGTATTTCCGCCGCCAGGGCAGAACGTGTACCAGAACTCCGGCGGCAAGCAGTTCATCATCAAGCTCAACAATGACCTGAACGCCATCGTGTTTTCGACGGTGTTCGGCGCGGTGAACGCGCTGGGGCCCAATATTTCGCCTACGGCCTTTCTCGTGGACCGCTGCGAGAACATCTACGTCAGCGGCTGGGGCGGCTCGACCAATTTCAACAGCGTGACCGTGTCCGGCATGCCCGTGACCCCGGATGCGTTTGATCAGGTAAGCGAGGACGGCAGCGATTTTTACATGATCGTGCTGACCCGCGATGCCCAGTCGCTGCTGTATGCGTCGTTTTTCGGCGGGTTCAACAACGGCACCACCTCCGCCGGCGACCACGTGGACGGCGGCACAAGCCGTTTCGACAAAAATGGGGTGATCTATCACGCGGTCTGCGCAGGCTGCTGGGGCAACTCCTCTTTCCCCACAACCCCCGGCGTCTGGAGCCCGACCAACAATGCCACCATCGCCCAGGGCGGCGAAAACGGCTGCAACCTGGCCATCTTCAAGCTGTCCTTCAACCTGGCCGGGGTGGAGGCCGATTTCATCCCCCGCGACCAGAACAACATCCCGCTGGTAACCACCGAGGGCTGCGCCCCGCTCTTCGTGCGCTTCGACAATACCAGCCTGGGCCTCGTGACGCCTGCGCTGACCACCTATGCCTGGGATTTCGGCGACGGCGCCACCTCTACGCTGCAGGAGCCGACGCATACCTTCCAGAATGCAGGCACCTATCTGGTGCGGCTGATCATCACCGATCCCACGAGCTGCAACATCACCGACACGACCTTCGAGACCATCATCGTCTATCCGCCGCCGGCGGTGGACGCAGGTCCGGATATCGAAATCTGCCTGCCGGACACGGTGCAGCTGACTTCCCTTACGGCAGCTGCTTCCTACGCCTGGACGCCCACCAACCTGATCGTGGGGCCGAGCAACGTGCAGAATCCCCTGGCGCTGGCGCCGGCCAGCGGCATCTATGTGCTGACCATCACCGATGTGCAGGGCTGTGTTGCACGGGATACGGTCCGGGTCACGGTCGGGACCGGGCTGGAAGTCATCGCGCGGGAGGATACCCTCATCTGCCGGGGCGGTTCTGTGCGCCTGAATGCGGCCGGCCAGGTGGCTGGCGGCACCTACCTGTGGACCTCTTCGCCGCCGGTGGCGCTGTCCAATCCCACGGCGCTGAACCCGCTCGCCTCCGGGGTGGACACCACCACGCAGTTTTTCCTCCAGGTCACCGATCCGGACGGCTGTCTGGGCTTCGATACCGTGGAGGTCCGGGTCTTCGAGGTGTTTACGTTCGAGGATACCTCCGTGTGCACCGGCAACAGCATCCAGCTGACCGCCAGCGGCGGCGTCACCTATTCCTGGCTGCCCGACAACGGCACCCTCAGCAACCGCTTCATCGCCAATCCGCTGGCGACGCCGTCCGTTTCGACCACGTACACCGTCACCTCCACCGGCCCCGCAGGCTGCATCAGCACCAAGAGCTTCGATGTGCAGGTGCTTCCGCTGCCTTCGGCGGCGATTGCGCCGGCGGCGCCGATCTGCTTCGGGCAGTCGGTGCGCCTCTTTGCCAGCGGCGGGGCCAGCTACCGCTGGAGCCCGGGGCTTTCGCTCAGCGATCCCTTTGTGTCCGATCCGGTGGCGGACCCGGATGTCACGACCCGGTACCAGGTGACCGTGACCGATGCGGCCGGCTGCGTGGATACAGCCAGCATCACCGTGACGGTCAATCCGTTGCCTAATATCGATGCAGGCGAAGACCAGACCATCTGCGAGGGCACGACCGCCCAGCTGCAGGCTACCGGCGGAACCACCTACCTGTGGTCGCCTGCCGGCAGCCTGAACAATCCCGGCATTGCCAACCCGGTCGCATCGCCGGCCCGGGAGACCTTGTACATCGTCATTGCGCAGGACGCCAATGAATGCCAGAACAGCGACTCGGTGCTGGTGAGCCTGATTGCCCGGCCCATTACAGAAGTAACGGGCGTCAACCGCTCCTGCGACGGCGGGGCTGTGGAGCTGACGGCCAGCGGCGGCGACAGCTACCGCTGGAATACCGGCGAGACGACGGCGCAGATCTCGGTGCTGCCTCTGGCGCCTACCTGGTATGTAGCCACCGCATTCATCGGCAACTGCGCCGGCATTCCGGACTCCATCCAGGTCGATCAGGAGTTCGACTTTCCGGAGGCGGGCTTCACGCTCGATCCTGCAACGGGCTATGCGCCTCAGCGCGTGACCTTTACCAATACCTCGTTCAACGCGGCTTCCTACCTGTGGAGCTTCGGATTCGGCAGCCAGACCAGCCGCGAGACCGATCCGGACTTCATTTTCCCGGCGGCCGGCGAGTACACCGTCACCCTCATCGCCTGGTCTGCGGGGGGCTGCCCGGATACGGCAGTCCAGACCATCACCCTGGACAACGTCACGCTGCACGTGCCTTCCGGCTTCACCCCCAACCGCGACGGCACCAACGACAACTTCTACGTCGGCTATGTGGGCATCCGGACGCTGAATGTGCGGATTTTCAGCCGCTGGGGCCTGCAGGTGTACAGCTCGGACGATCCGGACTTCCGCTGGGACGGCACCTACCTGGGCAGGGCCGTTCCTGAGGGCGTGTACGTGTACGTGATCAATGGAATCGGAGAGAATGAAGTGCTCTACGAGCGTTCGGGCACGGTGACGGTGATCCGCTGAGGCAGGTCCGGATCAGGGCTCCAGCTCGCGCAGGCGTGCGCGGAGGCGCTCCACTTCGGCGAGCGCCTCTTCAGCGCGGCGTTTTTCGTCTTCGAGCTGCTGCTTGAGCGATTCGAAGGAGCGGAAGGGGCTGCCGTCGGGAGCATAGATCCGCAGGCGGCCGGCTTCCTCGCAGAAGCGGACCCCCAGCCGGGGGCTGGTCCAGCCTGCTTCGGAAACGGGCACCGGCTTCAGGACGCCGTCATGGCGCTGCAGCGCGGAAAAGCGTTCCGGATCGCCGGGATTGGTTCCGGGATCGATGACGATGCACTCTTCAACGCCGTACATTCCGTACCAGTGCTGCTTGTTGAGCATCTCGATGGCGGAGTTGGAGGGGGACAGCACCTCGAAGACCACCTGCGGGCCGAGGCCTTCCTCTTTCCACTGCATCCACGAAGGCCGGTCGCCGTCGGGCCTGCCGAAGACCACCATCACATCGGGGGCTGCGGAAATTTTGGACTGGCCCTCTACCGGATACCAGAGAAGGTCCATGGCTACGAATGCCTCGCGCAGATCGAGGAAGCTCCGGAGATTGCCGTATAGGAGTACCATCCACCTGGCCTGCCAGGTATTTTCAGCCCTGGGCTTTCCGTCTGATTGCGGATACACGATCAGATCTGCTGCCGGCGGGGAGGGAAGGATGGTATGCATATTGACCGTAATTCCAGATCCCAATATACGAAAGTTCTGCGGTTTCCGCTGCATGGCCCTGCCGCGGGGCGCTTGATTGGTAATCCGGAATGCGGTTAATTTGTGCCTGATCTATCAGCCATCCACATGTTCGAGAATCTTTCGCAGAATATAGACCGGGCGCTCCGGAAGCTCAAGGGCCAGGGCAAAATCACCGAAATCAACGTTGCGGAAACCCTGAAGGAGGTCCGCAAGGCGCTGCTCGACGCGGACGTCAACTACCGCGTAGCCAAGGACTTCACCCAGAAGGTGAAGGACGAGGCGATGGGCCGCGAGATTCTGATTTCCGTGACGCCGGGCCAGCTGCTGGTCAAGATTGCGCATGAGGAGCTCTCGCGGCTGATGGGCGGCGCGCAGGCGCAGATTGCCGCAGCCAAAAATCCGCCTACTATCGTGCTGATCGCGGGCCTGCAGGGTTCGGGCAAAACGACATTTTCGGGCAAGCTGGCCCGCATGTTCAAGAGCAAGGGCCGCAATCCGCTGCTGGTCGCCGGCGACGTGTACCGCCCGGCTGCCATCACGCAGCTTTCGGTGCTCGGCGAGCAGATCGGGGTAGAGGTATATAAAGAAGAGGAAAGCAAGGATCCGGTCGCGATTGCCCGCAATGCCATTCAGTACGCCAAGCAGCGCGGCAAGGACTTTGTCATCCTCGATACGGCAGGCCGCCTGGCAGTGGACGAGGAGATGATGGACGAAATCGAGCGCGTCAAAGCGGCGGTGCAGCCTACGGAAGTGCTCTTCGTCGTGGACGCAATGACCGGCCAGGACGCGGTGAACACGGCCAAGGCCTTCAACGACCGCCTGAACTTCGACGGGGTGGTGCTCACCAAGCTCGACGGCGATACCCGCGGCGGGGCCGCGATTTCGATCCGGTCGGTCGTCGAAAAGCCGATCAAGTTTGTCAGCACGGGCGAAAAGCTCGAAGACCTCGACCTCTTCTATCCTGAGCGGATGGCGTCCCGCATCCTGGGGATGGGCGACGTGCTGACCTTCGTGGAGCGCGCCCAGGCACAGTACGACCAGCAGGAGGCAGAGCGGCTGCAGAAAAAGCTGCGCAAGAACGAACTCGACTTCGACGATTTCCTTTCGCAGATCCAGATGGTCAAGCGGATGGGCAATGTCAAGGACCTGCTGGCCATGATTCCGGGCATGGGCAAGATGATCAGCGGCATGGACATCAACAACGATTCCTTCCGGCATGTGGAGGCCATCATCCGTTCGATGACCATCAAGGAGCGGCAAAAACCCGAACTGCTCGACGGTTCCCGCCGCAGGCGGATCGCCGCAGGCAGCGGACGCCCCATCCGCGAGGTGAACGAACTGATCAATCAGTTCACCGCCATGAAAAAGACCATGAAAAAGCTCAATACGCTGCCGCCAGGCGGCAAGCTGCCCCCCAACATGCTCGGCGGCATGCGCCCCATGGGCGGGCGCCGCTGATGTACGCTGTGCGCCCGTTCAATTTTTTCGCTTTTGCGCCATCCGGCTCCGGATTGTCTGCGTAGGTATTGCCATACAGCAACCGGTATTCCGATGGAACCTGTAACCATGATCTGGATTGGGCTGATTTTCAGCATTTCTCTGGGGCTGGGCGTGCATTGCGCCCGCCATGCGGTCATCGCGGGCCCTGCCCGCCGCACACCTGCACGGCGCCGGCCGAAGCTCCGGATTTCGATGGATCTGGCCCTCAGCAGCCTGCTGTTTCTGTCCGGCGCAGCGGCAATGGTCTGGGCATTTGCCGGACGGATTGGATAAGCAGGAGAAAATCCGTATCTTGATTCCCAAAAGCCGGGCAGCGCCCGCAGTTCCCCATGACCGTCCAGCTTCCATACCGCCTGCTCAGCGTGTCCGAGTACCACCGGATGGCGGAGGCCGGCATTCTGTCGGAATCTGAACGCCTGGAGCTGATCGAAGGAAGGATCATCGGTATGAGCCCTGTCAGCAGCGAACACGCGTATTGCACCGATCTGCTGGGAGCGCTGCTCCATGCCGCAGCAGGCAGCAATGCCATCGTGCGGATTCAGAATCCGGTGCGCCTTTCAGACCGTTCCGAGCCTGAGCCCGATATCCTGCTGCTGCGGCCGCCCAGGTCCCGGTATATCCGCCGCCATCCAGCGCCCGGCGATGTATGGCTGCTGATCGAAATATCGGCCACCTCCCTCGATTACGACCGCGAGGTCAAGCTGCCGCTCTATGCGCAGGCCGGCATTCCGGAGGTATGGATCATCGATCTGGAGGGGCGGCAGGCCGAGGTCTTCCGCGCGCCGGCAGACGGGCAGTACAGCAGCTGCACGCGGATCGGGCCGGAGGAGCAGCTGGAATTTCCGGCGCTGGGGATTGCGATCGGGCTGCAGGATCTGCTGCCCTGATTCCGCGCCGGATTATTCCGTACCTTGCAGCGCTGAATGCGCGATATGAACGATCATCCTTTTTCCGCCGCCGCCCGCATCTCCATCCGCCTCGAATTCGCTGGCGAAACCGTCCTGACCCTCCTGCTTGCCCGCAGCGGCGCCCTCAACCGCATGGGCGACGGCAGCGGAGAGCCCGATACCCTGCTGCCGGCCATGGGCCACGTGGATCCGTCCTGGTTTGAGGAGGCCCTCGACCTGTTTCCCCCGGAGCTGGCCGAGCTGGCCGGGCGCTATGAGTTCAGCGACCGCGAGGGCGAAGACTGCCTGCTGACCATCGCCTTTGAAGGCGAAGGATTCGATACCGGATATGAGTTTCTCTACGGCTCCGAGTCCGCAGGGCCGCCGGAGGAAATCGCCGACTGGCTGGATGAAGTCCTCGACCTGACGGACGACTGGTACGCGGAGCAGCTGGAGAAGCGCGCGGGCAATCAGAAGAAATCGTAACAAATCTGCCGGATCCGCAAACCGGAAGGGCCGAACGGGGTTATTTGCTTCAACAAAAGAACCGATCTGTTATGCAAACCCCTCAACGCATCGCCATTCTGGGCTCCACCGGCTCCATCGGCGTGCAGGCGCTGGATGTGCTGCGCTGTTTTCCGGACCGTTACCGGGCGGTGCTGCTTACGGCAAACGGCAATGCCGAGCTGCTCATCGCGCAGGCGCGGGAGTTTCTGCCGGAGGCGGTGGTCATTGCGGATGAGGCGAAATACGCGCAGGTGCGCGACGGACTGGCGGGCCTGCCGATCGAGGTGCACGCCGGCAGCGGCCCCCTGGCCGATCTGATGGAGCGGGACGATATCGACATGGTGCTGACGGCGCTGGTCGGCTTTTCAGGCCTGCGGCCTACGCTCCGGGCCCTGGCCTCGGGCAAGGCCATTGCCCTGGCCAACAAGGAGACCCTCGTTGTCGCCGGCGAGCTGGTCATGGGCCTGGCCCGGCAGCAGCAGGCGCCCATCATTCCCGTGGACAGCGAGCATTCGGCTATTTTCCAGTGCCTCAGCGGCGAGCAGGGCAATCCCATCGCCAAAATCATCCTTACCGCGTCCGGCGGCCCCTTCCGGGGCTATTCGCTGGAGCAGCTCCGGCAGGTGACCCGCGCCCAGGCGCTCAAGCACCCCAACTGGGCGATGGGCGCCAAGATCACCATCGACTCGGCCAGCATGATGAACAAGGGCCTGGAGGTGATCGAGGCCAAATGGCTCTTCGGGCTGGAGCCCGGCCAGATCGAGGTGGTGGTGCACCCGCAGTCCATCATCCACTCGATGGTGGAGTTCGAAGACGGCAGCATCAAGGCGCAGCTGGGCCTGCCCGACATGCGGCTGCCGATTCAGTATGCGCTCACCTGGCCCGCCCGCCTGCCGAATCCCTTTCCCCGCTTCAGTTTTCTCCGCTATCCTTCCCTGACCTTCGAGCAGGCGGATACGCAGGTGTTCAAAAACCTGGGCCTCGCCTTCGAGGCCATGCAGCGCGGCGGCAATGCGCCCTGCCTGCTCAATGCCGCCAATGAAATCACCAACCGCCTCTTTCTCGAAGAGCGCATCCGCTTCACCGACATCGCCGACCTGAACGAAGCGGCGATGCATCACCTGCCGTTTGTGGCACATCCTTCGCTGGAGGATCTGTTCGAGTCGGATGCCGCCGCACGGGTCTGGGTGGCGGAACGGGCTGGGGGAGTAAGCGCGTATTGAGTAGTGCGTATTGAGTAGTGAGACTGGCTGTGCCTGGGTTTGGGGGAGTAGGGGGTCTCCAGTAGCAAGTCGCAAGACTGACGGATGCCTGCGGCTGAGCCCCTTGCCGTTCATCAGACTCCCGCATCCGCCCCAATACCCAATACCCAATACCCAATACTCAATACCCTTCTCACACCTTGCTCAGCGCATCCACATACGCCTTCGCCGTCGCGAAAATCGTATCCGTATCGGAGCCGAAGCCATAGTAGAAGACCTGGTCCTTGGAAATCTGGATATGCACACGGGCCATGTCGTCGCTGCCGCCGGTAATGGCCTGCACGAGGTATTCCTCCAGCCGGACCTCGATGCCCAGCAGGCTGTCGATGGCGCGGATGCAGGCATCCACGGGGCCGTTGCCCTCGGCTTCGGTGTAGAGCACCCGGCCGTTGCGGTTGAGCTGCACACCGGCGCGGGCGGGCTTTTCCTTGCCGCAGGTTACATCGAGCGACTGGATTTCGAGCACGCGCTCGCCCTTGGGCACGCCCATCAGGCTGAGCAGGTCGTCGTCGGAGACTTCCTTTTTCTGGTCGGCGAGCATGAGGAATTCCTCGTACTTGCTGGTCAGCTCCTCCGGCTTGAGGTCGAAGCCCAACTTTTCGAGGCGGTGGTTGAGGGCGGCGCGTCCGCTGCGGGCGGTGAGCACGATGAGCGAGTCGGGCACGCCGACATCTTTCGGGTCGATGATCTCGTAGTTCTCGCGGCTTTTGAGCACCCCGTCCTGGTGGATGCCGGAGGAATGGGCGAAGGCATTGCGGCCCACGATGGCCTTGTTGGCCTGCACGGGCATGCGCATCAGCCGGGATACCAGGCGGCTGACGGGGAAGAGCTGCTTGGGGTCGATGCGGGTTCCGAGATGCAGGCTTTCATAGTGGCTGCGCAGGATCATCACCGCCTCTTCGAGGGAGGTATTGCCGGCGCGTTCGCCGATGCCGTTGATGGTCACTTCCATCTGGCGGGCACCGTTGGCGAGGCCGGCGATGGTATTGGCGGTTGCCAGTCCGAGGTCGTTGTGGCAGTGCACCGAGAGAATGGCCTTGTCCACGTTCGGCACATGGTCCATGAGGTAGCGGATGATGCTGCCGTACTGGTCGGGGAGGCAGTAGCCGGTGGTGTCGGGAATGTTGACGACCGTAGCGCCGGCGGCGATGACCGTTTCGACCATGCGGGCGAGGAACTCGGGGTCGGCGCGTCCGGCATCCTCGCAGAAAAATTCTACGTCGTCCACGTAGCGGCGGGCGTAGCGGGTAGCGCGGGCGGCCACCTCCAGTACGGCTTCGCGGGTGGTTTTCAGCTTGTTGACAATATGGATATCGGAACTGCCGATGCCGGTGTGGATGCGTTTGCGGCGGGCGTACCGGAGCGCCTCGGCGGCGCAGTCGATGTCTTTCTCCACAGCGCGGGTCAGGGCGCAGATCGTCGGCTCGGTGACAGCTTTGGAAACCTCCACCACCGACTGAAAATCGCCAGGGCTGGAGATAGGGAATCCAGCCTCGATCACATCGACGCCCAGGGCTTCCAGGGCACGGGCTACCTCGATCTTTTCCAGGGTATTCAGCTGGCAGCCGGGCACCTGTTCGCCGTCCCGGAGCGTCGTGTCAAAAACATAAACGCGCTGATCCATCGGTTAGGGGTTTGGTAGTCAAGGGATTATTGCGAGTTCAATCAAAGGGGTCCAGCGTCCGGAGGCAGGGGCTGCCGGCAGAGCAGGGTTTCAGCCTTCCGGTACAGATGACAAAAGTACGGATTGTTACGCAAGATGTCCAGTTTTTCGGGGCTTCTTTGCGGGAATGGCAATGCTAACGATCGTTTGTTTGGAGAATGGCAACAGGCAAACAGCAGCGAATCCGCACATCAGGAACCATCCGCTGCGCATGCCGCAAGGGCGTCCGCGAGGCTGCCCGGCGCAGCAGGATGACGCAACAGCATACAGGCCGGCATGGGGATGCCGGCCTGCCGGGGCTGCTGTGCGCGGTGCGGTCGGCTCAGCCGAAGAACTGATGCGTCTCCGTGGAGCCCTGCATGGCGGTGGTGGAGGAATCGCCGCCGGTAATGGTGTTCTGCACGGCGTCGAAGTAGCCCGTGCCGACGAAACGCTGGTGCTTCACGGCGCGGTAGCCCAGGGATTCATTGGCGAATTCCCGGTCCTGAAACTGCGAGTAGGCGTACATGCCTTCCTGCGCGTAGGCGTGCGCGAGCTCGAACATGCTGTTGTTCAGCGCATGCCAGCCGGCGAGGGTGATAAACTGGAACTTGAAGCCCATCGCGTTGAGCGATTCGCGGAATCCTTTCATGGTATCTGCATCGAGGTTCGCGCTCCAGTTAAAGGACGGGGAGCAGTTGTAAGCCAGCAGCTTGCCGGGATACTCCGCATGGATGGCCTCGGCGAAGCGCCGGGCCTCGTTCAGGTCGGGATGGGAGGTCTCCATCCAGAGCAGATCGGCATAGGGCGCATAGGCCAGGCCGCGGGCGATGCATTGCTCGATGCCGTTGCGCACGTAATAGAAGCCTTCCGAGCTGCGCTCGCCGGTGCAGAACGCACGGTCGCGCGGGTCGATATCGGAGGTGAGCAGGTTGGCGGCTTCGGCGTCGGTGCGGGCGATGATGACCGTCGGGACGCCCAGCACATCGGCGGCGAGGCGTGCCGCAATCAGCTTCTGCACCGCTTCCGGCGTCGTCACGAGCACCTTGCCCCCAAGGTGGCCGCATTTCTTGGCGGAAGAAAGCTGGTCTTCGAAATGTGCGGCTGCTGCACCGGCCATGATGAGGTGCTTGGCCAGTTCGTATGCGTTGAGGTTGCCGCCAAAGCCGGCTTCCGCATCGGCGATGATGGGGGCCATCCAGTCGGTGCCATGCTGCTGGTCCAGCCAGTGGATCTGGTCGGTCCGCAGGAGGGAATTGTTGATGCGGCGCACCAGCGCGGGCACGGCATCCACCGGGTAGAGCGACTGGTCGGGATACATGGTTTCGGCGGTGTTGGCGTCGCCGGCCACCTGCCAGCCGGAGCAGTAGATGGCCTTCAGGCCGGCCTGCACCGCCTGCACGGCCTGGTTGCCGGTCATGCAGCCGAGTGCGGCCACCGCGTCGGGCTCGTGGAGGAGGCGCCAGAGCTTGTCGGCGCCCATGCGGGCGAGGCTGTATTCGATCTGCACCGATCCGCGGAGGCTCACCACCTCTTCGGCGGTGTAGGGGCGGCGGATGCCGTTCCAGCGGGGATTTCCGAGCCAGTCGGAGATGAGGCTGTCGATTTGCTGTTGGCGGGAGCTGTTCATTGTATGCTGGATATTGAAAAGGTGATGTGAATGCCATGCAGGGTCTGCGGGGCCGCGGGGTGCGGCCCCCATGCCCGGCTGCGCCGGGCCGGATCGGTGGTCATGCGGATCAGGCCTCGCTCAGCGCCTCATAGGCAGGCAGGGTCAGGAAGGACTCGAATTCGGGCTGAAGGACGAGGCGGGAGAATATCCGGGCAGCATTCGGAAACTGGCTGGCGGCGTAGCGCGCTTCGCCGAGCTGGGTGCGGATGCGTTCCAGCTGTTCAGGCAGCAGGCGGGCGAACAGTTCCGCGTCGATCGTGCGCCCGTCGTCCATGCGGGCGCGGTGGCGCACCCACTGCCAGACCTGGGAGCGCGAGATTTCGGCCGTAGCGGCATCCTCCATCAGGCTGTAAATCGGCACGCACCCGTTTCCCCCCAGCCAGGCTTCGAGGTAGCGCAGCCCTACATCGATATTCATGCGCAGGCCGGCCTCCGTGATCGTGCCGGCCGGCACCCGGATCAGGTCTTCTGCCGTCACCTGTACATCCTCGCGGAGCATATGGAGCTGGTTGGGGCCGGGCATGTAGCGGTCAAACTGCTCCATTGCCACCGGCACCAGGCCCGGATGGGCCACCCAGGTGCCGTCATGGCCGTTGCGGGCTTCGCGTTCCTTGTCGGCCCGCACTTTTTCCAGCGCGGCGGCGTTTGCCTCCGGGTCGTCCTTGATGGGGATCTGCGCAGCCATGCCGCCCATCGCATGCACGCCCCGGCGGTGGCAGGTCTGGATGACGAGCAGGGAGTAGGCGCTCATGAACGGCACGGTCATGGTCACCTGCGCACGGTCGGGCAGGAGGAAGGACGGGCGTTTGCTGAATTTTTTGATAAAGGAAAAAATATAGTCCCAGCGGCCGCAGTTGAGCCCGGCGGAGTGGTCGCGGAGTTCGTAGAGGATTTCATGCATCTCGAACGAGGCCAGGATGGTCTCGATGAGCACCGTCGCCTTGATGGTGCCGAGGGGCAGCCCCAGCCAGCTTTGGGCGAAGATGAACACCTCGTTCCAGAGGCGCGCTTCGAGGTGGCTTTCGAGTTTGGGCAGGTAGAAGTAGGGCCCGGAGCCGCGGGCGAGCAGTTCGCGGGCATTGTGGAAGAAATAGAGCCCGAAATCGGTGAGGGCACCGCTGGCGGGCTGGCCGTCGATTACGAGGTGGCGCTCCGGCAGGTGCCAGCCCCGGGGACGCACCATGAGCACGGCCGGCTCCGGGACAAGGCGGTAGGACTTGCCGCGTTCGGGGTCTTCCCAGGCGATGGTGCGCCGGACCGCATCGGAGAGGTTGAGCTGGCCCTGGATGCAGTTGTGCCAGGTAGGGGCATTGGCATCCTCGAAGTCGGCCATGAAGACCTTCGCGCCGGAGTTGAGGGCATTGATGACCATTTTTCGGTCCACGGGGCCGGTGATCTCCACGCGGCGGTCCAGCAGGTCGGGCGGCAGGGGCGCCACGGTCCAGCTGCCTTCGCGGACGGCGCGGGTATGGGGGAGAAAATCCGGCAGTTCGCCGGCATCGAGGCGGGCCTGCCGGTCCTGGCGCAGGGCAAGCAGCTCGCGGCGGCGCCCGTCGAAGCGGCGGTGCAGGGCAGCGATGAATTCCAGCGCTTCCGGGCTCAGGATGGCGGCCTGGGCTTCGTCCGGCGGGGCGTTCAAGCTGACGCCCTCAGGCAGGCGGATCGGGTGAAGGAGGTGCGTGTTCATATACACCCGCAAAGATATATGTTGCGAAAAACAATGTCAAGCGAAAATTCGCTATAAGCATCAATTTTTATTCTGGCGTATGCACGCTATGATTCCGGCTCGTGTCAGCAGCTATGTTGAATATAATTTGGATATATGCAGAATTCCTGCTACTTTCGTACTGCTACTTCTGCTCCATGCGATCTGTCAAGGCATACATGCTGCTCGCCACCCTGCTCCTGAGCTGGGCCGAGCGTTTTGTATTCCTCGAAGTGACGGAGTATGTGGAAGTGCGGCATGTGATGAATCCCCTGGAGCAGCGCATTGCAGACGAGCTGCTGCGCACGTACGGGATCCGCAGCGCCGTCCAGCTTGCCGGTGCGCCGGAGATGCCCGTCCGCGGCGCCGTGTACGGCGACCAGGCCTTCAGCATCGAGATCGGCGGCCAGACACATTATTATATGCTGGTAGACGAGGCGCGCAGCACCACCTATCAGCAGATCACGCGGTCCGAGCCGGTTTCATCCGAGGAGCAGGAGCGCGAGATGGTGCTGCTGAAAAAGCTGACCAGCGAGCATTTCGCCTCTGCCCAGGAGCCGCTCCCTGCTGCATCGGAGGCCCCGCTGGAGTTTGCCGGCTTCTATGCCGACCGCCCGGTGCGCCTGGTGCTGCCGGTGCCCGTGCCCCCGCCGGATCAGGCCTGATCCGGCTGTCCTGCTGAGTCCGCCGCCGGTGCCGCATGCATTGCATGTGCGCGTGTGCGCGCAGGTTGCCAGCCACTTCCGGCCATTTCCCTCCCATTCTGCATTCCGGAGCCTTGCCGGCCCGCAGCTGATCCGTGCGCCCCGTCTGGGCCGCGCATCCGGCTGTCCTGGAGCCGTCCGCGCCCCGCCGGCAGCCCTGCTGCCGGGCACCTGCCCGCGCAGCCTCCTGCGCACCATGCTGCGCCGTGCGGCGCAGCACACCGTCCGGTTTCACTTGCCACCCTACAAAATCATATTCCAATGACCTTTGCTGTACGTTTTGCTGCCATTGGGCCGCTGCTTGCCCTATGCCTTTCAATGCAGGCGCAGACGCCCTCCGATGCCCTGATGATGCCCGGCGGCCAGATCTGTCTGGCCGTGTCGTACTCCCATGATGCATGGAGCCAGTACTGGGAAGGCACCCTGAAGCGCGAAAATGGCAATATCGGCACCCTGACCCGGGAAATGGTGATGCCGATGTTTGCCCTCGGGATTACCGACCGGATCAACCTGATCGCGGCGCTGCCGTGGATGCGGACCCGTGCCAGCGCCGGCCAGATGGCAGGCGTGAACGGCCTGCAGGACTGGGGGATCTGGCTGAAGGCCCAGGGCTTCAGCGTCCAGGCCGGGCCGGGCCGGGCCGAAGGCTTCGCCGCGCTGGGCTTCAGCGCGCCTGCGAGCAATTATCTGTCTGATTACATGCCTTTCAGCCTGGGCCTGGGATGCCCCGATCTGTCGCTGCGCGGAATCCTGAAGTACGAGCTCAACGGCGGCGCCTATCTCCGCGGCCAGGCCGGTTTCCACTACCGGGGCATCACCACCATCGAGCGGAGCTACTATTTCACCACCCACGGCATCTACACCGATCAGGTAGATGTGCCCAACGCGCTTTCCTACGGCGGAGCCCTGGGAACCTGGATGCTGAAGCGCAGCCTGCGGGCAGAATTCAGCCTCGACGGCCTGCATACCTTCGGCGGCTTCGACATCCGTCGGCAGGACATGGGATTCCCCTCCAACCGCATGAACCTGGTCCAGATCGGCTTCCGCGCACAGTACTATCTGCCTGCGGTCCGGGGGCTGGGCATTACCGCCGCCGCCAGCCAGGTGCTGGCCGGACGCAATGCAGGGCAGTCCAGCCTGCTTTCCGGTGGGCTGACCTGGCAGTTTGGTGTCTGGAAATGACCTGATGATTCGCTGCTGCTTCACTGCATATTCACCCTGTTTACCTGTTCACCACCTTTTCAAGCCTGTATCTGCATATGAGACCGCTTCAGTATATCATCCTCTTTTCCGCAGCGCTTCTGTGCCTGCTGCCTGCCTGCCAGCCGGAGCTGCCGGCATTTGTGCCATTTGAAGCATACGAATATGCCAGCCTGGACCAGACAGGCGGCACCTGGAAGCCTGTGGTGCTCAGCAGCGCCTCCCAGGTCGGGATTCCGGCCCCGGCAGATGCCGCTTCGCCGGCCTTCCTGGCTGAAGTAGCCGAAGCCAAGGCGCTGTCCGCTTCGCTGACGCCGGAGCAGCAGGAAGCCATCGAATACTGGGGCAGCAACCCGCTGATCCGCTGGAATGAGATTGCCCGCGACCTGGCCGCCAAATACAACCTGCCGCCTGCTCCCAACCCTGACGGAACCTACGGCGTGCCGGATCCTGCCAATCCCAGCCAGTACCCGTATTTCCCCTTCGCCCATCCGCCGTATGCCTGCCGCATGCTGGCCTACTGGAGCGTGGCGCAGTTCGATGCGATGATTGCGGTCTGGCAGTACAAGTACCAGTTCAACCGCCCGGCACCTTTTCAGGCCGATCCTTCGGTGGAGGTGCATCTTCCTGAAAATCAGCTACCGGGGTATCCATCGGACGGCGCTGCCGTAGCTGCGGTGTCCAAGGCGGTGCTTTCGGCGATGTTTCCGCTGGAGAAGGAATTCATTGCGGCGAAAGCAGCGGAGCACCTCGATGCGCTGAAGCGTTCCGGCATGCAGGTGCAGAGCGACCTCACGGCAGGCGACTCGCTGGGCCGTGCGGTGGCAGCGCTGGTGCTGGCGCGCGCATCTTCCGACGGCATGCGGAAAGCCCAGACCTCCCGCGCCATTTCAGATTCGATCCGCGACGCAGCGCAGGCCCGCCTGGGCTGGCATTGGGAAAACCTCGAAGATCCGGTCCGTCCGGTGGGCATCACGCCGCTTTTCGGAAAGGTGCGCCCCTGGTGCATTCCGAGCGTGGAGGCAGTGCGTCCTGTGCCGCCGCCGGCACCGGGGTCGCCGGAGTTTGAGGCAGACGCCGCAGAGCTGAAGGAAATTGCGGAGAACCTGACCGCAGAACAGCGGCGCATCGCGAATTTCTGGTCCGACGGCATAGGCACCTACACCCCGCCCGGCCACTGGAACCGCCGGGCATCGGAGTACATGGTGCAGGCCCGCTTCAATCCGCTGCGTTCGGCGCGGACGTTCGCCTATCTGAACATGGCCATGATGGATGCGGGAATCAGCTGCTGGGATGCCAAGTATTACTACCATTATCCGCGTCCTTCGCAGGCCATTCCGGGATTCAAGACCATCCTCGGCATCCCCAATTTCCCCAGCTATACCTCCGGGCATTCCACGTTCTCCGCAGCTGCGGCTGCGGTGCTTTCCCACATCTTTCCGCAGGATGCGGCTGCTTTCGAGGCATGGGCAGAAGAAGCTGCCATGTCGCGGATCTACGCAGGCATCCACTTCCGCTTCGATGCGGAAGTCGGCAATGATCAGGGCAAGCAGGTAGCGGCCTACACCATCGCCAAAGCCCGCCTCGACGGGGCAGAATGATCCGGATATCATGAAGTATACGCCCATAGTATATAGTAGTTAGCGGCCTTGCCGGGGCGCGGAGGATCCGCCCCCGGCAGGGTTTTTTCTTTCACAATCCTTAAATCCATCTTGCTGTGCGATCTGGCATAACACATCTCATACTGGCTGCCGGAGCTGTGCTGGCTTCCTGGGGCGGACTGCATGCCCAGCCCGCCGACAGTGCAGCCCGCAGGCTCGATCAGATTACCATTCAGGCATGGCGCGGGCGCTTCCGTCCGGTGGACACCCTGCCGGATATTCACCGCATGCAGCTGCTGGCCGGCAAGCAGACGGAGGTGATCCAGGTAGGGCAGACGGCGGCAAGCCTGCCCGACAAGCAGGTGCGGCAGGTGTTTGCCAAGATTCCGGGGGCCTTCGCCTACGATATGGACGGCTCCGGCAACCAGGTCAGCTTCGCGCTGCGGGGGCTGGATCCGCACCGGAGCTGGGATTTGAATGTGCGGCAGAACGGCGTCCTGCTCAATTCCGACCTGTACGGCTATCCTGCCAGCCATTACAATCCGCCGATGGAGGCCATCGAACGGATCGAGCTGGTGCGCGGCACGGCGGCCCTGCAGTACGGCGCCATGTTCGGCGGCATGCTCAATTATGTGACGCGCCAGCCGGATACCAGCCGCGCATTTGCCTTCGAGCATCAGAACTCCGCAGGCTCGTTTGGCCTGCTGTCGATGTACAATGCAGCGGGCGGGCGCAAGGGCCGCCTGACCTGGCAGGCCTACGACTACCGGCGGGTATCGCAGGGGTACCGCGAAAACGGAGAGTCCTCCACGCAGGCGCAGTTTGCCAGCCTCACGTGGAAGGTATCGGAGCGCCTGTCGCTGCGCGCGGAAGCGGGCCGCTCCACCTATCAGTACCAGATACCGGGACCGCTGAACGACAGCATGTTCCGTGCCGACCCCCGCCAGGCTACCCGCAGCCGCAATTACTACAGCCCCGATATTCTGGTCAGCTCGCTGACCCTGAACTGGAGGCCGGGCCCGCGCACGCAGGTGGAATGGGTGCTCTCGCACCTGCGCGGCGACCGGAGCAGCGTGCAGCTGCTGGGCGCATCGGACCGGAAGGACACCATCAGCCGCCAGACCGGCCAGTATGCGGCCCGTCAGGTGGACATCGACTGGTTCAACAGCAGCACCAGCGAGCTTCGGGTGCTGCACCGCTACCGGCTGGGCGGAATGCAGTCTGCCCTCGCGGCGGGGATCCGCCTGATTTACAACGATCTGAACCGGCAGCAATTGGGCAGGGGCACCACAGGAACGGATTACGACCTCACGCTTACCGACCCCAACTGGGGCCGGGACCTGCATTACCGCACCCGGAATGCGGCGGTGTTTGCGGAAAATCAGGTGCGGATCAGCCGCCGCCTGCTGGTATCGCCGGGCATCCGGGCAGAGTACGGCCTCACCGAGATGACCGGAATTATCCGGGCCCTGCCGCCGGAGCGGGTGCCTGCCGACATTCAGCACCGCTTCGTGCTGGGGGGCATCAGCTTCCAGTACCGGCTTTCGCCCCGGGCGCAGCTCTTCGGCGGCATCGCGCAGGCCTACCGGCCGGTGGTGATGGGCGAAGTAATCCCGGCGAATGCGCTGGAGCGCACCGATCCGGACCTCCGCGATTCGCGGGGCTACAATGCCGAACTGGGCTTCCGGGCCGCCTGGCTGGATCAGCGGATCCGGCTGAATATGACCCTGTTCCGGGTGGAGTACCGGGACCGGATCGGCCTGCAGGCGATGGAGGACGGGCAGGGCGAACTGTATTTTCTCCGCACCAATATCGGCGACAGCCGCAGCGAAGGGGTGGAGTGCTACGCCGAAGGCATCCTGCTGGAAGGGCCGTCATGGAGCCTGTCCGTATTCTCCGCCACTGCGTGGATGAACGCCCGCTACCTCAGCGGAGCGCTGCTCCTGGGGCAGGAGAATGTGCCGCTGGCAGGCAACCGGCTCGAAAGCGCACCGCGCTGGACCAGCCGCAACGGACTCCAGGCTGCCTGGAAGCAGCTCGATTTTTCCCTGCAGTACAGCTATACCGGCGAGACATTTTCGGATCCGTTCAATACCGTCGTGCCCGCAGCCAATGGTTCGCGGGGCCTGGTGCCTGCATATGCGGTATGGGATGCCTTTATGGGCGTGCAGCTGAGCCCGCGGCTGAACATGCGCCTGTCGGTCAGCAACCTGACGGACCGGGCATTTTTTACCAAGCGTCCCGTCATCTACCCGGGCCCCGGGGTGTGGCCCAGCGATGGGCGAAGCCTGGTGGTATCGCTTTCGCTCAAAGTCTGAGCGCTGCCTCCGCCGAAAAACTGCACGCCCTCTCCGGGATGGAGAGGGCGGACAGCCTGTTAGTTGTTTCGGCTATAGTAAGGTAAGGGTGGGGGTATTAACGCTTTCCACCATCGTTGAACCCATGCAACATACAGCCGGATTCCATGTAAGAAGCGCGCGGAAAAGCGAGCGGTTCAAGCAGGCGGCTGAATGGTCAGATCCGGCTGGCGGGCTGCGCGGCCCCTCCGGGCTGTGGCATGCGGCCTCCGGGCATGTAAGATTCAGGGCGGAATCCGGCGGGTTCAGGCGGCATTCCTGCGCATCCGGAACGGGATGCAGGATATTTTCCGGACGAAAAGCATCCTGCATGCGGAGTTTTGCGTATGTTACCGCATTCTACCTGCATCTTCAACCCTGCGCCGCGCGGTATGCCAGAGCTTAAGCCGGTGATTTTCCTTGCTTTCGCCAATGAACAGGCCGACGGGGCCCGCTACCTGCGCGGGCTTGCCCAGGAGCTGCGCGGCATCCGCAACGCGCTGCTGCCTGCCCGCCAGGCCCAGGCCGTGGAGGTGGTGGAGCGTGCCAACGCGACGCTCGGCGACATCCTCGACGTCTTTCAGGACCCGGCCTACGCAGGCAGGATCCGCGTATTCCACTACGGCGGGCATGCCGAAAGCTACCGGCTGCTGCTCGAAAGCGAATCGGGCAGCGGTCAGGTAGCCCACGCCGAGGGCTTCAACCAGTTTCTGGTCCAGCAGGGCAGCCTGCAGCTCGTATTCCTCAATGGCTGCTCCACGCGCGCGCAGGCCTTCGACCTGCGGGCAGCAGGCATTCCGGCTGTGATTGCCACAGCGCAGGCGATCCAGGACGATATCGCCCAGCGCTTCGCGATCCGCTTTTACAAAGGGCTGGCCGGCTCCGCTTCCATCCAGAAGGGCTTTGCAGACGCTGCCGCCGAAATCCTGACGCTCACCGGCAGCCAGAACCTGCGGAGCCTCTTTGCCGAAGAGCCGGCGGAGGCCGGCAGCATGCCCTGGATGCTGCTGCCCGACCCGCCGCCGGACTGGCGCCTCGACGGGATGCGCCAGCCCGGCGCCGGCGAAGCCCTGAAGCTGGGGCGCTATGCGCATGTGCTCTGCAACCGCTACCGCCAGAACGACCAGTTCCTCACCGCCCATACCCAGACTGCCGAGGACCGGAGGCCCCGCGTGTACCTGGTCCATGGCCACCGCGATGAGCGGCATGAAAGCCTGGTAACCCGCTTCAGCTACCAGTATATCGGCGAGAAGCAGCAGTATCTGCCTCCGGTGGAGGTCCGCAGCTGGCCGTTTGAGGGCGATGTGCAGACCCTCCTGAAGGTGCGGCTCGCCGAGCAGTTCGAGGGGCTGAACAAGGTCCAGAAACCGGTCGCGCAGCTCGGCGGCCAGGATCTGCTCCGCCAGGCCAGCCTGGCCGGGCGCCCGGCGATCATTGTGCAGCACCATATCCCCGCCGAATACTGGAATGAGGGCACAGCCCGGCTGATCCGGTGGTACATCGGCGAGTTCTGGAATACCGGCACGGTGCAGCCCGAAGCGCCGCGCTTCGCGGTATTTCTCAATGTGCTCTACTCCGACGAGGTCAAGGCCGGCGGAGGCCTGCTCAACCGCCTGTTCTCGAAAAGCTACGACAGAGACCGCATTGCCGCCGAACTCAAGGGGATTGCAGGCGCCTATCCGGATACCTGCACCCTGCTGGCCGAGCTGGAAAGCGTGCGCCGGCCCCATGTGGAGGACTGGCTCATCGAGACCAACCTGACGGATGTGGAGGAATGCGCCGGGCTGCCCGAACGGCTGTTCGGCGGCGGGGTGCAGACCCTTGTGATGCATGCCGTCGAAACGCAGCTCAAGCAGCTCATCCGTTCTTTGCAGGAAAAATATACCGTGCAATGGGCCTGAGCGCTCATGCGAATATTGTACTTTCGTCCGGCAGCAGCCGGATGTGTCCGACTGACTGAAGACCGCAAACCCTTCCGGCATGTCCGTATTCGACCTGTACCGCGGCGATGGCAGCACCCTTGCATCCCGCAACACACAGCTTCCGCCCTATGCCCGCATCACCAGGCTCGATGCGCCGGAGGGCTACGTCGCCTCGCCGGCCCTCCGGGATGCCGTCAACGTGAGCCTGGCCCTCGGCCAGCCGCTGCTGCTCACCGGCGAGCCCGGCACCGGCAAAACCCGCCTGGCATGGAGCATCGCCCACGAGCTGGGGCTGGGCGAGCCGCTGGTGTTTTATACCAAAACCACCTCGGCTGCCCGCGATCTGTTTTACCGCTACGATTCGCTGGCGCATTTTCAGAATGCCCAGATGGGCGCCCAGGGCCAGGCCGATGTGCGGCGCTACATTTCCTATGAGGCCCTGGGCCGGGCCATTATCGATTCGCCGCAGCGCCGCTCCATCGTGCTCATCGACGAGGTGGACAAAGCCCCCCGCGACCTGCCCAATGATATCCTGAACGAGCTCGAAAGCATGGCGTTCACGGTCCGGGAGACCGGCGAAACGTTCCGGGCAGATCCCGCCAACCGCCCTGTCCTGATCCTGACGTCCAATTCGGAGAAAAATATGCCCGATGCCTTCCTGCGCCGGGTGGTCTATTACCATATTCCCTTCCCGGATGAAGCAACGCTGACAGCCATCGTGCAGAAGCGTCTCTCGCTCAGCGAGGCATTCCGCACCCGCATGCTGCAGGATGCCATCCGGCACTTCATGGACCTGCGCCAGAACAAAGGCCTGCGCAAGCCCCCGGCCACCGCCGAACTGCTGGCCTGGATTCACATCCTGGACCGCGAGCAGATCGACGTCCACGCCGATGTGCCCGCCCAGGTCGCGCGGCTGGCCACCAGTTATTCGATTCTGGCCAAAACGAAGGAGGATCTGGATAAACTGATCGCCTAACCGCTTCTGGCTGCATGGCTGCGCTGCAACCGATGGAAGGATTTCTGGACCTGCTGCGGGAACAAGGGTTTTCCGTAGGGGTGGACTCCTATCTGCGGGTGCAGGCGCTGCTGGACCGCCTCGATCCGGGCACGCCCGGCGCGGAGCTCCGCACTCTGATGTGCCCGCTCTTCGCGCGGAGCCCGGCGGAGCAGCAGAAGTTTTACCGGCTCTTCGACGGGTACTTCCATCCGGTATTCGAAGGCGGCCATCTGCACGTGCCTGCTCCGCCGCCGCGCCCTGCGGCGCGGCCGCTGCGCGCACGCCTGCGCAAGCCGGTACGCAAGGTCCGCACCTGGCTTGTCAACCGCTGGCTCTTCGGGACGATGGCCCTGCTGGCCTCAGTGCTGCTGGTGTACACCGCTGTGGAGGTATATGTGGCGTTTAAAGGCAACCAGGAGCGCCCGGGCGCGGTTGCCTACCTCAGCCGCTACGGGCTGGATGACGACCCGAAATACAGGCAGCTGGTACTCCGGTATATCGGCAACGAACTGCTGGGCCGCCCCCAGCCCTGCGACGACCTCAGCGAAATCCGCATCCTGCCTGCAATTACCGAGACGGAAGGCGGGCGCTTTCTGGTGCGGTTCCGGACGGAGGTCCGCGACAGCATCAGCACGCGGACCTGGTATTTCGGGTCGGGGCAGGATTCAAGCCAGGTGCATGCGCCGGAGTATGTGTACCGCGATACCGGATCCTATCAGGTGGTGCTCCGCATCCGGAACGCGGCAGGCTGCCAGGCATCTGCCCGGCTCCGGCTACAGCTGACCCGCGCCCAGAGCTGCCAGGCTGCCTTCTCCTATGCGGCAGATGCCGCCAATCCGCTGAAGGTGGCCTTTGCCGACACGTCGCTGGCTGCGGCAGATGATCCCATCGTATCGCGCACCTGGTCCTTCGGGGACGATGAAGGCAGCACATCCCAGGAATTGGCGCCTTCGTTTGCCTACCCGGGATACCGCGCATATAAAGTATGCCTCAGCATCCGGACCCGTTCGGGCTGCGCCAGCCAGGTCTGCCAGGTGATCCGCCTGTCGGGCGACACGGACCGGAGCCAGCTGATCGCCCTGAATCCGGGCCCGATGGTACCCGCCGATCTGTCGCCGCTGCGGAGCCGGTTTACGCTGTTTTCGCCTTATGCGGCGCTGCTGGCTGGCTGTATTCTGCTCATCATCGGCTTTTTCTACGAAACCTACGCTTTCTTCAGGCGCAGGCTGCTGCTGAGCCGCGAGCGCGGCAGCGAAGGCCCCCTGACCTGGAGTTTCCGCCTGCGCCAGCCGCCGCGCGTAATCCCCCGCGAACAGGTGCACCGCGCCGCCAACCACCTGCGCCAGCGCCAGGAAAGCGAGCAGCGGCTGCTGGATCTCCCCGGTACGATTGCGGCCACGGCCGAATCCGGCGGCTTCCCGGCCTTCGTGTACCGGGCCGGCACCAAGCCCTCCGAATATCTGGTGCTCATCGAGCAGCAGTCCCGGAACGATCACCAGGCTCAATGGTTTTATCAGCTGGTATCCGAGATGGCAGGGCAGGATGTCTTTGTGGATGTGTGCTTTACGCCGCCGGACTTCAGCGTATTCCACCGCCCCAACGACGACCGCCCGATGCTGCTGGCGGAGCTTCGGGCCCGGTTTCCGGATCACCGGCTGCTGATGTTCGGCGAAGGGCGCAGCCTGCTGGATGCCATGAGCGGGCGGCTGCTGCCGCTGGCTTACGAGCTGCTGGGCTGGCGCGACTGCGCCCTGCTGACACCGCGTCCCAGGGCGGAGTGGCAGGCGGAGGAGGCCATCCTGTCGCGGCACCTGCCGGTGCTGCCGGCGCGGATCGCTTCGCTGGACGGGCTGCTGGCCTGGTTTGGGCCGGATGCGCCGCGGACTGCGGCACCGCCGCTGCGCGGCGGGCCCGGGGCCGGCTGGGACGAGGAGCTGCCGGAACAGGCGGATGCGCTCCGCGAGCTGCTGGGCGAGCCCCTGTACGCCTGGGTGGCTGCCTGCGCCCTCTATCCGGAGCTGCAGTGGCCGCTGACCCTGGCTATCGGCAGGCAGCTGGAGCTCGCCGGCGCAGGAACCCTGCTGGATGAAGATACGGTGCTCAGGCTGAGCAGGCTGCGCTGGTTCCGCGAGGGGGCGATGCCCGACGGCTTGCGGGCACAGCTTGCTGAGAGCCTGCCGCCTGCCCGCACGCGCGCAGCCCGCGAGGCCATTGCGCAGATGCTCGAAGCGCATCCGCAGCCGGAAGACTCCTTTGCCGCCGAGCGCCGCCGCCTGCACCTGGCTGTGCAGAACTGGCACTTGTCCCAAAACCCTAATGCCCGTGAAGCCTTGCGCGAATACGCCGAGCGGGGCGATATCGACGACGCCCTCGTTATGCGGCAGCTCCGGGACTCGGCAGCGGCGCCGCTGGCCGCCCGCATTCCGCCCGGCATCCGCAGCATGCTCTTCCGCAAAGGCATCGGCCTGCTGGGAATGAAGCCCTGGATCCGGATTGCCGCAGGCGGCACCGTGGCCCTGCTCATGCTTTTCTCCCAGTTCCGGCAGCATATTCACCTGACCGATTACCCGAAGCTGGAGCGCTGGATCCACAGCCGGGGCAACCTGATCAAGGTGGATGGCGAGTACTACCGTCTGCGCAACCGTGCAGACAGCGCCCGCTACTTCAGCTATCTCGGCGTCCGGAATTTCCGCAGCGGCGACCTGGGCAGTGCCTACAACCTGTTTTCGGACGCGGCAGCCCTCGACCCGTTCAACCCGCTCTACCGCTACCAGCGCGGCCTGACCAACCTGCGCTTTGCCCGCGCCGAAGGAGCAGATTCGCTGCGGGAGGCTACCTACCGGGATTTTGCTTTTGCCGATGCTGCCGCGCCGTGGATCGGCGGCACCGGCACCGTGCGCAAAATTGCGGGGTTCAGGCTGCCGGAGCTGCGCGATGCGAAGATGCTGCCCGACGGAAGCCGGCTGTATTATGCCGCAGACAGCACCGTGACGGAGCTGTCGCTGCAGGATACCACCGCCAGCCCGGGCCGGCGTTTCCGCTGCGCGGGGCGGGTGCAGGCGTTCGACGTATCTGCGGACGGACGCTTCCTGGCAGCCGCCTCCGGCAGCCGGATCTGGCTCTGGGAGCTCGGCAGCGGCGAGCTGCTGGGTGAACTGGCCCGCCATACGCGGGCGGTGAATGCGCTGTGCTTTTCGCCGGACGCGGCCTATCTGGCCAGCGGCGGGGAAGACCAGATCGCCATCATCTGGAACCGCCAGACCCGCAGCCCCATCCACCTGCTGGAATTCCTGCATACCGCACCGGTGCTAGACTTGGTATTTTCGCCTGATAATCAGTATGTTGCAACGGGATCGGCGGATTCTACCGCTGTGGTCTGGGACCGCAGCACCGGCCAGTTTGTCTCCGAGCTCAACGGGCTCGGCCAGCCGGTGCGGCTGGTGCGCTTCCTGCCCGACAGCCGCACCCTGCTGACGGGATCGGGCCTTGGGAATATCCTGATCTGGTCCTTCGAGGGCGAAGTGCTGGACTCGCTCCGGGTGTCCGGAGGCCGTGCCGGGGCCTTCGCTGCTTCGCCGGACGGCAGCATGATCGCCGCGCCTGGCAGCGAAGGCTATGCCTTGCATACGCTCTCGGGCAGCCGGGTGCTGGCCGGGATTCCGGCGCCGCCGGATGCGATAGCGGTTTCGTTCAGCTACACGGCGGACGGGGCCCGCATGCTGATGCCGGAATCGGGTGCCGGGGCCGGATTCTATGCCCTCGAAGGCGCCCGCTTCGATTCGCTCAAATACCATATTTTATACCAGAAGGCGCTGCTGTCCTATGAACTTGGCCGCTTTGAGGAAGCAGCCGGCGGATACAGCCGCCTGATCGGGCTGCGGCCGCAGTACCTGCCGGCCTGGTACGGGCGGGGCATTGCACGGCTGTATCAGGCCGGCAAGATTCCGTATGCGGAAAATCAGCTGGAATGGGCCGGCACGTCCTATCTGCTCTCGGGCCTCAAGGACCTGGACTACGCCCTGCGGGGCGACTCGTCGCTGCGCAGGCAGCTGCCGCAGGTGCTGCCGCTGATTTTTTCGCTCTACAACGGACGTCCGGCCCTGAACGCCTACCGCGACTCGGTCTGCGCATTTCTGGAGCGCTACCAGCAGGGTGCCTGTGGCGTGTTTACCTTCGATCAGATCGAAGCTTACAGCGAAGGGCTGGCGGCGGTGCGCAGGGGAACCCTCTGGGGCTACATCGATACCCTGCAG
Source organism: Bacteroidia bacterium (assembly GCA_033765305.1). Taxonomy (GTDB): domain Bacteria; phylum Bacteroidota; class Bacteroidia; order J057; family J057; genus RDXT01. The sequence continues at coordinate 29,349 of JANRID010000061.1, forward strand.
CGTCTGGCGATCCCCCTTCAGTATCAGCACCCGTCCGCATTCATGAATGGCCTGGCGGCGGTATTCGACCCGAAAGCAGCCCAGTATGTGATCATCGATCCGGCCGGTGCGGTTATGTACGACCGGGTGGAGGCGCCTTCGGAAGGATTCCGGGCTGTGCGGGAAGCCTCCAGCGGGCTTTGGGGGTATCTGGATGCCGCCAACCGGCTGGCAATTCCGGCCCAGTACGCCGAAGTGCGCAGCTTCCGCAAGGGGCAGGCACAGGTGCGGGTCAAGCGCGGCATGCCGTGGATGGAAATCGACTACAACGGCGCCTCGCCGGAAATGCGGATGACCCAGATGCCGGAGATGATGCCCGCGCCTTCCAACGCGCCGCAGGCGGAGCCGCTGATTCTGCCCGACGGATCCGTGACCGTGCCGATGGGGCCCCCCGCCGATGGGCTCATCCGTGCCCGGAATGGAGCCCTCTACGGCTATGTGGCTGCGCAGCAGGCCAGTCCGGCCAAAGGCGGCGACCAGCTCCAGCAGGAGACGGTCATTTCCTTCCAGTATGCGGATGCCTACGACTTCAGCTTTCAGCGGGCAGCCGTCAAACGGCAGGACGGCCTCTGGGGCTTTATCGACCCGTACGGAAAGGCAGTCATCCCCTTTGAATACGAACAGGTGGGCATGTTTGCCCAGGAGGACGGGCGCCCGCTGGCGCGGGTATCCCGCCAGGGCCAGCAGTACTACATCGACCGCAGCGGTGCCTGCGTGCCGTACAAAGACCTCAGCTGCCCGGTTATGCGCCTGCAGACCGTAAGCCGGGAGAAAAGCTTCGCAGATCCCGGATCCAGCCTGGTGGTGTACCGGGAAAACGGGAAATGGGGCCTCAAGCGCGAAGACGGCACGGTGGTGATCCAGCCGGTTTATGCCAATCAGATCCTGTTCTCCAACGGGCTCGCCTGCGTGCAGCTCAACGGCCGCTGGGGCTATATCGACCGGACCGGGGCAGTGGTGGTGCCGCTGGCCTACGACGACGGCCAGCCCTTCTCCGACGGGCTGGCTGCCGTGAAGATGAACGGCAAGTGGGGCTATATCGATACCCAGGGCAAGCTCGTCATCGGATACCAGTATGACGGGGTGCGGCCGTTCGTGCGGGGAAAGGCGATCGTGCGGATCGGGAAAAAGTCCTACCGGATCGACAAACAGGGCAATATCGTCGGCGCCAGCGAGGGTGCCGTCATGCAGCAGTCCTACTGACTGCTCCTGCGCAGGGCGTGCAACATGCTGCCGGTCAAGTACTTGGTGTAAACCCTTCGGCGTTCCGGCGTGGAATGCCCTGCGGCGTGCAGGCAAAGCCGGCATGATCAGACTTCCAATAAATACAGCCCTTTTTTTTAATCTAACTGAATGTTTATTTCATATTGCAGCGTATTTTATACGCATTCGCATTATACAGGATCGGTTAACGCAACTTACGATGGAATCCAATCGGGTTTATACAGCTCCCGGCTCAGGGGGAGCGTGGCACAGTCCGGCATCCGGGCTGCGGGGCGGCATCTGCCCCGGCGGCAGGCAGGGTTATACAGGACAGGCAGCAGGATGAATACCGGAAACGCCATGAACGACCCTCATCAGGAGGCCGGCGGGCCGCTGTACCAGCATCTGGAGGCGAGCATCGCGCTGCTGCACCGCTACTACCGGCAGTATCAGACCTTTCTCCGCAAGCAGTTCGACATCAGTCCGGCGGAGATGGACCTGATCGCCTATCTGGCCCGCCAGGGCGGGTCGAAGATGCGGGTGGTATGCGGCCATTTCGGGTACAAGCTCAGCACGTTCACGAGCATGGTGGACCGGGCCGAAGCCGACGGCATCGTCGTGCGGGTCGCATCGCCGATGGACCGCCGCGTAACCCTGCTGATGCTTACCGAGCGCGGCAACACCATCTACCGGGAGTACAGCGAGCATATCCGGGGGGCGGCCAGGCTGCTGCATGCGCAATGGGAGGTGCAGCCCATGCACCACTTCTTCAAGGGCCTGGAAGCGCTTTCAGACCATCTGCAGCAGCTCTGAGCCTCCGGTGCCTGCCGGCCTCGGAAATGCTTGATCCGGGCAAATTGTTGTCTGGCGTGAAGAGTTATGCACGTGTAGGATCTGCGGGCCTTCGGAACAGCCTTCCGCTGCGCAAGAAATCGGCTTCCGGTGCCGGATTTTTATGCATTCATTGTTGAACTGTCCATTAAAATTAATATTCATTCTGCGGGTTATGCCACCAGATGGACTGCCGCTGGTGCCCGTAATGCAGCATGCAGCCGCACTCCGGATCGCAGCCTGCTGTCAGGCCCGGGCAGGAATCCGCTCGCTTCCAGATTCTTCAACGGTATATTTGTTAGAACGAAAAGTCTAAAATTCCGATCATATGGCTTCGATAATTAATAAATACCTGCTATTTTTGAATCGGAAAATTTAAACCAGGGAAGCATTGCATGTGTATCCGGTATGTTGCAGGCGGCAGTTTTTTCGTTTCAGCTGAAGTTGCCGTAACAGGTAATGCCCGGCGCATGAAGCTTTCCGGAGAGCCCTTTTTGTATTCCACAACAACAATCAGATGAACACCGTGAGCAAGCTATTCTCAGAACCTAGCGCAATCCGCCTGGAGGAAACCCTCCAGGAGCTCATTCTGGCTTTTAACCTGAAACGTGCCGGCGTGCTCGAGCAGTACGGCGTCAATGAAACCGATGTCGCCATCATCCGCTTTCTGAGCGACGAGGACCAGAAAAAAATGAAAGAGGTCGGGGAGCATTTCGGCATCAAGCTCAGCACCCTGACCAGCACCGTAGACAAACTGGAAAAAAACAAGCTGGTCAAGCGCCGCAGCTCCAAAGAGGACCGCCGGGTCATCTTCATCCAGCCGACGGCCCGCGGGCAAAGCCTGCTCAAGGATCTTTCGGAGCCGGGCCGCAGCCTGTCGGAGCTGCTGGAGAAAGAGCTCGACGCTGCCGAGTTCGGCGCGCTGATCCGGCATGCGGAGCGCATGCTCCGCTACGTGCAGGCCGAGGGCTGAGCCGCCCCGCTCCCGGATACGTCCAGCCGCGCTGCCCCTGCCCGGCTGGACGTACCATTTTCCGCCGGTTTGCGTATATTAGCGGCATGGATATGGCTGCCACGGCGCGCACCTCCGGGCTGCTGCGCAAGCACGATCTGCGGGTTACCAAAGGCCGCACCGATATTCTGGGCATCTTCCTGCGCCAGGGCATCGCCCTGAGCGAACGCGAACTCGAAGACCTGCTCGGCGACTCCTGCGACCGGGTGACCATTTACCGCACCCTGACCACTTTCCTGGAGCACGGCCTGCTGCACCGCGTGCCCGATGACGCCGGCGCCGCCAAGTACGCCCTCTGCGCCGGATGCGCCCATCAGGTGCATCGCCACGACCACATCCACTTCAAGTGCACCCGCTGCGGGCAGACCACCTGCGTCGAGGAGGTCCGCATCCCCACACCGGCCCTGCCGCCCGGCTTTATCCTGACCGAGGTAAGCATGCTGATGCAGGGCATCTGTCCGGCCTGTTCCGGCTTAGCCGCCCGCTGAAGCAGCCGGGTCTTACTCCACCCACCGGAGCGTCCCGCTCATGTGGAGCATCTCGTTTCGCATATGTGCGATCACGGGCTCCAGCGAGTCGTTCTTGAGCGCCGTCTGAAAATACATCGAAATCATCACCACCCGCTTCCCGCTGGAATCGGCCAGAAACACCTGGGAGGGCGTGCCCACCTCGCCGGTGATGTTGAACCAGACGCCCGATCCCGCCGGCACCTGAAGGGGCAGCTCCTCGATCCGCAGCGCCTTTTTCGTGTGCTTGTAGATCAGCCGCCGGTATTCCTCGTAATGTGCGGCCCGGTCTTTTCCGCCTGCATCGGCATCCCGGTAGGTAATATGCCACTTGAGGTCGAACTCCGGAAACCGGATGTCCACCCAGCAGGAGTCGGACAGCTCGCGGGTGATGACCCCCGTAGCGGGATACTCGAAGGTCAGCGGGCAGACCGGGCTGGAAAAGGCAGTATAGGCATACGAGGCCGGCAGATCGATCCGGGCGTAGGCCATCGGGCGCGGGTAGGGCTCGTAGGTTGTGCAGGCGGCCAGCATCAGGGCGGGCAGGGCTGCGGCGGCTATCCATCGGAGATTCATGCGTCGGCGGGCTTAGCAGGCACCACCCGCACCGTCGTGATGCGGTTGCGGGCTACCTGTTCAACGATCAGTTCCAGCTCTTTGTATGTCATCCGCTCGCCGGAGGCAGGAATTTTTCCCATCCGTTCGAGCACCAGGCCGCCCAGGCTGTCGCTTTCCTCCTGAGCTTCAGCAAAATAATCATCCGGCAGGTCCAGGGCCCGCGCCACGTCGGGCAGCGACATCTGCGCTTCGAGCAGGTAGCTGCCGTCCTCGCTGCGCCGCCAGCCGTCCTCCTCGTCGAATTCGTCGTGGATTTCCCCGAAAATCTCCTCGATCACATCCTCCAGCGTCACCAGGCCCGTCGTGACGCCGTACTCGTTGACCACAACGGCCATGTGGCGGCGCGCCCGCTTGAATTCCTCCAGCAGGGCGTCGATCTTCTTGGTCTCCGGGATGAAGTACGACTCCCGCAGGAGGCTGCTGAGGTCTGCCGGAGCCGTATCCGACTTGAGATAGGGCAGGAGGTCTTTGATGTGGAGAATGCCGGTGATGCGGTCCAGATTGCCGTCGTACACGGGCATGCGCGAGTAGTTGTTTTCGCGGATAAAGGCCAGCAACTGGTCGAAGGGCATGCGCTGGTCGATGGCCTTGATATTGACACGGGCCTGCATGATGCTGCGCACAGGCGTATTGCTGAAGTTGACGATGCCCTTGAGCAGCTTTTTTTCGCCGGTATCGGATACCTCGCCGGGAGCCAGATCGATGGCCTGCCGGATATCGTCGAGGGGATCTTCGGGGGCTTCGGAGGAGAGGCGCTTTTCGATCCATGCCGCGCCGGCTTCGAGCAGGGAGGCCAGGGGCCCGAGGAGGCGGTAGAGGCGGGCGAGCCACCCGGCCCAGCGCCGGGCGATGCGCAGGGGTGCGGCGGCGGCCAGGAGCCTGGGCACGAGATCGCTGGCGGCCCAGAGCAGCAGCGCGAAGAGCATCAGGAGCAAGGCCTGCCGGGGGCCGGGCTGGGCGGCCAGCAGGGGCAGCAGCAGGAGGATCAGGACCAGGCTGACAAGCGTATGGAAGAGGCGCAGCACGGTCAGGAGACGGCCTGCGGGGTCCAGCATCCGTCCGATGCGGTGCAGCGCGGGGTCTTGCGCATGCTGAAACGAGGCAGCAGGCAGGGAGAATACGGCGATTTCCACGCCGGAGGCGATGCAGGCAAGCGCGCCCAGCAGCAGCATGGCGGCATAGCGCAGCACATCGCCCAGCCAGGCCGGCGGGCAGCAGGCGAGCCAACTCAGGGGAAGTTCTGCATCAGGGTCCACAGGCAGCAGGCATTGGGGCGCCGGCAGGGAGGTGCCGGGTTAAAACGGGAGATCTTCATCGGCGGGAGGAACATCAGGCGCCGCCGTCGGCGGCACGGCAGGCAAGGTATAGGCGCTGGCGGGGGCCGGCCGGCTTTCCAGCAGCAGGAGGCGGGTAGCTTCGATCTCGATGCGGCTGCGCTTGGCGCCGCCGGGCGCTTCCCACTGGCGGCTGCGGAGACGGCCCTCGATGCAGACCGTGGCGCCTTTGCGGAGCTGGTCGCGGGCCGTTTCGGCCTGGCTGCGCCAGAGCACGACATCGAGCCATTCGGTATGGTCGGCCTCCCGGCCGTCGCGGCCGTGGAGCGGCTCTGTGCAGGCCAGCCGCAGGGTTGTCACCGTTACGCCGGCTTCCGTCTGGCGCACCTCGGGGTCTGCGCTCAGGTTTCCGATCAGGGTGACCCGGTTCAATCCGTATTTAGCCATAGGCAGGAGGCGGAGGCTGCGGCACAGAAAACACTGCGCCGAAGATGTTCAGCACCGCTTTCGAGAAGGCAAATATAGCAATATTCTCCTGAGAAATATACCGGTCTCCGGGCGGAGCCGCTGCCGCCCCGGCCTCGAACACCCGGATCATCATGTCGAAATGGGTAAAGGAATGCTTCAGCTCGACGCCCGCGGGCTGTCCGCCTGCGGGATCCTCCTGCCGCAGCCACTGGGCTTCGCTCACCTCCTGGTTGGGGATCTCCCAGAGCCCGCCCCACACGCCCCGGTCGGGGCGGCGGCGGATCAGCAGCCCGCCGCTGCCGTCGCGGACGAGATAAAAATGGAAGTAGCGGGTTTTCCGGGCTGTTTTGGGGCTTTTGCGGGGAATCAGGTGCACGGCGCCGGCTTTCCGGGCCAGGCAGTGGGCCTCCAGCGGGCAGATCAGGCAGCCGGGCTTGGCGGGGGTGCAGACCACGGAGCCGAGGTCCATCATGCCGTGGTTGAAGCTGCGGGAATCGGCGGAGGCCGCCCAGCGGTCGGCCTGCTCCTGGAGGCGCTTCCGCACTGCCGGCCGGTCCACGGGCTCATGCTCGCCGAGCAGGCGCGCCGCCACGCGGAGCACGTTGCCGTCGAGCACGCCTACCGGATTGCCGAAGGCAAAGGAGCCGATGGCGCGCGCCGTATAGGGGCCGATGCCCTTGAGCTTCAGCAGCTCGCGGTAATCCTGCGGAAACTCGCCCCCGTAGCGCTCCATCAGCTCGCGGGCTGCCGCGTGCAGGTTGCGGGCACGGCTGTAGTAGCCCAGGCCTTCCCAGGCCTTGAGCACCTCGTCGAGCGAGGCGGCAGCCAGCGCCGGCAGGCCGGGAAAGCGCTCCATAAAGCGCTCGTAGTGCCCGATGCCCTGCCCGATGCGGGTCTGCTGAAAGACCACTTCCGCGATCCAGATCCGGTACGGGTCGAAGGTGTCGCGCCAGGCGAGCCTGCGGCCCTCGCGCGCATGCCATTGCACGACGAGCGGCCCGATGGGAGAGGATTCCATGATGCGCAAAGATAGGCAGCTTCCGGCGGAATCCGGCGGTATGGGCCCGGCAGGGCCGCTTCGGCACCTAATTTCGCGAAAATGTTTTGCAGTTAAGCGCTTTCTGCTAAATTTGCGGGGCCATTTGCATCTGTACAGATGCATAACTCTTTAGTAACTAGTAACTTACACGCAACGTGACCAAGGCAGAAGTAATCGCTGAGATCGCTCAGAAAACGGGCATCGACAAAGCGGATGTCGCAAACTCGCTCGAAGGGTTTTTCGCTGTGATCAAAAATTCGCTGGCAAAGGGCGACAACGTGTACCTGCGCGGCTTCGGCAGCTTTGTGGTGAAGCACCGCAAGGAGAAAGTAGGGCGGATCATTTCCCAGAACACCTCCATGGTGATCCCTGCGCACAACGTGCCGAGCTTCAAGCCCGCGAAGGTATTCATCGAGAAGGTGAAGAACACGCAGATCGATTAATCCCCGGCTGAGGTAGCTCTGCTATGGCTGAACAGATCGTCGGCGCCCCCCGGGGAAACGTGTTGCGCATCGCGGTTGTGTCTTTCGGGGCACTGGTGACCGCTTTGCTGTTTTTCGCCGACAAAACCAATCTCAACAACCGGAAAACCTCCGATATTTCAGCTCCCCCTGCCGCACAGGCTCCGGGTGCGCGCAGCCTGCCCCCGCTGGCTCCGGATGCGCAGCTCGACGCCTGGAAGCAGGAGCTGGCGCAGGCAGCCCCCGAGCGGCAGCTTGCACTCTACGACTCCCTGATCGCCCGACTCGTGCTCCGGGGCAGGTATGATCATGCAGCCGTGTTCGCCGTGCAGCGCCTCGCTGCCGACAGTTCTTTGAATTTCCTGCTTCAGGCAGGAACGCTCAGCCAACAAGCCGCTCAGATGGATCTGATCCGGCGTGACTCGGTTCTGGCGTCTGCTTTCAGCGGCGATGCCATCCGGCTGCTCTCCGCATTGACTGCCCGCGACCCCTCCAACGAGGCTGCCCTCCTGGCGCTGGGCCTGGCGTATGTCAATTCCGGAAAGCCCGAAAACAGCATGCAAGGCGTCCTTACCATCCGTAAAGTGCTGGAAATCAATCCAGACAATGCGGAGGCAGGCTACCAGCTCGGCGTGTTTTCGATCCAGACCGGCCAGTATGACAAAGCCGCCGAACGGCTTCAGCGGGTGCTCAGCCGCTATCCCGAACGCCAGGATGCCCGCTATCAGCTTGCGGTCGCCCAGGCCGGCCTCGGAGATGCAGCCCAAGCCCGTCTGCTCCTTGAAACGGTCGTCAAAGAAGCTTCCGACCCGGAACTGAAGCTGGCTGCGCGTGAGCTTCTCACTCAACTCTCCACCAATTAACCACGGAGGACATCGCTATGCCCTGCGGAAAAAAACGCAAACGTCACAAGATCGCCACGCACAAGCGTAAGAAGCGTCTCAGAAAGAATCGCCACAAGAAGAAGAAGTGATCTCCGGCCTTCGCTCCGGATCTCACCTGCGACATACGGGGGCAGTACGTCCGGTACTGGCCCCATATTCCTATTCACCCGCTTACCCTTCTGATACCAGCTTCTTTGCTTCAGCTGCATTCCGCTCAGTACGGACGGATCAGGTGTAAGCGCAACCCGCCAGCGTGTGAATGAACTTATCGTAAGCAAAACCGATGACGGACTCCGCATCGGACTGCTCCAGGATAAACGGATCGTCGAACTCCACCACGAGCTGGTCTCGGAAGAGTTTGCCGTCGGCGATCTGGTCCTGGGAAAAGTCCGCAAGATCGTCTCGGGCCTGAACGCGGCTTTTGTCGATGTAGGCCATCCGAAAGACGCTTTTCTGCATTATTTCGACCTGGGCCCCCAGGTCCGCTCCCTGATGCGGTATGTGAAAGCAGCCCGCAACGTCCGTGACGGCCAGACCGATTACCTCCAGTCCCTCGACCTGCTGCCCGACATCAATAAAAACGGGAAGATGGAAGAGGTCCTCAAACCCAACCAGGAAATCCTGGTGCAGGTCGTGAAGGAGCCTATCTCGACCAAGGGGCCCCGCCTCTCCAGCGAGATCTCGCTCCCCGGCCAGTATGTGGTGCTGGTGCCTTTCGGCAAGGTGGTCTCTGTCTCGAAGAAAATCCGCTCCTCCGAGGAGCGCCGCCGCCTCAAAGCCGTCGCCGAAGGGCTCTGCCCGCCCAATTTCGGCATGATCGTGCGCACCGCCGCCACCGGCAAAGACCTCGAAAGCCTCCGCAAGGATATCGAAGACATTCAGGAGCGCTGGAAGCGCATGACCCTCGCCCTGCCCGGCGCCCGGCCGCCGGCCAAGGTCCTCAGCGAGCATGCCCGCGCCACGTCCATCCTGCGCGATATGCTCAGCCAGGGCTTCGATGCCATCCACACCGACGACCCCCGCTCGCATCAGGAGATCGAAGAGTACCTCCGCGAGCATCAGCCCGATATGCTGCGCGGGCTCAAACTCTACAAGGGCAAGGTGCCCCTCTTCCATTTCATGGGCATCGAAAAACAGATCAAGGCCTCCTTCGGCAAGGTGGCTTCCATGTCCAATGGCGCATACCTCGTGATCGAACACACCGAGGCCATGCACGTGATCGATGTCAACAGCGGCAGCAAAAACCTCAGCAACCAGACGCTCGAAGAAACGGCCCTCAAGGTCAATATGGAGGCGGCGACCGAGATCGCCCGCCAGCTCCGGCTCCGCGATATGGGCGGCATCATCGTGATCGACTTCATCGACATGAAGAAGCCCGAAAACCGCAAGGTGCTCTTCGAGCACGTGCGCAAGGTGATGAAGTCCGACCGCGCCAAGCACTCCATCCTGCCCATGAGCAAGTTCGGCCTGGTCCAGATTACCCGTCAGCGGGTGCGGCCCCAGATCGACATCCAGACCGCCGAGGTCTGCCCCACCTGCAACGGCACCGGCAAGATCCAGGCCTCCATCCTCATCACGGACGAAATCTCCAACAACCTGGAGTTTCTTATCCGCCAGAACAAGGAGACCAAGCTGTCCCTGCACGTCAACCCCTTCGTGGCGGCCTTTCTGCGGCGCGGCCTGCTGCGCAGCGTGCAGTTTGGCTGGTTCCACACCTACTGGCAGTGGATTCCGATCAAGGAAGACCCTTCGCTGCCCTTTACGACCGTGCGCTACGTCAACGGACGCGGCGAAGAGATCAAGTTCTGAGCCTGCCTCAGCATGCACAGGGCCTGCTTCCGGAAGGAAGCAGGTCCTGTCTGCATCTGGGAAATCAGCTGAAATGCCTCAGCGGGCGATGAGCACCTTTTCGCGTGCGGCCAGACCCGTTTCGGAGATCACGGTGAAGATGTAGATCCCGGCAGGCAGCTGGCTCAGGTCCAGGCGGAAAGCGCCGCTGCCGGCCGTCTGCGACTGCTGGAGCACGGTGCGCCCGCTGAGGTCGCGCAGCGAAGCCTGCAGCCGCATGGTCCGGGGCAGCTCGAAGCTTGCGTGCAGCACGTCCGAAGCCGGATTGGGATAGATGCGGAAGGCCTGCTGGAAGGCCGGATCGAGGGCCGTGGCGCTGCTGGCGCAGTATTCGGTGCGGAAGTTGACCGCATCGGCGTTGTTGCGCGGCAGGAGCTTCATGTTGCTGAAGCTGAAGTTCATGATCCCCGTCAGCGACGTGACCGTATCGCCGGTCTGCACCACGCAGGCGGGCACCTGCATCAGGCCGGCCTCGGTGATCCACATCGAGTCGTTGACGTAGGAGAAATACAGCGAGCTGAAGACGGAGTTGGTCACGCGGCCGGCCAGCACCCGGCAGCCCGTAGCGGGGTCGAACACGGACTCGCCTACGCGGTACTCGGCGAAGGGGCTCGTGCCATCGGCATTGGAGGTGACGACGTACAGATCGCCTTCGTTGCTCTTCAGGCGCACCAGCATGCCTTCATACTTCTCGTTGCCGGCGAAGCTGTAGGTGGTGAAGAGGGCCGGGTTCAGGTCGATGGGGGCAGGCAGCGCATTGCCCTGGCTGAGCACAGCGATGGAGTTGACGACCATGACCGTGAAGTTGAAGGACTCCTGGATCACCCCGGTAGCGCGGACGCGGTCGCCGCGGCGCAGGCCAGCCAGGGCGCTGTTCTGCGTCAGCGAAAGGCCTGCCCATTCGGTCTGGCCTTCCTGCTGGATGTACACGTAGCCGAGGTCGTTGGTATCGGCGGAGGCCGTCACGATGCCGGTGACCGTTACTTCCAGGTTGGTGTATCCGGAGTTGCCATTGCTGTAGGGCGTGAACTGCACGTCGTACACCGTCAGGCCGTTGTCGCGGGCGGTAAAGAAGAGCGGGCTGGCGTTGCCGGAGGGCACGCTGGGGTTGTTGGCGGTCAGGTTGTCGTCGTCACTGGCGCTGACATAGTACTTCACGAAGTCGCCGTCGCTGAAGGCCGTCTCCGGAATGGTGCCGGTCCAGGTGCTGCCCGACTGCGTCATGGGCGCTTCGAGGTAGTTGGGGTTGCTCTGGCCGACGGCGTAGAAGATTTTCGCGCTGGTCACCGTGCCGTCCACGTCGGTAATGGTTGCCGACACGTTGACGTTCTGGCTGGAGCTGGGTGCGACGGGGTTGCGGGTAATGGCGGAAATGAGCGGCGCGGAGGAGCCTGCCTGCACCACATAGTCGGAAGATTTGAAGGGGAACAGCTCATAGCCCCGGCCTGTGCCGATGCAGCCGTTCTGCGAGTGGGCGATCACGCCGCGCAGGGTATCATAGACCGTGCCGACGGTAGGGGCTACGAAGTTGCCGGGCGGATTGTTGGCCGGCAGGCGCTGCACCATGAAGCGGTCGGAGACGTTCATGCGGTTGCCTGCGGCATCGGCTACGTTGAAGCCCACGCGGTTGCCGCCGGAGAAGGGGTCCACGGTCACGACGGTCACGTCGTAAAATTCGGCATAGACGCCTTCCCACTGCTCGCCGGTTTCGAGGTTGTTGATGCGGGTGCTGTTGTTCAGGCTGGCAATTTCGACGGGATTGCGGCCGACCGCCTTGCCGGAGGCCAGCAGCTCGATGTTGAGCGGCACGATTTCCGTTTCACCCGAAAACTCCAGGATGATGCCGGTGACCTTCACGGAGTCGCCAGCCACCAGGTCGAGCACATCCGTGCCCGGCACGGGCACCGGCACGCCGTTGGTGGTGAAGAGGTCGATGCCGGAGAAGGGGCCGGTGCCGTTCTGCAGCCAGATGTTGCGGTTGCCGCCCTGCACGCCCTGGGCATTGGTGACCGGCGCGCCGCCGCCGGGCGGCGTGATCCGCGCATCCATGACCACCACGCCGGTGGTGATGACGGTGTCGCCCACATAAAGCGAGCTGGCCCGGCAGGCCACAAGCGAATCCTGCGGCACGGTCTGAATCTGCTGGATCGTCAGCACGGGATAATTCTGCGCGTGCAGCCCGGCAGCGAGGCCGGCCAGCAGCAGGAAGAGGAACGGTTTTCTCATGAGGATTACAGGGTTTATTGAAAGAATGAGGTAGTGGGTAGTGAGTAGTGTGTAGTGCGTACAGAATCGGGCAGCGAACGGCAAGGCGGAATGGGCTTGACGTTTCTAGGAGTGCTGAAGAGGCTGAATATGAGCCAACAGTGTATAGATGAGCACGATAGGCCCGGAATCCCGCACGGAACTGTTGGTTCGCTGCCGCCGCATATTCCTATACTCATTACTCAATACCCACTACTCAATACACTACTTGATAACGACGAACTTCCCCAGTTTCTTTTCTCCGCTGTCGCGGTCCGTGACGGCGAAGAGGTAAAGGCCGCGGGCCAGGATCTGAGTATCGGCGGAAAGCAGATCCCAGGCATGCTCGCCGCCGGAAAACTCGCTGTTGGCCGGGTCGGCATAGGTGCCGAACCAGCGGATGTCACTGCCCTTGTAGGCCTCGTCGTGCTCGAAGACATCCACCAGATCTCCGGCCAGGGTGTAGATGCGCACCTCGCAGCGGGCGGGGAGGTTGGCGAAGACCAGCTTGCGGTCCTCCTCGAAGCGGCTGGCGCCCTCCCAGTCGGCGCGGGCGTAGTAGGGATTGGGATAGACGAAGGGATCGCCGTTGGCGTAGCCGGTGTTTGCGGGCTTGCCGGGAAACACGCGGCGCAGCGCCGCCAGCGGCGCCGACTCCAGCGGCGGCAGGTTGTTCACCTCGTCGCCGCTGTCGTAGGCCGTCAGCGCCACCGCATGCTGCCAGCCGTTGGCGGTATTCTCAAACACATACCGGTAGCGGTAGGCCACCGTATCGCCCTCGAAGCGCTTGGGTTCTGCCAGCCGGATGCCCTCGAAGCCCGTGTCGAAGCTGTTGCCGTCGCCCGGCAGGTCCCACTGGCCTGCCAGCTTGAGCGAGCCCAGAATATCCTGCGTATTCTGCACATCAAAGCCGATGGCCGTTTTGTAGAGGCGATAGCCCTGAAAATCAGCCTGTTTGGAAATGGGATCCACCGATGCCTCCGAATTGTCCGCCCAGTACACCTCGATCCGCTGATCCGCAGCCACCACCCGCATGCTGGGAATATCGGGCGGAGCGGGCAGGATGAAGCGGGTGATGCGCCCGTTGCCGTCGCGGTCCTCGCCCGGATCGAGGAGGCAGTTGCCGTTGGCGTCCTCGCCGTCGTAGGCCGTCTGGGCCCAGCCGGCATTCTGGATCAGGTTGGCGCGCTGCGCCGGCGTGTTGGCCGCTGCGGGCAGCCCGTCGAACACCCGCCGTGCGCAGACGATGGCGAAGGCCACATCGATGAATTCACCCGGATTCAGCCGGGGGAAAGGGCCGGCCGAGATCAGGTTGGAGCGGTTGTTGGGGCTGCTGAGCTGCGCCTGAATGCTCGGCCAGGTGGGCAGGCGGTTGAGCCCTTCGCGCATTTTGCCGTACTTCTGGAGGTCGTTGATGGGGAAGAAATACAGCGGATCGGCAGAATTGCGGAACTGCCAGGAGTTGAAATGCACCTGATAGCCTGGCGAGCTGATGCATCCGCCGTTCAGTTCCGCCCCCAGATACTTCGTCGCCACATAGCTGTCGGTATAGCCGATGTCGCCCGTGGCATCGAACTCATACCCCATCCGCAGCGAATCCTCGTACCCGTTGCCGCCCTTGTTGAAAAAAGCCGAACCGCCAGGCGGCGTGATGTTCACATTGCGCACCACGCCGTCCACCCAGTAGCCGGCATACACCGAGTCGATGGGCACGGAATTGAGGTTGGTGATGCGGAAATTGAGGATGACAAAAAAATTGGCGAAGGGGAAGTTCCAGTTGTAGGATCTGAAATCCACCCGCAGGCCGAGCGGCGTGAGATGCTCGTTGATCGGGACCGTGGCGGTGCCGGTGAAGATGCTGAGGGCCGTGTCGGTGAAGGAAGAGGTGAAATCCTGGTGGGAGGTGGCGTCCGGCGTGAAAAACGGGCTGTCGAACAGGCTGGAGCGCTCTGCCAGGCCAGCCTTGGAGGTGAATTCGAAGCCGGATTTGCCGGTAGAGTAGCCCGTGGCATCATCGACGGCGGCGGTGCTCACCGCAATCTGCCCGTCTATGATGCCGCCCACCCAGAGCCCACCCTCGAAGATGTGTTCGATCCCCGAATTGGCCGGATATTCGCAGGAAGGGAAGCCCTGGACGTTGAAACTGCCGCTGAAGCTGTTGCCGATGAGGCCCAGGTTGCTGATGGTCGCGGCGATGTTGCCGGCGCTCGTCACCTGCTCCTGGTACACATCCGGCGCCTGGCCCGAGGCCTGCGCTGCCAGCAGCAGCACCGAGGTGATGATGGTGAGTCGTCTCATACAAGCGGCTAAGATAGGCTTCCGCGCCGGATGTAGTATAAAGACAGGGTTAATTTTCCGGCAGCCATTCCAGCACCAGCCCGCCAATGGAGAGGCCTGCAGCTGTGCCCATAAGGGCAAAGCGCCTGCCCGGCCCCAGGGCCCCGGCCCGGATGGCGTCGTGCAGACCGAGCGGGATCGAGGCTGCAATGCAGTTGCCGTAGTGCTCCAGATTGGTCCAGACCTGATCCTCCCGCAGCCCGGCCAGCTTCTGGAAGAAGGCAAGCCCTACCCGGCTGGCCTGATGGGGGATGATAAGGTCCGTTTCGGCCAGGGCAAAGGGCAGCGGCGCGTACAGGTCCCGGAGAAAATCCGGCAGCTGCTCCATGGCCATGCGCAGCACCTCGCGGCCTTTCATGTGGAAGGTGAATGCGGTTCCGGGCAGGCTGCGGTCGATGGGGTGCAGGGCATTGCCGCCGCCGGGCACCATCGTGAATGCAGCGCCCTGCGGGAAGGTGCGCATCAGCGCCCCCAGCACCCGGATGCTGCCGGGGCTGCCCGGCTCTGCCGCTTCGATGACCGCAGCGGCTGCGCCGTCGGCCAGCAGGGTGAAGGTTTCCTCGTCCGAGGGGTCCAGGCTCCGCGACGCGATCTCCGCCGTCACGATGGCGATCCGGCGGTAGCGCCCGGCCGCCATCAGGGCCGTTGCCACATCGAGGGCCGTGACGAAGCTCAGGCAGGTAGCATCCACGTCGAAGCAGGGCGCGCTGCCGGGCGGCAGGCCCATGCTGCCGGGGATCAGGCAGGCCTGGTGGGGGATGGGATGGTCAAAGCTGCCGGCGGCGCTGATGAGAAGATCGAGGTCTGCATACTGCAGCCCGGCTTCGCCGAGGGCGGCCTGGAGCGCCTGCGCGCCCATGGAGGCGCAGCTTTCGCCCGGGCCTGCGAAGTGCCGGGCCGCTACGCCCGAGCGCTGCAGCGCGAATCCGGCGGGCAGGCCCGCCCGCGATTCCAGTTCGGCAGAGGAGACCGGCGCGCCAGGCAGGTAGGCGCCCGTGCCCAGGATCCGGAAATGACGTTCAGACATGGGAAAGAAATGGATGGTGGGGGTCGTTCAGCCTGCCGGCGGAGTCCAGGTCCGGCTGACTCTGCGCAGCTTCCGGCCTTCCTGAGGCGGCAGCAGGCCGCCAGGCCGGATCTGCACAGGCGTGAGGTTCATACGCTGAAACAGGGCTCCGAGGTTGCGCATCATCGGCTCCAGCAGCGCTTCCGGGCCGTTGAAGTGCACCACGACCTCGTCCGGCCCCGTCTGCACCGCCTGGTAGTCCTCTACCGCCGGATCTGCCTGGATCAGCGCCCGCCTCACAAAGTCCGGGAATACCGTCTGGAGCGTGCCTGCCTGGTCCCGCAGCAGAAACACATCGTCCAGGCGCCCCTCGATGGCGCCGATGGCCTCGAAGGGCGAGCCGCAGGGGCAGGGCACCGCAGGCGGCAGGATCAGGTCGTCCAGCTCGTAGCGCACCACGGGCTGCGTGCGCCGCGTCAGGTCGGTGATGATGGGGAAATAGCGCGTGCGGTGCTCGTCCGCGTAGCGTTTTTCGAGCAGAATCAGGTCTTCATTCCAGTGCAGCGTCCCCAGGCGGCAGGTGCAGGCCAGAAATCCCTCGGTGCATTGGTACACCTGATGAATCTCCTGCCCGAAGGCCTGTGCGCACAGCTCCCGGTCGCGGGGCTCCAGCACCTCGGCGACGGAGATCACACGCTCCGGGCGGATGGCGAGCGCGCCCCGGAGCTGCGCATCCGCGATGATCCGCAGCATGGAGGGCTGGGCGATGAGCAGATCGGGCTGAAAGGCATGGAGGCGGCTCAGGTTGCGCTCCGCCGGCTCCAGCAGGTCGAAAAAGGCAAATTCCAGCAGCGAGGAGCGCACGGAACTGTAGAGGTTGCTGTTGGCGCGGAGGAAAAAGGCCAGCCGGCGCCTGCGCAGGGAGCGTGGCGGGGCCACGCGGTGGAACATCATCGCCGCCCAGCGGGCGCGCTCGCCGGGCGATACGAGGAAGATGCCCCGGTTGCCGGAGGTGCCGGTGGAGAGGCCCACGGTGATGCCGCGCAGGGTAGGGGAGAAGTCGCGGCTGCGCTCCGCCTCCAGCGCCAGGGCGTAGGCTTCTTCCAGGGCGATGCCGGCCGTGTTGATGCGGCTGAATGCGTCCATGAAGCTCCGCTTCCGCATGACCGGCAGGCGGCGCCAGTCGCCGCCCGCTGCCGCCAGCGCCTCGCGGTACCAGGGCGAGCGGCGGCGCAGCCAGCGCAGCAGCTTCCGCAGCGCCCGGCGCTGCCGGGCTTCCACCTGCGCCCGGCTGGCCGGGTCGCCCGGCCAAAACCGGAACCGCAGCCAGTGCAGCAGCACCTGAAGTTTGAAGAGCAGTTGCATGATCCGGAGGGCGATGGGGTGGAACGGGCAAACGGCGGCGCTCAGTATGCGCCGATCCGCGCCTCGAAGACTTCCGGGCAATGGCAGGGCAGAATCGGCAGCTCCGGCCGCCGGCGGTGCAGCGCATGCAGCTGCTCCAGGCTGCGGCGGAAGGCCGCCGGATCGTCCATCACCAGCCGCGCCAGCGGAAAGGGCATGCGCAGCGACCGGTACGAGCGGCTCACCCAGCAGGCGTCCGCCGCCAGCAGCACCTCGCCTTCGGTGTCCGTGCGCAGCACGGCGCCCATCTGCCCCCGCGCATGGCCGGGCAGCGGCAGCATCCGGATGCTGCCGTCGCCGAAGAGGTCGTAGGCCTGCGGCCAGTCCTCCCAGGCGTCCGCAGGGCATTGCTCCACGGGCAGGGCCCGTTCCAGGAAATCATCCGGGAAATCGCCTTTCAGCACGCCCTTGGCGGCCGCCTCCCGCTCGCTGTGGCTGCGGAAGTATTCGATCGCTGCTTCCGAGCACCAGATCCGGGCCGCCGGAAAGCTGCGCAGCCCGCCGCTGTGGTCGGTGTGCAGGTGCGTGAGCAGGATGTGGCGGATGTCTTCGGGCCGGATGCCCAGCTGGCCGAGCTTCCGCGCCGCCGTCTGCTCCGGCAGCAGGGTCATGGGCGTGGCGTAGCGCAGAAACCGGGCCGGCCAGCGGCGGGTCAGCGCCTGAAACTGCATGCCGTAGCCGGTGTCGAGCAGGATGGGGCCTTCCTGCGGATGGCGGATCAGGGCCCAGGCGGCCGGCACGCGGACCCTGCGCAGGGTGCCGCCAGCGGCCATAAACCAGTCCGGCGCCGTGCAATAGCCCGACGAGAACAGCTGAAAGGATACGTAGGCAGACATACGGAAAGGAAGATGGGGCTGGCGCAAAGGTAGGGAAAATCCTGTGCCGCACGATCTCCGTTCCCGCTGGCGGGATCAGGCGTCGGCGAGGTATTCCTCCATCAGTTCCTCCGCCAGACCGAAATCGAGGGCATCCGGATCGCTCAGCCCGCGCGCGATCAGCTCGTCCACCAGCCAGTCGTTGCGTTCGCCGCGCTGGCGCGCCTCCTCGTACGGAATCCGGGTGAAGGACACCAGCTCGTAGCGCGTGCGGTACTGCGGAAAGCGCTGGCCCAGCTGGTGCTCGATCCGCTTGCGGAAGCGGAATTCCGGGTCGCTGACCAGGTCGCGCATTTCGATGAAGTTCTCCAGCGCCATGTCGGCGATGGCTTCCGCATTGGGCTTGCGGAGGGCCTGATAATCAGACAGAATACGCGGCCAGTCCGGCGCATAGAGGTCGATCAGGCGGCTCAGCGCCGAGCAGTCCTCGAAAGCGGCGTTCATCCCCTGGCCGAAGAAGGGCACAATGGCATGCGCCGCATCGCCGATGAGCGCGATCCGGCTGCCGGCAGTCCAGGGATAGCAGCGCATGGTGACCAGGGCGCTGGTGGGATTTTCGAAGAATTCCGTCTCCAGCTCCGGCATCAGGGCCAGCGCGTCGGGAAACTGCTCCCGGAAAAAAGCCCGGACCCGGTCCGGCGTATCGAGCGCGGCAAAGCTCTGGCTGTCGCCGTCGAAGGCCAGAAAGAGGGTGCAGGTAAAGGTGCCGTCCGGATTGGGCAGGGCAATCATCATGAACGACTCGCGGGGCCAGATATGCAGGGCATTGGGCTCCATGCGGAACTGCCCGCCGGCATCCGGCGGGATGGTCAGCTCTTTGTAGCCGTGTTCGAGGTAGTCCTGGGAGAAATTGAAGCGGGGCAGCTTCTGCATGGCGTAGCGGACCGCCGAGAAGGCGCCGTCGCAGGCCAGGGTGATGCTGCCCGGCGCGTCGGCCAGCTGGCCGGTGGCCTGATCCCGCAGGCGGATGGCGCCGCTGTCCAGGTCCACGGCTTCGCAGGTATGCTGAAACCGGATTTCCACCCCCGGAAACGACTCCGCAAGCGTCATCAGCCGCTTGTTCAGTTCCCCGCGCGAGACCGAGTAGATGCACTGCTGGCCGTCGCTGCTGTAGGGCTGAAAATTCGGTGTGCCGTCCACGGGATGCACCATGCGCCCGTACATGGGAATGGCCAGCGGCATAATTTCCTCATACAGACCGGTTTCCTGCAAGGCGTGCAGCCCCCGTGCCGAGAGGGCGAGGTTGATCGAACGGCCGGCGGATACGCCGCCGAGGCGCATATCGGGCCGCCGCTCGAACACCGTGGTGCGGTAGCCCTTGCGGGCGAGGTACACGGCCATGAGCGAGCCCGCCAGCCCGGCGCCGATGAGGTTGATATGGGGGGTATGCATCCGCCTGAACGGTTAAGCTTGCCGTACGGCTGCCGGTTCGAGCGCTGCAGCCAGGGTCAGAAACAGCCCGAGCGCCCGGTGCCGGGCCGCCGTAAAGCGGTAGTCAATATAGCGGGTCAGATAGGTCTTCGCAAATTCAGGGGGCAATTGATCGTGCGCGGCCCAGCGCTCCGCGCTGGCGCCGGCCTGCTGCACGCCTGCTTCGAGCGCCGCATCGATCCGGCGCAGCATGCCGGGGCTGATGCGGCCCGGCCGGCAGGCCCATACCGCGAAGGCAAAAGGCAGGCCCGTGAGGTCCTTCCAGCAGGCCGAAAGGTCGTACACCTGGGGGTAGAGGTCGCGGAGGCGGATGGCCTCATCGCCGATGGCGACGCCGCCGGTGCGTCCCCGGATGCGGTCGAAGCGGCGCACCTCCGGCAGCTCCAGCCGCAGCTCCCGTTTCCAGTAGTGCTTCAGCAGGATCTGCACCAGCAGGTTGGAGCTGCGCGAATGGCGGTCGAGCAGGAGGCTGTCCAGCTGTTCCACCGGTTCTTCGGCGAAGAGAAACACCGAATGCACCGGGCCGTCGGCGCCGATGCAGTAATCGGGCAGCACCTGCAGCTCCGGCCGGCCGGCCAGGGCGCCGGCAGGCAGGAGGGCCAGGTCGCAGCGGCCGCTGAAGAGCGCCTCGGCGCATTGGGCCGGGGGCAGCAGCAGCAGCTCCAGCTCTGCCGGTTCCGGCCCGAACGCGGCCTGCAGGCCGTCGAGGAAGGGGCGCGTGTTCAGGTAGGACACCAGGGCAATCCGGACAGCCATAGGCTTGATTTTCAGGCGCTCACAGGGTCAAGGTGCCGGACGTCGTTGTGCAGCTCCAGGGTGCAGGCGCCGTCGGGCGCCATCTGCACGATGCTCAGGGCCGTGTTGTGGTGGCTGAAGCGCTCCATCTCCTGCAGGGAGCCGTGGATGAGCATGCTCAGGATCACGCGGAGCTGCCGCCCGTGCGAGCAGAGCAGGATGCGGCCCTCCGGGTAGCGCACCGGCAGGGACCGGAAGAAGCCTTCGGCCCGGGCCCAGGCTTCGAGCGGCGATTCGCCCCCGTCCACCCGCTCGTCGAGGTAGCCCTGCGCCCAGCGGTCGAGGATGTGGCGGAATGCATGCTTGAAGGACTCCGAAGGCGTGCTGCCTTCGTGGATGCCCCAGCCGAATTCATCCAGGCCCCGCTCCGCCTGCGGCGTATAGCCGAGCGTATGCCAGAACGACATCGTCTGGTGGGTCCGGCGCAGGGTGCTCACATAGACCGCGTCGAAGGGCTCGCTCCGGTAGAAGTCGAAGAAGGCTTCGGCCTGGCGCAGGCCCTCCTCGTTGAGGTCCGAGTCGATGCCGCTGCCCTGCACAATGCCGAGGCGGTTGTATTCCGTTTCTCCGTGGCGGAGGAAATAAAGAGTCGTCATAGAGCGGGTGGGTCGGATGCGCCTTCAGGCAGCCGCTTCGGCTTCGGTGTAGGCGTGGAGGATGTGGTAGAGGGTATCGCGCTCGAAGGCTTCCATGCCTGCGCCCCGGATGAGGTCCACCAGTTCGGCGGTGCTCATGGCGGGGTTCTGCTCCTCGGCGCCGGCCATGGAGTAGATCCTGGTGGTATCGTCGATGGTGCCGTCGATGTCGTTGACGCCGAAAGTCAGGGCCAGCTGGGCAGTGCGCCGCCCGATCATGGGCCAGTAGGCTTTCAGGTGGGGGAAATTGTCGAGGTAGATGCGGGCCACGGCATAATTCCGCAGGTCTTCCACCACGGAAACCTCCGGCAGGTGGGAAAGCTCGTTGTTTTTGTTGCGGAATTTGAGGGGAATGAAGGTCTGAAAGCCCCCCGTCTCGTCCTGGAGTTCGCGCAATTGCCGCATGTGGTCGATCCGGTGCCGGTATTGCTCGATATGGCCGTAGAGCATGGTCGCATTGGAGCGCAGGCCCAGCTCGTGAGACACGCGGTGCAGCTCCAGCCATTCATCGCCGCTGCATTTCCCGCCGGCAATCTGGTCGCGGATCTCCGGGTGGAAAATCTCTGCGCCGCCGCCCGGCAGCGAATCCAGCCCGGCATCGATCATGGCCTGCATGCCTTCGCGGTAGCTGACCTTGGCCTTTTTGAAGATGTAGTGGTATTCGACCGGCGTGAGCGCCTTGACGTGCAGCTCGGGGCGGTGGGCCTTGATGGCGCGGAAGAGGTCCTGGTAGAACTGGAAGTCGTACTGCGGCAGGACCCCGCCGACGATATGCACCTCGGTGACCGGCTGGCCGTCGTACTTGCGGACCTGCTCCATCATCTCGTCGAGGGTGCTTTCCCAGCCGTCCTCGCGCTTTTTGATGCGGCGGGAATAGGAGCAGAAGGTGCAGGTATAGAGGCAGACGTTGGTCGGCTCCAGGTGGAAGTTGCGGTTGAAATAGGTGCTGCGGCCGTGGAGGCGGGTGCGGATGTGGTGAGCGAGCAGACCGAGGAGGGGGAGTTCGGCGTGTTCGTAGAGCCAGAGGCCCTCCTCGTCGGTGATGCGCTCCCGGCGGAGCACTTTTTCTGCAATATGCTGAGCTTCAGCAGATAGGCTTCGGCGTTCGAGAAGCGGTTCGAGCAGGTGCATGGACGCGGGATCAGGAGTTCGGCGCGGATGGGCGCAAGTTACAAATTTTTCTGAAAGTTCTGTACGATTCCTACGGGCAGGGAGCCGGCAAGGTTGCTGCAAAAGTAGGCAGGCCCTGTCCGGCCTGCAACGCCGCGAAACGCTTTCGCCACGGCGGCCTGGTCCAACCGCAAGGGGCGCAAAGGGACGCAAAGCAGTGCGGTGCCGGCGTTCTGCGCCATCCTTGCAGCCTGCTGCCGGTATAGTCCGCGCAAGGGGCGCAAAGGGGGTGCATAGCAGTGCAGTTTTGGCTTTCTGCGCCATCCTTGCTACCTTCTGCCGGTGCAGAGGAGGCAGGGCGAAGCCCGCACCTCCTCAAGTGGGCTCAGACACCCCCAACCCCCTCAAAGGGGCTCTGCACCCCCAAATCCAGTCTTTCTACTTGATACTGAATACTTTCTACTTTCTACTTTCTGCTCCATGCGTTTCCTCCTCCTCCTGCTCCTCCTCAGCGCCTGCACCCCCCGCCTCGCCAGCCTGCGCAACGTGCACCGCTACCGCCTGCCCGCCGGCAGCAGCGCCCGCGAACTGCTGGTCATTCCCGCGTACCTCGACAACCGGGCCGCCTGCGTGAGCCCGGAGCGGGAGCTGCGGATCAGCCATTTCAGCCTGGGCAGCCTGTCGGAGCACGTGGAGGAGCCCGTGATGTCGCCCGGCGGCCAGTGGCTGGCGCTCATCAGCGTCGGCGAGGGGCATCCGGTGCTTGATGTATACGAGACGGAAGCGGTGGTGGAAGCCATTCTGAGCGGTGCGGCGGAGCTGGCCCCTGCGCAGAGCCTGAATCCGTACCCCGGCCTGATCTCGGGCCTGCGCTGGCTGGACGCCCACACGCTGCGCTTCGGGAGCGACGCCGACTTCAGCCGGCTCGACCCGGAAAGCGGCGGCGTGCCCTATCCGGATCTGGAGGCGGAAGCCCCGGTGCGGAGCTGGCGCTACGACGTGCGCAGCGGCCGGGCGGAGTAGAGACGCGATGCATCGCGTCTCTACAGCACATCGCATCTTTACAATGGCCGGATCGTTTTCATGCGAGCCGATTCCATCCCGCCCCTTGCCCCATTCTCCTGCCTGCGCTACCTTTGCCGGATGCATCAAAAGGTCATCATCCTGGACTTCGGTTCGCAGTACACCCAGCTCATCGCCCGCCGGGTCCGCGAACAGCATGTCTTCTGCGAAATCCTGCCTTTCCATACGCCCCTGGAGCCCGGCCCGGACCTCAAAGGCGTGATCCTCTCCGGCAGCCCCTGCTCCGTCAACGATCCGGAGGCGCCTGCGCCGGATCTCTCCGGCCTCATCGGCCAGGTGCCCATCCTGGCGGTCTGCTACGGCGCGCAGCTCCTGGCCCGCCAGTACCACGGCCGCGTGCAGGCCTCCGCCAAGCGCGAATACGGCCGCGCCCAGCTGCTGCAGGCCGCCGATTCGCCGCTGTTCCGCTCCGTTTCCCCCGGCTCCCAGGTCTGGATGAGCCACAGCGATACCATTACGCAGCTGCCGGAAGGCTACGAGCTGATCGGCCGCACCGAATCGATCGAAGTGGCTGCCTTTCAGCATGCTGCGCTGCGTGTGTACGGCCTGCAGTTTCACCCCGAGGTGACGCACTCCGTGCAGGGCGTGGATATCCTCCGCAATTTCCTCTTCGACGTCTGCGGCATTGTGCCCGACTGGACGCCGGCCCACTTCATCGACGAGACGGTGGCGGCCCTGCGCGCCCGGCTCGGCAGCGACCGCGTCATCTGCGGACTCAGCGGCGGGGTGGATTCCACGGTGGCGGCTACGCTCATCCACCAGGCCATCGGCAGCAACCTCTACTGCATCTTCGTCAACAACGGCGTGCTGCGCAAAAACGAGTACGCCCAGGTGCTCCAGCAGTACACCCAGCTCGGCCTCAACGTCATCGGGGTGGATGCCAGCGCGCAGTTCCTCAGCGCCCTGGCCGGCCTCACCGATCCCGAGCAGAAGCGCAAGGCCATCGGGCGGGTCTTCATCGAGGTGTTCGAGGAAGAAGCCCGCAAGCTGGACGGCATCCGCTGGCTGGCGCAGGGCACCATTTACCCCGACGTGATCGAGAGCGTATCGGTCAAAGGCCCTTCGGTCACCATCAAGTCGCACCACAATGTAGGCGGCCTGCCGGAGCGCATGCACATGCAGGTGGTGGAGCCGCTGCGGGCGCTCTTCAAGGACGAGGTGCGCCGCGTGGGCCGCGATTTAGGCCTCGGCGAGGCCTTTCTGAGCCGGCACCCCTTCCCGGGGCCGGGCCTGGCGATCCGCATTCCCGGCGAGGTGACCGCCGCCAAGGTGGCCCTGCTGCAGGAGGTCGATGCCATCTTCATCGACGAGCTGAAGTCCTCCGGGCTGTATGACAGCACCTGGCAGGCCTTCGCCGTGCTGCTGCCGGTATCGGCGGTGGGGGTGATGGGCGATGAGCGGACCTATGAGCAGGTGGTCGCGCTGCGGGCCGTCACCAGCCTGGACGGCATGACGGCGGACTGGGCGCGGCTGCCCTACGAGTTTCTGGCGGAGGTGTCGGGCAAAATCATCAACCAGGTGCGCGGCGTCAACCGCGTGGTGTACGACATCAGCTCCAAGCCTCCGGCGACGATCGAGTGGGAGTGAGGCCCGGACGGGCAGCATAACATGCAAACGCCTTGCAGCATCCTGCAAGGCGTTTGCGGTATAGCGGGGCAGGCCGTGCTTACTGCTGGGCAGGCACGTCCTGCTGCATGCGGGGCGGCAGTTCGCGGTGGCGCTGCGCTTCGAGCAGCATCCGGGACTCCTCGTTGATCACGCCGGCGGCGGTGAAGGAAGTCACGAGCTGGTTCATCATGTCGCTGGCCATGGTGGGCGAATTGGGCAGGAGCACGAGGTTGCTCTTGGAATGCGCGCCGAGCGACTGCAGGGTATCGTAGTGCTGGGTAACCACGATCAGGGCAGAGGCTTCCTGGGAGTTGATCCCCACCTTGTTGAGCGCGCCGACGGAGTCTTCGAGGCCGCGGGCGATCTCGCGGCGCTGGTCGGCGATGCCCTGGCCCTGGAGCTTCTTGCTCTCGGCCTCGGCAGCGGCGATGGCTACGATTTTAATCCGCTCGGCTTCAGACTCGTACATCGCAGCGACTTTCTCGCGTTCGGCGGCGTTGATGCGGTTCATGGAGCGCTTCACCTGCTCGTCCGGGTCGATGTCGGTCACGAGGGCCTTCACGATGCCGTAGCCGTAGTTGTCCATGGCTTCGGACAGCTCGGCCTTGATGGCAATGGCCACATCGTCCTTCCGGGCGAATACTTCGTCGAGCTTCATCTTCGGCACTTCGGCCCGCACCACGTCGAAGACATAGGCCGTAATCTGGGTCTTGGGGTCTTCGAGTTCGTAGAATGCGGAGTACTCCTTGCCTTTCAGCACCTGGTACTGGACGGAGACCTTCATGTGCACGAACACGTTGTCGCCGGTTTTCGTCTCGACTTTCACATCGAGCTGCTGGACTTTCATGTTCAGCTTGCCTGCTACCTGGTCGATGAAGGGGATTTTAATGTGGAAACCGGCATCGGCAACGCGCTGGAACTTGCCCAGGCGCTGAATGAGCGCAGCTTGCTGCTGGCGTACGATGACCCAGCCGCTGCGGATAAATGCCGCGCCGCCGAGGATGAGGCCAATGGGAATGAGGATTTCTTCCATACCGCAGGGGATTTGGGGTGTGTTGAATTCAACTTGCAGTCTGCTAAGATACGAATCCGGGGGAAACGGGTTGGGAAAAATGGAAGTAACGGGTAGTGGGTAGTGGGTAGTGAGTATTGAGTATTGAGTATTGAGTATTGAGTATTGAGAGGAGCTGCGCTTGGGGATGGCTGAAGTGTAGTAAGTAGCAAGTATCAAGTCGGAAGACTGGCTGGGGGGGTATTGAGTAAGAGCCCCCTTGAGGGGGTTGAGGTGGCCAGGCTGCGCCGAGGCTTGCGGGAGGTGGAGGGCATCGGATGCGGGCAGTGTATATCTAATATTTTAGAAATTAACTTGTGATTTAAAAATTTAAATGTATATTTGTCTTATCACCTTCCGCTATGCAGAAACTCACCCGCGCCGAAGAAGAAATCATGCAGGCTATCTGGCGCCTCGGCAAATGCTTCATGAAAGATCTCATGGATGCGCTGCCTGAGCCTAAGCCTGCGCAGAGCACCGTGGCTACGCTGGTGCGCATCCTGGAGTCGAAGGGCTTTGTGGCGCATCACGCCTACGGCAAGGTCTTCGAGTATTATCCCCTTGTGGAGCGCGATGCCTACATGCGCTTTTATCTGGGCAGTTTTGTGCAGCAGTACTTCGGCGGCTCCTTTACGGAGCTGATGCGGTTTTTCCACCGCTCGGGCGACCTCGATCTCCGCGGGCTGGACGAGCTGATGCAGGCTGCTTCGGGAGAGCCCTCAGATGATGAACGCCATGCATGATCTGAGCGCCTATCTGCTTGCGGGATCGCTTTGGCTGGCCGGGCTGTATGCCTACAGCCGTCTGCTGATCCGCCCGCTCAACCGTCCCGGTCTGGAGCGTGCGGCGCTGATGCTGGCCCTGGGCCTTGCGATGGCGGCGCCGCGTCTGCCGCAGCAGGCTGCGGCGGTATTCGAGCTGCCGGTGCTGGAGCTAAGCTCGGCTCCGGCTGCGCCGGAGGCTGGCGCGGCGCGTGCGCAGCCGGTCTGGCCGCTGCTGTACTTTGCCGGGGTGCTGGCTGGCCTGCTGCTGCTGCTCGTGCAGGTGCTGCGCCTGCTGGTGCCTGCCCTGCGCTGGCGGCGGGGGCATGTGGGGCACACGCCGGTGGTGTTCACCGGCGGGCGCATGCCTGCGGGCTCCTTTCTGGCGTGGATTTTCTGGGATGAAACACAGGCCATTGCCGGGGCGGACCGCGAAGCCCTCCTGATCCACGAGCGCTGCCACCTGCGGCAGGCGCATGGCCTCGATGCCCTGCTGGCCGGCCTGCTCTGCGCCTTGTTCTGGTTTCACCCCCTGGCCTGGGCGCTGCGCCGGGACCTGCGCCGGACGCACGAGCTGCTCGCCGACCGGGCCGCCGCAGCCCGCACGGGCACCGCAGCCTATATCCGTCTGCTGCTGAGCCAGACGCTGCGCGTGCCGCCCGCCCTGCTCCAGCCTTTCCGCACGTCCACTGTCAAATTCCGTATCCATATGCTGCATGCATCTGTTTCCCGCCGGAGCCTGCGCGCGCCGCTGCTGCTCCTCCTGCCTGTGCTGGCCGCGCTCGGCCTGCTCTCCGCCTGCCTCCAGCAGGAAAGCGAATCTGTTGCCCGCGAAGTGACGGTCCAGCCCGGACCTGTGCCGGCGGCCGGCGGCAATGCCCCGGCGCCTGTTGCGCTCAATCTCGATGCCATCCGCAGCTCCATCGGCTACCCGGAGGCTGCCCGCGAGGCTGGCCAGTCGGGCAAGGTGATCGTCAAGGTGCTGGTCTCCGAATCAGGCGCCTATGCGCAGCACGAAGTGCTCGCCGGCGATGCGCCGCTGCTGGTAGCCGCTGTCGAGGCGCAGCTGCCGCAGCTGCAGTTCGAGCCGGCCCGCGATGCCAGCGGCAAGGCCCTGGCTGCCTGGGTGGCGATCCCCTTCAATTTTGTCCTGCTGGACTAAGTACCGCTCAAAAAATACATTCCGCTGTTGACCCGGTCTTTTGCACGAATACTGCGTCAGAAAAGCCCTCATTTGGCCCGCCAAACTCGGTTTTTCTTCCTTGTCTTCGCACAACATCCCATCGCAACATCTGGAAGTTATTTTTGAGTGTTACTAAGAAGTCCGGCACCGGAAGCACCTGCGCCGCTGTGCCGGCGCTTGTGCCATTTGCAGGGATACGGATACAGCTTGCACGGATGCATGGAAGACCGATGCATGGAAAATGCGCATCCGGGCCGTCGGATGCTGCCTGCGGCGGCCCCTGCGCCGGACTACCCTGCCAGGCCTGCCCGCAGACGAAGTCCGGCCCAGCCCCCTGCCTTTACCGGACCGCCGCCCAGACCGCCAGCCCGATCAGGCCCGCAATCACCAGCAGCGCACCGATCTGGTAGCCGTTGAGCCGCTCGCGGTACTGCGGCGGCAGCTGGCGCTGCTTGGGGTCAAACGCAGCCCGGAGATACCCGATGAGCGCGCCCGGAATAAACAGAAAGCCCGCAGTGGAGCCTGCTGCCACCCGCCAGATCAGGCGGAGGCGGTCGCCGAAGCTCAGGGGACGGTCTGCGGGCTCGGCGATCCGGGCCGAAGCGGCCGGCGACTCGCCCGGAGCCGGCTTGCGGCCTGCAATGGCCATGCCGTATTCCGCCTTGCTCCGGTACCAGGCCGGACGCACATAGCGCACCTGGATATCGGTAAAGCCCGCTTTCTCATACCAGCCCCGGAACTCCGCCTCGGACGGAAAGAGCATCCAGGTATTGGCAATCCAGCGGGAAAAGCGGTTCTGCGGCTCCAGCGGCCCGATATTCAGGGCGATGCCGCCGGGCTTGATCACGCGGTAGGACTCCGCGATGCCCTGCTGCGGGTCGGGCCAGTATTCGATGCTGCCGGCGGAGACGTAGCGGTCGAAATGATCGGTAGGGAAGGGGATATGCTCCGCATCGCCGAGCTGGAAGGTGCAGCCCTGCAGATCCGGCTTGCGGCGGGCCTTGGCCATCTGATGCGGGCTCTGGTCCACGCAGGTCACCTGCGAAGCCGGCACCCGCTGCACGATGCCCTGGGTCGTAAACCCGGTGCCCGAGCCCACGTCGATGACCTTGAGCGACGGATCGTCGAGCTGGGCCAGCTCCAGCGACTCGTCGCGCATGCGCGGGGTCCAGAAGAGCGGGTTGACGAACTTGTCGTAGAAATTCGAGAGGTACCAGTAAAACCAGTAGGCTTCGCGCTTATGCTGGATCAGTCGCATGGCAAGGGAGTTTGGCGGCCAATATCGGCAAATTAACCTGCCCGCAGAATCTTTTGTTACCCGGTTCCGGAAGATTCCCCGTGCAGCAGATCCCAGATCCGCCACAGCAGGAGCAGCGCCGGCGGCAGGCACACCAGCAGCAGGCCCAGCAGCGGCTGTCTGAACGCATACCTCGCAGCGAGGCTGCCGGCCAGCGCAGCAGCCAGGACCAGCAGCAGCCCGGCCTGCAGCCCGGTGGAGGCATTCATTTCCCCCCGGAACGCCATCGCCATTCCCACCAATATGGCCAGCAGCAGATCTGCCGACCAGAGAACCCAGAACAGTGCAGCTTGCATGCGGTATGCAGCCCTTGAGGCCGGGTGCATAGGTAGGGAAAATCCGGCAGCCCGGCACCTGTTTGCAAGCCGTACAATCGTTTTCGGTCCGCGAATCCGCCCTTTCGCCCCCCGGTCCTGCGTGCAGACTGCCGATTGCGTATCTTTCGGTTCTACTCGCAAAAGCCATGTCTGTCAAAACCCTGTGTGCCCTCCTGGCCGGACTCCTCGGATGCCTGCCGCAGCTCTCTGCCCAGAAGGATACGGAATTCTGGTTTGCCGTGCCCGAAGTCAGCTCGGACCACGGAGACCAGCCCATCCGCCTGCGGGTATCCGCCTTCGACCAGTCCGCCATCGTCCGGGTGACGCTGCCCGCAGATCCGTCTTTCCAGCCGCTCGTGGCCCTGCTGCAGCCCAACCAGGCCTCGACCATCGAGCTGAGCAATTTCAAGGAGGTACTGGAGAACAAGCCGCCGGACATGGTCCATAATAAAGGTCTGCTTATCGAATCCACCAGCCCCATTACCGCCTATTACGACGTATCGAGCACCAACAACCCGGAGCTCTTCCTGCTGAAAGGCGCCAATGCCCTCGGCAAGCGGTTCTACATTCCTTCCCAGTTTGCCCTGAACAACCAGATCGGCTACGAGTCGTTCGACATCGTCGCCACCCGCGACAGCACGCGCATCACCATCACCCCTTCCCAGTTCGCGGTGGGCCGCGCCGCCGGGCAGCCTTTCACCATTGTGCTCAACCGGGGGCAGACCTTCTCTGTGCGCGCAGGCACGCAGTCCGCAGGCGGGCATCTGCGGGGCTCGTACATCGAGTCCGACAAGCCCATTGCCGTGACCAGCAGCGACGACTCCATCCGCTTCGGCAACGGCTGGGACCTGGTGGGCGATCAGCTGGTGCCGGTGGAGCTCACCGGCACGGAGTACATCGCCGTGCCGGGCTATTTCAACTCCGAGCGCATCTTTATTACGGCCACGGAGCCCAATACCCAGATCTTCGTCAACAACGGCCCCTCGCCCGCAGCGACGCTGGGCGCCGGGCAGTCGCATCAGATCGCCCTGTCCACCCAGGCCATGTTCATCCGGGCTACGGCCCCGGTCTATGTGCTGCACCTCAGCGGCATCGGCGACGAGGCCGGCAGCGCCCTGCTGCCCCCGCTCAACTGCACCGGCGCCGAGCAGGTCGGCTTCATCCGCGGCTTCGGCACCAACAACCTCATCGTGCTGACCCAGGCCGGCAACGAAGGCAGCTTCATCCTCAACGGCAGCGCGTCGGCCATTCCGGCCGCCGCCTTCCAGCCCGTGCCCGGCACCTCGGGCGAGTGGGTCGCTGCGCGGGTCGATGCCAATCCTATCCTGTCCGCCACCGGCACCAACCTCCTGCGCAACACCACCGGCCTCTTTCACCTGGGGGTGCTGAATACCAGCGGATCCGGCGCTGCGTACGGCTATTTTTCCCAGTTCAACAGCCTCTATTTCGGCGGCGAAATCACCGTCTGCCGCGGCGATACGGCCGTGCTCGATGCCGGCGCCGACCGCCAGTCCATCCTGTGGAATACCGGCAGCACCGAGCGCTACCTCCGCGTGACTGAGCCCGGCATCTACTGGGCGACCGTCACCTTCCGCACCTGCACCGCGACCGATACGGTGCTGGTCTCGGTGGTCGATGTGCCGCTCGAACTCGGCCCGGATACCAGCTTCTGCGCCAATAAGCAGCTGGCGCTCGTCGCCGGGCCGGACATCGGGCGCTATATCTGGAACGGATCGGTGGAAGACCGCTTCCTGATCGTCGATGAGCCGGGCCTGTACCGCGTGTCGCTCACGCGCGACGGCTGCACGGTGTACGACAGCATCGGGGTGGCGGCGCTGCCGGTGCCGCAGCCGGATCTGGGCCCGGATACGGCCTTGTGCCGCTGGCAGGACTACCAGCTGAATGCTGCGCTGCCGGGAGCCTCGTACCGCTGGCAGGACGGCAGCACCGGTCCGCAGCTGCGGGTGCAGGAGGCCGGGCTCTACCATGTGGAGGTCACCAGCGCTGACGGCTGCGTCGGGCGCGACTCCATGATCAACCGCCCGGTGTTCGAGTCGCTGGACCTGGGACGCGATACCCTGCTCTGCCTGGGGGAATCGCTCCGCTTCGACCTCAGCTTTCCGGGCACCTCCTACCTGTGGCAGGACGGCTCCACGGAGCCCCGGTATGAAATCCGCGAAGCCGGCCTGTATCATGTGCAGGTGGACAACGGCTGCCAGACCTTCCGCGACAGCGTAACGGCCGATTATGCGGACTGCAGCGCTGCGGTGCACCTTGCATCGGCCTTCACCCCCAACGGCGACGGCGTGAACGAGACCTTCGGCCCGGCGTACAACGGCCAGATCACGGAATTCGAGTTCCGCATCTTCAACCGCTGGGGGCAGGAGGTATTTGCCTCCGGGTCGCCGGATGCCGCCTGGGACGGCCGGTTCCAGGGCGTAGCCTGCCCGGCGGGGGTGTATGTGTGGCGGATGTCCTATCACAGCATCCACCAGCGCCGGCTGCGGAAGGTGTTTACGCAGGGGACGGTGACGCTGCTGAGGTA
>JANRID010000076.1:0-70671 GCA_033765305.1 Bacteroidia bacterium
GAATACTTCCTACTTACCGTACCAGCGTCACCGTCCCCGCCCGCTTGAAAATCAAGCCATTGTTGATCCGCGCATAAATCTTCCACACATACACCCCCTCCGGCGACGCCGTGCCGTTCACCCGCCCGTCCCAGCGCTCGCTCATGCTGTTGAGCGTCGCGATCCGGTAGCCCCAGCGCGTGTAGATATCCAGCCGCACTTCCTCCACCCCGATTCCCACCGGGTAAAATTCGTCGTTGTAGCCGTCGTCGTTGGGGGTAAAGGCATTGGGCACATAAATCGCCCCCGGCGGCAGCAGCGTGATCGGCGCCTCCGCCGTATCCGGGCACAAGCCGTTGGGATCCAGCGCAATCAGCACGATCCGGTACGTGCCCGTATCTGCAAACACATGCAGCGGATCCGTCTCCGTAGAGGTGTTTCCGTCGCCGAAATCCCAGATATACCCGCTCGCATGCTGCGACAGGTTGATCAGCTGCACCCCGATCACGGGAATCACAAAGCTGTCCAGCGGCGCGTAGTCGGTCGTAAAGGCCGCCACCGGCAGCGGCGCGCCCTCCACCGTGACATTGTACAGCAGCTCGCAGCGGTTGGAGTCGGTTACCAGCACCGCATAATCGCCCGGCGCCAGGCCGATGGCCTGCGGGCCCTCCTGCCGAGGCTCCGTCAGCCACGCATAGGCATAGCCCGGCGTACCGCCAGTTGCCAGCACCGTGACGCTGCCATTGTCCAGGTCGCAGAAGGCATCCTCCTCGTTCACAATCTCCACCACGATCGGCGGCGGGCCTTCCACCTCCAGCGTATCCTGCACGGCGCAGCCGCCGCTGTCGGTCACGGTCACGGTATATTCGCCCACCCCCACGTTCTGCACCAGCGAATCCAGCGCGCCGTTGGACCAGCTGTAGACCAGCGTGCCCTGGCCGCCCCGCGCCGACGCGAAGAGCGTCGCCGTCTGATCTCCGAAGCAGCGCACATCCGTCGCCCACGTGGTGTCGAAGACGATCAGCGGCGGCGAGAGCACCTCGGTGCTCACCGAGATCTGGCAGCCGTTGGCATCGGTGACCAGCACCACATGGTTGCCGGGCGCCAGATCCGAAGCGGATGAAAGGGTGGAGCCGTTGGTCCAAAGATATTGATAATCAGGCGTTCCGCCAGCTACGCTCACCTCTGCGCGGCCATTGCTGTCTTCGGGGCAAGTGACCGGGCTCACCGAGATCTCGCCCAGGATCTCATCCGGCTCCTGAATTTCGGCCTGGGCCTCGGCCGTGCAGCCGTTGGCGTCGCGCACCCGCAGGATATAGGCCCCGGCCCGCAGGCTGTCGAGCGTGGTGGCCGGGGTATAGAGGATCCCGTCGTCCGAGAAGGCGTAGGGCGTCACCCCGCCGGTAGCGGCCAGCGTCACCGTGCCCGATGCGCCGCCGAAGCAGGGCACATTGCTCAGATCCGTCACCTGGATGCCCAGCGGCGCCGGTTCGGTGATCTGCGCCTGAAACGCATCGCGGCAGCCTTTGGAATCCTCCACCTCCAGCTGATAGGTGCCGGCGGGGAGGTTGGGGAAGCTGTCGGCCAGGATGAACGGCGATCCGTTGATCGAGAAGCGGTATGCCGGCGAGCCGCCGCCCGCGGCGACGCGGATCACCCCGTCGCTGCGCCCGGCGCAGCTGACCGGGTCCTGGCCGGGCGAGATGCCCTCCAGCTGCGGCGGATCGGCCATCACAAAGGGCGCGAAGGCGATGCAGCCCAGGACGTCCCGCACGGAGAAGGTATAGGAGCCGGCGCCCAGGCCGGTGAAGACATTGTAGGCGTTGTAGCCGCTGGCGCCGATGGCAAACTCATACGGCGCTGTACCGCCGCCGCCCATTACCAGCACGCTGCCGTCGCTCAGGCCGGTGCAGGAGGGGAGGGTGAAATTGCCGATGACGGCCGTCACCGGCGGCGGCTGCGTGATCTGCACGTTCAGGTTGTAGCGGCAGCCGTTGAAATCCTGCAGCGCCAGCTGGTAGATGCCGGCACTGAGGCCCGTGAAGGCGGTGTCCGAGGTGTAGGGGCTGCCGTTGATGGAGAACAGATACGGCGGCAGGCCGCTTTCCCCGCTGATCTCGATAAAGCCGTCCGCCCCCCCGAAGCAGCTGACATGCCGGATGCTGTCCACCTGGGCCAGCGGATCGGCGATGAGCAGGATCTGCGCCATGAGGGTGTCGGTGCAGCCGTTGGCGTCCTCCACCGAGACGATGTAGTTGCCGGGGAAAAGTCCGGGGAACTGGCCTGTGCTGTTGAAGTTTACACCGTCGAGCGTATAGGCATAGGGCGGCAGGCCTCCGCTGGCCGCTACCTGGATGCCGCCCACCTGGTTGTTGCAGTTGGTGTTGATGAGGTTCAGGAGCTGAAGATTCAGCGGCAGCGGCGGAGGCAGGATGCTGAAAGGCGCTCCGGGAGCTATGCAGCCGTCGGCATCCCGCACCGAGGGGGTGTACAATCCGGCGGCCAGATTCTGGAAGATGTTGGTATTGAGGTAATTGACCCCGTCCAGCGAGTAGCTGTACGGCGCCTGTCCGCCCGAAGCAGTGAGGGTGACCTCGCCCTCGCTGCCGTTGGGGCAGATGAGGTTGTTCTGGCTGGCGACGCTCACCGTCAGCGCTGGCGGATCGCTGAGCTGCACGCTGCCGTCTGCTTCGCAGCCTGCGGCATCGGTCACCTGCAGGCTGTAGGTGCCGGGCCCCAGCCCGCTGAGCGTGGCGCCGATGCCCGGCACCGGCGACCAGGCAAACTGCGGCGAGCCGGCCCCGCCGAAGACGGCAGCCGTGACCTCGCCGTCGCTCGCGCCCGCGCAGGAGATCGAATCGACCGAGAAGGCCAGCGTAAGCGCCGGAAAGACCGTAACGGGCAGCGGCTGGCTGGCGCTGCCGCAGCTGTTGCTGGCAGTGAGGGTGTACTGGGCGGATGCCTGCGGGTGCAGGAAGGTGCTGCCTGCGCCCGGATCGGCGACTCCGGCAGTCGGAAACCAGTTGAAGAGCGCATCCGTCAGGTTGGAGCCGGAGGCCGTTACGGCAATGCTGTCGCCTGCGCAGAGCTGCGCCGGCCCGAAGGGGTTCAGCAGCGGCGGCTGGTCCACGATGATCAGCACGCTGTCCGTCACGCTGCACGAAAGCGTGGAGACCGTCACAACATAATATCCGGTGGATGCCGGGCTGGCTTTGGGGCTGGGCCCGAAGGGGTTGTCCAGCCCGAAGGGCGGGTCCCAGGTATAGGCGAAGGGCACCGGCGGCCCGGTGACTGTAAAGACGGTCGAAAGCTGCACCGTATCGCCGAGGCAGATCCGCGCAGTATCCGCATCGATATTGACTGCGGCTTCGGGGATCAGCAGCACCGGCTCCACGATGGAGCAGGTGCCGGGCCCGTCGTAGGTGACCAGATAGCTCGCGGAGTCCAGCACGCTGGCGACCGGGTTCGGGATGGCGGGATTGGAGAGGCCCGCGGAGGGGCTCCAGCTGAACGTGCCGGGACCGGTGGTGGAAGCCAGCAGCGGAATCGTGGGCTGGCTGGAGGGGCAGAACTCGATGATCTGCGGCGGCAGCACCTCGCCGGTCTGCACGATGATGTTGTAGCCGATCACCTGCTGCGCCGTCACCGGGCAGCCGTTGTCGCCCGCGGTGAGCGTAAAGAAGTATGTGCCGATGTCGGCGAGGGTAGTGGGCCAGGCGAAGCTGCCCTGCACAGGGTTGGAGCCGCTGACGGTGAAGTTCGAGCCGGGCACGGCACTTGCCAGGGTCGAGGTCAGCGCCACCACATCGATCAGATCGGGGTCGGAGGCAGAAACATCGAAGCTCAGCGTGCTGCCGGCGCAGACGGAGAAGGTATTGCCGTTGAGCTGGCCGCCGGACACATTGAACGGCGGCGAAAGCACCGGCGCCTGGTTGGCGCAGTTGATGACCACCATCTGCAGGTCGCGCATCGTGCTGCCGATGAGCACGCCGTTGCGGTATTCCTGCACCAGCAGCGCCACGATGCCCTGCTGCAGGCCGGATGGGGTGAAGGAAAACTGCCCCGAAGACACATCGAAATTGAACGCATTCGCCGGGGCCGTCGCCATGGGGTAGTTGACGTTGAAGCCCGGCATGTAGGGAATGGGCGACGGAGTGCCGCTGATGAAGTCGAGCGGATCCACAAGCTGGAAGACCAGCGAGTCGCCGTCGGGATCGATCGCGCCGTTGTTGAAGTTGAACGGCTCGCCTTCGCACAGATAGGGAACGGGCGCTGTCGTAAAATACGGCGAATTGTTGCAGGCGACGTTCAGGTTGTCGAGGTAGGACTCGATATAGATCCGCGTCACGGGCGTGATCACCGAGTTGGTGATGGCGTAGTTGCGGCAGCACAGCTGCCAGCTGATCTGCCAGTCCGGGCATTGGGCGGGCAGGGTGACGGTGGTTTGATAGACATGCTCCTCCACCCCCGGCAGGATGCCGCCGTTGCAGGTGCTGTTGGGCTGCTGCGCAGGGCACAGCGGGGAGAGTTCGGTCAGGCTGATCCGGGGCGCCTGCTGGATGAAGCGCGGAATGCCGCACGAGGCGGATGCGAATGCAATATTCTGCGTCTCATTGAGGGCAGAGCCCTGGCAGTCGCGGTATACCCGCAGGGTAATGCGGTAGGTATTGCCGCCCAGGCATTCGTAGCGCAGGTCGGCGCCCATCGCATGCGTAGCCCTTGCCTGATTCGGAAGCCATACCACCAGGAGCAGCGCGAAAGAAAACCACAAGAACCGACGCAGCGGGACAGTACACCATAATCCCATACGATCGCAACGCTTAAAGTAAAGTAGCAAGGGCACAGCTAACAATCGGCATCAGGAACCTGTATGCGGGTTTCGCAGCTCCGGCAAGACCCATGAGAGGCCGGTAAACCCCTCGGGAGGCAAGTTACAAAGACCCGGCAACTGTTCGGTAAGGAATCCGGCGGAAAAGTACAGGGGGCCGATCATTCCGGATGTAAGGATCGGCCCCAAAACGTCAGGATTTTATGAGCTTCCCCCAGAACTGCGTCCCGCGGTACACAATCGAGTAGAAGTAAAAACCCGGGCTGAGCGGACTGAGGTCGAAGGAGAACGTTTCGCCGGGCCGGTGATCCCAGGTATGCACGATCTGGGCGGTCCGGCGGCTGTCGTAGATGCTGACCGTCAGCTCGGCAGGCATTTCAAGGGCCGGCGCGATGGTGAACAGGTAGCGTGCCGGATTGGGGTAGGCGCTGAAGATCCGGTTGCGGTCGAATTCAATTTCCACCGTATCGGAGTTCACCACCATGCCATTGGCATGCACCAGGCTGACGGCATACCGGTAACGGATCGGCCCTGCCATGCTGTAGCGGGAATCGGGCTCCAGCGCGGGGCGGTCCGTGTGGCTGTAGGCGAAGTGATTGGCTGCCAGGCCGCCGGCAGGCACTTCGGCCACCCTGGCAAAACGCCCGTCCGCATCGGCGCGGTACAGCTCGTAGTGCAGCGCATTGCGCTCCAGGTCCGTTTCCCAGTGCAGCCGCACCTGGTCGCCGGCCTGCCCGCCCTCCAGCAGGATCGGCACCGGATACCGGGCACCGGAGCCGAGGCCGTCGCCGCCGGTGCCGATCCCGCCGCTCCGCAGCTGGCCCGCCAGAAATTCCGCCGTATACCGGCCCGCCGCATCGGATGTGATCCGGTGCTCGTAGAGGCTCGGCTGCGGGCCCGGCAGATACTCATAATATTGTGTGTCTTCCACCTGGGCATGGCCTGA
Organism: Bacteroidia bacterium; assembly: GCA_033765305.1. Taxonomy (GTDB): domain Bacteria; phylum Bacteroidota; class Bacteroidia; order J057; family J057; genus RDXT01. The sequence goes on from JANRID010000076.1 coordinate 5,754, forward strand.
ATCCGGCGCAGGATTCACCCCCGCCGAAACCGTATATACGACCAGGTTTTCGGGAGCCGCCGTGCTGGCATTGGCCATGGACTGGCGCAGGTCGCTCCAGTCGGTTTCGTCGAAGTAATACCGCACCGCCACCGGACCCTGCGGCTGCGCATCCGGCGTAAGCACCAGATAGCGGCCTGCCGTGTGCCAGCCGTTGAAGTTCCGGGCATACGGCGCCGTCTGGCTCAGATCGTGGCCGCCCTGGCCGTAGCGGCTGGTGATCACCATCTTCACGCCTGCCGGGCGCAGCCGCCCGCCCTGGGCGCGGAGCCCGCGCACCGAGAAGAGCAGCATGTCCGATGCCGTCTGCGGAGCAGCGTCCGCCGTTTTCCAGTAATGCAGCCAGCCTTCGTCGTCCGAGCAGATGCGGTTGGCGGTGTAGACCCCGGCTGCGGCCGGCAGGCCGAGCGTGCCGCTGCAGGCGCCGATGCCGTCGAAGCAGATATTGTCCAGATACAGGTTGGGCGCATATACGCTGTCCACCAGCACCTCGAAGGCGACATGGATCCGGCGCCCCGCAAATTCATCCAGGTTCACCGAATCCCGGCGCCACTGGCCGCAGGCATCCGGCTTCCAGGCTGCCAGGTTGGCGCCCGCTGGCGGGGTCATCGTAGCCAGGTCCGAGGGGCCGCGCTCGTATACGGCCAGCAGCCCGCCGCCGCAGGCATCCGATACCGAGATGCGCAGCCGCATCGGGTGCTCGGCAGGCCCCATCGCGTAGGCCACATCGAATTTCGCCCAGGCGCTCGTAAAGCGGGTGAAATCCAGCATGGGGCTTACCAGCACGTCCCGGGCGCCCGAAGGGCTGGCGCCGGCGCCGCTGCCGTTGTTCCACTGGCCGGCGGAGTTGTAGCGCAGCACCCGGCTGCCCTGGTCGCCGCAGCCGCTGTAGCTCTGCATCAGGTCGAAGCCGAGCTGCTGGTCCATATTGCCCTGGGTCCAGCCGGCCGTTTGCCCGTCCTCGAAGTCCACGCAGTATGGAAAGTCTTGAATTTCAGCCGTCACGGTCGTGACAAATTCCCGGAAGAGGGTATTGTCCGACAGAATCTCATCCTGCACGCCGCCGTTGACGCCCAGCAGGCTGACCAGCAGGTAATGCGCCCCGGCGGAAAGGGTCAGCCCCGGAAGCGGCACAGAGACCGAGTCGCCGGGTTCGAGCAGCCCGCTCCAGGAGGCAGTGGGGTAGGCGACGCCGTCCACCTCTACAAAGAAGGACATCTCGCTGACGGGCGCAGTGCCGGTATTGGCAACGGTAAAGGCAGGCGCCAGGGCATTGCCGCAGTGCAGGTCCTGCGGGCTGGTGAAGCGCCGCAGCGCCACATCTTCCCAGGAAATGGTGCAGGCCGGCGAGCGGAGCAGCGAGGCGCGGCCGGTAAGCAGCGCCAGGCGCATCCGGAACTTCTGGCCGGGGGTGAAGGAGCGGCGGCAGGACTGCTGCCCGCCGTCCATGATATTTTCATACAGATCCTGCACATCCCGGCGGAAGGGGTTGTTCGGGCTGGCATCTGCCGTATCGCTTTTGCAGGTATTCATGGGATGATCCTGCACGCAGGCGACGGTGCCGGGCTCCGAGTCGGGCGGGGTATCGCAGATGCGGTCGCCGCTCAGGAGGCAGTTGTCGTTGTCGCAGGCGTCGCCGGGGCCGTGGGTATCGAAGAGGTTGAAGTAATGGCCGAACTCATGCGCCACCTGCGGCATGAGGGCAGGGCTGCTGCCCCAGAGGCCGGCCTCGATCACGATCCCGTCATACAGCTGCCCATGCGCGCCGGCCATGTAGGCATAGGCATTGGGAGCGCAGTCGCCGTCTGCATCGCAGATCGAGTTGACGAGCCAGATATTCAGGTAGCGGGTGGGGTCCCAGCGCGAGAGGTTCTTGAGGCAAAGGTCCTGGGTGAGGCCGTTGCCTTCATCGCAGGGCGCATTGAACTGCACGTTGGAGAGCGGGGTAGGGGTGCGGGTGATGCCGGAAGCGGGATAGCCCTGCGGGTCGGTCTGGGCGAGGCAGAATTCGATTTCGATGTCGGCGGCCGGAATGCCGGCATCGGAGAACTGGGGATTGCCGGCGAAATGGCCCCGGTTGCGGAAGGCGTCATTGAGCCATTCGAGCCCGAGCAGAATGCGGGCATCGGGCGGGTTGGACGTTTCCGTCTCCGGCAGGACATCGGAGGGCTCGTGCATGACATGCACGACCACCGGCACGGCCAGCAGACCCCGGGCGGAAACGAGCTGCCCGGACTGCATCTCGCGGTAGATCCACGCTTCGATGGCATCCATCTGGCTGCGGTACTGCGGATCGGAAGCCATCCGGAGGGCATGCGCGTCTGCGCTTCCCTGCGGCTGGGCCGTCAGCATGCCGGTCAGTGCAGCGAGCAGCAGGGCGCTGCGCAGCAGAAGGCCGGAAATACCGGAAATACGGGAAACACAGGTACACCTATAGCCATGCATATGAACTCACTTGCCGGATTGCAAAAAGATCGTGCAGGGCGCGCTTAGCTGGGATACAATGAGCATGGTCTGGCCGGAGGGCTGTCCGTGAACGGCTGGGAAGGCCGTCCGGGCGGGCAGACTGCCGGGCTCATTGGCATTGTTCAAAAATCGGGCCGCGATTGTAAGATCGGAGGGAGATTTGTAAAAAATTCCGGCGCGGCAGGAAATTTTTTCCGGATGTAACGTTTGGGGTTCGGGGCAGCAGAGCAAGCAAAAAAAATAGGGATCGATCCTTTGTGAGGATCGTCCCTACAGCACAACCATGAAAACACTTCGTATGTACAGCCCGAAATTGGATGTAATATCCTTTGTTTCAGGCAATAACTTCCTTGTTTGTAGGACAAATATAGCGCAGAAGTTTCGATATAGTCAATAGCCCCTGTAATTTTTTTGAGGTCCCGGGCGGTCTGCGGGATTTGATTTTGGAGAAATTTTTCGAGGTAATAAATTGATATTCAAAGCTATAAGTACAAAATTCATGCAAAAATATCTTAAATATGTATTTTTGCAAATTTTGCAAAACAGGCATTACAGCTGAATTTCGCGGAGCCGGCAGGCCTGCCGGCCCCGCGCAGGCGGCCTCTGCGCATGCAAGTTTTTGTACAGCGCGTATATGTCTGGCGTGTTTGCTAACTTGGCGGGCCGGCCTTCGGAGCCGGGCGGCAACGATGCCCCAGCTCGCTGCGTATCTCATCCGCATATGGTAGCACATCTCGACAAACTGATCATCATCGGGGACCGGGTGCTCATCAAGCCGAAAACCCCGGCCGATAAAACCCCCAGCGGCCTCTTTCTGCCGCCCGGCATCCAGGAAAAGGAAAAGATCCAGTCCGGATATGTCGTCCGGACCGGGCCCGGCTATCCGGTGCCCTTTCCTGCCGAAGATCCTGAGCCCTGGAAAGAGCCCCGGGATCCGGTGCGCTACATCCCCCTGCAGGTTCAGGAAGGCGATCTGGCGCTCTTCCTCCAGAAGGACGCCTACGAAATCCAGTACGAAGGCGAGAAGTATTACATTGTGCCCCAGCACGGCATCCTGATGGTGGAGCGGGACGAACAGCTCTTCGACTGAAAAAATTTGCTTATTTTTTTGGCTTTTTGAGTTTTGTTTCCGTATATTTGCAAATAATATTAACAAACATGCGATTCGGGTTCGTATCGATTGCCGCCATGGCCCTGCTCTTCGCCTGCCAGCCCGGCGCTGGCGGGGATGAAGCTGCGGAGGCAGATGTGGTGCTGGTGACCAACCGGGGCGAGATCGGCATACGCCTCTTCGACGACGCGCCGAAGCATAAGGCCAACTTCCTCAAGCTGGCCGGCGAGGGCTACTACGATTCGCTGATGTTTCACCGCATCATCAGCGGATTCATGATCCAGACCGGCGACCCGCGCGGGCGCGGCCCCGGGTTCAATACCGATCCCGGCGCGCCGATGGATCCGGGCTATACCATCGAGGCGGAGATCCCCGCCAGCCGCTTCAACGTGCGCGGCGCCGTGGCCGCCGCCCGTACCGACGACTACCAGAACCCCGACCGCCGCTCCTCCGGCAGCCAGTTCTACATCGTCACCGGCGAGCCCGTGCGCCCCAGCCGCCTCGACTCCCTCGAGCGCTACGAATTTTCCAGCATCCTCCGCGGCAAGATGTACGAGCAGTACCAGCAGGCCCAGGGCACCGGCGCCTACGCCGGCTCCTTCGACGAATACCTCGAAGAGCAGAACTTCAGAAACTTCCGCTACCCGCCCGAGGTCCGGCAGCAGTACCTGGAGGAAGGCGGCGCACCCTGGCTCGACATGCAGTACAGCATCTTCGGCGAAGTGGTCAGCGGCATGGACGTTGTCCTGGCCATTCAGGCCGCTCCGGTCTCCCGCTCGGTGCCCGTAGGCGCCGATGCGCCCCGAATCCTCGAAGTGCGTATCCCTGGCGCAGCTGCGCCCTGATCTGCCCCCGGGCTGTTGTATCACCGTTGTTTATCCACCTTCACCCCTTAATCCTTCCCGGCCATGGCAAAAGACGTGCGGGACGAAAAACAGAAAACCCTGCTGTCCACCGTAGAGAAGCTTGAAAAAACCTACGGCAAGGGTATTGTAATGAAGCTCAGCGACAATCCCGCCGCCGACGAGCCTGTGCTCTCCACCGGCTCCCTCGGCCTGGATATTGCGCTGGGGGTCGGCGGGATTCCCCGCGGCCGGATCGTCGAGATCTACGGCCCCGAATCCTCCGGCAAGACCACGCTCGCGATGCACATGATCGCCGAAGCTCAAAAGCAAGGCGGTCTGGCTGCTTTCATCGATGCAGAGCATGCCTTCGACCGCTACTACGCTGAAAAGCTGGGCATCGATACCCAGAACCTCTATGTCTCCCAGCCCGACTACGGCGAGCAGGCGCTCGAAATCACCGAGTACCTCATCCGGTCCGGCGCGATCGACATCATCGTCATCGACTCCGTGGCTGCCCTGACGCCGAAGGCTGAGATCGAGGGTGAAATGGGCGACTCCAAAATGGGCCTCCAGGCCCGCCTCATGTCGCAGGCCCTGCGCAAGCTCACCGCCGCCATCGCCAAGACCAACTGCGTCTGCGTCTTCATCAACCAGCTCCGCGATAAGATCGGGGTCATGTTCGGCAATCCCGAAACGACCACCGGCGGCAACGCCCTGAAGTTCTACGCCTCTATCCGCCTCGACATCCGCCGTATCGCCCAGATCAAGGAGGGCACCGAAAGCACCGGCAACCGTGTCAAGGTGAAAGTGGTGAAAAATAAGGTCGCGCCGCCCTTCCGCTCCGCCGAGTTCGATATCCTCTTCGGGGAAGGCGTCTCCCGCGCAGGCGAGGTGCTGGACCTCGCCACCGAGCTCGACATCGTGCAGAAGTCTGGCTCCTGGTTCTCCTACGAAGGCGGCAAGCTCGGCCAGGGCCGCGATGCCGTACGCAAGCTGATCCGCGAAAACCCGGACCTCATGGACCAGATCGAAAACAAGATCCTCGCAGCCAAGGACATCCTCCGCAACAAGGTGGATATGACTCCCGAAGACGAGAAGGAGGCATAAAGCCGAGGCCCGCAGCCATGATGACGCGCCGGTTGCCCAGTCTGGGCAGCCGGCGCGTCGCGGTATTATATCCGGCTCAGGACTGGCTGGCAGCTGCTGTCCTGCAACTGTGGCAGATGCTACACTTTTTGTTTGAAAAAATTAAAAAATGCTAAAAATTACTATATTTATGAAGTGATCTGCGCTGTTTATACGGCAGCCTCAGAGAGGTTTTGCTTCTTGTTGTCCTGTATATAGATAGTATCCCATGAAAGTTTCCCATCAGCTGCTCCTGGCAGCCTGCGTCTGGATTGCAGCCTGTCAGCCCGTCCCCGAACCGCCCGCCGGCCAGATGGCCGGCAGCCCGCCCGCCCCCGCTGTTCCGCAGCTGTCTCCTGCGGCTCCGCCGCCGGCATTACGCGCTCCGTCTGCACCCGTTGCAGGCCGCGCCGCAGTTCCGGCGCAGCCTGTATCCGGGCCGGCATCTGCTCCAGCTCCGCAGCCCTTTCAGGAGACTGCTGCCCCATCGCCTGCCCTGCCCGACCGGGTGTACGTCAGCAGTGAAACGCCTTCTTCCTTTGTGGGGGCTCCGGCTTCGCATGCGGCCGTTGCGCATATCCGGAAGTCCAGCCCGCCGCAGACCGTCATCGTCCGCACCGAACAGCCTGCCTGGATCCAGACCGCTTCGGGCGCGACCGTAGCCGTGCCTGCCGATGCCTTCCGCTATGCGGATACAGGCGAGCCCGTGCGCGGCCCGGTCAAGGTGCAGATCTCCGAGGCCGTGAGCCTCAGGCAGATGGTGGCTTCCGGGGTTCATACGGCCACTGCGGACGGCCAGCTTCTGGTATCCGCAGGGATGTACCGGATCTCGGCTACGGCCGGCGGGCGCGAACTGGCGCTGAACACCGGCAAGGCCCTTACGATTCAGGTGCCTGCCGCCGACGCCGATACTGCGATGCAGCTCTTCGCGCCTGCGCATCAGCCATCCGGCGAGATTGCCTGGGTCTCCATCAATCATTCCGCATTCAAGCTGCTCTTCAGGAAACAGACGGTGCAGCGTATCCTGCCTGGCGTCTATGTGATGCCGGACGGACGCCGTTTCGAGCTGGATACCCTGCACTCCTGGACACGGGATCTCACCTACAGCTACACGAGGGGAAAATACCCGAAGCTGGTGGCACGGGTTGCCGCAATTGACGGGGTAATGACTCCGGTGCCGCCCGCGCCGGAGCACTACAGGCAGCTCAACGGCGTTCCCATCGCTGGCGCCGTCCGCTACCAGTCCCGCGTCGGGGTAAAATACTGGGCGAATGAATCCGTACGGGATCCGTATTACCGCAAAATTCTGCTGCAGGACATTGTCCGGGACAGCGTGCCCATGACGTTCAAGGCCCAGGTGTCGGTGGATAAGCACCTGCGCGGGTCGTCGATCGCATACGCCTATCCGCGTCCCATCCGCATGGCGATCTATGAAGCCGTGAAAGCGTATCCATGGAGCGCCAGCGGCCGGTATCAGGTGGAGTACCATGTATATGCGCACCGCCGGCACGCGGATGAGGTGACAGGAAAATTTGACCGGACCCGTTTCGCCTTCATGCCCGACTACCGGTTTGATCCTGACGAGAAAGGCTTCGTCGCGCGCTCCTGGGACCGGGCACTGAGCGAAAACAGTCAAACCTTCCAGCCGAAGGCGGAATATTACGAGATCGAGATGCCTGCGCTCGGCTGGATCAACCTCGACCGCTTCATGAAGCTGGAGGTGCCCAAAACCGAGCTGCTCGTGCAGGGGGGACGGGATGAGTCGGTATTCCTGATTTTCAAGGACATGAAGAGCATGCTCAACGGCTCGGCCTACTTCACCGGCGACGGCTTCCGCTTCACTTCGCTCCCGGAAGGCACGCAGCTTGCAGTGCTGGGATTGAAGCGCGTGGATGATCAGGATCTCTACGCCTGGCAGGACCTGACGCTTACCGGACCCGAGACCCTGTCGCTGACCTATCTGCCCTACGATCAGCAGGCGCTGGACGCCCGCATGAACCAGGTTACAGCTGGAGAGCGCTGGGCTGCCCGCTAGAACCCCGTATGTTCTGAAAAAAACAGCCCCGGCTGCCTTGCGCAGCCGGGGCTCTATGCATACGGCAGGCGCGGGCGCGCCTCACTGGCCGCTGAGCGGGCGGATCTTGATATTCCGGAACCAGACCTTGTCGCCGTGGTCCTGCAGCGCGATCCTGCCCTGCGGCGACTTGCCGAATCCAGGCATGTCCTTGAACTTGCTCCCGGCGATCAGCGCCGGCCATTCCGGACTGTTCATGTCGTATTTCACCACCTGGTGGCCGTTCTGCCAATGCTCCACCTGGCCCCGGTTCACAATGAGGCGGATGCGGTTCCACTGTCCGGCGGGGTTGACCGTCACATACTTGCAGGCGATCAGGTCATACAGGTCGCCGGCGCGGTGCTTTTCGTACATGCGGTCGGGGTGGCGCTCGTTGTCGAGGATCTGCATCTCCGGGCCCGTCTGCCAGACGTAGTCGTATGCGTCGGATTCGATGACGTTGTAGATGATGCCGCTGTTGCCGCCCTCGGCAATTTTCCACTCCAGGGTCAGCTCGTAGTTCTCGAAGGACTCGTCGGTGACGAGGTCGCCGCCGTCGCGTCCGCCTGCGAAGGCAAGCGTTCCGTTTTCAATCCTCCAGGCTGCGCCGGGCTTGCCTTTGCGGTAGATATGCCAGCCATCGAGGGTTTTGCCGTCGAAGAGCAGGCGCCAGCCGGCGGCTTGCTCCGCGCTGCTCAGCTGGTTGTCCTTGCGGGCTTCTGCCGGCGCCGCCGCAAAGCCCGGCTGGTTCTGCGGGATGCGGTTCATGGTGTACCAGGCTTCGGTGCTCCAGAGTTCGTGGTTCTGCGCGCTGACGAAGTGATCGAGCAGACGCAGATACACGACGTGGCCGGGCTTCATGCCCTGGAGTTCGAGGAATACGCGGCGGCGGTCTTCGGAGACCCGCACAGACCGGATAGGAAGACGGGTGTCGTCCACCTTGGGGCCGCCGTACTGCTCGTTGGGCACATAGCGCCACTGGCGCACGAGATAGGCGGCAGGATCGTAGCCGTCGCCGGGCTGCAGGGGTTCGGTGAATTCGATCTCGATGCCGTTGCTGCGGGCGCGGACGGCCAGCATCTCGAAGGTGGAGCTGCCGTTGTATTTGAGCCGCTGCAGCCCGAACCATTTGCCGCCGGCATGGCCCCAGTTGCCCGGATTGCCCACCCCGCCGATGTACAGCGCGCCGTCGGGGCCCCAGGCCACCCGGTTGACGCCGGCTTCGAGGCCCTGCGTGAAGCGGAATACTGCGCCCTGATACTCGCCGTCGACCTGCTCGGCAAATACGCGCTTCAGGCCGCCGTGCGTCACCTCGCCGTGCAGCATCTGGCCTTTGTAGGGCCCCTGATCGAGGTAGATGGGCTGGCTGGGCGAATTGCCGATTTCATCCTGCGGCAGCCAGACCACCGGCTGGGTTGCCGGGGTATTGGCGGTACCGGCAAAATCCACCGAACGCGACCCGTAAAACGCGCCGGGCTTCACATGCACGATCTTGCTGGAAGGCAGCCAGTCGCCCTGGTTATCGGCGACGAACAGCTGGCCGTCCACCCCCTGCCCGATGCCGTTGGGGGTGCGCAGGCCAGAGGCGACGAACTCGAATTCGCCCGTTTCCTTGCTGATTTTCACCACTTTGCCGCGGTCGGGGATCTGCGGCTGGGTACTGGCGCCGCCGGGATTGATGGCGGTGGCCAGGGTGCCGTAGAAGAAGCCGTCCTGGTAGGCGAGGCCGAAGGCAAACTCATGGAAATTGGCCGATGCGCGCCAGCCGTTGCAGACCGAGCGGTATTCGTCGGTGATGCCGTCGCCGTTGCGGTCGATGAGCTGGGTCAGCTCCTGTTTTTGCAGGACATAGATCTGTCCGTCCACCACTTTGAGGCCCAGCGGCTCGGCCAGGCCTGCGGCGATGCGCTTTACCTGGATGGCTTCGGGGTCGGTGCTGTTCACTACATTGCTCAGGACATACACCGAGCCGTCCGGATCCCAGGTGCTCACGACGAGGCGGCCGTCGGGCAGGAAGTCCATGCCGCCGACCTTCGGCTCGAAGGTGCTGGGGCGCGCCTGGCTCAGGTCGAAGCTTGGGTGCACGGCGCGCAGGGGCAGGCCGTCGCCGGGAATGCCGCGCACCAGCTCATTGGGCAGGGGAATGCGCTCCACCTGCTTGAGGTCGGCCACATCGAAGGAAAGGGCTTCTTCGGGAATGACGCTGAAATCCGCATCGCCGTATTTGGCCCACTGCAGGGAGAGGCCGGCGCCGCCGCCTGCCTGGAAGTATCCGACCGACAGGGGGTATTTGCCCGCCTTGAGCTGCACTTCAGCATCCTTGGGGTCCAGGCCGTGGAGGCCGTCGTTGAGAATCAGCTCCTTGCCGTCGAGCGTCAGCCGGGATCCGTCGTCGCTGATCAGGCGCAGGACATAGTTGCCGTCGGCGGGGATGGTGAGGTACCCGGACACTTCAATGAAGAAGTTCTCCGTCAGCGGCGAGAAATCCGGGCCGTACACGTTCACCTGATTCACCGTGCCGGAATACACCAGCACCTTCTCCTTGGGCACGTCAGCCAGCTTGCTGACGGGCTTGTCGAAGACATACACATTGACAGCCAGGCCTTTGCCGCTTTCGGTGACGCTGCCCGGCGCGCTCAGCTGCCCGGAGGGGCTCGAAGCCGTGCCGGACTGCAGAGCCTCTCCGTCCATCGCGAGGATGTACTGCACCATCTCCATGGCGTCGGCCATCTGCAGGTCGGGGTGGGCGGTCATGGCCGCCTGCCCCCATACCCCGGACCCGCCCTGTACGATTTTGGTCGCCAGCTGCTGCACGGTCAGGGACGTAAAGGGATATTTAGCGGCAATCGCCTGATAGGAAGGCCCTACCGTCTGCACTTCGGGATTGTGGCAGGCCTGGCAGTCGCTGCGCTGGATGAGGGCAAGCCCCGGATGCTGCGCGAGGCTGGATTCATCGGCCTGGGGAATCACGGCCGGTTCCCGCGTAAACCAGGCGGTAAACGCGGTGCTGCCGGCAGGCTTGAGCAGCAGCAGGCCGTCGGCGGTGTAATACTGGCTACCCGGAATGGTGCCGGAGGCCTGCGACGTGACGGTAAACGTGCCGTCTGTCTCGTAGCTGCCTGCCGAAGGCAGGGAATTGAGGTGCATCCGCAGGGCCACCTGGGTGCCGGCCGGCGCGCCGGAGACGGTGAAGACCCGCTCCAGACCCGGCTGCGCCTGGCTGTTGCGGACATATTCGGGCCGTTCGCTCACCTGAATCCGCTCGCCGGAAGGCAGCTTCAGCTCGTAGTTCAGCGATACATGGCCCTGCTCGTCGAAGACATGGCCCAGATAGCGCAACTGCGGCGTCAGCGTATCGGCGCCGGCAATCACCCGCCAGGGCAGGCCTTCCGGCGCTATCAGCCAGGCCGGGCCTTTGGCAGCGGGCTGGGGCCCGTGGTTGGTGGTGTACACCGGGCCGTCGAGCAGCACGCCGTCGCGCCAGACCTTGTAGATCGCGCCGGTGCCGGCATCGTAGGCCGCCCAGAAATCCGGGCGCAGGGCCAGGGTAACCATCCGGGGCTTCTGGTCCAGCACGGAGCGGAACACCCAGGGGTCGCGGCCGCGGCTGCTGGCCGCTACGGCGTCCGACTGCGTTTTGCAGCTTTGAAAGAGGGATAGAGATAAGGCGGCGGTCAGCACCCCGGCCAGCGGGAGCAGCCCGGCCATCCGTCGTACACGAAGCATAGCAGAGTCCGTTTGTGAGAAAGGACTAAGCTAGAACGGATCGGCGGCAAATTCAATCCTGCGGCCCGGAAATCGATACGATGCCCGGAATGGACGGCCATTGCAGCCGGGCGGCGGCTCAGCGCATGTTGTGGAAGACGTTCACCACGTCCTCGTCTTCGTCGATGCGTTCGAGCAGCTTTTCGAGATCGGCCTCGGCTTCGGGGCTGAGCGACTTGGTATCCAGGGGAATCCGTTCGAATTCCGCGCTCAGCACCTCGTATTGGTTCTGTTCGAGCCCCTGCTGGAGGGCGCCGAAGCTTGCGAAGTCGCCGTAGAGGATGATTTCCTCCTCGTCTGCTCCGATTTCCTCCACCCCGAAATCGATCATTTCAAACTCGAAGGCCTCCAGATCGAGCCCGGCAGGCCGGCGGATGCGGAATACGCACTTATGCTCGAACAGAAAGGCAACCGAACCGGAATTGCCCAGGGCGCCGCCGGATTTGCTGAAATAGGACCGCAGGTTGGCGACCGTGCGGGTGGGGTTGTCGGTGGCTGTTTCAACAATCACGGCGATGCCGTGCGGGCCGTAGCCCTCGTACACCAGCTCTTTGTAGTCCGCTTCGTCCTTGGAAGACGCCTTTTTAATAGCCCGCTCGATATTGTCTTTGGGCATGTTGGCCGCCTTGGCGTTCTGGATGATGGCGCGGAGCCGCGGGTTGGCCTCCGGGTCGGGGCCGCTGGCCTTGACCGCCATAGAAATCTCCCGGCCAAATTTGGTGAAGGTTCTGGCCATTTGCCCCCAGCGTTTCAGCTTGCGGGCTTTGCGAAACTCGAATGCACGTCCCATGCGGGCAAAATTAACCGGCATCCGGCAGGTTTGCAACAGGCAGCAGCACCTGGCCCGCTGTGGCAGGTCCAATGTCTGGGAGATATGCAGAATGGAATTTCTGGAAAATGCAACTACTGTTTGTGTAATCCGCTGAGAGCATCGATATTGCAGTGTGGAACCGCGCAACCTGTATCTGCTCGCCCTCTCGCTGACCAAGGGCCTCGGACCGGTAACGGTCAAAAACCTGATTGCCTACTGCGGCAGTGCCCAGGCTGTATTCCAGATGCCCAGGGGCAAGCTGCTCCGCGTGCCGGGCGTCGGAGATCAGACCGCCGAGCTGGTCCGGCACTCGGCGCACCTGCGCCGCGCGGAGGAAGAGGCTGCCTTCTGTGCGCGCAACGGCGTCGGCATCATCAGCTACCTCGACCCTGAATATCCGGATGCGCTCAAGTACATCCCGGATGCGCCCCTGATCCTGTTCAAGAAAGGCGCGATATCGCTCAATGCCCAGCCTGCCATCGCCATCGTGGGCACCCGGCAGGCAACGGAGTACGGACGCGAGCAGGCCGAGCGCTTCGCATCGTTTTTCGCCGGGCGCGGGCTCAACGTGGTCAGCGGACTGGCCTACGGCATCGATATTGCCGCGCACCGCGCAGCCTTGCGCGCAGGCGGCATCACCACTGCCGTGCTCGGCCATGGCCTTGATATGATCTATCCCGGCCGCCACGCCGCGCGCGCCCAGGAGATGCTGGCGCGAGGCGGCCTGCTCACCGAGTATCTGACGGGCAGCCAGCCGGATGCAGCCCATTTCCCCGCCCGCAACCGCATCGTGGCCGGCATGTGCAAGGCGGTGGTGGTCATCGAAGCCGGCGAAAGCGGCGGCGCGCTCATCACGGCCCGCAGGGCCTTCGAGCAGAACCGCGAGGTGTACGCCCTGCCGGGCCGCATCGGCGACCCCTGGTCGGCCGGCAGCAACCGCCTCATCCGCGACCATGTGGCCCGGCTCGTGACCGACCCGCAGGAGGTCCTCGACGACCTCCAGATCCACTGGACCCAGCACGGCGATCAGGCGCAGCAGCTGGAGCTGGCCCTCGCGGCGCCGCCGCAGCCCCTGAGCCAGGAAGAGGCCCTGGTGCTCAATGTGCTCGGAAACGGCGAGGCCCTTGTCGACCAGATTTCCCTTGCGACAGGCATTCCCATGAACCGCCTCAACGCACTGCTCCTCGAAATGGAGTTCAAGGAGCTGCTGCGGCAGATGCCGGGGAAAAAATTCCGCCCGGGCCGCTGAACATCCGCCGCTACTTGCGGTCGAAGCTCTGGACCAGGCTGTAGAAGACCGGTTTGAACTGGTCGAAATCGTAGCGGCTCATCGTCGTAAGCGCCATGCCGATCAGATACTGCTGATCGTACTCGATATAGGCATAGGCGATGTACTTCGTCTGGTCGGGCCCGGAAGGCGCCTGGTAGGTTTTGCACTGCGCGGCATCGCCGGCGGCGGTATTGAGCTGGAAGCGGCGGTCGAGCTCCGCCGATCCCGGACTGCCGAGCATCCGCTGGTCCAGCCACCAGTACACCGAGTCGATCACGCTGCAGGCCGGCAGGCGGCGGCTGAGGTACTGCACCTGCACATAAGGCTCGGTGAGCGAGGGCTGGCGGCCTTCGGAGAGGTAGGTGACGAAAAGGCCGTTGTTTTCGTTGTAGTTGTCCGGATTCACCCAGGGCACCTGGTCGTTGGTGCGGGGGGCCAGGGGATATTCATACGTCAGGCGGAAGCGCATGGAATAGGCCTCGAACCAGTTGCTCCGCCCGCCGAGCTGATATACATAGGGAAAGCGGGTCGAATCGCCGATGCGGCTGCGCCGCAGATCTTCGAGGACCTGCTGGCTTTCGCGGGGGCTGGCGTGGCGGATGCCGGCAGATCCGCTGCCATGAGCTGGTTCAGCAGCTGCGGGCTGCCGGGCAGATTCATGGGCAGCGGGCTTGCTGCAGCCTGCCATCATCAGCAGCGCAGCCAGCACGGGCAGCAGGGAGGTTCGGATAGGCATCGCGTTCGGCATTGCAGTCTGATCGTTGCGGGGGTGTCAGGAGCGGTACGATACGCTGTAGGCGAGTCCGGGCGGCTGCTGCCGCCGCAGTTCGTGAAACCAGCCGGGCAGTTCGCTGAAGCGCAGCTCATCCGTCAGATGCTGGTCGAACAGCGGATTGCGGAGCAGCTCGAATACTACAGCCTTGCGCCGGTGCAGGTCCCAGCGCCGGCTGTGCGAGGAGGGGAGCGTAGCGACCTGGGTGCTGATGAGCTGCTTGCGGCCCTGGTGGAAACTGCCGCCCAGCTGAAGCTCGACGGAGCGGGTGCCGTACCAGCTCATTTCCATGATGCGTCCCTCGAATCCGGCCCGGTTGATAGCTTCCTGGAGCCCCAGGGCCGTCGCGCTGGCATGGAATACGCAGTCGAAGTCGCCGTCTTCCGCCGTGGCGGGCATGAAGCCCAGCTGCCGCACCAGCGCCAGCCGCCGGGGCGATGGCTCCAGCACGCGCAGCGTCACCGCCGGCATCAGCGCGGCCAGCCGGGCTACAAGCGAGCCGATCACTCCGAATCCCACCACGAGCGCCCGGTCGCCCGGCGCCAGGCCGCTGTCCCAGATCGCCGTGAGGGCTGTCTCCACATTGGAGGCCAGGGCAGCCCGCCGCAGCGGAATCTCCTCCGGGATGGGGAAAATATCCGCATCGGCCACGATGGCCCGGTCCTGATGCGGATGCAGCAGATGCACGGCCTGCCCTTCGAGCGCATGGCCAGGGGTGACCACCCGGCCGACCAGCGAGTAGCCGTACTTGACCGGATAGCGGAAGTCGCCGGCCATGTAAGGGGCCTTCATCAGCTCGTGCAGCTCCACCGGCACCTGCCCCGAGCACACCAGGCGCTCCGTGCCGGTGCTGATGAGCGAGGATACCGCTTCGATTTCGCACCAGCCAGGGCCGGGTTCAGGAAGGGGTTCAGGCTGGATGGCGGATTCGAATGCGGAGAGATGCCACAGGGCGCTTGCCTCTTTCATGGGAAAAGCAGTTTTCCGGCCTCGTCACACAGGGAGAGCAGGGGGAGCAAAGGTAGGGATTCCTGCCGAAGGGGCCAGCAAGAATTGCATTCATCTCTCCGGCGCATGCGGCTCCTGCCAGGGCAGCTGGAGGTAATGGCCCATGACCCGCTGCTTGGTGGCCAGGTAAAACTGGTTCTCATCCCGGGGGCTGATCTCGATCGGTACCCGCTCTGCGAGCACTACCGGCCCGTCCTCGAAGGCGGCGATTTTGTCCGGGTTGTTGGTCATCAGCCGCACCTCGTGCACGCCCAGGTCGCGCAGGATGTCCACGGCCATATCGAAGCTGCGCATATCCGCCTCGAAGCCCAGCTCCAGGTTGGCATCCACCGTATCGAGGCCCCGGTCCTGCAGGGTATAGGCCCGGATCTTGTTCACCAGCCCGATTCCGCGCCCCTCCTGCCGCAGATAAATCAGCACGCCGCCTTCCGCCGCGATCCGCCGCATGGCTTCCGCCAGCTGCTCGCCGCAGTCGCAGCGCAGCGATCCGAACACATCGCCCGTCATGCATTCCGAATGCACCCGCACCAGTACCGGCG
Source organism: Bacteroidia bacterium (assembly GCA_033765305.1). Taxonomy (GTDB): domain Bacteria; phylum Bacteroidota; class Bacteroidia; order J057; family J057; genus RDXT01. The sequence continues at coordinate 21,558 of JANRID010000076.1, forward strand.
CTCCGGCGCCGGGATGCCCGCTGACCAGCGCCAGGTGCGGCATTTCCTCGGGTTCGTTGGCATAGGCAATCATCCGGAAGGTGCCCCATCGGGTGGGAAGCTGCGTTTCGGCTAATCGGATCATATAGGTCGGATAGGATGCGGGCTGCCGGGTACGGCAGCAGACAATGTTTAAACGCTGAACAGGGTTATGCAGGTTTCAGCCGGGCATAGATATCGCCCGAAGGATCGGAAGGGGTATAGCCGGAGAGCACCTCCAGCATGGCCTCGGCCTCCAGCCAGCCGGCCGACTGCATCTGCTGCGATTCGCCGAAGGACCAGTTGTATTCGTAATCGCCCAGCGATTCCAGCCGCGCAATGCATTCCTGGGCCCGGTAGAGGGTAGGGGTGAAGTACTCGAAGGACAGGGCCGGCAAGGGCCGGGTGAGGCCGTTGAGCACCTGCACCTCAAAATCCTCGACATCGATCTTGCAGAAGTCCGGGACGCCGAAGCGGGCAATGAGCTTGTCCAGCGTCACGACCTCCACCTGCACGCTGTAGTCCCAGGACACGCGGAACGACGTTGCGTCGCGCATGACGCGGCGCCAGCTGCTGTCGGAGAGGGTGCTGATGGTGGGGGTAAGGCGGCTGATGTGGAGGGGGAGAATGCCCGGCTTTGCGCCGGCTGCCTGCCCGAGCAGGGCTACCTCAGGGTCTTGGCCGAAGCGGCGCTGCAGGAAGGCGAGGCATTGCGGCTGGGGCTCCAGCGCCACCACCCGCGCGCCGAGGGCGCGCCAGGCCCAGATCCGGTTGCCGAGGTGGGAGCCGATGTCGAAGCACAGGCTGCCGGGCCTGACAAACTGGCTGTAGAAGCGCATCAGCCGGCGGCGGTTGAAGGGCTTCCAGTAATACATGGCCACGGAGCGGAGCAGGCCCAGGCGGATCAGAACGGCGTCGAGCCACATGCGGGATCAGATTCTGCGGGCGCAGGGCCTGCATGGAAAACTTCAAAGATAGGCCCCGCTGCCGGATTCGCCAAAGCCGGCGGCATCGCCGAGGTAGGCTGCCGGATGCAGCGCCAGCAGTTCCTGCCGCACGGGCTCCGGCACCTCCAGGCCGCCGATGAAGGCGGCCAGCGTCTCGCGGGTAATGCCCTGCTGCCCGCGGGTAAGCGCTTTGAGCGCCTCGTAGGGCTGGGGGTAGCCCTCGCGCCGCAGGATGGTCTGGATGGCCTCGGCCAGCACAGCCCAGTTGGCGTCGAGGTCGCGGGCCAGCGCCGCTTCGTTGACTGTGAGCTTGCCCAGCCCCTGCAGCAGCGAGCGCTGGGCCAGGTAGGCATAGCCCACCGCCAGGCCTGTATTCCGGAGCACCGTGGAGTCGGTCAGGTCGCGCTGGAGCCGGGACACCGGCAGCTTGCGGCTCAGAAACTCCAGCAGCGCCGTGGACAGGCCGCAGTTGCCTTCGGCATTTTCAAAGTCGATGGGATTGACCTTGTGCGGCATGGCCGAGGAGCCGGTCTCGCCTTCGCGGATCTGCTGCCGGAAGTATTCCATGCTGATATAGAGCCAGATATCCTGGCAGAAGTCGGTGAGGATGCAGTTGATCCGGCGCAGGCAGTCGAAAATGCGCGCCAGCCCGTCATAAGGCTCGATCTGGGTGGTGGGATAGCTTCGGTGCAGCCCCAGGATGCGGCGGACAAAATGCTCGGCGAAGGCGTGCCAGTCTGTCTGCGGATAGGCTGCGTAATGGGCATTGAGGTTGCCGGAAGCGCCGCCGAATTTGGCCGGCACGGGCAGGTGCTCGAGCTCTTCGAGCTGCTGGCGCAGGCGGCTGGCGAATACGGCCATTTCCTTCCCCAGCGTGGTAGGGGTGGCCGGCTGCCCGTGGGTGCGGGCCAGCATCGGAATGCGGCGCCAGGCCTGCGCCCGCCGGTCCAGCTCTGCGTGGATCTCCCAGGCCAGCGGCAGGTACAGCTCGCGCAGGGCACCGCGCAGCAGCAGGGGCTGGGCGGTGTTGTTGATGTCCTGGGAGGTAAGGCCGAAATGCACAAATTCCTGGTTGTCAGCCAGCTCAGGATCGCCGCTGGCGGCGATCCGCTCCTTCAGGAAGTATTCGATCGCCTTGACGTCGTGGTTGGTGCGGCGCTCCAGGGCTTTGACGGCGGCGGCGTCGGCTTCGCCGAACGACTGGTGCCAGCTTCTGAGCAGCTGCTGCTGCGCGCCGCTGAGCGGGCGCAGGGGCGGAATCCCCGTCTCATGGAGGGCGATCAGATATTCGATCTCCACATGCAGGCGGCTGCGGATCAGGGCGTATTCTGAGAAATACGCAGCCAGCGGGGCCGCTTTGCTGCGGTAGCGCCCGTCGATGGGCGAGACTGCCGTCAGCTCGGTAAGGTGCATATGCGTGTATTGAGCCGGAAGAAGGCGCAAAGATAGGGAATAACCCGGTTCGGACGCCGACTGCCGCCTGCTTCAGCGCCCGCCCGTACGGGCAGCTTCCGCCTGCCCCGCAAGCCGGAACGAGCCCACAATGGTATCCATCTGCTCCGTGCGCGCGCAGGCGCCCTCGTAGCGCGTCCACATCACCAGCTGATAGAAGAAATCCTTCGTCTCGAATACCGCCACCCGGTAAAACAGCGGTTCGCCCCACTGGCGGCTGCTCGCATAATAGTCGCCGACCACGCAGGCATGCGCCGGGGTCGGCGGCGGAATGGTCTGCGATTCCATCCGGAAGGAGTCGGCCTGCTCGAATACCGTATTCTCCACGAACATGTAATAGCCCGGAAGCTGAATCCGCCTCAGCATCAGCGGCCCCAGGTTGTCCTTCTCGTCCTCGATCCCCAGCACGTACAGGGCCTGGTCCGGCGCGTAGTACTGCAGGCCCGCATACGGGTGCATGTCGGTAGCCGGGAGCAGGCTGCCCGGAACCCGGATCTCGTACAGGCTGTCGATACGGACCTGCTGCCAGGGCCTGGCAGGGGCGGCAGGCTGACAAGCAAAGCACAGGCACAAGCCGGCCAGAGCCATATAGGAGCAAGGATTCACGCGGCGCCGTTACTGCTCAGTGAAATGCTAATGCAATTGGATCTATACAAATGCCCGTCCGCAGGCCGGACACATCAGATGCATTCGCAAAAAATACTATGTTTGCAGCATGGTGCGTTATAGGCTGATGAACCGCAGTTTCTTTTCAGCGCGGAAAGCTGTACATTTGACTGGCTTCATCCTGACGCAATTATAGTCAAAATAATGGAACTAATCATCTTCCCCGAAGAAAAGCTCAACCAACTTGCTCAGCAGATTAGTGACCGCCTGATGAACGAACAGTTTATCCAGGGCGGCATGGTCCACGGCGAAGCGCTGAAGAACTTTACTTCCCATCCCCAGGTCAATAAATTCCTGGTATTCCAGGTCTTCCAGGTGTGGGAGACCCAGCTCTCCAAGCTCCGTCACCCCTTCTTCCAGACGGACCACCCGGACGTGCAGGATGCGATCCAGACCCTCCGCAACCTGGTCTCGCGGCATATCGCCATCCCCCGCGATGAGTTTCAGCCGCTCCTCGCCCGTGCGGTGTACAACCATCTGCGCCTCATCCTCGACCCGCGGGGCTCCCTGGAGGCGTTCTTCTTCTCCCAGAAAGACGAAATCAGCGCAACCGTCTACCAGCGCTACGCGCAGTTTTTCTCCTACATGGACTTCGTGGTCAACAGTATCCAGAAGTTCATGGAGAAAAACCAGATGCAGACGATCACCCGTGCAGAGTTTCTGGCGAAGATGGAGAAGGTGGTCGGCCTCTACAACCAGAAGAGCGGCAGCAGCTTCGACGCCTACCGGAATGAAGCCCTCTCCGCCCTTACCGGCAAATCGGCCGATGAGCTGACCGCCGAGCTGCGCAGCGCGCAGGCCGAGCTGGAAGCCCGCCGCCAGGCCGAGGAAGCGGCCCGTGTTGCCGAAGCTGCCCGCCTCGCCGAGGAGGCCCGCCGTGCCGAAGAAGCCGCCCGCCAGGCCGCCGAGGCCGAGGCCCGCCGCCGCGCCGAAGAAGAGGCCCGCCGCCAGAATTTCTTCGATACCCTCGATACCAGCAATACCTTCTTCGATCTCGACGACGACTCCGCTGCGCCGCCCGCGCCCAGGCCGGAGCCCGTCCGCCCGGAGCCGGTGGCCGAAGTGCCCGCGCCCAGGCCGGAGCCCGTCCGCCCGGAGCCGGTGGCCGAAGTGCCCGCGCCCAGGCCGGAGCCCGTCCGCCCGGAGCCGGTGGCAGAAGTGCCCGCGCCCAAGCCCGAGCCCGTCCGCCCGGAGCCGGTGGCCGAAGTGCCCGCACCCAAGCCGGAGCCCGTCCGCCCTGAGCCGGTGGCCGAAGTGCCCGCACCCAGGCCGGAGCCCGTCCGCCCGGAGCCGGTGGCCGAAGTGCCCGCACCCAAGCCGGAGCCGGTCAAGCCCGACCCCGCAGTGCAGCAGGCGGTGGAGGCATCGGCGCAGGAAGTGGACGAATTCCTCGAAATGGCATCCAGCCTGGAGCCTAAAAAGCCCAAGGATCCGGAGTCGACGGCCACGTTCCTGGACCGTTTCCTGGCCAGCAAGCAGCAGGAGCCTTCGCAGAAGCCCGGCACCATCCTGGACCGCCTGTCGGAGAAAACACAGCGGCCGCTCTCCGAGCCGGCACCCGGCGCGAAGCCCCTGGCCGATGCCCTCAACGGCAACCGCAAGATCAAGCTGGACGAGATTCCCATCCACAAGCAGTACCAGTACGTCCAGAAGGTCTTCGAAGGCAACAATGTCCGCTTCCGCATCATCGTGGACAAGGTCAACAATGCCCGCAACAAGGAGGAGGTAGAGGAAATCCTCGACAAATTCGTCCTCAACAACAGCACCCTCAACGTGCAGGATCCGGTGGCGGAAGAGTTTATCCAACTGCTCCGCAACCGCTTCTGAACCGGTACGCATAGCGTCATACGCAAACAGGCAGGGAATCCCTGCCTGTTTGCATGTACGGAAGGTGCCTGGCAGATCAGAGGAGCGCGTCCAGCGCTGCCTTGAACTCGGCGCTGCCCACCAGCGTCTGCGGCGAGAATGACTTCACCACCCGGCCCTGGCGGTCCACCAGGTATTTGTGGAAGTTCCACTGCGGGGCCGTGCCGGTCGTCTGGCTCAGGTACTTGTAGAGCGGGTGCATGTCCCGGCCCTTGACGGAGATCTTGGAAAACATCGGGAAGGACACGCCGTAATTGATGGAGCAGAACTGCTGGATGTCCTCGTTGCTGCCCGGCTCCTGGCCGAGGAAATCGTTGGCGGGAAATCCGAGGATGACCAGGCCCTCAGGCGCATGCGCCTCGTACAGTTCCTGCAGGCCGGCATACTGCGGGGTCAGGCCGCAGCGGGAGGCAACATTGACGATCAGGACTACTTTGCCCTCGTACTCGCGCAGGGAGCGCGTCTTCCCGTCGATGGTCTCTACCGTGAACTCATAGATCGAGCTGGCCTGGGAGGCAGTCTGGGCGGTTTGTGCTTGCATGGGAAACCATTTAGCGGCAATTGCTGCCGGAAGCATAAGCAGGTTACGGATCATATTCGACAGATCTGATGAGCAGCTATAACTCCCGGAGCGGCGAAACTGTTGGCGCCGGGCCGGCGGCCGGCTGAAATTTGCAGGGTCTTTGCTATCTTGGGCGCAGCGCCGGGAGGGCCCCGGCCCGATCTTCCAACCCGTATGAGTACCAATCTGGAAGCGCTGTTCCGGCAAGCCTTTGAGGACGGCATCTTCACCAAGGCGGAGCGCCAGGCGCTCGCGCAGATCCTCCTGGAGGAGCCGCTCACGGACCAGGCGCGCAGTGTGCTGCATGCCAAGGTCTTCGGCATCGCGGCAGAGTCGATGGGCGATCCCGGCGACCGCCGCATCCTCGAATGGCTGGAGACTGCCACCCGCCTCCTGCATCCGGGCCGCCAGGCCCCGGCCCAGCCTTCCGGCACCCAGGTCTATGTAAGTCCGGGCACGGAATGCCTGCATGCCATCCAGTCCATGCTGCGCAGCGCGCGGGAGCAGATGGACATCTGCGTATTCACCATCAGCGACGACCGCATCACGGAGGAGATCTTCGCCTGCCACGCCCGGGGCGTGCAGGTGCGCATCATCACCGACGACGACAAAAGCCTCGACGACGGCTCCGACATCCGGCGGCTGGCCCGCGGCGGCGTGCCGGTGCGCATGGACCGCACCGAGTACCACATGCACCACAAGTTTGCCGTAGCCGATCAGGCGCGGGTGCTGACAGGCAGCTACAACTGGACCCGCAGCGCAGCGGAGTACAACGAGGAAAACCTCCTGATCACCAGCGATCCGGCGGCGGTGCGCCGCTTCTCGGAGCTGTTCGGGGAGCTGTGGGAGCAGTTCCGCGCCGACGAGCTCTGAGGCGGGCGCAGAAATGTAAGCGAGGCAGCTTTTGCCCGGACGGGAAATCCCGTATCTTTAGGAGGCGAAGAACCTCTGCGGGGTTTTTTCGTAAGATGAACCTCAAACTAGCAATCTTCCGCAATGGCAAAGCCGATTACCATTACAGATAGCAACTTCGAAGAAGTGGTGCTGCATTCCGACAAGCCGGTTCTGGTCGATTTCTGGGCAGAATGGTGCGGCCCCTGCCGCGCGATCGCCCCGGCAATCGAGGATCTGGCAGGCGAGCTGGAAGGCCAGATCGTCGTCGGGAAACTGGATGTGGACCACAATCCGGAGACCTCCATCCGCTACGGCGTGATGAGCATCCCGACCCTGCTCGTATTCAAAGGCGGCCAGGTGGTGGACAAGCTGGTAGGCCTCGCGCCCAAGTCCGTGATTGCCAACAAGGTTGTGGCGCACGCCTGAGCCAGGCATGGTGAAGAAGCCGGACCGGGCTGCCTTCTGCGGAGGGCAGCCCGGTCTGCATATTAGGCGGGTTTCAGGCGGGCTGGCGCTCCATGAGGAGGCGCAGGACGCCCGCAAGGCGGTCCTTCATCTCCTTGCGGTGCACGATGAAGTCCAGGAAGCCGTGCTCGAGCACAAACTCGGCCTGCTGGAAGCCTTCGGGCAGGTCGCGGCCGATGGTTTCCTTGATGACGCGGGGGCCGGCGAAGCCGATGAGGGAGCCGGGTTCGGCGATGTTGAGATCGCCGAGCATGGCGAAGCTGGCGGTCACGCCGCCGGTGGTGGGGTCGGTGAGGACCGAAATGAAGGGCAGGCGGGCCTTGGCGAGCAGGGTCAGCTTGGAGCTGATCTTGGCAAGCTGCATCAGGCTCAGGGCGCCTTCCATCATGCGGGCGCCGCCGGAGCGGGAGATGATGATCAGCGGGAGCTGCTGCTCCAGGCAGCGGTCGATGCCGCGGCTGATGATTTCGCCCATCACGCTGCCCATGCTGCCGCCGATGAACTGGAAGTCCATGGCACAGATCACGGCGGGGGTCTGATGGATCGTGCCTGCGGCGCAGCGGATGGCATCGCGGAGGCCGGTTTTGCTCATCGTATCCTCCAGGCGCTTGGGGTAGGGCTTGCTGTCGCGGAACTGAAGCGGATCGGCGGAGTAGAGCGTATCGCCGATTTCCTCAAACTGGTTGCCGTCGAACAGGAGCTCGAAGTATTCCGTGCTGCCGATGCGGAGGTGGTGCTCACAGTACATACAAACGTATGCATTGCTGCGCAGCGCGCGGGTCTGGAGGGCCCGGCGGCAGTTGGGGCACTGCTCCCAGAGGCCGTCGGGGGTGTTGTTTTTCTCCTCCGTGCGCGTCTTGATATTCTCTTTGGCGCGTTTAAACCAGCTCATACGCGGTAATCCAGGGTAAATGAGTTGCCTTGCAGATTCAAAGATAGCAAACCCTGTGCGGAATATGAAATCAGGCTGCCGCCGGAGCCGGAGGCAGCGGGCCGGCGGGGATGAGGCAACGGATTGCGGGCGCCGGACGTTGTGGGGGCATGCAGGATGTAAGACGGGTTGCGCTGTTTGCAGATTTCTCGCTTGGCAAACGATTGCCCTAATGAGCGTTAGGGCTGCGGCGTTTCCGGGCACCGGTGCCGCCCCGCTTCGTCCAGGGTCAATAAATATTTGATTTTCAATGCAGACCGATACACCTCCCCCAATTTGCCCGCAATGAACAATGAGCATGTTACGCTGTTGTAGCAATACTATTAATTTAAGGATAAGTGCTACTTTGCCGCCGCAATTCACTGCCCGGCAAGACACTGCCGATCTTCGTTCTTTTCCCTCTTGTTCCTTCTCTCAATAAAACCTAAGGCCTTTATATGAGAAGATTCCTACTTGTTGTTTGTGCGAGCCTGTTGTCGGTGACAACGCTGCTTGCACAGCGGGTAGTATCGGGCTCCGTCACGGACGGCGGCACCGGCGATCCGCTTCAGGGCGTAAGCGTCCTGATCAAAGGGACCACCATTGGTATTTTTACGGATTCGCGCGGGAAGTTCGCCCTGGACGTCCCCGCCGGCAATGACGTGCTGATCTTCTCCTTCGCAGGAAAGCAGCGCCAGGAAGTGACCATCGGCAATCAGACGGTGATCAACGTGACCCTGGATGACATCCAGCTCGACGAAGTGGTCGTGGTAGGCTACGGCACCGTTCAGAAGAAAAACCTGACGGGCTCGCTCTCCTCGATCAAAGGCACCGAAATCGAGACCCTGCCCACGCCGAGCTTTGAGCAGCAGCTCGCCGGCCGTGCCGCAGGCGTACAGGTGACCACGCCGAGCGGCGTGCTGGGCCAGGCCCCGCGCGTGCGTATCCGCGGCACCAACTCGATCTCCTCCGGCGCCGACCCCCTCTACGTGGTGGACAACGTGCCCATCAACACCGGCGACTACTCCGGCGCGGTGGCTCAGAATGCCCTGGCCGACATCAACCCCGCTGACATCGAGTCGATCGAGGTGCTGAAGGACGGCTCCGCTACCGCTATCTACGGCTCCCGCGCCGCCAACGGCGTGGTGCTCATCACCACCAAGCGCGGCCGCTCCGACGGCCAGGTCCGCGTGACCTATGACGGCGTGGTGGGCGTGAACCAGGTGGCCAGCCGCCTCGACCTGCTCAATGCCGAGGAGTTCATCACCATCGCCAACGAGAAGTACACCAACGCCGGCCAGCAGCCCCAGGCTTTCCCGGGCCCGGATGATGTGGACACCGACTGGCAGGAGATCATCTTCCGCAACGGCATGGTGCAGAACCACAACATCTCCATCACCGGCGGCGGCGAGAAAAACAACTACTTCTTCTCCGCAGGCTATTCGGATCAGAACGGCGCCCTCGTAGCCAACAAGCTCCAGCGCTATTCCTTCCGCGCCAACGTGGATCAGAACATCAACAAGTTCCTCAAGACCGGCTTCGGCCTTGGCTTCACCCGCACCCAGACCTTCGGTCTGAACACGGGCTCCAACGCCCTCTCCGGCAACCTTGTGGGCGCTGCCCGTCTGCTGCCCAACGTGCGTGCATTCGACGAAAACAATGTGGTCTATGACGGCTACAACGTCTCCGCCAACGGCGCCGCACTGGGCCAGGACAACAACCTGCGCCTGATCGACAACAACTTCACCAACCTGGCGTTCGTGCTGGCCAACAACAAGCAGAACGCTACCTCGCACCGTGCCCTGGGCAATGCCTATGCCGAGCTGAACCTGATCGAAGGCCTGAAGCTCCGCACCCAGATCGGTACTGACCTGCTGCTCAACGAGGACTTCCTGACCTGGGATCCCCGCCACGGCGACGGACGCGGCTCGAACGGCGTGGCCTACAACCAGTCGGTGAGCGCGCTGCTCTGGAACTGGCAGAACACCATCAGCTACGACCGCCTGATCGCCGATGCCCACAACATCAACTTTGTGGCCGGTCTGGAATATCAGAGCGTGGTGAACAAGTCCTTCTTCGGCCAGGGCACCAACTTCTCCGACCGCTTCTTCATCCAGAACAACCTGATCAGCGGCTCCTACAGCGCGCAGTTCTCCGGCGGCGGGTACACGCCCACGGGCTTCGACTCCTACTTCGGCCGGATCAACTACGGCTACAAAGGCCGCTACCTGCTGTCCTTCTCTGCCCGGAACGACGGGATTTCTTCGCTGGCTGCTGCCAACCGCCGTGGTAACTTCCTGGGCGGCTCGGTCGGCTACCGGATCTCCGAAGAGAACTTCTTCAAGAATGCCGCAGCCCTCAGCTTCATCTCCGAGCTGAAAATCCGCGGCAGCTACGCGCAGGTCGGCAACACGGACATCGGCGCCTTCCCCTACCTGGGCACCTTCGGGGCCACCCAGTACGGCAGCCTCACCGGTATTGCCTTCTCCAACGTGGGCAACCCCGAACTGCAGTGGGAAACGTCGAACAAGATCGACGTGGGCATGGACCTCGGGTTCTTCGACAACCGCCTGAACCTGATCCTCGACTACTTCGTCAACGACATCTCCGGCCTCGTGCTGGCTGCTCCGACGGCTCCTTCGCTGGGTGTCCCGGGCAACAGCATCACCCGCAACATCGGCGCCATGCAGAACCGCGGCTTTGAAGCCACCGTCGATGCCGACGTGATCCGCAAAGGCGACTTCACCTGGAACCTCAACGCCAACTTCACCTGGCTGGACAACGAAGTGCTGGAACTGGTGAAAGGCCCCGATGGTAAGGATCAGGACATCATCCTGACCTACAACATCGTGCGCGTGGGCGAGCAGCTGGGCACCTTCTACGGCTTCGAGTGGGCCGGCGTGAACGCTGCCAACGGCAACCCGATGTGGGTGAAAGGCGACTCCACGATCGTGCAGTACAACATCCCGACGGGCCGCTACCACCTCTACAACGAGGCTGAGCCTGCCGTGCTGGGCGCCGCCAGCTCCCTGAGCGCCAGCGCCGACCGCAAGATCCTGGGCAGCTCGCTGCCGAGGTTCCAGGGCGGCTTCACCACCACCTTCTCCTGGAAGGGGCTGAGCCTGCAAGCGTTCCTGCGCTACTCCGTGGGCAACCAGGTGATGAACGTTACCCGCCAGGCTACGCTGCTCAACCAGGGCTTCCAGAACAACGGCGCCGAGATCCTCGACCGCTGGACCCCGGACAACACCGACGGCACCGTGCCGCTCGTCTGGATCGGCCGCGAAGCCCCCATCAACAACACCGGCGCTGCTGACAGCCGCTTCCTGGAGTCCGGCGACTTCCTGCGGATGCAGAACCTGGTGCTGTCCTACGAGTTCCCGCGCAGCCTCATGAGCAAGACCGGCGAGCTGAACATCCGTTCGCTGCGCGTCTTCGCCCAGATGCAGAATGCCTTCATCCTCACCAAGTACACGGGCCTCGATCCTGAGCTGAACTCCGCGCTGGGCAACCAGGCGTTCGGCATCGACGACAACGCCAACCCGATCGTGCGCACCACTTCCTTCGGTCTGAGCCTGGGCTTCTAATCTCAATCCGACACGCAATGAAAAAGCAAGTGAATAAATTCGGCATTTCCTCCCTGCTGGTGGCCGGCCTGCTGCTGTGGTCCACGCCCGCCTGCGAGGTGACGGATCTCCAGCCGGCTTCGCAGTTCTCCGAAGTGACCGCCTTCTCCTCCATCGAGCGGGTCGAGCTGGCTGCTATCGGGATGTACAACGCCGCCCAGAGCGGTTTCTATGCCGGCGGCCAGGTGCGGGGCTATCCCTTCGGTGCCGCTTCCTTCCAGCAGTCCGACATGCGCGGCGAGGACATGGTGAACGTGGCGCTCTTCTTCGCCATCACCTATGAGTCCACCTACACGCCCTTCAGCCTCAACAACGTGTTCATGTGGAACACCCTGTTTGGTCTGGTCAACCAGGCAAACATCGTGATCGAAGGGGTGCGCGGTGCTGCCGAAAACGGCATCATCACGGCTCAGGCTGCTGCTGCCTATGAAGGCGAAGCCCGCCTGCTGCGCGCGCTGGCCTACCACGAGCTGCTGCTTCACTTTGCCCGTCCCTTCGCCGACGGCAACGGCAGCAAGGCCGGGGTGCCCATCCGCGACTTCGCGGTGAACTCGCCTGCGAAGGTGGAAGAGGCTGTAAGCCGCGGCCGCGCTACGGTGGCTGAGTGCTACAACTTCATCCTCAGCGACCTGGACTACGCCGAGACCAACCTGCCGGCTACCCGTACGGGTGTGGCACGGGTATCCCGCGCGACGAAAGGGGCTGCCATCGCCCTGAAGAGCCGTGTGAAGCTGCACAAGCAGGACTGGGCCGGCGTGACCGCAGAAGCCGACAAGCTGATCCCGGCAGCCGCTCCCTACACCAGCCCCATCGGCAACTATGCCCTGACGGCTGCTCCTGACGGGCCCTTCACGAACAACCAGTCCTCCGAGGCCATCCTCAGCATGGAGAACAACGACGTGGACAACTCCGGTGTGAACGGCGCGCTGCCTGCCATGCTCGGCAACCCCTCCAAGGGCGGCCGCGGTCTGGTGATCGTCGGCCCGGCGATCTTCAACCACCCCTCGTGGACGGCTACGGACAAGCGCCGCAGCACCCTGCTGAGCAACGACGGCAAGGTGTACTACACCGAGAAGTACAAGGACATCACCACCCGAGGCGATGATACGCCTATCATCCGCTTCGCCGAGGTGTTCCTGAATGCTGCCGAGGCTGCTGCCCGCCAGGGCAACACCGCCCGCGCACTGGATCTGCTCAATGCAGTCCGCAACCGCGCCGTGGACGCCGCCGACCAGTACACGGCTGCCAGCTTCGCCGATCAGAAGGCCCTGGTTCAGGCCATTCTGGACGAGCGCCGCATCGAGTTCCTGGCTGAAGGCCGCCGCTGGGCAGACATCCACCGCCTCGTGCTGGATGCCGACTTCACCACGGGCGGTATTCCTGCCAAGACCCGCTTCGGCGACATCACCTTCGCCCAGTATGACGCGGTGAACCGCCCCGCCCTGACCCGCGGTCTGGCTGCGATTCCCGAATCCGACTTCCGCTTCCTGTGGCCGATCCCGGCCGACGAGCTTGCTCAGAACCCGACGCTGGCTACCCAGCAGAACCCCGGGTACTAAGCCGTACGCAGGATCATCTGACCAGCAGGCCGCCTCATCGAGGCGGCCTGCGCTGTTTTTGGGGGAGGAGTGCGGTTGTTTTCAGGGATAGCTGTCCGGAATAATAGTATTACTATGAATAAAGATTGTAGTTCTATTGAAATGGCAAGCAAAACTAGGATCAGGAATAGCGTTATGCTCGAACTAAAGCAGCTTTGTGCCTTAAAAACCGGCATCTGGGAGTGTTTTCCGGGTTTAATCCGGGGCTGAAGCGGGAAGTGGTGCCGGTTTGGCGGGCTTTCGGGGGGATTGCAGGAGCGTTTGCCTGAAAAAAACGGCGGTTGCATAGAGTTTAATTTATAAAAGCATTGATTCTTACATGAAGATTATATTAAATTTGATATTGAGATATGACCCTGCATCCATACCTGTCACGCTAAAGCCTCCCTATGCATCCCACCTCTGTACGCTGTAATCCGGCCGCAGGCCGGCGATGTTGCACCCCGGCTTCGGGGGCATATGTCAGATCCTGCCGTCACAGGGACGGCTGATGCTGCGCCGGGCCGTGTGCTGGCCTGGCAGATGGCGCGCAGATATGCCGGCGCGCCTGTCCATCTGATTGTTCCGACTATTTCCGACTACCTGCCGCGTTGAGTTTTTCCGCTGGACATGTGTCCGGGGCCTGTGCGGGCCCTGGGTGATTGCCGGCGGTACGGTAAGCGCAGGAATACAGGTCTGGCACATATATGCCAGACTGCTCCGCATACCCATCATGTATTGTATTCAGTTCTTTTCATCTATTTCCAAACTTACTCTAAAGCCTTATTATGAGAAGATTGTTGTTACTCATGACCGTTGGTCTGCTGTCTATCGCGGGGCTTCAGGCTCAGCGGGTAGCCTCAGGCACGGTAACCGACGCGACGACCGGCGAGGCGCTGGTGGGCGTGGCGGTGACAGTGAAGGGGACCACCATCGGGATCTTCACGAATGTGGAGGGCAAATTCCGCCTGGAGGTGCCCGAAGGAGCTACGACCCTGATGTTCAGCATGCTGGGCCGCAAGACCCAGGAGACCCCCATCGGCGACGGCCCGATCAGCATCTCGCTGGAGGAGGAAGATGTCACGGCGGATGAGATCGTGGTGACGGCGCTGGGCATCAAGCGCCAGGAGCGTTCGCTCGGCTACGCCGTGCAGGAGCTCAAAGGCGACAATGTGCAGCTGGTGCGCCAGACCGACGTATCTACGGCGCTGGCCGGCAAGATCGCCGGGATTCAGGTGCTGGGCCAGTCGGGCGTGAAGTTCGGCGCTGCCGCCATCCGCGTGCGCGGCGTGAACTCCCTCACCGGCGGCAACCCGCTCTATGTGGTGAACAATACCCCGGTGGATGACGCCGGCGCCGTCAACATGGACGATATCGAGACCCTCAGCGTGCTCAAAGGCCCGAACGCCGTGGCGCTGTATGGCCAGCGCGCGCAGGACGGCGTGATCCTGATCACGACTAAGCAGGGCCGCCAGGCCCCTGGCATCGGGGTGGAGATCAACTCTACGTCGATCTTCGAAGATGTGGCCGTGCTGCCGGTGTATCAGAACGAATACGGCGGCGGCTACTCCCAGGAATGGAGCACCTTCACCTACGATCCCGATGTGCATCCGGCTTCCTGGGCTGGCTTCGACGGCCACAACATCGTGGAATACTACGCCGACGAAAGCTGGGGCCCGAAACTGGACGGCACCCTGCACCGCCCCTGGTACAGCTGGTACGAAAACGATCCGGCGAACTTCGGCAAGCTGGTGCCTTTTTCCCCGCAGGCCAACAACGTCCGCGAGTTTTATGAGACCGGTGTCCAGCTCAACAACAACGTGGCCTTCTCCAAAGCCGGCGAGGGCTACCGCATCCGCCTGTCGTACACCAACGTGAACCACAACGGCGTGGTGCCCAACACCTTCCAGGGCCGCGACCTCGTGAGCGCCAACATGGAGTGGGAGCTGAACAAGAACTTCTCGGTCAATGCGAATATCAACTACGTGGACGAGCGCACCCGCAACCGCCCGCTGGATGAATATTCCAACCAGACCATCGGCTCCTTCAACCAGTGGTTCCAGCGCCAGCTCGACATCCCGAACCTGAAGAACTACCAGAATGCCGACGGCACCTTCCGGAGCTGGAACATCCTCGGCCCCGGCGACTATGACCCGGAAGATCCCACCGCGTTCCTCAAGCCGCTCTACTGGGACAACCCCTATACGGAAATTTACCAGAATACCCGTGCGGAGCGCATCGGCCGCCTCTATGGCCACCTGACCTTCCAGTACAAGATCACCCGCGACCTGCGCGTGAGCCTGACCGCCCGCCGCAACCTGTACGACCGCGACCGCAGCAGCCGCGTGGCTTCCGGCACGCTCAACATCGACGGGTTCTCGACGAGCAACCTCAAAAAAGAAGAAAACAACTACGAGCTCATCGCCGACTACAGCAAGCAGTTCGGCGTGCTGAGCGTGGACGCCAACCTGGGCGGCAACATCCGCCAGAACCTGGTGGAAAGCGAAGCGATGGCTACGGTCGGCGGCCTGACGGTCCCGGGCCTGTACAATATCAGAGCTTCCGCCAACCGCCCGGAGGTGTCCAACTTCTTCTCCGAGAAAGTGGTCCGCAGCGTTTTCGGCCGGGTAGGCCTGGGCTTTCGCGAAATGCTGTACCTGGACGCCTCGCTCCGCAATGACTGGTCTTCCGCCCTGCCGATCATAGACAATTCCTATCTGTATCCGTCCGTATCGGCCAGCTTCATCTTCTCCGAGCTGATGGGCAATACCGATGGCTGGTTCAACTTCGGCAAGATCAAAGGCTCCTTCGGCCAGATCGGCAGCGACATCGATCCCTACAACATCTACATCACCTACGCCCTGGGCACCCCCTTCGGCACCAACCCGACCCAGTCTGTGCCGGACCGCCTGCCGAATGCCGACCTGCGCCCGGCGCTGTCGTCCTCCTATGAGGCCGGGATCGACCTGCGCTTCTTCCAGAACCGCATCGGCCTGGATGTGACCCTGTACCAGCGCGACAACCTCGACCAGATCATCCCGATCGACGTGGCCCGCTCCAGCGGCTACAGCACGGCGCTGATCAATGCCGGCCATATCCAGAGCCGCGGCCTCGAAGTCATCCTGCGCACGACGCCCATCGAGACCAGCGACCTGCGCTGGGACCTGAACCTCAACTTTGCCCGCAACACCTCCCGGGTGCTCGAGCTGGCTGAAGGCCTCACCAACTACCAGCTGGGCGCTTCCTGGCGGGGGATCACCGTGAATGCCAAAGTGGGCGAAGAATGGGGCACGCTCAACGGCCGCCGCATCGTCATCGACTCCGCTTCCGGCAAGCGCGTGGTGAACTCCAGCGGGTTCTACCAGTTTGAGCTGAACAAAGACCTGGGCGGCACCCTGCCCAAGTTTACCGGCGGCGCCTACACCAGCCTGACGTACAAAGGCATCGACTTCGGCGCCTCGCTCGACTACCAGATCGGCGGCAACTTCTTCTCCGTTACCCGGATGTTCAACGCCTACTCCGGCCTGGCCGACTTTACCGCAGGCAATAACGAGCTGGGCAACCCGCGCCGCGACCCCGTGGCCGACGGCGGCGGCGTGCTGCTCGACGATGCCGTGCTGGCCGGCGGCGAGCCGAACAACATCCGCGTCGAAACCCAGGACCTCTACGAAGGTGCGCTCTTCGCCCTGCACGATTACTGGATCTACGACGCCAGCTACGTGAAGCTCCGCGAGGTGCGCGTGGGCTATGTGTTCAACCGCAGCATGCTCGGCGGCCTGCCGATTCAGACCCTGGGCATCTCCATCATCGCCCGCAACCCTGCGCTGCTGTTCACCAATGTCAAAGGAGTGGACCCCTCCGAACTCGAATACTGGTGGACGGAAGGCGGCCAGCATCCCGGCCTGCGTTCCCTCGGCTTCAACCTCCGTGTCGGCTTCTAAGCTCCGGATCAACCTCAACGAACTCTCATTATGAAGAAGATATTTTGGCTGTTTATGGTGGCTCTGGTGGCGGTAAGCTGCGACCCGAGCGACTTCGGCGACATGAACAAGGATCCGAACAACCCCTCGGATCCGCTTCCGCCCGCGCTTTTCTCCTCTGCCATGCGCGACATCGGCTCGATTCCCACGGCTTTCGTAGGGCCTCTGTATGCGCAGCAGCTGTCTGAAAAGCAGTACACCGAAGAGTCCCGCTACCGGACCATCAACTTCGACTATGCGTTCTGGTACACCGCTCCGCTTGCGAACCTCCAGAAGCTGATCGAACTCAATACCAGCGAGGAGACCAAGCTGCTGGCATCTGCGCATGGATCGAACAGCAACCAGATCGCGGTTGCGCGGATCCTCAAGGCCTACGTCTTCCTGCACCTGACCGACCGCTGGGGCAATATCCCCTACTTCGAAGCCCTCAAAGGCTCAGACGACTTCGAGCCTGCCTTTACCAGCCAGGAAGAAGTGTACAACGACCTGTTCAAGGAGCTGAAGGAAGCGGCGGCGCAGATCGACGGCGGCGCCGGCGTATCGGGCGACCTGATCTGCGGCGGCGACATGGCCAAGTGGGAAAAATTTGCCAATACCCTCCGCATGGTAATGGCCCTGCGCCTGACCAAGGTGAATCCCACGAAAGGCCAGGCGGAGTTCAATGCCGCCGTGACCGACGGCGTGCTGGATTCCAACGACGACAACGTGTACTTCCAGTACCTCAACGATGCCGCCAACGAGAACCCCTGGAACACCCGCTTCGACACCCGCCTGGACTATTGCGTGAGCAATACCCTGGTGAATTACATGAAGCCGCTCGCCGATCCGCGCCTGGAGGTCTATGCCAACCCCGCACTGGGCGCAGGCGAGATCGTAGGCATGCCCTACGGCATCTCCAATGCCGACGCCGGCGCCGTGACGAACAGCTCGGTGTCCTTCCTCGGTGCTGCCATGCGCACCCAGGATGCGCCCGCCTACCTGGTGTACTACGCGCAGGTGCTCTTCTCGATGGCCGAAGCGGCCAAGCTGGGCTGGATCGCCGGCGGCGATGCGCAGGCTGAGCAGTTCTACAAGGATGCCATCAAGGCTTCGTGGGAACAGTACGGCGTGTTTGACCAGACCGCGTTCGATGCCTTCATCGCGCAGCCGGCAGTGGCCTACACGCCGGAGGCCGCGCTGGAAAAGATCCTGACCCAGAAGTGGGTAGCATCCTTCCTGACGGGCTACGAGCCCTGGGTGGAATGGCGCCGCACGGGTTTCCCGGCCCTTGCGCCGGCGCCCGCTCCCATGAACCCCAGCGGCCTGATTCCCCGCCGCCAGGCCTATCCGACCTGGGAAGCCACGCTCAACGGCACGAACTACGAGGCGAACGAGACCGCGCAAGGCCCTGACAACCAGGACACCCGCTCCTGGTGGGACCGCCCCTGACGCCCATCTGATCAGATAAGGACCTTAGGGATCCCCCGCAGCCTGTCTGCGGGGGATTTCCCGTTTTCAGGCCCGGCAATCGTTGCACTTGGGCAGGGTCCGGCCCGAAAATCCCGGCGGTGCTTTTTCCTGATATTGAATTTGGTAACTTCGCGCCGTACCTCAACTCCAACGGAACATGAGTCATATCCTGGAAGTAAGCGCACGGGAAATCCTCGATTCGCGGGGCAACCCGACGGTCGAAGTCGAAGTCACCACCACCGAAGGGATCTCCGGCCGCGCGGCTGTGCCGTCCGGCGCCAGCACCGGCATGTATGAAGCCGTAGAGCTCCGCGACGGCGGCGACCGCTACCTCGGAAAAGGCGTAGAGAAGGCCGTCCAGAACGTCACCGATATCATCGCGCCCGAGCTCGAAGGCATGCTCGTATATGATCAGGCCCGCATCGACCAGCTGATGATCGAGCTGGACGGCACGCCGAACAAAGGCAAGCTGGGCGCCAATGCCATCCTCGGCGTATCCCTGGCCGCCGCCCGCGCCGCCGCTGCTACGTTCAATATGCCCCTCTACCGCTACGTGGGCGGCGTGAACGCCCGCGTGCTGCCGGTGCCCCTGATGAACATCCTCAATGGCGGCAGCCACGCCGACAACCCCATCGACCTCCAGGAGTACATGATCGTTCCGGTCAAGGCCGAGAGCTTCCGCGAGGCCCTGCGCATGGGCGCCGAGACCTTCCACGCCCTCAAGAGTGTGCTCAAGAAGCGCGGCCTCGGCACCAACGTCGGCGACGAAGGCGGCTTTGCCCCCAACATCCCCTCCAACGAGGATGCCCTCAAAACCATCATGGAGGCCATCGAAAAAGCCGGCTACGTGCCGGGCGAAGATATCTTCATCGCCCTGGATGCCGCCAGCTCCGAGTTTTTCGACGCTGAAAAAGGCAAATACGTCTTCAAGCATTCCACCAAGGAAGAATTCACCTCCTCCGAAATGGTGGGCTTCTGGGCCGACTGGTGCCAGCGCTATCCCATCGTGTCCATCGAGGACGGCCTGGATGAAAACGACTGGACCGGCTGGGCAGAACTGACCCAGAAGCTCGGCAAGAAAGTCCAGCTTGTGGGCGACGACCTGTTCGTGACGAACGTGAACTTCCTCAGCCGCGGCATCCGCGAGCAGGTGGCCAATGCCATCCTCGTGAAAGTCAACCAGATCGGCTCCCTGACCGAAACCATCGATGCCGTGCAGCTTGCCACCCGCAGCAGCTATACCAGCATCATGAGCCACCGCAGCGGCGAAACCGAAGATACCACCATCGCCGACCTCGCCGTGGCGCTGAGCACCGGCCAGATCAAGACCGGCTCGGCTTCCCGCTCGGACAGGATCGCGAAGTACAACCAGCTGCTCCGCATCGAGGAGGAGCTGGGCAGCGCCGCCATCTACGGCGGCAGCCGCTTCCCGTACGTGTGAGCCGCATCCGCAGCCGGATGACAGGGACTGCCGCAGGAACTTCCTGCGGCAGTTCTGTTTAGGCGGAGGAATGAACAGACGGATTGAGTATCAGGGATCTGCACAAGCGGAATGATTTTTTGCATCCGCATGCCTTCATATGAAGGCCTTTGCGTATTTTCGGGCAGGTATCAACTGCGGAATCATGCGAAAGGATGCAACATGGCTGCATGCGGCGGGCGCGATGCTGGTAGGCATACTGCTCAGTGTGCTGCTGGCCGGCTGCGTAACGGAATTCACCCGCTGGGACGCGGACATTTTTATCCATACCGGCGAAGTGACGGACATCACGGACAGCTCAGCGGTATTTCACGGGCAGATCCTGGCGCCGGACGCTTCGGAAGTGCAGGAATACGGGTTTGTGTGGGATGAGGGGGCAGGGTCGACAGCGGTGGATGCGAAGCGGTCGCTGGGCAGCAGTCCGGGGCCGGAGCCGTTCCGGGCGGTCATCGAATCCGACATGCGGGCCGGGGTCCAGTACCATGTGCGGGCATTCGCCCGGATCCGGAGCGGCATCGTGTACGGCAATTCGGTGCGGTTTACGTCGGAGGGCTACAACGAATCGAAGATTACCAGCATAAGTCCGCAGGAGGGGGCTGCCGGGACCGTAGTGCTGATCGAAGGCGTACGGTTCTGCACGAATCAGGCTTCTCTTCAGGTCTACTTTGGCAACAGCCAGGCGCTGATACTGGAGGCCACCTCTACGTTTATCCGGGCAGAAGTGCCGGATCCGCCGAGAGAAACGGGTGCTGTGCAGGTCCGTGTTTCCTGCAATGGAGAAACGACGTATGCGCCGGTTTCCTTTACCTTGCTGAAACTCAAGATTACCGGAATCAGTCCCCGGCGCACCTTTGCGCCTGGCATGATCCGGATCGGAGTGCAGCATATGAGCATGCTGGACCATTGGACGGCAGGACTCGCGCCGCTCGATGGCCAGCCCTATGAGATCGATCTGGAGCGGTCATGGGGATGGACAGCAGATACTATACGATTTGCCGTGAATGCCTATGTGCCGATGGGCCGCTATGCATTGTGGGTACGCTCTCCCTATCAGGGCACAGTATGGAGTCCGGATACCGTTACAATTCTCTCGGAATGGGAGCAGATTGCCGCATATCCTGGACCAAGACGCTGCAACCCCCTGAGTTTTTCGGTATCAGGGCAGGTGTATGTGACTATGGATGCAGGCTTGTATAGTTCTGTGGACATGAGCCGCTTGTGGAGGTATGATCCTGTGCAGAATGATTGGAATATGCTGAGTCAATTTCCGGGCGGATACCGGTATCAGGGAATCGCATTCACCCGTGGAAATCAGGCATATCTGGCCGGAGGCAGAAATAACGACGGGGATTTTCCGGCAGATATATGGAGCTACGATCCCGGTTCCGATACATGGCTTATAGCCGCAAGCTATCCAGGACCGCTGCCGATGGTATTCGGATTCGGGATCGGCAGCAAGATCTACGTCGGCAGCTGGGGGGACTCTACCCTGCTGGATTTCTGGGAATACGATACGGGAACCCTTCAATGGACCGAACGGTCGATGCAGGGGTATGATTTTGTGCCCGAATTTCCCGTCTGGACCTTTACTGCCCGCGGAAAAGGATATGTGTTTGCGCCAGATGCGCTGCTTGAGTATTCGCCTGCTTCTGGAACCTGGACTGCGCGGGCGGCACCTCCGGATGGATTGACTTCCAGCGCGATGGTTATTCATGATACCAAGGTATATGTAGCTGGCCAGCAGGATAACGCCAGCAGGCTCCATGTGTACGATTTGGACGTGGATGCATGGAGCGTGTACCAGCGGCATTTGCCCGGCGGAGCGATCGGATCTGTGCTGAGTGCACCGGACTCTGATACGGGGTATCTCTTACTTGCCGGCCCGCTGTCCAGTTCCAGCAGCGGCTGCGGCACCTACTGCTTCCGCCACGACAGCCTCCCCTAACCGAACCTGCCATGCGAACAGCCTGTCTATACCTGATCATCAGCCTGCTGGCCTTGTGCGCGCCTGCCGGACGCGCGGGCGCGCAGCCCTTCTTCGAGGCCCGGCGCCAGCTGTTGGCGGGCATCACCGGCGCCTTGCCTACCGCACCCGCCTACGTGTCGCGGGGCGGACTCATCACCCCCTCGCTCTACGGCGGGCTGCGCTCCGCTGCATCGGGCAGCATCGCCGTGGAGCAGCGCCTGAGCCCGCTGCTGCACGCCGGCCTCGAAGGCGCCGTCCTGACCCTGAATAACTGGACCGGCCCGGATGCTTCGGTCAAGTACCGGGGCTCCTGGGTGAACCTGCTTTCCCTGCATCCCTATCTCCGGCTTGCCACCGTCCACCGGAAGTACGGCCTGCTGAGCCGGATGAACCTTTCGGGCATCCTGGGCGCTGGCCCCGGGCGCGGATTCGTGGCAGGGAGCGCCGACATGCTCGTATTTTCCCGTCGAGGTTACCGTTTGGCACGCGGGAATATGTTCCGGTTTCAGTACCCGGCCTTCGGCCTGCATGCTGCCCTCCGGCTGCAGTACAGCCTGGGCCAGCACACCGGCCTTTTCCTGACCCTCGGCGCGCAGCGCAGCTACGGACGCACGCCCTGGACCCTCGATCCCTACCTGCAGTATGCCTATCTCCAGACCGGCTTTCTGATCCGCCTCCGCCATGATCCGCGCTACTACCTTCCCTGACCGCCGCCTGGCTGTGCTGCTGCTGGCCTGCCTGCTGCCGCTGGGCCTCGCCGCGCAGCGCGCGGACAAGCGCCCCAAGCCCTCCGGCGCGGTCGTGTACGACCTGGCCCTGAGTCCCGACAGCAGCTGGCTTGCCTTCATCGAGGGCTTCGGCGTGCACATCCTCCCGCTGGACAGCGGCGGCCTGCCGCTGCACTGGTCCACCCAGGGCGAGCACCGCAGCATCCCCCTGGCCATCGCCTACGCGGCAGACGGAAGCGCCATCGCTACTGCCGGGCGCGACAGCAGCATCCTGATCTGGGATCTGGCCAGCCAGACGGTGCGCCGCCGCCTTCAGCTGCACCGCGGCATCGTCATCACCCTGGCCTGGAGCCCCGACGGGCAGTACCTGGCTTCCGGCGGCACCGACGGGCGGGTGCTCATCTCCGATGCCGCCAGCGGCGAGCTCCACCTCGACGGGCGGGCGCACGGCAGCGACGTGACCGCTGTCGCCTTTCATCCGGATTCCTACCTGATGGCCTCCTGCGCCGCCGACGGCAGCATCGCCATCTGGGATGTGGCATCGGCTACGCGGCTTTCGCTGATTCAGACCGGCAAGCTGCAGCAGAAGCTGCAGTTTGCCCAGGACGGTTCCCACCTCTATACGGTCGGCGGGCAGGGCCGGGTAGGGCAGTGGAATGTGCGCCAGCCCGAGCGCCCGGTGGAGGGCGGCGGCGTCGGCACCGGGCCGGGCTGGAACATCGCCCTGTCCTACGACCGGCGCTCGCAGATGCTGGCTATCGGCGGCATCGGCAGATCGGTGCGGATCAGCTCGCCGCAGCTGAAGTATTCCTATGCCGCCCGCGTGCCGGTATTCGACCTGGCCCTGCTCTTCGACGAAACCCATCACCGCTTCCGCCTGGCGATGGCCACCTGCGGGCGGGGCCTGTTGCTCGTCGACGGCGAAGACCTGAAGGTCCGCTGAGGAGCGCAAGATGCAGACCGGGCTGAACTTTCTGCCGCGCACGGGGTTGTACAAGCTGGTCCTTCAACGCCTCCCGTGCAACGGCTTACTGAACTTCAATCCGCCGACCAGCGCATCCTCAGCCTGCTGATCCAGCAGAACGAGCGCGGCATGGCCATGCTCTACGAGCAGTATGCGCGCATCCTCTTCAACGTCATCTACCGGATCGTGAAGCAGGAAGCGATGGCGCAGGATGTGTTTCAGGAAGTGATGGTGCGGGTCTGGCACAAGATCCACCAGTTCGACCCGGAGCGGGGCTCGCTGTTCACCTGGCTGGTGAGCGTTGCCCGCAACGCAGCCATCGACAAGACCCGCTCGCGGGAATTCCGCAGCTACCAGCGCAAGGCGCCCATCGAAGGCCGCCCGGCGGCCGAGAGCCAGTCCGGCGCCGATCACGAAAGCGCGCAGCTCCGGGATGTGCTGCGGACCCTGCCCGACCATCAGAAAGTATTGATCGAAATGGCGTACTTTCAGGGTTATACCCATGAGGAAATCGCGGCCCGGCTGCAGATGCCCCTGGGAACGGTCAAAACCCGGATCCGGACCGCCCTCAAATATCTCCGTGGACTGTTATGAGCGACGAATTGCGCAGCTATATCGAATCGGGCATTCTGGAAGAATACCTTAACGGAACGCTTTCCGAGGCGGAAAGCCGCGAGGTGGACCGGATGGCGGATGCGCATCCGGAAGTTCGGGCCGAGCTGGAGGAAATCCGCAGCGCCATCATGCGCTTCGGGCCGGTGGCCGGCGGGCCCCGCCCGCCTGCATGGGAG
Organism: Bacteroidia bacterium; assembly: GCA_033765305.1. GTDB lineage: Bacteria > Bacteroidota > Bacteroidia > J057 > J057 > RDXT01. Next base: position 45,899 of record JANRID010000076.1, read on the forward strand.
TCGGTGCAGCAGCATCTCTTCGGCAGTGCGCCGGCAGCGGCGCCGGTCGTGCCCCTGCGGCCCCGCTACGCGCGCGCCTGGGCGCTCGCGGCTTCGGTGCTGCTGGCCGCCAGCGTCCTGCTCAACATCTGGCTTTCGGGGTCCCTCCGCAGCAGCCGCCTCGAATCGGAGCGCCTCCGCGCCGAGACGGCCTACGTCCAGCAGCAGTACCAGGCGGCCCTGCAGCCGCCGCAGACCCTGCCCGATCCTGCCTTTGTACTGAACGGCGCCGGCTTCCTGCCGGTGGAGATGCGCGGGCTCGAACGCGATCCGGAAGCGCGGATTATGGTGTACTGGCACGGCGGCAGCCGCCGGGTGTTTCTGCACATCCACCAGCTGCCCGAGCCGCCGCCCGGCCACCAGTACCAGCTCTGGGCCATCATGCACGGCGTGTCCGTCGATGCGGGGATTTTCGACCACAACCACGGCATGCAGCAGCTGCGCATCGTGGACGGTGCCGTGGAGGCCTTTGCCGTCACGCTGGAATCTGCCGGCGGCAGTCCGGTGCCTTCGCTGGAGCGCATGTATGCCAGCGGCCCGGTGCAGATGTGATCAGCTGCCCCAGGCGCTCTTGACCCAGCTCAGGGCATAGAGCCCTGCCGTTTCGGAGCGGAGGCGGTTGGCGCCCAGCGAGAGGGATACAAATCCCTGCTGTTCTGTTGCCGACACTTCTTCGGGGGTAAAATCGCCCTCCGGGCCGATGAGCCAGGTGAGGCTGCTGGCGGAAGCGGCGGCTTCCTGCACCGCTGCGAGCGGGCGGGACGCTTCGCAGTAGGCCAGCAGGCGCGGCCCTGCGGGCAGCGGGCCCTGCAGCCAGGCTTCCAGCGGCTGCTGCGGATGCAGAACCGGGAGGCGGGAGCGCTTGCTTTGCTTGAGGCCGGCCAGCAGAATGGCCTGCAGGCGTTCGGGCTTGAATTTGGCTTTGTAGGGATCGGTACGGCGGCAGACGAGCGGCTGCAGGGCCGTGACGCCCAGCTCCACCGATTTCTCCACCATCCACTCCAGGCGGTCCTTGTCGTGCAGGGGAGAAAACGCCAGGCTGAGGCTGCGCCCGTGCTCGCCCCAGTCCGGCGTGCGGCTGAGCACTTCGAGCCGGACCTGCTCCGGCTCCGCCTCCAGAATGCGGGCCTCGTACAGCGTGCCTGCGCCGTCCACGCACCAGATCCGGTCGCCGGGGCGGTGGCGGAGCACCTTGACACAGTGGCGGGCTTCGTCGCCGCTCAAAACAGCCGCATCGGGCTGCGGCAGATAGAAGATCTGCATTGTACCAGAGATTCGCAGCAAACAAATCAGGGCCGGCATCCTGCGGATACCGGCCCTGCGGACCGCGGGAAGCGGCTCAGTCGTGGCCGGTTTTTTCGCGGACCACCTGGCGGAACTGCTTCACCATGATGAACAGCAGCACGGCGGCCAGCGTGGCGCCGGCGAAGTTGATCAGGAAGACCAGGTATTTGTTTTCGAGGGTGGAAATGACCCCCAGCACCCCGGACATCTTGTTGCCGATGGAGGTGGAGAGGAACCATCCGCCCATCATGAGGGCCGTGAGGCGGGCCGGGCTGAGCTTGGATACCAGCGAGAGGCCCATCGGGCTGAGGAAGAGCTCGCCGATCGAGATCACGGCGTAGGTGCCCACGAGCCACATGGGCGAGACCTTCTGGGCGCCGTTGCTGCTCACATACACCGCGCCGACCATGACCAGCGTGGAGAGGCCGGTGATGAACAGGCCCCAGGCGATCTTGCCTGGCGTGGAAGGCTCCTGATTCCGGCGGCGCAGCCAGGTGAAAAAGCCCACGATCAGGAAGGTGAAGGTCACGACGAAGAAGGGGTTGAGCGACTGGAACAGCTCCGTGCTGACGAGGCGCAGCTGCTGGCCTTCGGCGGGCCAGGATTCCCGGGGCAGATTTTCGAGGTATCCGTGGGGCTGCTGGCCGGGCGCGGGCGCCGCCACATCCTGGAAGAACCCGAGGTTGTCGGCGGAGCCGCCTTCGATCACGGACACGGTCCGGTTGGTGTAGTTTTCGGCCCAGGCGGTGAGCACGTTGCCGTTCTGGTGGAAGATGGCCCAGAAAATGATGACCACGACGAAGACATACAGCAGCGTGCCGACCGGCTTTTTATCCTCCGGAGAAGCCTTCAGGTAGGTGCGCAGGTAGAAATAGGTGACGGGGATGCAGGCGAAGAGGAAGGCGTCGGTGGTATCGGAGCCGAAGACCGAGCCCGGGATGAAGTAGCCGACGGCGGCTGCGATGATAGCCGGCAGGAAGATGGTGAGAAAGATCTGCGAGAGCGGCATGTCTTCGGGCTTGGTGCCTTTGACGATGTCCACCTCGGCCACGCGCCGCTGGTTGACCACAAAAATAATCACCCCGATGAACATGCCGATGCCGGCGGCGGCGAAGGCCCAGCCCCAGCCGTAGGTATTGCGCAGCCAGGCCGCTACGAAGTTGCAGATGAAGGCGCCGACGTTGATGCCCATGTAGAAGATGTTGTAGCCCTGGTCTTTGAGCTGCACATATTCTTCCTTGTTGTAGAGGTTGCCGAGGAGGGTGGAAATGTTGGGCTTGAAGAAGCCGTTGCCGATGATGATGAGCGCCAGGGCGACAAAGAAGGCCGTCTGGCCGGGGATGGCCATGGTCAGGTATCCGATGCCCATCAGCACCCCGCCGATGACGATGGTGCGGCGGTAGCCCATGATGCGGTCGGCGAGCAGGCCGCCGATGAAGGGCGTCAGGTACACCAGGGCGAGGAAGGTGCCGTAGATGTCGTTGGCGATCTCTTCCTGAAGCCCGAGGCCGGTCTGGCTGCTGTTTTCCCCGGCGGAGGGGATCAGGCTGTCGGTCATGTAGAGGTAGAGGATGCCGAGGATGAGGTAATAGCCGAAGCGTTCCCACATTTCGGTAAAAAAGAGCATATACAGCCCTTTGGGATGGCGGCCCTTCGGGGCGGCTGGAGTAGCAGACATATCAGATAGGATTAAGCAGGGGACGAAAGTACAGAAACCGGAAAGGCATATTTACTAGAAAATGTGCAAAAAAGGAAACTCCGGATGAATAAGCGTGCCTGCCGGTCCAGCACGCGGCCGGCAGCCGGGAAAAAGCGCTTGGGTTTTGCGGCGGCGAATGCCGATATTTGCAGCAGCAGAATGGTTGGGCCTACATGAACTTCATCTCGCACTTCTACCTGGACCGCCGCCTCTCCGGGAGCTGGTACTATCTGGGCGTATCGACGCCGGATCTGGTATCGGTGTACAACCGGAGCGTACGGCTGAAAGCCAGGCGTTTGCCGGAGTGGGAGCCTGGCCTGGGCGAGGGTGCGCGGGAATTCCGGGAGGGGGTGCTGCGGCACTTCGAGGTGGACCGTTATTTTCACACGTCGGATTTTTTTTATGCGGAGACGCGCCGCCTGTGCGCGCTTTTCGAGGAGGCGCTGCCGCCCGGCGAGCCCGACCGGGCCTTTTTTGTGGCGCATGTGCTCCTGGAGCTGGTCATGGACAAGCTCCTTCTGGAGCGGGATTCCAGCCTGGCGCCGGAATTCTACCAGCATCTGCGCCACCAGGGCATCGACGAGATCGTGCGGATGACCGAGTGGCTGGCTGCGGTGCCCCTGCCGGCCTACGGCAGCTACCTGGACCGGTTTCTCTCCCGCCAGTATCTCTATGACTATGTGAAGCGGTCCCAGATCCTGTACATCCTGCGCCGCATCATGCTGGGCGTAGGCATCGGGCGGACGGAGATCGTGGTGTCGCCGGAATTTTACGGGCTGGTGGAGCGCTACGAGGACGAGCTCCGGCCGCGGCTGCTCGGTTCGCTCTCGGAGCTGCGCAAGTGGATGGACCGTTCGGGCCAGAATCATGTGCCGGGCAGCTGACATCCTGCGCGAATGGTATATCCGGACGGGGAGTTTTTTCGTTATCAAGCAAACACATGACAGGCTGGCGCATGCGTATTCCGGCTTTCCGCCCTTCCGGCACCCTGCTTCCCGGCTCCGGGGGTAAGGGTAATCCTTTTTTGGTATTTGAAATACCCGCCGCCGCTGCTAGCTTTAGCGGATATTTACACAGCATCATGAACCTTGCACGCTGGGCAGCCGCCTGCCTGTGGATAGGACTGACGGGCAGCCTGCATGCCCAGACCGGACCTCAACGCCTTGCTCCCAAGTACAGCAACGAATTCCTGAAAATCGGGATCGGCGCCCGTGCCTTCGGGATGGGCAATGTCCAGACCGCGCTGGCCGATGATGTGACTGCCGGCTACTGGAACCCTGCCGGACTGGCCTCGGCCAATGCCCTGCAATATCCGGAGCTGAGCCTGATGCACGCTTCATACTTCGCCAACATCGCCAACTACAACTACATCGGCTTTACGCTGCCGGTGGATGAAACGGGCGACCGCCGCTTCGGCGTCTCCCTCATCCGCATGGGCATCGACGACATCCCCAACACGCTCAGCCTCGTGGAGCCCGACGGCACGATCAACTACGACCGCATCCAGAGCTTTTCGGAGACCTCGCTGGCTGCGCTGCTGTCCTATGCCTGGCGGCCCGCCGGCATGGAGGGGCTCTCCCTCGGCGCCAGCCTCAAAATTGTGTACCGCGGGGTGGGGCAGTTTGCCAATGCCTGGGGCTTCGGGGCAGATCTCGGCGCGCAGTACCGCAAAGGAAACTTCATGGCCGGCCTTACCGTGCTGGACGCCACCAACACCTTCAACGCCTGGACCTTCAACACGGAAACCTTCGAGGATGCCTTTATCAATACCGGCAACGTGGTGCCGCAGAGCTCCCTCGAAATCACCCGTCCGGCCCTGCGCATGGGCCTGGGCTACGACTTCCGCCTGGCGCGCCGCCTGCGGCTGATCGCCGCCCTGGACAACGATGTCTTCCTGGACGGCAACCGCAGCAGCGCCCTCGTCAAGGGCAGCGGCTTCAGCCTCGATCCGCGCCTCGGCTTCGAGCTGGCCTACCTCAACAGCCAGTACCGCAAAGTGGCCTTCCTGCGCGGCGGCGCCTACAATATCCAGAATATCGTGGACCCCGACGGCAATCCCGCGCCCAGCCTCTTCCCCACCGCAGGGGCCGGGCTCGTGCTGCGCAACTTCCAGCTCGACTACGCGCTCGCCAACATCGGCAACTTCTCCGAAAATCTGCATTCGCATATCGTTTCGCTCAAGTTTCATATCCAGTAAGTCATGAGCCGATTGCTGAAATGGTGTTTATGGCCCCTCCTCCTGGGAGCGGCAGTGCTGCAGGGACAGCCTTTCGACTACGGAAACGACTGGTACCGGAACCTGCCCGGCAGGACCTTCGTGAAGCTCGCCGTGGACCAGGACGGCATCTACCGGGTCTCGCTGGCCGATCTCCAGGCCGCAGGCCACGACCTGAGCACGGTGGATGCCCGCACGCTGCGGCTTTTCTACCGCGGGCGCGAGGTGCCGCTCTTCGTGCAGCGAAGCGGCACTGCCCTGATTTATTTCGAGTTCCTCGGCCTGCGCAATGACGGACGGGTGGACTCGCTCATGTACCGGGACCCCATCTCGGGCATTCACCGGCCTGATCTGCAGCCGTCCAAGTATTTCAGCCTCTTCACCGACGAGTCGGCGTATTTTCTCACCTGGGGCGGCACGCCTTCCGGCAACCGCTTCTTCTCCGTCTTCGATCCTACCTATTCGCTCTATACCCCGGAGCCGCATCTGCGCGTCCGGTCGCTGCGGGAATACCTGCCCGGCGATCCTCAGGCGGAATATGTGTACGGCGGCGGCGGCCCCTACGATGCCTTTTATACCCTCAACAGCGACTTCGTGACCGGCGAGGGCTATGTAGGCCCCGATTTTGCGCCCGGAAGCCCTACCACCGTGCGCATCCGCACCCCCTTTGCCGCCAATACCGCCAATCCGGTCCGCGTCGAGATGCGCGTGTTCGGCCGGTCCAATACCCCCCACCTGCTGCGCGTGGTGATGAACGGCAATACCGGCAGCCCGCTGCTGGATACTTCCTACGTGTCGAACAACACGCAGATCTACATCAAAACCTATACCCGCGAGGTGACGCCCGCCTCGGCGCTTACAGCCAATACCGACCTGACATTCAGCTCGCTCCGCAACGGGACCGACAACAACCATGTCTGCTGGGCGGCCATCAGCTACGACCGCCTGCCGAATCTCGGCGGGGACTCCACGCTCTGGATCCGCGGCTGGAACAAGGCTTCGCCTGCCTTCATCCGCCTCGAACAGGTGCGCGGGCAGGATACCGTGATGGTGTACGACTTCGCCAACCGCATCCGCTACAAAGGCCTGATCACGGCCAGCGGCACCAGCCGCACCGCCAGCGTGATCGTGCAGGGCGCAGCCAATGCGCGGGATCTGCTCGTCGTCACCGACCGGGCTATCCGCAAGCCCCGGATCGCGGCGCATGCCCTTTCGGAGCTGCACAATCCTGCCGCCGGCGCCGAGTACCTGATCATCGCCAACCGTGCGCTGAGCGCTTCGGCAGAAGCCTATGCCCAGTACCGCGATACCGCCACGGTGACGCCGGTATCCTCCGTGCGGGTGGTGTACACCGATCAGATCTACGATGAATTCGGCTACGGCAGCGTGACGCCCTGGGCCATCAAGCGATTCTGCAAATATGCCTTCGATTTCTGGCAGGTAAAGCCGCGCTATGTGCTGCTGTGGGGCAAAGGGGTGATCAATACCCGCCAGTTCGGCAATCTGGCCCATGTGCCGACCTTCGGATATCCGGCGACCGACTACGAATACGTGTCCCACTTCGACGAGACGACCAACAACCTCGATCCGGAAGCGGCCATCGGGCGGGTCAATCTCTACGGCAACGAAGAAGGCTTCAACTACCTGCGCAAAGTGGACGAATACGAGCACAGCGAATGGCAGGGCTGGATGAAGGAAGGGGTCTTCCTGGGAGGCGGTGCCACCGAGGGCGAGCAGAACTCCATTTCGTCGGCCTTCTCCTATATGCTCGATATCTACGAAGGTGCGCCGCTGGGCGGCCAGCCGCATTACTTCCAGAAAAACAGCGCATCCATCGTCATCGATCCGACGACAGCTTCGTATCACGACGAAATCTCCAACGGGGTCGGGGTGGTGCACTTTTTCGGCCATTCGACGAGCAACATCCTCGATATTTCGATCCGCCAGCCTTTCGAGTACACCAACTGGCACCGCTACCCCTTCATGGTGGCGATGGGCTGCTACGGCGGCGACTTCACGGAGTTCGAGAGCTTCGGGGAGCGCTGGGTCAAGCAGCCGGACCGGGGCGCCATCGGCTACCTGGCCAACTCCAGCGCCGGCTATCTGGTGCCGCTCAAAGACTACGGCCAGGTCATGTACAACTACCTCGTGCGCGAGCTGCCGGGGCGGGAAATCGGGATCGTGATCCGCGAGACCTTCCAGAAATACACCGACTCGCTCAGCGGCATCATGTACCGCAACCACAGCCGTCAGCTCAACCTCCAGGGCGATCCGGCGGTGAAGCTCAAGGCGCCGCAGCGGCCCGATCTGGAAATCACCCAGAGCGGTGTATTCTTCACACCCGAAGGCTTCACCGCGCTCGATGATTCGGTGAAAATCAACCTGGTCGTCTCCAACTACGGCCAGGTGACGGCGGACAGCTTCGCCATCTCGGTGCGGCAGACCCTGCCCAGCGGCGACCTCTACAGCCACCCGCTGGCGCGCTTCCCGATGGTGAAGTACCGGGATACGCTGTCTTTTTTCCTCCAGAACCCCGTCGGCGCTGCTGCTACCGGCCTCAACTACTTCGAGGTCTGGGTGGATGCCGAGGAAGTGCTGGACGAATACAGCGAGACGAACAACCGCGTCACGGTCAGCCGGCAGATCCAGGGCAATGTGCCTGCCATCCTGTATCCGTCCCAGTTTGCCATCGTAGGCGAGAGCCGCATTCAGCTCAAGGCTTCGACCTTTTTCATGACCCGCGATGCCGAGGTGGGCTACATCTTCGAGATGGACACCACGGACCGCTTCGACTCGCCCTTCCGGCTCAATTCCGGGGTGGTGTACGGCACGGCGCAGCTCGTGGCCTGGGAGCCGCCGGTGACGCTCACGGACAGCACGGTATATTTCTGGCGGGTGCGGCTGAGCGAGGTCTCGCCGGCTGCCTGGAGCAGCGCCTCCTTCAAATACATCCTCGACCGCGAAGGCTGGGCCCAGGCCCATTTCGCGCAGTTCAAGGCAGACGGGCTTACCGGTCTGGTCATCGACCCGGTCCAGCAGGAATGGGAGTTCAACCAGTTCGGGGCCGGCTACGAATTTTCGACCCGGCGAAACGGCGGCTTCTCCTACAGCATCAACGGCTCGCTCCAGGTGGATGTGATCCTCAACGGCTACTACCAGAACGGGGTCGCCTGGGTGATCATCGACCAGTACACCCTCAAGCCGGTGTACCGGGTGGAGACCTTCCAGGAGGTGGGCCTGGCAGCGGCGCCGCAGGAGCTCTACAAACTGCGGGATGCCATCCTGAGCGCCCGCACCGGCGACTATATCATCGTCGGCAGCCACCTCAATCCCAAGGTGCACCTGTGGCCGCAGGATGTGTTTCAGGCCCTGGCCCAGATCGGGGTGTCCGAAAACCTGCAGCTGCTCCAGGACGGCGACGCCTTCATGGTCATGGGGCGGAAGGGCTATCCCAATTCCGCGACGGAGGTTTATTCGCCCAACTTCCCGCCCAAGCTGGTAATCAGCCAATTGCTGCTGTCCACCTTCGACCGGGGCGAGATCGCCTCGCCGCGCATCGGCCCCTCGCTGGAGTGGAAGCAGCTCTTCTGGGGCTGGCGCTCCAAGGACGCCGTGGTGCAGGAGCTGGCCGAAGTGTCGGTCTTCGGCATCCGGGCAGACGGCAGCGATACCCTGCTGCGCGAAAACCTGCGGGCCGGCACGCATGACCTGAGCGGGATCGATGCATCGGTGTACCGCTACCTGCGGCTCCGCTCCGACCTGCGGGATACCATCACGCGCACGGCGCCGCAGATGGACAACTGGCATATTCTCTACACCCCGGCGCCGGATGCCGTGGTGGATCCGCTGACGAATTACAGCTTCCGCGCCGATACGGTCTATGAAGGCCAGGAGGTGAGCCTGCACATGGCCGCCCGCAACCTCGGCGGGCGCGATATGGACAGCGTGCTGGTGCGCTTCACGGTGGAGCGCGCAGACCGGACCCTCTTTGCGCTCGACAGCCTGGTGATCGCACGGCTCAGCGCCGGCGGCACGCCAGTGGAGTTCGACCTGCGGTTCTCTACCCTCGAACGCCAGCTGGAAGGGCTGACCCAGCTCATCGTGGAGGTCAATCCCGGCGGCCGGCTGCCAGAGCTGCACCTCTTCAACAACCGCTACGTACAGCCCTTCTACGTAAAGGTGGACCGCGAAAACCCGCTGCTGGATGTCACCTTCGACGGCAAGCGCATCATCGACGGCGACATCATCTCGCCCAAGCCGGAGATTCTGGTGCAGGTCAACGACGAAAACCCCTATCTGGCCCTGAACGACTCGGCGAATTTCGAGCTGTACTTCCGCAAGGGGGTGACGGCCGCCTCGGATTTCGAGCGGATCTTCATCGCCTCCGACCCGCGGGTGCTCTGGCAGCCCGGCCAATTGCCCCAGAACAAGGCCCGGCTTTACTTCTATCCGGGCAAGGATGCCGCCCTGGAGGACGGGGAATACACGCTGCGCGTGCAGGGCCGCGACCAGAAGGGCAACGCCGCCGGCAAGGGGGAGAATTTCTACGAAATCCGCTTCCGCGTGGAAAATGCCTCCACCATCACGCAGGTGCTCAATTATCCCAACCCCTTCTCCACCTCGACCCGGTTTGTGTACACCCTCACCGGCTCCGAGCTGCCGGAGGTGTTCCAGATCCACATCTATACCATCTCGGGTAAAATGGTCAAGCTGATCGACCTCGGAGCCCTGGGCGAGGTGCGATTCGGGCGGAATATCACGGATTATGCCTGGGATGGCACGGACGAATACGGCGACCGGCTGGCCAACGGGGTGTATCTCTACAAGGTCGTGCTGCGGATGCGGGACCGGGAGCTGGAGCTGCGCGATACCGGCGTAAACCAGTATTTCAACAACGGCTGGGGCAAAATGTACCTGATGCGCTGATCCGGGCGGACCGGAAGCGCGTGCGACTGCCGGGCCTGCGCCCGGCAGTCTGCGTTTGGGAGGTTGCGCAGGCAATCCGGATTCCTGTATATTTCGTATGTATACCGTCAATCCGATGCCTTGTGAAGCTTTCCATCGTCATTCCTGCACTGAATGAGGCGCCGCACATCGGCCCGCTCGTGCATCACCTGCGCCGGCACGGCGGGCAGGCATTGGAAGAGATCCTGGTAGCCGACGGCGGCAGCGAAGACGCGACCCGCGAGGAAGCGGCAGCGGCGGGCGCGCAGGTGCTCCGCTGCCCGCAGCCGGGCAGGGCCCGGCAGATGAACCTCGGCGCCCGCAGCGCCCGGGGCGATATGCTCTACTTCGTGCACGCCGATACGCTGCCGCCTGCCAGCTATGTGCGCGACATCCGGCAGGCCTTCGCCGCCGGCCACGAGATGGGCTGCTACCGCTCGCGCTACGACTCCGGGATTTTTCTGCTGAAAATCAACGCGTTCTTCACCCGTTTCCCCTTCCTCTGGTGTCAGGGCGGCGACAAAACCTTGTATATCCCGCGTACGACCTTTGAGCGGCTGGGCGGATACGACGAGCGCTACTGCGTCATGGAGGAATACGAGTGGTACGAACGCGCCGCCGCATCCGGCATCCGGCTGCATATCATGCCCGGCGAAGTGCTGATCTCGGCCCGCAAGTACGAGCAGCGCAGCTGGCTGCAGGTGCAGCGGGCCAATTACACGGCTTTTTCCCTCTACCGCCGGGGCGCAGCGCCGGAGCAGATCCGCGACACCTACCAGCGCCTGCTAGCCCCCCGGACTTCACCCTGAATATCAATCCTGTATGAAACGTTTTGCCTGGATTGCCCTCGCCCTGCCGGTGGTGCTGCTCACCTGGTTTACCTGCTCCAACTGCCGCGCCATCCGCAATACCGCCGGCAGCTCCCAGCCCGTCTCGCATGAGATCTGGGACGCGCTGCTCAAGCGCCACGTGGACGCGGACGGCTTTGTGGATTACCCCGGCATGATCCGCGACTCCGCCGAGCTGAACCGCTACCTCGCCGTGCTCGAAAGCGCCCATCCCAACGACCGCAACTGGTCCCGCGAGGCGCAGATGGCGTATTGGATCAATGCGTACAATGCCTACACGGTGCAGCTCATCATCCGCCATTACCCGGTGGCGAGCATCAAGGACATCAAGCGCGGCCTGCCCTTCGTCAATACCGTCTGGGACGTGCCGTTTATCCGCATCGAATCCTACACCTACGACCTGAACAACATCGAGCACAACATCCTGCGGCCCGTATTCCAGGATGCGCGGGTGCATGCCGCCATCAACTGCGCCTCCTATTCCTGCCCGAAGCTCCGGGCGGAGGCCTTTGTGGCCGAGCGGCTGGATGCGCAGCTCGACGACGCGATGCGCACCTTCGTCAATGATCCGCTCCGCAACCGGATCAGCGCCGAACGGGCGGAGATCTCGGAGATCTTCAAGTGGTTCAGCGGCGATTTTCAGCGCGATGCCGGCTCGGTACGCGCCTTTGTGAGCCGCTATGCCGCCGCACCGCCCGCCGAAGGCGTGGAGCTGGCCTACCTCGACTACGACTGGCGGCTCAACGGGCAGCAGCCCCGCTGATCATTCCGCATCGGCATGCAGCGGATGGGGGCACGGCTGCGTCTGGGAAGAAACCGGGCATCTAACTCCCATTCCGCATGAAATCTGCTGTTACCTTTCTGCTTGCGCTGTGCCTGCACCTGACCGCTGCGGCCTGTTCCATCATCTACCTGCCCTTCTGCAAGGTCGGCGAATGGAATCCCGAGCACGCGCTCCTGCGCGGCACGGTGCTGAGCCACCATCCGGACTATATCGAGCTGCAGCTGGAGGAGGTGTGGAGGGGCGAAGAAACGCGGCCCGTGGTCCGCATCTGGAACCGCCAGTCCTGGGACTGCAACGGCCTGCCCTTCGACGGCCGCGCCGACCGCATCGGCGCTGTGGGCCAGCGCGTCTGGGTCTTCAGCGAACAGGTGGACAGCGTCGCCTACGGCTGGGAGACTGTGGGCGATTATTATGCCGGATACGACTATGTGACCGCCTACTACGCCCGCGAAGACCAGGGCCAGATCACCGTGGTGCTCGACGATGAATTTCCCGGCGAGCCGCAGACCCTGTCCGTTGCGTCCTTCGAGAACCGCCTGCGGCAGTGCGTGCCGGATCTCCGCGAGACCCCGCAGCCCATCGCGGCCGCCAAAGCAGGCTATGATGCCTCGAATCAGCGGATTAACCTGATTTTCACCTCTGCTGCGGTACCGGTCTCCATGACCCTGTACGACATGCAGGGCCGGCAGGCCGTTCCGGATCTGGCGCCGGCAGAGCTTGCCGGCATCAGCACCGCCGGGCTGGCCCGCGGCCTGTATGTGGTCCGTTTCCGCTATGAAGGCTACGAACAGGTGCAGAAAGTCCTGGTCTATTGAGCAGACGTGGGGGATGACTGAGCAAGCGGTTTGGCATTCAGGCGCTGCGGTTGCAAGTTGCAGGCAATCTCTCCTGAATCCTGTGCCATGAATACCCGAATGACCTTGCCGCTTGCCTTCGCCGTCCTGTCGCTGGCCGCCTGCAAACCCGATCCGGTGACCCCGGAGCCGCGGGTAGACCCGCCGCTGGTCCTGCTCAGCTATGACGCATCCAACCAGAGCGCGCCGCTGCTGCCCGGCGGGTCCTACGAGGGCGCCATCCGGCTCTCCGCGCTGCGGCTTTCGCCCTTCGCCGGCGGCACGCTGCAGGATGTCTATGTGTACATCCAGGATCTGCCGGCCTCCGCCACGCTGAAAATCTACCGGGGCGCAGTTGCCGGCACGCCCGGCGAACTGGTGTACAGCGAGCCCGTATTCGAGGAGCTGACTGCCAATTCCTGGAACCAGCATGTCCTGAAGCGGACGGTGGTGCTGGAGGACAATACGGAGTACTGGATTGCTTTCAGCTTCGCGCACAGCCGCCCGCAGTCGGTGCTCGGCTGCGATCCGGGGCCCGCCAGCGTGGATGGCGACTGGATGTTCGACGGCGCCGACGGGCAGTGGCGCCCGCTCGTGCTGCGCACCTCCGGCCAGATCGACATCAACTGGAACATCCGCGCAGTCGTGAATCCCTGAGGGTGCGGAAGCAGGCCCGGAAACACGGGGGGATTGCAGAAAAAATTGCTTTTTGCATCCATACCCCTGTACCCGGACGATGCGAATCCTGCGAATCCTGATCTGCTGCGCCGGCTGCCTGCTGGCAGCCTCCGCGCTCCGCGCCCAGCCCGAAGTGATGGCCTGGGGCAATCTCACCGGCTTCCGCCAGGAAGGGCAGCTGCTGCGCTTTGGAACCCGCTACCTGACGGTATCGCCGCGCAGCGGCGATACGCTGTTCACCGGAAAAGAACTCCAGCGCCCCCGCTACCGCCGCGAAGGGCCGCTCCAGATCACGGATACGCGACTGGGCGCCTGGCAGATCCGGCAGACCGTGCAGGCGGACGGGATGGACCGCGCAGCGGTGCAGGCGGAGCTGACGGCCTTGCAGGACAGCGCCCCGGCCCTTTGGTGGCAGTGGCTGCTGCCGAAGGCAGACTTCGACCGCTACGATGTGCAGCTGACCGATGCAGCCGGGCAAATCATCCCGCAGCCGCCCGGCTCGGAGTGGATGGGCCTCACCGGCGGCATGGCCAGCGGCGTGGCCGTCTCGTCGGCCTCGCGGGCTGTCTCGGTCCGCTTCGGGGCGCCGATGCAGGTCGAGCTGCGCCGCCCCGCCGATACCACGCTCATCCTGGACCTCCGCATCCGGCTCAGCGCCGGCGCAGCGGATTCCGGCATGCAGGCCGGCAGCAGGTTTCAGCTGGAAATAGCCGGGCAGACGGACCGCCGTCCGCTGCATCTGACCCTGAACCCGGCGCAGCCGGGGCGGGCATTCGACGGGCTGGGCGGCAATTTCCGCATCCAGAATCCGCCGGCCGATTCCGTGGTGATCGAATACTGCCTGCGCAACCTGCGGGTGGCCTGGGGGCGGGTAGAGCTGCCCTGGCAGCACTGGCACCCCGACGAGGCCGTGGACCCGCTGGCCGAGGCACGCGCAGGGCGCCTGCATCCGCGCGTGCGCATGGCGATGGAAATGGCGCAGCGGCTTCACCAGCAGGGCATTCCCCTGATGATCGCCATCTGGTTTCCGCCGCAGTGGGCCGTGGAAGGCCCTGTCCGCCGCCAGCGTGCCCCCGGCGATCCCTGGGGCAACGCCCTGAACCCGCAGAAAACAGAAGCCGTCTACGCCTCGATTACCGCCTATCTCCGCTTCCTGCGGGAAGCCTACGGCGCCGAAATTGCGCAGTTTTCCTTCAACGAATCCGACCTCGGCATCGATGTGCGGCAGACGCCGGAGGAGCACCGCAGCCTGATCCGGGGGCTGGGCGCGTATATGGAGGCAAATGGATTCAATACGAAGCTCCTGCTGGGGGACAATTCGGATGCCAATACCTACCGCTTCATCGAGCCGGCCCTGCGCGACCCGGAAGCGCACCGCTACATCGGCGCGGTGTCGTTCCACTCATGGCGGGGCTGGAGCTATGACACCCTGAGCAACTGGGCCCGCGCCGCAGAACAGCTCGGCGTGCCGCTGGTGGTAGGGGAGGGGAGCATCGACGCGGCGGCCTGGCAGTACCCGGACATTTTTGCCGAGCAGTCGTACGCCCTCGAAGAGATCGGCCTGTATGTGCGGATCCTGCGGATCTGCCAGCCGCAGACCATTCTGCAGTGGCAGCTGACCTCCGACTACTCGCCGCTGGCCGGCGGCGGCATCTACGGCAAACGCGACACGGCCCTGTATCCGCTGCGCCGCTTCTGGCAGCTGCGGCAGCTTTCCGCCACGCCGCCGGGATTCGTGTCGGTGCCGGCGGCGGGCGATACGGCCTTCGTGGAGGCTGCGGCGCTGATGCGCCCGGACGGCCGGGAGGCGGTGCTGCATCTGGTGAACCACGGCGGAGTGCGGCAGACGCAGATCAGCGGGATCCCGCCCAATGTAAAGCGGCTGCGCGTCGTCGTGACGGACGCAGCGCGCAGCATGGAGCAGACCGGCTGGCTCAAGGTGCGCAAGGGCAGCACCGGCCTGGAGCTGCCGGCGGCCTCCTTCGTGACTTTATTCCCCAAATCCTGGAACGCCGAATCCGCCATTCCATGAAATCCGAACAGCAACTGCTCAAGCTCAGCAAATTCCTGAGCACGGTGCTTCGGCACAAGCCGGAGCGGATCGGCATCGTACTGGATGCGCAGGGGTGGACCCCGGTGGAGGACCTGCTGCTGCGGGCGAATGCCGCAGGGGTGGAACTGGACCGCGCGGCGCTGGAGGAGGTCATCGCCTGGAACAACAAGCAGCGCTTCGCGCTGGACGAGTCCGGCACGCGGATCCGCGCCAGCCAGGGGCACTCGGTGCCGGTATCGCTGGGCTACGCGCCGCAGAAGCCGCCGGATACGCTGTATCACGGCACCAGCCGGGCAGCGGCGGATTCGATTCTGCGCAGCGGCATCGAAAAGCGCCGCCGGCATCAGGTGCATCTCAGCCGGGACGAAGCGACGGCCATCAGCGTAGGCCGGCGGCATGGCCCGCCGGTGGTGCTGGCCGTCGATGCCGCCCGCATGCATGCGGACGGGTATCTGTTTTACTGCTCGGCCAACGGCGTCTGGCTGACCGATGCCGTCCCGGCAGCATATGTGCGGATTGCGGAGTGAGCGGGTGCCGTCTCACCGCCGCTCCAGCCCGATTCCCAGCGCAAATCCGCCCAGGTGATGCAGGGTGCGGCCAGCTGGATCGTACCAGGGCGTGTAGGCCAGCCGCAGCATGATGCCGCCGTGCCGCACCGGGTGGATCCGGACCCCGGCAATGCCTGTAATCAAGGTCTGCACCCCGGTTTCGAGCACCCGGCTGTCGAAGCGGAAGGCGGTGCCGCCGCCCAGCTCGCCGAATACCTGGCCCTTGCCGGCAAATGCACTGAAGGTAATGGGTACTCCAAATTCCACCCGCCGGTCTCCGGCGGGGAAGGCCGAGCCGCCGATGCGCGCGCTCGCGCCGAAGTATTCCGTGGACACAAACAGCTGCTCGTAGTTGAGGCTGTAGCGGATGCCGTTTCCGAATGCTTCAAGGTACAGCACGTCGGAAACCAGATAACTGTGGTAGCGCGGGGTGAGAAACTGCCCCCAAAGCGGGGATACCAGACACAGAAGCAGGGCGGGAGCAAGGAACCGTTTCAGCATCCTGCAAGATCTCTGCTTCCCGGATGGCTCCCAAGCGGATTTCAGCCTCCGGGCTTACAGCGGCCGCCGGCCGCTCCCGTGCGCTCCGAGGCGCCGTCTTACCTGCTGCTCCGGGCGCAGGCCGGTCACGGGAAGCCCCACATGCCTGCCGGGGCCCCTGTGCGCGACGGGAAGGCCCGCAGCCTGTCATGCGCCTGCGCCCGCAGCAGATGCTTGGAGCTGCTGAATCCTACATGTGTAATACTATCCGATGTATCGCACTATACATATTGCCGGCAAGCATGAGCTTTGTTCCGGGAGTGCAAGTTGCGGCTCCCGGTCAATTCAGGCAAACCAATGGGAAACTCACTCAACATGAAAGGCATCCTCGCAGCGGCGCTGCTGCTGGCGCAGGGAAGCTGGCAGCCCGTGCAGGCGCAGTTTTTCAAACGCTACTGGGAAGCGGGCCGCGGACCGGCTGTGGAGATCTTCAGCGCGAAAACCTTGTCCATCTCCGGCGATCAGAGCGAACTGATCATGGCCGGCGAATGGCTGGACCAGCGGGAGATGCAGGCCGTGCGCGGATTCGTGATGCGCACCAGCCTGCAAGGCGAAGCCGGCTGGGTGCATACGTTTTACACCAACTCCGTATCCGGAGTAAATGGTCTGAAAATCAACACTCTGTGTTCCGACTCGGACGGCAGCGCGCTGATCGGCGGCTCTTCTTTCCAGAGCTGGGCACCTGGCAGCGGCGCCGAGCGCTTCATCGCCAAGGTGAATGTGGATGGTTCGCTGGCCTGGGCCCGCATGCAGTCGGAAAATGAGGTCAACGCGATCGCGCCGGATGTGCGTCCGGGGCAGTTTGCCGTGCTTTCCGGCCCCGACGGCCACCTGGCGCCGCTGCGCAGCCTGCTGGCCTACCGCATCACCACCGAAGGCGACTGGATCGACGGCATGTCGCTCATAACCGGTGCCGACGACCAGCCGGGACAGATTTTTGCGCAGGCTGACGGGTCCTACCGCGTCACCGGCAACCACGACACCGCCGGCGTGCCGGGACCTATGCTCATCGGGCTCGATGAAGAGCTGATGCCGCGCTGGGGCTGGGTGTACCGCAGCCCGGGCGAAACCTGGACGCTCCGCGCCAGCGCCGTCCGCGAACGCACGGCCGCCCTGACCGGCACGCTCCGCGGCGCCGAAGAGCACGGATTCCTGATCCTGACCCATGCCGAAGGCGAAGCCCGGATTGCCCGGACCTACACCCTGGCCACGGGGGCGCATATCGAGCTGCGCGCCGTAGCTGCGACCGAAGACGGCTGGCTCCTGGCCGGCAGCTCCTACGACCCGCAGCAGCCTTCGCAGCGCCGCTCCATCGTCATCCAGACCGACGCGGACGGCGAGCCTATCGCTGCCGTCAGCTATTTCGAGCCTTCGCTTACAGACTACGACCTGGCCGAAACCGCCACTTCCCTCCAGTATGCAGAGGAACAGGGCATCATCCTGGTTGGCGGGGAGCTGGTCAAATCGATCGGCGGCCAGACCGACCGGCGCCTCATCTGGGCTGTCCAGGATCTGATTCCGGTCCGCAACCTGGAAGAAGGCTCCGGCGCCTGCGGCACCATGGTGCAGGTCCGCAGCGAGCGGCGCTATGTGGAAAGCCACGACCTGAATATCACGCCGCAGCCCGGCGGCGGCCTGAACGGCTTCGGCCTGCTCGAAGGCCAGGAACGCTTTACTGATTTCCGCTGCTCCGGGCATCTGCAGTTTCCCGATGCTGCGCAGCAGGATCTCAACCGCAGCACGCCGCTGGATCCCGCCGCTGCGGCAGTGCCGGTGCAGGTGCGCTGCCTGGACGCGCAGGGCCGCATCATCGGCGAATGGCCCTGGCAGACCGGCATGCAGGCCGCCAGCCTGATGCCCCGGACCGCGCCCGCCGGCGTCTATGTCTGGATCTGGCTCAGCCGCGACGGCTCGGTGCTGCGCCGCGAGAAGACGGTGCATGCCAGCTCCCGCTGACCCTGGCCCTTGCTCATCCTCACTGAACCGTGTTTTCCCTGATACAGGGCCCTGTTCCGCAAGGAGCAGGGCCATTGCGTCTGAACCCTGTTCCGGGCAACCTGGGAAGCCATTGCTGCGTAGGAACTTGGGTATCAGCCATGTTAACCCCCGCGCCTATGCGAGCCGCAGCCCTTGCCGTCTGGTTCGGCATCCTGCTCCAGCCCCTCTCCGCCCAGACCAGCTTTGCGTCCCGGCTCTCCGACGCCGCGCTGGAGCTGACACAGCAGCAGGTGCGCTACGATCCTGCCTATTATGTCATCGGCTACCCCAACGGCGATGTGCCGGCCGACCGGGGCGTGTGCACGGATGTGGTCATCCGGGCCTACCGCCAGCTGGGCATCGACCTCCAGCAGCGGGTGCATGAGGATATGCGCGCCCATTTCAGCAGCTATCCCCGCAACTGGGGCCTCAGCCGCCCGGACCGGAACATCGATCACCGCCGGGTGCCCAACCTGATGACCTTTTTCGCCCGGGCCGGCCAGCAGCTTCCGCGCACGCAGACGCCCGGCGACTACCTGCCCGGCGATATTGTCTGCTGGAGCCTCGGCGGGGGCATTACGCATATCGGGCTGGTGGTGGACCGGAAATCCGCCGACGGCAGCCGCTGCCTCATTGTGCACAACATCGGCGCAGGCCAGGTCCTGGAGGACTGCCTGTTCCGCTTTCCCATCATCGGCCACTACCGCTACCAGCCAGCCCGCTGAGAATCAGCGCATCAGGTCCTGCCCGATGTCGCGGCGGAAGTATGCGCCCTCGAACTGGATCTGGCCGGCCTGGGCCAGCGCCTGCGATACGGCTTCCGGAATGCTGCTGCCGTAGGCCGAGCAGGCCAGCACGCGTCCGCCGTCGGTCAGGAGCAGCACATCGTCGAGGCGGGTGCCCGCATGAAAAATCATGGCATCGGGGTCCGCATGCTCCAGGCCGGTAATGGCCTTGCCTTTGTCGTAGGCACCGGGGTATCCGCCGCTGACCATCATCACCGTAGCGCAGACCCGCGGGTCGATGTCGGGCTGCACCCCGCCGAGCCGGCCCGACAGCGCGGCTTCGAACAGCTCCACCAGATCCGAGCGCAGGCGCGGCATGACCACTTCCGTTTCGGGATCGCCCATGCGGACGTTGTATTCGAGCAGGTAGGGCTGTCCGCCGGAGATCATGAAGCCGAAGAAAATGAAGCCTGTATAGTCCAGGCCTTCGGCCTGGATGCCGCGCAGGGTAGGGCGGATGGCCTGTTCCTCGATCCGGGCCATAAGGTCCGCGTCTGCGAAGGGCACCGGCGATACGGCGCCCATGCCGCCGGTATTGGGGCCGGTATCGCCTTCCCCGATCCGCTTGTAGTCTTTGGCAGGCGGCAGCAGCACATAATCCCGGCCGTCGGTGAGGACAAACACGGATACTTCGATGCCTTCGAGGAAGGACTCGATGACCACCTCCCGCCCGGCAGCGCCGAAGGCGGAGCCGTCTAGCATGCGCAGGGCTTCGGCGGCGGCATCTTCGCGGCTCTGGCAGATCACGACGCCTTTGCCGGCGGCGAGGCCGCTGGCCTTCACCACGACGGGCAGGGGGTGGGCTGCGATGTATTCCATGGCTTCCCGGATCTGATGGGTGGAAAATGATGCATGCTGCGCAGTCGGAATGCCGTAGCGCTGCATGAAGTCCTTGGCGAACTGCTTGCTGCCTTCGAGCCGGGCGGCGGCGCGGCTGGGACCGATGACGGGGATGCCGAGGGCCTGGAGGTAATCGGCGATGCCGTCCACGAGGGGCTGTTCGGGCCCCACGACCACCATGCCGATGGATTCGCGCTGGCAGAAGGCGCCGATGGCCGGAAAATCGGCCAGGGAGAGCCGGACATTGGTGCCGAGGGCGGCAGTGCCTGCATTGCCGGGGGCGATGAACAGGTGTTCGCAGCGCGGGGACTGCGCCAGCTTCCAGGCCAGGGCATGCTCGCGCCCGCCGGCGCCGAGGAGGAGGATCTTCATGCGGCAAAGGTACGCAATGGCTGCAATACCCGCAGCATATGCCGGAACCCGGGGCCGGAGGCTGCCGGTCGGAGGGCGGAAGCAGCCTCTGCGGCGGGCCGGAGCCGGCGCGGAGGCAGGCTGCGGAACCTCCGGGCCGGACGGAGCCGCTGGCCCTGGTGCGCCAAGTGCTTGAAAATCAAATTATCTCGATATTTCTTCAATACGGCATATTATTAGATATTTTAAACAGTTGATTGCGCGAGATCAATGGCAGTCGGCGGCATGAATTTGATCATCCTGATGCTTGCGTGCAGAATTTATTTTGTATCTTGTGTGAAATATAGCGTTGATTCCAATCATACCGGTACAGGAACCGGAACCTATAACACATCTTCGTATATTCAACCAGTTTTACCTGTTTCCCATGCTGCCCCCTTTCAACCGCATTCGTGTGGCGATGGCCGTACTCATGGGCCTCATCGCCGCCGCTCCCCTGTCCGCGCAGAAAGAGCCGATCAAATTCGGCAAACTCTCCGAAAGCGACCTGGCATTTACCCGCTATGACCGCGACACCAGCGCTGCTGCCGTGTACCTCTGCGACTACGGCATCAGCAGCTTCACCGGCTACAACTCGATCCTGCTGAATTTCCACCGCCATGTCCGCATCAAGATCCTCAAGCCCGAAGCCCTCGACCTGGCCAACGTGTCGGTGCCGCTGTACTTCCGGGGGCTGACCGAGGAAAAAGTAGCGACCTTCAAGGCGATTACGTACAATTTCGAGAACGGCGCCGTCATCGAGACGCCGCTGGAGCGGGAGGGCAAATTCGAGGATGAATACTCCGACAACCTCAAGCTCTACCGCGTCACGCTGCCGAACGTGAAGGTGGGCTCCATCATCGAGTACCGCTATGACGTGGCATCCGAATTTGTCTTCAACATCCAGACCTGGAACTTTCAGCACGATTATCCCACGCTCTACTCCGAATACCGGGCGCAGGTGCCGGACTTCCTGAAATTCAGGTACTTTGTCAACGGAACCACCTACCCCTTCAGCGTGTCGGAGCAGACGGACATCATCCCTGCGCAGTCCGATTTCGGGGTGCCGGAGGTGCGGGCCCGCTGGGTGATGGAGCATGTGCCGGTGCTGCGCGAGGAGGCATTTGTGTCGTCGATGGAGAATTACCGCACGCGGGTGGAGTTTGAGGTGCAGAGCCTCAACCTGCCCAACCGCCCTGCGGTGCCCTTTCCGGTCACCTGGCCGGCCATCGGCGCGGATCTGATGACCGAGCCCGGATTCGGCAAGGCGCTGGGCAAGGGCGGCTTCCTGCCGGATTCGATGGCGAAGATCCGGGCGCTGCCGGATGAAAAAGCCCGGATTCACGCCATTTACCGCATGGTCCAGCACCGGATGAAGTGGAACAACGCCCGGCGCTTCATGGCCCGGCAGACGCCCGAAAAGGCCTGGGAGGCCCGCACGGGCAGCGCAGCGGATATCAACCTGCTGCTGGTGGCGCTGCTGCGGGAAGCAGGCTTCCGCGCCGACCCGGTGCTGCTCCGCACCCGCGGCGAAGGCCATATTACCCGTCCCAGCACCAGCCTGGTCGATTTTGTGGTGGCAGCCGTCCAGCAGGGCGAGCAGTGGCTGCTGCTCGATGCCACGGACCCCGGCCTGCCGCCCGGCCTGCTGCCCGTCCGCGACCTCAACTACGAGGGCTGGCGGGTCAGCGAATCCGGGGTCTTTGCCATAGATCTGAAGCCCAAAAGCGGCCACAGCGTGCAAAGCCAGTGCTTTGCCTCCATCTCGCCCGACGGGATGATCTCCGGGCAGTTCCAGATCGTCCGGCGCGACTATGCCGCGATCAGCTACCGGGCCGAGACGAAGGCCGTTCCCGCCGAGGATCACCTGCGCGAACTGGAGCGGGAAACCGGCGCCGAAATCAGCGCATACCAGGCCGGGCCGATGGACAGCGCCTCGCGCACGCTCACCGAGTCCTTCGACTTTGCGCTCAGCAGCGCCGACCTGCAGCAGACGGGCGATTTCATCTACTTCAATCCCCTGCTCCACACCCGGATGCAGGAAAACCCCTTCACCCAGGACAAACGGCAGTATTCCGTGGAATTTGCCAGCCCCCGCAGCTTCAGCTTCAGCCTGAGCATGACCATCCCCGAAGGCTACGAGCTGGCCGAGACGCCGAAGGACATCCGATTCCGCCTGCCGGACAATTCCGCCTCCTTCCTCTATGTGACCCAGCTCAACGGCAACATGCTCTCCGTCAGCACCCAGCTCAAAATTACCTCGGTGCTTTTCAGCCCGGAGCAGTACCTCGACCTGAAGGCGCTCTACGACCAGATTATTTCCAAGCACGGCGAACCTATCGTATTCAAAAAAATCTGACCATGCACCTCCGGATCTTCTGCGGAGTTCTGCTGCTCCTGCCTGCGCTCGCTGCGCAGGCCTACGATGTGAGCCGCATCGCCCCGGAACTGAAAGCCAATGCGCGCGCAGTCGTGCGGAATTATACCCAGGCGCTCGTCATCCGTTCCGCTTCCGACGCCACCCTCACGACGCAGCTGGCGGTGACGGTGCTCAGCGCCGAAGGCGAGCCCTATGCGGCCTACCGCCAGTTCTACGATGCCTACCGCGAGCTGAAATCCATCTCGGCGCGGGTGTTCGACGGCAGCGGTGCCCTGGTCCGGGAGATCAAAGCCGCCGAGTTCAGCGACCGGGCGCTCATCAGCGAGGGGTCCTTTACCGATGCGCGGCTCAAGTCTTTTGTGCCCTCTGCCGCCCGCTATCCGTACACAATCGAGTACAGCGTGGAGCTGCATTACCGCACGCTGCTCAGCATGCCGGCCTGGAGCCCGGCGGCGGACCGCTATGTATCGGTGGAGCATGCGCGTTTCAGCGTGTCGGCGCCGCCGTCGTTCGGGATCCGGTATCAGGAATCGGGCGTTCAGCCGGTGCAGACCAGCAGCGACGGGGCCGGCATGCGCTATGTCTGGCAGGTCGATGCGCTGCGGGTAGGTCCGGAGGAGCCTTACAGCCCGCCGGGCCGGGAGGTGCTGCCGCAGGTGCTGCTGGCGCCGTTGAGCTTCCGGTTTGATGCGTATGAAGGCAGCATGCAGAGCTGGCGGTCCTTTGGCGAATGGATCTACGGCCTGAACCAGAACCGGGGCGAGCTGCCGCCGGAGGCGGTGGCCGAAGTGCAGGCCCTCGTGGCCGGGATCAGCGACCCGCTGGAGCGTGCGCGCAGGGTGTACGCCTACATGCAGGCGCGCACACGCTACGTGAGCATTCAGTTCGGCATCGGCGGCTACCAGCCGGCGCCGGCTGCGGAGGTGCACCGGCTGGGGTATGGCGACTGCAAGGGGCTGGCCAATTACACCCGCGCCCTCATGGAGGCCGCAGCCGTGCCGGCCGTTTATACCCTTGTCCATGCCGGCGGCGACCCCGGCGACCGGCGCGAGGTCGATCCGGCATTCCCCGGCAACCATTTCAACCACATCATCCTCTGTCTGCCGCTGCCTGCCGACACCGTGTGGCTCGAATGCACCAGCCAGCAGATGCCCTTCGGCTTCCTCGGCGATTTCACCGACAACCGCCATGTGCTGCTCATCACCGGGCAGGGCGGCAAGCTGGTCCGGACGCCTGCGTACACCCCCGCCGAAAACTACCGGCACAGCTATGCCGAGGTGGCGCTGCGCCCCGACGGCGGCGGCACGGCCAGCATCCGCACCCGCTACGGCGGGCTGCAGTTCGACGGGCTGCAGGGCCTCCTGCGCCTCGACGGCGACGATCAGCGCAAGGCCATGCTCGAACGTATCCGCATTCCCAGCGCACAGCTGAGCCGTTACGCGTTCGCCCGGCCCGAATCCGGCGCGCCGGCGGTGGAGGAGCAGATCGGGCTGGAGCTGGCCAAGTATGCCTCGCTCACCGGTTCCCGCATGTTCATCACCCTCAACCTCTGGAACCGCATGACGAACCCGCTGCCGAAGCAGCCCGAGCGCAAGCGCGACATCCTGCTGGATTTCTGCTGGCTGGACACCGACACGGTGGTGTACCAGCTTCCGCCGGGCTACCGCATCGAAGCGCTGCCGAAGGCGGTGTCGGTGGAGAATGCCTTCGGGGCCTATGCTGCCGAGTACGTTCCGGGCGAAGGGCAGGTGACCTACATCCGCAGCATGCGCCGCCATGCCGGGCGTTTCCCCGCAGACCAGTATCCGGCCTTCGCAGACCTGTACCAGCAGGCCATCGCTGCCGACCGCGCTGCGCTGGTGCTGGTGCGGGAGCCCTGAGTAACGCTCAAAAAATACATTCCGCTGTTGACTCGGTCTTTTGCACGAATACTGCG
>JANRID010000020.1:0-63284 GCA_033765305.1 Bacteroidia bacterium
GAGGCCGAAGAGGCCGTCCTGGCCGTTGCCGAAGTCGAAGGCGCCGAGCGAATTGCGCTGGATGCGCAGGGCTGAGAAGGCGGGCACCGCCCCGCCGAACTGGTCGTCATCCATGTAGAGCGCCAGTTCGGGGTTGTAGAAATACTCGAAGTGGGCCGGATTCTCGTTGTACGGCGTGCGGCTGTTCCACTCGTCCTTGGCGCCGATGGGAATCACCGCCTCGTTGGTCAGGGGCATGCCCAGGCGCGATACCTGTACCCAGGGGCCGGAATTGGACACCGTGCCGTCCGCATTCAGCGTCTGAATCATCTGGCGGCTGGCCGAGGCCCATACGCCGATGACAAAATCGCCGTCGAGGATGTTTGCAGCCTGATTCACCGTTTTGCCATCCTTCTGCAGCGTGCTGATGGGCACCTGGATCGCAATGGTGTGCACATTGTAGCGGGCGAGGCCGTCGCGCATCACCGTGGTTCCCTGGCGCGGGCTGTTGCCAAGGTCGAAGATGCCGCCCAGATCCACGAAGAAGGGATCGTCAGCCGGGCCGCAGTACACTTTTTCGCCGGTGGAGGCCGTCGCAATGGCCTGCTGGATCAGCGATTCGTAGGAGGAAGCCCCCAGGCCGACCGCCGACTCGATGGAGCGCGGGCCGATGTTGGGCGGCGGCACGATGCCGTTGGAGACAATGACCGTGAAGGTATTGCCGCCGTCGGTGCTGCGCTCCAGGGTGTAGGTGGTTTTGAGGTTTTGCTGCCCCAGACGGATGTTGAAAAACGTCGTCGGGTCCTCATTCACCTGCTGGAACGTAGCGCGGTAGACCACGTCGTCGCCCGGGGTGGCGGCGTCGTTGTCCACATGGATTTCGTAGCGGATTCCCTCGCCGAACGAATGGTAATTCGGCCCGCCGAAGGGAAGCTCGGCCGGCACGTAGTTCGCGATGAGGGTCACCGTCCCGGGGTTGTCCGGGCTGCGGAAGGCGTACACATCGGTGTTGTCCGCCAGCGGGTCATTGGCGATCAGGGGCGCTTCCCGGTGGCTCGAAGCCATCAGGCCGCCCTGCGCCAGCATCAGGCAAAGCAGCAGCCAGCCGCCTGCCCGAAGGCTTGGGTGTGATCGAACAGTTCTCACAAATACAAACGGTTGAAGTGAACGTGAAACAAATTCCGCGATACCTACGCGCAGCCTCCGGCTCCGGATTGCACAGAAACAACATTTCCCCGAAGCGCCTTCCGAGCACATCAGCAGTCCGGATTATCCATTCAGGCAAATGGTCTTAACATAGATTTAATCATCCGGCTGCATAAGATTCCGTATGAAGGACGGTTAATTAACGCGAACGCTTTTCCTCATTCAACCCTACGCATCATGAAACCGTCTGTTCCTGCGCTGCTGCTCGGTCTGGCATGCCCGCTCTCCGCAGGCGCCCAGGCCAATCAGTTTGAGTTCCGCTACCCAGCACCTGCCAATGCCGGCGTCGGGCTGCCCTTCACCATCGAAGTCTGCGCCACCGACGGCGCCAGCATCGATGCCGCCTACGCCACGCCTATCGTGCTCTCCGACAATGGCAGCACCGCTGCCTATACCTTTCTGCCCGCCAGCCCGCAGACGCCTTCGGCCGGCTGCGTGATCTACACCCTTACGCCCACAGGCACCGGCGATATCGAGGTGGCTTTCGGAAATGCCGATTTCCCGGCCGTGACGGCAGGCCCCATCCCCGCAGCGGTGTACCAGATTCCGTCTGTGGCATATTCGGTGGAAATCTTCGAAACCGATCCGGCACCGCCGGCGAATGCCGACACGCTCAACAATGCCTGGGAAACCCTGCGGGGCGACAGCTGCGTGGCCGCGCTGGGCTTGTACGAAACCGTGTACGGCACCCTGAGCTACGACGCGGCTGCGCACGAGGGAGCCATCGGCGGCCTGACGCTGCTCACGCCCGGCAGCGCCGGGGTCCCCTACCCCGGCACGGTCACCTACCGGCTGGTCAATATGAACGGCCCGCTCAAGGGCACCCATTTCACCACCAACGACGGCACCCTCAGCGCCAACCCCACGCAGATGCAGGCAGGCTCACCGAAGCCGTCTGCCATCTCCGGCGACCTGCACTACACTGAAAATACCGGCAGCCTCGTGGCGCGCAACGCCATCCGCTTTCTGTTCAGCACTCCTGCGGAGGTCTTCGGCCTGTGGCTCGGCGACCTGGAGACCAATCCCTTCGGCACCAATGCCGAAGCGCTGCTTTTCAACGGCGACGCCCTGCTGGCGCAGGTTCCCATCCTGACTTCCAGCACCCTGGCCGAGCAGCAGAACCTCGGCGGCACCGGCTGCGGATCGGCGGCCACCTATCCCGGCTGCGGCAACCGGTCCACCCGCTGGCTGGAGTTTTCGGGCGCGCCGGTCACGGATCTGATTGTCGTGGTGGGCGACGACGACGTAGGCGGCCAAGGGCTGACGGAGCACATCAGCTTCGGGGGCTGCACGATGGGCGGCACCTGCAATCCGGCGCTGCTGGCAGCCGCGGGGCTGTCGCTGCAGGGCGAAGCCGTGCCCGGCGGCGTGCAGCTGCGCTGGAGCGGCAGTCTGCCCGGCGGCGCGCTGACGCTGGAGCGCAGCGCAGGCACGGGCGCTTTTGCGCCGGTGGCGCGCCTGGAAGGCCCGGATCAGCGCCAGGCGTTTCTGGACACCCGCCCGGCGCCGGGCCTCAATCTCTACCGGCTGCACGGCGTGAGCGCAGCCGGGCATCATGTGTATTCGCCTGCGGTGCAGGTGTTTGCGGAGCGGGCGCCTGCCGCATGGACCGCAGCGCCGCAGCCTGCGCAGGACTGGGTGCGCTTCCAGGCTGCCGCGCCGGCAGCCGCCGGCGGGCGGCTGGAAATCCGCGATCTGGCCGGCAGCATCCGGCTTCAGGCGCCGGTGGAGGCCGGCACGGATGAGATCAGCGCCGCACTGCACGGGTGGCCGGCGGGGGTGTATGTGTGGAAGATCCATCTGAACGACGGCTCAGCAGCGGCAGGGCGCCTGCTGAAGCTATGAGGCGCCGGCCAGGCGCTTCGCAGCCGGGATTCCGGCATCGTATCAGGCTGCTATGCCGCTGTACTGCAAGGCCCCGGCAAAGGCTGGGGCTGAACGATGCATTCGAGATCATCCATACATGATCTCCGTGAAACTTCGTGCCTCCGCTCCTCCGTGTAAAAGCCAGCCTTATTGCAGATGCGTGGATGATTAGCGGCTTATTTTGTACTTCAGCGGCCTTTTTTGCTATTTCCCTGAAACTTGCACGCGATGAAACTATCCTTATCGCTCATCCTGCTGCTGTGCGGGGCTGCCTGCACCCAGCCCCCCGCCGGTCCGCGCCTCGTATGGTCCGATGAATTCGACTACACCGGCCTGCCGGATACGGCGCGCTGGTCCTACGAGACCGGCTACCTCCGCAACCGCGAGCTCCAGTATTACACGGCGCAGCGCCCCGAAAATGCCCGCGTTGAAAACGGGCTGCTGATCCTCGAAGCCCGGCGCGATTCCGCGCTGATCGACAGCGCTGTCCGCCCCATCACCTCCGCCAGCCTGACTACCCGCGGCCGCCAGTCCTGGACCTACGGACGATTCGAAATCCGGGCCAAGGTGCCCCAGGCGCTGGGATCCTGGCCTGCTGCCTGGATGCTCGGCGAAGACATCGGCGACATCGGCTGGCCCGCCTGCGGCGAGATCGACCTCATGGAGCATGTCGGCTACATGCCCGATACCTTTCATTTCAACATCCACACCCAGGCCTTTAACCATACCATCGGCACCCACAAGGGCCGCAGCGTCTTCATGCCCCGGGCCGCAGATGCGTTTCATGTGTTTGCCGCCGACTGGGATTCCACCCGCATCCGCTTCTATCTGGATGGCAACGAGGCATTTACGTTCGAAAAGCCATCGGACGATCCAGCCGAATGGCCCTTCGGGAAGCCCTTCTACCTGATCCTGAACCTGGCCTTCGGCGGCGCCTGGGGCGGCTCGAAGGGCACCGATCCGGCGGCGCTGCCCATCCGCTACGAGATCGATTATGTGCGGGTGTATCAGTAATCCGCCAACCTGCCTGCCCGATTTTCCGTATCGCATACAAACCCGGACCCATGCGGCTGAAGTACAATGCCCCTGTCATCCTCACCTATACGCTCCTCTGCACCATCGTGCTGCTGGTGAGCGAGTATGCCGTGGATCTCCGTCCGCTGTTCACCATCTTCCCGGAATTCCGTCCCGGCGATCCGACCTGGTATTTCCAGCTGTTTTCGCACGTCATCGGCCATGCGAACTGGGAGCACCTGACGGGCAATTTCACCATGATCCTGCTCATCGGGCCGATTCTGGAAGAAAAATACGGCTCGCGCGACCTGCTGCTCATGATGGCGGTCACGGCGCTGGTGACCGGACTGCTGCACATCTTCTTCTTCAGCGAGGGCCTCATGGGTGCCAGCGGCGTGGTGTTCATGCTGATTCTGCTCAGCTCCTTCACCAACAACCGGGGCGGCATTCCGCTGACTTTCGTGCTGGTGGTGGTGCTGTTTCTGGGCAAGGAAATTGTCGCGGCGTTCGGGGAGGACAACGTATCGCAGTTCGCGCACATCATCGGCGGCGCGCTGGGCGGCGTGTTTGGATTCATCTGGGAAAAACGGCCTGCGCAGCAGCAAACACCGGGCAGACCCTTGGGCTGATCATTCAGGATGCTGTGCTTCCTGTAATTCCCGGATCCGGGCGGGCGGCAGATCTGTCAGGTCTGATATCCATATATCCGGATTCAGGCCTGCCCTAAACTGTCCGCCCCCGCTGCACGAGCATCACCTGCCCGTCTGCAGCGGCGGCAATGCAGTCGCCGGGTGCCGGCAGGATGCGGGCCAGTCCGGTAAGCGCACCGAAGGCAGGCAGCACCCCGCCCCGCGCCCCGAACCAGAAGCAGGGCAGGCGCAGCCGCTGGCGGCCCAGCCCTTCGAGCAGAATGCCCGGATGCACATGCCCGGACAGGGTATATGGCTCCTGCTCACCCGGTTCTGCCGGGGCCTCGTGCAGCAGGCGGAAGGGCCCCAGGTCCCATGCCTCCAGCACACCGATCCCCAGCGCTGCGTAGCGCGCCGGCTCCAGCAGGTCGTGGTTGCCGCGGATGAGCGTGCAGGTGTGCGGCTGCGCGGCCAGCCAGGCCCCGAACTGCTCCCACTCCGCATTGTGCGCGCTGTGGAAGAGATCGCCAAGCACAATCAGCTGCTCCGCCTCCGGACAGGCCCGGAGCAGGGCGTCCAGCTGCGCCAGATCGCGCTCGATGGCGCCTGCGGGCAGCGGAATGCCGTGCCGCCGGAAATGCGCCGCCTTGCCCAGATGCAGATCCGCCAGGAGCAGCGCCTGCTGCCGGGGCCAGTACACTGCCCGCTGCGGCAGCAGCCGCAGGGTTTCGCCTTCCACCTGAAGATCCAGATACTCAGCCATCTGCATCCCGTTCGCCGTAGTGCTCCGCCAGGAGCCGCAGGCCGTCGAGCGTAAGCCAGGGATCTACTGCATCGAAGGCGTCGTGCAGGGGCTTGAGCACTGACGAAAGGCCGCCGGTGGCGATCACCCGGGCCGGTTCGCCCATTTCTCCGCGGATCCGCCCGATGAGCTCCCGGACCAGCCCCACATAGCCGAGCAGAATCCCCGCCTGGAGCGCGTGGGCGGTATTTTTCCCGATGGCCGAGCCCGGCAGCTCCAGCGGCACCATCGGAAGCTGCGCCGTATTGAAAAACAGCGCCCGCATGGCCGTCTTCAGCCCCGGCGCAATGGCTACGCCCAGAATTTTGCCGCTGCCGGAGACGGCGGTAAAGGTCAGCGCCGTGCCGAAGTCCACCACCACGCAGGCGCCCTGCGCGCGCGCATAGCCCGCGTAGGCATTGGCCACGAGGTCGGAGCCGATTTCATTGGGGTTGTCGATGCCCATGTCCATCCGCCGGTAGAGCTCCGGCCCTACGATCAGGGCCTTGCGCCCCGTAATCCGCTCCATTTCCGCCAGCACCGTCGGGGAAATGCCCGGCGCGACGGAGGAAAAGACCAGCCGCCGCACGGCGTGCGGATGCAGCCCCCGCTCTGCGAAGCGCGCTTCCGCAAACGCGTACACCGTCAGGTATTCGGCGCTGGGATGGCGCCACATGTCGGTCCACTGCGAGCCGTCGTGCAGCCCGAAGACCATGTCGGTATTCCCGATGTCGATGGCGAGCAGCATCTCAGGCGAGGGTTCCGTTTCCGGTTCCGGCAGCTTCTTCCGGCTCTGCCAGGGTGACCACGTAGCCTTCCGGGTCGCGGAAGGTGAATTCGCGCATGCCGTAGAAGGCGCTTTTGAGCGGGTCGAGGATTTCGCAGATGCCGCTCAGGGTCTGGTAGAGGGCTTCGACGCCCTGCACCTGGCAGAAGAGGGTGAGCGCGCCGCCCGGCTGCATCCCGCGGAAGGGCGGAAATTCCGCTGCGAAGACTTCCGCCTCCTGAAACATCAGCAGCGCCGGACCCGACTGGATCATGGCCCACTGCAGCGTATCCGGACGGGCGCTGTGCGGAACGGACGAGATCATCTGAAACCCCAGGTGGCGGCAGTACCAGTCGGCGATGGCATCCACGTCGCGCACCATCAGGTTGGGGGTGAGGCTGTTGACCATAACAGAAAGCAGTTGGGGAGTTCGGGGGAGCTTACATTTTCCAGACATCGCCCCAGAGCCGGGAGCCGCCGTCCACGTACAGCGTTTCGCCGGTGATATAGGCGGCTAGGCCGGAGGCGAGAAACAGCACGGCATGGGCGACCTCCTCCGGCGTGCCGAGGCGCTTCATGGGGATGGCGCTGCCGATGCCGTCGAGCAGCTGGGGCGGATACTGGTCCAGGCCGCTGGAGCGGATGATGCCGGGCGCTACGGCGTTGACGCGGATGCCGTAGCGCGACCATTCCACCGCCAGGCTGCGGGTGAGATTTTCGACGGCGGCGCGCGCCGCGCCGGTATGGGCCATGCCGGGAAAGCCCCGGAAGATGTCTGCAATGATGCTGACGATGACGCCCTGCTGCTGCGGGATAAAAAAGCGCTTGGCGAGCAGCGAGGTCATGTACCAGGTGCCGTTGAGGTTGGTGCGGATGACGGCATCCCAGCCTTTGAGGGAAATCTGCTCCGCAGGGGAGGGAAACTGCCCGCCGGCATTGTTGACGAGCAGATCGAGCTTGCCGCTGTGCTCCGCAATCCAGGCGCCCAGCGCCTCGATCTGTTCGGGCTCGCGCACATCGCAGGCCCGGGCCCGGACCGGGCCCAGCGGCGCCAGTTGCGCCAGCGCAGCATCGAGCCGCTCCTGCTTGCGCGAGCAGATGTACACCTCCGCGCCGCAGCGCAGCAGCGCGCCTGCAATCGCCAGCCCGATGCCGCTGCCGCCGCCGCTGACAAGGGCTGTTTTTCCCTGAAACAGATCTGCTGAAAACATGGCTCAAGATTGGCTTTTCAGCTGAAATGCGCAAGCGGCGCCTGGGCCCGCCCGGCACCCTTCATGCACCGCGCCGCAGCCTGCGGTCTTGCTGCCTGATACTGAATACGTGCTGCTAACTTTCCGCCCCGCTGTCCGTTATTCCCAAAAGCATCCGCATGCCGCAGCTCCGCATCACCCTGACCCTCGCCCTGCTCCTGCTGGGCCTCTGGCTGCCCGCCCAGGACAGCCTCCTGTACCGCCTCAACGACCAGCGCATCCGCGCCAACCGCACCCACATGTATGTGCTCGGCGGCTGGGCCCTCGGCAATATCGCCGCAGGCAGCGTGCTGCGCGCCCGCAGCACCGGCAGCGCCCGCTATTTCCACGAGATGAATGCCGTCTGGAATGTCGTAAACCTGGGTCTCGCCGCTGGCGGCCTGTACGGAAGCTACACCAGCGACCCGGCGGCCTACGGCGCCTGGGATACCTACCAGGAGCAGCAGAAGCTGGAAAAAATCCTGCTGTTCAACCTCGCCCTCAATTTCACCTATATGACTGCGGGCGCCTGGATGCAGGAGCGCGCCAAAACTGCCTCCCGCAACCCCGAACGCCTCAAAGGCTACGGCCAGTCGCTGGTGCTGCAGGGCGGCTTTCTGCTGCTGTTCGATACGGCGCAGTACCTCCGGCACCATTCGCTGGCAGCGCCGGGCCTGGAGCAATTGTTCCAGCACCTGCAAGCGGGACCGGGCACGCTAGGCTTCAGCGTATGGTTCTGACGCCGGATCCGTCCAGCCTGCCAGCAGGGCGGAGAGGGCATGCATGTCCTCGTAAAAGCGGCGGTCAGCGCTGATGCGCGGCGCGGCGGCGCGCACGGCCTCCAGCAGGGGCAGCAGGGCCGCGCCGGTCTGCAGCGGCTCGCGGCAGTAGAGCGCCTGCGAGGCGCACAGCAGCTCGATGGCGAGCACCTGCCGCAGGTTGACAAGCACCTGGAGGCATTTGACCGCCGCATTGGCGCCCATGCTCACGTGGTCCTCCTGGTTGTTGGACGAGGGAATGGTGTCCACCGAAGCCGGGGTGCAGAGCTGCTTGTTCTGGCTGACGAGCGCTGCGGCAGTGTACTGGGGAATCATCAGGCCGGAATCCAGGCCGGGATCGGCGGCAAGGAAGAGCGGCAGGCCCCGCACGCCGGAGAGGAGCTGGTAGATGCGCCGTTCGGAGATGGAGGCCAGCTCGGCGAGGGCAATGGCGAGAAAATCCAGGGCCAGGGCCAGCGGCTGGCCGTGGAAATTGCCGCCGGAGAGAATCAGGTCCGCTTCCGGGAAGAGGTTGGGATTGTCGGAGACGCTGTTGATTTCGGTTTCAAACACCTGCCAGGCATAGCGGAGCGCATCGAGCGAGGCGCCATGCACCTGGGGGATGCAGCGGAAGGAATAGGGGTCCTGCACCTGGGCCTTGGGCCGGGCGGCGATGGCGGAGCCATCGAGCAGGCGCCGCAGATGGGCTGCCACTTCCGCCTGGCCCCGGTGCGGGCGGATTTCGTGCAGCAGCGGATGGAAGGGCTGGACATGCCCGTCGAATGCGTCGAGGCTGAGGGCGGCGGCCTGGCCGGCGAGGCTGGTCAGGCGGCGGGCCTCCAGGAGGATATGCACTCCGTAGGCCGCCATGAACTGCGTGCCGTTGAGCAGGGCGAGGCCCTCCTTGGCCTGGAGGGCGATGGGTTCGAACCCGGCGCGGCGCAGCCCTTCGGCTGCGGGCATGCGCTCCCCGCGGAGGCGCACCTCGCCCTCGCCGATGAGCGGCAGCGACAGGTGGGCCAGCGGTGCCAGGTCGCCGCTCGCGCCGAGGGAGCCCTGCTCGTACACCACCGGCAGCAGGTCCGCATTGTAGCAGTCGAGCAGGCGCTGGACCGTAACGGGCTGCACGCCGGAATTGCCCTGCGCAAGCGACTGCACCTTGAGCAGCAGCATGAGGCGCACGATTTCCGGCGGCGCCTCGCGGCCCGTGCCGCAGGCGTGCGAGCGGAGCAGGTTGAGCTGCAGGCGCTCCAGGCTGCCGGGCGGGATGACCTTGTCGCAGAGGAAGCCGAAGCCGGTGTTGATGCCGTAAAGCGCCTCGCCGCCCTGGGCCAGCCGCTGCATCAGATAGGCAAAACAGTCCGCCACCCGGCGGGCCGCCGCAGGGCTCAGCCGCGCCTGCGGATGGGTATCCGGCTGCGCCGCCTCCAGCGACGCAAGGGAAAGGGGA
This sequence comes from Bacteroidia bacterium, assembly GCA_033765305.1. Classification (GTDB taxonomy): domain Bacteria; phylum Bacteroidota; class Bacteroidia; order J057; family J057; genus RDXT01. The sequence continues at coordinate 9,679 of JANRID010000020.1, forward strand.
ATATCTCCCAGCATCATACCAGCAGTCCTTCAGTAACCTGTCCGACATCCGTCGGGCCTGCAAGGTAGGGATTTTTGCGGGGAAATGGGGTCAGCGGGCGACTCCGCCTGGCCCTCTCCTCCGCTATATCCCCGCTTATCGCAAAGCCGTAGTTTCTCCGTCCTGCCGCCTCCCCGATCGCGGATGGCGGCCGGCACGCCCCAGCCGCCGGTACGGCCCGCGGCTGATTATCAGCGATCAGGCAGGCTTATACCCCGCCCGGCACCGCTGCCGTCCTGAACCAGCGCAGCAGCGATTCCTGCACGAACTCGATCTTGACCGGCTTGCTGATGTAGTCGTCCATGCCGGCATCGAGGCAGCGCTCCCGGTCGCCGGTCATGGCATTGGCGGTCATGGCGATAATAATCGTGTGTATGCCCGGCTGCTCGCGCTGCCGGATGAAACGGGTGGCTTCCAGGCCATCCATTTCCGGCATCTGCATATCCATGAAGATCACATCGTAGGGTTTGATCCCCCAGGCCTGCACGGCTTCCTGGCCGTTGGCGACGGCATCGGCATGGATATCCAGCTTTTCGAGGATGCGCAGGGCGACTTTCTGGTTGACGGCATTGTCCTCGGCCACCAGCACGCGCAGGCTGGGGAAGCTGCTCCACTGGCGGAGGGGCTGCCCGGCCGGCTCGGCCTGGGGGTCCTCGCCGCCGGGCAAGGCGCGCAGCAGCGCGCTGAGCAGCTGCTGCTGGCGGGCAGGCTTGGTGAGCTGTGCGCTGAGGCGGCGGCGGCATGCTGCGGGTGCGGGCATGCCGATGGACGAAAGCAGGATCAGCTGCATGTGCGGATAGCGCGCATGCAGCTCGGCGGCCAGGCTGCATCCGTCCATATCCGGCATCTGCATGTCCAGAATGGCTACCGGCACCTGCTGCAGACGCTCGCGGTCGGCCAGCACTGCTGCGGGCGAGCGGTAGGCAAGCGGAACCATGCCCCAGTGGCTGACCTGCTTGCTCAGGATCGACAGATTGGTATCGTGATCGTCGGCCAACAGCACCTCGACGCCCTGGAGCCGCTGGGCACGCTGCTGCATGGGCAGGACCGGGCCGGACGGGAGGGCCAGCGGCAACTGCACCGTAAAGACCGACCCTGCGCCCGGATGGCTCTGCACGCTGATCTGGCCGCCCATCAGCTCGGTCAGCTGCCGGGTGATCGCCAGGCCCAGCCCCGTGCCGCCGTAGCGGCGGGTGGTCGAGGCATCGACCTGCGAAAACGACTTGAAAAGCCGGCTCAGCTTGTCGGGCGGGATGCCGATGCCCGTGTCGCTCACCGACAGGGTGAGCATGCACTGCCCCGGCGGCATGCTGCGGGCAGCGACCCGCAGCACCACCTCGCCCCGGTCGGTAAACTTGATGGCGTTGTTGAGCAGGTTGACCAGGATCTGGCTTACCCGTGTTGGGTCACCGGACACGGCGGCAGGCAGCTCCGGATCGAGGTCCAGGGCCAGCTCCAGGCCCTTTTCCACTGCGCGGGCCAGAAACAGCTCCAGCACATCCTCGATCATGGCCCCGAGCATGAAAGGCTGCTCCTCCAGCTCCAGCTTGCCGGCCTCGATCTTGGAAAAGTCCAGGATGTCGTTGATGACCGTCAGCAGGTTGTCGCCGCTGAACCGGATGGCCTCCACGTATTCCTTCTGCTCTTCGCTCAGCGGCGTCTCCTGCAGCAGCCCGGTCATGCCGATCACTGCATTCATGGGGGTGCGGATCTCGTGGCTCATCATGGACAAAAACTCGGCCTTGAGGCGGGCGGTTTCCTCAGCGGCCTGCTTGGCCTGGATAAGCCGGGTTTCTGCTTCTTTCTGCGCGGTGATGTCATTTTCGATGGCGATGAAGCGCTCCAGCTTTCCGTCTTCGTCGAAGACCGGCGTCACATTCATTGCGATCCAGTACGGCGCCCCGTTCTTGTGGTAGTTGAGAATTTCGAGGGAAAAGGACTCCTGCCGGCGCAGGCATTCGCGGATATAGCGGACGGTTTCCGGATCGGTATCGGGGCCCTGGAGAAAGGAGCCGGGCTTTCGGTCCAGCACCTCCTGCAGTTCGTAGCCGGTCATCCGGGTAAACGCCTCGTTGACCCACTCGATGCGGCCGGCCGGACCGGTGATGACCACGCCGCTGTCGGTCTGGCTGGCTACGAGGGAGAGCTTCTGCAGCTCCCGTTCGGTCCGCTTGTGCTGGGTAATGTCGTGAATAAACCCCAGCAGCCCCCAGACCTGGCCGTCGGCACCGAAAAGCGGAATTTTGACGGCTGAAATCGACACTTGCCGCCCCGTAAAGCCTGCGTCGCGCTCCTTGACGATGCAGGGCTGGCCGGTCTGAAAGACCTGTTCATCCTCCGTCCAGAACACCGGCCTGCGGGAATCCGGATCCAGGTTGGAAAACCGGTCGCCGAAATCCAGCTCCAGCTCATGCCGTCCGATCATGGCCTCCGGCTTGAGCCCGTGGACTGCTGCGAATCCCTCGTTCACCAGCAGGTAGCGGTGGTCGGGGCCTTTGACAAAAATCCAGTCGGGGCTGTTGTCGATGACAGTCCGGAGGAGGGACTCGCTGGTCCGGAGGGCGGACTCGGCCTGCTTGCGGCTGGTGATATCCCAGAAATTCAGCAGCAGATCCCGTTCGCCGAGCCGGACGATGCTGACATTGAACCATTGCACGATGCCGGGCCGGACACTCTCGAACTCCAGCTCGCTGGGCTGATCCTGGGCGTAGGCCGCCCGGAGGATGGGCATCAGGCGCGGCGCGTCCAGCGGCACAATTTCTTCCGCAGTTTTGCCCAGCAGCTCCGCAGCGGGCCGCCCCAGCAGGCGGATGGCGGCAGGATTGAGCATCCCGCAGCGGAAGCGCAGGGATTCGTCCTCCGGGCCGGTCTCGGCGTGCAGCAGGGCGATGCCCGCCGGAGAGCTCTGCATGATGCTTTCGAAGAGCTGATCGCGGAGCAGCTGGCTGGTGACGTCCTTGATGGTGCCTGCAATGCGGTAGGCGGAGCCCGACGGATTGCGCATGGCCGAGCCCCGGCTGTGAATCCAGCGCCAGCTGCCGTCGCGGTGCTGCATCCGGTAGCGCAGATCGATTTCCGGAATCAGCCCTTCCACATGCTGTTTGAACGCATTCACCACCATGTGCAGATCGGCCGGATGCAGCAGCGTCAGCCAGGGTGCAATTTCATCCGGCATCTCAGCGTCTGAATAGCCGAGCATGTTCCGGATAAAGGGCGAATAGTATACCGTATTATCCCGCAGATTCCAGTCCCAGATCCCGGAACGGGAGCCATTGATGGCGGCATTGAGGCGCTCTTCACTGATTTTCACCTGCTTGAGCATGTGGTGCTTCTGCGTTTCCTCCCGCACGTATACCGAGATTCCTTCCACCCGCCCATTGCTGCTCATCGGCGATACTGAAAATTCGTAGTACCGGGTTCCGTCGGGAAATTCCAGCTCGGTATGCTCCGTCACCGGCGTGCCGGCCAGCGCGCGGTCGTACAGTTCCAGAAAATGAGATGCCTTCCTCTCGCGGGCCAGCACCTGCACGAGGTTGTCGCCCGGCTGGATCTCGCAGCCGTGCAGCTCGCGGAACACCTGCTGAAACCGCTGGTTGCAGCTCAGCACCACATAGCTGCTGCTGAGCCCGTAGATGATGTCGGCGGAGCTTTCCACCACGGCGCGGAGCAGCCGCGCATTTTCCTCGTATGCGGCCTGGAGTTCGAGGGCGCGTGTGTGCAGGCGGATGGCGTGCATGCGGCTGCTGTAGCCCGCGACAGCAATGAAGCCGGTGATGCTCACCAGATAGACCCGCTCCATGACGTTGAGCTGCGAGGTTGCCAGGGCCAGCACCAGGGCCAGCACAGGGGTCAGCAGGCTGTGCAGCCTCAGCTGCCGCGGATCGCCCAGCGCCATGAAGAGCATCAGGAATACCAGAAAAGCATTCAGCGCCAGCAGCCAGGGGAATCCGCTGTAGGCTGCGGACAGATAGGCAAACAGCGACAGGTATTCCATGTGCGCAAACACCGCAGTGCCCCACCAGCGGCGGCGGCGCAACGGGGTACAGCTCAGGCCGAGCATCAGCCCCGCCGAAACGGTGCAGGCCCAGGTGGCAGCCCAGGCGACCGGCAGATCCGGATCCGCCCGCTGCTGCTGCCACGCAAACAGCGGAACTCCGGCAAGTGCCAGCAGCAAATACAGCCGCTGGATCAGAATCGGAATAGCCGGTGATGCATACATACGACGATCGCTAGCGTTACAGAATCCCGCGCCAGGCTTTTCCGCCGGGCTGTGCGGTAAGGAGGGGGCACTTCAATCTTCGAAAGTACCCGATCCCGCAGCAGATCGCACGACATTCCGAAGGGTGATCTTACATATGGATATGACGCATGCAGAATTGCAGCCGGATTGGAAATATTCATGTTTTGCAATGCGTCATTTGTCCCGCTCCTGCGAACATTGTACTTTAGGGCGAAGTTATCTGCTTGAATTCCTGCTGCTACAACACTCATTATCTGACGATTGTATGAAGCATTACCGTTTTCCTTTTCCGTACGCCCTGCTGCTCGCCGGATCGCTGACGGCCTGCAAAGAAGAAACGCCTGACCGCCTGCCGGCCCTTTCCATCGCCCCGGTCGTGAAGGCGGAAGGCAACGCGCCCAATCCGTTCGTGTTCACCGTCTCCCTGTCCGAGGCCTCGGACAAGACCGTGGAGGTGCTGGCCGCTACCCGCGACCAGACTGCCAAGGCCGGCAGCGATTACACCGCGCTGAGCGATGTGCGCCTGACCTTCGCGCCCGGCACCACCCAGGCCGAGGTATCCGTGATGGTCACCGGCGACCTGGCTGCGGAGCCTGAAGAGACCTTCGCGGTCGTGCTGTACGGGGCTGTGAATGCCACCATCGCCACCACTGCCGCCACTGGCACCATTCAGAACGACGACGCGGATACCGGCCCCGTAATCCCCGCTACGGGCTACAGCACCCCGGAAGACTATCCCGGCATGCAGCGCGTCTGGCGCGACGAATTCGACGGCACCGCCCTCAACCAGGCCGACTGGACGCACGAGATCGGCAACGGAAACGGCGGCTGGGGCAACAACGAGCTGCAGTTTTACCGCGCCGAAAACACCTCGCTCGTCAACGGCCACCTCGTCATCGAGGCGAAGCAGGAATCCTTCGGCGGCTTCGGCTATACGTCCTCCCGCCTCAAAACCCAGCTGAAGAAATCCTTCACGCACGGGCGGATCGACATCCGCGCCGTGCTGCCGGAGGGCCAGGGCATCTGGCCCGCGCTCTGGATGCTGGGCGAGAGCATCGCCACCGACGGCTGGCCTGCCTGCGGCGAGATCGACATTATGGAGCTCGTGGGCCACGAGCCGGGCAAGGTGCATGGCACCGTGCACTACGGCGCCTCCTTCCCGCAGCACCAGTACATCGGGCAGTCGATCAGCCTCGAAGGCGGAGCCAAGTTTTCGGAAGAGTTCCATGTCTTCTCCATCGACTGGAAGCAGGATACGATCCGCTGGTACATGGACGACAAGCTGTACTTCACCTTCACCAAGGCCCAGACCGGCGCGCAGCCCTATCCCTTCAACGCGCCGCACTTCTTCATCTTCAACGTCGCCGTAGGCGGCAACTGGCCCGGCAGCCCCAACGCCAGCACGACGTTCCCGCAGCGCATGATCGTGGACTACGTCCGCGTGTTCCAGAAGCCCTGAGCATCCGCAGCGCTGCACGCCGCCTTCCGGAGGAACCCGTTCCGGAAGGCGGCAATTTTTTACCCGATGCATATCTGCAGCCGATGCATATCTTTGCCGGGATGAAACGACTGAAGCACCCCGTCCTGTTCCTCGTCTGGCTGGCTGTGTGGCAGGCCGCCGCCGCACAAACCGGCACCGTCAAGGGCCGGGTCATGGACCCCGACAACCGCCCGGTCGCGGATGCCTTCGTGAGCGCGATCGGCGCCGATGCCGGCGACCGCACCGATGCCGAAGGCCGCTATCAGATCGTGCTGCCTGCCGGCAGGACCTGGCGCATCCGCTTCAGCCACAATGCCTACCGTGCTGCGGAAATCGAACTGCGGATCGAAGACGGCCGCATCTACGACCAGCCGGTCAAGCTGCTGCTGCGCGAGACGGAGACCGTGACCATCATCGGCGAAAAAGACCCCAGCGACATCGACGACCGCAACGCCATGCTCGTATCGCCCATCCGGATGGAGGAGGTGGTGCGCATGCCCGTCGTTTCGCCGAGCATCGAAAGCCTGATGAAGAACATGCCGGGCGTGGTGTCCAACAATGAGTTTTCCTCCCAGTACCAGGTGCGCGGGGGCAACTTCGACGAAAACCTGGTGTACGTCAACGGAATTGAGATTTACCGGCCTTTCCTGGCTCGCTCAGGGCAGCAGGAAGGGCTGGGATTCTCCAATCCCAGCATGGCGCAGGGGCTGCAGTTCAGCACGGGCGGCTTCGGCGCCCAGTACGGCGACCGGCTTTCGTCCGTGCTCGATGTGACCTACCGGACTCCGAAGCAGTTCCGCGCCAGCGCCGAGGTGGGCGTCATCTCCACCAACCTCCACGCCGAAGGCGTGAGCCCCAACCGCAAGCAGCCCGGACAGCCCGGGCGCTTCACCTGGCTGCTGGGCGCCCGCCGGTTTGAGATGGGGTATTTTCTCAACAGCCTGGATGTCAGGGGGGAATACCGGCCCTCCTACCTCGACATCCAGGGCATGGCCACCTTCACGCCCTCCCGCAGGGCGTATCCGGAGCGCATTTACACCCGCCGCAACGGGCAGCCCGACACGCTGTTTTACGCCGACGACAAGCTGAAATTCACCGGATTCTTCGCAGCGACCCGCAACCGCTACTACTTTGAGCCGACGGGGCGGGAGACAACGACCGGCACCATCCTGCAGGCATTCCGCCTGCGAACAGCCTTCGAAGGGCGGGAAATCAGCGCCTACACCACGACCCTCGGCGCGCTGATGCTGGAGCACAAGCCCAGTACCCGCCTGGAATTCAGCTATATCCTGACGGCCTTCCGGACCGACGAAACCGAGCGCTTCGACGTGGAAGGCGGCTATCTGCTGGGGGAAGTGAATACCAACCTGGGCTCGGACGAGTTCAACGAGGCTGAATTCGACCTCGGCATCGGCACGCAGTACCGCCACGCCCGCAACTTCCTCACCGCCGAGGTGCTCAGCGCCGAGGCGACCGGGCGGTGGAGCAGCGACAACGCCTCCACGCACCGCCTGACCTTCGGGATCAAGGCACAGGCGCAGTTCATCCGGGACCAATTGAAAGAATACTCCTTCCTCGACTCCGCAGGCTATCTGGTGGACGAGCGGGGGCAGTTCGGGGTGGAGGAATTCATCGAAGGGGCGGCCGACCTCCGGACGCGGCTCTACAAGGCTTTTGTGCAGGACGAATGGCAGCTGAGCCCGCGTGCGCTGCTGATTCTGGGCAGCCGCCTGATCTACTACGACCTGAACGGCGAATGGATGTTCAGTCCGAGGGGGCAGCTGCTGATCCGGCTGCGGGAGTCGCCCGACGGCGGCACCGGCACGCGCCTGCGCGTGGCAGCCGGGCTGTACCATCAGCCGCCCTTTTACCGCGAACTGCGCCGCTTCGACGGCTCGCTCAACCTGGATCTGCCCGCCCAGCGGTCGCTGCACCTCATCGCCGGCCTGGACCACCGCTTCATCGCCTGGGGGCGGCCCTTCCGGCTGTTTTCGGAGCTCTACTACAAGCGCCTCTACAACCTCATCCCCTACGAGGTGGACAATATCCGCATCCGCTACTATCCTGATCTTCAGGCCAGAGGCTATGCGTATGGCGCGGATCTGCGGGTCAACGGGGAGTTTATCCGCGGGGTCGACTCGTGGTTCAGCCTCGGGCTGCTCAAAACCTCCGAGGACGTGCTCGGCGATACTGCCGGCTTCGTGCCCCGGCCCACCGATCAGCGGGTGACCGCGGCCCTGTATTTTCAGGATGAGCTGCCCATCAACCCTACGTACAAGGTCCACGTCAACTTCGTATACGGCAGCGGCCTGCGCTTCGGCCCGCCGCGCAGGCCGGAATTCCGCACCGCCTTCACCTTTCCGCCCTACCACCGGGTGGACATCGGCTTCAGCAAGCTCATCACGTTCCGGGCCCGGGGCGAGCAGCGCGGCAAGCGCGGGGTAGAATCCATCTGGGCCACGGTGGAAATTTTCAACCTGCTGGCGCGGGCCAATACGGTTTCATACGTATGGGTCAAAGACCTGCAGAACAACCGCTATTCGGTCAACAACTACCTCTCTGCCCGGCTGCTGAATGCGCGGGTGGTGATGCGGTTCTGGTGAATCCGAAGATATTTATTTCCCGTCCGCCGGGCGCTCGAAGACGATCAGATGCTGCCAGGGCAGCAGTTCCGAATCGGTGCTGACCCATCGGAAGCCTGCGGCTTCCCACTCGCGGCGCGCCTGCGCAGCGGAGAGCTTGTGCAGCGGCTTGATGGGCACGGAAGGATCTTCGGCCCGGTACTCCACCAGGCAGGCGCGTCCGCCCGGCTTGAGGCTGCGGTACATGGACTGCAGCATTTCGTGCGGATAGGCGCATTCATGGTACACATCCACCAGCAGGAGCAGATCTACCGAAGCAGGCGGAAGGCGCGTATCTGTTTCGCTGCCGAGCAGGGGCTCGACATTGGAAATGCCGAGCTGGGCCTGCTTCCGGCGGATGATCCCGAGCATCTCAGGCTGGATATCGACGGCATACACCTTGCCCTGGGGCGCGCGCTGCGCCATCGGGAAGCTGTGGTAGCCGGTGCCGGCGCCGATGTCGGCGATCACGGACGCCGGGCCGATGGGCAGGGCGCCGAGCAGCAGGCTGGCGCGTTCTTCGGCCTCGCGCTCAGGCCGTTCGAGCCAGCCGGCGCCTTCATGGCCCATCACCTGGGCGATCTCCCGCCCGAAGTAGTACTTGCCGGTTCCGTCGAAGCTGCGGCGTCCGGATTCGTAGGGCGCCGCCTCCGGCGGAAGCTGGGCGGCGGCAGGCTGCGGCGATTTGCAGGCCAGCAGCAGGAGCGGAAACAGATACAGCAGTCGCATACCGGATAAAACTCCGGCGCATGCCGGAAGGTTGCGGGCCGCGTGCGCAGAAAATGTTGCGGCCGGGCAATCCGGCCCGCGGGGGCTGCCCGTATGTTTCGCATCTGTTCACTCCCGAATCCTATTGTCATGAACCGCTTACCCCTGCTGAATCTGATGATCCTGGCGCTGGCTGCAATGCTGGCCGCCTGCTCCGCAAGCCGCTCCGGCGTTGCGGTTCCCGAACTGCTCCCCCGGAATGCGGCCATCGGCTCCGCCGAGGAGCAGGTCCGCATGATCACCGTCTACGGCGAACTCAAGCAGGCCATCGAGGCCAATCCGAAGGATTACCGCCGCCGGCTGCAGCTGGCCCAGCTGTTTATGCTGGAAGCGCGCGCTACGGGCGAGCACGGCCACTACTATCCCGCCGCGATTCAGGTGCTGGACGCCATTCTCGCAGAAAAACCGGCGCAGGACATTGTATTCGGCGCTGTATCGCTTAAAGCTTCGGTGCTGCTCTCGCTGCACCAGTTCGACGAGGCCCGCAAGCTGGCCGAATACGCAGTTTCCCTCAACGGATACAACGCCCTGATCTACGGCTCGCTCGTGGATGCGCAGGTGGAGCTGGGCAACTACGAGGCAGCTGTGCAGATGTGCGACAAGATGATGTCCATCCGCCCGGACCTCCGCTCCTACTCCCGCGTATCGTACCTGCGGGAGCTTCACGGCGACCTGCCCGGCGCCATCGAAGCGATGAAGATGGCTGCCGAGTCCGGGCTGCCGGGCTATGAAGAGACGGCCTGGTGCCGCCTGAACCTCGGCGGGCTGTACGAGCGCCAGGGCAAGCTGGATCTTGCGCGGGCCGAGTACGAGCGCATCCTGGCTGAACGGCCTAAATACCCCTTCGCTATTGCAGCCCTTGCAGGCATCGAGCAGAAGGAAGGCCATCCGGAGCTGGCTGAGCAGCGATTGAAAGCCGCGATGGATATTATTCCCGAAGTGGGATTTTATGCCGATCTCGCCGGGCTCTACCAGCAGACCGGCAGAACCGAAGAAGCCGGCCGGCTGACCCGGACTGTCCTGGAGATGCTGGCCGACGACGAGGCCAAAGGCCACATGATGGGCCTGGAGTATGCGCAGGTGCATCTCGACCTGACAGGCGACTATGCCAAGGCCCTCGAATACGCCCGCAAGGAATACGAGCGCCGGCCCGGAAATATCGGAGTCAATCAGCTGATGGCTGCGATTTACCTGAAAATGAACAACCTGCCTGCGGCCAAGCAGCATCTCGAAACCGCGATGCGCACCCGTTCCAGCGACCCGGAGCTGCTCTGCATCGCCGGCATCGCCTCCCTGCGCGACAGCCAGCCCGCCAAAGGCCTGGAGCTGCTCGGCGCCGCATTCGAACTGGATCCGTATCAGGACCACGCCTTCGCCGACGAAGCCCGCAGCTACGCATCGAAATAATTGCATACTTTAAGGCCGGGCTGCGGCCCGGCCTTCCATCCTTGCCCGCACAAGCACCGAACGCTATCTTACCGTATCCATTACCCACATCCTGCCACCGCCTGCACAGCTCTCTTTATTTGACCTCTAACCTTCAACCTCGTTGGTCAACCTATTTCAGGAAGGCACAACCCAATACTCAATACTCAATACTCAATACCCAATACTCAATACCCAATACCCAATACCCAATACCCCACTACCCCATGCGCCGCCCAGCCGTCTATACCGTCATCCTCCTCTATCTCTGCTCCCTCATGCAGACCGAGGCTGTGCGGCTGGGCCATGCCGTCTGGCATGAAGCAGAAGCCCTCATCGGGCTGGCATCCAGCCAGATATTTCACCATGTGCCCCATCTGCACAGCCTTCCCCATACCCATACGGCCCATCCGCATGCATCGGGCCACCGCCACCCGGCCCTGATCGAATGGATTCTGGGCCAGGACAGCACCGACGAGCCGCAGGCCCTTCCGGAATCCGGAAGCGTCAAATCCCCGAAACAAACGCCCCAGAAACGAAGTGAAACGTGCCAGATTCCGCCGAACCCGGAGCAGCAGGAACTGCGCATACCATCCCGGCAGGAACAGCTGCCGGCTGCGCCCTGGCTCCCCGTCCCGGAACTGCCGCCACGAGGGCGTGTCTGAGCCTTCCGGAAGCTGCGACGTCAGCCCGGCGCATACTCCGTTTCCTGTATTTTCCCTGCTGAGGGGCGCCCTGATGCGCCCATAGGCTTGCACGGCCCCGCCTGTCCGCTCCGGACAGGGCGCACGCAGCCTGTTTTGCTTATTTTGATACGATATGGCTCATCTATGTCTGCATTTCCTTCATCATGACTCCTTCCTTCACCCCATACAGCCGGCTGCCGCTGCTGCTGGCCTTCCTGCTCCTGACCAGCCTCCTCTACGCCGATCCGCAGGCGCGGGTCCGCGGCCGGGTCTATGACGCCGAAACCCGCCTGCCGCTCGAAGGCGCGCGGCTTGAGCTTCCGGCGCTGAACCGGACCGCCTACTCCGACAAGCTCGGCATGTTCAGCCTGGCGGATCTGCCCGCCGGCGAATACACCCTCACGGTGTCCTACCTGGGCTATGCGGCCCTGCAGGTGCAGGTGCTCGCCCAGAGCGGCGGAGCCCCCTCCCTGGACATCGCCCTGCAGCCTGCCGATCTGCAGATCGCCGAAATCACGATTGCCAACCAGCCCTCGGCGCTGGGGGCTCTCCATAGCATCAGCAGCCTGGATCTCCAGCTCCGCCCCCTGCGCTCCTCCCAGGATGCGCTCCGGGCTGTGCCCGGCCTCTTCATCGCGCAGCATGCCGGCGGAGGCAAAGCCGAGCAGATCTTCCTCCGCGGATTCGACATCGATCACGGCACGGACATCAACCTGACCGTGGACGGCATGCCGGTGAACATGGTCTCCCACGCGCACGGGCAAGGCTACGCCGACCTGCACTTTCTGATTCCGGAAACCATCGAGCGGATCGACTTCGACAAAGGCCCCTACGAAAGCAACCGAGGCAATTTTACCACCGCCGGATATGCCGCCTTCCAGACCCGCAACGCCATCGACCGCAGCCAGTTCAAGCTGGAAGCCGGGCAGTTCAACACCCTGCGGGGCGTAGCCCTGATCGACCTGCTGCCGGGCCAGGAAAACCACCACGCCTACGCCGCCTCCGAGTACCTGTACTCGGACGGCTACTTCGAGGCTTCCCAGCGCTTCAGCCGCCTCAATTTCATGGCCAAGTACACCGGCCTGGTGGCCGAGGACGCCGTGCTCAGCGTCACCGCCTCGCACTTCACCAGCCAGTGGGATGCCTCCGGGCAGATTCCCCTCCGGGCCGTGGAACGCGGGCAGATCGGGCATTTCGGCGCCATCGACACCACCGAAGGCGGCGCCACGGGCCGCAGCAATTTCAACCTGCTGCTCACCCAGTTCCGGCCCGACGGCTCCATCCTGGAAAACCGCCTGTTTTTCAGCCGCTACGACTTTTCGCTCTTCTCCAACTTCACCTTTTTCCTCGAAGACTCCCTCAACGGCGACCAGATCCACCAGCGCGAATCCCGCCGCATCTACGGCTATCAGGGCTCCTGGCGCCGGATGTGGGAGTGGAAAGGCCTGCAGATGACCAGCCAGGCCGGGCTGGACCTCCGCGCGGACGAAGTCATGGGCAACGAGCTGTCGCGCACCGCCAACCGCACCACGCTGCTTGAGCCGCTGGCCCTGGGGGATGTGCTGGAGCTGAATGCCGCTGCCTGGGCCAGCCAGCGGATGCAGGCCGGCGCCTTCAGCGTGGAGGCCGGAATCCGCTACGATCAGTTCCGCTACCAGTACCAGAATGCGCTGACGGTTCCCTACGACCCGCAGTCGGCAGCCAAGGGCCTGCTGAGCCCCAAGCTCAAGCTCTCCTGGCAGGCTGCGCCGCAGCTGCGTTTCTACCTGCATGCCGGCACGGGCTTCCACTCCAACGACACCCGCGTGATCCTGGCCGACCGCAGCCGGGAGATCCTGCCCCGCGCCTACGGCTCGGACCTTGGCCTGGTCGCCAAGCCGCTGCCCGGCATGCTGCTGCAGGCGGCGGTATGGACGCTCCGGCTCGATCAGGAGTTTGTGTATGTGGGCGATGCGGCGGTGGTGGAGCCCAGCGGGCGCACCCAGCGCATGGGCGCCGACCTGTCGGTGCGCTATCAGCTGGCGCGCTGGCTCTTCGCCGATGCGGACCTCAACTACACCGCCGCACAGGCCGTGGGCGAAGCGGAGGGCGAAGATTACATCCCGCTCGCGCCGCGCTGGTCCAGCATCGGCGGGCTGAGCTTCCGCTGGGAGGACAGCTGGAACCTGAGCCTGCGCTACCGCTTCCTCGGCGACCGCCCGGCGAATGAGGACTATTCGCTCACGGCGGAAGGCTATACCCTGTTTGACGCCGTGCTGCGCTATGCGCGCCCGCGCTACGAGCTGAGCCTGGCCGCCGAAAACCTGGCCAACGTGCAATGGCGCGAGGCCCAGTTCGAGACCGAATCCCGTCTGCGCGGCGAAGACCTGCCCGTCAGCGAGATCCACTATACGCCCGGCACCCCGCTGTTCGTGCGCCTGACCTGCAGCTACTTTTTCTGATCCCGTTGAATCCGATGCCGGTCCCCGCAGCGCAGGCTGCGGGGATTTTTGTATGTCCGGAAGCCGCCGGCCCTGGCGGCATGAAACCTATTGGATCGCAAGGAGCCATGCTGCAAATGGCATGCTTGCCCCTTTGCAAGGATTACCGACTATTTTTGAATATAGGACCTGCGCGCAATACGATCAATTGATTATCTCCGTGAAACTTCGCGCCTCATATGCTTGCATCATGCTCCGTGGCAAACCCAGGCAAAGGTTCACCACTCAGAAAGTAAGCACACTGAGAAACACGAAGTTAGATCTTCTTTGTGCATCTTAGTGCCCTCAGTGCCTGAGTGGTAAACCCAGGCGAAGAGATTCACCACTACGCAAGTAAGCACACTGAGAGACCCTTAGCCAGGTCTTCTCCGTGTACCTCAGTGTCCTCGATGTCTCCGTGTAAAGCCGGCCTTACATTTGGAGGACCGCCAATCAGTTCAGCCTGAAGTCGTATCCGACATATCAAAAAGAAACTTTTCGGCTCTGCGCTTATCCGCCAGTCACGGCGTATCGTCCCCGTATTCCGCCATTTCCTCCTCTGCATAGGAGCGCTCAGGCCCGAACTCGATCCCGGCATACACGCTGGCCAAGGGGAGTTCCGTATCCAGTTCAGGAAGGCCGACCGCCTGGCCTATCCGGTCGTAGAGATACACTTCAAATACGCCTTCGCTGTTTTTTCGGTAATGCTGCACCAGGCATTCCTCCTGCGATACGACCAGATAATGCCGAAGGCCGGGCAGCTTCATGTATTCGCGGAGCTTGAAAGCGAGGTGCTTGTGCGTGTTCGCGGCGGACAGGACCTCCAGGATCAGCATCGGGCTGCGCACACCGTTCCGGCTCTGCTTGTCGAGCGGATGGCATGTAAGCATCAGATCGGGATAGAGATAGCGCTCACTGCCTTGGCGGAAAAGCCGAACGGTTTCGGCAAACAGTTCACAGCCTTGCCGGTCGGCCGCCGGGAGCAGGCAGGCATAGGTTCGCCCGATGATCCGGTTGTGCCGGTTGCTGCTGCCGGCCATTGCGACGATCTCGCCGTCGTGGTATTCGTAGCGCTCTCCGCCCCGGGCTTCGAGCGCCAGGTAGGCCTCCCAGGTGTATGCCTGCGCAGGATCTGGTCTTTGCATCGTTGGGCCATTGGAAGATGTAAATATACACAATCCGGAGCACCGGAACATGCGCCGCAGCTGCGATATTTGCCCGGCTGCCCGTGCAAGCCCTCATGATGCCCCGATGGACCTGAACCCCGCCAAGCTTTCCCTCCGCCGCTGCGGCTCCGCAGACGCCGCGATGCTGTCCGCATTCAGCCGCGCCACCTTTGCACAGGCATTCGCCAGCCAGAACGACCCCGAGGCGCTCGAAGCCTACATGTCCCGTGCCTTTGCGCCGGTGCAGTTGCTGGGCGAGCTGGAAGACCCGGCCGTGCTGTTTTTCTGCTGGGAGGATGCCGCGGGCGCCCCGGCAGGCTATGCCAAGCTGGCCCGCAGCAGCGGCAGCCAGATGGAGCTTTCCCGGTTTTACACGGAGCGGTCCTGGCAAGGCAGCGGCCTCGCGCAGCAGATGATGGCGCACTGCCTCCATACGGCCCGCAGCGCCGGCTGCAGCCGGATCTGGCTGGGCGTGTGGCAGGAGAATCCGCGTGCCATCCGGTTTTATGAGAAATGCGGATTCCGCATTACAGGCGTCATGACCTTCCTGATGGGCGCCGAAGCCCAGCAGGACTGGAAGATGGAGCGGGAGCTGTGAACAGGCTTGCAGATCCGGGCTCCGGGAAGTAGTATTGTCCTGAACCTGTCACCATCAACTTTTTATATGTCTTTCCGTTTATGTACGCAGACGCCAGGCATATGAAATCCCTTTTCCTGACCTACAACGAAGGCTCGCAGGCAGGCAAAAATACTGCACTCCGCATGCAGGCAATCGCCAGCTTGTATGGGATGCAGGTGGTGCTGCCCGCCAGGCTGGGGCGAAGCAGCACACTGGATGAAGAAACTGCGCAGCGTATTCAGAACAGCGCATTTGTGGTGTCATTCGGGCTGGAAGCGCTGAGCCCGCATATGCAGCAGGAGCTCGCCTTTGCGATGGGGCAGCAGAAGCCGATTGTAATGCTGTATGATCCCGCAGCCGGGAAAACGGTCAGATTCGGAACCTACCGGCAGGTGACAGAGGTTCCAATCGACTACCAGAACACCGACCGCACCTTGCACGAGGTGGCTGAGTTTCTGAATGGCTATTACCAGACCCGGCCCAAAGAACAGGACCAAAGCGGCACGGGCGTCGCATTGCTGGGAGTGGCCCTCGGGCTGCTGGCCTTATGGGCAATTACCCGCGAATAAGCCGCTATGCTTCCCAGAGCGATTCTCGATACATCTGCCCTCCTCTGCCTGTATCATCTCCGGCTGCTGCACCTATTGAACCTGATCTTCGATGAAGTCCGGATTCCGTCGGAAGTGCAGCGTGAATTTCTGGAACAGCACCCGGATCCGGACGAACGGACCAGCCGGTTCAGGTTTCTGACGCAGTTCTTCGAGGCGCATGACAGCTGGTTTCTGATCTGCAATGAGTATGGCTCCGATCTGGTGACGATCTATCTCGCTGTCCCCGGCATGGACCGGGGCGAAGCAGAAGCCTTAGCCCAGAATCAATATTTCGACAGCCTCTATCAAGTTATCCTGGATGAACGGACTGCCCGGCGGGTTGCAGAGAGCCGTGGAATGGCCAGAACCGGCACCCTGGCCATTCTGGCCTACCTGGATCTGGCGCTAGGCGCATGTGACTATCTGGCCTGCGTGCACCGGCTGCGGTCAGAACTGAATACCCGGTTTTCAGACCAGATTATCGGGGCCGTATATGAACAGATGCGGCAGCATCTCGGCACAGCCCCATAAACCCCCTCAATACCGCAGCGCCACCCCGGCGAACGTCAGTCCGCTGCCGGAGCCGATCATGAGCATGCGCTCGCCCGGCTGGATTTTGCCCTGCTCCACCGCCGCATTCAGGGCGATGGGGATGCAGGCCGAGCCGGTGTAGCCATAGTACTGCATGGCGGTATGCGCCCGCGCATGCGGCACATCGAGGTTGTCGAGGGTTTTGCGGATGCTGTTGATGTTGATCTGGGTAAGCAGGTAATGGTCCACATCGAGGGGGCGCCAGCCGAGCCGGCCCAGCATGCCGCGGGCCATGTGGGTCCAGATCTGGGGATTGAGTTCGGGCGGGAAACGGTAGTTGAAGCGGAGCGTATGCGCCTGATGCTCAATTAATTCGTAGCTTGCCGGATTGCGGGCGCCGCCGCCGTAGATGCCCATGCCGTCGTAGTACTGGCCCAGGGTAATCAGCTCGCTGTCCAGGATGCCCCGCTCCTCCGTCTCCTGGGCTTCGAGCAGGATGGCGCCGGCGCCGTCGGCGAAGAGGGTAACGGTTTTTTTGTCCTTCGGATTGAGGAATTTGCTGATGGCATAGGCGCCGATTACAAGCACATGGGTGTAGCGCGGATCGGTGCGGATGAATTTGCTCGCCACTTCCACGCCCGTCACGAAGCCGGCGCAGGCAGCATTGAGGTCGAAGGTGCCGGCATGGCCGGCCTTGATGCGGTCCTGCAGCACTGCAGCCGTAGCAGGCGTGAGGTATTCGGGCGTATCCGTCGCCACGATGATCAGATCGAGGTCGCGGGGGCGGAGCCCGGCGCGGTCCAGCGCCTGGCGGGCAGCATGCTCGCAGAGGTCCACCGTCGATTCGTCCGCATCGCACCAGCGCCGCTCGTGGATATCGAGGGTCTGCTCCAGCCAGTCGCTGACGTTCACGCCCAGCGATTCGTTGAAATAGCTGTTCGGGAGGACCCGTTTGGGAAGGTACGCGCCGGTAGCGCGGATCACGGCGTTGCGCATGAGCCTGGTTTCGGGAAAAGGAGGATGAAGATACGTCCCCGGAGGCAATTTTTCAACCGTTTTTCCCGGAATAATCCCCCGGACTCCGCCTTCCCTGCGCGTTATTGCAGCGCTTCTACTGCCTCCTCCACCGCATCGGCCATGGGATGCAGGTATGCAGGCAGGTTATCCCGCTTTTTGTCCACGTACCAGTGCAGCGTTTCGCCCAGATAGCGCACTTCGATGTACAAACCGCCCCAGTCGCCGGCATCCGGCTGGCCGATGACGGTCTCCGGCTCGTCGAGCAGCTGCCGGGGAATCTCCGCCGGCAGGCCGCTGACCAGCGCGTACTGCGCTTCGCTCAGCTGCTTCCAGTTGGCATTGGGCGGCCCCGACCGGTCCAGCTCGTCCTTCTGGTCCTCATACAGCTTGCATTCCTCCAGCTTGAAGAGCTCGATGCACTGCTCGCCTTCGCATTCACCGTAAAAATGCCCGAAGACCAGATACGCGCAGCCGGGCGTGGGGCTGCCGTCGAACTTGCAGGCGCTCAGGAACAGCAGCAGGGCAATGGGAAACAATCTGCGCATACAACGGGAAGTTTGCAGGTATAACGAGTAAACTGCGCATTCCGCTGCATGCCTGGCGCCGGAATGCTGCTGCGCGGGCGGGATTCAGCCAGCCGCATCCCGCCAAATTTAAAATTGAATTTTAAATTTGGCGGGATCACAGCCGGAATATTCCCCCTTCCGGAGCCCTGTTTTCTCCGGAATATTGCTTCGAGCGCTGAAATGTGTATTTTACGGCTCCGAGCGTCATGCCGCGCATGCATCCGATCCGCCACTCAACCCTATGAAGCCAGTCATCTTTCTGGCATTCGCCAACACCTATTCCGAACAGGGACAGCACCTCCAGCAGCTCAAAACCGAGCTGGAGGGCATCCGTCAGGTATTGGATACCGCTGCCCGCTACAACGGCCAGTTCGAAGTGGTGGAGCGGGCCAATGCGAGCCTGGCGAATGTATTCGAAGTTTTCCAGCGCCACAGCGGGCGCATCGCGGTCTTCCACTACGCCGGCCACGCAGGCCGCAACGAGCTTTTCCTCGAAGACGACCAGGGCGGCACCCAGGCTGCCCACAGCGCCGGCCTTGTGCCCTTCCTGGCCCGGAGCCGGGGGCTGCAGCTGGTATTTTTCAACGGCTGCTCCTCCAAAACCCAGGCCGAGCAGCTGGCCGCCGCCGGCGTGCCGGCCGTGATCGGCACTTCCAAGCCCATCAACGACGCCATCGCCACCCGGCTGGCCATCCGCTTCTACACCGGCGTGATGAGCGGCGCCAGCCTCCGCGATGCCTGGGAGGATGCAAAAAACGAACTGCAGTCCAGCACCGGCAATGCTGTCACCCGCAGCCTGCTCTTCGGGGAAGAAGGCGAACAGGACGATCTGATCTGGCATGTGTGCCTGCGGCCCGATGCTGACAGCAGCGAGGTGCTCAACTGGAAATTTGCCGATGCCCTCCGCGATCCGCTTTTCGGGCTGCCGCCGATTCCCCCGCAGTACAGCTTCCCGCCGGAGCCCTTCCGATTCCTGCGGCACTACGAAGCGGAACATGCGCGGGTCTTTTTCGGACGCGGCAAGGCCATCCGCGACCTCTACCGGCTTGTGGACGACCCCGAAGGCGCGCCGGCCATCCTGCTCTACGGCCAGAGCGGGGTAGGCAAATCGTCCCTGCTGGATGCAGGGCTGCTGCCCCGGCTGGAGCATTCGCATACCGTGCGCTACATCCGCCGCGATCAGGCTGCCGGCCTGCTGCGGACCCTGGCTGCCGCCCTGGGCCATACGTCGGCTGCCAACCCGGCGCGCAGCCGCGAGCCGGAGCTGGAGGCCCGCATTGCGCAGCTCCGGGAAATCGCCGCAGGGGCGGATCCCCGCCTGCGGGCTGAGCTGGACCAGGTGATTCAGCGGCTTGAGTATCAGCCTGCGTCCTTATTTCAGCAAACCGGCGCCGCTTCAGCCGCCGAGGTGCAGGATCTCCGGCAGGCCTGGCTCGAGGCCGAGGCGCAGCCCGGCGGCCCCCGTCCGCTGCTTATTATCCTCGACCAGGTGGAGGAAGCCTTTACCCAGCCCATGCCCCGCAACGATCCGGCGGACCCGGCGTCGCCGCAGCAGGAGCTGGCGCAGCTCATGCAGGCCGTGCGGCAGATATTCGGCCTTGCCGAACGCCCGGCAGGCAAGCTGATTCTGAGCTACCGCAAAGAATATCATCCTGAAGTAGAGGATGCGATGCGGCGCACGCAGCTCCCCTACACCGGCGTATTCCTCCAGCACCTCGACCGCGACGACATCATGGAAGTCGTGCGCGGGCTGGCCGGCTCGGAGCGGCACCGCCGGCAGTACCGCATCGCCATCGAGGAGCACCTGCCGGAAATGATCGCTAACGACCTCCAGGCCGATAAAAAATCGGCTATTTCGCCGGTGCTGCAGATTCTGATGACCAAGCTCTGGCTCGAGACGCAGCGCAGCCAGTCGGGCAAATTCTCCGTCCGCCAGTACGAAGCCCTGCGCAGCCAGGGCGTGCTGCTGGACGACTTCTTCCGGCAGCAGATGGAGCAGCTCGCCGCCATGCCCCGGTTTGGCGCAGCGGTGGCATCCGGGCTGGCGCTGGATGTGCTCTTTCTGCATACCTCTGCGCTGGGCACTTCCCGCGTCTGCACAGAAGCGGAGATCCGCGAACGCTACCCCAGCCGGGAGCAGGAGGTCCAGGCCCTGATCCGGCAGCTGACCGACCTCTTTCTGCTCACCGGCCGCGGCGGCGGCTCCACCTCGCTGGCGCACGATACCCTGGCACCGCTCGTGCAGCGGGCCTTCCGCGAATCCGACCGCCCCGGCCAGCGGGCCACCCGCATCCTCGAAAGCAAGCTCGACCCGGTAGATGACGGCCAGGCCGATGCCGGCCCGAACGCCGCCGCCCAGGACAGCGCCCAGCTGTTTCTGGACCGCACCGACCTGAGCATCGTCGAGGCGGGCCGCAGCGGCATGCGCGACTGGAACGAAGCGGAACAGGCCCTGTATGCGCGCAGCAGCAAGCGGCGCAGCCGCCAGACCTGGACCTGGCGGGCCATTTATGCGCTTGGAGGCCTCTTTACCCTGGCTGTAGTCATCCTGTATCTGAATGCGGAGGCGAGCCGGATCGAGGCAGAAAACCAGCGGATGCGCGCCCAGCGCACCAGCGACTCGCTCTCCGTCACGACCGAATCGCTGAAGCAGACCTCCGGCGAGCTGATCCTGGCCAGCCAGAGCCTGAGCAAGACCAACGAAAACCTGAAAAAGAAGCAGGACTCGCTGTTTATCGCCATCAGGCTGACGGAAAAAGCGGAGCGGGAAGCCGCCCAGGCGCGGGGCAAGGAAGAGCTGGCCAAAGTCCTGGCCGAACAGCAGCGCGACAGCGCGCAGCGCAGTGCCCGGCAGGCGCAGATGCAGAGCCTGATTGCGGACCTGAACCGCCAGCAGGCCCTTTTCGGCGAATACCAGGCCAAGGTGCGCGAGCTGGCTGTCAAGGGCCTCGCCGAAAAGGATTCTGCCCTCAAGGAGCAGCTGGCCCTGACGGGCTACCACCTGCACCGCCACGCAGTGCGCACGGTCCAGGACACGCTGGAGGTCCTTCAGCGGCAGCTGGAGGCCTATCGGCAGGACAGCAGCTTTGTATTTCTGGCGCCGACGATGCAGCTGGCCGGCAATCTCCTCGACGACATCAGCCGCCGCTGCCGCCTGCGCGACGCGCCCGAGGAGGCCTTTGCGGCGCTCCGCGAAGCCTGGACCCGGCGCTGGATGCAAACCGGCCAGCGCCTGCCGGCATCGAGCGAGGCGCTGGTATGGATGGGCGACGGGTCGTTTCTGTACAACGACCGAAACGGCGCGCTGGCCGTGGCGATTCCGCCTGAAGATATTGCGCAGGGCTTCCGCCGGACAGACCGCCCCGCGCAGGCAGGCTACCTGGTCAAAAGTGCCTGCGCAACCGACGGCGGCCTGCTGCTGGGCCTCGACGACGGGCGCCTGCTGCCGGTCAACAGCCAGGGCTCGCCCGGCCGGCCGGTGCAGACCACCCTCAGCGGGCCGGTCACGGCCCTGCTCTGGGAAGACCGGCTCAACCGTGTGATTATGGCAAGCCAGCGCAGCCTGTACCGGATCCGGCTCGCCGAGCCGGGCGCGGCAGGCCCGCAGCTCAGCGAACTGCCGCAGCCCCTGCTGCCCGAGGAGCTCCGCGGCCAGTTTCAGATCAGCTCCCTGGCGATGGCAGAGACGCCGCAGGGGATGCTGCTCCTGGCGGCGGGCGCCGGCCCGCGGAGCGGGCTGCTGCTGGCCCTGCTGCTCGATCAGGAATCCTCGCCTGCGGCGGCCGTCAGGCTGCCGGCACTGCCCGGCGGCGCAGCGCCCTTCCGGCTGGCCTGGGAGCCCCGGACCCGGCAGCTCGCAGTCGGCTGCATGGACGGGCGGGTATTTCTGGGCAAACTCTCCGCCGCAGGCGGGTGGAGCGCCTGGGATTCGCTCAGCCGCGTGCACCGCTCGCTGATTTCGGGGCTGACCTTCTCGGCGGGCGGCCAGCGGCTGGCGTCCGCCAGCGCCGACGGCCAGATTGCGCTCTACGACCTGCTGCCTGTGCCCCGCCTGGCGCTGTCCTTCCGCCACAGCAGCATCCGGCCTTCGCCTGTCAGTGTCCTTAGCTTCGACCGCCGGGCACAGCGGCTGATTTATGGCGATGCGTACGACATCTATGGCGTTCCCATTGCCCCCCGTCAGCTCTTCGAAGACCTGTGCTCGCCGCAGACCGGCTATCTCAAGCCTGTGGAACAGGCCCTGGGCGGCATCGACCTGCCGCCGCTTTGCTCTGCCCAATCCAACCCCTAGACCCCCGGCTGCCATGCGGAGATACCCGGCTCTCATCGCTTTTCTGCTGCTGTATGCGCTGCACATGCCTGCCCAGAAAGGGCCGGAAGATCCGGCCAGCTTTTATCAGCGCCTGTCCGTACAGATGAGCGGCCTGCTGGAGCAGGGCGCCTATTTCGAGGTGCTGAGCCTGGCGCAGCAGCACCTCATGGACCCCGATCTGTACCGGAAATGGGGGCAGGAGCCGCTGATTTTTCAGCGGGGGTTTCAGAAAGTCAGCAACGACATCCGGCGGCAGCTGCTCTATACCGTTGCCCTTGCGCATCTGGCGCTCTCCGATCCGGCCGCTGCCCGGCCTTTTCTCAAGCGCTACCTCTCGCTCAGCAACGGCGTATCGCTGGCCGACGAATGGCTGGCCGTGCGCAGGGCGGCACGGGAGGAGTTTTTCGTCAGCCCCAAATGGACTGCAGGCCTGTACCTGCTGCCTTCGGGATCACTGACGCAGGTCACCGAAACCTATACCCTGTTTCAGCAGCTCGATGCCAGCTCCACCGAAAAAAACTACGACGGATGGAAAACCCGGCTTGGGCTGGGGATTTCCGCCGAGTATTTCCTCAAACCCCGTATTTCCCTGATTGTCAGCCCATTTTACTCCAATCTCGGCATTTCCTACCGCGACTCGCTCCGCTGGCAGCTCCGGGGCCAGCCCGGCATCAACCAGACCCTTGCATTCTCCCACACCTACGAGCTGACCTACGCCTCGCTGCCGGTGATGGCCCGCGTCAGCCTGGCCAGCCTCGACCCGGACCACAGAATCAGCTACCCCGTCCCCTACCTGCAAGCCGGCGGCTGGGGCAGCATTCTCCTGGGCGCAACGCAGCAGACCGATACGGAGATCTTCATCAACAGCAGCTCCAGCCCCGTCAGCAGCACCCGCGCCATCTTTGGGCGGCGCAGTGCTTTCCTCGACTATCAGGCCGGGCTTTCCATCGGCGCAGGCGTGTACTACGAACTTGGCGCTACCCTCCTGAGCGCCAGGCTGTTCGTAGAAGCTGGACTCCATTACAGCCTCCGGACGGTCAACGACCGCAGCGAGCGCTTTGCGCAGCAGAACGTCGTGCATGGGGTGTATGAGGTGCAGGACGATGTGCGGCTGCATCAGGTGCTGATCAAGGCCGGCATTGCTTTTCCGCTCAGCTACACTGCATTCAACCGGATCAAATGAAACACTTGCCGAATACCGCGCTGCTCGGGCGCTGGCTGCTGCCGGCGGCTCTGCTCTGGCTTTCCGGCTGCCGCAACGAGGCCCCGGCGCCGGATGCGCAGTTCGAGTGGATTTTTCAGGACAAATCCTATATCAACTACCAGTCTGTTGATATTCAGCCTACGCCTGACGACGGGTACATCATCCTGGCTACGCAAGGCCCGGCTCCCTATCTGCTCCGGCTCGACTCCGCCGGGCGCCAGAAATGGCAGAGCGATGTGGCAGCAGACGGCCTGAATGCCTACATCAGCCCAGCCGGACAGATCCTGGTGCGCCCCGGCGGCTATTTTTTCCTTTGCCAGCACCAGGCCAGCGGGGATATCGCCCTGGTCAAGGTGCCGGAAGCGGCCAGCGGCGGAAGGCGGGAAGCCGTTGAAATCCGGCGGATCCGTGCACAGGATATGGTAGATGCCAGCGCAGGCGGCTGCGATCCGGGCGATATCAACAATGCTTCCCAGTTTGTGCTCTCCAGCACCTACGCCGACGGCAGCACGCATCTCGTTGCGCTGGGCGAAGACATCAACAGCAATGTCAGCTTTACCCTGCGGACAGATACCAGCGGGGTCATCGAATGGTCCTTCTGCGACCGCTATACCGATCTGGCGGAGCTGGGCTCGCCTGGATTTGCGCGGAACCTGAGCTTCGTCTCCTATCTCGACCTGGACAGCGAGTGCTGCTATGTGACCAGCAGCTTCAGCGGCAACGGGATCCTGACCCGGCTCATCGACCGGAACGGCTTCGAGCAGTTCAGCATCCAGCCCTCGGAAGGTGCCTACCTGGCCTCAGCCCTGTTCGGGGAGAGCCGGGCGCGCGACACCACCGACATCCGGCTGGCCCTGGCGCTGCACAGCGAGGAGTTTATCCAGCTGCTGCACCTCAGCCCGCAGGACACGGCCTATCTTTCCGAGATCGACACGGACTTCCGGATCCGGATCGAAACAGACAACACCAGCCGGCTGTTTTACAACCTGCTGGCGTCCAAGCCGGTGTATATCCTTCCGCTGCTGACCGAAACCGCGCCCGGATTTGAGGAGCAGGCCGTGCTCTTCGGTGCCACGACACAGAACAACCAGATCGCGCTTCAGGCATTTCAAGGCAGCGGACCGCTCGAAAGCCTGCTGCTAGGCGCGGGCAATCCCTACGAAATCAACGCCCTGCGGGCGGCGCCGCAGGGCGGGATTATCGTGCTGGGGACTACCCGCGTAGGCGGGCTGTTTTCGCGGATTTGCGTCTTCCGGATTCCGGGGCCTGCGATTGCCGCCCTGCTGGAGCCTTGAGCCTGGCTTAGTAACACTCAAAAAATAACCTCCAGAGGTTGCGATGGGATTTTGTGCGAAGACAAAGAAGAAAAACCGAGTTTGGCGGGCCAAATAAGGGCTTTTCTGACGCAGTATTCGCGCAAAAGACCGAGTCAACAGCGGAATGTATTTTTTGAGCGGTACTCAGATCTCCAGATTGAGATCCGTCTTGCCGCTGGGGCCCGTCGTAAAGGTTTCTTCGCGTGCTGCTTCGTCGCCTTCGGGGACCGTCCGGACAATATAGGCCTGATTGCGGCGCAGGCGGTCGAAAATGACCCGGCCATTGCTGTCGGTCGTAAATTCCGCTGAAAATCGCTCTGTATTCTGAAACTGTATGAACAGCTGCACCGTCACGCCAGACTGCGGACGGCCGCCGTTGGTGACGGTCACCTCAGCCTTCGGAAGCGGGCCCTGAGCCTGCACAGCGGTGGAAATGGCGATAAATCCAGCCAACGCGATTACATATGCCAGTGCTTTCATCTGCAAGGGGGATTAAGTGGTTCTGATGGGTGAACGATAGCCCAAGGTTGCTTATTGGGCATTTTTCAGCTCAATATGCAAAATATTTCCCAAAAACCCGGTTCAGCGTGCGGAATGCCTGCGGCGCTTCACCTCCTGCGTCAGGAGCGACAGCTCGCGCCCGGTCTGTCCGGCGATGGAGGTATTCTCCTGCGCACGCCGCATGAGATAGGGCATGACGGAGCGCACCGGACCGTAGGGCAAGTATTTGGCGGTATTGTAGCCGGCGTGGGCGAGATTAAAGGAGATATGGTCTGACATGCCGAGCAATTGTGCAAACCATACCCGTTTGTCGCCCGGCTCCAGGCCGGCAGCAGCCATCAGTTCGGTGAGATAGCGGCTGCTGGCCTCGTTGTGGGTGCCCGCGCATACCGACACCTGGCCGATATGATCGATGCAGAGCTTCAATGCGGCGTCGAAATCGCGGTCCGTGGCCGCTTTGTCCGGCTGAATGGGGTCCGGATAGCCCATTTCGCGGGCGCGTTCGGATTCTTTTTCGTGATACGCCCCGCGCACCAGCTTGACGCCCAGCCGGTAGCCTTTGGCCTGGCTTCTGGCGACGAGGCCGCGCAGGTATTCGAGGCGGTCGTGGCGGTAAAGCTGCGCCGTGGTGAAAATCCAGGCTTCGCCCTGGTTGCAGGTTTCCATCAGCTCTTCGGCCAGGGCATCGATGGCATCCTGAATCCAGCTTTCCTCGGCGTCGATGAAGAGCGGGGTGCGCTGCGCGACGGCGGTTTCGGCGAGGCGGTGCAGGCGGTGCCGCACGCGGTCCCAGGCCTGGGCTGCTTCGGGGCTGAGGGCTTCCCCGCGGCTGACCTGCTCCAGCAGTTCGAAGGAAGCGAGGCCCGTCACCTTGCAGGCGCTGAACGCCACCGCTTCATGCTTGCCGCCGTGCATCAGGGTGCGGCGGATTTCCTCGAAGGTCGCATCGAAGCCGGCCTCCGTTTTTTCGCCCTCCACCGAGTAGTCGAGGATGGTCTTCACGCCGAAACGGTCCAGGGTTTCGGTGGTATGCAGGGTATCATCGATCGATTCCCCTCCGCAGAACACTTCAAAGAGGGTCTTCCGGACGACACCCTCCACCGGCAGGCCGAGCCGGAAGGCGAGGCTCAGCCATTTCGGGCCGTTGGCTGCCAGAAACGGCGAGGCGATCATGCGGTACATCCACCAGGTGCGGGCGAGGCGGGCGCCTGACTGGGCCTGGAAAGCCAGTTCGGTATTGTTGAAATCGAGGGTTTGCGCGATGGCAGGCATACGGAAGCGGTCGTCAGGTGGATACAACTCGCGGCAGGGGAATCAGTTCGGCTGGCCGGGCACTTCCCGGTCGTCGGTGGACATCAGCGCCTCCGGGTCAGCCAGCGGCGGCGGCAGGAAGGTGTACGGGCGGAGCAGGGTATCGAGGTAGAAATACTCGAGGGTCTTGCGTCCCGGCGTATAATCAACGTTCTGCGCAGTCCGCTTGTGAATGCGGGTTCCGTCGGGCAGGGTGGTATCGGTTCCTACGGGCAGGGAGGCCAGCTCGCGCTCGTGGGTGCGCGCAAGGAAGAGGTGCTGGTAGATGCGCAGATGCGGCTGTCCGCCGATGTCCTCGTAGGGCGGGATGGGCGTGCCATCCTGCCAGAAAAAGCGGTCGCGGCGCCAGCCCACTTCGAGGCGGGTCGAAGTTTCGAGGAATCCGCTGTCCGGAATCACCAACTGCTGCACCCCTTCGCGCTCCGGCAGCGGCGGAGCGCCGGGCACATTGTAGCGGATCTTGACCCAGCCGGCGTAGGTGCGGGGCAGATAGAAATCGCGGTTGGGCTTTTTGCTGTACAGCCAGTAGCCCACGAAGAGCACCGCCGAGGAAATGAATCCTATCAGGATGATTTTCTCGATGCGGGTCAGCTTGCGGCGTGCCATGCGGATCAGATCAGGTATCGGCCTGCAAAAGTACGCCGCAGCCGTGTTTCCGCCAATAGCTGCCTCACAATCCTGCCTGTTTTGCCTGATCCCAGTACACGTCCATCTCCTCCAGCGTCATGTCGCGCAGCAGGTTTCCTGCTGCGGCGGCCTGCCGCTCCACAAACTCGAAGCGGCGCTTGAACTTCAGGTTGGTGCGGGCCAGGGCGTCTTCGGCATTGATGCCTTTGAACCGGCAGTAATTGACCAGCGAGAACAGCAGGTCGCCCATCTCCGCCTCCTGCTCCTCCGGGGTCTCCGCCTCCTGAAATTCCTGAATTTCCTCCTGCACCTTGGCCCAGACCGCTTCCGGCCCGGGCCAGTCGAAGCCTACCTGGGACGCTTTCTCCTGCATCCGCTGCGCCTTCACCAGGCCCGGCAGGCTGCCGGGCACCCCATCCAGCACCGAGGCGTTGGGTTTGCCGGCAGCAGCCTTCTCCTGGGCCTTGATCTGCTCCCAGTTGGCCCTGACGTCGGCTTCATGTTCCGCCTGTACCGTTCCGTAGATGTGCGGATGGCGGCGGATGAGCTTCGCATTGATGCCTTCGATGACCTCCCGCAGGGTAAATTGCCCTTCTTCAGCAGCCATGTGCGAATAAAACACGATATGCAGCAGCAGGTCGCCCAGCTCGCCGCGCATTTCGGCGTAGTCGTTCCGCAAAATCGCCTCCGTCAGCTCGTAGCTTTCCTCGATGGTCAGGTGGCGGATGCTCTCCTTGGTCTGCACGCGGTCCCAGGGGCATTTTTCCCGCAATTCCGCCATGATCTCGGTCAGGCGCTGAAAGGCTGCTAAGGTCTCGTTCATGCTGCAAACTTAGGGTGCCCCGGCGGCAATTCCCAAACGCTGCGCCGCCGCCTGCGGGCAGGGGGCATGCGGTTCTGCAAATTAACACATCCTTAACCTCCGGCACCGTGCTTGCCCTGCCGTCTGTCCTATCTTTGAAGTGCCAACGATCCGCAGCTTCTGTGCTTTCCCGTATGAACGTTCTCTCCTGCATCAGCCTGACCCTGGCCCTGCTGGCCGGTGCCTTGCCCCTGTCCGCGCAAAACGGCTGCAATGGCCTCCGGTACCGGTTTCCGGTTTTCAACTCGGTAACCGTCACCTCCAATATTCAGTACGGGACCGGGCGGCGTAACTGGAAACTGGAATCCGGCTGCAGCAGCGCCACACAGGGAGCCCTTCCGCCGTACACTGCCATGCTGCCGCTGCGGGCAGATCTGTACCGCCCTGCCGGCGATGCGCTTACCTCGCGCCCGCTGATCATTTTCATCCACGGGGGATATTTCGCCACCGGCGACAAAACCGACGCCGACGCCGTCTACTACTGCCAGCAGTTTGCCCGGCGCGGCTATGTGGCGGCAAGCATCAGCTACCGCCTCAGCCTCTGCGGCGGCAACGAGGCCGCACTGGCCGGCCAGCTCAACAGCGGCGACTACGAATCGGTGCGGGCCGCCTTCCGGGCTTTGCAGGATGCCAAAGCTGCAATCCGGTTTTTCAGGGCAAATGGCCAGACCTGGGGCATCGACACCAGCCTGATCTTTGTGGCAGGCATCAGCGCCGGCGGCATCACCGCACTCGGCGCAGCTGCCATCCGGACCTACGACGAACGCTATGAATATGCCTGCGCCTTTCCGACCCTGGGGCTGTACGGGGGCAACCTGCTCTATCCGGACCTGGGGCCGGTGGAGGGAGAAGGCGGCAATCCGGGGTACAGCTCAAAGGTAAAAGCCGCCGCATCCCTTGCCGGGGGCATGCTCGAACTCGACGGCCTCGATGCCGGCATCGACCCGCCGCTCATGCTGATTCACGGCAGCGCCGACGATGTGATTCCGCCTGGCGCAGGCTGCGCATTTCAGGGTTTTCTCAGCCAGGGCCTCCTGGCCCAGTGTGTGGAACTCTATGGCAGTCAGCGCATTCACACCTACGCCGATTCGATTGGGCTCGAAAATGAATTTCTGAGCTTCCCCGGCGGCGGCCATGTAGCCACCGCGGCCCAGCATGATACAGCGATCAGCCGCTTCTCGCAGTTTTTTTATGCGTGCATCTGCACAGCGGCGGCTCCGCAGACCGGCGGCCTGCTGCCCGCCCCCGCTGTGCCTGCCGTCGCGCTGCCCCGCATCTGCCCCAATCCGGCAGATGCCGCTGCCTATGTGGAGCTTCCGGAAGATCTCCCGCTTCCGGCGGTGCTGACCCTGTACGGAACAGACGGGCGGCGCTGCTGGGAATACCGGATCACCGCGCCGGGACCCTCCGCAGCCCTGCCCGGAGGCCTGACTCCGGGATTGTATCATGCGGAATTGCGCGCCGGAGACTTCCGGTGGCGCAGTGCATGGATCCGGAGGTGAACCAGGACTATGGGCCGGCCCAAAGCCCTATGTATTTCATTATCAAAAAATTACTGGTATCCGATTCTTAACGGCAGCGGAAGGCATTCAGCTAACCCGGTGAATATGAACGGAAACACTTGCAGTAGTTCACAGAATAAAATATCTTTGCATATCCGTTCAAACTATCCCCTCGCTTCTCTCATGCTCCGCAACCTCCTGATGCTGACAGCCGCCTGCCTGGCGGTGCCGCAGCTTTCCGCGCAGCCCGGCTGCGACGGCAGCCGCTACCGCCTGCCGGTATTCCCGTCCATAACCGTCACCTCCGATGTGCAGTACGGCACCGGCCGCCACGACTGGCGGGCCGAGCTGCTGTGCAGCGGCGCTACCCAGGGCGCGCTGCCGCCCTATACTGCCATGCTGCCGCTGAAGGCCGACCTCTACGAACCAGCCGGCGATACCCTGGCTGCCCGCCCGCTGGTGATCTACGTGCATGGCGGTGCCTTCGGCGTCGGGGACAAGGCGGATGCGGAAGCGGTGTTCTTTTGCGGGCAAATGGCGCTCCGGGGCTATGTGGCCGCCAGCATCAACTACCGCCTCAGCCTCTGCGGCGACAATGTCCTCGTGCTGGCCGGGCAGATCAACAGCGGCGACCACGAGCTGATCCGCGCGGCCTACCGCGCCATGCAGGATGCGAAGGCTGCGGTCCGCTATTTCCGCGCCAATGCCCAGGCCTGGCGCATCGATACCTCGCAGATCTATCTGGCTGGCTACAGCGCAGGCGCTATCACCGCCCTGGCTGCCGGCGTCATCCAGGAGCCGGGCGAAAAATACGCCCTCGCCAATGCCCTGCCCTCCCTGGGCAGCCTCAACGGCCAGCTGCTCTACCCGGATCTGGGCCCCATCGAAGGCGAAGGCGGCAATCCGGGCTTCAGCTCGAAGGTCCGGGCGGTGTTTGCAGCCGCAGGCGCCCTGCTCGACCTCGGCGCGCTGGACCCCGGCACCGATCCGCCCATTTCGATGATCCACGGCCTGCAGGACGAAATTGTGCCCGCAGGCGCCGCCTGCGCCTTTCCGGAGTATATGGCATTGGGGCTGATCACCAACTGCGTGCCGGTCAAGGGCAGCGCACGTATCCACGCCTACAGCGATTCGGTCGGATACTGCCATGAGTTTCTGGCTCTTCCGGCCGCCGGCCATGCGCTTTCGCCGGCCGAAGCAGATACTGCGGTGCAGCGGGCTGCGCGCCTCTTTTACCGCCACCACTGCGAAACGCCGGTCCTGACCGCTGCACAGACCGC
The DNA here is from genome assembly GCA_033765305.1 of Bacteroidia bacterium. Classification (GTDB taxonomy): domain Bacteria; phylum Bacteroidota; class Bacteroidia; order J057; family J057; genus RDXT01. The sequence continues at coordinate 40,801 of JANRID010000020.1, forward strand.
TTACCAGCGCTGCGCAGGCGCGCCTGTGCAGCTGGCAGTGAGCACTGCCGGCGGCGGCAGCCCGCTGAGCTACCAGTGGTTCCGGGACGGCCAGCCGCTCCCGCAGTCCGGCAGCCCGGTCTATCAGATCCCGGCGGTAAGCCCGGCCGACTTCGGCAGCTACCAGTGCCGCGTGGCCGGCCCCGGCTGTGTGACGGCCGTCTCGCCGCTGATGACGCTGAGCGAAGCCGATACGCTGCCCCTCGTCCTCGAATATGAGCTGCCTGGCAGCGCCTGCCTGGAGCCGCCGGTCCTGCTCAGCGGCCCCGTGATGCCCGGCCTCCAGTATGCCTGGCTCCGGAACGGCTCCGCAATTCCCCAGGCTGAGGGCCCTTCGTATCTGGCCGGCCTGGACGGCGCCTACGCCCTCCAGGTGACCGACAGCAACGGCTGTGTCAGCCGTACCGCAGCGCTGGCCGTCCGCAGTGTGCCCGATGCCGCAGCGGCCTTTACCTATGCGTTCGACGGCGATACGCTGCGCCTGACCAACCTTTCCCAGCACGGCCTCAGCTACTGGTGGGAATTCGGCGACGGCGCCACCTCTGCCCTGCCCCAGCCCCAGCATGTGTATGCCGCCTCCGGCACTTACACCCTGCGGCTGACCGTAGCCGACAGCTGCGGAGGAGCTTCGGAAGTCTCGGAAACGGTCGCCTTCACGCTCACCGGCCTGGACGCCGGGGCCCGCCCGCTGCGCCTCTACCCCAACCCGGCCGCAGGCACAGCCTATGTGGAGCTGCCTGACAATCTGACATTTCCAGCGGAACTCCTGCTGTACGGGGCTGATGGCCGGCGCTGCTGGGCCTATCGGATTATCCAGGGGCAAGCCTCCGTGGCGCTGCCCGGCGGGCTGCCTGCGGGGCTCTACCAGGCCGAAGTGCGGGCCGGCGCGCAGCGCTGGCGCAGCGCCTGGCTGAAGCGCTGATCAGCGCGCGGCCGGGGGCACCAGCTCCACCAGACGCCAGGACAGCAGACCGTCCCGGATCTGTGCGTCCATCATGGTGACCGGCAGTGAAAAGCGGCGCGGGCCTGCGCTGCCGGGATTGAGGTAGTGGACGCCGCCGCGCAGTTCTGCGCGGGGCTGGTGGCTGTGGCCGTACACGACGGCATGTATGCCTGCCGCAGCCGGGTCAAGGTCCAGGTCGGCCAGGTCGTGGACGAGATAGAACAGCAGGCCGCCCAGCTCCACCAGGGCGGTGGCGGGCAGCTCCGATGCCCAGGCGCCGCGGTCCACATTCCCCCGCACGGCTGTCAGGGGCGCGCAGGCGCGGATGGCCTCCAGCACGTCCGGCGTGCCGGTATCGCCAGCATGCAGGATGTGGTCTGCGCCCGTCAGCAGGGGGAGCACTTCGGGCCGCAGCAGCCCGTGGGTGTCGGAGAGGATGGCGATGCGCATGGGAGATACAGGGCGCAAGATCGGATTTTCTGCGAAGGGCCGGATGATGCGGCAGCATTTCCGGCGGAAATCGAAGCGGCACAGCCTGATGCTGCATACGACGGATACGGGCTGGGGCGTTCGACCCGGGTGCCGGATCTCCGGTAATACGGGGCCTGTCCTGACGGGCCTTTTGGCCCGAAAGGATGCTTGCCGCACTCGCTTCCAGATCCTGATCATGGCTGGCTCCCTGGCAGCCTGTTCGTATGCTGCCTTCCTGACTGACATTGGGCCTGCGTGCTCCGGTATAGCATGATCGGCATGCACAACGCGCCATCTCCACCCGAAGTGAAGCTGTTTTTCGACAAGCCTGCGCGCTGCCGCGCAGCCTTCCCTACTGCTCCGATGGCCAGCGCGCCGCCACCAGCGCCTGGCCCTGCACCACGATCCGGTCGCCGGGCTGCAGTGCGCCGGGCATCGCAGGCCAGATCCAGCCGCCGGCTTCGGTGCTGCGGCTCAGGTCCACCTTGCGGAAGCGGCCGGCAGCATCTGCTGCAAAGCAGAAGGTTTCGCCTTCCGCTTCGTAGCGGGCGGCAGCCGGCACCGCCAGCGCGGGCGCCGATTCAGCCAGGATGACCGCATCGATGAAGGCGCCGGGGTACAGACCGACTTCGTGGTCATCCAGATGGGCATGCACGCCCAGGGCACGCGTCTGCGGATCGACGAGCTGGCCCAGCTTCTTGATGTAGCCCGGATAGGTCCGGCCGCCGACCGTAGCCTCGATTTTCTGGCCTTCGCGCACGCGCCCGAGGTCTTTCTCGAAGACCTGCAGCTCCACATGCAGGTGCCCTTTGTCCACCATCTCGCAGATCGCCTCCTGCGGCGCGACGTATTTGCCCAGATTGACCGGCACCTCCGTCACATAGCCGCTGAAGGGCGCGCGGATCTCCCAGGTGCTTTTCAGGGTTTCCGGCTGCAGGCCGGACACCTCGACACCCAGCAGCCGCAGCTCCCGCGCCAGCCCGGCAAGGCGTGCCTCCTGCGCGCCCAGATCCGCCTGGGTCTGCTCGAAGGTTCTGGCGATGCCGGCATCCGAGGCCTTCAGCGTCTGCTGCCGCTCGAATTCCTTGCGCAGAAATTCCGTCGCGCTGCGGGTTTCCAGGTACTGCTGCTGCAGGCGGATAAAATCCGGATGCTCCAGCACCGCGACCAGGGCGCCTTTCGCCACATAATCGCCCGGAATCGGCCGGATCTCCCGGACCATGCCGCCCACGTAGCTGCTCAGGGTAGCCAGGCTCTGGGGCGGCGCGTCCACCACCCCGTTGCAGAGAATGCGGCCCGGCGCATTGCGCATCGCGGCAGGCTCCAGCGAAAGCTGCCCCAGCAGATCCGGTGCTATCAGCTCCGCCGCAGGCGCAGCGGCTTCGGTTTCCTGGGATGACGCGGCGGCATCCGAAGCAGACTGGCAGCCGGCAAGCCCGGCAGCGAGCCCGGCGGCCAGCGCCGGACCGTAGAGATATTTCAGGACCGTATTCATGGATAGAGGGAAATCAGGTGAATGAGGGAACGGTAATACTGCATCAGGGCATCGAGGTAGCTCTGGCGGATGGCCAGGGACTCTTCGGCAGCGAAAACGAAATAGACAAAATCGGTCTCGCCGCTCCGGTAGCGGATCAGTGCCTGCTGCTCGATGGCTTCGGCCTGGGGAAGCAATTCAGCCTCGTACCGGGCCAGCTCCGACCGCAGCCGGCTGGCATCGGTGCGCAGGCGGAAGATTTCGGCATCCAGCGCCAGGCGGCGCGACTGCAGCTGCGCATCGGCCTGGCCGCTGCGCAGGCGTGCCGCCTGAATCCGGGCCTGCTGCGGAGCAAACCAGAGCGGCACCGACAGGCTGAGGCTGAGGCCCTGGAAGCCGTTGACCTGCTCGATCTGCTGGTTGAAATAGCCCAGCGAAAGTCCGGGGGAGAGGCGTGCGCGCTCCACGGCGATTTCCTGCTGCCGCAGGGCGGCCCATTGCTCATACAGCCCGAGAGCGGGCTGGCTCAGCGCTGCTGCCGACGCTTCGAGAAAAGCGCCTGCGGCGCGCAGCGGCTGCGCCGCAGGCTGCACGGGCGCGCCGTCGGCGGCGAGTGCGCGCAGTGCGGCCTCGATGCCGGCCAGCTCGGCGCGCAGGGCGCTGCTGCGCAGCTGCTCCGTGCTGGCCCGCCGGCGGGCGCTCAGGCGGTCGAGCTGGGGTGCCGAGCCGGCAGTCTGCCGGGCCTCGGCAATCCGGGCCGCCGAATCGAGGAGCGCCGCCTGGCGCTCCTGCAGCTGCACGCGGTTCCAGGTCCAGACCCATTCCAGCCAGCTGCGGGTCAGCTCGGCCCGCAGCTCGCGCCGCCGCTGGGCCAGCGCCTCCGCCTGCACGGCAGCCGACTGCCGGATCAGCCGCCGCTGCGGCTGCCAGACCAGCGGCTGGCCCAGGTCCTGCTCCAGGCCGAAGTAGTTGTCGTTCAGCAGGGTATTGATCTGGCCGCGCTGCCACTGCACCCGGAAGGCGGGCAGGTCGTAGGCAGTCATCCGGCTGGCTTCGATTTCCTGCACGGCCAGCCGTCCGGCAAGCAGATCCGGGTGATTGGCCTCCATGCGGGCCAGCGCGCTGTCCAGCCCGGCGGGCTGCGCGCGGAGGCTGCCGCCAGCCAGCAGGAGCATCAGCAGCACTGCCGCAGGCGCAGCAGCGTTCGGACGCCGGCGGCGCTGCCCGGGCGCTGTCAGGGTGTACAAGACCGGCAGCACGATCAGCGTCAGCAAGGTGGACGAAACGAGCCCGCCGATCACGACCGTAGCCAGCGGGCGCTGCACCTCGGCGCCGGCGCTCCTGGAGAGCGCCATCGGCAGAAAGCCGAGCGAGGCCACCGCTGCCGTCATGATCACCGGGCGCAGGCGCGTGAGCGCCCCGGTGACAACCCTGCGCATCAGATTCTGCATACCGGTCTGTTCCAGATAATTGATATAGCCTATCATTACGATGCCGTTGAGCACGGCGACCCCGAACAGGGCAATGAAGCCTACGCCTGCTGAAATGCTGAAGGGCATGCCCCGCAGCCAAAGCGCCCAGATGCCGCCGACCGCTGCAAAGGGAATAGCGGAAAAAATCATCAGCGCCTGCCGAAGGCTGCCGAAGGTCAGGAACAGCAGGGCAAAAATGAGGAGCAGCACGCCCGGCACGGCAATGGAAAGCCGCTCGCGGGCCGACTGCAGGTTTTCAAATTCGCCCCCGTACATCACCGAATAGCCGGGCGGCAGCTTCAGGCCCTGATTCAGCTTCGCTTCGATCTCCTGCACCAGGCTCTCCACATCGCGTCCGCGCACGTTGACGCCGATGGTGATCTGGCGCTTGGTTTTGCTCCGGGAAATGAGCAGCGGGCCCTCCTCGAAGCGGATGTCGGCCACGGCCTCCAGCGGAACCTGCCCGCCTGCGGGCAGCCGGACAAACAAGCTGCGCACATCTTCCAGCCGGCTGCGGGCCGCCGGATTCAGCCGCACCACCAGATCGAAGCGCTTTTCCGACTCGAACACCTGGCCTGCCACGCTGCCGGCGAATGCCGCTTCAACCGTCCGGTTGATCTCGGCTACGCTCAGCCCGTAGCGGGCCAGCGCATCCCGGCGGTATTTGACTACAATCTGCGGAAAGCCTTCCGTGCGGTCCACCTTCACATCGGCGGCTCCCTGCACCGTGCGGATGATGGCCGCCGCCCGCTCTGCCTGGTCTGCCAGGATCTCCAGCTCGGAGCCGAAGATGCGCACCGCAATATCCGCTTTGGAACCTGTAAGCAATTCGTTGAATCTCAGCTCAATCGGCTGGGTGAATTCGATGCTCACGCCCTCGTCGGCCAGCGGCTGCAGCACCTCCTTCATGCGGTCCGCCATTTCTTCTCGCGATTCTGCCCGTTTCCAGTTTTCCCTCGGATGCATGGCGATCATCACATCCATGTCCTCCACGCTCATCGGGTCTGTGGGCACCTCGGCCGTGCCGATTTTCGACACGATGCGTTTGATCTCATCCGGAAAAGCCGCCAGCAGCATCGACTCGGCGCGGGTGGCAGTGGCAACGCTGTGGGAGAGCGAAGAGCCGGGATGCACCGACATCTGCATCGCCATGTCGCCTTCATCGAGGGAAGGGATAAACTCGCCCCCCATCCGGCTGAAGATCCAGCCGGAGGCGGCAAGCAAGGCTACTGCCAGCCCGAGCACCAGCGCGCGCCTGCGCATCGCCCATTGCAGGGCAGTCCGGTAATAGCGGGCCAGCCAGCCCATCAGCCGGTCGGCGAAGGTAGGACGCTCGGAGAGCTTGCGCGGCAGCACCAGGGCCGCCATCATGGGCACATAGGTCAGCGACAGGATCAGCGCCCCCAGAATGGCGAAGGCAACGGTCTGCGCCATCGGAATAAACATCTTGCCTTCGATGCCTTCGAGGGTCAGGATGGGCAGATAGACCATCAGGATAATCATCTCGCCGAATACCGCCGAGCGCATGATGCGCACCGAGGAGGCTTCCACCTCGCGGTCCATCTCCTCGCGGCCCAGCCGGCGGCCCCTTCCGTGCACATGCAGCGCATGCACCACACTTTCCACGATGATCACGGCGCCGTCCACGATGAGCCCGAAGTCGATGGCGCCGAGGCTCATCAGGTTGGCAGATACGCCGAAGAGGTTCATCATCCCGGCGGCGAACAGCATGGACAGCGGAATGACAGAGGCTACCACCAGTCCGCCGCGCAGGTTGCCCAGCAGCAGCACCAGCACGAAGATGACGATCAGGCCGCCTTCGATGAGGTTGGTGCGCACGGTGTCGATGGTCCGGGCCACCAGGGCCGAGCGGTCCAGATAGGGCTCGATGACGAGCCCTTCCGGCAGAACGCCCTGCACCTCCTGCACCCGTTCCTTGACCGCCTCCACCACTGCGTTGGAATTGGCGCCCTTGAACATCAGCGTAATGCCGCCCAACGCTTCGCCCTGCCCGTTGGAGGTCATGGCGCCGACGCGGGGGGCGTAGCCTTCCCGGACTTCGGCTACTTCCCGCACCCGGATGGGCAGTCCGCTGCGGGTAGCAATGACGATTTCAGCCACTTCGTCCGGGGTCCGCACCAGGCCTTCAGCCCGGATGTAGAATGCGTCCGGCCCCTGCTCGATATAGCTGCCCCCGGCATTCTGGTTGTTGGAGGCCAGAGCCTCGTGCAGGTCTTCGAGGGTCACGGACACCGCCCGCAGGCGGTCCGGGTCCACGCTTACCTCGATCTGCCGCAGAAATCCGCCGAAGCTGCTGATTTCCACCACCCCCGGAACACCGGCCATGTAGCGCTTGACGATCCAGTCCTGAATAGTGCGCAGCTCCATCGGGCTGTAGCGGTGTTCGTATCCCGGCTTGGGCTTGAGCAGATACTGGTAGATTTCGCCCAGGCCGGTGGTGATGGGCATCAGCTCCGGCTTGCCGAATCCGTCCGGAATCTGGTCCGCCGCTGCCTGCAGCTGTTCGGTCACCAGCTGTCGGGCATGGAGCGTGGGTATGTCTTCGTCGAAAATGATCGTTACGACCGACAGCCCGTAGCGGGAGATCGACCGGATGTCTTCGACGCCCTGCAGGTTGGCTACTGCCAGCTCTACGGGGAAGGTCACGTACTGCTCCATCTCCTGCGGCGCAAGCGCCGGCGAGATGGTCACAACCTGGACCTGGTTGTTGGTGATGTCGGGCACGGCGTCCAGCGGCAGGCGGATCAGCGAGTAGCTGCCCCAGGCGATGAGTGCGAGGGTCAGCAGGGCGATCACCACCTTGTTCCGGACGGAATATCGGATGAGGGATTCGAGCATGGGAAATGAGAATGCGTGAAGCCATTGAAATACAGCGGGGCTGCGCCAGGCGTCTCAGCCGGGCAGACCCAGGGGAGGACCGGCAGGGAATCCGGTCAGGCTTCACGCGGCGGGCCGCGCAGGCAAACGGGGGGGCCGCGCAGGCAAACGGGGGGGCCGGATCTGTCCGGCCATGCCAGGGGCGGATCCGGCCAGGGGGCCTGCGTTTCCGGCTCCCGGCCGGCGGGCAGCAGGCATATCGGGCCGGGCAGCAGCGCCGGCTCGAGATCCGGCCCGGCAAGCAGCTCCAGCTGCTCCGGCTCGTACTGCTCCAGATGCCCCTCGCCCAGATCGAGGCTCAGGGCGCGCTCCAGGGCATGCCAGAGGCAGTCGGCAGCCGGCTGCGCGCTGCCGACCGACAGCTGAGCGGAAATCTGGTGCGCATGCGGCAGCAGCGTATGCCCCAGCAGCAGGCTGAAGGACAAGGCGAGCCATATGGAGGGAGCGCGGCGCGGCATCAAAGGATCATACTGCGTATGCGGCAGACAGGTTTGGTCCTGCGGAGCAAATATATACAAAATCGCGATTCATACAGACCGGTGTACCAGTCTGGCAGACGAAGGGCCCTGCTTTCCGGGGCTCCGGAGCACATTCAGTCGTCATGCTCCCCGTGTTCTTCATGTTCCCCGTTCGAAGCCCCGCGGCCTTCGGACCCGTTTTCGCCGCCTTCCTGCCCGGGCACATATCCGGGGCTGAGCCAGGATAGCACTGCGCTGCGCTGGGCGCTGCTGAGCCGGGCTTCCGGGTGCATCCACAGGTAGTCCTGGAGCGGCATTTCGCCTTCGGCCAGCATTTCCGCCGACTCTTCGAGCAGTTCTGCCCGGTCTTCTGCGGAATAGGATGCGAATACGGAAAAATTCAGCGCTTCGCGGCCTTCGCGGATGTGGTTGCCCACGATCCAGCCGGGCGGATTCACATAGGTGTACCAGGGGTACTTCGTTTCATTGGAATGGCAGTCGTAGCAGGCGGCGCGCAGGGCCGTCATCACATCGGCCGGCGGCTGCATGGCCGCCTCCAGCCCCTGTTCCGGCGGGGCCGCCGGATTGGTTTTGGGAATTTGGAAGAGCTGCAGCACCAGCAGCAGGCCCAGCAGGATTCCCAGGGCGATTTTCCATCTGTTGCGGTTCATATATGTGGGGATTAATGTGAAAATTCGGTTGCCGATGCCCACAGCACACGAGATGCTGCGGCAGCGGCCTAGTTGTTCGGCGCTCCGGCATCGATCCAGAGCCTGATGGTCCGGAGTTTGCACTCGGAAAGCTTGGCGCTGCCCTCCGGATACGGCATTGCCACATAGCCGCTGAGGTGGCTGATGCTGCCCCAGAGGCTTCCGTTGTCGGCGCTGGCCTTTACTTCGCTGTAATTGCTCAGCGCGATGCCTCCGGACGGCGCAGTCCCGCTGTGGCAGCCCTTGCAATGCAGGTCCAGGATGGGCCATACCGATGCCGCATAGGCTACCTGGGCCGTATCGCAGCCTCCGTCGCAGGTCAGGTTCTGCGCGCCCTGCTGAATCCATTTCAGGATCAGATCTGCCTGCGCCGCAGGCAGCGCAGCCATGGGCGGAGGCGGCATGCGGTCATTGGGGTCCGTGATCAGCAGCACTTTATACAGCTTGCTGTCCTTGGGGTCATTCAGCTTGATTCCCCCGGTATTCCGGACGCTGGCGTACGAGTCGAGGATCACATCTTCCTCATGGGAGGTTTTGTCATGGCAGCCGGACATCGCACAGTTGGACATCAGAATCGGCAGGATCTGCTGGGCAAAGTAGACCGTATCCGGATCGCAGGGATGCCCTCCAGGCCCGGGCAGCGTATCGCCGGGGTCGAGCGTGTCTTCCGGCGTCAGGGTGCCGATAAAAACGGGCTCCCGCTCGCAGGAGAAGATCAGCCCAAGCAGCGCAGGCGCTGCCAGCCGGATCAGGACTTTGAGAGACATATGCATGAATGTATGGCTTGTTGGCAGGTGGAGCCCAAAGCGGCTTATTCTGAAATCTGAAAGATCCGCGAGAGATTGAACCCGAACTGGATATCTCCCCGGAACCAGTTGCCGTTGCGGTCGCTGAGGTATGCACGCTCATTCATGCCTGCCGCATTGGAGAAGTGCAGCTGAAAGACGTGGCCGCCGGTTTCGATGTCGAATCCCAGCGAGAGCGGATGCGAATACAGGTCCGGAGGCACCCGGTTGATCAGGTAGCCGTAATCCCACAGAAAGGCAACCCGGCTGCTGAGCTTGAACCGCCCGCCGAAGCCTACTGCAAACAATTCATTGGGAACCAATTCATTGTCTACAATATTCCGGTGCACCAGCGTAGGCGACAGCTGCAGCGACAGGCGCTCGCCGAACTTGCGCCCGATGATCAGCTCGTGGTAGTAGCCCAGCCTCCGCAGAAAGGTCACCGGAATCTCCGGCCGGTCGAAGGGCTCCTTCAGCCCGTTGACCGTCACCCCGCTCACCCAGATGAGCGAAACCGGCATGTTCCGCTTACCTGTAGACTGCCCGATCAGCCGGTATTTGATAAATCCGTCGATCTCTTTTTTGGCTGTGCTCCGCCCCGCGCCCAGGGTAAGGGACGGCAGCACCGCATAGTCCAGCCCCAGCCGCATCGACGCCTGATCGAGCCCGAACATCTGGTACACCCCCTGATTGATCTTGCCGAAACGGTGCAGAATCCTGAAATCCAGCGCACCGCTTCCCAGCATTTCCATGCTGTGCCCGTTGATGACCCGCGTGCTCTTGAACGCATGGGTGACCAGCTCCGTCGTCTCTTCTTCCTCCAGCAGGCTGAGCAGGTCGGTTTCCTGGGCAAGGATCCCCAGCGGGATCCAGCAGCCCAGCAGCACCGTCAGCATCGCCTTATGCATGGCTTCCGTTTTCATGTGTCAGCAGTTCAGGAGTTGAATTTTTCCAGCGCGGCAGAGATCCGGATCTTGACCGTCTCGGCTACTTTGTTCCCCACTACTGCCGGCACCTTGATGCCATAGTCTTTCAGCGCCACCGCAAAGTCTGCGCTCAGCGCCGGCTTCCCGCCGGATACCTTGACGGTCCCCGGCACGCTGATCTGCTGCGTAATGCCATGCATGGTCAGCGCTCCGCTGACTGTGACGGCATAGGAGCCATCCTGCGTCAGCTTGACGGCGGCCGGATTGGTCAGCTTGCCTTTGAAAGTGGCTTTGGGAAACTTGGAGCTTTCCAGGTAATTTTCATTGAAGTGGTCCTGCATCAGCGCATTTTTGAACTGAAAGCTCTTGATCAGCACCATCCATTCCATGTCGCCCGTGCCGGCGTCATAGATGCACGTGGCCATCGAATTCTGCGCCTTGATTTCTTCTACATCGTCCAGTGCGCCTTCGGCATCGAAAAAAACCGTACCCGTACGGGTGAAATAGCGGTTCTGAGCAGCCAGCGGCATCGCGGCGGCAATCATCAGCGGAAAAAACAGCAATGCTTTCATACAGTATGTCGGAAATTAGATGTGGGAAATATTAAAGCCTTGATTATCAAAATCGACCTGTACTGCTCATCATCAGTTGTTCAATGCGCCGGCATCGATCCAGGCCTGGATCTTGCTGACGCTGCAGCTAGAGAGCGGGTTGGCGCCTTTGGGCATCGGCGAAAATCCGCTCAGATGCCGGATGGTCCCCATCAGCGACTGGTTGTCTGCGCCGGCCTTTACCCCGGCATAGCTGCTGTAGCTGACCCCGCCCGACGGGCTCGATCCGCTGTGGCAGCCTACGCAGTACTGCTGCAGAATAGGCTGAATATCTGCGGCATAGGACATATTTGCCGTGGCGCAGCTTCCGCCTTCATTGCAGGTGCTGGCACGTGCGCCCTCAGCGATCCACAATGCGATGGTCATGATCTGCGCATCGCCCAGCCGCCCGTAGGGATGCTGCGGCATCCGGTCTTCGGCATCCAGGGTGACCAGCACCTGATAGATCTTGCTGTTGCGGTAGTCCAGCGTGTCGATGCCGTTTGCGGTAATGCCAGCATAGCTGCTCAGATCGTAGCCGTCTTTCCGGTCGTCCGCGTTGTGGCAACCGCTCTGGGTGCAGTTCGACTGAAAAATTGGCAGCACGTCGCGCTCGAAGCATACGCCCCGGATATCCACGACATATTCGCGCGTACAGGAAGCCGCCATCAGGGCCCCAACGCCCAAGTACCAGACCCAAGGAGATTTCATGAAAATTACGTTAGCAGATATAATCAGACACACGCATGCCAGACCGGCACAGCGCCGGGATGCCGTCTCCGCCGGAGACGGTAAAACAGGCTGGCGCATCAGGCCATCACCTGATACTCAAGATCTTGGAGTTCCATCTGCCAGATGGGCATACGGCTGGCCGCGAAGGGGAGCATGCTCCCGGCAGGCATGCCTGCGCAAGGCCCGGATGTGCGGCATCATGCTGCGCGGTGCAGCATTGCGGCGGGGAGAGACATCATGATCCGGGCTGCCGGGCCAGCGTCAGCTGCGGCATGGAGGGGCCCGAAGCCCTTGCGGCGCATGGCCGTGCAGCGCATGGGGCTGCGGAATGCTGTGCCTGTACGGTACGGCAGGGAGCTGACCTTCAAGCAGCGAAAACCGGAACTGCTCCGGCATCACCGCTGTGTCTTCCAAGGCAGCCTGCTGGGTATCCGCAGGGTCCTGGGAGGCGCGGTATGATTCCAGGTGGCCGGCACCGAGATCCAGCGTGAATGCCCTGCCCAGGGTGCGCCAGAAATCCTCGGCAGAACTGCCGGATTCGATGCGCTGGGCGCGCGAAATGAGCTGGTGCGCATGCGGCATCAGGCTATGCCCCAGCAGACAGCTGAAGGATAGTGCGAGCCAGATGGACGCTTTTGTACTGCGCATATGCAAATATACGAATCTTTTGGGAACAACGTTGAGCCGCAGACCTTATTATATGAACAAATTCGCAGCAGGCTTACATGCCGATGCGCGGACATCCGGCTCCCGCAGCAGCACAGCGCCATTTCCCCAAACCAAAAACCCGCCGTATTTTAGCCTGCCACACAGATACGCATGCATCCTATTCCCCTGCTTCAGGTCAGCGGACTGACCATCGGGTTTTCCGGAGCCTCCGGGCTTCGGGCTGCTGTCGAGGACTCCTCCTTCACCCTGGAGCGGGGCAGCACCCTCGGCATTGTCGGCGAATCCGGCAGCGGCAAGTCCATGACGGCCCTGGCCCTGATGCGGCTGCTGCCCGCCGGCGGCGAGATCCGCAGCGGGCGCATCGTGCTGGCCCTGCCGGGCGAAACGCCCGTCAGCCTCCTCGATCTGCCCGAGCCCGCCATGCGCCGCTACCGCGGCCGCCACCTGGGCATGGTCTTCCAGGAGCCCATGACCTCCCTCAACCCGGTCATCCGATGCGGCGAGCAGGTCGCCGAGTCGGTGCGGCTGCACCAGGGCCTCGGCCGGAAAGACGCCCGCGAGCGGGTGCTCCGCCTCTTCGAGGAGGTGCAGATGGCCCAGGCCGCCCGGATCTACGAGGCCTATCCCCACCAGCTCTCCGGCGGCCAGAAGCAGCGGGTCATGATTGCCATGGCCCTGTGCAACGACCCCGCCATCCTCATCGCAGACGAGCCCACCACCGCGCTCGACGTAACGGTCCAGCAGCAGATCCTGCTGCTGCTCAGGCAGATCCAGGCGCAGCGGCAGATGTCCGTGATCTTCATCAGCCACGATCTGGGGGTCATCTCGGAGGTAGCCTCGGAGGTGGCCGTGATGCGGGCGGGCCGCATCGTGGAGCATGGGCCCGCCGCACAGGTGCTGCGGAATCCGCAGCATGCCTACACGCAGGGGCTGCTGGCCTGCCGGCCTGTGCTCCGGCGCCGTCCGCAGCGCCTGCTGACGGTCGAGGATTTCGAGCGGGCCGAAGGGCCGCCTGCTGTGCCCGACATCAGCGCGGAGCAGTTTGCCGCGCGCCAGATGCAGCTCCGCAGCGCCGCCCCGATGCTCGAAGCAACGGATCTGCGCACTTGGTTTCCGGTGCGCAAAGGCCTGTTTTCCAGGGCTTCCGAGCCCTTCAAAGCCGTGAACGGCGTCAGCCTGCAGCTGTTCCCCGGCGAAACGCTGGGGCTGGTGGGCGAATCAGGAAGCGGCAAAACCACGCTGGGCCGCAGCCTCCTGCGGCTCATCGAGCCTACGGAGGGCAGCATCCGCTTCGGCGGCCAGGACCTCCTCGCCCTGGACAGCCGCGCGCTGCGCGCCATGCGGCGCCGGATGCAGATGATTTTCCAGGACCCCTACAGCTCCCTCAATCCGCGCATGCGCATCGGCGAGGCGATTGCCGAGCCCCTGGCGGTGCATGGCCTCTGCCCTGCCCCGCTGGCCCGCAAAGCGCGGGTGCTGGAGCTGCTGGACCTTACCGGACTGCCGGCGGACTTTTATGACCGCTATCCGCACCAGCTCTCCGGCGGCCAGCGCCAGCGGGTGGCCATCGCACGAGCACTGGCCGTGGAGCCGCAGTTCATCGTCTGCGACGAATGCGTATCGGCCCTCGACGTTTCGCTGCAGGCCCAGATCCTCAACCTGCTCAAAGACCTCCAGGCGCAGTTTGGCCTCAGCTACCTCTTCATTTCCCACGACCTGGGCGTGGTGAGCTACATGAGCGACCGCGTGATGGTGATGCAGCAGGGCCGGGTGGTGGAAAGCGGCGATGCCGAAAGCCTGTACCGCAGCCCGCAGACGGCCTACACGCAGGCGCTGCTGGCGGCCATCCCGGGCCAGAAGGCCTGAGGCCGGAGTCCGGCCGGGCTGTTCGTTTCCTAACTTAGATAGATTTATTACCGAAAATAAATCTGCCCTTTGCCCCTGCCCTTTGCCCCTGCCCTTTGCCCCTGCCCTTTGCCCCTGCCCTTTGCCCCTGCCCTGCCGGACAGGCGCCGTGTGGAGAGGGGCTGCTGACCATAACTTAGATAGATTTTCTATGCAATATTGGACCGGCTGGATTTCGCCTTGCTCCCGGCTGAACCCCGCATGCATTTTCTTCGTACCTTGCAGCATCCGCACGGTGCAGCCAGTTCCGTTATCCCGCTATCCCGCATGCAGCATCCGAAAATCCTCTGGGTCGACGACGAGATCGAGCATCTCACCCCGCACATCCGTTTCCTCAAAGACAAAGGCTTCGAGGTCAGCTCGGTCAGCAATGGCATCGATGCCATCGAGCTGCTGCGCGAGGCACCAGTGGACATCGTGTTTCTCGACGAGCAGATGCCCGGCATGGACGGCCTGACGGTGCTGGGGGAAATCCAGCAGATCCGTCCCAACACGCCCGTCATCATGATCACCAAGTCGGAGGAGGAGCACATCATGGAGAGCGCCCTCGGTGCGCAGATTGCCGACTACCTCATCAAGCCGGTCAAGCCGACCCAGATCTTGCTGGCCTGCAAGAAGGTGCTGGAGAATAAAAAGCTGATCACCGCCACCGTGAATGCCGGCTACCAGCAGGATTTCCGGAACATTGCGATGCAGTTCTACGAGGCGGACGACTTCCGCGCCTGGGCCGACATCTACCGGAAGCTGATGTTCTGGTCCGGGAAAATGGAGGAAAACGAGGACAAGAGCATGGAGGAGGTGCTGGACAACCAGCTGGCCGAGGCCAATTCCAACTTCAGCCGCTTCGTCATCCGCAATTACCTCGACTGGCTGCACACGAAGCGCGAGGAGGACCGCCCCATCCTTTCCCACCAGGTGATGGCCCATTCGGCCTTTCCGCATCTGGGCCAGGGCTACGAGAGCGTGTTTTTTCTCCTGGTGGACTGCCTGCGCTACGACCAGTGGAAGGCCTTCGAGCCGATCATCAGCGAGCTGTACTATATCAACAGCGAGACGGCCTACTACGGCATTCTGCCCACGGCCACCCAATATGCGCGCAACGCCATCTTCTCCGGCCTGATGCCGCTGGAGCTTTCCCGCCGCTTTCCCCGGCTCTGGCTCAACGACGACGACGAGGGCGGCAAGAACATGCACGAGGCGGAATTTCTCCAGGACCAGCTCGCCCGCAAAAAGCTCAACGTCCGCCACAGCTACCACAAGATCATCACCAACGACGAGGGCAAAACGCTGGCCGACCATGTGCTCAACCTGATGAACAATGACTTCAACGTCATTGTGTACAACTTCATCGACCTGCTCTCGCACTCGCGCACGGAGATGAACATCATCCGCGAGCTGGCGCCCAACGAGGCGGCCTACCGCTCGCTTTCGCGCTCCTGGCTGGAGTTTTCGCCCCTGCTGCGCGTGCTCAAGACCCTCAGCCGCCGCAATGTAAAGATCATCCTCACCACCGACCACGGCACCGTGCGCGTCAAGCGCCCCTCCCGCATCATCGGCGACCGCACCACCACCACCAACCTGCGCTACAAGCAGGGCAAAAACCTCAACTACGACGACAGCGCCAAGCACCTCTTCACCGTCCGCAACCCGGACGAGGCCTTCCTGCCCCGCACCAACGTCAGCTCCACCTACGTCTTCGCCACGGAGGACTATTTCTTCGCCTACCCCAACAACTACAACTACTACGTGAACTACTACCGCGATACCTTCCAGCATGGCGGCATCAGCCTGGAGGAAATGATCGTGCCGATTGTCGAGCTGACCCCCAAAAACCGCTGAGGCCGGCCCGGCCGGCCCTCCCCCACCCTTTCGCCATGCCCAGCCGACGCATCGAGCGACAGTACCTCAGCCGGAGCGAAGCCGACCTGCGCCCCATCGCGCAGGACGTGCTGGGCACTTGCAATTCTGCCCGGATTTTTGCATGTTACGGTGATCTTGGCGCAGGGAAAACGGCCCTCATCCGGCAAATTTGTTTGATCTTGGGCGTGGAGGATCCGGTTACAAGCCCTACCTTTGCGCTGGTTCACGAATATGCAGGACGGGACGATATGGTGTACCACTTCGACTTGTACCGGATCCGGTCGGAAGCGGAGGCTTACGACATCGGCTGCGAGGAATACTTCGCCTCCGGCGCCTGGTGCCTGGTAGAGTGGGCCGAACGGATCCCGACCCTGCTGCCGGAAACGGCGGCCCATATCCGGATCGAATACCTGCCGGACGGCAGCCGGAGCATCACCCTTAGTTGTCTGGCAGATGGGAAAGCTTGAATACGCGATGGAACGGGGGCTTTTCTCGGGCATGTATTCGGGATCCTGGGCGATCCCGCAGGAAATGGCGGCCAAAACCGGCAAGTCCCACGCAAGCCTGCGCATCGGGGTGCCCCGCGAGCTGTTTCTCCAGGAAAACCGGGTGGCCCTGACCCCCGACATGGCGGGGGTGCTCGTCGCCAACGGCCACCAGGTCTATGTGGAGCACGACGCCGGCCAGGGCGCACGGTTTTCAGACAAGGACTACGCCGAGGCCGGCGCGGTGATCTGCTTCAAGGCCGAAGATGTCTTCAAGCAGGGCGACATCATCCTCAAGGTATCCCCCATTTCCGGCCCGGAAATCGACCTGCTGCGCGAAAACCAGACGCTCATCTCTGCCGTCAACATGGGCTCGCTCGCGCCGGACTATCTCAACGGGCTGATCCGCAAGAACATCACCGCCATCGGCTTCGAGTTTTACCGAAGCGCCGACGGCTCGCTTCCCATCGTGCAGATGATGAGCGAGATCGCCGGGGTGACCTCCATCCACATCGCCTCGGAGCTGCTCTCCGACCACAACGGCGGCCAGGGCATCCTGCTCGGCGGCATCACCGGCATCCCGCCCGCCGAGATCGCCATCATCGGCGCCGGCACAGTCGGCTACAACGCCGCCCAGACCGCCATGGGCATGGGCGCCCGCGTGCGCATCATCGACGAGGAGATCTACAAGCTCCGCCGCATCGAAAAGGACCTGGGCTTCAATGTCTATACCTCCGTCGCGCAGGCGCGCTATGTGCGCGACGCCGTCGTATCCTCCGATGTGGTCATCGGCGCAGCCTACCGCGAAGGCCAGCGCGCGCCGCTGGTGGTCACCGAAGATATGGTGCGGGAAATGAAGGAAGGCTCGGTGATCATCGATGTCGCCATCGACCAGGGCGGCTGCGTGGAGACCAGCCGCCTCACCACCCACGACCACCCGACCTTCGTGGCCCACGGCGTCATCCACTACTGCGTGCCCAACATCGCCTCGCGCGTGCCGCGCACAGCCTCCATCGCCATCAGCAATGTCATGGGGCCGCTGCTCATCAAGGCCGGCGACCACGGCGGATTCGAAAACCTCATCCGCATCAACGAAGGCCTCAAGGAGGGCGTGTACGTCTTCCGCCGCCACCTGACGAAGAAGAACATGGCGACCCTCTTCGGCATGACGATGAACTACCGCGACATCGAACTGCTCGTGGTGTCCATGTAAGGACCGCAGCAAAATGCTTCCGCCTGCCGGAAGAATCCGGTTAATTTCACCGCAGCGCCTCCGCACAGTGACGTGCGGCGGCACTGCCCGTCATAACTGCAAAACTCCTGACCGATGAACCCGCTTCGACTGCTCCTCTCCGCGCTGCTCCTGCTGGGCACCGGCCTCGCCGCCGCCCAGCAGCTGGTATCTGAAGCTCCCCGGCCCTTCATGAAAAAAGAAGAGGTCAACTCGTTTTCGATCCTGCTCGAAGGCCAGAGCAAAAATGTGCAGGCGGTGCTGGACGAGAAGTTCCGGGCCGGCACCGGCGTAAAGGGCAAGCCGGTCAGCGGCCTGACCGCCTACGAAGGCGCCCGCTACGCCCAGCTCGCCAACAACACGATGGACCTCTACTACCGCGTGGAGCGCGGCGGCAAGGGCGAGGAAAACAGCTCGCGCGTGACGCTCTTCCTCTCCGCCGGCAACGGCAACTTCATCCAGTCGGCCAACTATCCCGATGTCGTGGCCAATGCCATCGAGCTGCTCGAAGGGCTGCAGTCCGAAGTCCGGATCTATGAAATGGGCGTGGTGATCGAAGAGCAGAAAAAAGCCATCGACCGCGAGATCAAGCTGCAGGAAAAACTGGTGAAGGACTCCGTCGCCCTGCAGAACCAGCTGGCCCAGACGCTGAAGGCGATCGACGAGAACCGCACCTCGCGCCAGAACCAGGTGGTGAAAATCGGCGAGGAGGAGCAGCGGCTGCGCGACTATGATGCGCGGCTGGCGGAGATGAAGACGGTGCAGCAGACGGAAACGGCGCAGCGGGCCGAGGCCAAGCGCCAGGCGCAGACGGCGCGGCTGCAGCGCATCCAGGAGCAGCAGGAACAGCCCAAGCCTCAGCCTCCGCCGGCGCAGCCGGGCGGCGGCGGGAACTGACGATACACAGGACGGTTTTTCCTTACTGTGGGGGGGGCGCGAGCCCCTCCTTCCGTTTTGGGGAGTAGCAAGTATTCAGTATCAAGTCGGAAGACTGCAAGGCAATGCCTGCGGCACCGGGCCGGGCCGGCGGCTGAGCGGAGCCGAAGCCCCGGCCGCCGAGTAGGAAGTATTCAGTATGAAGTCGGAAGACTGCCTTGGGAGGTAGTGCGTAGTTCTGTAGAGACGCGATTAATCGCGTCTCTACAGCCTTCACGTAAGAGCCTCCTTGAGGGGGTTGGGGGCGTAAGGCTGCGCCTTCCTTCTCAATACATTGATAATCAATCGCCCTGCATGAGCCCGCAGGCGCGCGCCGGCAGGCCGCCCCGAATGCCTGTGCATTGATAACCGTTGGTTCAGGTCTTTGGATGCCCCTGCAGCCAGACCTGAACCCCTATCGCCCCCTTGCAAGCGAGGCGGTTTCAACCCCTCGCTCGCAGCCGCCGCTGGGGGCTCCGCCCCCAGACCCCCGCTGGCAGGGGCGCGGCAGATGCGCCGGCCTGCTCCGCGACGGCCTTGCTTATCTGCCTTGCCCCTGCCAGCCCCCCGGCTTGGCTCACCTCCGCTGAACTGGGGGCGCGGCCAGCCGGAAGCCAAGGCTGTGGTCCCGGCGGCCTGGCGAAAGGGGGTCGCGGTAGGACACGCGGCAGAGCCGCGCATCGAGGCCCCAGGAGCCGCCACGGAGCACGCGGAGGAGGCCCGTACGGCCAGCCTCCACCCAGGCAGACCCGTCGGCGGGTGCATTTGTGTAGGTATCGTGCCAGTCGTCCTCGCACCACTCCCAGACGTTCCCGCTCATATCGTACAGGCCCAGCTCGTTGGGCAGCTTCTGCCCCACCGGATGCGTCTCGCCCCCGCTGTTCTCGTCGTACCAGCCCGCCTCCTTCAGCTTGTCGCTCCCTGCATACAGATAACCTTCGCTCCGGGCTCCGCCCCGTGCCGCGTACTCCCACTCCGCCTCGCTCGGAAGCCGGTACCCCCGGCCCGTCAGCCCGTTCAGCTTCGCAATGAAGGCCTGCGCATCCTCCCACGATACCTGCTCCGCCGGGCGGTCCAGCCCGGGAAAATATGACGGGTTTTTCCCGCCCATTACCGCCAGCCACAGCCCCTGCGTCACCGGGTATTCCCCCAGGCTGAAGGGCGGGACGAGCACTTCGTGATCCGGATGCTCGTCGCCATACGCCCCCTCCGCACCCTCCGGCAGGCCCATCCGGAACGTCCCGCCCTCCACGCCGATCATGCGGAAGGCGAAGCCGCTGGGCAGCGTTTCGGTGAAGATATCAGGTGTTCCGGTTTTCATCGAGCATGGCCCTGATTTCCTGCACTACCTTGAGCCAGGCCTCGTCCCGGAGCGGGCGCTCCAGCACTGAGCCGATCCACTGGGTCCGCTTGCCTGCGCCCTGATAGGCCATGAACCAGGCTCCCTCCAGGTCGCAGGCCCGGATGAACAGCGGAATCACTGCCGCCGCGCCTGCCCGTTTCCGGATAATCTCCAGTTCAGTTTCCCAGATGTAGCGCACGTTCATGAAATCCGGGCTGAGCAGGAGAAAAAACAGGTCGCTGCGCTGCAGCTGCCGCCGGATCTCATCATCCCAAGCGGTGCCGGCTTCGATCCGGTGATCGTACCAGGTCTCGATGGCCCCCTCGCGCTTGAGCTGCGCCAGGTGGTCATCGAACTCGCTTCGGTAGCTGTCGTCGGCAGCGGCATACACGATGAAGGCGTGCTTGGTACGCTTCCGGTCCTCGGGCGGAGTGCTGAAGAGATCGAGCCCCAGCAGCTCCAGGGTGCTCAGGTCGATCCAGCGGTCTTTATACCAGGCTTCGGGCTGAAGTTCGAGCCGGTCGAGGTACTTGGTGTCGATCAGTTGCTGATTTACCGTCCGGAGCGCAGCCAGGATGCTCTGGTACAGGCGCGCTGCCTGGCCGCCGTACAGGTTGACGTACACGGCTTTTTCCTCCCAGACTTCGATCACGTGGGCATAGCCTTGCTCTTTCGCCAGCGGGTCGAAGAGCACCACGTTGTTGCGCCATTTCAGGTAGATCTCCAGCGGCGCTTCCCGCTCCAGACCGGCCTGCTCCTCCGGAATCCGGGCCGATTCCCGGCGGCTGACATGCACGATCAGCTTGCTGACGGTGCCTGCCGGGATGAAGGGCTTGAATATGAAGCGGATCCGGAATGCGGGGTCTTTCCGCAGATGCGCAGGCAAGGGCACTTCCTTCCTCAGCAGCGCGGGGATCACATACTCGGTCTCTCCGTAACGGCTGATCTCGGAATAACAGAGCTGGTACGCCTCCATCAGGGCCAGGAAATGCCGGGTCTCTTCCGCGCTGTAGCCGGGCCAGATGTCCCCAAAGTAGGCTGGCTTCAGGACACCGTCCATGATATACCGCGAATCCAGCACGTGGTACATGATTTCCTTGACCCAGACCGGATTGAGGATCACCCAGTCCCGCAGGCCTGGATGCGAGCCGAAGTAAATCACCGAGCCGATCCGGTCCAGAATCCCGATCCAGGCATGCGCTTCCGTCTCGCCGATCTGCTGTTCCTCGCAATAGCCGAGGTATTCCGGATAGGGAATGAAGTTGCGTTCCCGCGCCAGGGACTCCAGGCGGGATTTCACGGACATCCAGGGCTCCGGGTAGGTGTCGGTAAACAGATCCTGTCCGGCCTTGGGCAGCACCGCTCGGATGGTCTGCTCCAGCTTGTCGAGGTTTTCCCGTTTTTCGCAGCTGATCCGGATAAATTCGGGATGGATGTTGGGAAACATGGCCGCAATCGCCTGTTCGTCGGTCAGTTTGGTACCGAGATCGGTTTTATTGATCACGTACACCACCGGGCTGTACTCCCGCCGGGCTGCATCGTAGCTGTAAGCATTCACCATATCCAGCCAGTACTCGAAGCCCACATAGTCGTCTCTGCCCGGCTGGTCGTCGCAGGCAGTCACAAACAGGTAGATCGACTTCCGGCTGCAGAAGAGCTGCTGCACCTCGCGGTATTTTCCCTGCCCGCCGAAGTCCCAGATATTGAGCTGAAAATTGATCTCCTGATCCAGCCCGGTAAGTCCGGGGGGCAGCTTTTGGAGGACGTAGGGGGCAATATCCAGGGTATTGGTGCGCTCGTGTTTTTCCGGCAGGCGCGCCTCCGGATCGACGAGCCTGAGCCGGATGGAGGTCTTGCCCACTTCGCCGTTGCCGACGAGGATCATTTTGGCCTGGTACAGCGGCAGCGACCGATGTGTCTGGGTGGCTTTCAGGTAGGCCAGCACACTCTCGGCGGCATTGGCCCAGTCCCCGCCGGGAATCACTTCTTTCGGCAGGCTGCCCATCGGATTGCCGCCCAGGTAGAGGTAGCGGAGCCGGTCGGATTGGGACAGGCTCGCAGGCAGCTGCTCAAAGCGGTTTCTGCGCAGGTCCAGCTGCGCCAGGGCGGGAAGCGCCCCGGAAACCTCCAGGCTGTCCAGCTGATTGCTGCTCAGGTCGAGATAGGCCAGGGATGCCAGATTGCCGGGCAGACGCAGAGAGGTCAGGGCGCATTCGCTTAGGTCCAGCCGCCAGAGCGCTGGGGCCTTCCCTTCGAACACGCAGCTGGCCATCTGCGGGTTTTCGCAGAGGTTGACCCACCTCAGCGCCCGCATCTCAGGCGGCGCCGTGAAGCGGGTCAGCTGATTTTCGCTGAGGTTGAGGCCTTCGAGGTCTCCGGGGCTGAAGCCGGGCAAAGCGCAGATGTCAGCCCATTGCGCATCGGTCAGGCCGGTCTTGGCCAGATTCAGCCCGATGAGCCGCTGGCCGTCGGCGCTGAGGGCGTACTTGGGGGTGCCGCGCTTGTAGGGCATGAGGCCGCCGAGGCGGTCTTCGCCGCGCAGGGGGGCTTCATGCAGGGTGATGCCGGGCAGGCGGGAC
>JANRID010000022.1:0-14142 GCA_033765305.1 Bacteroidia bacterium
AGGTAAATCGATTTACCTCAAAGCTCAATGCATTGTGCTTTGAGGTAGGGGTACCCACCCCTGGGGGTAAATGCATTTACCTCTGAGCTGATATCATATGAGCTTTGAGCTAAATGCATTTACCTTCCGGGGTACCCCCCCTACCCTTGTAGCTAAATGCATTTGCCTTTGAGGTACCCCCCCCTACCTCCAGGGGTAAATGCATTTACCTTGGAGCTAATATGCCTTTACCTTTGAGGTAAATGCATTGTGCTTGGAGGTAAATGCATTGAGGTCTGAGCTTAATGCATTGTGCTTTGGGGTAGGAAGTACCAAGCAGCAAGTCGGAAGACTGGCTTTGGGGGGTATTGCGTAGTGCGTATTGGGTAGTGAGTAGTGAGTATCAAGTATCAAGTCGGAAGACTAGCAGGCGCGCTTTGCGCCTCCTTGCGGTTGACAAAAGGCCGGCGGCTGAGCGGAGCCGAAGCCCCGGCCATACCCGCATGCTGCAAGACTGAACGGCCTCCTCTGCGCCTCCTTGCGCCCCTTGCGGCTGGAAAACAGTAGCAAGTATTCAGTATCAAGTCGGAAGACTGGAAGGCCTCCTTGCGCCCCTTTGCGCCCCTTGCGGTGAAAACAGCAGCAGGCCGCAATCCATGCCGCAACGCTTGGCCGTTCGGCTTCCCTTGCCTATCTTCTGCGGCCATTCTAACCCGGCCCCGCATGCTGCTTCTCGGCTACGATATCGGCAGTTCCTCCGTCAAAGGCGCCATCCTCGACGGCGAAACCGGCCGCTGCCTCGCTTCCGCCCAGTACCCTCCGCATGAGCTTGCCATCGATGCGCCGGCCCCCGGCTGGGCCGAGCAGCACCCCGATACCTGGTGGGACTGCCTCACAGAAGTCACCCGCGCCCTCCTGGCCTCCGGCGCCGCCGCGCCCGATGCCATCGGCGCCATCGGCATCTCCTACCAGATGCACGGCCTGGTGGTCACGGACGAATCCGGCAGCCCCCTGCGCCCTTCCATCATCTGGTGCGACAGCCGGGCCGTGGCCATCGGCGCCCAGGCCTTCGAGGCGCTGGGCAGCGCCTACTGCCTGGGCCATCTGCTCAATTCCCCCGGCAACTTCACCGCCTCCAAGCTGCGCTGGGTCCGGGAGCAGGAGCCGGAGATCTACCGCCGCATCCGCTATTTCATGCTGCCGGGCGACTACCTCGCCTTCCGCCTCAGCGGCACCGCCGCCACCACCCTCAGCGGCCTCTCGGAGGGCATCTGCTGGGATTTCGCCGAAAACCGCCCGGCCCGGGCCCTGCTGGACTACTACGGCATCAGCCCGGAGCTGATCCCGCCGCTGGTTCCGGTCTTCGGGGAGCAGGGCCGGCTGAGCGGCCCCGCCGCCCGTACCCTGGGCCTGCCCGAAGGCATTCCCATTACCTACCGCGCCGGCGACCAGCCCAACAATGCCCTTTCGCTCCAGGTGCTCCAGCCCGGCGAAGTAGCGGCTACGGCAGGCACCTCCGGCGTGGTGTACGGCGTCAGCGGCGAGGTGCGCTTCGACCCGCAGTCGCGGGTCAACAGCTTCGCCCATGTGAACCACGGCCCGGAGACCCGCATCGGCATCCTGCTCTGCGTCAACGGCTCCGGCATCCTCAACAGCTGGATGCGCCGCCATGCGGGCGCAGGGCTCAGCTATGCGGACATGAATGCGCTGGCGGCGCAGGCCCCCGCCGGCGCGGAGGGGCTGCGCATCCTGCCTTTCGGCAACGGCGCCGAGCGCCTGCTGGGCAACCTCGACCCCGGCTGCCGCATCCTGGGCCTCGATTTCAACCGCCACAGCCGCAGCCATCTGTTCCGCGCCGCCCAGGAGGGCATTGTCTTTGCCTTCCAGTACGGCCTCGAAGCCATGGCAGACACCGGCCTGCGCCCCGGCGTGATCCGCGCCGGCATGGCCAACCTCTTCCTGAGCCCGCTCTTCCGCGAAGCCCTGGCTGCGCTCAGCGGCGTGCCCATCGAGCTGTTCAACACCGACGGCGCCCAGGGCGCCGCACGGGGCGCCGGCATCGGCGCAGGGTATTACGCCAGCCCGGCCGAAGCCTTCGCCGGGCTCGCCTGCACCGCCCGGATAGAGCCGGACGCGTCGCTCAGCGGACCGTACAGGGACGCATATGCGCACTGGAGCCAGCTGCTGGCCCATACCCTCCGCGAGCGGCATGGAATTGGTGAAGTTTCCATGAATCCGTAACTTTCCCAGGCCAAATGCAACCGCAACTCGCCAGCATGTTTACTGAACAGGACCTACTGCAACTGCAGCGCCGCGGCTCCGATCCCGCCACGGTCGAACAGCAGATCCGCAACTTCGAGCAGGGATTCCCCTTCCTGCCGCTTGTGCGCCCCGCCACCGCAGGCGACGGCCTGCGCCGCCTCTCCGACGGCGAAACGCAGGCATATGCCCAGGCCTACCGCGAACGGCTCGGCAGCCTGGAGGTGCTGAAGTTTGTGCCCGCATCGGGCGCGGCCAGCCGCATGTTCCAGGCGCTCTTCGCCTGCCTCAACAGCTTTGACGGCTCCGAAGCCGCCAAGGCTGCCGTGCTGGCCGACAAGCACCTGAGCGCCTTCTTCAGCCGCATCCGGGACTTTGCCTTCTTTGAAGACCTGCAGGCCGCCTGCGCCCCGGATCCGCTGGATGCGCTGCTCGAAGCCCAGGAATACGGCATCATCCTCCGCAAGCTGCTCACCGAGGACGGCCTCGGCTACGGCAGCCTGCCCAAGGGCCTGCTGCAGTTCCACCGCTACCCCGAGGGGCCGCGTACTCCGGCTGCCGAGCACCTCGTGGAAGGCGCTGCCTATGCCGCCCCTGCCGGCGGCACGGCGCAGCTGCACCTCACGGTGTCGCCCGAGCACCGGGAGAAGTTTGCCGCACACCTGGGCGCCATCCTGCCCGCCTATGAGGCGCAGCTCGGCGTGCGGTTCGAGGTGTCGTATTCGGAGCAGAAGCCTTCGACCGATACCATCGCGGTGGACGGAGACAACCAGCCCTTCCGCAATGAGGACGGCAGCCTGCTCTTCCGCCCCGCCGGCCACGGCGCGCTGCTGGACAACCTCGACGATCTCTCCGCCGATGTGATCTTCATCAAGAACATCGACAATGTGGTGCCCGACCGGCTGAAGGCGGAGACCATCCGCTTCAAGCAGGCGCTGGCCGGCCTCCTGCTGGAGACCCAGACGCAGATCTTCGGGCTGCTGGACCGCCTCGATCAGGATGCGGACGCATTGGCCGAGGCAGAAGCGCTGCTCGAAGGCCCGCTCTGCGTGACGCCGCCCGATGGGTATGCAGGCTGGAGCGCCCCGGAGCGCCTGGCTTACGTGCAGGCCAAGCTCAGCCGCCCGCTGCGCGTCTGCGGCATGGTAAAGAACGAAGGCGAGCCCGGCGGCGGCCCCTTCTGGGCCCGCAACAGCGACGGCACGCTGTCCCTCCAGATCGCCGAAAGCGCCCAGGTGGACAAGCACGATCCGGAGCAGCAGGCCATTGCCCAGGCGGCCACGCACTTCAACCCCGTGGACCTCGTCTGCGCCACCCGCGACCGCCACGGCAAGCCCTTCCCCCTCATGCAGTTCCGCGATCCGCAGACCGGCTTCATCTCCAGCAAGTCCAAGGACGGCCGCGAACTCAAGGCCCAGGAGCTGCCCGGCCTCTGGAACGGCTCCATGTCGGACTGGAATACGGTGTTTGTCGAAGTGCCGGTCATCACCTTCAATCCGGTCAAAACCGTCAACGATCTGCTCCGCCCCGAGCACCAGTAAGCAGCACGGCACCGGTGCCGGCTGCAAGCCTCCGCCAGTGCGGAGGCTTTTTCTTTGGCCGGAGCGCTCAATTTTTCATCCGGAGGAAGGGTATTCTCCCCGGCAACCCCGTAATTCGCATCCGGATTTCCTTATCCCCGCACAATGGAATACAGAAGACTCGGACATGCAGGCCTCAAGGTGAGCGCACTCTCCCTGGGCTCCTGGCTGACCTTCGGCAAGCAGATCAGCGACGAAACTGCTGCCGGCCTGATGAAGCTCGCCTACGACCACGGCGTCAATTTCTTCGACAATGCTGAAATTTACGCCCGCGGCCAGTCGGAGATCGTGATGGGCCGGATTCTGAAGCAGATGGAATGGCCGCGCGATACGTGGCTGGTATCCAGCAAGGTGTATTTCGGCGCCGGCGGCAAGCTGCCCAACCAGACCGGGCTGAGCCGCAAGCACATCGTGGAAGCCTGCGAGGCCGCCCTCAAGCGCCTGCAGGTGGACTACCTGGATCTGTTTTTCTGCCACCGTCCCGATTATCAGACGCCGGTGGAAGAAACAGTGTTTGCGATGAATACCTTGATCCAGCAGGGTAAAATCCTGTACTGGGGCACCTCGGAGTGGCCGGCGGAGCGGATCATGGAAGCGCATCTCGTGGCGCGGGAAAACCGGCTGATTCCGCCGCAGATGGAGCAGCCGCAGTACAACCTGTTTCACCGCAGGCAGGTGGAGCTGGACTACCAGACGCTCTACGAGCGCGGGATGGGCACCACCATCTGGTCGCCGCTGGCTTCGGGCCTGCTGACGGGCAAGTACAACGACGCCGGCCCGGACGATACCCGCTTCGATATTCCCGGCATGGAATGGCTCAAGGCGGAGGTCTTCCGCGAAGGCCGCATGGACCAGGTGCGCGCGCTGACGGCGCTCGCCGGCGGGCTAGGCATCAGCATGACCCACCTGGCCCTGGCCTGGTGCGCCAAAAACCCCCACGTGAGCACGGTGATCCTCGGCGCTTCCCGCCCGGAGCAGCTGAGCGAAAACCTCAGGGCGCTCGATGCCCTGCCCCTGCTGACGCCCGATGTGATGGAGCGGATCGAGCAGATCGTCAAGAACAAACCCCAGCGCACGCTCTTCTGAGCGGCTCCCAGCATGGAAGAACTGCTCCGGGACCTGACCCCCTGGAAACTGGCCGCCCTGCTGCTGGGCGGGGTGCTGTCAGGCATGATCAATACCCTGGCCGGCAGCGGATCGCTGATCACGCTGCCGCTCTTCATGTTCATCTGCGGGCTGCCGGCGCCCATCGCCAACGGCACCAGCCGCGTGGGCATTCTGCTCCAGAATGCGGTAGGGCTGCTGATCTACCGCAAGCAGGGGCGGATCATTACGCCGGAGGCCCGCCGGGTGCTGCTGCCGGTGCTGGCCGGCAGCGTGGCCGGGGCATCCATTGCGGTCACCCTCGACGAGCGCATCATGAATTACTGCATCGGCGGGCTGATGCTGTTCATGCTGGCGGTGCTGCTGATGCGCCCCGAGCGGTGGATCCGGGAAGGGCAGCCGGATCTGGCAAAGCTCCGGCATCCGGCTACAGTCGCGGCGTTTGTCGCCATCGGCCTCTACGGCGGGTTTATCCAGGCCGGGGTGGGCGTGTTTCTGCTGGCAGGCCTGGTGCTGGCGGCAGGCTTCAGCCTCTCGGGCGCCAACAGCCTCAAGCTGCTGGTCGTAGGAGCGCTCAATGTGCCTGCATTCTTCATTTTCGCATTCAACCACCAGATCCACTGGGTGTTCGGGCTCATTCTCGCCTCCAGCCAGGGGCTCGGCGCCTACCTGGCCATTCAGATGCAGGAACGGGTGCCCAACGCCAACCTCTGGACCTACCGCCTGCTGATCGTGATGGTGGCGGCCTCGTTTATACGCTACCTGATCGAGTGGTTCTGAGGGGAATTTCCGCAACAAATCGCCGCAATCTCCGGTTTGATACCCGTGTCATCTCCGAATTCTGTTTCCCAGGCTGTTGTAATCGGCGCCGGCATCGGCGGCATCGCCACGGCCATCCGCCTCCGCCTCAAAGGCTTTGCCGTCACGGTGCTCGAAGCGCACCACAGCCCCGGCGGCAAGCTCACCGAGATCCGCCAGCAGGGCTACCGCTTCGATGCGGGCCCCTCGCTGTTTACCCTGCCCGAGCTGGTGGACGAGCTCTACCAGCTCGCGGGCCGCGATCCTTCGGCGTATTTCCGCTACGAGGCCCTGCCGGTGATCACCCGCTACCTCTACCCCGACGGCACCCGCATCGACGCCCACCGCGACCCGGAGGCCTTCGCCGGGGAGATCGAGCGGCAGACGGGCGAGCCCCGCGCACATGTGCAGGCCCTGCTCGACAAAAGCCGCGAGCTGTACAGCCTGACCTCGCATGTGTTTCTCACCCGCTCCCTCCACCGCCTGAGCACCTACCTGCGCCGCGACACCCTGCGCTCGGCCCTGCAGGTGCACAAGCTCGATGCCTTCCGGAGCATGCACCGCGCCAACCGCGCCCGCTTCCGCGATCCGCGGGTCGTGCAGCTGTTCGACCGCTACGCCACCTACAACGGCTCCGATCCGTATCAGGCGCCGGCTACGCTGAGCATCATTCCGCATCTGGAGCACAACCTCGGCGCCTATTTCCCTGAAAAAGGCATGTACGACATTACCCTGGGGCTGTTCCAGCTCGCCGAGGAGCTGGGGGTGGAATTCCGCTTCGCGGCGCCTGCTCTGCGGATCGTGCATGCGCGCGGGCGCGTGCAGGGGGTGGAGACGGCCCAGGCCCTGCTGCCTGCATCCGTGGTGGTGAGCAATGCCGACATCGTGCCGACCTACCGCAGGCTCCTGCCGGACCTGCCCGCTCCGGAGCTGACGCTCCGGCAGCCGCGCTCCAGCAGCGCGCTGATCTTCTACTGGGGCATGCGCCGCACCTGGCCGGAGCTGGAGGTGCACAACATCTTCTTCTCGGCTGATTATCAGGGGGAATTCGAGGCTATCTGGAAACGCAGATCCCTCTCCGCCGATCCGACGGTGTATGTGTACGTCAGCGCGAAGCGGAATCCGCAGGACGCGCCGCCGGGCTGCGAAAACTGGTTTGTGATGATCAATACGCCTTCGGACCAGGGGCAGGACTGGGATGCGCTCATTGCGCAGGCGCGCGCGGACATCCTGCGCAAGCTGGAGCAGCAGCTGGGCGCGCCGGTGGCGCCGCATATCGCCTGCGAGCAGGTGCTCGACCCCCGCAGCATTGCCCTGCGCACCTCCTCGCACCAGGGCGCGCTCTACGGCAACAGCTCCAACAATCCATTCGCGGCCTTCCTCCGCCATCCCAATGCAGCCCGGCGGCCCCGCGGGCTGTACTTCACGGGCGGCAGCGTGCATCCCGGCGGCGGCATTCCGCTCTGCCTGCTGTCGGCCCGCATCACCGCCGAACTCATCCCCGATCCGCGATGATCGAGCCCCGCCATACCCGCCTGGGCCGCTGGTGGTGGGAAACCTTCATCGGCTGGGCCATGCGCTGGTCCTTCGGATCGGTCTGGTTTGATCCGCAGGTGCAGGCCGATCCGGCGCGCGCGGTGCTCATCCTGGGCAACCACACCTCCTGGTGGGACGGATTCTGGATCGTCCAGCTCAACCGCCTCCGCTTCCGCAAGCGCTTCCACGTGATGATGCTCGAAAGCGAGCTGCGCAAGCGCCTCACCTTCCGGTCGATCGGCGCATTCTCCATCCAGCCCGGAGGCCGGGGCATTCTCCAGTCGCTCGACTATGCGGGCGGCCTGCTCTCCGACCCGCGCAATCTGGTGCTGTTCTTCCCGCAGGGCCGCATCCATTCGCAGTACGAGCCGGAGATCCGCTTCGAGCCGGGCATCGACCGCATCCTGCGCAAGGCCGGCGGGCCGGTGCAGATCCTGTTTTTCGCCGCGCTGACGGACTATTTCTCCCGGCCCCGCCCTTCGCTCTTCGTGTATCTCCAGGAATGCCCCGGCAGCGTGCCGCAGGACCGGGCAAGCCTGGAAGCGGCCTACCGCAGTTTTTATGCGGAATGCCTGCGCCGCCAGCAGGCAAAAGCCCTGCCGGCAGGGCCGGCAGGGCTGTAACGCAATCTGGCAGATGCCGGAACCGGCTGCTTATTTTCCGCTTCTGCGCCCGCGGCGGTTGGGGGCCGCCTGCTGCTGGCGCATGCGCATGAGCTCCTGCTGCTTTTTCTGCTGGGATTCCAGCCAGCCTTCGAGGCGCCCTTTGGGTGCAGCGCCGCCCTTGCCGGCTGCGGCTGCGGCTTTTTTGAGCGTCTGCTGCTTGGCCCGCATGCCGGCCAGCAGCTTGTCGTCGCTGATGAAGAGCTTGATGATCCAGTTCTGGAGCATGCTCAGGATGTTCGACATGAAGTAGTACAGGCTCAGGCCCGCCGAGTAGCTGTTGAGGAAAAACAGCAGGAAGAAGGGCATGATGTACGAAATCGTCTTGAACTGGGCCGTGGCTGCCGTGGTGGGCTGCGACTGCTGCTGGAAATAGGTATAGACGAAGGTCGAGATCGCCATCAGGATCGTGAAGAGGCTCACGTGGCTGCCGTAGGCCGGGATCGTAAAGGGCAGATCCAGAATCGAGTCGTAGGTGGAGAGGTCATGCGCCCAGAGGAAAGACTGCTGGCGCAGCTCCACCGACTGCGGGAAGAAGAAGAAGAGCGCGATGAGGAAGGGGTAGGAAATAAGCAGGGGCAGACAGCCGCCGAAGGGGCTGGCACCGTATTCCCGGTACATGCCCATTTTGACCACGCTGGCCTGCTGCGGGTTGTCCTTGTGCTTTTCATCCACGGCTTTCACCTCCGGCAGGCCGTTGACGATGCGCATTTTGGCCATCGAAATATAGCTCATGTAGGAAAGCGGCAGCATCAGCAGGCGGATGAGCACCGCCAGGATGATGATGATGACCCCGTAGTTGGGGACATACTGCTCCAGGAATTTAAAGACGTAGGTCGTGCCCTTGTTGATCCACGCGACGAAGGACCATCCGAGGTCCATCTGGTCCTCCAGATCCTGCTTATAGGAGCGCAGCGTGGTAAATTCATTGGGCCCCAGGTACATGCGGTACTTGCTGGCCACCGTCTGGGCGCGCGGCAGGTCCACGGTCAGCTGGGACTCCATGTAGCGGTTGACCCGGTCGGTCTGGGGCGTGCTCATCGCGATGGAGCCGGTGCGGAAATCCTGATCGGCCATCAGGATGTGGCTGAAGAACTGGCTTTTATAGGAGACCCACTTCAGCTGGGCGGCGAGTTTTTTGCGCTGGGTCTCGTCGTTCTCCTTCAGTTTTTCCACATCGTCGCCCACGCGGTAGGCGATGGTGGTTTTCTGGCGCATGTTCTGGAGCGCCATTTCGGTCTTGGGCAGGTTGGAGATCCAGATCAGGTCGTAGGCAGGCGCAGCGCCGAGGGCATTGCCGAGGCCGTGCATGCGGATCTCGTAGCGGAGATCGTAGGTATTTCCGGTGAAGAAATAGATCTGCTCCAGGTAGCGGTCCGCATCGAGCGGGATTTTGAGCGAGAGGCTGTCCACCGCATCGCCGCTGAGGGCGATTTCGGTTTTGGAGGGGGTAAAGGTCAGCTCGCTGCTGCGGATCGCCCGGTTGTTGAAGGGAAACTCGAAGTAGAAGGCATTGGCGGGATCCGGCGCCACGATGGGCAGCGGCAGCGAATCGAAGGTCTGATATTCATTCAGATAAGCCTCCCGGATGGTGCCGCCGCGCGTATCGATGCGCAGGGTGAGCTTATCGGTTCTGACCGTCACGGTATCGGATGCGCCGGTAGCAGCGGGGTAGAGGTCGCTGTACTTGTCCTGGAGTTCGCGCTGGCGCAGCGAATCGGGCACGGCGGGCTGGCCTGCGGCCTGCGGCTGCTGGCTGTCCTGCAGTAC
Organism: Bacteroidia bacterium; assembly: GCA_033765305.1. Classification (GTDB taxonomy): domain Bacteria; phylum Bacteroidota; class Bacteroidia; order J057; family J057; genus RDXT01. Next base: position 9,689 of record JANRID010000022.1, read on the forward strand.
GAGCGTCGTATCGGCGGGCTGCTGCGGCTGAGGCTCCGGAGGCTTGGGCGCGAAGAAGTAAAAATACCCCATCAGCAGCGCGGTCATCAGGAGCAGTCCGATCAAAGAATTTCTATCCATAAGGTCTTGCGGGAGGTCGATTCCCGGTTAGTCGTCGAAGGAGGGACAATATTACGAAAACTCCGGCGCAGAAAGGGCCATCCCCCGCGTGCGGTGTGCGCAGGCGGCATTGATAAAGGCCAGGAAGAGCGGATGGGGGTTTTCGACGGTCGATTTGTATTCCGGGTGAAACTGGGTGCCGATAAAAAAGGGATGTCCCTTCAGTTCGAGGATTTCGGCGAGGCCGGTTCCGGGGTTGTTTCCGGAGAAGATCATGCCTTTGCGCTCATAGCGTTTGCGGTAGGCATTGTTGAACTCGTAGCGGTGGCGGTGGCGCTCGAAGATGCGCACCTTCTGGTAGGCCTTGTGCGCAAGGGAGCTGCGGCGGAGTTCGCATTCGTAGGCGCCGAGGCGCATGGTGCCGCCGAGCTGGTCCACCTGCTTCTGGTCTTCCATCATGGCTACCACCGGATCTGTGCAGGCCGGATCGAACTCGGTGCTGTTGGCCTGTGCGAGGCCCAGCACGTTGCGGGCAAATTCCACCAGGGCTACCTGCATGCCGAGGCAGATGCCGAAGTAGGGGATCTGGTGCTCGCGGGCGTAGCGGGCAGCCAGCAGCTTGCCTTCCCAGCCCCGCTCGCCGAAGCCGGGGGCCACGAGGATGCCGTCCAGGCCTTCGAGCGTGGCGGCAGCCGTATCCAGGCCGATGCGTTCGGAGTGGATCCAGTCGATCTGCACTTCGAGGTCGTTTTCAGCCCCGGCAATCCGCAGCGACTCGCTGATGGACAGGTAGGCGTCGTGCAGCTCCACGTATTTGCCCACGAGGCCTATCCGCACCTTGTCGCTGGGGTTGTACAGCTGATGCACGAAGCGCTGCCAGCGGCTCAGGTTGGGTTCGCCCTTGGAAGGCAGCTCCAGCATCCTGAGCACCACCTGGTCGAGCTTTTCGTCCTGCAGCAGGAAGGGCACCTCGTAGATCGACTGCGCGTTGATGTTCTCGATTACCGCTTCGAGGCGCACGTTGCAGAAGCTGGCAAGCTTCCGCCGCAGGTCGTCCGGGATGGGGTGCTCGGTGCGGCACACCAGGATGTCGGGCTGGATGCCGGAGGACAGGAGGCTTTTGACCGAGTGCTGGGTAGGCTTGGTTTTCAGCTCGCCCACCGAGGAGAGGTACGGAATCAGGGTCAGGTGGATGACCAGGCAGTTTTCGGGGCCGTGCTCCCAGCGGAACTGCCGCATCGCCTCGATGTAGGGCAGCGACTCGATGTCGCCGACCGTGCCGCCGATCTCAGTGATGATGATGTTGAAGCGGCCTTCTTCATCCAGCAGCGAGAAGCGCCGCTTGATCTCGTCGGTCACGTGCGGCACCACCTGCACGGTTTTGCCCTTGTAGTCGCCCTTGCGCTCCCGCTCGATGACGGTCTGGTAGACGCGCCCCGTGGTGACGTTGTTGGCCTGGGAAGTGGGCACGTTGAGAAAGCGCTCGTAATGCCCCAGATCGAGATCGGTTTCGGCGCCGTCGTCCGTCACATAGCACTCGCCGTGCTCGTACGGATTGAGGGTTCCGGGATCGATGTTGATGTAGGGGTCGAATTTCTGTATGGTGGTGCTGTAGCCGCGCAGCTGCAGCAGCTTGGCCAGCGAGGCCGCCAGAATGCCTTTCCCCAATGAGGACGTCACTCCGCCGGTGACGAAGATGTATTTGGTAGATTGAGCCATCCGCTTGTACGCAAGGAAACCGCACAAAAGTACGTCGCAAAGTCGGGATTATGAAATGCCCGCCCGCCGGTGCACGGGATTTCCTGCATGCAGGGCGCAGCAGAGCCGTTGCAGGGTTTCGTCAATCCTGCCGCATCCTTACACGGCCCGGCAGCAGGCCGTCATATATTTCCAGGAATCGATTTTCCAATTATTCGGACCAGATCTAAGTTGGGGCATCGTTCAGCGCCTGTAATCCAGCAGATCCATGAGACAGCTATTTACCCTGATGATGCTCCCCGGCCTGATGTTCTCGCAGAATGCGATGTTCATTCCCTTTGGCCAGACCCGAAGCGACGTGCTGGCCCACCTGTCCACCCGCGACTACGCCCGCCATGCCGCCGCCGAGACCGATACCCTGATCAACCCGGTCTCCGCCCGGCAGACTGTGCAGTATTTCTTCCGCCGGGATGTGCTCTACGCGATCGAGGATGCGCGCACCTTCCCCACCGCCAAGGAGGCCCAGAAGGCGGTGGAGTCCTGCCTGGCCTACATGGGCCGGGCCGACCTGAAGGTCAAGAGCCTGGAAGATCTGGACGGAGCGGCGCATTACGGATCGGTGGAAGAGGACCGGGTGGTGGAGCTGATCGTCCGGTACGGCCGCCGCAAGGGCGAGCCTTCGCTGGTGCGGCTCAGCGCCCGCAGCCGCCTGTACGGCCCGCGCATGGATACCGAAGCCCTGGCCGAGCGCCTCAACCACCGGAATTAGCGCCTGCCGGCGCCAGGCCCAGCTTCCGGGCGGCCCAGCGGTGGGCATGGCCCGTCAGCGCCGCGCTCAGCAGGCCGATGGCGGCTCCGGCCATCACGTCGCCGGGATAATGCGCCCCCAGATACACCCGGCTCCAGGCCACCAGCAGGGCCGCCGCATAGGCTGCCAGGACCAGCGCGCGCACCCGGATCCGCCCGGAGATCCAGGCCGCCAGCGCGAAAAAATTCGCCGCATGCGAGCTGGCGAAGCCGTAGGCGCCGCCGCATGTGCCGTTCACCGTATGCACCTCGAAGGGCAGGCCGGCCTCGGGCCGGCAGGGGCGGTAGCGCGCTGCCCAGGGCTTGAGCAGCCCCGATGCCGCCTGGTCGCTCAGGGTGATGAGCACCGCAGCCGCCGCGAGCGCCAGGGCCAGCCCGCGCGGGCCTTCGCGCCGCCAGATCCAGCAGGCCAGCAGCGCATACACCGGAATCCAGAGCGCCTTGCTGCTGAGGCCCGCCATCACGGGGTCCAGCCACGGCAGATGCGCGCCGTTGATCAGGCGGAAAAGCTGCACATCCCAGGCTTCGAGCAGGCCGGTCATGGGGCAGGCATATAATAGGTGCGGTACAGATTGAGGAATGCGGCCAGCAGGCAGGCGGCGCCGAGGAGATAGAGGAAGATTTCCTGGCGCCGGAGGGCCTGCGGCGGGCGTGCCGCCGCGCGGCGGCGGAGCCAGGGGCGGTACCACTGAAGGCCGGCCAGCGCCAGCAGCAGGCCCAGCAGGGCCCCGGCCAGCACATCGCCCGGAAAATGCACCCCCAGGTACACCCGCGTGTAGCCGAGCACCCCCGCCAGCAGCCCGCACAGCAGGGCCCAGCCGGGACGCAGCTCCGCTGCCAGCAGCGCCAGGGCGGCGACTGCCGCCGTGCTGTGGCCGGAGGGAAAGGCGTACATCCGCTCGCGCCCCAGGCTGATCCAGTGTACGGCTTCGCGGCCCTCGAACACCCGGATGGGCCGGCTCCAGTCCGGAAAGACCTCGAACTTCAGCACCCGCACCAGCGCCGCGACCAGCAGCATGACCAGCAGCAGGTTCCAGGCGCGGCCCGGCTCCCGCCGGATCAGCCGCAGCCCCACGAGCGAGCCCAGCAGCAGCCCGTCGCCGGCATGGGTCAGATGCGGCATGAGCGCATCCAGCGCCGGCGTATGCAGCCGGTTCAGAATCAGGAAGCTCTGCTCGTATCCCTCCGCCAGCAGCAGCCCCAGCATGGGAAGCCCCGCCAGGCTCCAGCCCAGCACAAACAGCCCCAGCTGCCGCATCGGTAATTCGGTCCGGTTCACAGGTGCGAAACTAGATGCCCGAAGGGGGAAATCCTAGAAGTCGGAGTCGTCGAACCAATAGTAGGCCCGCCAGGCTTCGTCCGGCGCCAGGCGGCGCAGCCGCAGCCGCGCCCGCCCCGACCCTGCCAGCACGGTCTGCTCGTCCTGGGTAATGGTCAGATTGAAGTTGCGGACAATCACACCCTCCAGCACCGTCGTGTCCAGCTGGGTGTAGTAGTTCCAGTCCAGCACGATCTGCTGCACCGAGGTGAAAAGCCGGTACGAAATCGCGAGCTCTGTGTCGCGGTCCCAGCGGATGGTCTGCCCCAGATCCGGATCGTAGTACTCGAAGGTGAAATCGCTCGTGAACAGCCGCCCGTACAGGGTGGTATCCCGCAGCTCGTAGGCATTTTTGAACAGCTGAAAATACCCGTCCACCGACCGGGGGTCGCCCAGCAGGTTGACGTTCGCCAGCCCGTCGGGGTCGTACACCGGCGCAAACGGATTGCAGGCGCCGCAAAGCCCCAGCGCAAGCACATATCCAGCCCACCTACGGAATCGCATACGGCAAGATCGGATTTTTTTCAATACC
>JANRID010000035.1:0-40256 GCA_033765305.1 Bacteroidia bacterium
GACATCGCGGATGCCGCCGGTGGCCCAGCGGACCTGGTAGGGCCCCTGGCCCGATCCGCCGAGCACCTGCGCGCCCGGCCCGAAGCTCCAGATGTAGGTCGCCGAAGCGGCGGCGGAGCCGGTGTAGGTGATCTGCATCACGTCGTCCTCGCAGATCTGGGGCTGCACGGCAAAGGATGCCGTGGGCACAGGGAAGACGGTCACGGTCTGGACCGAAGTGGAGCTGATGCAGCCGTTTTCGGTGACGGTGAGCGTGACAGTCTTGATCCCCGGCGTGGTCCAGACAATGCCGAAGGGCGTGCCGCCCCCGGCGCCCTGGCCGCCGCCGAAGTCCCAGGTGAAGGTTGCCGTGTTCGGATCAGCCGAGCCGGTGTAGATCGCCTGCGCAGCCTGGCCTGCGCACACCTGCGGCGTCACCGAAAAGCCCGATGTCGGAATCGGATTGACCGTCACGGTCCGGAAAGCGGTATCCGATTGGCAGCCATTGCTTTCCACCACCAGCCGTACGGTCTTGGGGCCCGGGGTGCTCCAGCTGACCAGATGCGGGCCGGGGCCGTTCGCGGTGCCGGTGCCGCCGCCGAAATCCCAGAAAAACAGCGAGCCGGGCACAGATGGGCCGCCGTATGAAACCGGGATCGCCTCTCCGGTGCAGGCCTGCGCCGGGCTGATGACGGCAGCCTGCGGCTCCGGCGCGAAGGTGACCTGCACGGTGTCGTACGCAACGCAGCCGATGGGGTCTGTGGCTTGCAGATAGAATGGAATGATGAACGGAATGGCCGTGCCGTTGTTCAGCACCACATTCGCCTGGGCCGTAGCCGGGTTGATGGTGCCCGCCCAGCCCTGGCCCAGCGGAGAGGTCCAGGTGTAGGTGTAGCCCGGCAAGGCAGGCGTGCCGATGGTTCCGATGTCGCCGGAACAGAGATACAGATCCGGGCCTGCATCGGCAAGCGCCGCATTGGCCAGCGACAGGCTGCCGCTGTTGGTGGTTACGAAGCCGTTGGCATCGGTGATGGTGACGGTATAGGGATAGGTGCCGGGGCCAGGATAGGCATGCACGACGACCGGCGCATTGCTGTTCAGGCCGCCGGGGCCGCTCCATTGATAGGTAAGGGGCGGCGCGGCGCCGCAGGCCAGGGCTTCGAGGCGCACATCATAGCAGTCCAGCCGGGTTTCGAGCAGGAAGGGCGGCAGCGCGCAGCCGTTGACATTGATGGTGATGGATTGCTGGGTCTGGCCGAGGAGCGGGCAGCCGTCGTCCTGGAGGGTGAGGGTAAATGAATAGACCCCGGTCTGGGTGGGCACCCAGGAGAAATGCGCGGAGGGCGGGGCTCCGGCACTGGTGATGGTATCCTGCGCGACCGTGGGCGTGAGCGCATTGGCCAGTTCCCCCGGAACCCCCTGGTCCCAGGCCAGGACAAAGTTCTGGTTCGGGTCGATGTCGGCAGTCAGGATGTCGAAGGAAAGCTCGCTGCACGCGCAGGCATTGACCGTCAGGCCATTGGCTGTAGCGCCGGGGCTGAGGTTAGTCAGGCCGGTGATGCTGGGCAGGTTGTTGACCTGGCCCAGGGCGGCGCAGTCGATGACCGTCACCTGCACATCGCGCGAGACCTGCCCGATCTGGACCCCGTTGCGGTATTCCGTGACATAGACGCATAGCACCCCGACCTCGATCGGCCCGCCGGGGTTGGGGGTGATGGTGATGTCCCCGTTGAGGGCGTTGATGGCGACGCTCCAGCCCGGCCCGAGGGGCGCGGTGGCCGAATAGCCCGGCAGATACGGGACGAAAAGCGGCGTGCCAGGGCCGGCATCCTCGTAGCAGGAGCCGAGCGAATACACCAGCGAGTCGCCATCCGGGTCGGTGGCGCCTTGATTAAAGGTATAAGGCTGCCCGGCGCAGATATAGGGTGCGGGGATATTGGAGAACTGGGGCGAATTGTTGCAGGGGGCGAGGGTGGTGTTGATCTGCGTCGTAGCGATGGCCATGCTTTGAAGGCCCGGCTGGTTGAGGGACGTGATCGCATTGTTGCGGCAGCATTCCTCCCAGCGGATGTTGTACACGTCGCAGGTGGTATTGCAGAAGTTGTAGTCGCGGAAGTAGCGCACTTCCGATACCCCCCGGATGGGGGAGCTGATGTCAGTGCAGCGGGTCGTGGCGCTGGGGCAGACCGGGGTCACTTCGGCATAGGAAATGAAGCTCCACGGAGCGTTGTTGACAGGGGTCGGGGCGCTGCATACCTGCCCAGGCGTATTGGGAACCCCGCCGAAGGAAAACGAGGCGGCAGTCGGCGGCGGCGGCGGATCATTGGGCATGAGGGGAAAAAACGGCTGCATGGCCGAGCCGGAGCAGTCGTAATAGGAGGTATGGTAAATCCGGTAATGGCAGCCGTTGGGCAGGCACTCGTAGGTGATATCGACGCCGAGGTAATGCGTGGCCTGAAGCATGACCGGTGCCATCAGGCAGCACATCAGCAGCCATCCGGCGGGCTGCGGAAAAAGATGGGGGCGGAGCGGGAGGGTAAATGCAGGCTTCATTACATATACATTGGGCCAATTCAAATCAATATGCAGGCGGTTCCAACAAATGTATAATTTTTCCGCTATCAGATCAGTACCTGACGCAGGAAAACCCGGCTTGCGCACAGCGTATTGTGCGCAGGTATTCCGTAAAGCCATATTTTCTACCCATTCAACCGTCCGATTGCCGTGCGAAGCCGATTGCGTTTCGGGGTTACATTTTTTTTCAGTAGTTTTGACTTTCAGCGTATAACAGCTTGGGAATCCAGTCATGAAGAAACTCTTACGCCTCTTTCTCTTCGTGATCCTGTCGGGGTGGCTGCTGCCGGATCTGGCGCATGCTACCCACATCATGGGGGTCGACATTACCTATTCCTGCACCGGCAGCTGCACGTACAGGATTTTTCACAAGACCTATTACGACTGCACGGGCGGCGCGATGGTGGGTAATGTGCCGGTAAGCACCTCTCCTGCTCCGCCGGCGCCTGCCGTAGGCTCCTCGTTTCAGATCAACGGCATCGGCGGCCCTTGCACCGCCCCCACGCCGATCTCCGGCTGGGTGTTTCAGAGCTACAGCGAAGTGACACCCATCTGTCCGGACCTGCTCAATGCCCCGCCCGGCACGCCCTATCCCACGGGCTGCGACGGCAACCCCGGCCTGAATCCCAACCCGCCGATCAACGGCGTCGTCGAGGCCGTATATTACATCGACTATTCCTTCTGCAACGCGACCTGCGACCAGTACCTGATCCAATACAACAGCTGCTGCCGCAACGGCGTCATCAGCTCCATCGACAATCCTGCCGGCCAGGGCCTTACGTCCAGCTCCACCATTGTCGACCTGACCATTACGCCCTGCAACAGCTCGCCGGTCTTCAACAACAAGCCGGTGCCCTACATCTGCGCAGGCGAGCCCTTTACCTTCAACCAGGGCGCTACGGACCCCGACGGAGACTCGCTTTCCTATGAGCTGGGCGAATGCTTCGACGATCCCGGCATCCCGGTGCCCTATCTGCCGGGCTTTACCCCGGAACAGCCGCTGGGCCAGACCTGGAGCATCAGCATCAACCCCCTTACCGGCGACATTACCATGACGCCCAACCCCACCGGCAGCGAGGTGGTCGGGGTGATGTGTATCGTGGTCAAGGAATGGCGCAACGGCCAGCTTATCGGCCAGGTGGTGCGCGATATGCAGATCACCGTGATCGGCAACTGCGCCTCCTCCAACCCGCTTACCGGCGGCGTGCAGAACCTGGTCCTCGGCGCAGACGAGGTGCCGGCCCTCCCGCTGTCGTACAGCGAGGTGCGCACCTGCGCAGGGGTGGAGATGTGCTTCGACCTGCCGGTAATCAGCCAGGACCCCTCGCTGGATTATACCATTACCTGGAACCAGAGCATCCCCGGCGCTACCTTCACCGATGCCAACAACCCGGCCATCGTCAATACCATCACAGGCCCCTCGCCTACGGCCCGCTTCTGCTGGACGCCGCCGGCCAACCTGCCCTCCGGCTCCTACTTCTTCGTGGTGAGCGTGCAGGACGATGCCTGCCCCATTCCGGGCTTCAACCAGTTTACCATCATCATCTACGTGGAGGATGTGCTGGCCAGCTCGACCGGGATCGGCGATCCGGTCGGGTGCAATGCGGTCCAGCTCAGTGCGCTGCCGGCATCGACCATTCCCGGCCCGTACAGCAATATTTTCCCCGTCACCAACTGGACCGGAAACGGCAACCTCGAATTCAACCCCAATACCTCCGACTCCAGCTTCACACATCTCTATCCCGCTCCGGGCGACTATTTCTTCAATCTCTTTGTGCAGGATACCTTCGGCTGCACGGTGACCATCCCCGGCGTCACAAACCTGCCGACCGGCGCCATCGCCAATGCAGGCCCCGATGTGACGATCTGCTCCAATTTCAACTTCAACCTTGGCACCCCGGCCATCCCCGGCCAGACCTACCTCTGGTCGCCCGGCACCTTCCTGAGCAGCACCACGGCCGCGCAGCCTGCCTTCACCTTCCCCAACGACAGCAATACACAGACGGTCTTCAGCTATGTCGTGCAGGTGACCAGCGGGGTGTGCACCACCTTCGACTATACGACGGTCTATGTCAATCCGTCGCTCTCGGCGGTGATCCAGCCGGCAGTTTCTGAAATCTGCCCCGGCGATTCGGTTACCCTGACTGCCATCGGCAACCTGCCCTCCGGCTATACCTATTTGTGGAGCAATGGCGCCACGACGCAGAGCATCACCGTCGCGCCGGACGAGACGACCACCTACTCCGTCGTGACCTTCAACGGCGGCTGCTCCAGCACCCCGGCCTTTTCGACGGTGTCGGTCAAGGAAGGCCCGCGGGTGCAGATCAGCGGCGATCTGCGGATCTGTCCCGGTGCCGGCGCCACGCTCACCGCCAATGGCGGCGCCAGCTACATCTGGAGCGCAGGCGGCTTTACCGGCCAGAATCTGACCATTGCCGGGGTGCTGCAGGATACCACGATCTATGCCATCGCCTTCGATGCCCTGGGCTGTCCCGGTCCGCCGGACTCGATTACGATCCGGCCGTATGCCCAGCCGGTGCCCGATTTCAGCTCCAGCGTCGTCTGCGAAGATGCCGAAACGGCATTTGCCGATCTGTCCACCATTGCCGAGGGGGCTATCACCCGCTGGAGCTGGACCTTCGGCGCAGGCGCGTTTTCGCAGGATCAGAATCCTGCCTATACCTTCACTGCGCCGGGCCTGTACAATGTGAAGCTCGCCGTCACGAGCAGCAACGGCTGCCGGGATTCCCTCACACGCGCCGTGCGCGTGGAAGCGGCGCCGGATGCGGACTTTACCTTTACCAATGCCTGCGAAGGAACCAGCAATACCTTTACCAATACCTCCGTCATCGAACCGGGTAATACGGTAAGCGGATTTGCCTGGTCCTACGGCGACGGCAGCACCGGCAGCGGCGCCTCGCCCGTCTATACCTATGCCGACTATGGCTTCTACAACGTGACCCTGACAGCCAGCACGGCATTCGGCTGCTCCGATCAGGTGACGAAGACCGTGTTTGTGCATCCGAATCCGGTGGCGGATTTCCGCGTCATCAGCGCCTGCGAAGACAGCGTGGTGCTCGCCTCCACCTCGTCTTCGGTGGGCGGCAATCTGGACTACATCAGCCAGCTCTTCTGGGATTTCGGCGATCCGGCATCCGGCATCAGCAACTTCGCCATCGACCTCCAGCCTTCGCACGTGTACGCAGGCCCCGGAACCTACAATATCACCCTCCAGGTCACCACTGCCAACGGCTGCGCCGACCAGATCACCAAGCCGGTGACGGCCTATCCCTCGCCGGTGGCGGATTTCTCCTACAGCAAGACCTGCGAGACCGACCAGACCGAGTTTGTCAGCCTGAGCACCAGCGATCCGCGCACGCCGCTTGAATACCGCTACTGGGACTTCGGCGACAGCAGCAGTTCGCAGAGCCCCAGCCCGGTGCACAGCTACTACGCTACGGCCGGCTCCGGCACGTATACCGTGTACCTGGCTGTGCGCACGACCGCCGGCTGCGTGGATACGGCCTTCAAGCAGGTGGTGATCAACCCGCGCCCCTATCCGGAGTTTGCGGCAGATCCGGTCTGTCTGAACGATACGACCCGCTTCCGCAATTTCAGCACCATCGTCTCCGGCCAGATCGTCAGTTACCGCTACGACTTCGGCGACGGGCGCAGCTCCGCCGATCCGGATGCACGGCACGTGTACCGGGAGGCCGGCGATGTGATTGCGACGCTGTCGGTGGTATCGGATTCGGGCTGTTCCAATCAGATCAGTCACGGGGTTCGGGTCTATGAGCTGCCCGTGATCCTGTCGGTGCGCACAGATACCGTCTGCTTCGGCGAACGCGCACTGCTGGGCGCCATTACCGAGCCTGGCACCCAGGTCCGCTGGTACCAGAGCCTTTCCGACCTCCAGCCTTTCCAGACCTCGTATTCCTACACGACGCCGGGCCTGCCGGCCGCCACGACCTACTACATCGAGCCGGTCTCCGACAAAGGCTGCGTCAATACCCGCCAGGCGCTTACGGCGCTGGTGTACGAAGCCCAGCAGCTCGCCATTACGCCTGATTCAGCCGTCGTGGAGCTGCCGCTGGCAGTCGTCAATTTCGCCTACGGGTCCACCATCGGCCTGAGCCGCTGGGAATGGCAATTCGGCGACGGCTCCGGATCGCAGCTGCCTGAGCCCAGCCATGAGTACCAGTATCCGGGCATCTATGCCGTGAGCCTCCGCGCAGCGGATGTCAATGGCTGCCCGCTGACGGCAGACGGCAAGGTAGAGGTGAAGAAGCTCGCCGCGGTTCACCTGGCCAGTGCATTTACCCCCAACGGCGACGGCATCAACGATGCCTACCGCGCCGGGTACTACAATGTGCTCTCCTTCCACATCCGCATCTTCAACCGCTGGGGCCAGCTCGTATTCGAGTCGGCGCAGCCGGATTTCGAGTGGAACGGCACCGACCTGCAGGGCGCTCCCGTGCAGGAAGGGGTATATGTGTATAAGGTAGAAGCTACCGACCTGGATGGAAATCTGATCAACGACAGCCGGACCATTACGGTGCTGCGCTGATCTACGTTTTAGTGCACGCTTATATTCATTGACGCCTGCCGGTACGCCCGGCAGGCGTTTTGGCTTAGGGGCGCAGGCCGCGCCGGACGGCATTGAGGACGATCTGCCGGATGCGGGCGTCGTAGGGGATGGCGCCGGTAAACGCCATCGAGCTGACGTTGAACACGATGCCGCCGCCCGGGTGCGGATAATAGCCCAAATCGGCGCCGCTGCCGGCTTCCCAGGGCAGGGCAGGATCCGGATAGACCTCGCCCCGGCCCTCGCGGGGCGGATTGAGGCCGGAGGCCAGGGTGCGCCAGCCGGCCGGTGTTCGCGGATACACTTTATCGATTTCCATGCCGGAGGCGGCTCCGGCGCGGCCTTTGCGCAGCAGGCCCAGCAGCGCCTCCGCCGGGCTGGCATACATATAGGTGTAATCGTACATATCGCTCCGGCTTCCGAACAGATCGCCGGGCCGCAGGCCCGTGCCGGCCCAGAGCCAGGAGCTGTCCAGGACCTGATACGGCGCGTAGGTATGGAAGCCGAGGTAGATGTACTGCGTGCCGAAAGGCCGGAGCCCCAGCGTATCGGCCTGCTCCCAGAGGTTCGGAGCGGATTTGTACACCGTCATCTGCTGCGCAGCCGGGTCGAAATGGGTCACCCAGGCTGCTACATTGCCTGCCAGGCAGACGAGCGAGGCCCCGCGGTCCAGGCAGGCATTCAGGTGCCGGAGCGAGGCTTCGGACCAGTACTCGGCATGGGTGGAAAGCAGCAGCACATCATAGGCCAGCAGCGCGGAGTCGCCGGCATCGAGATCGTTCATGGAATAGGCGTCGAACGCCAGCCCGGCGCTGTCCAGCAGCTGCGCCAGCGGCAGGTCGCGGCTGGCTGCCTGGTAGTACAGCTGGTGGTGCTCCCAGGTGTTGGGAATCCCGGGATCGGAGGCCGGCTGCGGGCGCAGGCGCGAGACCGTATGGGTGTAGTCGCGGGAATAGAGCGATTTGCCGCCCCAGGCATTGTAGGCTTCCCAGGTGCTGGTGGAAAAAATCCAGGCAATGCGCCGCTGGGGCCTGCCTGCCGGCAGGATGAACAGGCTGCTCCGGCGGCGCCGGCCCTGCTGCTCCAGTTCGGCGAGATACCAGCCCGGCGCTGCCGCAGGCAGCGCGCCCTGCCACACCGCCTCCCATCCGCAGCCCTGCACGGAGGCATCCGCGCGCAGCGGCTGGTATGGAACCTGCACCGGCATGTCGAGCACCGCCTCGCCGCCTGCGGCGGGATATACCCGGACCCGGGCCGGGCCGGGGCTGCTGCTGCTGGCAAAGACCCGCAGCGGATCGCCGGGCCGGAGGCTCCAGCGTTCAGTGTAGCATTCGAGATGCGCGGTCCAGCGGTGGCGCCACGCGAAGAGCTGGCTGCCGTTGGGGAAGAGGTAATGCTGCTGCGCTGCCCAATAGGCGCCGGATGCCGCCAGCACCAGCAGCAAGGCGCTCAGCCGCAGCAGATTCCGGCGGCGCATGCTATTTCACGATTGCGCCCGGATCCACGGGATCCACCGGCAGCATCAGGTGCAGCCCCTTCGGGTCTTCGGGAAACAGGATCATCCCCTGCGACTCGATGCCGCGGATGGTGCGGGGCTTGAGGTTGATCAGTACCGGCACCTGCTTGCCTACCATCTCTTCCGGCGTGAAATACTGGGCCACCCCGGACAGGATGGTCCGGACATCCAGCCCGGTATCGACTTTGAACTGCAGGAGCTTGTCGGCTTTGGGCACACGCTGCGCCTCCAGGATGGTGCCGATGCGGATATCTATCCGCTGGAAATCTTCGTAGCTGATTTCCGGCTTGGCGGGTTCCGGCGGCGCAGCCGCCGGGGCTGCGGATTCGGGAGCAGGCTCGGGCTGAGGATTCACGGGCGGATGCAGTTTATGGAGCTGGCGTTCGATCAGGCTGTCGTCGATTTTTTCAAAGAGCAGCGGCAGGGGGTCGGCGCTGGTCAGCGCGTGGCCGGCGGGCAGCAGTTCGTTCCGCAGGAGGTCGTCCCAGGCATAGCCGCTGCCATCCGCATTCAGCAAGGCATCGATCCGTTGCGCCGTATGGGGGAGGAAGACACGGGCCAGCAGGCCCAGCTTCGCCACCACCTGCAGTGAGGCATGCAGGATGGAGGGGACGGCATCGGGGGCCGTTTTGGCCTTTTTCCAGGGCTCGGCGTCGGTCAGATACTTGTTGCCGGCCCTTGCGATGTTCATAAATGCCTGGAGCGCTTCGCGGAAGCGGAACTGCTCCAGCGCCTCGCCGGTCTCGGCCACGAGCGCGCTTACCTGCTGGTGCAGCGCACCGGTGGTGTCGGAGTCCACCGTGCCGGTCCAGCCGGGGGCGATGCCGCCGCAGTATTTGCGGGTCAGGCTGATGACGCGGTTGATGTAGTTGCCCAGGATGTCGGCCAGCTCGCTGTTGTTGCGCGCCTGGAAGTCCTTCCAGGTAAAATCGCTGTCCTTCTGTTCCGGCAGGATGGAGCAGAGGGCATAGCGCAGCACATCTTCTTTTCCGGGAAATTCCTCCAGATACTCGTGCAGCCAGACGGCGTAGTTGCGGGAGGTGGACATCTTGTCGCCTTCGAGGTTCAGGAACTCATTGGCGGGCACATTGTCGGGGACCAGATACTCACCGTGCGCATGCAGGATGGCCGGGAAGATGATGCAGTGGAAAACGATATTGTCCTTGCCGATGAAATGCAGCAGGCGGGTTTCGGGATCTTTCCAGTAGCGGTGCCAGTCTTCGGCGCGGGGCTGCTGAAAGCTGCGCCTGGGGGTAGCGAAGCGGTATTCGCCCGATTCCAGCTCGGTGAAGAGCTGGCGTGTGGCGGAGATGTACCCGATGGGCGCATCCATCCAGACGTAGAGTTTTTTGCCCTCGGCATCGGGCAGGGGCACATCCACCCCCCAGTCCAGGTCGCGGGTCATGGCGCGGGGCTGCAGGCCCTCTTTCAGCCAGGAGCTGCACTGGCCGTACACGTTGTGCTTCCAGATGCCCTTTTTCCCTTCCAGCAGCCAGGTTTCGAGCCAGGGCTGATACTTGTCGAGCGGCAGGTACCAATGGCGGGTCTGCTTCAGGACCGGCGGCTGGCCGCTGAGCGTGGAGACGGGGCTGATCAGATCGGTAGGGCTGAGGGAAGAGCCGCATTTCTCGCACTGGTCGCCGTAGGCGCTGGGATTGCCGCAGACCGGGCAGGTGCCGGTGATATAGCGGTCGGCCAGGAACTGCTGAAAGGCTTCGTCGAAGTACTGTTCGCTCACCTGCTCCGTGAATTCCCCCCGTTCGTGGAGCCGGAGGAAAATCTGCTGGGAGGTCTCGTGGTGAATGGGTTCGGAGGTGCGGTGGTAGATATCGAAGGAAATCCCGAAGCGCTCGAAAGTCTGGCGGATGACCGCGTCGTACTTGTCGATGATTTCCTTCGGGGTAATGCCTTCTTTTTTCGCACGGAGGGTAATGGCTGCACCGTGCTCGTCGCTGCCGCAGATAAACACCACGTCGCGCCCGCGCATACGCAGGTAGCGCACATACAGATCGGCAGGCAGATAGGCGCCTGCGATGTGGCCGATGTGCAGCGGGCCGTTCGCGTAGGGGAGGGCGGCGGTGACGGTGTAGCGTTTAAACTCCATGTGTGCGGATTAGGGTCTGCAAGTTCATAGGTTTTTATGAAAAAAGCACGGAGGAAATTGCGGCCGGCCTGCTGCCGGGCTGCTGGTACAACCTCAGGGTACGCTGCCGGGAATATAGGCGGATAATGAAATCCAGGGCCTGTTTGCGGCTGCAGAAGCCTGCGCCGGCCTGGTACAACAGGCCAATTCTTGACCTATTACGAAAGGGTGGCCTTGCGCTACCTTTGGAGCATCAATCATAAGCTTCTGCATCATGGCAACGAGTGAATCCAATCAATATCTCAAGCTGGCTGACAGGATGTTCAGCATGGCGCGGGATGCCGGCATCATCCACCTCAGCACGGAGGATGACCAGCTCGGCGGACGGACGGTGCGCATCGAGGACCAGGATCTGATCAACTTCAGTTCCTGCAGCTATCTGGGGCTCGAACTCGATCCACGGGTGAAGCAAGGGGCCATCGAGGCGGTGATGCGCTACGGCACGCAGTTTTCCTCCTCCCGCGCCTACCTGTCGCTGGGCCTGTACGATGCCCTGGAGGATGCGATGGAGCGGATTTTCCAGGCGCCGGTGCTGGTGTCGGCCACCACCACGCTGGGCCACCTGTCATACCTGCCGGTGCTGGCAGGCGAAGGAGATCTGGTGATCCTGGACCATCAGGTGCACGCGAGCGTGCAGATGGCGGCTCAGGTGCTCAAGGCAAAAGGTGCCCGGATCGAGATGGTCCGCCACAACCGGGTGGACATGCTGGAGCACAGCATCCGCAAGCACCGCGACCAGTACCAGCGGATCTGGTACCTCGCCGACGGCGTGTATTCGATGTACGGCGATTTCGCCCCGGCTGCCGAGCTGATGCAATTGCTGAACACCTACGAGCAGCTGCACCTGTACGTGGACGATGCGCACGGCGCCAGCTGGACCGGGCAGCACGGCTGCGGATTTGCCCGCACGGCTTTCGGGCGGCACGAGCGCCTGTATATGGCCGTATCGCTGAACAAAAGCTTTGCCGGCGGCGGCGGGCTGCTCATCTTCCCGGATGCGGAGACCAAGCGGCTCGTGCGCAACTGCGGCGGCACGCTGATCTTCTCGGGCCCCATGCAGCCCGCGCTGCTCGGCGCCGTGATGGCTTCGGCTTCGGTGCACCTCTCGCCCGAAATCGGAACGCTGCAGCAGAAGATTCTCGACCGCATCCGGATCTTCAATGAAACAGCTCACGCACTCGCGCTGCCGCAGCCGGTGGTCGCCGAAACCCCCATCGGTTTCATCAAGATCGGCGATCCCGGCCAGACCTTCGCGCTGATCCGCCGGCTCATGGAACGGGGCTACTATGTGAATGCCGCCGCTTTCCCAAGTGTGCCCTACAAAGCCTCGGGTGTACGCGTGACCCTGCATAATCATCTTGAACCTGAGGATATTACAGGACTGTTGGAAACCATCGCGCATGAACTTCCCCGGATTCATCAGATGGAATCCTACCCCGACGAAGCGCATCTGCTCGCGGCCCTTGCTTAAATCGTCTGTATTACCTGAGTACGTCGGAGGCAGGCCGAAAGGCCTGCCTTTTTTCATTGAATAATCATACTATTTCTAACATTCGCGGCGGTATTGCTCCGGCAGCTCAGGCGATTTCAGCAACAGGTCGGGCCCGGGGCTGCCGCAGGCCGCGGCCCGGCCTGTACATATTAGGGGCCAAGTCTTACACCGGGGCGCGGCTGCGCATGCCGGCAGAAGCGCCGGCCCTGTTGCGATAGTGGGCGGTGTGAAGTAACTTTTGTGCATGAATGTATTCGCGCGTATCTGGGACCGGCTCTCAGGGCTCGGAGTCGTAGAGGGGCTTACCTACAGCGAAGTCAAGCGGGTGAAGGCGCTGAACCGCATCACCCTGATTGGCTTCCTGATTTCTGTGCCCTTTATATTCGAGTATTTGAACAAGGGATTGCATACGGAGGCCTTCGTGCAATCCCTGACAGTTCTTGCTTTATCTGTCATCTGGCCGCTGAACAGCCTGAGGCAGTATCAGGCTGCCCGTTACGTGTTTCTGCTGGCCACCAACACCAACATCCTGATCACAGGCACCACCTTCGGCATGGAGAGCGGGGAGCCGATGGCATTGTTCCCCGTCGCGATGTTTACCTTCATGCTGTTCGAGTTCCGCCAGCGGATCGATATGATCATTGGCGTGCTGATCACTGCCGGGCTGTTTACCCTGATCGCGTTCGATGTGCCGCTGTTCGGGGAGCATCCGGCCCGGCTTCCGCTTCCGGATATTTATCTGAAGAACTTCGCCGTATCCCTCCTGGCCTGCGTCATGGTCGGTTTTTATTTCCAGACCATCTCCGACCAGCAGCTGTTCGACCTGATCGACCGCAGCAAGCAGGAGTTTCAAAGCATCTTCGAGCATTCCTACGACGCCAACTTTCTCGTGCATGCCGATACCTGCCGGATTCTGGCTGCCAACTGGCAGGCGGCAGCGCTGCTGGAGGTCAGCCAGGCTGAACTGCTCAACCGCGACATCCGCGAGGTGCTGGGCGATTCCTGCGGTGCCGGCATCCCCCCGGACGAGCAGCGCTGGAGCTACGAAGCCGAGCTGTTTTCTGCCCGCGGGCGGCGCATCTGGGGCAGCTTCGCCTTTTCCCGCATGGAAATCGCACGGGAGCCGCGTGTGCTCATCCGGATCTCCGACCTGACCGAACGCAAGGAAATGGAGCGCGAACTCATCCGCGCCAAGGAAAAGGCCGAAGAAGCCACGGTTGCCAAGTCGCAGTTCCTCTCCACGATGAGCCACGAGATCCGCACCCCGATGAATGCCGTCATCGGCATGACCGGCCTCCTGCTCGATACCAACCTCGACCCGGAACAGCGCGATTTCACCCAGACCATCCGCATGAGCGGCGACAACCTGCTGAGCATCATCAACGACATCCTCGATTTCTCCAAGATCGAATCCGGGCGGATGGAGCTTGAAAATCAAGCATTTGTGCTCAAGCACCCGGTGGAGGACGTGATTGATCTGCTCTCGGTCAAGGCTGCCGAACGCAATATCGAGATTCTCTGCTCCTTTGCCGAGGCGCTGCCCCGCGCCGTGGTGGGCGATTATACCCGCCTGCGCCAGGTGCTGCTGAACCTGGCCGGCAATGCCATCAAGTTCACCAATGAAGGCGGCGAGGTCCTGATCTCCGTCAGCAGCGAACCCGCCGGCCCCTCCATGCACCGCGTGCAGTTTTCGGTCCGCGATACCGGCATCGGCATTCCCAAAGAAAAGCAGCATCTGCTCTTTCAGTCGTTTTCGCAGGTGGATGCTTCCACCACCCGCCGCTACGGCGGGACCGGTCTGGGCCTGACCATCAGCAAAAACCTGGTGGAAATGATGGGCGGCAGGATCTGGGTGGACAGCGAGCCCGGCAAGGGATCGACGTTCTTCTTCACGGTGCTGGCACCGGAGTGCGATATCGCCCTCACCGGCGAAGAGCTTGCCCTGCCCGAAGGGCTGCCCCAGGGCACCGTGGTGGACCGCGTGCTGATCGTGGACGACAACCTCACCAACCTGACCATCCTGGAGCGCCAGTGCCGCAACATGGGCCTGAGCGTCCGCCTCTGCTCCGATCCGCTCGAAGCCCCCCGCATGCTCGACCGGGAGCGGTTCTCCCTCGGTATCCTCGATATGCAGATGCCCGGCATGGACGGGCAGTCGCTCGCACGCCTCATCCGGCAGCGATTCACCATGCAGGAACTGCCGCTGATCCTGCTGAGCTCGCTCGGCGGAATGGTGCAGAACGAACAGGAGGAACGCCTCTTCAATGTCACCCTCACCAAGCCCACCCGCGAGGAAGCGCTGCGCAAAAGCATCATGTCCTGCCTGGCGCCTGCGGCGCAGCGGGCGGAGCCGGCGCGCATATCCCCGCAGGCCGAACCTGCCAGCCTGATCCTGCCCCTTCGGATTCTCGTGGCCGAAGACAATACCGTCAACCAGAAGGTTGTGCTCCGCCTCCTCGAAAAACTGGGCTATCAGGCCGATATTGTCGCCAACGGCCTCGAAGCGGTCCGGGCGGTGAATCTGATCCCCTACGACCTGATCTTCATGGATGTGCAGATGCCCGAAATGGACGGCCTCGCCGCAACCCGCGAGATCCGCCTGCACCCGCCTGCGCATGGCCATCAGCCGGTGATCATCGCCATGACGGCCAATGCCATGACCGAAGACCGGGACCGCTGCCTCGAAGCCGGCATGGACGACTACCTCTCCAAGCCGATCAAGCGCGAGCTCGTGCGGGATGCCCTGGCGCATTGGGCGGAGGTGGTCTGGGCCCGGGAAAAAGCCTGATTTTTGCGCATGCAATCCGTTGCCCGCGCCCTGCTCCCAGCCTGTATTGGTACTGTGCAGGGGATTGGCTAATTTGGGGCTGATCCACCGATACTTGCCCCTATGCATCACCTCTGGAAATTGCTGCTGCCTGCCGTGCTGCTGAGCGCCTGCATGGCCTTTGTGAAAAAAGACGATTCCTCCGGCGCTGCCGGCATTGTCAGCTCCGAAAAGCTGCGCTTCCGCGTGGATACGCTGCTTACGGGCCTGGAAGTGCCCTGGGGCATGACCTTCCTCCCGAACGGCGATATGCTCTTCACCGAACGCGACGGCGAACTCCGCCTGGTGCGCGGCGGCAAGCTGCATCCCGATCCCATCGGCGGAGTGCCTGAAGTCCGCGCCAAGGGCCAGGGCGGCCTGCTCGACATCGAGCTGCATCCCGATTATGCCCAGAATGGCTGGATCTACTTCTCCTACGCATCGCCCGCCCAGCCCGGCGAGCAAGGCGAAGGCTCCAATACCGCCCTCATGCGCGCCAAGCTGAACGGCCACCAGCTCACCGACCAGCAGGTGATCTTCAAAGCCCGCCCCAATTATACGGCAGCACACCACTACGGCGGGCGGATCGAGTTCGACCGCGAGGGCTATGTCTATCTCAGCCTCGGCGACCGCGGCGGCACCTTCGACAACCAGACCCTCGCCAACCACCGGGGCAAAGTCGTGCGCCTGCGCGACGACGGCAGCATCCCCGAAGACAACCCCTTCTTCGCCCAGGAAGGCGCGATGAAAGAAGTCTTCTCCTGGGGCCACCGCAACCCCCAGGGCATGGCCCTCAACCCCGCCACCGGCGAACTCTGGGAGCATGAGCATGGCCCGCAGGGCGGCGACGAGGTCAACATCGTCCGCAAAGGCAACAACTACGGCTGGGCGGCCATTACCTTCGGCATCGACTACGACGGCAGCGTGATCTCCTCCGATACCGCCCGCGAAGGCATGGAGCAGCCCGTGCTGTACTGGGTGCCCTCCATCGCCCCCTGCGGCATGGACTTCGTGACCAGCGATACCTATGCGCCCTGGAAAGGCAGCCTGCTCGTGGGCTCGATGAAATTCCGCTATCTCAAGCGGCTGGAAATCAGCGATAACAAAGTCACCCATCAGGAAACGCTGATCGAAGGCATCGGACGGATCCGGGCGGTGGAAGAGGCGCCGGACGGCTATGTCTACCTCGCGGTGGAAGGTCCCGGCATGATCGTGCGGCTGGTGCCGGTCAACTGATGCAGATCCGGATGCGCTGGATCGGATGGACGTTTGGGGCAGCGCTGTGCCTGGGCATGGCGCTGCCTGCCATCCCGCCCGGGCCGGCAGGCCCCCGGCAGGATGATTATGAAGCCTCCCGCCAGCGCGGCAAGGAGGTCTATATGCTCTACTGCGTCACCTGCCACCTGGCCGACGGCAAGGGCACACCGGGCGTATATCCGCCGCTGGCTGGCTCCGATTTTCTGCTCGAAGACCCCGGACGTGCGGCCCGCATCGTGAAACGCGGCCTGTCAGGGCCTGTCAAGGTCAACGGCGTGCTGTACAACAACAACATGACCGCCCTCGGCCTCGATGACCAGGAGGTGGCCGATGTACTCAACTACATCCTCGGTGCCTGGGGCAACCGCTCGGAGCGGCGCTTCACGGCGGCGGAGATCGCCGCCTACTGAGCAGCAGCAAAACGCCCTGCAAACAGCACCACCCGCCAGCCGTCGGGGTCCTCGTAGGTGACGCCCTGCGCCGTCCAGTAGGGATTGTGCGGCGCTATGGGGGCTGCACCCCAGGCTTCGAGCGCCTGGCAGGCCAGGTCCCGCTGCGCGGCGTCCGGATAATACAGCACCAGCAGGTGGTCCGGCGAGGGCGGCGGAAACGGCAGCGCACCTGATTCCTCCGTGAATTCCAGATGGCAGCCCGTGCCCGGCAGCCCGATCATGATGCCCCGGAATCCGTCGTGGTCGTTAAACCGGTACAGCTCCGGCAAGCCCAGCCCGCGGAGGTAAAAGTCCGATACGGCTTCGAGCTGATGCGTGGCCCGTGCCACCCGGACCTGCGCGATTGGGGATGCTGAAGATGCTTGCATAAGCAGTATACGAAGAGCGCCCGCATGGAGCGGGCGCTTGCGCTACAGATAAACAAAATCCACTGAAATTTACCGGTCCAGGCGCACCTCGCCGGGCAGAAAATCGAGGCGGTAGAAGGCCTCCAGTTCCGGATGCCGGCGCATAAAGTCCTGATGGTCTGCACGCCAGGCAACCAGCTCCGGTACCCGGCGGGTCGCGTTGCGCTCGGCGTAGATTTTTTTCGCTTCCAGCGGGTTGGAGGTCATCCACCGCAGGTTGCGGTGCAGGGCCACCAGCACTTCGGGGTGGGCTGCCGTCCAGAAATCATCTTCGTAGAGCCGGGCAGCCAGCTCGGTGTGCTCGCAGAGCCAGACAAAATTGCCGAAAAGCGCTTCGACCAGCTGGGGGTGCTGGCGGTAGTAGGCAGCCTCGCCCTGGGCCATCAGGGGGTATTCCATGGCCAGCTGACGCAGCTGGCGGCGGTCGCGGTTATACCGGAACAAAAACTCCGTCTTGACCCGTGCCTGGATCTCGTTGAAGCTCAGCATCCCGTCCACGTTGCGGTCGGATGCGGAAAAATTCTCGTCGGTCAGATAGTAGCAGAACTCTTCCGGCAGGGCCTGCATTTCTTCCCGGGACAGCAGTGCGTCGTGGTTTGAGTCGGTGATGATAAAGCGCTCTTCGAGAAACCATACGCTGATTTCCTGGCTCAGGGCCAGCGGCTGGGCAAAGAGAACGGAAGGCAGAGCGGTCAGGGAAATAAGCAAGGCCAGACGGATCGGGTGCTGCATGAGTCTGTTCACTGAGTAAAAGTTGGAAAAAACAGCTGCTAACAGGTTCGTTAACGCAGGAGGCGGGCGAAGATTGTGAAAAAACGCGAGGCCTCCGCATCCGGGGCATCGGCTGCCGGGTTAGATTCAGGAGCAATTTGACAGGCAGGCCGCGATTCTTCCGCCTCTGCCTGCCGCAAAGGTCAGATCTTCCGGGCGGATGGTTGATTTATTGCGACAGACGGGCAGCAGCGGGGCTGTTGGAACTGGATGCAAATCGTTTCAGCCGGGCTCGTACTCGAAAATTCCTTCCGGCGTATGCAGGCTCAGCCGGGGACTGTCGGCAGGTGCGGTATAGCCGATGCCCTGCGCTTCGATGCCGTAGGCGGCTGCCAGCTGGATAATTTCCGAGGCCGTATGCGGGTCGGTGTAGATCTCCAGCCGGTGGCCCATGTTGAATACCCGGTACATGTCCCGGAGGCTGGCGCCCGAGCTTTCCTGGATCATGCGGAACACCGGTGGCGGCGTAAAGAGCTGATCCTTCACTACATGCAGGTTGCCAGTGAACTTGAGGCACTTGGTCTGGCCTCCGCCGGTGCAGTGGATCAGGCCGTGGATGCGGCTCCGGTGGCGGGCGAGCACCTCGCGCATCAGGGGCAGGTAGGTCCGGGTAGGGCTGAGCAGCAGCTTGCCGGCGTCGAGCGGCGCATCTGCCACGGGGTCGGTGAGCTGGAGCTTGCCGCTGTACACCAGATCCCGCTCCAGGGCGGGGTCGAAGGATTCGGGGTAGGCCGCTGCGTAGCGGTGTGCGAGGCTGTCGTGCCGGGCATTGGTGAGGCCATTGCTGCCGATGCCGCTGTTGTAGGCGGTTTCGTACACGGCCTGCCCGAAGCTGGCCAGGCCCACGATCACATCGCCGGGCTGAAAGCCCTCGTTGGAGATGACTTCCGACCTCGGAAAGCGGCAGAACATCGTAGCATCCACCACCAGGGTGCGGACCACATCGCCCAGGTCGGCGGTCTCGCCGCCCGCATTGACGATGCGGATGCCGTAGGCCTGCATGCGCTCGGCAAATTCCGCTGCGCCGTCCAGCAGCTCGGCCAGTACCTCCTTGGGAATCAGGAACTTATTCCGCCCGATGGTGCTCGACAGGATGAAGTCGCCGGTCGCGCCCGCGCACAGCATGTCGTCGAGGTTCATCACGATGGCATCCTCCATGATGCCCCGCCATACAGAAAGGTCGCCGGTCTCGCGCCAGTAGAGATAGGCCAGGGCCGACTTGGTGCCGGCACCGTCGGCATGCATCAGGGTACAGTACGCCGGGTCGCCGGCGGCCAGATCCGGCAGCACCTTGCAGAAGGCATTGGGATAGAGCCCTGCATCGAGGCGGCGGATGGCGAAATGCACATCTTCTTTGGAAGCGGAGACGCCCCGGCGGGCATACGAATCGGACATGGCGGCAGAGTTGCTCCGGCAAAGATCGGGGAAAAGCCCGGATGAAAAAACGCCGCATTCCGGCGGAATGCGGCGTGCAGGGTTCAGGCGCAGGAACCGGCTCAGAAATCGATCGAAATGATCTGGAATTCCGTGCGGCGGTTGGCCTGCTCGTCCTCGTCGGACAGCTCCGGAGACACCAGCGGCTGCGATTCGCCGAAGCCGTACCAGGTCAGCCGGGCAGGATCGATCTGGTTGTCTGCCAGAAAGGCCACCACAGCCTTGGCCCGGTTGTTCGAGAGCACCTTGTTGTATTCTTCCGTGCCGTTGGAGTCGGTATGCGAATTGAGCTGGATGATGAGATTCGGATTGTCGCGCATCAGCTTGAGCAGTTTTTTCAGCTCCACCAGCGCATCCGGCCGCAGGTAATACTCATCGAAATCGTAGTAGATATTCTGCAGCACGATCGGCGCATCGATCACGATCGGCTCCAGCGAAATGTCGATGTTGCGGACGATCTCCGTATTTTCCTGGATGCCGGCCGTGGAGACCTCTTCCTCATTAGCCAGATACTGATCGGCATTGCCCAGGATTTTGTAGCGCTGATCAGCCTCCAGGGGAAACTCGTACCGGGCATCCTGATCGGTCTGGAAGGTATCCAGCGGCATGATGGTATTGTCATCCGTGTAGAGGAACAGAATGGCCGTCGCGAACTCCACAGGCTGCTTGGTATCCCGGTCGCGGATAATGCCCTTGACGGAGATTTCGTAGGTTTCTTTGGGGTAATACAGGCGCTTGGCCCAGTAAATATCGAAGGAGCCGGCGCCGCCGGGGCGGTCGGAGGTGAAATAGCCGGACGAATCGCCGTCCATCCAGAGCGAGCCGAAGTCGTTGTACGACGAGTTGATGGGCGCACCCAGGTTGACGGGTTCGCTCCAGGAGCCGATGACGCCGTCGGAGTAGTAGAGATCGAGGCCGCCGAACCCTCCGAGGCCTTCGGAGGCAAAATAGAGGCGGTTTCCGGCATTGTTGAAGAAAGGCGACACTTCGTCGAAGGGGGTGTTCAGCGTAGATCCGAGGTTTTCGGGCGCAGACCAGCCTGCGCCGATCTTACGCGAAAACCACAGATCGAAGCCGCCCTGGCCGCCGGGGCGGTCGGAGACGAAGAAGAGGGTGCGTCCGTCGCGGGTGACGAAGGGCTGGCGGTCGTCGGTCGGCACGCGCTTGGTCTTGCCGCGGGTATTGATCTGCACCTCTTTTTCCCCGGCCACTGCCTCGACCCGCACAGGTTTGCTCCACTCCTTGCGGACGGGGCTGTACTTCGATTCGTAGATGCTGCAGCCGGTGGGATTGTCCTTGCCGTTGCAGATGGTGAAGTACATGGTCAGGCCGTCGCCGGTAAAGGAGGCCGGGCCGTCGTTGTTGCGGGTGTTGATGATCTTGTAGGGAAAGCGCTGGACCTCGGCGGCGAAGATGGAGTCGTTTTCCTGGATGACGGAGTAGATATCGGTATCCTTGGGCTCGCCGGTCACGGCGTTGCGCTTGTTCTTGCCTTTGGCCAGGGGACGCCCGGAGGCAAAAGCCAGAAAGACATCCTCCTGATTCTGATCGAGATACGCAGGGAAGCGGTCGTCGGCGGCAGAGTTGAAGGACACGGGCTGGGTACGGAACATGGGTCTGCCTGCAAGCGAGGCTTCCGCGATGTCGCAGCCTTTGATTTCAAGATCGGCGCGCTTGTAGAGCTCGTCCTGCACCTTGTGCAGACGCTTGAACTCCTCGAAGGATTCGCGGGCTGCGCGGTAGTTGCCGAGCAGCTTGTTCACCAGGCCGATCTGGAGATGCACCGTATCGTTGCGGTTCGGGTCGATGCTGCGGGCCTGGGTGAAGTACCGCAGCGCTTCGCGGTAGTCCTTGAGGAAGTTGTACACCCGGCCAAGCTGGTAAGAAGCCGTAAAATTGTTCGGATCTTCCTCCAGGACCTGATTGTACAGATCTTCCGCAGCCACCATGTTATAGCTCCGGAAGTACAGATCGGCTTTCCGGAGGGTTTTCTCCACCTGGGCTGAAAGCACCATCGGGCCGGCAAGGATCAGCAGAAAAATGCTCGCCCTGAGCCACGAATAACGATAGACAGTCATATGAGGCGGCAATGTTGATTCACGGGATCGGAATTTCTGAGGCAAGGCTAAATGCTTGACAAACATAGAAAAAATCCCCGTTTTGCTCAATCAATTCAAAACAAAATAATCCAAAGGAAGAAATCTCCGCCTAAAATGCAAACAGCGGAGAGCACAAAGGACCCGATGGTCGCCTCGCCCACCCCGCTGGCGCCCAGCGTGGTGCGGAAGCCCTTGTAGCAGCCGATCAGGGAGATCGTCATGCCGAAGAAGACACTCTTGATGAGCCCGCCCGCCAGATCGCTGCCCCGGAAGAAGTCCTGTACCGACCCGAAGAACACCTGCCGGGACAGGTCCAGGAAGTAGGCCGACACCAGATAGGCCCCGCCGACGGATACGAGGATGGCGCACGCAGTGAGCACGGGCATCATCAGCGAAAGGCCCATGAACCGCGGCAGCACGAGATAGCGGACCGGATCGATGGACATGGTCCGCAGCGCATCGATCTGCTCGGTGACCTTCATCGTGCCGATTTCGGCCGTCATGGACGCTCCGATCCGCCCGCTGATGACCAGGGCGGTGAGCACCGGTCCCATTTCCATCATCAGCGCCCGCGTGACCTGCCCGCCCAGCACCGACAAGGATACCATGCCTTTAAACTGAAACGCGGCCTGCCAGGCCATCAGCGCGCCGGAAAAGAGCCCGATAAGGGCTACCAGCGGCAATGAGTTGACGCCTACGTGGTCGAGCTGGTAGAGCACACGGCGCCGGTCGCGCCACGCATACGGCAGGCAGCCGGCCAGGCGCCAGATCAGGTAGCCGAACTCGGCCAGGGGCAGGAGGAATCGATGCTTCACGTCCCTGCGAAGCTACGAAAAATCCGGTCGCGCCGCAGGCGCTGCCGCCCGCTCCCGGCGCATCCCGCGATTCTTCACAATTCCTTAACCCTGCCCATCGGGGTTTCTCCCGAAAACAGCCACAACTTGCCGCCTTCCGCTGCCTCCGCCTATGCCTCCTGTTCAGCTCATCGTATTCGATCTTGCCGGCACCACCGTCGAAGACGACAACGCCGTTGCCGGCAGCCTGCACCAGGCCGCCGCAGAAGCAGGCCTGGACGTGCCGCTGCTGGAATTCCAGCAGTCCATCGGCACCAATAAAATCCGCCTGTACGAGTATCTGATCGCACGGAGCCGGGGCCGCGCCCTGCGCTTCGAGGATCTGGAGCGCCTGGGCCTGTCCGAGTACCACGAGGAGGCGCTGCGCATGTTCGAGCGCTACACCGTCATCATGCTGGACCATTACCGCCGGCAGGTGCGGGCTATTCCGGGCGCCGAGGAGGTGTTCCGCTGGTGCAAGTCCCAGGGCATCAAAGTGGCTACGGACACGGGTTTTCACCGCGACATCAATACCGCCATCCAGGAAGGGCTGGGCTGGCTGGAGCGCGGCCTCACCGATCTGGCAGTGGATGTGGAGCATGCCGGCGGCATAGGCCGCCCGGCGCCTTTCATGATTTTTTACGCCATGCAGCAGCTCGGCGTGCAGAGTGTGCATCAGGTAATCAAAATCGGCGATACGCCGGCCGACCTGCTCTCAGGCCGGAATGCAGGCTGCCGGGGCAATATCGCCGTGCTCAGCGGCGCCAATTCCGCCGAAATCTTGGGCGCCTACGCGCATACGCACATGCTGCCCAGCGTGCGCGAGCTGCCGGCGCTGATCCTGCGCGAGTTTGCCTGAATGCCCGGACAGCGCACAGGCCGCCGCATGCCCGAACGCGGGCAGGCCGATTGCCGTATGTTGGGACGGCTGGCTGCATTCTCCGTAAAAAGCCGCAACTTGCTGTTCCAACTGGTGTATTGCCTATGACTCCGACCCGCCGCCTTGCTGCGATCATGTTTACCGATATTGTCGGCTACACGGCGCTCATGCAGGAAAACGAGGCCCAGGCCCTTGTGATCCGCCAGCGCCACCGCGAGGTATTCGAGCGCTTTCACAAGCAGCACAATGGGCAGATTGTCCAGTATTACGGCGACGGCACGCTGAGCGTCTTCGACAGCGCGGTAGATGCCGTGACCTGTGCGCAGGCCATTCAGCTCGCCCTCCAGGAGGAGCCCCGCGTGCCGCTGCGTATCGGTCTGCATACCGGCGATGTGCTGCTCTCCGATACCGAGGTGATCGGCGACGGGGTCAATATTGCCTCGCGTGTGGAGTCGCTGGCGATTCCGGGCAGCATCCTGCTGTCGGAAAGCCTCTATGCCTACATCAAAAACCAGCCGGAATTTACGGTGCGGAGCCTGGGCACCTTCGGCTTCAAGAATGTGGCCAAGCCGCTGGAGGTCTTTGCGCTGAATGTGCCGGGCATCGCAGTGCCCGACCCGCGGAAGATGACCGGCAAATTCGAATGGCGCAACGGCGGCAGCCTCCTGCAGCGCTTTCAGCGCCTGCCGGTCTGGGCCCAGTACCTGCTGGGCTTCCTGCTCTTCCTGATCCTCGCGCCCGTGATCTATTTCCCGCTGATGCAAGGGCGGCTGGATGCTTCGCCCGCCGGTGAATACCGCGATGAGGACGGCAATGTGCTGCGGCGCGAGGTAATCCCGGCATCGGAGGTCAAGTCGCTGTATGTCAGTCATTTCGATAATGCTTCCGGGGATTCCTCCCTGAACTGGCTTTCCGTGGGGCTTCCCTTCGTGCTGGAAATGGAGTGGGACCAGGACCCCTACCTGTTCAACCAGTACGACCCGGGCCGCACCCACAGCCTTTCGCTCAAGGAAAAACTCGATTTCGCTGTGCAGATGCAGCATACGCGGCTGCTCACCGGCAGCTTCGCCTACGCCCCGCAGACGGGCTACGAAGTCCAGATTCAGATCTACCAAACCCGGACCGGCACGCAGGAGAAATCCCTGGTGTACCGCGGCCGCGAGCTGTTCAGCCTGATCGACAGCATGTCGCGCGACATCAAGCTGCAGCTGGGAGTGCCCGCAGCATACCTCGCCCAGGCTGCCGACCTGCCTGCCGCGCAGTACCTGACCAGTTCGATGCCTGCCTTTCAGGCTTTTTCAAACGGCATCCTCGGCTCGCACGCCTCCGGAGGCTATTTTTCGATCGGCGAGCTGGAGCGTGCGCTGCAGCTGGACAGCACCTTCGCCTGGTGCGCCTTCAACCTCGGCGAGACGTACCGCGCCTATCAGCGCAGCCCGAATAAAATTCAGGCTGCCAGCGCCCTGGCCATGCGCCACCGCAAACGCCTTCCGGATGTCTTCGAGTCGAATGTGCGGATGTTTTACTACAGGCAGCACGGCGAAGCGGACAAAGCCCTCGACCTGGCCCGGCTGCTGGCCCGCATGAACCCCCAGAACCTCAATTACTGGCTGAGCTATCTCCAGCAGGCGCTGGAGCAGGAAGCCTATGAGGAGACGCTCGAAGCGCTCGAAACGTTCAAGGAGCTCCGCTATGACGCCCGGATCTATACCGGCATCGCAGCCCACTGCCATTTTCAGCTGAAGCAGTACAAACAGGCAATCGACCTGCTGGAGAACTACGTCAAAACCTATCCGGAGGACCGGATCAATCAGCTCGCGCTGGGCCAGATGTACCTGGCGGTGAAGAAGCCCGAAAAAGCCCGGCAGATTTTCGAGCAGGGTGCCCTGCTGGCGCCTGAGCAGACCGCTTTTTCGCAGTTCATCAAACACATGAACTTTGCACAGGCCGGCGGCAAAACCCGGTTTCAGCCGGAGCAGATCGCAGGGGAATACTGGATGGCGAATGCGTCCAGTATCCGGGCACAGGTGACCTACCGGGACGGCCAGCTCTATCTGCGGACCAACACGCAGTACCGGATGCCCCTGTATCCGGTAGATTCGGTCTATTACTGCACGGCATTCGGGCTGGATATTTCCCTGCTGCCCGACAGCGCCGGCGGCGTGCGCGGATTCCGCATCTACCAGAACGGGCAGTACCGGGGCGGGGCGCTGAGGGCGGGCGAAGCCGTGCAGGCGGCCTTCACGCAGTTTGCGGGGCCTGACCCGCAGGCGGCTGCGCCGCTGCTGGAGCAGGCCATTGCCGCCCATCCGTCGATGGCCATCCTGCGGCGCATGCGCGACCATCTGGCCTTCCGCCAGACCCCGGAATATGCATCCGCGCTGGTGCGCTACCCGGAGATCGCGGGCAAGTACCGGCTTCAGAATCAGATCTTCAGTTTCAGCGTGTCCGAGGGTGCCCTGTGGTTCCAGCAGGTGGAATCGGCCGGCTACGACTCCATGCGGCTCTACGAGTATGCGCCCGGCCAGTTTTTCTCCCTCGAAAACCTGACCCAGGTCATCGAGGCCGGATACGAGCGCGGCAAGTTCCGCACCTTGTCCCTCGTCGGCTCTTCCGGCGAACGCTTTGGGTTCGAGCGGATCCGGTAAGAGGCCGCATCAGCCGCATATAACCGCAGCGGGCGGGCCATCAGGCCCGCCCGCTCGCATATCAGGATGTGCCGCCGGGCGGCTCAGCGGTATTTGTCGAAGCGGGAGCTTTCGCGCATCACCGTGAAGGCCGGGCTGCTGAAAATGAGCGTCTTGTACGCCGGATTCAGGGCCACTGCCTTGTCCAGGTATTCGATGGTCTTGAGCGTGAGGCCCTTCCAGGCAGCGATCGCCGCGAGGTTGAAGTAGGCTTCGGCCAGTTCGGGCTGCTTCGCGACGGCGGCTTCAAAGTCGGCCTGCGCCTCGGTGAAGCGGTGCGCCTTCACGCGGGCTGCGCCGCGGTTGTTGAGCTGGGCTCCGGTCTGGGCATTGCCCTCGAAAAGCTGCTGATATTCAGCCAGTGCGCCGCTCGTGTAGCCGATCTTGTCCATCAGCAGGGCCCGGTTGAAGAAGAGCACGCGGTCGGCGGGGTTCTTCTGGGTCAGGTCGGTGAATTCGCGGTACAGCTGCTTTTTCTGCTCCAGCTCCATCGCGTCGGCGAAGAGCATTTTATACCCCTGCACGGCGAGGCTGTACTGGGCGGAATTGTTGTCGCGGAAGCGGCCGGCTTTTTCGAGGTCTTCGATGGCCTTCTGGTACTGCTTGTCGGCAGCGTAATAGGAAGCGCGCAGCGCGTAGAGGTTCGGATTGGCCTTTTTGGTGAGGATATCGTCGATCGTGGCGAGCTCCCTGGCGCTGTTCGTGCCGGGCTGGTAGGGCTTGGCGGTAATGACCGTTTTAGCTACTTCCTCCATCTGCATCGAGGCCACCGGCAGGCGGTCTGCATAGCGTTCGAGCACGGGCAGCTTGCCCCGGTAGGCAAAATCCATCACCGCCGAGGTGCGGCGGATGCCGGTCATGACCTCGCTCATGATGGTGTTCCACACCGGCAGGGCCTTCATTTTGGCCTCTTTCTGGTCGGCAGTCAGGGCAGGATCTTCGATGATGAGGATCACCTGCGCCTTCTGCTCGCTGGTGAGGGTGGAGGCGAGCACCAGCAGCTTCATCCGCTCGAAGTCTTCGCCTTTGCCTTCCGAGGTGATGGCGAGGCCGTCGAGGTTGCCGTTGAGGATGCGCAGGCCGTCGCGCACGGCCTGCGCGCGGTCATTGGAGAGCTTGAGGTTCAGGGCTTCACGGCCTTCGGGCGAGGCGTAGCCGGAGAGCGCCAGGCCGGAGATGCCGTAGCTCATGCCCTTGTATTTCTCCACATAGCTCTGGATGACCTGGGTGGAAAATGCGGAATCGTCGGCGGTGTTGAAGGATCCTTTGCGGAACATCACCTCGATGGTGCCGGTAAATCCGGCATATGCGTAGGATTCCGGCTTGAGATCCAGCTTGGGCAGATCGACGACCGTCTGCAGGGCTACCGGCTCCCAGGGCTTGGCGGTGCAGCAGGCGGGCTGCGCCGTGCCGATGGGCGTCGCGTCCGTCTGGCAAAAGTATTCCTTCAGCACGCCGTTCTTGTCGTATTTGGCAATGGCAAAGGCGAGCGTAAGCTGCTTGCCTTCGGCTTTTTTGCCGGAGACGGGCACTTTGTAGAGGAAAAACGGCTTGCGGTTGGCGCGGTAGTAGGCATCGTTGACCACGAGGGTGCCCAGCGTATTGCTGGTTTCGGGGTCGATGTCGCGCAGCGCCTCCGGATTGGTATAGCCGGCGATGACATGCAGCGCCACGCCCTGGCCAAGCAGCTGGCCATAGGGAAGGTCCTGAGCCAGGCGGAAATAGAGCGTATCGCCCCGCAGCTCGAACTGGCCGGGCTCGAGGTAGTAATAGGTAAAGTCGCTGTTGTCGTACTCGCTGATTTTCACCCGGTTAGGGTCGTTGTTGGCGGCAATCAGCTTGTTGAGCGCTGCGGTGACACCCTCGCAGGTATTCACATATTTGACGCCCTCATACTTGACCTTGTTGATATACCCATCGGGTTTGCAGGACGAAATCAGCAGGGCGAGCGCTGAAATACCCGGGATTATCAATGAACGAAGAGCAGGACGGTGTTTGAAAAACATGCGGCAATCATTAAGGGTGTTGCAGGTTCATCCCGCTAAAAAAGCAAAGAAAAGTGCAAATTACAACCGGTAAAACAACAGGAGGAGCCGGAACACAGCCCAAGCCCGCTGTATGACGGACAGAATAGGCTCCGGGCTGCATGCAGGCCGGCTTTTCCCGATGAAATGAATCCCGATGCAATACCCGCCTTCCAAGCTGCCGGGCACCGGCACGAGCATTTTTACCGTGATGTCGGCCCTGGCGCAGGCGCACGGCGCCGTCAATCTTTCGCAGGGCTTCCCCGACTTTTCCTGCGACGCCCGCCTGAGCGGGCTGGCGGCAGCGGCGATGCAGGCAGGCCATCACCAGTATGCGCCCATGCCCGGCCTGCCGGCCCTGCGCGGGCAGGTGGCTGCGCGCGTGCTCGCGCGCTACGGCGCAGATTTCGATCCCGGCACGGAGATCACCATCACCAGCGGCGCCACCGAGGCGCTGCTGTGCGCCTGCGCCGCCTTCGTGCACCCCGGCGACGAGGTGCTCATCTTTGAGCCGGCCTATGATGCCTACGCGCCGCTCATCCGCCTGCAGGGCGGCATTCCGGTCCCCATCCAGCTGACCTTCCCCGCGTACCGCATCCCCTGGGATGCCGTGCACGCCGCGGTCGGACCCCGCACCCGCGCCCTGCTGCTCAATTCGCCCCACAACCCCACCGGCGCCTTGCTCGCCCCCGCCGATCTGGCCATGCTCCGCAGCCTGGCCGCGCAGCACCCGCAGCTGCTCTTCTTCAGCGACGAGGTGTACGAATACCTGACCTTTGACGGCAGGCCTCACCTGAGCCTCTGCGCAGACGCCGTCCTGCGCCCGCGCAGCGTGGTGATCTCCTCCTTCGGCAAATCGCTCCACATCACCGGCTGGAAGGTGGGCTACTGCCTCGCGCCGCCGGCGCTGACGGACGAGATCCGGCGGGTGCACCAGTTTACGGTCTTCTCGACGGCCACGCCGTTTCAGCATGCCATCGCTGCATATCTGGAGCGCTATCCGGAGGAACTCGACACGCTCGGCAGCTGGTACGAGCAGAAGCGCAACCGCTTTCTGGAGCTCATCGGCGGCTCGGGGCTGGAGCCCCTGCCCTGCGAAGGCGCCTATTTCCAGCTGCTGCGCTACGACGGACTGAGCAGCCTGCCGGATACCGAGCTGGTGCAGCGCCTCACCGTGGAGGCCGGGGTCGCCTGCATTCCCGTATCGGCCTTTTATGCGGAGGCGCCGGAGCACCGGATCATCCGCTGCTGCTTCGCCAAGCGCGACGAAACCCTGGCCGAAGGCGCCGCCCGCCTCAGGGCCTGGTTCCGCCGCAACCATTGACGCGCCATCCTGGCAGGATATGCGCAAATTCCATCCATTGAGCAGCGGCGCAGCCGAGGACTGCAAAATACCTGGTATGTTGCACGGTGAAAATCAAGCTGTAACTGAGTATCCGCATGCAACAGCCGCAACCGACCGCGATGGGGATCGACCTGCATACTGAACAGACCCTCGTGGAAATGCTCATGAACCGGTCCGCCCTCATGGGCGACAAGCTGGCGCTGGCTTTCTTCTCCAACGGTGAAACCCTCGATCAGTCGCTGAGCTACCGGCAGCTAGACCAGCGGGCCCGCGCCATTGCGGTGAGCCTGATGGACCGGGGTCTGCACGGCAGGCGGGTGCTGCTGCTCTACCCCTCCGGACTGGAGTACCTCGCTGCATTTTTCGGCTGTCTGTATGCCGGCGTCGTGGCAGTGCCGGTGTATCCGCCCCAGATGGGCAAGCAGATGCTGCGGATTCAGGCCATTATTCAGGACAGCCAGTCGGAGCTGTTCCTCACCGACCGCAGAATTTACGACAACCTCGTGCAGAACCTGCCGGAATTCATGGCTGCAACCGCCGGCAAGTGGATGTTTACGGAAGATACAGATCCCGGTCAGGCCGGCCTCTGGCAGATGCCGGGCCTGAGCGGCGATTCGCTGGCATTCCTTCAATATACTTCCGGCTCCACCGGCCTGCCGAAAGGCGTCATGGTGAGCCACGGCAACCTGCTCAACAACGAGCGGATCGTACGGGTCGCATACAGCCACGACGAGCACTCCGATTTCGCCGGATGGCTCCCGCTCTACCACGACATGGGCCTGATCGGCAATGTGCTCCAGCCGCTCTTCCTGGGCAGCACGAGCTACCTGTTTTCGCCGATGTCCTTCATTCAGAAGCCGGTACGCTGGCTGCAGCTGATTTCCCGCTACCGTGCGCATACCAGCGGCGCCCCCAACTTTGCCTACGACCTCTGCGTGCAGAAAGTGAGCGAAGCGGAGAAGGCCACCCTGGACCTCAGTTCGTGGAAAGTGGCCTACAACGGCGCCGAGCCCGTGCGCGCGCATACGCTGCGCAACTTCGCCGCCGCATTTGCCAGCTGCGGATTCCAGCCGCAGCAGCTTTTCCCGTGCTACGGCATGGCCGAGGCTACCCTCTTCGTGGCCGGCGGCCCCAAAGGCCGCGATCTGGTCATCACCCCGGTGAACCGCGAGGCGCTGCAGCAGGACCAGATCGTATTCGAGCCCGAAGGCTCGCCCGATGCGCAGGAGCTGGTGGGCTGCGGCCCGGTCTGGGGCGATCACCGCGTGCGCATCGTCAACCCGGAGACCTTCGAAGCACTGCCCGATGCTGTGGTAGGGGAAATCTGGCTCCAGGGGCCCAGCGTGTGCCAGGGGTACTGGAACCGCCCCGAGCTGAGCGACGAGACCTTCCGCGCCCGCCTGGCCGGCGAGGACGAAGGCCCCTTCCTCCGCACCGGCGACCTCGGTTTCCTGCGCGCGGGCGAGCTGTATATCACCGGACGCCTCAAGGATCTCATCATCATCCGCGGCCGCAACCACTATCCCCAGGACATCGAGCTGACGGTGGCGCAGAGCCATCCGGTGCTGCATGCAGGTTCGGGAGCGGCATTTCCGCTGGATGTGGACGGCGAAGAGCGGCTGGTGGTGATCCAGGAAATCGATCCGGGGCTGTTCCGGACCGCAGATCCGGAGGAGATCTTCATGGCCGTGCGCAAAGCCGTGACCCTGGGCCACGAGCTGCAGCTCCACGAAATTGTGCTCGTCAAGCGCCGCACGGTGCCCAAAACCTCGAGCGGCAAGATCCAGCGCCGGGCCAGCAAGCAGCAGTACCTCGACGGCGAACTCCAGACGGAAGCAAGCTGGAAGGCGCAGCCTGCCTGACAGTTTGCAGGTCCGGATATTCCGGCATGGGGATATGACAGGCAAATTCGCTAACTTGCCCCGGCCCGGACAGATGCCGGGCCCCATACACCATGAATCCGGGGGAGAAAGGCTGGCTCAAGGCATACCTGAACTTCCGCAAGCGCCGCTGGCGCTCGGAGCCATCGGTCATCGAGCGTGCGCTCGATGAGGCCCCGGATGTGGAGCGCTACCTGTACCGCCTGGTGCAGCCTACCGGCCTGATGTACGGCTATGCCATCTGCTTCATCGAGGCGGCTCCTCCGGCTGCCGCCGACTGGACGGAGCGCGAGCGGCTCAAGGTGCTGCTGGCAGAGTGCTACCTGGCCCTGGGATTCTACTTCCGCGATCCCCGCAGCGGCGACCGCAACCGCAGCATCCAGCAGGCCCTCGGCGACATCCGGGACTTTTATGTGGTCAACTCGGCGCTCTTCCGCTCGCGGCCCGAACAGATCTTCGGGCGCCGCAGCCAGCCGCTCGAACAGATCGAATACGTGCTGGACCGCCGCATCGTGATCCAGTACGACTGGAGCAACTTCTGGTCGAGCTTTCTCCAGAACAGCTTTCTGCTCTTCGACCTGATTCAGTTTGCAGACTGGATGCAGAATCCGCCCGCTTCCCGGCCGGAGAATCCGCATCCGCGCGAGGCACTGATGATCGAAATCCTCCGCGTGATCGCCGCCGCCGCGCATGCGGACGGCAAGGTGACAAAGGAGGAAAAAGAACTGTTCAACTACTTCCTCCAGTCGGCCAACCTGCCTCCGGGCCAGAAACGCCAGGCCGCTGCCTTCCTCAGCAAGGGCGTCCGCCCCGAAACCCTGCGCCCCGAAGCCGCCAGCTCCTGGATTCTGAAAAAATATTTCCTCGAACTGGCTATCCTGACCACCGGCGCCAAGCGCGCCATTACAGACGAAGAGCGCGACTTTCTCCAGTCGCTGGCTGCTCACCTCGGCCTGCCGCAGGAGGAGCTGCTCGCCAGCATGGACGCCGTGCTCGATTTTGTGCAGCAATACTGGCAAAAGGTCCATTACCTCCAGGAAAAGCAGAACTACCTCGTCGTCAGCGAGCGGCTGATCCGCCGCCTGCGCATCCTGGTGCGGAAAAATCAGCGCATGATTGCCCAGGAGATCGAGGAAAGCAAGGAACTGGTCTTTCTCCTGCGTAAATCTGCGGCACAGGAGCTGACGCCCGTGGAAAAAGAGAAGGTCCGCGAGCAATTGCTCGATATTCTGCGCAGCATCCCCGCCATTACCGTGTTCATGCTGCCGTTCGGATCCATTACCCTGCCGATTCTGCTCCGGATTATTCCCAAATATATCCTCTATCCCAGCTCCTTCCGGCAGCGCGACGTCGACGACGAGGACCCGGACGGGCCTGATTCCGCAACCCCGACTCCCGCATCATGAGTGCCTTTTCCGATCATCCGGCCCTGCGCCGGCTGCAGCAGCTGCTGACGCGCCTGGGCGATGGCCTGGACCGCGTGCAGAATCATCCGGCGCTCAGCCGGATCAACCTGCGGGTGCTGATCCTCGGCAGCTTTTCCATGACGCTCTTTGCCGTCGCCTTCATGGGATACCTGGCCTACAGCGGCCTGAACCGCATCCTGAATACGGTGACGATGATGGCCAGCCCCAACCAGTACCTCTCGGACCTCAAAAGCCTCATGTCCGACCTTTCGGAAGCGGAGAGCAGTGTCCGGGTGTACATCATCACCAAGGAGCCCGAAGACCTGGAGCGCTATGTGGTCAAGACCAAGATGTACGATTCCCGGATCAAGAAGCTCAAGCAGGAGGTTGCCGGCGTGCCGAAGGTGAAGATAAAGACCGACTCGATTGTCCGGCTCGTCCGCCACAAGTACCGCCACATGGCCCAGATTATCAAGGCGGTGGAGGAAACGCAGATTCGGGGGATCATGCGCCGGCTGGCCGCGTCCGATTCCCAGTCCGGCGAGGGCAGGGGAAATTCGCTGTTCTACGAGCTGCATGGCCTCGACGAGGGCGCGGATGGAATTGTCGACACGGTGTCGGCAGACAGCGTGACGGCCATGTTCTGGCTCAGCCAGCAGCAGCTGGCCGAGATTCAGAAGCTGATGAAGCAGGATCAGGGGATCATGAACGATATCCGGAGCCGGGTGAATGCCCTGGAAACCGAGTATTTCAACCTTTCCACCACCGAGGCTGCCAATGCCGACCGTGCCGTGGACGCTTTCAAGGAAGGGCTGGGCATTTTCACCTTCATCGTGCTGCTGCTGGGCCTGCTGCTGCTGGCCTTCATCGTCAACGACCTGGAGCGCACCCGCCGCCTGCAGGCGGTGCTGCAGCAGGAGAAAAACCGCGCCGAAAAGCTGGCCAAAGCCAAGGAGGAATTTCTGGCCAACATGAGCCACGAGATCCGCACGCCGATGAATGCCGTCATCGGCTTCGCCGATCAGCTGGCGCAGACGCGCCTGAACCCCCAGCAGGGCACGCTGCTGGAGCCCATCCGCCATTCCGCCCGCTACCTGCTGGCCCTGCTCAACGACATCCTCGATTTCTCCAAGATCGAATCGGGCTCCTTCAGCATGGAAACCATCGGCTTTTCGCCCCGGCAGGCGCTGGAGGAAGCTGAAACGACCTTCCGGCGCAGCGCAGAGGCCAAAGGCATCAGGCTGATGCTCGACGCGCCGCAGCCGCTGCCCGAGGTGCTGCTCGGCGATCCGCTGCGCCTGCGCCAGATGCTCTTCAATCTGGTGAGCAACGCCGTCAAGTTTACCAGCCAGGGCGAAGTCCGCATCGGGGCACGCTTTTATCCGGAAGGGCCGGAGGCCGGCCGGCTGGCGATGACCGTGACCGATACGGGGGTGGGCATCCCGCCGGACAAGCTGGAGCAGGTGTTTGCCGAGTTCATGCAGGCCGACAGCTCCACCACCCGCAAATACGGCGGCACCGGCCTGGGCCTCTCCATCACCCGCAAGCTCGCCGAGCTGCACGGCGGCCAGATCCGCCTCGACAGCCGCCCCGGCGCCGGCACCACCGCGCTGCTCGAACTGCCCTACCGCCTCGGCTCCGCCGCCGACCTGGAGCAGGCCGCCGAACCCATGCACGAGGGCCGCCCGGCCCTCAAAGGCCTCCGCGTGCTGCTCGCCGACGACGAGCCCTACAACCGCCAGCTGACCCGCCTCATCCTGGACAAGTGGGAGATGCGCGTCGAAAGTGTGGAAAACGGGCGCCAGGTGCTCGAAGCGCTGCAGCGCCAGCCCTTCGATCTGGT
The DNA here is from genome assembly GCA_033765305.1 of Bacteroidia bacterium. Classification (GTDB taxonomy): domain Bacteria; phylum Bacteroidota; class Bacteroidia; order J057; family J057; genus RDXT01. The sequence goes on from JANRID010000035.1 coordinate 34,414, forward strand.
GCTCATGGACCTCCAGATGCCTGAAATGGACGGCATCGAGACCACCCGCGAACTCCGCGGCCGCCTGGGCCTGCAGATGCCCGTCATCGCCCTGACTGCCACCTCCACGCAGCGCGAAATTGCCGAGGCGCTGGCCGCCGGCATGAACAGCTACCTGCTGAAGCCCTTCAACGAAGACGACCTGCTCCAGCACATGGCCCGTACCCTGCAAGGCGTGCCGGCTGCGGTGCCGGCACCGCTGCCGGATGAGGCGGAGCCTGTCCCCGACGCCTACAGCCTGGCCGAACTCCAGCGCCTGGCCCATCACCAGCCCGCCTTCGTCGCCAATATGCTGCGCCTCTTCGCCTCCGGCGCCGAGGAGCACCTGCGCGCCATGGAGGCGGCCCTGCAGGCCGGCGACTGGGACGAGGTGAGCATGCGCGCGCACCGGCTGGCACCGCCCTGCCGCCACCTGGGCCTCCACGGCCTGGTGGCCAGCCTCAAGCAGGTGGAGCTGCAGGCCCGCGACCGCGTGGAGCTGGAGCGCCTCGGCAGCCTCGTGCAGGACTGCGCCCAGCGCCTGCGCCAGGTGCTCGTGCAGGTGCGCGAAGACCTTGCCACGCTTTGAACCGCTTTTTCCTCGTCCGCCTGCCCGAACGTTCCGGATTGTTGATATATTTGGGCATCAACTGCTGCTTCCCCCCATGATGCCGGATGACGATAAATTATTGATTTTCGTGGTCGAAGACGACGAATGGTACCGCGAGCTCGTGGCCTTCAACCTCGAAATGAATCCCGATTACGAGGTCCATAAATTTGAATCCGGCTCCGCCTGCCTCAAGCAGCTGCACCTGCAGCCTTCCGTCGTTACACTCGACTACCGCCTGCCCGACATGGAAGGTGCCGAGGTGCTGCGGCGAATCAAGGAGTACAATCCCGACATCGAGGTGGTCATCGTCTCGGAACAGGAGAATATCGAGACAGCAGTCAACCTCCTCAAGCTCGGCGCCTACGACTATATCGCCAAGGCCAGCGACATCCGCGACCGCCTGCTCAACGTCGTCAACAACCTCCGCAAAAACCGCTCGCTCAAGTCCCGCCTCATCACCCTGCAGCGGGAGGTGGAGCAGAAATACGATTTCGGGAAATCCATCATCGGCCAGAGCCCGGCGATCAAGCGCATCTTCGACCTGATCGAAAAGGCGATCAAGACCAATATCAATGTCCTGATCACGGGCGAGACCGGCACCGGCAAGGAGGTGGTGGCCAAGGCCATTCATTTCAACTCCCGCCGCAAGGATGCGCCCTTCGTGGCCGTCAACATGGCGGCGATCCCCAGCGAGCTGATCGAAAGCGAGCTGTTCGGGCACGAAAAGGGCGCCTTCACCGGCGCCGCCAACCGCCGCGTGGGCAAATTCGAGGAGGCCGCAGGCGGCACGCTCTTTCTCGACGAGATAGGCGAGATGGACATCGCCTTTCAGGTCAAGCTGCTGCGCGCCCTCCAGGAGCGCGAGATCGTGCGCGTGGGCAGCAACAAGGTGGTGAAAGTGGATGTGCGCATCGTGGCCGCCACCAACCGCAACCTGCTCGACGAGGTCCGCCAGGGCAAGTTCCGCGAAGACCTCTACTACCGCCTCTACGGCCTGCCCATCGAGCTGCCGCCCCTGCGCGAGCGCGGCAAGGATGTGATCCTCCTGGCGAAGTTTTTCCTCGACCAGTTCTGCCGCGAAAACGAACTCCCTCCCTACGCATTTACCCCCGCAGCCCAGAAAAAACTGCTCGCCTACCAGTACCCAGGCAATATCCGGGAGCTGAAGTCCGTCGTGGAGCTGGCCGCCGTCATGACCAATAGCCCCGAAATCGGCGACGAGGTCATCACCTTCAGCACCTACGACGCCCTGCCCCAGGTCATGAGCGAAGAGCTGACCCTCAAGGAGTACACCGAACGGATTATCGATCTGTACCTGCGCCGCTACGACCACAACATCAAGCTTGTAGCAGACAAGCTGGATATCGGCGTATCGACCCTCTACCGCCTCATCAAGGAGCGCAAAGAGTCGGGCGAAGAGGCCTGAATCTGCGGCCCCCGTTCCCTGCCTGAACGGCTGTTTCTCAAATCGGGAATTTCCGAAGGCGTTGGCACGATTGTAATTAATTGGTAATCAATGAGTTAATTTTCCGTGCCAAACTGGTATTTCCCTTGCATATTCACCGTGTAACTGAATCATCCCATTTTTCAAGATAAACTGTTCAAACCGTATGCAACGCATTCATCTTGTGCTCGTCGCCGCTTTCGCCCTCCTCACCACGGTAGGTTGCAATCGCGAGAAAATGAAGCAGCTTGAACAGCAGAACCTGGAGCTTTCCTCCCAAAAGCGCGTCCAGGATTCGCTGATCAACGACTTCGTCACCACCTTCAATACCTTCGAGGAAAACCTCTCCACCATCAAGGAGAAAGAAGGGATTGTGAGCCTGACTTCCAGCGATCCGGAAATGGCTGAATCCAAGAAGGACGCCATCCTCCGCGACATCCAGGAAATCAACGCCCGTCTGGAGCAGAACCGCCAGATCATCGACGATCTGACCCGCCGCGCCCAGTCGGCTGAAGGCAAGACCACCGAACTGAACCGCCTCGTGGCCCGCCTGCGCAAGCAGCTCGAAGAGCGCGACGCCGAAATCGCCAGCCTCCGCGGCCAGCTCCAGACCATGGGCTTCACCGTCGAAAGCCTTAACACGCGCCTCGACTCGCTCTCCCGCGTGACCGCCGACCTGTCCCGCACCACTGAAGCACAATCTGCTCAGATCCAGCAGCAAAGCGGCCAGATCCAGCAGCAGAGCCAGACCATCGCCCAGCAGGACGCCGACCTCAACTCCGCGTACTACGTGGTGGGCACCGTGAAGGACCTGAAGGCCGCAGGCGTGCTGAGCAGCGCCGGCGCATTCAAAGGCAAGACCGTCGGTGCCGACTTCGACGACAGCCAGTTCACCAAAATCGACCTGCGCAATGTCACCAGCATCCCCGTGGATGCCAAGAAGGTGGAGCTGAAAACCAGCCACCCCAGCGGCACCTACACGCTGATGGAGGAAGGCAAGATGGTGAAGAGCATCGAGATCACCGATCCTGCCCGCTTCTGGCGCAATTCGAAGTATCTCGTGGTGGTGCTGAACTAAGGCACCGGACACATCATCAGCCTTCAGGCGGCTGAATACAGGGGCGCTTCCGGGATTCCGGAAGCGCCCGTTTTTGTGCTCAGGCGCCGTCGCCGCGCACGCGGATTTCGAGCCCGTTGAGGGCCTGCGTCAGGCGGAGCTGGCAGGAGAGGCGGCTGCGCGAGGTGTAATTGGGCAGGGTATCGAGCATAAACGACTCGTCGCCCTCCGGCGGGTCGAGCTGGTTCTGGCCTTTGAGGACCTCGACATGGCAGGTGCCGCAGGCGGCCATGCCGCCGCAGATGGCCGGCACATCGAAATGCGCTTCCACCAGCGCTTCCATGAGGCTGGCGGTGGGGTTTTCTTCGACTTCCAGCACCCGCTGGGTGCCGTTGGTATCGGTGACGTGGAGTGTAAGCATGAAGATGCGTTGAAGCTGAATATCCGGCGCAAAGGTACGCATCCTGCGGTACCGCACGCGCTGGGGAATGTAACCGCTGAAACGGGGCAGGTGTTTTGCCGGGCAGCGATCAGGCCTGCATGGCGCTGCGCAGGGCAGCCAGGGCCTCCTCCATGACGGCGGCATCGGCGAGGCCCATGTGCGAGATCCGGAGGATGCGGTTTTTGAGGCTGTCCTGCCCGCCTGCGAGGCGGAATCCGCTGGATTCCAGCACCTTCCGGCGCAGCTCGTCGGGCTGCTCCACCGGCAGCGTGAACGCCGTCAGCGACTCGGAGGGCCGCTGCGGAAATACCTTGCCGCCCAGGGCGGCCAGCCCCTTGCGGAAGGTTTTGGCTGCGTGGTGCGTGCGGTTCCAGGCCTGGGGCAGGCCCAGCTGCTGCAGGTGCTCCAGCGCAGCCTGCACGCCGAAGAGGAGGTTGACCGCCGGGGTATAGGGATAGGCGCCCTGCTCGGCGAGGCGGAGGTAGTTGAGGAAATTGGTGAAATCGGAGGGGTCCGTGACGCGCAGGTGGCGGGCGGCGCGCTCGCTGAGGGCCATGCACACCACGCCGGCAGGATTCATCAGGGCTTTCTGGCTGGCCGCAATGGCGCAGTCGAGCTGCCAGTCGTCGAAATAGAAGGGCATGGCGCCCGCGCTGGTGATGGCATCCACCACGAGGAGCGCATCGGGCACCTGGCGGCGCAGGGCAAAGACCAGCTCTTCGAGGTCCACCATCGCACCGGTGGAGGTCTCGCTGTGGGTAATGACCACGCCATGCAGGTCCGGATGCAGCTCGGCCACATCGATCACCTCCTCCACGCCGGGCGATTCGCCCCAGCTGCGGCGCAGCTCCTCCACCTGCAGGCCGATGAGTCGGCCGTAGTCGGCCCAGCGGCCGCTGAACTTGCCATTGTTCAGCACCAGGATCTTCTCGCCGGGGCGGAAGAGGCTGTAGATCGCACTTTCGACGCCGTAGGTGCCGCTGCCGGTCATGGTGGCCACGTGCTGGCGGGTCTGGAAGTAATAGCGCAAGCCGTCGAGGAGGCCGAGGTAGAAGCGGGCAAACTCCTGCGTGCGGTGATGCATGGCCGGCTGGGCGACTGCCTGGAGCACAAAGCCGGGAATGTCGACCGGTCCGGGGGTAAGCAGGTATTCGCGTGGCATGGGAGTCCGTGTTGAATGCTGCAAAGGTAGCACAATTCACCGCAGATGCAGCCTCCGGCTGCGGGCGGGGGCGGCGGAGCTGCTGTTTCCGGGAAATTTGCAGCGAAATCCGCGCAGGCTTCGGTATATTTGAGCTTTCAGAACCGCTATGCCTGCCATCCGCTTCATTCTGCCCCTGATTCTGCTGGCCGCCGCCTGCAAGCCTGCCGGTCCGCCGGAGGTCGTCGTGATTCCCAAAGCCTCCGCCAACCGCTTCTGGCCGGAGGTGAAAGCCGGGGCCGAGGCCGCCGGCCGGGATCTGGGCGTGACGGTGCGCTGGAGCAGCCCGGAGCAGGAAAGCGACCGCCAGCGCCAGATCGAGCTGATGCAGGAGGCCGTCAGCAGCCGCGCCGCCGCCATCGTGCTCGCGCCGCTCGACTCGCGCAGCCTCATTCCTTCGGTCAAGGCAGCCCGCAGCCGCAAGATCCCCGTGGTGATCTTCGATTCCGGCCTGGATGAGGCCGTATATGCCAGCTTCGTAGGCACCGACAACCGCAAAGCCGGCGAGGCCTGCGCGCAGCACCTCGGCGTGCTGCTCGCGGGCAAAGGCCTGGTGGCGGTGCTGCGCTATCAGGAAGGCTCCTCCAGCACCACCGAGCGGGAAGAAGGCTTCATGGCGGCGATGCGTGCGGCATCGCCCGGCATCTCCCTCCGCGAGAGCCCTGCGTACAGCGGCGCCAGCGTCAAATCGGCCTACGAGGCCGCCCGCACCCTGCTGGCCGGCATGCCGGAGGTCAAGGGAATTTTCTGCCCCAATGAGACCTCGCTGACGGGCACGCTGCAGGCGCTCGAAGAGGCCGGCCTGGCCGGCCAGGTGGCGCTCATCGGCTTCGACTCCAACGAACGGCTGCTCGAAGGCCTCAAACGCGGCACGGTATCGGCCCTGCTCATCCAGGACCCGCGCGCCATCGGCTACGAGGGCGTCAAAGCCGCAGTGCAGGCCCTGCGGGGCCAGGCACCCGCCGCCCGCATCGAGACGCCGGTCCTGCTGCTGACCACTGAAACCCTCGGCGATCCGGAGATCCGCAAGCGGCTGGTGTTCTGAGCCGGGGGGCGATGCATCGCGTCTCT
>JANRID010000057.1:0-181505 GCA_033765305.1 Bacteroidia bacterium
GGTGCTGCAGTTGCCTCTCCTGATCCATATCACGTAAGGCGGGTAGCCGAGCAATTGGCTCAGTTCATTAAAATCGTTGTCTTTTGTGATGATGGCAAACTGCGCTTGCCGGGCAAACTCCCAAACCTGGCGGTCATCGGCCTGGCCGAGGCCCCAGTCCTGTACGTGGGCCGAGTCCGGAAATATATCCGACAGCCGTACCGATAAGACAGGCGGGAGGTTCTGGTCAAACAGCAGCTTCATGCCGCCGTCAGTAACAGCTGGCTGCGGTCGCGGTCGGCGGCATAGGCCAGGCAGGCAAGAATATCTTCCCGCGTGAGGTACGGAAAATCCGCCAGCACTTCCGCCTGCGTCATGCCCGAAGCCAGACAGCCCAGCACGTCATAGACCGTGATGCGCATGCCCCGGATGCAGGGCTTGCCGCTGCGCTTGCCGGGTTCGAGGCTGATGTATTTTCTATAGTCCATACCTGCGCTTTTTCGTACGAATGTAGGCAAAAAGTGTTTGCTGCGCTGGATCTTTTTTGAACAGGGCAAACACCGTCCGCCCCGCGCAGATGCCCGGCCCCGGCTCGATGAGGGTAGAGGAAGGCTCTGTACTGCACGAAGCTGAACAAGGCCCTTGGCCCGTCGCCCGCGGCATCCTGAGCAGGGCCGTCATCCTGCGCCAGCGGGACAAAAAGCCCCTCACGGCCGTCGAACCCCGTTAGGGGCCTACCAGACGCGAGGGGCGACGCAGTATTCGACCCGGCATAGCCAGATGCGGGAGACCGGGCTGGACGGGAAACAGCACGGTGCCAGCCGCCGTAACGGACTGGCAAGCTGGCGGATTCCCCCGTATTGGAGAGGCGGAAGCCCAGATTGTTGTTGCGATTGTCGGGCGTGTTGTTGTTGCGATTGGCGGCCCGCAGGTTAGCCGCGTCGTTGTTCCAACTGCCGCCGCGATTCACGCGGTTGGAGCCGCTCTTGCCCGGCATCCACTGTTTTAAAGATACAGATTATCAGGTTCATAGGCAAATAATTTCCGCCGGAGGCCTGCCGTGTCGAAGCTTTCCAGATATGCAGCATAGCTGTTCATGCTTGCGGACAAACCCGCCTCATCCAGCTTGCCCTGCAGGTAGCGCCGCTCCCGGTGCCGGACGCCCGCCATCGCCCTGCGAAGATTGGCGCGGTGAACGCGCATCAGCGAGGGATATATCCGCCCGGCCAGAAAACTCAGCCCATTCGCCCGCTGGTTCAGATAGGTGGCGCTTTCCTTCAGGCTGATCCGCAGCTCATCTTGCAGATATATCCTGATATCACCCAACCAAGCTTTCAGGATATATCTGTCGTCGGAAAACAGCACAAAGTCATCCATATACCGGATATATCCGGGCGCGGCGGCGCTGTCCTGTATATAGTGGTCGAGCGGATCCAAATATACGTTAGCCAGAAACTGGCTGGTGAGGTTGCCGATCGGCAAGCCTTTGCCGGCATGGCCTCCATGCCGGATGATCTCCTCCAGCAAGCCGACCGCAGCCTGGTCCTTGATCTTCCGGGCCAGGATGCGCAGCAGGCAGTCATGGTCTATCCGTTCAAAATATTTCTCGACATCCGACTTGAGAAACCAGGCATACGCCCGCACATACGCCTGCGCCTGTGCGCGGGCCTTGTGCACGCCCTTGCCCTTGCGGGTCGCATACGAGTGATGGATAAACACCCGCTCATAGATCGGCTCCAGCACCCGGATGATCGCATGATGCACCACCCGGTCCCGGAAGCTCGCCGCCGAAATGATCCGGTGCTTGGGCCGCCAGATCGGAAAGTAGCGGTACGGATCAGGCCGCCACTGGCCTGAAAGCAGCTCCTCCGAGAGCCTGAGCAGGTTCTCTTCCAGGAAAAAGGTAAATTTTAGGGCCTCTTCCGAACCCCCGCTGCCCCGCATCGCCTTGCGCCATGCATAGTAGAGATTGGCGAAAGATGCCATTTCTTCCAGCAGATTGCCGCAACGTTTCATCTTACCTCCGCAGTATGCCATTCCACATCATCACCCTCGCCTTCAGCCCTGATATACAGGGCTTTGACGACAGCCCGGTGCAGGACTTCTGTCTCAACAAACTCGTCCGCCGCATCGAGTCTCATTTTTTTATCCGGAAAGGGCAGCCCTACTGGACCCTGCTCATCCGGTACAGGAGCCTTGCACAGCCTGCCAAGGCGGTCCGCACCAGCCCTGACGACAAAAAAGAACGGCCCGAAGACGGGCTTGACCCCACCCAGGCCCTGCTCTTCCAGCGGCTGAGGGAATGGCGGCGCGCCCAGGCTGAAGCCATAGGAGGCCCCACCTTTCTCGTCGCCAACAACGAGCAGCTCGTCGCCATGATCCGGCAGCAGGTAAGCACCCTTGCCGGGTTTGCGCCGATACCCGGATTCGGGGCAAAAAAAACTGCCAAGTATGGAGCCGATATCATCCATATCATCAAAACTTTCTATGAGCAGCCGCCTGCATCCCCCAAAACCCCTACGGCGCCCTGACCATGAAAAACGATCAGTATCCCCTCTTCCTGCACTGGTACAAGACCCTCGACTGGATTCTGGACCGCTGCGAATCGCTGCCCAAAAACGCCCGCTTCTCGATTGCAGCCCGCCTGGCCGACTATGCCCTCGATACGCTGGAGCAGATCACCGAGGCCATCTACCGCAAAGATAAGGCGCCGCTGCTGCATCAGATCAACCTCAACCTCGAAAAACTCCGCATCCTCTTCCGCCTCTGCCACGACCGCAGGTATATATCCGTGCAGCAGTACGGATATATCTCCGGCCTGATCAACGAAGCCGGAAGAATGACCGGCGGATGGCTCAAATCCCTCAGCAAACCCGGCAATCCCCCCGCCTGACCCCATGCAGCACCCTGCCATGCCTCCCCGGAGCCCGCCATGCGCGGCCGCGCCTGCGGCGCGGAAAAAGGTAAAAAGGTGAAAAACCAAAAACTAAGGGGTCCTGGAGAGGCGGAAGCCCAGACTGCTGCTGCGATGGCCGGGCGTGTAGCCGCCGCGATCGGCGGCCCGCAGGTAAGCCGCGCCGCTGCCGCCAACTGCCGCCGCGATCCACGCGGACGGAGCCGCTCGCCGGCCCCGCAGGGTTGGATATATCCGAAGCGCCATAGCTCCCGTACCAGTCCTGGCACCACTCCCAGACATTCCCGCTCATATCGTACAAACCCAGCGCGTTGGGCTGCTTCTGCTTCACCGGGTGCGTTTTGCCCCCCGAATTGGCATCGTACCACGCGTAATTCCCCAGGCTGCTCTCGCTGTCCGTGCCTGCCCATTTCGTCCGCCCTGCGGCTCCGCCGCCCGCCGCGTACTCCCACTCCGCCTCCGTCGGCAGGCGGTAGGTCTTGCCCGTCTTGGCGTTCAGTTTGCGCAGAAACTCCTGCACCTCCTCCCAGGATACGCTCTCTACCGGGCACTGGTCGCAGTCCTTGAAATAGCTGGGATTGGTCCCCATCACTGCCCGCCACTGCGCCTGCGTCACCTCCGTCTCCCCCAGGTAAAAATCGCTCAGCGTCACCCGGTGCACAGGCTGCTCGTCGCTCTGGCCGCTGCTGGCGTCGCCCATCTGGAAGCTGCCGCCCCGGATGCGGATCATCCTGCCGGTCCAGGCGTCGGTGTAGGAGTCTGGACCGGAGCCGGGGCCGCTGCACAGCTCCTGGCGCTTCAGCTCTGCGGGCTCGCGGTAGCTGCCCTGGGGGTAGTCGCGGAGGTAGGCCTCGTAGGCCGCGCAGGTGTTGGCGGTTTTGGCAGCGGTCCAGGCGGCCGTATCCCGGACAAGGGCCTCCCGCTTGCGCTGCTCCTCTGCCTGTTTAGCTTTCAAATCATCCATCCACCTATTCGCCTCTGAAGCATAGCGTCCTGTAGGATAGCGATCGATATATTGTTCATAGGCAGCAATAGTCCCTTGCTGTTGTGCTTCTGCCCATAGCTCATCTTCGCGCAGCTCGGCGATCCTCCTGTTTGCTTCCGCAGCATACCGCCCGCGTGGGTAGCGTGCGAGATACCGTTCATAAGCGGCGATCGTCCTTTGCCGTTGTGCTTCTGCCCATAGCTCATCTTCGCGCAGCTCGGCGATCCTCCTACTAGCTTCTGAAGCATAGCGTCCTGCAGGATAGCGCTCAATATACCGTTCATAGGCAGCAATAGTCCCTTGCTGTTGTGCTTCTGCCCACAGATGGTCTTCGCGCAGCTCGGCGATCCTCCTGTTTGCTTCCGCAGCATACCGCCCGCGTGGGTAGCGTGCGAGATACCGTTCATAAGCGGCGATCGTCCTTTGCCGTTTCGCATCCGCCCACAGCTGGTCCTCGCGCTGCCGAGAATTGGCAGCCGAGATTTTAGTACGGAGGGTCTGCTGCTGCACAGGCGTCAGTCCCGGGCAATGGTCCAGAGCGGTCTGCCAGATCTCGATCGCTTCTCCATACTTGCCCGCGCTGTATGCAGACTGGCCATTCTGCAGGCTGGTCTCGTAGCACGAGGTCTGGGACTGCGCCATTCCGGCCCAGTGCAGCAGCAGCATCAGCACAAGATACCTGTACATATCCGATAGATTATGGAATTTGGCTGCGCAAGCGCCGGGCTTCCTCATGGTCAGCATCCCACTTCAGCAGGGCTGTGTCCAGCAGCTCAGCTGCTTGCTGGTATTGCTTAATTTTGATAAATGCGCGGGCACCTGCGAGCAGCTCGCTAACGATGCTGTCCGTTTCCCGCAGGCGCTCCGCTGCTTCCGTGCGGCAGGGCGCATCTGGATACGTTTTCAGGAGATGCCGGTACCTGGCAGGCAGCGAGGAGAGTGCCGCGCTTTCCGACAGTGAATCGCATGCGAGTTCCGCTACGGTTTTTGGAGGCACAGGTTCAGGTGGTACCTGTTTCTGATCAGATCCAGACCATCGGCTCACGCCCCAAGCGATGCCGATCAGCAGGATCAGCCCTCCAGCGGCATAGGGACTGTATTTTTTCAGCCGGGCAAGAACCTCGATGCGCCGCTGCCCAGCTTCATCGGCCTTGCTTCCAGCCGCGTGGCGGCGGGTCTCTTCGGCCGCTCGTGCCTCCTCTTCTTTTCGCAGGCGGCCCCGCTCGGCTTCGGCAGCCTTGCGCAGAGCTTCTTCTTCCGCCTGCCGCTTGCGAGCTGCCACCTCCTCTGCCCGGCGGGCCTCTTCGGCCTCCCGGATCTCGTCTTCCCGCCGAATGCGCTCCAGCGCGGCTTCTGCTTTCGGGGCGTGGGCGCTGGCCGGGTAGAGATTCAGGAAACGGCGGTATTCGTAGATGGTATCGGAGGCGGAAGCACGGGCCCAGGCTTTTTCCTCGGCGAGGCGGCGGAGCTGCTGCTCAGCCTCGGCACGGTAGCGGCCCGCAGGCTGCTGCGTGAGATAGCGGTCGTAGGCTGCCTCTGTCCCGGCCTGCCGGGCAGCCTGCCAGACGGCCTCATCCTCCAGCGCGCGGATGCGGGCCTGCACCTGCTCCGCCTGCGGGGACCGGGGGTAGCGGGTCAGGAAATCCCGCCAGCCCGGCAGGGTATCGAGCTGCGCTGCGGCCTGGTAGTCAGCTGCTTCGCTGTCGGTTTTGTGAAATACGAACTCGCCCAGCCCGTCGCCGGGCAGATCCAGGGGGCGGAACTGGGGCGTCTGGCCCGGCCCGGTGCGCCTGCGCAGCTCGGGCAGCAGCTGGGTGAGGGTGAGGCCGCCGGGCGCACCTTCGCGCAGGGTGTGCAGGAGCGCGGCGGCGAAGGGGCTGTTTCCGTCGCCGGCCTGCCCGTCGCTCACCCGCGTGTCGAGCCCGGAAGTCAGCACCCGGCGGGAGGGGCGCTTGTCCAGCTCATCCGCTGCCGTATAGGGCGAGCTGAGGTCCTTGAACATGGCGCCGGAGAAGCAGGAGTCCACGATCAGCAGCAGGTGATGCGCCTGAATGTCCTTCAGCTCGTCGAATACTTCCTGATTGCGGATGTATGTGGCTTTGTCGCCCAGTTCCGCATCGGCGGGAATCCAGAAGCCCTGGCTGCGGGCGCTGTCCAGCCAGCCGTGGCCGGAAAAGAGCAGCACGGCATTGTCGCCGGGCTGCACGTCGCGGATCAACTGATCGATGGCGCGGATGATGCCCCGGCGGCTGGCGTCCGCATCGGAGAGGAGGCGGATGTGCGCAGGCTGAAACTGGTAGCAGTCCTGCAGGATCTGCGCGAGGTCGCGCACGTCTTTGACGGCGTTGCGCAGGTCCGTGATCCCCGCGTCCGCGTAGCGGTCGATCCCGATGCCCAGGAAGTGGCAGCGCCGGGGGATGTTCGGCGGCGCGGGGCGGTCGTCGGGGAGGAGGTCCTTGCTGGCGGGGTCTGGCATTGGGCTGCGGGATCGGGGGCTAAGCTACATCTTTTTGGTATGGATGGCAAGGGGGGTAGTGAGTAGTGCGTATTGAGTATTGAGTAGTGCGTATTGAGTATTGGGAGCGGCTGCGCCGGGGCTTGGAGAGTAGGAAGTACTTAGTATCAAGTCGTAAGACTGGAATGCGCCTGCGGCGCCGGGTAGGGGCCGGCGGCTGAGCGGAGCCGAAGCCCCGGCACGGGCTCGGCCCGAAGGGCCATAGGCTTGATCTTGGTTTATAAAACACTGAATATCAATTATTTAACCCTTATAAGGGTTGCGAACCCTTATAAGGGTTGTGTAATGCCTTGCGTCCCCTTGCGCCCCTTGCGGTTATGCCCCCTCGCCGCCCGCCCTTGCATCTCCGGCAATTCTCCCGATCTTGCGGAAAAGCAGCGCCGCTATGCACCTCTCCCACTGGGAAGCCGAAACCCTCTTCCGTCCGGTGGATGCCGCCGTCATCGGCAGCGGCATCGTAGGCCTCACTGCCGCCCTCTCGCTGCGCGAGCGCGAGCCGGGCCTGCGGATCGCCGTCATCGAGCGGGGGGCGATGCCGGCAGGCGCCAGCACCAAAAACGCAGGCTTCGCCTGCTTCGGCAGCCTGACCGAGCTCCTCGACGACGAGCAGACGATGGGCGAGGATGCCGTGCTGGATCTGGTGGCGCTGCGCTGGAAGGGCCTGCTGCGCCTGCGCCGCCGCCTCGGCGACCGCAGCATCGGCTACGAGCCGCTGGGCGGCTTCGAGGTCTTCGCGCCGGAGGATGAGGCCGCCTGGCAGGCCTGCATGGAGCGCATGCCGTTTTACAACCAGACCCTCGCCGACCTCACCGGACGCAAGCGCACCTACCGCCGGGCCGATGCCCGCGCCGAGGCGTTCGGCCTGCGCAATACCGCCCACCTGATCGAAAATGCCGCCGAAGGCCAGCTCGATACCGGACGCATGATGCAGGGCCTGCTCGCCCTGGCCCGCAAGCAGGACATCCTGCTCTGGAATGGCCTCGAAATCAAAGCCCTGCACGACCTGCGGACCCATGTGGAGCTCGAAACCCGCGAGGGCTGGTCCCTCCGCGCCGCCCAGGCGGTGGTGGCGGTCAACGGCTTCGCCCGGCGCCTCATGCCGCAGCTGCCTGTGCTGCCCGCCCGCAATCAGGTGCTCGTGACCCGCGAAATCCCGGGGCTGGCCCTGCGCGGCAGCTTCCACTACGACAAGGGCTACGTCTATTTCCGCAACGTGGGCAGCCGCATCCTGCTGGGCGGCGCCCGCAACCTCGATCCCGCCGGCGAGACCACCGATGAGCCCGGCCTCACCGATGCCATCCAGGCCCGGCTGGAGCAGCTGCTCCGCGACATGATCCTGCCGCCCGGCATCGAGCCGGACATCGAGCGGCGCTGGAGCGGCATCATGGGCGTAGGGCCGGAAAAACGGCCCATTGTCCAGCAGATTTCCCCCGTGATCACCGTAGCCGTGCGCATGGGCGGCATGGGCGTCGCCATCGGCTCCCTCGTCGGCGAACAGGCCGCCGCCCTCGCCCTCGGACATACCCTGTAACCTGCTTCATGCCCTTGCCATGACTGAAGCGCAGCTCCGCCAATGCCGGGCCGACACCCCCGGAACCCAGGACCGCATCCACCTCAACAATGCAGGCTCCTCCCTGCCGCCGGAGTCTGTGCTCCGGACGGTGACGGACTACCTCGAAGCCGAGGCCCGCACCGGCGGCTACGAGCTGATGGCCGCCCGCCAGGCGGAGACCGCGCAGACCTACGCCAGCATCGCCGCCCTCATCGGCGCGCAGCCGGATGAAATCGCCTTCGTCAAAAGCGCCTCGGATGCCTGGTACCAGGCCTTCTACGCCCTGAATCTGCAGCCGGGCGACATCGTGCTCACGACGCAGACCGAGTACATCGCCAATTATTTCGGCCTGCTGCGGGCCGTCAAGCACCAGGGCATCGAGATTCAGCTGGTGCCGCTGGATGCGGACGGCCTGATCTCGCTGCCGGATCTGGAGCGGATGGCGGCTGCGCCGCGCGTGCGCCTGATCGCGCTCACGCACGTGCCCACGAGCAGCGGGCTGATCCAGCCGGCTGCCGCCGTGGGCGCCCTGGCGCGGCAGGCGGGGGTGCCCTACCTCCTCGATGCCTGCCAGAGCGTGGGCCAGCTGGCGCTGGATGCAGCGGCCCTGGGCTGCGACCTGCTGGCGGCGACGGGGCGCAAATTCCTGCGCGGGCCGAGGGGAACGGGCTTTCTGTATGTGCGCAGCGGCTTCCTGGATCAGGTCGAGCCGCCCTTTCCCGACGGCTGGTCGGCGGAATGGGACGGGCTGGCGGGCTATGCCTGGCGGAGCGGCGCCAGGCGCTTCGAGCAGTTCGAGTACAGCCGCGCACTGCAGCTGGGCCTCGGCGCAGCGGCAGACTATGCCCTGGGCCTGGGCATGGCGCAGATCGAGGCACGGGTGCTGGCCCTGGCCGCCCGGCTCCGGGCGCAGCTGGGCAGCCTGCCGGAAATCCGGCTTCAGGACCCCGGCCGCGAGCGCTGCGGCATCGTCACGCTCACGCATGCGCGTGTGTCCGCGCCCGAACTGATGGCCCGCCTGGGCAGCCGCAGCATTCAGACCTCCGTCGCCAGCCATATGAACGCCCGCCTGGACCTCGAAACGCGGAGCCTCGACAGCGTGCTGCGCGTGTCGGTGCATTACTACAATACCGAAGCCGAACTGGACCGCCTCTGCGAAGCGCTGGAGGACCTGTAAGCCCCGGCCCGGCAAAATATCCGGGCCTCCGGTGTGGAAACTGCGCATTTCCCCTATCTTACCCGCATACAACAAACAACCGCCTTCCGTATGAAACGCATTTGGCTGCTGACCCTCTTCCTGTCCGCCCTCCTCATCCTGCGGGCCGAAACCCCTGAAACCCCCGTCTCCGCCCCCGTGCAGGAGGTCGAAATCTACCGCAACGGCGCGCAGCTCGTGCACCGCGCCCCGGTGAAAGTCCAGAAAGGAGACAACCTGATCGTATTTACCGGGCTTTCGCCCTACCTGCAGGCAGGCAGCATCACCGTCAAAGGCACCGGCAGCGGGATCATCCAGTCGGTGAAGGACCGGGTCAACTACCTGAACCGCAGCGCGAAGCCGCCCCGCATGGTGCTGCTCGAAGACAGCCTCCGGGTGCTGGAGCAGGAGCTGGCCGCCCTCACCGACGACCGCTTCGTGCTCGAAAGCGAGCAGGCGCTCATCCTCAAAACCAACCAGCTCAGCGGCGCCGACCAGGGCGCCACGGCCCAGGCCCTCGCCGACATGGCCAACCTGTACCGCCAGCGCCTCGACGAGGTCCGCCGCAAGCTGCGGGGCATCGCCCAGCAGGAGCGCGTGAAGCGCGAGCGCATGGCTGCCTACCGCCAGGAGGTGGACCAGATCAGCGCCCGCCGCAACCAGCCCACCCAGGAGGTGGTCGTGGCCCTGCAGGCGGCCCAGGCCGGCACGCTCGACCTGGAGCTCCGCTACCTCGTGGGCAATGCCGCCTGGAATCCGTACTACGACATCCGCGTGGACAAAACCGACGAGCCGCTGCGCTTTTTCCTCAAAGCCCAGGTCGTGAACAACACCGGCGTGGACTGGAGCCGGGTGAGCATCCGCCTCTCCACGGCCAGCAACAGCGGCAACAACAGCAGCCCGGCCCTGAGCCCCTGGTATGTGCAGGTCTATGAGCCCCGCTACGACCGCATCGTCCTGGCCGAACGCTACAATGCCAAGCCGGCCCCGGCCATGGCGCCCTCCGCCGATTCCCGCGCCACCGGCCTCGCCAACACCATGGAGCTCGACGACGTCGAGGAGACACGCAGCGCGGTCGATTTTACGACCACCGAAGAAGGCGAGCTGGGCCTCGAATTCATCATCGCCCTGCCCTACGATATTCCCGCCGACGGGCAGGAGCATCAGGTGGACATCCGCCAGCTGGAGGTGCCCGGCGCCTACAAGCATTTCGCAGTGCCCAAGCTGGACCGCGACGCCTTCCTGGTGGCCTACATCAGCCAGGATCTGCTGCGCGGCAAGGCCAACGTGTACTTTGAAGGGACCTTTGTCGGGGAAACCTACGTCAACACCGACAATCCCAACGATTCGATGAAGATTTCGCTGGGCCGCGACCCCAAGGTGCAGATCCAGCGGGAGCAGTCGAAGGAATTCACCGCGACGAAAGTAATCGGCGGCACGGCCCGCAAGACCTACGGGTATGAGATTACCCTGAAAAACAACAAAACGGCGCCGGTGAGCATCGTGGTGGAAGATCAGATCCCGGTATCGCAGAATAAAGAGATCGAAGTGCAGCTGCTGGAGGCCAGCGGAGGCGCCCACGACGCCGCGACGGGCAAAGTGATCTGGAACCTGGACCTCAAGCCCGGCGAGACGCGCAAGCTCAGCCTGCAGTTCGAGGTCAAATATCCGAAAGATAAACCGGTCAGCGGCCTGTAACCGCAGCTGGCGCATATGCTGCGGCGGCCTCCGTACGGAAGCCGCCGCAGCTTCGTTATATCCATGCGCATTTGCACTTGCAACGCAGCGCCCGGCGCTGCATTTTTGGCTAAATTCCCGATCGTGAACGCATTCCGCCTGCTCCTGCCGCTTTCCGCACTCCTGCTCTGGGCCTGCAACCAGTCGCGGGACTATCTCCTGCCGCATACGCTGACGGTGTTTCCCGCCGACAGCGGCCTGTACCGGATTTCGCTGGTCCTGGACACCACCTACAGCACCCAGGGGCCCGTAGCCGATCTGTACTATAAGAAAGAGGTGCAGGGCGGCTTCGAAACCGACCTCAGCGGGCGCAGCATCCAGGTGCTTCGCACCTTCCGCTCGCCGCTGGACCGGGGCACGGACTACCTGTTCCAGGCCGACCGCGTGTGGTCGCAGTACTACAATCCCGAAGCTGCGGGCGCCCATTTCGCCGAGCGGATGGTGGAAAACGTGCGGCAGCTCGTGCTCAAATTCCCCGTGCATCCGTCCGTCAGCTGGAACGGCAACCTGTACAATACCCGCGGCGACCAGATTTTCCGCTATCAGAACGTGGATACCACCGTCACCGCCGGCGGCCAGACCTTCGAGCACTGCGTCGTGGTGCTGCAGAAAGCGCCCACGCAGAGCTTTATTTCCCAGACCTACGCCTACGAAATATACGCGCCGCAGGTGGGGCTGATCAAAAAATACGACCGCACGCTGGTCTTCGACGGCCCGCAGGGCCAGTTCAATCCAGACAAAAGCCGCATTTATATCGAAGAGCTTGTAGAATACGGAAGGGAATGAGTAGCTTGGATGCATTGACCTGATGCATATGCAAGCTTCCCCCGCCCTGCTGCGCAGCTTTGGCCTGCGCGCTTCCATTCTGCTGATTATCAGCTCGATCATCGGATCGGGCGTTTTCAAGAAAGTAGCGCCGATGATGGCCGAGCTGGGCTCGTCCGGCTGGGTGCTGGCGGCCTGGGCCGTTGCGGGCCTGGTATCGCTGGCGGGGGCGCTCACGGTGGCCGAAGTTGCCGGGCGCATTGCAGGCGCCGGCGGGGCGTATGACTACCTGCGGGAGATGTACGGCGAGGCGGTGGCATTTCTGTACGGATGGGGCTGCTTTGCGGTAATCGAGACGGCGGCGGTCAGCTCGATCGCCTATGTGTTTGCCGAATCGGTGCATGCCGTCATCCCGCTTCCGGACCTGCTGCCGGGCGTGCTGCCGAATGCCGGGATCAAGCTGGTTGCCATTTCGCTGGTGCTGATCCTGATGGGCATCAACATCCGGGGCGCGGGCGCCGGCGGCTGGATCAGCAAGGCAACCACTGCCACGGTGGTGCTGAGCCTGATGGCCATCATCGTGCTCGGGCTCACGAGCGCGGCGGGCAATATGGCGCATTTTGCGCCGGAATCGGCGCTGCCGCCGGCCCGCAGCCGTTTCGACGCCTTCTTTGTCGCCATGCTCAGCGCCTTCTGGGCCTACAAGGGCTGGATGAGCCTGAGTTTTCTGGGGGCGGAAATCAAGGATCCGCTGCGCAACATTCCCCGCGCCTTCGGGCTCGGGGTGCTGGCCGTGATCGCCATCTATCTCCTCGTCAATGCGGCCTATCTCTATGTGCTGCCGCCGGCAGCGCTTGCCGCCGTGCACGCCTCGGGCAGCCAGATCGCGGCGATTGCCGCCATGGAGCAGGTGCTCGGCAGCGGCGGGCGCTGGTTTATCGCCGTGCTGATCCTCATTTCCACCCTCGGCTGCACCAACGCCACCCTGCTGATGACCTCGCGCATCGGCTACGCCATGGCCGGGCGGAAGCTGTTTTTCCCCGCTGCCGGGCGCATCCACCCCCGCTACAGCACGCCTGCGGCTGCGCTGCTCATGCAGGGCGGCTGGGCCTGCATCCTCATCCTCTCCGGCAGCTTCGACCAGCTGACCGATATGCTGGTGTTTGCGGAGTTCATTTTCTACGGGCTGATCGCTGCCGGAGTGTTTCTGCTGCGGAAAAAACATGCCGCCGCATCCGCCTACCGGACGCCCGGCTATCCGCTGACGCCGGCCCTGTTCGCCCTGTTCTGCCTCGTACTCGTGACCGTCACGCTCTACAGCCGCCCCTGGGAAGCCCTGGCCGGGCTGGGCCTGATCCTGACGGGGCTGCCGTTCTATTTCTACTGGAAAAAACAGCTCAATTCCCGGGATTCCTCGGCCAACGCATAAACAAGCTGCCCCGAAACGGGTCATCTTTGAACTACTGAACACAAACCGCCTGCGCATCATGAGTTCCGCATCTCCCTATACCGAATCCGAAGCCCAGGCCCTGCTCGGCGAACTGTCCGGCTGGGCCCTCGCGGATCAGGGCATCGTGAAATCGTTCCGCTTCCGCGACTTCACCGAAGCCTTCGGCTTCATGGCCCGCGTGGCCCTGCTGGCCGAAAAAGCGGACCACCATCCGGAATGGTTCAACGTATACAACCGGGTGGACATCCGGCTGAGCACCCACGACGCCGGCGGGCTCACCAGCCGGGACTTCAGCCTGGCCCACGCCATCGAGCGCCTGCTTGCCTGACGAGTTGCCCCAACCTGAAGCTGCCGTGCTGGAAGTCAGAATTATCAACCGATCCGGCAACCCGCTGCCGGCGTATGCCACCGACCTCTCGGCAGGCATGGATTTGTACGCCAACAACGAAACCCCGGTGGAGATCGGCAGCCTGGAACGGGCCATGATCCCCACGGGCATCTTCATCGAGCTGCCGCCGGGCTATGAAGCCCAGGTCCGCCCCCGCAGCGGCCTGGCGGCACGCCACGGCATTACCATGCTCAACTCCCCCGGCACCATCGACGCCGACTACCGGGGGGAAATTCACATGATCGCTGTCAACCTGAGCCGCGAGCCGTTTACGATCCGCAAAGGCGAGCGCATCGCCCAGCTGGTGATCGCACGCCACGAGCGCGTGTCCTGGACTGTGGTGGAAACCCTCTCCGGCACTGCCCGCGGCGAAGGCGGCTTCGGCCATACCGGAATCTGATGATGACTACCTCCTCTCTGCTCCGCGCAGTGCCTGTATGGCTCCTGGCATCCGCCCTGGCACTCCCCCTGGCCGCGCAGAAACGCCCTGACCGCAATGCTGCGCCGCCGGCCGCTGATCCGGCCAAACGCCAGCAGACCGACCAGTACTACCTGGACGCCTGCACCTACCTGATGCGCGGCGACTACCGCAGCGCGGCCGAGTGGTTTCACAAAACCCTGGAGCTGGACCCGGGCAATGCCGCCGTGCTCTACAGCCTGGCGCGGGTGCATACCGAGCTGCGCCAGTACGACGAAGCCATCGCCTATGCCCGGCAGGCGATCGAGGCGGATGCGGGCCAGTACTGGTACCATGATGCCCTGGTGCAGGCCTCTGTAGCGCAGGGCAACCTGAGCGGTGCGATCGAAGCGCTGGAAGCCCTGACGGCCCGCTTTCCGGACCGCAGCCGCGACCGCATGCATCTGGCAGAGCTCTATGTGCGCATGGAGCAGCCCGAACAGGCCCGCAGGCAGCTGGCCCGCATTGAAGAAACCGACGGGCCCAGCATCGACCTGGCCCTGTACCAGCACCAGCTGGCCCGCCGCCGCAGCGACTGGGAGGGCTGCCTGCAGGCCGCCCGCACCCTGATCCGCCTCGCGCCGGACGAGCTGGGCTATTATGAACGCGAATACGAGGCGCTGGTGCAGCTGGGCCGCAAAGCCGAGGCGCTCGGCAGCCTCGAACAGTCGCTCCGCGCCAACCCCGACCGCCCCTTCGCCCTGCTGACCGTAGGCCGGCACCAACTGCTCGAAGGCGACCGCAAGCAGGGCGCAGCCTACCTCCAGCGCGCATTCGCGCTGCCGGAAGTGGAGGTGCGGGTCAAGTCCGAAACCCTGCGGCAGGCGCTGGCCGCCGAGGTGCCTGCCAGCTTGCTGATGGACCTGGCCCGGACCCTCTACCGCATGCATCCGGGCCATGCCGATGCAGCAGGGCTGCTCGGCGAGCTGTTCCGCCGCAGCGGCCAGACCGACTCAGCGTACCGCTATCTGCGGGCAGCGCTGGACACCGACCCCAACGACCTTGCAGGCTGGATCAGTCTGCTGGAGACCGCCCGCGCGGCGGGCCGTTACCGGGCCATGCTTGAAAGCGCGGAAGAAGCACGGGACCTCTTCCCCAACCAGGGCCGGGTCCTGCTGATGTACGGCATCGCCGCAGGTGCTACCGGCCAGGCCGCTGCCGGCATCCCGGCGCTGGAGAAAATCCGCCGCCTGGGCCTGGCCGATGCGGCCACGATGGCCGAAGCCTCGCGCGAGCTGGGGGTGCTGCACCTGGCCGCAGGCAAGCCGGCAGAAGCGGAAGCGGCGCTCCGGCAGGCGCTCGCGCAGGCGCCCGCAGACGCAGGCACGATGGCCTGGCTGGGGGTGGCACTCCTTGAAAGCAAGCCTGCCGAGGCGAAAAAACTCATCACGGACGCGCAGCGCCTCGCATCTGATCTGCCTGCCGTGCACTACGCGCAGGGACGGCAGCTGCTGGCCGAGGGCAACCTCGAATCAGCCCTGCCCCGGCTGCGCAAGGCTGCCGCCTCCGGCTATCCGCCGTTCCTCCGCGCCCTGGGCGAAGCCCTCAGGCAGGCCGGCGAAACCCGCGAAGCCGCCGAACTCCTCGAACGCGCCTGCGAATCCCTCGGATGCTGACCTGAACCGCCCATGCCATGATCCGGACCGAACTGCGCATCAGCGGCCTCGTACAGGGGGTGTTTTACCGCCAGTCTGCCCGGCAGCAGGCCCTGGCCCTGGGGCTCAGCGGCTGGGTGCGCAACCTGCCCGACGGCAGCGTGCTGGCGCAGGCGCAGGGGCCGCCGGCGGCGGTGGAAGCCTTCGTCCGCTGGTGCCGGCAAGGCCCGCCGCAGGCGCAGGTCAGCTCGGTCATCGCGGAAAATCAGCCGTTGGAAGCGGAGGAAACCGGTTTCGCGGTGCTGCGCTAATCTTGCCCGGCTTTTTCGCGTATATTTCGCCATGTTTGCCCTCCATCCAATGACCTCCGCGACCCGGCTCATCCGGCCGGCGCTCTGGCCGCTGCTGGCCGCACTGATGGCCCTCTCTGCCTGCAAGGGCACCAAAACGGCTGCCGGCGACCCCACGGGCGGGCCCGGCAGGCAGGTGCTCGTGCGCGCAGCGCGCGAGACGGTGGCGTTCCGCACAGTCAGCATGTCCGGAAAAATGAATGTGCAGGCCCCTGCCGCCGGGTTCGAGAACCTCTCGGCCAGCTACCGGCTGGAGCTGGCCAAGGACAGCCTCATGCTCATCCGCGTGACCAAGATCATCGAAGTGATGCGCATCCTCGTGACCCGCGACTCGATCTATGTGCTCGACAAGATCAACCGCACGGTGATGGCCAGCGGCTACGCCGCGGCACGCGATTTTACGGGGCTGGATGCTGACTTCGGCGTGCTGCAGGATCTGATGCTCGGCAATTTCCATCAGGTGCCCGAGGAGCTGGAGCTGGAAAAACGGGGCGCCAATCCGCTGGTATTCCGGGGCAGCGCCGCCGGAACCCAGTTTTCCTACCAGCTGGACCCGAAGACCGCCAAAACGCTCCGGGTGGAGACCTCCAATCCGGAGCGCAACCAGGCTACGGCGCTGTTCTACGGCGATTTCGAGCCCTACGGCGGCACGCTGGTGCCCATGTCGGGCGGGGTGCAGGTCACGCTGCCCGATACCTTCAGTTTCGACTTCCAGCACCGTAAATTTGAGCTGAATCCTGCGGGCCTAACGTTCAACTTTGAGATTCCCGAAGATTATACGCGAATCAGCCCCCGGTGAGGGAACAGTGCTCCGGCTGATGCTGGCGTTTGCCTGCTGGATGGCGGCTGCGCCCGGTTCGGCGCAGCCGGACCGGACGGCGCATGCCCTGCCTGCCGCATCGGAGCGGGCCGGGGCATTCGGCGGCGAAGCCCTCTCCGCCGCTGCGCTGGCTGCGGCCAGCAGCCAGCCTGGCATGCGGGAGCCGGTGCTGGCCTATCTGGAGCAGGAGCTGTCGCACCTGCGGGTGCAGCTGGCCGCCGAAGAAGAGGTGATCTGCGCGCTCGAAGCCGATCTGGAGGCGGTCCGGGCTGCGTACGCGCAGGCGGCTGTGCTGACGTACCGGGAGCTTTCGCAGCGCCGCACCTGGGCCCAGCTGCTGCGTGCGCGCAGCCTGCGCACAGCCTGGCAGCTGGCCGTGTACTTCCGGCAGATGAGCCGCTACCGGCGGCGCCAGCTCGAATCCATTGCCGGGATGCAGCACTATCTGGCGCGCAAAGCCATCGAACTGCAGACCACTTATGCCGAATACCAGAGCCTGCTGCTCCAGCTTCGGGAGCTGAAGGCTTTGCCGGAGCGGCCCGTACGGCCTGCCGTTGCGGCGGCGGACCGGGCGAAGCCGTCCGCGCCGCCCGAAGCGGCGCCGGCGGCGGATTTGGTCCGGTGGAAGGGGCTGCTGCCCTGGCCGGTGGCGCCGGAGCAGGCGTCCATCGCCGGACGTTTCGGCAAGAGCCGGGATGATTACGGAAACCCCGTCGAAAACGACGGCATTTACCTCCAGACCCGTCCGGGACAGGCCGTCGAAGCGGTATTCGCAGGGCGGGTCAGCGGCGTGCAGGAAATTCCGCGCAGCGGATGGATGGTGGTGATCGAGCACGGCCCGTACCGGAGCGTGTACGCCAGCCTCGGCCAGCCGGCGGTCCGCGCCGGCGATCTGGTCGAGCAGGGCCAGCTGATCGGGCATGTGCGCACCGACCCGCGCACGCAGACGGCCATGCTGCATTTCCTCATTTACCAGACTCCGAAGCGCTTTCTGGACCCCGAACAGTGGCTGCGCCCCAAAGGATGAGCGCAGGCAGCCCCGCAGGCAACATTGCCGCCGCAGATCCCGTACACACGCCTGAAACCGGGCCGGTTTCAGGCGTGTTCCGTATATTGCGCCATGATTCTCCGGTTCTTTTCACCCAATCCGCTGCATATCAAACACGTATACCCTATTTTTGATCCCTGAGCCCCGCGTCCTTCATAGCCTGTAGCCCATACCCCATAGCCTCTGTAACAATACTCCATACCCACTACTCACTACACACTACCCACTACCCACTACCCACTACCCACTACCCACTACCCACTACTCACTACTCACTACCCACTACTCACTACCCACTACTCACTACCCACTACTCACTACCCACTACCCCTTCCACCCCCATGCGCATCTTCCTCAGCATCACCCAGTCCGTAGACGCCATTCTGGCCAACAAATTCCGCGCAGGGGTGACGATTTTCATCATTGCCCTGGGGATCACGGCCCTTGTTGTGGTGATGACCTCCATCGAAGGGATCAAAAACGGCATGGCCAGCAGCTTTTCTTCGCTGGGCGCCAATACGTTCCGCGTACAGAACCAGGCCTCGCAGGTCCGCATCGGCGGCGCCCGAGGCGGGCGGGCGCAGAAATATCCGCCCATCACCTACCGCGAAGCTGCCGCATTCAAAGACGCCTTCGACAGCCTCGCCCCCGTCAGCCTGTCGCTCGGCGGCACCGGCATGGGCAAGATTAAATACCGCGGCCAGGAGACCAACCCCAATGTCCAGATTTCCGGAACGGACGAAAACCATCCGATCACCAACCGCTATACGATTGCAGACGGGCGTGCACTCTCCGGCGAGGATGTGGAACTGGGGCGGAATGTCTGCGTCGTAGGCCATGAAATCCAGGAAAATCTGAGCCCCTATGAGCCCATCACCGGCAAGGTCATCAACGCCAACGGCCAGATGTACAAGGTGGTAGGGGTATATGAAAAAATCGGCTCCACCGGCTTCAACAATGCCGACCGGGCGGTCTTTCTGCCCATCAGCACCCTCCGGAACCACTATCCGCAGTCGGGATCGGTGAGCATCAATGTGTACGCGCCGGATCCGCTCTTCATGGAAGGGCTGATGGAAGAAGCGCGCGGCGCATTCCGGCTGGTGCGCGGCCTCAATCCGAAAGATGAAGATGACTTTGCTGTCACGCGGAGCGATGCCTTCGTGGAGCAGATCCTCCAGCAGGTATCGATTCTGACCCTTGCGGCCACCATCATCGCCATGATCACGCTGCTGGGCGCATCGGTTGCGCTGCTCAACGTGATGCTCGTCTCCGTCACGGAGCGCACCAACGAAATCGGCCTGCGCAAAGCGCTCGGCGCTACGCGAAGCAACATCCAGAGCCAGTTTCTCATGGAGGCTATCGTCATCTGCCAGATCGGCGGGCTCTTCGGGATTCTGCTGGGTGTGCTGATCGGCAACCTGATCTCCAGCCTGATTTTCGCCGGTGCCTTCGTCGTGCCCTGGGGCTGGATCATCGCCGGCATCATCGCCTGCCTGATTGTCGGGGTCGCTTCCGGGTATTATCCTGCCTGGAAGGCCGCACGCGTGGATCCCATCGAGTCCCTGCGCCACGTATAAGTCAGGGCAGTTCCCGGATCGACCGCAGCATGGAATCCATCTGCGGATGGTAGCGCCTCCAGCTTTCGGGCGTCATCCAGATCAGCCCCTGGTAGAGCCGCTGCTCCGACTCGATGACTACCAGGCGGTAAGTCAGGGAATCTCCTTTGTAATCTCCTGTTACCCAGCCGGACAGGGCCATCATGCCGCCGAGGCGGACCGTATCGGGCGAGGGCGCCAGCGTGGAGCGCAGATCGATGAGGAGATTTTCCAGGTGAAAATCGTAGTAGTCCTCCAGATCGGCATAGGGGCGCTTGCGGCGGAGGGCTTCCCAGTCGCTGCTGCGGAAGACGGCGAAAATCTCCCGCGCAGGGTCTGCCAGCTGCAGCGGAGCGTCTTCATTCAGGTCCGAAACCGGCTGGAGGCCTTCCGGCACAGACAGCATGGCCGAATTTCCCAGCCGGAGCGGGCGGTAGCTGTCCAGACGGGGCGTACAGGCCGCCGCATATCCCGCGAACAGCACAAGGCAGATACGTACAACTCCCGGTTTCAGCACAGGCAGATTGGCAGCATACAGGTGGACGCGGGCAAAACTAGCATAAAAAGGGATATGGCCGCACGGCAATGCTGCGATGCGCGCAAAGCGCTGCGGGCAGCGCTGAACTTACCCAACATTTTCTGTATATTCGCTTTATCATCAGAATCAATACGTGTAATTCCAGTATGAATCGCACCGTGCGGATGTTGGGATGTGTGCTGGCGCTCTGCGCCTGGTGCATGCAGGGCGGGGCGGCTGTGCTGCCCGAAGGATTTGTGGAAGAGGTGATCGCTACGGGGCTGGACCCCACTGCAATGGCCCTGGCCCCCGACGGACGGATTTTCATTGCAGAAAAGAACGGGCGCGTCCGCATCGTGCGGGATGGTGCGCTTCTCCCCCAGCCTGTGCTCACGCTGCCGGTGGACAACTACAACGAACGCGGCCTGAGCGGGATCGCAGCCGATCCGGATTTCGTCCAGAACCACTACCTCTACCTGTTCTACACCGTTCCGGGCGCCAACCACAACCGGGTCAGCCGTTTCACCCTGAACGGCGATTTTGCGGTGCCGGGCAGCGAAACCATTCTGCTGGACATGGAGCCCCTCAGCGGCACCATCCACAACGGCGGCGCCATGCACTTCGGCCCCGACGGCAAGCTCTACATCGCCACCGGCGACGGCTCCAATGCCGCCAATTCCCAGGACCTTGGAAACCTGCTCGGCAAAATCCTCCGGATCAATGCCGACGGCAGCATCCCCGCCGATAATCCGTACTACGCCCAGACCACCGGCGCACGCCGCGCCATCTATGCCCTGGGGCTCCGCAATCCGTTCAGCACGGCCATCGAGCCGGGCACGGGCCGCATCTTCGCCAACGATGTCGGCGGCGGCCTCTGGGAGGAGGTCAATGCCATCGAAGCCGGCGACAACCTGGGCTGGCCCCTGATCGAAGGGCCCCGGACCAATGAAAACCCGCCGCCCGGCTACGCCGATGCCCTCTACGCCTACGACCACGACATCGGCTGCTCGGTGATCGGCGCCGCCTTTTATACGCCTGAAATCCAGCAGTTTCCTTCGAAATATGCCGGCATGTACTTGTTCGGCGACTACTGCAACGGCACCTTCAAGGTCCTGAATCCCGCTACCGGCCAGCTCATCGAGACCTTTGCCGAGCAGGTGGACCGCCCGCTGCAGCTCCTCGTGACGCCGGACGGCGACCTCTACTACCTCTCGCGGGGCGGCCTCGGCGGCGGCTCCGAACTCGACAATACCAGCACGGACGAAGGCACGCTCTGGCGCGTGCGCTACGCAGGCGTAGGCGCGCCGGTCATCGGGCGGCAGCCGCAGAGCGTGCTGATTCCCGCCGGCGAAACGGCCCGTTTCTTCCTCAGCTCCGCCGGCACGCCGCCGCTCTCCTACCAATGGCAGCGCGACGGGGCAGACCTGCCCGGCGCAGCCAGCCCGGAGCTGCTCCTGCCCAATGCAGCCCTCAGCGACAGCGGCGCCCTGTTCCGCTGCATCGTAAGCAATGCCTTCGGGCGCGACACCAGCAGCTCGGCGCTGCTGCGCGTCACCCGCAACCGGCGGCCCCTGCCGGTCATTCTGACGCCTGCCGAAGGCACCCGCTACCGCGCAGGCGATACCCTGCGCTTCAGCGGCGCTGCGGACGATCCCGAAGAAGGCCCGCTCGATGCAGATGCGCTCACCTGGCGCATGCTGCTCTACCACGACGCGCATACGCATCCGGCGCTGGCGCCTGTGTCGGGCATTGCGGAGGGCAGCTACATCGCCCCGACTTTCGGCGAAACCGACGACAACGTCTGGTACCGCCTCTACCTGACCGCCCGCGACGGACAGGGCCTCACCCAGACAGTCACGCGCGACATCTACCCGGAGAAGGTGTCCGTCAGCCTCCGGAGCGAGCCGGCCGGCATCACCTTCCTCGTGGACGCCGAGCCGCAGACCGCGCCCGCGACCTTCCAGAGCGTGCGCGGCATCCGCCGCACGGTGGAAGCGCCGCAGGCGCAGGTGATCCAGGGCGTGCTGTATGTGTTCAGCCGCTGGGACGATGGCTCCACAGACCGCAGCCGCGCCTTTTTCACCCCGGCATCCCCGCTGGAATTCAAGGCGGTATATGACCGGGTGAAGCCCGGACAGGGCAGCGGCCTGAGCGGTGCCTACCGCAACAGCCCTGCCCTCAGCTTCGAGGGCAGCCCCGTGCTCACCCGCACGGATGCGACGGTGGACTTCGACTGGGCGCTGGGCAGCCCGGCAGCCGCCGTCAATGCGGATTACTTCACCGTGCGCTGGGAGGGCGAGGTGCAGCCCTATTTTTCGGAGCTGATCAGCTTCCACGTCCTCTCCGATGACGGCGTGCGGCTTTGGGTCAATGGCACGCAGGTCATCGGCCAGTGGCAGCCCCAAGGCGTCACGGAAACCACGGGCAGCATTGCCCTGACGGGCGGATTCCGATACCCCGTCCGGCTGGAGTACTTCGAGCAGGGCGGAGAAGCGGTATGCCGCCTCTTGTGGAGCAGCGCACGCACGCCCCGGCAGGTAATCCCGTCCACGCAGCTCTATCCGGCGGATGCCGGCCTGCCGCCGGTGCAGCTGGAGGTATTTCCCTCCCCGGTTTCCGGATCCGCGCTCAGCATCCGCCTGACGGCAGCCCAGACGGCGCCTGCCGAGCTGCGGGTGTACACGATCCAGGGACAGCTGCTGCATTCCGAGCGCACGGTGCTGCGGGAAGCCGAGACGGTGATCCCGCTGGATCTCAGCGGGATGGGGCCGGGGCTGTATCTGGTGGAGATGCGCAGCGGCGAGCTGCGGCTGCAGGCGAAGGTGGTGCGGCTGTGAGCGGTCAACGGCGGATGATGACCCATGAAGGAGTTGACAAATCTATAGCTGAAAGTGCGCGATGTATTTTTTGTGCAAAGTCGTCAAAATCAGGGTTAAATGTGCATGCAATAATCCCGCTATGGGTTATCCCTGACAGATGCATCCGCTTAAAATCCTTCCTGTCCAACGTTATAAGCCATCGCCGTAACAATAGGGCCCGGCGTAATACTTCAAGATCCTCATCGCCTGAGCGTGAATCTTCTTGTACGGTTATGATATCATATCCTAAGCCTCTCAGTTTGAGGATAACTGGCATCGGAAAATTTTCATCTGCATACAAGCGGATCATTCGGAAACCTGTTCTTGTTCTTGAATCTCCCGGTCAATCTCCGCCCGCCGGGCTTCATAATATGCCCAGGCATTGACCAGATCCCGGGCCGTCAGCGTAGGCCATGCGTTCAGGATGCCGGCTTCCGACATGCCCAGGCGGCGGGCCTGCACCAGCAGCCAGACCGGGATCCGTGTACGGGTAATGTGCGGGCTCGCGCCCAGCCGCCCTGGAATCACATCGATGCCGGGAAATCCTCCTTCAAACGAATTGGCTAGCCACTGCAGGGCAAGCGCACGTTCGCCGGCTGTGAGAGCTGGGATTAGTGTGGAAATTTGTTCGAGATGAGACATACAAGTACTTCTATGCAACCTATATAGCGCCCGGCATATGCAAGTCGGGATCATGTGCATACCTGCAATATACGTATTCCGCCGTCATGAAGATACGCAGGCTGAAGCCGGGCTCTCAGCTTCCGGGCGGGCAGGTGAAGGCATGGTTGCAGCCGCTGCTGCAGCCGGTGATGCACGGCGCATCTGCACAGGCCGCCGCAGCCGATCCGCAGCCGGGCTCCGCGCCTGCACAGGTATGCGTACAGCGGCATAATACGCAGCCTTCGTCCGGAAGGCTGGAATTGGGGTAGGACTGAACGGCCTGCAGCAGGGCCTTCAGATCTGCAGCGAAGGGATTGAGGTACAGCAGCCGCCCTCCCTGCACAGCATGCACGGGCAGGTAATGGGTGACCGCAGGCGCAGCATCCCGGGCATGCAGCCGGACCCGCAGCTCCAGAATTTGCTGATTCTCCTGCAGGGATGCGGATACAAACGCATATCCTGCCTCGGACAGGGTCTGCCCGCAGAGGGGAAGCCCGGCCGTCTGCCCCAGATACCGGCAGGTAATATAGCCAGCCAGTTCCTCCAGAAATCCTGCATGCAGCACGGCCTTCCCGCCCGGGAACAGGCGCCCGGTTTCGAGCACAGGATCCGTGACCGCCTGGGCAGGCAAGGCCTGCCTGCTGCCGCAGCCGGCATGCAGCAGGAGCAGTGTGGTCCATATCAGCATATATGATTTCTGCATCCGGTACACATTACACATCATCAGGTAAATTAAAAAAAAATACAGTTATATCCAAGACTTGCCAATTATATTTCACTTAGCAAATTGCAGCCCGCTGCCTGCACCTCCATGCAGCGCAGATGCGGATCTGCGCCTATATTCATCCCATGAAATCCGCATTCTCCCTGCTCCGCAACCGGAACCTGCTGCTGCTGGGCCTGGTCTCGCTGTTCACGGACCTGTCGAGCCAGATGATCTATCCCTACCTGCCCCTGCTGCTGACGGAGCTGGGGGCCAATAAATCGGTGATCGGGCTGATCGAAGGCATCGCGGAGGCTACGGCGGCGCTGCTCAAAAGCGTATCGGGGCGGCTGGCCGACCGCAGCGGGCGGCGCAAAGGGTTTGTGCTGGGGGGCTACAGCCTCTCGGCCTTCGCCAAACCGGCCCTGTACCTGGCAGCAGCCTGGTGGCAGGTGCTGGCGGTCCGGTTTCTGGACCGCACGGGCAAGGCCCTCCGCAACCCGGCCCGCGACGCCCTGATCGCGGGATCGGTGCCGGCGGCGGACCGCGGCAGCGCCTTCGGGCTGCACCGGGCCATGGACCGCATCGGCGCCCTGGGCGGGCCCCTGCTGGCGCTGGCGGTGCTTGCCGCCTGGCCCGGCGACCTGCGGATGGTGTTTCTGTGGTCTGCCGTGCCGGCCTTCATCGCCGTGGCGCTGATCCCCTTCGTGCGGGAAGCCGCCGCAGCTGCCCGGCAGCCTGCCGCAGGCCCCTCCGGCACCCGCATCCTCCTCGGCAGCAGGCCTTTCCGCCTGTTTCTCCTCGCCAATCTGCTCTTCAGCCTGGGCAATGCCTCCGAAGCCTTCCTGATCCTGAAGGCAGAGGAAAGCGGGGTGCCGCCGCTGCACCTGCCGCTGCTCTGGGTGATGTACAATGCCGTCTGCGTGCTGCTGGCGCCGGCGATGGGCCGCCTCTCGGACCGGATCGGGCGGATGCGGGTGATCCTGATCTCGTTCGCCTGGTTCAGCGGGGTGTATGCGCTCTTCGGCAGCGCAGATCAGGCCTGGCAGATCTGGATGCTGTTTGCGCTGTACGGGGTGTACTACGGGCTTTCGGACGGCGTGTACCGGGCGTATCTGGCCGATCTGGCTGCGCCGGAGCTGCGGGCAAGCGCCTACGGGCTTTTCAGCACCGCTACCGGACTGGCGCTGCTGCCGGCCTCGCTGCTGATGGGCACACTCTGGGACCAGTACGGCAGCCAGATCGCTTTTTACGCCGCAGCCGGATGCTCGGCGGCAGGGATGCTGGTGATGTGGCTGGGGGTGCAGCAGGGATCGGAAACGGCTTCCTGAAGGGTACGCAGGCGGGCACTGCGGCGGCGCTGGAGCAGGCTGGCGGTATGCAGGACGATCAGCAGCCCCGAAGCGGCATACACGGCGTATTCGAGCCATTCGCCCGCCGATTCGAACAGCAGCGCGATGCCCAACAGGCCGAAGGTGCCCCACAGCACGCCGCGCAGCACGCGCGAGGCCATGTGCCGCACCGAAAACCGCACAGCGACGAACGACAGCACCAGAAATACGTAGTTCCAGCCCGGATGCAGCCACCAGCTGCCGGCCTCCGCCGTGTCATGCGCATGCGCCGCAGCGCCCAGCATGATCGGACCTGCCAGGCAATGCGCCAGACAGACCAGACTGCTGGAAATACCCAGCACATCGGACAGGCGGCCGGACAGACGGCCGGGGCGGAAGGGGGCGGAAATCGATCGCTGGATCATGGGGTCAAATGTATAAACAAAACCGATGAACTGCAACATTGTTGCATTTATTGTGCTGATTTTTTGAAAGCCGCTGATTCCGGTGTATGTTGCAGGCTGACTGGCCACCGCATTCATGATCGAAACCCGCGAGCTGAGATTTGCCTATCCGGACGGGCCGCAGTTCCAGTTTCCGGACCTTGCCTGCGCTGCGGGCAACGCCCTGCTAATCCTGGGGGAATCGGGGGCAGGCAAAACGACGCTGCTGCACCTGATGGGCGGCCTGCTGCGCCCGGCATCCGGCCAGGTGCGCATCGGCGGGCAGGATCTGGGCGCGCTGAGCGGCCCGAAGCTCGACCGTTTCCGCGGCAGATCGGTGGGGCTGGTGTTTCAGCGGCCGCACCTGATCGATGCGCTGCCGGTGGCAGAGAACCTCCGCCTGGCCCGCAGCCTGGCGCAGCTGCCGCCGGACGAAGACTGGCTGGTGCAGGTGACCGACCTGCTGGGGCTGGCAGGCCTGCTGCGCCGCCACCCCGCACGCCTGAGCCTGGGCGAGCAGCAGCGCGTAGGCATTGCGCGGGCGCTGCTCTGCCGCCCGCAGGTCATCCTGGCCGACGAGCCGACCTCCAGCCTGGACGACCGCAACTGTACAGCAGTAGCCAGCCTGCTCGAACGGGCCGCCGCCGATGCCGGCGCAGCCCTGGTGACCGTCACCCACGACCAGCGCCTCAAATCCCGCTTTCCGCAGCAGTACGTCCTGATTTCCTGATCCCATGAACTTCCTCCGGCTCAGCTGGCACCAGATCGCATACCGCCCCCTTACGGCGCTGCTCAGCCTGCTGCTGATGGCGCTCGGCGCCGGGCTGATCTCCCTGCTGCTGCTGGTCCGCACCCAGCTCGACGAGCAGTTTACCCGCAACCTGAACGGCATCGACCTCGTCATCGGCGCGAAGGGCAGCCCGCTGCAGCTGATCCTGGCCAGCGTGTACCACATCGACCAGCCGACCGGCAATATTCCGCTCCGGACCGCTGATTCGATCGCGCGGCATCCGCTGGTGGAGCGGGCCGTGCCCCTTTCGTACGGCGACAGCTACCGGGGCTACCGCATTGTGGGAACCGACAGCGGCTTTGCCGCGATGTACCAGCTCCGGATGGCCGAGGGGCGCAGCTGGGCGGCGCCCTTCGAGGCAGTAGCCGGGGCGGCGGCGGCCCGCCGCCTGCATCTGGCGCCCGGCGACACCTTCTACTCCACCCACGGCCTCGCCGGGGCCGGCGAAGCCCACGAGGCCCATGCGTACCGCATTACCGGCATCCTGGAGCCTGCCGGCACCGCAGCCGACCAGCTGATTCTCACCAGCCTGGAGAGCATCTGGGATGCCCACGCGCATGAGGCGGAGGACCCGGCCGGCGGGCATGAGGAGGCGCCGCGCGATATTACCGCCATGCTGCTCAAATTCCGCAATCCGATGGGGCTGTTTGCAATTCCGCGCGGGGTCAATGCCGTTCCGGGCCTGCAGGCGGCCCTGCCTGCGGTGGAGGTCAGCCGGCTGACGCAGCAGCTGTTTCCCTTCGCCAAAGGCCTTCAGGGACTGGCCGTGCTGATCATGCTCACTTCCGCCGTCAGCGTGCTCATCTCCCTCTACGACCGGCTGCGGGAGCGCCGCTATGAGCTGGCGCTGATGCGGGTCATGGGCGCGGCGCCCTGGAAGCTGGCCGTTCTGCTGCTGACCGAGGCGCTCATCCTCGCCCTGACCGGCGCTGCTGCCGGGCTGGCGCTCAGCCGCCTGGGCCTGCTGGCGCTGAACACCTGGGCCGCAGATACGTATCACTACACATTCCGGGTCTGGACCCTGGCTGCCGGCGAAGCCTGGCTGCTCGGCGGCGCAGTGCTGCTGGGCGTGCTGGCAGGTCTGCTGCCCGGATTTCTTGCTGCCCGGCTCGATCTTTCCCGCACCCTGGCCGATGGTTAATTTCCCTGTATGAATCCCGCTGGCATCCGCATATCCTCCGGCATGGTTCCGCGCCGTATGTTCCGGCTGGCCGTGCTGCTGTTGCTGCTTTCGGCGCAGGCGCCGCTGGCCGGACAGCAGCGCATCACCTGGCGCACGCTCTCTGCCGTCATGTATTCCTATATTCAGCCCTACAACCAGGCCATGTGGTACGGGAAGCCTACCTTCAGCCCGGAAATCCGGCAGCTGGACGGCAAGGAAATCATCATTTCGGGCTATATCCTGCCGGTCAGCACGGGCAGCAACCTCTATTACCTCTCCGCCAACCCCTTCAGCTCCTGCTTTTTCTGCGGCGGCGCCGGACAGGAGTCGGTGATGGAGCTCCGGCTGAAGAATCCGAAGGAAAAATACCAGATGGACCAGTATGTGACCATGAAAGGCGTGCTCCGGCTCAACGACCGCGAACTGGAAGTCAATTACATCCTCGACTATGCGCAACGGACCGACTGAACGGCTGCTGCTGATCCTGCCCCTGCTGCTGCTCTGGGCCTGCGGGCAGGCGCCTGCCGATGCCTCCGGGCAGCAGGAGCCCTCCACGGATCAGACCGGACCCGCGCGCACGCCGACCCTGGCGCCCCGCAGGCCCGAGGCCGTCCAGGCTACCTGGGCTATGCTCAGCGACGTGCGCTTCAGCGCCCGCTTCTTCGAAGAAATCCAGGACTCGCTGCTGTTCCCGTCGTTCGGGCCGGGGATCCGGGGGCTGGAAGGATCGCCCATCGTCATTTCCGGCTATGTGGTGACGATGGAGCCCGGGCGCTACGCGCTGTCTGCCAATCCCTTCAGCGCCTGCTTTTTCTGCGGGCAGGCGGGCCCGGAAACGGTCATGGAGCTCGACCTCTCCGACCCGGACCAGCTCTTCTTCACCGATGAATTCCGCACCTTCCAGGGCATCCTGGCCCTCAACGATACGGATGTGGACCGCCTGAACTACCTGCTCAAAGCAGCGGAACCGGTTCAGGAGCCTGCTCCCTAACGGCCTGTTCCGCTCACCTGCTTACCC
This sequence comes from Bacteroidia bacterium, assembly GCA_033765305.1. Lineage (GTDB taxonomy): Bacteria > Bacteroidota > Bacteroidia > J057 > J057 > RDXT01. Next base: position 28,831 of record JANRID010000057.1, read on the forward strand.
CGCTGCCTATGCGCCGCTCCCTCATCCTGCCTGCCCTGCTGCTGCTGGCGGCAGCCCTTCCCCTTCCTCCCCTTTCCGCCCAGACGCCCGCCTTCGTGCGCGACAGCCTGGACACGTATGCCAGCCGGGCGCTGGCCGACTGGCAAATTCCCGGACTTGCCGTCTGCGTCGTGCATCAGGGCAAAGTCAGTGTCATGAAAGGCTACGGCGTGCGCGAGCACGGCCAGCCGGGGCCTGTCGATGCGAACACGCTGTTCATGATCGGGTCCAACACCAAGGCATTCACCGGCACAGCCCTGGCCATGCTGGCGCAGGAGGGCAAGTGCAGCATGGACGATCCCGTTGTGAAATGGCTCCCTGCATTCAGGCAGCAGGATCCCTGGGTCACGCAGTCGGCTACCCTCACGGACCTGCTTTGCCACCGGATGGGGATGAAGACCTTCCAGGGCGACTTCATGTACTGGACCTCGGACTTTACCCAGGCCGAAGTGCTGGAGAAATTCGGCCAGCTGACGCCTGCCTACAGCTTCCGAAGCCGCTGGGGCTACTGCAATGCGGCGTTTCTCGCTGCCGGCATGGCGGTGCAGCCCATCAGCGGCCTGAGCTGGGAGCAGTTTCTGCGCGAGCGCATCTTCGCGCCGCTGGAGATGAACCGCACCCTGGCCCTTTCATCCGAAATTTCCCAGGCCGCCAATGCGGCGCGGGCCCACACAGTCGTCGACGGCCAGATCCGCCTGATTCCGTACGGCGCGATCGACAATCTCGCGCCTGCGGGCAGCATCAGCTCCTCCGTTTCCGACATGAGCCACTGGGTGATGGCGCAGCTCGACAGCGGCCGCTACCAGGGCCGGCGTGTGCTGCCGTGGGAGGTCCTGCGCACCACGCGCAGGCCGCAGTCCATCGTGGGACGGCGGGGGCATCCGTTCAGCCGCACCCACTTCGGCCTCTATGCGCTCGGCTGGGAGCTGAGCGACTATGAAGGGCGCGAGGTGATCTCGCACACCGGCGGGGTCAACGGCTTCGTCACCTCCGTTACCCTCGTGCCCGAGGAGCAGCTGGGCATCATCGTGCTGACCAATACCGACCAGAACAGCGTATTCGAGCTGCTGAAATACGAGCTGCTGGATGCCTATCTGGGGCTTCCGTACCGGAACTACTGCGGCATGTTTGCCGCTGCCAGCCGGCAGGAGCAGGCCGAAGCCTCCGCCCTGCTGCAGGCCCGGCGCGACAGCATCGCCGGCAAGCCCAAGCCTGTGCTGCCGCTGAAGGCCTTCGCCGGCCGCTACCGCCACGAGATCTACGGATCTGCCGAGCTGAAGGCCGAAGGCAGCGCCCTGCGCCTCATCCTGGAGCACCATCCGGCAGGCGGCGCGGTGCTGGAGCCGCTCGGCGGCAGCCGTTTCCTCTGCACTTTCGACGACCCCACCCTCGGCACCGGGCTCGTCACCGCCTTCGAGACGGAGGGAAAACAGGTCCGCGCCATGATCCTCAAGGCGGCCGACTTTGTGGAATACGATCCGTACCGCTTTGTAAAGGCGGAATAAGCCGATACGCCTTCCGGCAACAGCAAGGCCCGGCCTGCGCGGACGCAAGCCGGGCCTTCTCTGTCAGGCGATTATGCTCAGCGGAAGATCTCGTATCCGATCCAGACGCGCGCATCGATATCGAAGAGCCACATGAGGCCGTTGGCGTACGCGAAACAGAAGGCGAAATTGGCCGGGGCATCGTCCGGAAGACGGATAGAGCCGGTAAAAGCGCCTTTGCGGCTGAAGAAATGCACGCGGCGGGCCTCGTATTCGAGGATGCCGTAGGTGTAGGTTTTGGAGCCGGTGCAGATGGCCGAGGTGTAATTGACCTCATCCCAGCTGCAGGGCACGCCGTTCAGGGCGATGGCTTTGCCCTGGGCGCCGGTCTTCGGGCTGTACAGCACGACCTGGGATTCTCCGAGGAAGGCAATCCGCTTCGAGGCGGGGTCATAGGCGCCTACGCTCTGCTCTTCCGGCTGGTTCATGCCTGCGATAGCCACTTCGCCATCCCCTGAGGCGTGGCCGCTGCTGGTCAGGCTGGCCATCCACCAGCCGGATTCCGAATAGCCGTTGCCCATGAGGGCTCTGGCCTTCGGGTCCCACCACAGGCCGCGGAAGTCGAAGCCGGCTTCGGCGGCGCTGAGGTTTCTGCCCGTAGCGCTGAACGTTTCGAGGGGGAAGGCCGTATTGCCGGCGATGGCGGCATAGTAGAGCTGCCGGACCGGATTCCAGGCAACCGAAGCACCGTTCCGGCCTCCGTCGCCCTCCATCTGGAGGCGGCGGCTTTCCGTGGCACGGCTCAGGAGCGACTGCGCATTCAGCGGCAGCGCATACATTCCGGCGATCAGCACAGCCGGAACGAGGCGGATCAGGAGGAGGGTCTTCATAAGAAACCGTTGGGGTGAAACAAACCAGACAAAACGCAGGCCCAGGGGCTGCGGAGGCGAAATATACAGGAGAATTTGCCAGAATCCATCCCGCGCGGCGTGCAGGATCTGTTTTCCATGCAATTCGAGCGTTCAATCCCATGTGCAACTCTCAGCAGGAATGCCTACATTTGCGCGACCATTTTCCAAAGGAATTAACCGTACTTCGCATGGCTTCGACATCCGACCTGTACAGAGGCGCATTTATCCGGTTTGAAGGTGAACTGTGCCTGGTGCTGGAATACGAACACCGCACCCCCGGAAACCTGCGCGCTTTCTACCAGGTGAAACTGCGCAACGTCCGTTCGGGCAAATCGTTCGAAAACCGCTTCCGCGCCGGCGAAGCGATCGATTTCGTGCGTGTAGAGACCCGTGAATACCAGTATCTCTACCGTTCCGGCGATATGTTCACCCTCATGGACAACGAGAGCTACGAGCAGATCGAAATGTCGGGCGAACTCTTCGGCGACGGCGCCGGCTTCCTCAAGGAAGGCATGAACGTCGTGATCTCGATGGACGGCGACAATCCGGTGTATGCCGAACTGCCCGCCGTGATCGAGCTGGAGGTGACCTACACCGAGCCCGGCGTGCGCGGCGATACGGCCACCAAAACCCTCAAGCCCGCCACGGTGGAGACCGGCGCCAAAGTCAGCGTGCCGCTCTTCGTGAACATCGGCGACAGAATCCGCGTGGATCCCCGTTCGGGCGAATACCTCGAACGCGCCAAATAAGCCGCCGCCCCCGGCATCTGATCCTGCCTGCCTCCCCCGCCGGGAGGCAGTGCTGTTTCAGGGCTGCAGGGCCTGCATGAGGCCGTCCCAGACCTTCGATGCCGTGCGGTCCCAGGAAAACTCCAGCCGCCGCTCCCGGCCCCGCGCCACCAGCGAAGCCCGCAGGGCGGCATCGGTCCACAGGCGCTGCATCGCGGCTGCAATGGCGCCCGCATCGCCGGGGCTGGCCAGCAGGGCCGCATCGCCCGCCACTTCGGGAATGGCGCTCCGGTCCGAGCACAGCACCGGGATCTCGGCATCGAAGGCTTCGAGGACCGGAATGCCGAAGCCTTCCAGCCAGGGCAGGTAGCAGAGGGCCAGGGCACCGCCGTACACCTCGCGCAGATCTGCCTCGCTGAGGTAGCCGGTAAACCGCACCGCCCCGCGGTGCTGCATCGACTCGTAGGCGCGCAGGGCGCCGCTGTAGTTCCAGCCCTGGCGGCCCGCCAGCAGCAACTGCACCGGGCTTTCCTGCTCGGTTTTGAAGCGGTCGAAGGCCGCCAGCAGCGTCTCGATGTTTTTGCGCGGGTGAACCGTCCCCACAAACAGGAAATACGGCGCGCCCTGGGTCCATCGCGCCCGGACCGCTTCCTGCGCGGCCGCCGCCAGCGGGCGGAAGCCCGCGCTGGCGCCATTACCCACCACCCCGATCCGCCCCGGATCCACACCGTAGCGGGCGGCCAGATCCTGGCGCGTAAACTCCGAAACCGTCAGAATCCGTGCGGCCTGCCGGGCGTAGCGGGGCGAAAAGTGCCGGAAATACCAGGCATGCGAAGGTTTGAGGTGCTCCGGATAATGCTCGAAGGCCAGGTCGTGAAAGACCGGCACCTGCGGCCCGCCGCGCCAGCCGCTCAGGTAGCCTTCGGGCGAAAAAAACAGATCCGGGCGCAGCGCGTCCAGCAGGCGGGGCAGCTGGAGGTGAAACCAGGCGTACCACAGCAGCGGATGCCGCGCCTGCGGCGGCACCACCACCGGCCGGATCTGCCCGCTGAACACAAATCGCGGGTCATAGGGCCGGTCGAAGAAGCAGGTAAACTGCGCTTCCGGGTGCTGCGCGGCCATGCGCCGCAGCACCTCCTCCGCGAAGCGGCTGATTCCTTCGATCCGGTGCGGCAGCAGCAGGCGGGCGTTGACGGCGATGTGCATGCGCGGCAATTGGGTGCCGGAGCGAATTAGCACAGCGCAGACCGGATCTGCAACCGCCGCCGCAACTCTTTCTGCAACAAATTTGCATGTAACCCGTTATCGGTGTACTTTCGCCTCGTGATGCGTCCTGTGTTCCGGCATATCGGCTCGATGCTCCTTCTGTGGGCCCTGGCGGCCTGGGTAGTTCCACCCAGGCTCTGGCATGCCTGCGAGGCATCGCATCACCATGCTGCGCCGGTGCCTTCCGGCGCAGATCAGCTTGCCGAGGCGCATCCGGACTGTCCGGTATGCAGCGAGGCGGTAGCGGCACCGGCCCTGATGCCGGCAGCCCTGGCTTTTGAAGCGCCTGGCCTTCTCCACGGCCCTGCCGCAGCAGCTTTCCGCACCAGCATCTGGCCTGCGCGCGTCTGCACGCCTGCGCTCCGGGGGCCGCCGGCCCTGCCGGCCGCCTGATTCCGGCTGCGCGCCGGTATTTCCATTTCCTCCATCCTGCTGTTTTCCATGCCTGTATTCCGCATTGTAGCGCTGGCAAGCCTGCTGCTTGCTGCTATGCTGCCTGCACCTGCCCAGGTGCGGGAGCCCTGCCGCCTCTTTGCCGCCGGGCAGCTGCTGGATGCGGCGACCGGGGAGCCGCTGCCCTATGCGCGGGTTTTTATTCCCGAACTCAACCGGGGCGCATTTACCGATTCGATGGGGAATTACCGCCTGCTTCGCCTGTGCCCGGGTTCGTACACGCTGACTTTCAGCCATTTGGCCTGCGAGCACTACGAGCTGAAGATCGAGCTGACGGCCAGCCGCATCGATACCCTCCGGCTTTCGCATAAGGACTCGCAGGCCGAAACGATCGACATCCGGGCTGCCAAGCAGCCCGATCCGCCGACCCAGGCGGTAGCCCGGCTCCGCGGCCGGGAGCTCGAAGCCGGCCAGGGGCTCTCGCTGGCCGCGGCCATGCGCAACCTGCCCGGCATCAGCACCCTGCAGACGGGCGCTACAATTGCGAAGCCCGTCATTCACGGCCTCCACAGCAACCGCATCCTCATCCTCAACAACGGCATCCGCCTCGAAGGCCAGCAGTGGGGCTCCGAACACGCCCCCGAGATCGATCCCTTCGTCGCCAAGCAGCTGACGGTGATCAAAGGCGCCGCAGGCGTGCGCTACGGCTCCGGCGCGGTGGGCGGCGTGATCCTCGTGGAGCCGGGCGAGCTGCCCGACTCGCCCGGCGTGCGCGGCGAGCTGCACCTCCAGGGGTTCAGCAACGGACGGCAGGGGCTGGGCTCCGCCCTGATCGAAGGGCAGCTGCCCGGGCACAGCGCCTGGGCCTGGCGGGTTCAGGGCACGCTCAAAGGCGCAGGCACGCTGCATACTCCGTCTTATGTGCTGGCCAATACAGGCCTCGCCGAGGCCAATTTCTCCCTGACGGCCCGCTATCAGACCCTCAAAGCGGGCGCAGCGTGGTACTACAGCCGCTTTCACACCCGTCTTGGGATTCTGCAGGCCTCGCATACCGGCTCGCTGCGGGACCTGCAGGCTGCCATCGAGCGGGCCCAGCCGCTGGGCAGCGACACCGCCCGGTTTACGTACCGCCTGGCCCGGCCGTATCAGGATGTGCGGCACCATCTGGTCAAGTGGCGGGGCTATATCCGGCCCGATGACCGCAATACCCTCTCCTTTACCTACGCATTCCAGTACAATATCCGGCGCGAGTACGATCTGCACCGGCCCCGAGGCGCGGCGCCGGACGGCACCCTGCGGGCCGAGCTGAATTTTTTCATCTACACCCATACTGCCGAAGCCGTCTGGGAGCGCAGTGCAGGCCCCTGGAAACACAGCACCGGGATCTTCCTGCTGGCGCAGAACAACCGGCTTGAAGGGCGGGCCTACATTCCCAACTTCGTGTCGGCCGGGGCAGAAGCCTTCTGGATCGCGCGGCGCTCCTGGCAGCGGCTGACCTGGGAGTCGGGCATCCGATACGACTACCGCTGGGTGTACAGCGCCCGCGAGGAGCGGGGCATTCCGGTGTACACGCAGCAGCAGTTTCAGCGCCCGTCGGGGGCTACGGGGCTCATCTGGCGCCTCTCCCCTACCCTGCAGCTGAGCGCCAACACCGGGCTTGCCTGGCGTCCGCCGCATGTGAACGAACTGTTCAGCGAGGGGGTGCACCACGGCGCCAGCTCCTACGAGCAGGGCGACAGCCTGCTGAGCGCCGAGCAGGGCCTGAAATCCGTGCTGAGCCTGATGTGGCAGCGGCCCCGCTTCAGCGGCGAGCTGAGCGTGTACCACCACCATTTTTTCAACTTCATCTACCTGCGGCCCAACGGCTACGAGATCACCATCCGGGGGGTGTTTCCGGCATTCCAGTACACGCAGGCGCCGGCGCTGCTTGCCGGAGCAGACCTCAGCCTGGCGTATGCCCTCACCCCGCGCTGGACCGTGCGCGGCCAGGCCAGCTACCTGCGCGCCCGCAACCTTGCGGAGCAGGCTCCGCTGCCGCTGATGCCGGCCAACCGGATGGCCTATACCGTCCAATACAGCTCGGAAGCCGGGCGGGGCGGCTGGCGTTTTCATGCGGAGGGCTCCTGGCGGACGGTGTTCCGCCAGCGGCAGGCACCGCAGGGCATCGACCTGCTCGACCCGCCGCCTGGCTACAGCCTGCTGGAAGGCGAAGCCGGTCTCGAACGGCACCGCTGCAGCTTCGCCTTCGGCGTGTACAACGCCCTCAACACCGAATACCGCGACTACCTGAACCGCTTCCGCTATTTCGCCGCAGAACCCGGCCGCAATTTGTATGCCCGTTTGAAAATTCTTCTATAACCTGTATTGCTATGAACCATTCAAGCCGTTTTCAATCACCTGCAGCCCGGATGGCCATGCTCGCCGCCCTGGCATTCGCCGCCCTGCTCCCTGCATGCAAGCCTGATGCCCCGGAGCCTGAGGAGGAGATCACCACGGTCAACCTGAAGTTCACCGCAGGCGCAAGCACCGTGACCTTCTCCTTCAAGGAAGGCTCCAACCCGGACACCATCAAGCTGAGCCCCTCCACGTCGTATGTGCTGGACCTGGAGTTTCTGAACGAGAATGAGACGCCCGCAGAAGATGTCACGGAGGAAATCCGCACCGAAAACGACGAGCACCTGATCTGCTTCGAGGTGGTGGCCGGCAACGTGACCATCACCCGCACCGACAAAGATGCCAACAACCTCGAAGTGGGCCTGAAATCGACCTGGCAGACCGGCGCAGCCTCCACCGGCAGCGTAATCGTAGAGCTCCGCCACCAGCCCGACGGGCTGAAGGACGGCACCTGCGCCCCCGGCGACACGGACGTGGAAGTGACCTTCCCGGTGCGGATTCAATGAGTTTTTCAATCCCTGAGGCTAGGGATGAGTGACAGGACGGGCGCCCAAGGGCGCCCGTTTTTTCATATTTGCAGGAGGCTATGCGCCATCCCGCTGCTGCCGGATGCTGTTTACTGGATACTCGCCACCTGACCCTGGTAGAAGGCGATCACATCGTCCAGAATCCCGTCGAGATCGTATTCGAGCTCGAAATCGAGGGTCTCGCGCAGCTTGGTGATATCGGCGGTGCGGCGGTCCATGTCCTCGAAGCCCGGCCCGTACACGTCCTGGAAGGGCTTGTGCACGATCCTGGAGCGGCTGCCGGTCTTGTCGATCACCCGCTGAGCCAGCTCGTTGATGGTGATCTCGAAGGGGTTGCCCACGTTGAACTCTTCGCCTACGCCTTTGCCGCTGAACATCAGGCCGGTAATGGCACGGATGGCATCGCTGACGTGCAGGAAGCTGCGGCGCTGCTCGCCGTTTCCGAAGACCACCACATCCTCGTTGGCCAGGGCACGGCGCACAAAATTGGGAATCACCATGCCGTAGGTAGAGAGCTGGCGCGGGCCCACGGTATTGAAAAAGCGGGCGACAACCACCTCGGTACCGAATTCCTTGTGGTAGGCGAAGGCCAGGAATTCATCCATGGCCTTGGTGTTGGCGTAGGCCCAGCGGTGGTTGCGGGTGGAGCCTTCGACGCGGTAATCCGATTCGCGGAGCTTATGCTGGTTGGTCGGATCGAGCAGGTCGAGGCTTTTGCCGTAGATCTCCGAAGTAGAGGCAATCAGCACCCGCTTGCGGAAGGTATTGACCAGATCCAGCACGAGGTCGTTGCCCCGGACATTGTCCAGGATGGTCCGGACCGGATGCTCCATAATGTATTTCACCCCGACCGGAGCGGCGAGGTGGTAGCAATGGTCGCACCACGCGATGAGATCTTCGAGATTCTCACGCAGGGTCACCGTGCCTTCGATAAATTCAAACCGGGGATGGCCGAGAAGCGAGCCCAGGTTTTCGATCCGGCCAGTGGACAGGTTGTCGAGCACCTTCACCTCATGGCCTTCGCGGATCAGAGAATCAGCCAGATTAGATCCGATAAATCCGGCACCGCCGGTCACCACAATTTTCATAAGCAGGCATGTTTGGGGAATACAGGCATCAGCAGGTCAAATAGCACCCCTCGGATGCCCCGAACAATACGTATTGGCGCAAGATACAACATGCAGCACAAAAAAAATTCCCGGAGGTCCGGGAATTTACAAGTATGCTGTCAGTAGCGGCGTCCGCCACCTCCGCCGCCCCGGCGGTCGCCCCGGTCGCCCCGATCTCCGCGGTCGCCCCGGTCCCGGCGTTCGCCGCGCGGCTGCTCGGGCTCTTCCACATAGCCTTCCGGCTTGGGCAGCAGCGCCTTATGGCTGAGGCGGAACTTTCCGGTCTTCGGATCCACGCCGATGAGCTGGATCTGTACCTCGTCGCCGACCTTGTAGAGGCCTTCCATGCTCTTGAGCCGCTCGTAGGCGATCTCGGAGATGTGGAGCAGGCCTTCCTTGCCCGGCAGGAACTCGACGAAGGCACCGTATTCGGTGATGGTCTTTACCTTGGCGGTGTAGACATCTCCCACATTGGGGACCTGGATGATCTTGCGGATCTGGAGGACCGCTTTCTCGATGGCTTCGGGGCCGTCGGCGGAGATAGTCGCCGTGCCGATGCCGTTCGGGCCTTCTTCGAGGTTGATCTGGCTGCCGCTCATCCGCTGGATTTCCTGGATGACCTTGCCGCCGGGCCCGATCACTGCGCCGAAGAATTCGTGCGGGATCTCCATCGTGAAGAAGCGCGGCGCGTAGCGCGACATTTCGGTGCGCGGTGCCGGCAGCGTTTCGAGCATGCGCTCCAGGATATGGAGGCGGCCCCGCTTGGACTGCTCAAGTGCCTTGGAGATGATGTCGTAGGACAGGCCGCGGATCTTGATGTCCATCTGGCAAGCCGTGAGGCCTTCGGTGGTGCCTGCCACCTTGAAGTCCATGTCGCCGAGGAAGTCCTCGTCGCCGAGGATATCGGAGAGCACGGCGAAGCCCGAATCCGTGGTAATCAGGCCCATCGCGATCCCGGAGACCGGGCGGGTGATCTGAATGCCGGCATCCATGAGCGCCAGGGTGCCGCCGCAGACGGAGGCCATGGAGCTGGAGCCGTTGGATTCGAGGATATTGGACACCAGGCGGATAGTATAGGGAATATCCGTGGGCACCATCGGCTTGAGGGCACGCTCAGCCAGGTTGCCGTGGCCCACTTCGCGGCGGGAAGGTGCGCGGTTGGGCTTCACTTCGCCCGTCGAGAAGCCGGGGAAGTTGTACTGGAGCATGAAGCGCTTGGAGCCCTGGAAGGTTGCCGTGTCGATGGTCTGCTCGTCGAGCTTGGTGCCGAGCGTGGCGGTGCAGAGCGCCTGCGTCTCGCCGCGGGTGAAGACCGCCGAGCCGTGGGTGCGGGGCAGGTAGCCGACCTCCGACCAGATAGGGCGGATATCTTCCGGCCCGCGTCCGTCGAGGCGGATGCCCTGGGTCACGATCGTATCGCGGACAATTTCCTTCTGGATTTCCTTGAAATACTGCGAGAAGCGGGTATTGAAGTACTCTTCTTCGCCGTATGTGGCTTTCAGGGCCTCCTTGGCGGATTCCTTGATGGCCTTGGTGCGGTCGGAGCGTTCCTCCTTGCCCGAAGCGGACAGCGCGATGGACTGGATTTCAGCCGAAATATGCGACTTCAGCTCATCGTAGAGGGCCTGATGAAACTCCAGCTTTGCATACTCGCGGGTCGGCTTGGCGACGGCGGCGCGCATCTCGGCCTGGAGGGCGTTGAGCTGGCGGATCGTCTCGTGGGCAGCCCTGAGGGCTTCGAGCATCACTTCTTCGCTCACCTCTTTCATTTCCCCTTCGACCATGTTGATCGAATCATCGGTCGCGGCCACCATCAGATCGAGGTCGCAGCCTTCCATTTCATGGAAGCCGGGGTTGATGATGAAGCGGCCGTCCTTGCGGGCCACGCGGACCTCGCTGACCGGATCGGGGAAGGGGATGTCGGATACGCACAGCGCGGCGGAAGCAGCAAGGCAGGCCAGGGCATCGGGCTGCTCCTTCGAATCGGAGGAGATCAGCTCTACCATGACCTGGGTATCGGCGTGGTAGTCGTCCGGAAACAGGGGGCGGAGGGCGCGGTCGATGAGGCGGGAGATCAGGATCTCATGATCGCCGAGGCGGCCGTCGCGCTTGAAAAAGCCGCCCGGAAAGCGTCCGGTAGCAGCAAATCGCTCCAGATAATCCACCGAAAGCGGCAGAAAGTCGGTTTCCACGTTGATATTGCGGCTGGAGACTACCGTTGCGAGCAGCATGGTCTCTCCGCATCTCAGCACCACGGCGCCATCGGCCTGCTTGGCCAGCGCTCCGGTCTCGAGGGTAATGACCCGTCCGTCCGGCAGCGTCGTGGATTTACGGATGATATTCATAGAGATAATTCCTCAGCTTATAACTCGGGGGAAAAAAAATGGGAATTACTTGCGAATTCCCAATTCTTTGATCACAGCCCGGTACCGTTCGATATCGGTGCGCATGAGGTAATCGAGCAGCCTTCTGCGCTTGCCTACCAGACGCTGAAGCCCCACGCGGGTGGAGGCGTCCTTCTTGTGCTCCTTCAGGTGCTCGGTCAGATGCTGAATACGGTAGGTGAACAGGGAGATCTGGGATTCCGGGGAGCCGGTATCAGCTTCGCTCTTGCTGTAGCCGTACTTCTTGAAAATCTCCTGCTTGAGTTCTTTGTATAAGTACATGGAAGTCAAAAGTTTCTTGCGTCGCGTTTAGAACGTGCAAATATACGGCAAGATTCTCAATAGTCAACCGAAAAAAACGAGAAGATTCTGCCGCTTTGCAGGGCGGAGCCCGGCGCAGGAAGCACTGCGGAAATGCGCCGTCAGTTGGCGTAGAAGGTATCCAGCAGGGTCTTGACCTGATGAAGCATGGCCTGGTGGCGCAGGCGCTCGCGGGGATGCACCTTGCGGGCATCCGGATGCAGGGCAGGGTTGAGCAGCATGGCATGCACTTCCGGCGGCACGCTCTGGTAGAATGCGGCGAATGCGCGGCGGGATTCCCGGTCGTCGCGCTGCTGATCCATCAGGCCGCAGTAGCCCAGGGCCGCGACCAGCACCATGAAATCACCTTCATAATACGGATACATCCAGTGGCTGACTTTGCCGCCGACCTGCTGCATATCCCGCCGGATCCGGCGGACCATCGCCTGGCGGGCAGCATCGATGCCGGCCTGCACCTCATGCGCATCTCCCGGCGGCAGCAGCCGCTGCATGCGGAGGATCCGCTGATACCGCTGAAAATTTTCCTCGACCCGCAGCAGCAGGGGCTCGGCTTCTACAAATTCCTTCCAGTTGTTCATACGCTTCAGAGCAAGCAACGTTCATACGCACCGCAGCACGGCCCCCCGGCCTCCGGCATGCCATTTCTTACCTGGCTGTTCCGGGCTGCATCTGCGTAATCCGGTCGGATTCGCATGGTAATTTAAATTAATCAAATATATTAACAAAAAATATTACACCATGTTTTCCCCAGCCCGCTTGCGGAAAGCGGTGCCCGACAGGTAAGATTTCCGGCCTAAACGGCGGTATTCCGGCCTGCGCCTTACTCCCAGCCTTCCGGTGCCCGGAATGCCGAGACGCCTGCCAGCACAGGGCTGGCCAGGGCGCTGTGGATCCGCACCCGCAGCCCGCTGCTGAGCATCGGCGGGAAGGTTACGATGCGCCGCGCCCCGATGGTGCTGCCGTGCGCAGCCTGCACCCAGCGCTCTTCCTGCCACACCTCCACCGTGAAGCTGTCTATCTGCTGCCCGAACTCAATGGCTTCTTCAAGCCGCACGCGGCTGAAGGTCCGGGCTTCCGGCAGCTGGTACTCGAGCACAGCCTGGGTCTGGCCCTCCGGCGCCGCCCAGCAGGTGCGGGGGTCCCCGTCGAGGGTGCGGTCTGCGGCGTAGGCACCGCCCCGGTCCTGGCTCGCCTGGACCCGTGCGCCCCGCAGCAGATCCTGCCCGTAGGTCTGATCGAGCAGCGCCTTGAGCTCCATCAGCCGGGCCGAGTCGTTGGGGTGCACCAGGCCGCGGCGGTCCACCGGCAGGTTGAGCAGGAGGTTGGCATTGCGGCCCACCGAGCCGTGCCAGATGGCCCAGAGGCGGGCCAGGGACTTGACGCTGTCGTCCTGCTCGGGGTGGTAATACCAGCCCGGACGGATGGAGACATCCGCCTCTGCCGGCAGCCAGTGCGTGCCGCCTTTGTTGCCGCGGGTCAGCTCCCGGTAGCGCGGCGTGCCCGGAAAATAGTCGTCCCGGTTGAGGGTGCACCAGTTTTCGGGCTCCGCAAAGCCCTGCTCATTGCCCACCCAGCGCACATCCGGGCCGGCATCGCTGAAAATCACCGCATTGGGCTGGGTCTCGCGGACAACCTGGATGAATCCGGGGAAATCATACACCTGCTTTTTGCCGTTGGGGCCTTCGCCGTTTGCCCCGTCGAACCACACCTCGAAGACCTCCCCATAGCCGGTGAGGACCTCGCGCAGGGTGTTTTTGAACACCTCGTTATATGCCTCGGAGCCGTAGGCGGGGTGGTTTCGGTCCCAGGGCGACAGGTAAACGCCGAATTTGAGCCCGTATTCCCGGCAGGCGTCGGAGAGCTCGCGCAGGACATCGCCCTTGCCGTCCCGCCAGGGGCTCTGGGCGACGGTATGGGTGGAATGCGCCGAAGGCCAGAGGCAGAAGCCGTCGTGGTGCTTGGCCGTGAGGATGATGCCTTTCATCCCCGCATCGCGGCAGATGCGCGCCCACTGCCGGCAGTCGAGGGCAGAGGGGTTGAATTCGGCGGGCGATTCGCGTCCTTCCCCCCACTCCATATTGGTAAAGGTGTTCATGTTGAAGTGAACGAAGGCGTAATACTCCAGCCCGTGCCAGTCCAGCTGCTGCGGGGAGGGCAGCGCACCGTAGGGAGCAGGCGGTCCGGCCGGCTGCCGGCATCCGGCAGCGGCCCCCAGCAGGAGGAGCAGACAGGCAAACGGAATCTGTGTCAGGCAGAATCTGGAATGCATCGGTCAGGGGTTTGAGCAGTAGAGATCCTCGAAACAGGTGCGGCAGCCGGGCGCGGCCGCAGTCCGGAGCAGAATTGCGGATATTTCGCAGAATCCCGCAACCAGACCCGCTGAAACTACGATTAATTTCATACATTAGCACTGAAAACAAAACCGGCACGCCGGTAGCGGGAAAGAAAGCCCATGAAGAAGAAGCAGACAACCCTGCTGGAACTCGCCAAGCGGCTCAATCTGTCGCCCTCCACGGTGTCGCGCGCCCTCAACGGCCGCCACCGCATCAGCGAAGAGACCCGGAAACGGGTAAAGGCCCTGGCAGATCAGCTTGAATACCAGCCGAATCCCTCAGCGAAAAGCCTGAGGGAAAGCAAAACCTATGTGCTCGGCGTGCTCGTGCCCCAGATCGCCCACGAGTTTTTCTCGGTGGCCATCAGCGGCATCGAGGAGAAGGCCATCGAGGCCGGCTACAGCATCATGATCTGCCAGTCGCACGAGTCGGCCGACCGCGAGCGTGCGGTGGCCGAGGCGCTGCTCTCAAGCCGGGTGGACGGGATCCTCGTGAGCCCCTCGCAGGAGACGAAGGATTTCGGCTTTTTCCGCAGCTTCCTGCGCAAGGATATTCCGGTGGTTTTCTTCGACCGCTTCGCGCCGGATTTTCCGGCCCCCCGCGTGGTCGTCAACGACTACGGCGGCGCCCGCCAGGCGGTGGAGCACCTGACCCGCACCGGCTGCAAGCGCATCGCGCATGTGACCGGCCCGGTGGAGCTCTCCAACGTGCGCGGACGTATGAACGGCTACCGCGACGCGCTCGAAGCCGCAGGCTATCCCTACGACGAGTCGCTGATATTTCACTGCAAGCTCATCGAGCATGGCGCCCGCGAAGCTGCCGAGGAACTGCTGAATCTGGAGCCCCGCCCCGATGCGGTGTTCTGCTTCAACGACCACCTCGCCTACGACGTGCTCCAGGCCGCCAAGCGCCGCGGAATCCGCATTCCGGAGGAGCTTTCGCTCATCGGATTCAGCGATGAGTTTGCCAGCGCCCTCATCGAGCCCTCGCTGACTTCGGTTACCCAGCCCGCCTTCGAGCTGGGCCGGACCGCCGCCAGCCTGATGCTGGAGCAGCTCCAGAAGGAAGAATTCGACATGGAAGCCGAATTCCCCGCCATGATGCTCGAAACATCGCTCGTGCTCCGCGACAGCTGCCGCAGCTGAGGATCAGGCGCCCCAGGCACGGACCTCCTGCTCCGATTCCCCCAGGCCTGCCACGCCGAGCCGTACCCGGTCCCCTGCCCGCAGGTAGGGCGGCGGATTCATGCCCAGCGCTACCCCCGCCGGCGTGCCCGTCGAGATCAGGTCGCCCGGCAGCAGGGTCATGAACTGGCTGATGTAGCTGACCAGAAACCGAACCCCGAAAATCATCTCGGCGCTGCTGCTGCGCTGCATATACTGTCCGTTGACCGTCAGCCACATATCGAGCTGCTGCGGGTCTGTGATCTCGTCTGCCGTCGCCATCCAGGGGCCCAGCGGCGCAAAGGTGTCGCAGCTCTTCCCTTTGACCCACTGCCCGCCGCGCTCCAGCTGGTAGGCCCGCTCGCTGTAGTCGTTGTGGAGCAGATAGCCTGCGACATGATCCATGGCCGCTGCTTCGGACACATAGGAAGCCCGTTTGCCGATCACCACGCACAGCTCCACCTCCCAGTCGGTTTTTTCGCTGCCTTTGGGCAGGATCAGCGGATCGGAGGGGCCGCAGATGGCGGTGGTGGACTTGAAAAAGAGGATGGGCTCGGCCGGGATGCGGGCGTTGGTTTCGCGGGCGTGATCGGCATAGTTGAGGCCCACGCAGATCAGCTTGGAAGGGCGGCCTACAGGCGGGCCGAGGCGCGCATCCTCGGGCACGAGGGGCAGCTGGCGCATATCGCCAGCCCATGCGCGGAGGCGGGCCAGGCCGTCTGCGGCAAAAAAGCGCTCATCGTAGTCTTCGCCGAAGGCGGCGGCATCGCGGCGGATGCCCTGGGCATCCAGCAGGCCGGGGCGTTCTTCGCCAGGGAGGCCCCATCGCAGCAGTTTCATTGCAGCAGTCAGTCAGGGTGAGGATCAGAATAAGGTCGTCTGTTTGCCGTGCAGCATGCTCCACTCGTGCTCGATCAGCCAGCGCTTGCGCGGCAGGCCGCCGGCGTAGCCGGTCAGGGCGCCAGTGCTGGCCACCACCCGGTGGCAGGGCACCAGCAGCCAGTGCTGGTTGCGCCCGCAGGCATGGCCCACTGCCCGCACGGCGTCGGGCGACAGGATGCGCTTGGCCAGATCCAGGTAGGTGATCGTGGAGCCCAGGGGAATATTGATCAGCTCCAGCCAGACCCGCCGCTGAAAATCGGTGCCCTGCAGGTCCAGAAACACCGTGAACAGGGTGCGCTTGCCGGCAAAGTATTCCTCGATCTGCTCGATGCACTCCAGCAGGCGGTCGTGCGTGGGGTGAATCTCGTAGGTCGGATATTCGACAAAGCACAACGAACGGATGCCCGCATCCGAAGCAGTCAGCTCCACGGTGCCGATCGGGGTATCGCAGTACGTCTTCGCAATGATCTCCTGCATGCTGCGCGGGATTTCATTGCAAGATACGGATTTTTCCGCAGCCTGCACCGGCTTGAGAGCGGATGGAGCAGCGGCAGCTATTCCCGCAGATTGAATATCGGATGCTCAATCTGCGGAAATATTCAGGTAAAATCTGTATATTGGCACATGGTTAAACGGGAACTTGCAGCTCATATCCGTCTGGCAGCACAGCAGATGCCAGTCATCAGCATTACCGGCCCGCGGCAGTCGGGCAAGACTACGCTGTGCCGCAGTCTGTTTCCGGATTATTTCTATGCCAATCTGGAGAATCCGGAGACCCGCCAGTTTGCCCTCGAAGACCCCCGCCAGTTTCTTGCGCAGGGCAAGGATGGCATGGTCATAGACGAAGCCCAGTACGCTCCGCTGCTGTTCTCCTATATCCAGACGCTGGTGGACGAGCGCAAGCGGAACGGCGCGTTCATTCTCAGCGGTTCGCAGAATTTTCTGCTCATGGAGAAGATCACCCAAAGCCTTGCCGGCCGGGTCGCCGTATTTCACTTGCTGCCGTTCAGCTTGCGGGAGCTGCAAGCTTCGCCCTATCCGCCTGCGCAGGTCTGGGAGCTGATTTTCCGGGGCGGCTATCCCCGCATCTACGACCAGGAAGTGAAGCCCGGCCTGTTTTTCCCAGGCTACCTGCAGACCTATGTAGAGCGGGATCTCCGCCAGCTCGCGAATATAGGCGACCTGCAGCAGTTTCAGCTCTTTACCCGCCTGACTGCCGGCCGCATCGGCCAGCTCTTCAATCAAAGCGCCATCGCCAATGAAGCCGGGGCAACACATTCCACCATCAAACGGTGGTTCTCCCTGCTCCAGACGAGCTTTGTCGCATGTACCCTGCCGCCGTATTACCGCAACTTCAACAAACAGCTGATCAAGACCCCGAAACTGTACTTCTACGACACGGGGCTGGCCTGCTACCTGCTGGGCATCCGCAGCCCCGAGGAACTGGAAGTACATCATGCGCGCGGCGCCCTGTTTGAAAACTTTATCATCACCGAGACGCTGAAGCATCAGCATCATCAGGGGAATCAGCCTTCCTTGTACTTCTGGCGGGACCGCACCGGACACGAGATCGATCTGCTGATCGACACCGGCCGCCGCCTGCATCCGGTCGAAATCAAGTCCGGCCAGAGCATTCAGCCCCATTTTTTCAGCAATCTGGCATTTTTCAGCGAGCTATCGGGCGGAGATCCTTCGCTTGCCGCGCTGGTATACGCGGGCGAAGAGCGGCAGCAGCGCAGCAGCGGCGCTGTGTGCGGCTGGCGCGCATATCCGGATTTCCTGAGCAGCCTGTAGGTACGGCAACAAAAATTCCCGCAGATTGAATATCGGATGCTCAATCTGCGGAAAAACTTATGCGCAGCACTGCCGGGCAGAAGCTGCTGCGCTTTACAGCAGGAAGAAAAAGCCCATCGCCGCACGGGCCTGGTCTTCCGGGCGGGCGCCTTCGACCCGCAGCAGCGGCTGATCCTGCAGGTTCAGCAGCTGGCCGCCGCTTACGCTGCCAAGGCGCTGCTGCGCGAGATTGTACAGGCCGCTGCCGGACAGATAGCCCAGCGCCTGGCCCTGGAGGTTGTAGAGGGTATCGCCGGCAAAGCGGGCCAGCGGCTGCCCGTTCATGCTGAGCAGTTCGTCCTGCCGCAGGTAGAGAATCTGCCGGCCCCGCGCATCGAGCAGGGCAGCGTCATACTGCGAAGGGGGGAGCACATCGGGGCTGCAGGCGGTCATCGGGGCAGACAGTCCCAGGAGCTGCAAAAGAAACGGAAGGGAGCGCATGGTACGTGATTTTTCCAATAGGTCGCCAGCCGCCGCCGTTTCTTATCATACGGCACCAGAAAAACACCTCCGGCCCGGCGCCGGAACGGGATGCTACTGCAGCATCCGGATCTTGCCCCGGTCTGCGCCGCTCCGCAGACCATCTGCGCGCCGGTAGAGCAGGTTCATGTGCCAGACATGGGGCAGCGTGAGGGCGGATACGGCGATGAAGAAGAGCAGCCAGGGCGAAATACGGTCCTGAAGCCAGATGCCCGCCGCCAGCAGCAGGGCGATGCCGGCGATGCTGATGAGGGAAAAAGGCACTGCGGCCCGGATGAAATCGCGCAGCCCGAAGCCGGGCCGGCGGCTGCGCAGCACGGCCATCTCCGCCCGGATGGATTCGGGGGCATGCCATCCGCCAAAATACAGGGCAAAACTCACGGCCAGCGGCGCCTGCCAGCAGAGCAGCCCCAGCAGGAGCATGCCGGCCAGTGCGCGCATCAGGCGCGCAGGGCCCAGGATGCCGCGCCGGAGTCCCTCCCCGAGCAGCGCCAGATGCAGGGCAGCGGCTCCGGCAGTCAGCAGCAGGCCCGTCTGCCGTTCCGGCAGGCCCTGCGGCAAGATGGCCGCCAGCATGTCGGAGCTGGTCTCCGGCTGCAGCAGGATGACCGCAGCCAGCACCCAGGCGCCGTGCGTGAGGTACAGGGCCTGCTTCAGGCGGCTGCCCTCCGGCAGCGGCAGCTCCAGCCAGTGCGACTGCCCAAAATGCCACGATGAAATCGCCAGAAACAGCAGCAGGCCCGGCAGCGGTGCCAGGACCCAGATGAGCACATAGCCCGCAACGGCAGCCAGATAGCCGAGGAGAAATTCCAGCAGGCCGGTGCGTCCGCCGCTGTGCAGGTCGGACACCAGGTGGTCGGTGGCGCCGTGGGGCAGGCCGGTGGTGAGCATCACCAGCGCAAACAGCGGCAGGGAGGCCTGCTCCAGCGAAGCCGGATGCAGCCAGGCCCAGGCCGCGGCGGCGGCCGTGAGCGGCAGTACGATGCGGTGCAGCGGCAGGCGGCTCATAGCGAAGCCGTTGCCGGCACAGCAGGCCTGCGCCGCGGAGACGGAAGCGGATACGATGCGCCGATGGCCTGCAGGAAGGGCATCCAGGGCAGGCGGACCATCATGGCCAGCTCCTGCGGCAGGGTGCTGCCCTCGTCGAGGAAGCGCAGAATCTGCGGGCCGCGGTTGCGGCGGAAGAGCCGGTCGAAGATTTCCCAGACCGATCCGCCGCTGCGGTGCATGAGGTGCAGCAGCAGCTGATCGTAAAAGCGGAAGCGGAGCCCGCTCATGGCCTGCGGCAGCGGATGGCCGCTGCGCTCCAGCGACTGCACCATCGCTGCGCTGTCGCGCTGGATGTTGAGAAAGGTGTAGCCGGTGGTGGCCTTCGTGCAGCCGCCGGCGGTTCCGGTATGCACGAGGCGGTGTCCGGTCTGGCGGGGAAAACGGCGGTTGGTCATGGGAATCGCGCCCTGCTCGGTGCTGAGGATGCGGAAGCTGCGGATGCCCAGCACCTCGCGCAGGTAGCCTTCAAGGGCTTCGCGGTAGGCCGCATCCGGCCAGCATGCGGGTGAAAATACCGTATGCTCCACCAGCGCCTGCGTGGGGCTGTAGGGCAGCACATAGACAAAGCAGACTGCATCCGGCTGCGGCGTCCGGAAATCCATCAGGCGGGCCGTCGCCGGATCGAACACGGGCTCATCGGTTTCCACCACCCAGCCGGTGAAGTGCTGCAGCAGGTCGATAGGCTGCGGATGCGGCGGCAGCTGGGCCGGCGGCAGCGAGCTGAACGCCCAGCGGGCGCTTGCGCTTCCCCGGTCCGTATAGGCCGTGCAATGTTCCGGATGATCCTCCCAGGCCTGCACCCGGGCCGTCTCGATCCGGATGCGGGGATTGCGGCGCAGCTGCGCATGCAGCTCCCGGTACCAGTCCTGGCTCCGGATCTGCCGGTAGCGGTAGGGATGCAAGGCACCGGCATAGCGTCCGCGCGGCGAGCAGACCTCCATCCGGTCCCAGACATATTCCGGCACCGCGGGAAACAGCGAGGGGCCGGTGCTCCAATAGCACCACGTCTTGTCCGGCACCGCATCGGGCGCTTCATCCAGGATGAGGATCCGCCGGTTTCGGAGCGATGACTGGCTCAGGCGCCAGGCCAGGCTCAGGCCCGCACAGCCTCCGCCGGCAATGAGGAAATCGTAGTCCGGGTTCATGGGGATCAGGCTGATACAAGGAGGTCCCGGCATGCACCGGGACCTTTCCTGTCCATAATAATCGTAATGCGAGTAGTGAAAAGCCGTTGAATCAGGCCATAGCAGGCGTTTCGCGCTTGCTGGAGTTGATGGCCACCATGTACACCACCAGACCGAAACCGATCTTGTTCACGGCATCGCCGATGTTGTAGATCAGGTCGAGGTTCAGGCCGGTGTTGGCGAGCAGGTTGCCGGGCATGGTCATGTAGCCGATCGGGTAGATGGCCCAGCCCACGATCACGAAGTTGCGGAGCAGGCGCACAGCCTTGACCACATCGGGGTTGTCGGAGGAATCAGCCATTTTCTTCACGCTGCCCATGGCTGCTTCATACACGATGTAGAGGTAGCCGACGGTCGAAAGCACGCCCCAGAGGATGGTCTGATCAGGCTGGATCGCTTCGCCGATGTAACCGGTCACGAGCATCACCACGGAAGCAGCAATCAGACGCCACATCAGGCCCAGTTTCGCGCCGTAAGGCTTCAGGAGCAGGTAGAATTCCACGCACATGAGGGGCACCGTCAGGGTCCAGTCAATGTACCGGAACTGGGTCGGAGAGGCCTCGCCCGGACGCAGCTCACGGCCTTCGGCCAGTGCGAGTGCGCTGATTTCCAGGTAATAGCCGCGCATGTAGAAGTAGTGGACGGCAGCGATCATCGTGATCAGACCCGACACCAGGAGGGAGGTCTTCCACTTGCCGCTCACCTGTCCGCGCTCGAAGAAGAAGAACACGGACGCAGCAAACATCGACATGTAGCCGGTGAAAAAGGTAAAGCCGATCGCGTCACCAGCGCGCAATTGATCAGCTAGCAGAGTGATGAAGGTATCCATAATAAAGGTGTTTAGAAAAAGTGTTATCATCCGGAGGGCACGGGCCGGATATCCAGATACGGCACCCGTGCATGAGTCATTGCTAGTCTACTGACGCTCAATGAACAGGACACATCCCGCAAGATGGATATGTCAGAAGCTTGAAGTAAATATCTAACTGGCAGGGAAAAAAAAATGTTTGAGCCTGCGTTAAATTTTGTTGAATCTTTTCACCCACAAATTAGACAAAAATTCCAGACTGCCCAACTCCCGGCCAAATCTTCCTGCGCTCCAGCCTCCGGCATGCACGCGGAATGCCGGCGCTGCGTGCGCCGGCATTCCGGATTTTCAAATAAAAATATCTGAAAGCCAAGACATTACACCCAGATCATCACCGTACCAGCACCCGTTCGGCCCGCTCCCAGTCTTCGCCGGCCACGCGCAGCAGGTACACGCCCGGCGCCAGATTTTCCGAGGGCATGCGGATCAGGCCCTGCCGGGCTTCGCCCTCCACCCAGGCCTCCCGGACCAGACGGCCCTGGAAATCATACAGCTGTGCCGACACGCCTGCCCGGTTGGGCTGGAGGTAGGACACCTGAATCATCTGCGGGCGCAGCGCCGGGTTGGGGAAGACCGTCACGGCTGCCGGGTCCAGCGGCGGCTCGCACTGCGTGATGCGCGCCGCGCCCCAGCTCCCGTGGTCGGCGCCGATGCCGTCGCCGCCGTCCAGGATGACCAGCGCCAGCTCCTGCACGCCCCGGATGTTGACATCGAGGTCCAGCCCCGGATCGAAGTTGTACAGCACCGGGCTGCTGTGCAGCAGCCAGCCGTCGCCCCACACCTGGAACTGCACGCTGCCCCAGTCGCCCATTTCATCGTCCACGCCTACGGTGCTGAGGAAACGCTCGTACGCGCCGCCTATCTTGAACACGATCCGGGAATAGGCATGCGCGCCCAGCCCTTTCTCAAACTTCTGCCCGCCAATGGAGATCGTCACCCCGTCCGCAGCGCCCAGCTCGCCGTTGGAGCGGTCGCGGGACACCGGCCCCCAGCCGTTTTCGGGCACCCCTTCCCAGTCGAGGTCCGAGAGGTACACCGCATGCTCGTAGCCGCAGGGCGGCGCAGGCGCCGGGTTCAGCTTCCAGTGCTGGTTTTGCCCGCCGGTAGCGTCCCAGGTGATCAGGGCTGCGCCGTCGCCGGTCTGGCCGCCGAAGACATCCAGCGTCAGGCCGCTGTAGGCATTGCGCAGCGCGTAATGCCCGCCGTCCGCCGCTTCGAGGTACCAGAGCTGGCGCTGCTGGCCCGCCCAGGGCTGCTGCACCAGGCCGCCGCCCCGTGCGGAGCGGTAATCTTCTGCTGTCAGCACCAGGCGGCTGTGCGCCGCCATGAGCCGGTAGGCGCCATCGCCCAGGTCCTGCACATGCCAGTTCGTTTCCGCGCCCTGCACCACCGGACTGCCTGCGGCCATGCCCTGCTGCGCAATGCCGGCGGTTTTGCCGCTGTGCCGCGCCGCCAGCGTGTACCAGCCGTCCGGAATCCGGGCCGGCGGCTCCGCCGGCAGCTGGCCGATCCAGGCGTGGAGCAGGTCCACATAGGGCTGATCCACCAGGTTTTTCGCCACCGGCGGCATGGCATCGGCATCTGTGGAGTTGTCGCGCAGGAAGAGCACGGATTCTTCCGGCTGGCCGGGCGCGATCACCACGCTGTTGGCCGGCGAGCCGTGGCTGATCACGGGCTCCGAGATGAGGCGCTGGCTGTGCAGTGCCGTCAGCGAGCGGGCATCGAAGGCGGCCTCCACCCCGTTGGGCCGGTGGCAGAAGGCGCAGTTGGCGTCGAGGTAGGAGCGGATGCGGAACTCCGGCGTGCTGAGCGCGGCATCCAGCGGCGCCGAGGCCGGCAGCTGGGCCGCAGGCCCGGGCGCCGGCGTGAACAGGCCGAGCTGGCTCCACGTCTCGATCTGGTTGGCGGCACCGCCGCCGTAGTCGAAGTCTCCGTTGAGCTGGCGGGTGCGCACGCCCAGCACGAAGCCGGCCTGCGCCGTGTGGCAGGAGAGGCACTGCTGCCGCGAGGGGAAGTCCCAGGTCTGGGCGAAGGTGCTGCCGTCGCTCCGCCGGACGGCTTCGGTCAGGGTATCGGCGCCGGTGAGCAGGTATGCATCCGTGCCTTCGGCATTCCAGCGGTAGGTAAGGCCGTAGCCGCCGGTTTCGGTCAGGACAAAAAAGCGGGTTTCGAGCTTGCGCGTGCTTGCGGGGTCGCGCTCGTCGAGGGGCAGTTCGAAGTGCTTGATGAAAACCGTGCCGGGCGGAAAGCGCCAGTAATCCTCGCTGCGGAAGGCGATCTGCTCGCCGGGGCTGTCGGGGGTTCCGTCCTGGGGGAGGGCCATCCAGCGGTATTTGGCTGCCCGGTCCGACCAGAGGGGCGTATTGACGCCGTAGGGAATGATGCCCGGGATGGGCGTCACCGTTTCGAGGTCGGAAAAGACGCCCAGATCCGAGAGCGCGGCAGGCGGATCGGGGATGGGCGCCTTGGGCTTCAGCTTGTAGATCAGGCCGCCGTCCAGGCCGGTGCCGTTGAGCTTGAGGAGGTAAATATTGCCCTGGCTGTCCTGGCCGAAGGAGGAGATGCCGGCCTTGTCGCCCTGGCCGGTGCCGTAGGGCACCTGCAGCAGCGGATCGATCTGGGGCCGCCCGCCGGGCTGCGGCGTGAGCAGGTACACCTGCAGGGTGGTATGGTCGCCGAAGAGGTAGCGCCCGTGCAGATCGGGGAAGGCAGCCCCGCGGTAGCGGAATCCGCCGATGACGCAGGTGCCGGCATCCCGGCCGTAGTCGTACACCGGCGGGGTGCTGACGCCGGTCAGCACCGCAGGCTGGGGCTTGGGCCCGGCTACGCTGCCCTCGCGGAAGGGCCACTGGTGGTTTTCGCCCTTGCGGACCACGGTGATTTCTTCGCGGGTCCCCTGCCCTACATCGCCGATCCAGATATCGCCGGTGGGCGCGTCGTAGGTCATGCGGTGCGGGCTGCGCAGCCCGATGGCGTAGAATTCTTCCAGCACAGCCCCGGAGGCATCCTGCCAGGGGTTGTCGCTGGGAATGTAGTAGCCCTGGGTGAAGCTGCCGGGCCAGCCGGGCGGCGGGGTGATCTGGGTGCGGGGCTGACGGCGGATGGGGTGGCTGATGCTGCCGCCGCGCTGGTCCACGTCGATGCGGAGGATGCCGCCGAAGAGGCAATAGTCGAGGCGCTGGGTGACGTCGTAGCCGTCGTCGCCGCTGCCCTCGTCGCCGACGGAGACATAGAGGAAGCCATCCGGCCCGAAGAACATATCGCCGCCGTTGTGCCAGGCATTGCGGTCGAACTGCTGGATGAGCACGTATTCCGAAGCCGGGTCGATGGCGGCGGCGCCGTCTTCGAGCGTAAAGCGGGAGAGGCGGAGGTAGCCGTACTGCTCGCCGCCCTGGGGGTTGGGGCCGGTGATGTTCTGGAGCACCGGCGCGTAGCGGTACCATAGATAGAGGTATCCGCGGCTGGGCGAGCCGGCCTGGCCGAACTCCGGATGGAGGGCCATGCCGAGGGCGCCGCCGTCGCCCTCGATGAGGGTGCGGCTGGAGATATCGAGGATCAGGGACTTCTGCGGCACATCGGGCCGGTTGGCGAAGCGCCAGATCTGGCCCATTTTGCCCAGCACCATCAGCTCGTCCTGGCCGGGCACCTGCACGAGGGCCAGCGGATCGGTGAAGGTGAGATTGGGGAAGGCGTTTTCGATTTCATAGGCGACGGGTCCGTCGCCGGTAGGCGGCACCTCGGGGAAGACGCCGTTGAGGTAGGGGCCCATCGGCGCCAGCTCGGTGAGGCCGGGCGGCGGCGGCGGCGCCAGCGGCGCGAATGCGGCGGCGAGGACAAGCAGCCCGGCCGCCAGGGCGGGCAGCAGCCATTTGAAGCGGGACAGCGCGGAAGCGTAGCGTAGCAGCATGTGTCGGGGTACGGCAAGTGCCGGATGGGTGAAGATAGGAAAAAAATTGAATATGGGCGGGGGGATGGCGCAGGAGGCTTCAAGCGGCAGGAACCAGATGGTAATTACAAGCGCCAGCTGCGCGTGGTTTACAGATTAGGAATTACGCAACTAAACCCGCATATTTGGTTGACAAATCAATACAAATAATTCTATTTGTCAACCATTATGCAAACTCTCTTTGCCCAGCGTTTTGCAGCCGCCCGCAGCATGTCAGGCCTCTCTCTGCAGCAGCTTGCCGACCGGCTGGGCGGTGTGCTCAGCAAGCAGGCACTGCACAAGTACGAGCAGGGAAACGCCTACCCCAGCAGCAAAGTTCTGATCCCGCTCGCGCAGGCCCTGTCTGTGCCTGTTGATTTTTTCTTCTCCGAGCCAGAACCTCAGGCCGAACTGGTCCATGTAGAGTTCCGCAAACGTACCCGGCTCAGCAAAACCCGGCAGGCAGTCATCATCGCGCGGTGCAATGATCATCTGAGGCGCTACCTTGAACTGACGCAGCTTCTGGCGGAGGAAAAATTACCCCGAGCCTTTTCTTTCCATGAGGTAGTGTGCGATGCGGACGCCGTGGAGCGTGCTGCTGAAATCCTGCGCCAGGATTGGGACCTGGGACACGATCCGATTCCCAGCGTATTGCTGATGCTTGAAGACAATGGATATACCGTGGCAGAGATAGATGCCGAAGCCCTCTTTGACGGACTCAAAGGCGAGGCAGGGCCACACCGTCTGATTGCCGTCAACAGGCATTTCGACACCTGCCGCATACGTTTTACCGCTTTGCACGAGCTGGCTCACCACCTCCTGGTGTTTCCGGAACATATGCCAGAAAAAGAACGCGAGAAACTCTGCCACACCTTCGCCGGGGCGGTTCTGCTGCCCGCATCCAAAGCCCGGGAGGCCATCCGGCAAAACCGCACCAATTTTTATCTTCCCGAGCTGGAGCTGCTCAAGTCGTACTGGGGCATCTCCATCGCGGCCATTTTTGCCCGTGCCCGGCATCTGGGGCTCATCAGCGAATATGTATACACCCGGTTCAACAAAATCTACCGGTCCAGCTCCTACCATAAAGATGAACCTGGCAGGTATCCGGGCATAGAGCGGGCCTGCCGCTTCGAACAGCTGCTCTACCGGGGCGTGGCCGAGGAACGCATTACCGTGAATCAAGCAGCCATGCTTGCCAACCTCAGCGTGGGGGAACTGCGGAATAGGCTGGAGCAAGGCTCATAAGATGGAAACAACCGTGAACATCCTGATCGCCGATACAAACGTGCTGATCGATTTATGCAGCTGCGGCGCGCTCGGCAGCTTCCTGGGCCTTGACTGGGAGGTATGCACCACAGACCTCGTTGTAAACGAAATAACCAGCCCCAGCCAGCAAGCCCTCCTCGCGCCCGAGATTCAGGCCGGGCGCCTGGCCGTTTTGGAACTGTCCGGCGATGAAATCGCCGAGGCAGTGGCGATGCCTACAAGCAAAAATCTCAAGCGTATTACGGATAAAACCCTGCTGCTCAAAGCATCTGCTATGGCTTGCTGCCTTCTCACAGGAGACCGGGATCTGCGGCTGGAGGCTGAAAGCCGCAATATCGAGGTCCATGGAAGTCTTTGGGTGCTACGTCAATTGCTGGACGCAGCTGGGCTATCCCGGGAAAATCTGCAGCGGATGCTCGAAATGCTGGAAATATATAATCCCCGGCTCCCCTCCATGGAAATTCAGAAACTCAGACATGACATTGAACACCAGGCATAACAACTGGCGGACGGGCCCGGCAAGGGCCATCTATCTAGTCCTCCTCCTCGCCTGCGCCCGCCCGGCGCAGCCGCCGCTTACCATCGCCGTCGCCGCCAATATGCACGCAGCCGCGCGGGTCCTGGCCGATACCTTCACGGCCCGCACCGGCATCGCCTGCGCCCTCGTCGCCGGCTCCTCCGGCGGCCTGACTGCCCAGATCCGCGAAGGGGCGCCCTTCGACCTCTTCCTCTCGGCGGATATGCGCTACCCCGCCGCGCTCCATGCCGAAGGCTTCGCAGCCGATTCTCCCCGCGCCTGCGCCCGCGGGCGCCTCGTGCTCTGGACCGCCCGGCCCGGTGCCGAGCCCTCCTGGGAATGGCTCGCCTCGGACAGCGTCCGGCATATCGCCATCGCCAATCCCCGCAACGCGCCCTACGGCGCAGCAGCCCTGGAAGCCCTGAAGGCCAAGGGTTTGCAGGAACGCCTGGCCGGCAGGCTCGTGCAGGGCGAAAGCGCCGCCCAGGCCGCCCAGTTTGTGCTGTCCGGCGCGGCGGAAGCCGGCTTCACGGCCCTGTCCCTCGTGCAAAGCCCGGAGCTCCAGGGCATCGGCCGCTGGACCGAGGTGGACAGCGCCCTCTATGCCCCCATCCTGCAGGGAGTGCTGGTGCTGAACCGCAATCCGGCCCCGGCCCGCCAGTTCCAGGCATTCCTGTTTTCGCCGGAGGCCCGCGCCATGCTCGGGTCCTTTGGGTATTGGGCGGGGAAGTAATGGGGTTCTGCTGCCGGACAGCCGGGTGCGCTGCAGCGGAATAACGCAACGCACGATGACAGCCGTAACGGCAGGACTCCTCCATCCAAGGTACGCGTCATGCTGGATACAAACTTGTGCTAAAGACAGCCAAGCCGATTACCTGGGTACGGGCAACGGCAGTCTTCCAAGTGTAAAGCCGGTTTTACACGGAGGCATGGAGGCACGAAGTTTCACGGAGACAACCAATTGACAGTACTGCACTTAGGTCCTGTACTAACATATGATCAGCGATTCTTACAAAGGGCAAGCATGACAGTTGCAGCACGACCCGGGCGACAAAGACTTACTGGAATTGGAAAGTTTTGAAAGAACGCAGATTGTCACATTTGCCAGGTTTGAACCAGTGCCCGCATAGCGCTTTCTGCAGCCATGCTGTATGCAAATCTGGAATTCAATTCCGAATTTGCATAAAAACTCTGACAAAACCCAGGGCTGTGCACCGCCCTCCGCCGGAACAGGCCGCATCCGGATTGCCGTCAGCCGCCTGCATTCAGCCAATCAGCCCCAGGCGCTCCCAGGACAGCAGCGAAAAATGCTCGCGCCGCTGGTCGGCATCCCCGCCGTAGACGACATACAGCTCTGTTTGCAACTGTGCATCTAAGCCCTTGAAATACAGCAGATTTTTCGCAAAATCAGGGTGAAACGTCCGGGATGCCTTGATTTCGATCCCTTTCAGCAGCGGACCGTTTTCGATCAGCAGATCCAGTTCTCGCTGATTGCTGTCGCGCCAAAAATAGAAGGAAGGCTGCTCGCCCCGGTTCAGGGCAGCTTTGAGCAGCTCGGTAATGACCATATTCTCAAACAAAGCGCCTTTTGCAAAATGCTGATCCAACTGCTCCGCCGACCGGATGCTCAGCAGCGAACAGGCCAGCCCGGTATCGTAGAAATACAGTTTGGGCATTTTAACGATCCGTTTATCGAAATTGCGGTGATAAGGCGGCAGCAGATATACGATGAAACTTGCCTCCAGAATGCCCATCCAGGCTTTTACGGTCTTGGAATCGAGGCCAAGCATCCCGCCCAGCTCCGAAAAATTAAGTAATTGCCCCGTTCTGCCTGCGCAAGCCGTTAAAAACTGCCTGAATTGTTTCAAGTTTCTGACGTTGATGAGCTGCCGCACATCCCTTTCCACATACGTCCCGGTGTAGGCCGGATAAAAATCGGCTGGCTGGATATCTTTATCGTACAAGCGCGGATACGCGCCCTTCCAAATCAGCGTCTCCGCATCCGGGGGCAGAAAACCTGCACTGCTGAGCTCTTCATTTGAAAAGGGCAGCAAATGGAGCAGCCCGGCACGCCCGGCAAGGGACTGTGTGATTTTTTCCAGCATCAGAAAATGCTGCGAGCCCGTCAGAATATATTCCCCGGCGGCACCCCGTTGATCAGTGTAATGCTTCAGATAGGGAAAAAGCGAAGGCACATACTGCACCTCGTCCAGAATGACGCCGCCCTGATACTTCTGCAAAAACTGGTGCGGATCCTGCTCCGCGAAATTGCGGTTTTCAGCCAGCTCCAAATTGACATAGGTAAAATCAGGCCTCAGCTGCCTTGCCAGCGTGGTTTTGCCTGATTGGCGAGGCCCGCTGATGACGATCAGCGGGTATTTTTCCAGCAGTTCCGATGCCTTGGCGGCGAGGCGGCGAGGTACCATGCGATGGTTTTTTATGCAAATTTGGAATTCAATTCCGAATTTGCATAAAAACTTTGACAAAACCCGGGGCTGTGCATCCGGCACCGCCCTGGGTTTTCCGCGCGCGCCAATGGCAGCCCAGCATCGCAGAAGACCCTGGATGGCCCTTCCGATCTTCCTTTTTCGATGAAAACCCGCACGGCACCCAGATCTTTAGGATATTTGGAAGGGAAAACTCCCCTGATTCCGTATGGATCTTGCGCCTCTTCTGCTCAGTTTCCAGCTGGCGCTGGCTACGACCGCGCTCCTGCTGGCCTTTTCGCTGCCCCTCGCCTGGTGGCTCGCCTATACCCGCTCGCGGCTCAAGCCCGTGATCGAAGCCCTCGTCGGCCTGCCGCTCGTGCTGCCGCCCACCGTGCTGGGCTTTTACTTCCTGGTGCTCTTCAGCCCCGCCAGCGGCATCGGCCTGTGGCTCGACCAGCACCTGGGCCTCCGGCTGATCTTCTCCTTCGGCGGACTGGTGGCCGTCTCGCTGCTCTACAGCCTGCCGTTTATGGTGCATCCGCTCCAGGCAGGCCTCGGCAGCCTGCCGCCCTCGCTCAAAGAGGCGGCCTATGTCCTGGGCAAATCCCCGCTCACGACCCTCTTCCGGGTGCTGCTGCCCAATATGAAAGGCCCGCTGCTGACGGGCATCGTGCTGACCTTCGCGCATACCGTCGGGGAGTTCGGGGTGGTGCTGATGATCGGCGGCAGCATCCCCGGCCGGACGCGGGTGGCTTCCATCGCCATCTACGAGGAGGTGGAGGCGATGAACTATGCTTCGGCGCATGCCTATTCCCTCATCCTGCTGGGCCTCAGCTTCAGCATCCTGCTGGCGGTGTACACGGTCAACGGCGGCTACTTCAAACGATTCTGGTCATGATTTCGTTCGATCTCCGCAAACGCCTGGCCTCCGCAGCCGGGGAGATGCTGCTCGACGCGGCACTGGAAGTGCCTCAGGGTGAGTGCATTGCCCTGTACGGTGAATCCGGTGCGGGCAAAACATCCCTGCTCCGCATGCTGGCGGGCCTGATGAAGCCCGATGCGGGCCGCATTGCGTCCGGGGGCCGGGTGTGGTACGACAGCAGCCGGCGGATCTGGCTGCCGCCCCAGCAGCGGGGGCTGGGCTTCGTGTTTCAGGACTATGCGCTCTTTCCCCATCTGACGGTCCGGCAAAACCTTGAATTTGCGCTGCATCCGAAGCACAACGCCGCCCTGACCGCCGAGCTGCTGGAAGCCGCGGGACTCGAAGCCCTGCAGCACCGGAAGCCGGGCACCCTGTCGGGCGGGCAGCAGCAGCGGGCGGCCCTGGCCCGCGCGCTGGCGCAGCAGCCCCGCATCCTGCTGCTCGACGAACCGCTTTCGGCGCTGGATGCGGAGACGCGCAGCGCCCTGCAAGGGTATCTGCTTGATTTTCAGCGAAAATGGGGCATGACTGTGATCCTCGTCAGCCATGATCCGGCCGAAATTCAGCGGCTGGCCTCCCGCGTCGTGGAGCTGCGGCAGGGGCGTATCGTGCGGCAGGCCAGCCCGGCTGCCTTGTTTCAGCCGCCTGAAAAACAGCCGGCTGCGGGGCTCTCCGCCGAGGTGGTGTCGGTGCGGGAGGAGGGCAGCACCCGCTTCGTGACGCTCAGGCTGGCGGGGCAGCAGCTTATCTTGGAGCTGGGGGCGGAGGAAGCGCGGAGGATGCTGGGCGCGGCGGAGTGAGCCGGGCGTACCGGCTCGCGGAAGAACCGAAGCGCATCCCCACGCATGCCCGGCCTGCTACCGGCCCTCCTGCGGCCTGTCCAGCCGCATTTTCTGCCACGCAATCACCCCGCTCAGGCCCGCCCCCGGAATCCCCTGCCCAGGATACGCGCTGTCGCCGCAGAGATAGGCCCCCCGGTGGTCCAGGCGCGCATCCAGCATCTGCCAGGGCTTGATGCGCAGGTACTGCGGATAGCCGCCCACAAAACCCCAGGCCCGCCCGGTCCAGCCGGCCCACGCACCGGGCGTGGACGCATGGTGGTAGATGACATCCGCCCGGCGCAGGTAGCCGCGCGATTCGAGCAGGGCGAACACCGCTTCCGTCAGGGCCTCTTTGTCGTGGATCAGGTTCCGGGCCGGGTCCGGGATGTGGGTCGAAACCGACCCCACCACCTCATCCGGCCCGCAGCGCAGCGCATCTTCGGGGTGGCTGAGGCTGAGGAAGATACTGCCCGGCGCCAGGCCCGGCATGGGCGCCGGCGCGTGGATCTGGTGGTGCAGGCAGGCAGGCGCCGCCTGCCTCCGCGCCACGAAGCCCACCTGGAAGGCGCTGTTGAGCTGGGGCGAATCCAGCAGGCGCGGGCGCAGCCGCCGCTGCACAGCGGGATCTTCAAAGATCTCCGCCACGTTGTTGGCCGGAATGGCAAACACCACCCGGCGGCAGCGCACTTCGCCCTTGCTGGTAACAATCCGGTAGCCGCCGGCTTCCGGGATCACGCGCTGCGCCCCGGTGCGCAGGGCCAGCTTTCCGCCCTGGGCCAGCACATATTCGGCCAGCAGGCGCACCAGCCCGAAGAGCCCGCCATGCAGGTAGTAGTTGCCGTAGTTGGTGTAGCACAGCGCGGCCGCCCCGAAGAGCACATTGACCTCCTCCATGCGGTTCTGGGCCGTGATGAGCAGCTGCTCATCGACAAAGCGGACGAAGGCCGCGTTGCGGTGCAGGCCGTGCTCGCGCAGCAGCGCGGCGGTGGAGCGGAAGGCCAGCGCGGCAAACTGCAGCTGCCGGGGCTGGAAGCGGCTGGCGGCAAACAGCAGGTCCCGCCAGGACGAGGGCGGAAAGGCCCGCTGGCGGGCCGAGGTATCCCACACAAAGCGGCTGATGCGGTAGCAGGCCTCCCAGAACGGGCGCTGGCCCGCCTTGCCGAACACCCGCTCCGCTTCGGCAATCCAGTCGTTCAGGCCCCGGTAGCGGGTCAGCACCTGGCCGTCGGGCAGGACCACCTGCATGGGCGGGTCCAGGGGCACAGCAGGCAGCTCCAGGCCGGTCTGATCCAGCAGAAAGCGCAGCGGCATGCCTTCGTCCAGCCCCACGAGGGTTGTGGCGCCGCTCTCGAAAATATAGTTTTTCCGGGGATAGGAGCTGGCGCAGCCCCCCGGCAGCCAGTTCTGCTCGAGGATCAGGGGCGCCTGCCCGTCGCGGGCCAGCAGGGCTGATACGCTCAGCCCTGCAATCCCGCTGCCGATGACTGCCGTGTCCCAGCTGGCTGGCAGTTGTGGAAGTTCGGGAAAGAGTTTGTTGAATTTTTGCATACGCATCTTAAACAAAACTCCGGGCCTTCCTGTTTTTTATCCTGCATGCCTGTCAGATACCGGTGTTTGATGTGTAACGTTTCTTCCTGAACTTAACCCGCCAGCCAACGTATTATTCCCTGCCTTTCCACCCACTCCTGTTCATGAAGGTTTCTGTTTTCCGAAAAGAGCACTTCAACGCTGCACACCGGCTCCACAATCCCGACTGGGACGATGAGACCAACCGGAGGGTATTTGGCAAGTGCAACAATCCGAATTATCACGGTCATAACTATGATCTGGTCGTGCAGGTAAGCGGGGAAATCGATCCGCGCACGGGATACGTCATAGATATGAAGACGCTCAAGGACCTGATTCAGGCCCATGTGCTCGACCGCTTCGACCACAAAAACCTGAACCTCGATACAGAAGAGTTCCGGGGGCTCAACCCCACGGCCGAGCACATCGCCGTCGTCATCTGGAACCTCCTGCGCAAACAATTGGATGAGACCCTGGAATTAACTGTACGACTGTATGAAACTGAACGAAACTATGTGGAATTCCCCGTACGCTAATGGCCGCAACGGCGCGAACGGCCACAATGGAACCAATGGCCACGGGGCGCACCACGATCACCATGAACTGCTGGGCGATCATCACGCAGCAACCTCCATCGACACGCCGCTGCGTGCGGACGCCTTTGAAATAGACGACGAAACCAAGATCGAGCTGATCGCCGAACGCTTTAAAGAGATCATGCTCATTCTGGGGCTGGATCTGGAGGACGACAGCCTGAAAGGCACGCCCTTCCGCGTCGCCAAGATGTACGTCAAAGAGGCTTTCAGCGGCCTCAATCCCGCCAACAAGCCGGAGGTGCGGATGTTTGAGAACAAATACGGCTACGAGCAGATGCTCGTGGAGAAGGACATCACGTTCTATTCCCACTGCGAGCACCACTTCGTGCCGATCTACGGCCGGGCGCACATCGCCTATTTCTCCAACGGACAGGTCGTGGGCCTCTCCAAGCTCAACCGCATCGTGCAGTTCTACGCCCGGCGCCCGCAGGTGCAGGAGCGCATGACCCGCCAGATCGCCCACGAGCTCAAAACCGCTCTCGGCACGGAAGATGTGGCCGTGGTGCTGGATGCCTACCACATGTGTGTGTCCTCGCGCGGCGTGCAGGATACGGCCAGCTCGACCATCACCTCGGATTATCACGGAAAATTTCTGGAGACCGAGGTGCGGAACGAGTTTCTGAAATATGTCGGATTTCCTTCAAAGTCTATGTGAGTCAGCTTATTAGTAGGGTAGTAGTCAGGGCGCGCAGAAGCAATCGCTGCGCGCCTTTGATTTCTGGAGGCCCGGCAGAACATCCGTCCTGCTCCTGAGTTTAACGTGCTCAATTCCCTGAACATGGAGACCATTCAAGGCAAGCATATCCTCATCGCCGGCGCAGCCGGCGGCATCGGCCGCGAGGCCGCCAAGCTCCTCAAGCAATCGGGCGCACGCCTGTACCTGCTCGCGCGCGACAGCGCCCGGCTCGAAGCCCTCCGCCAGGAGCTGAACCTCGATGCAGCCCAGTGCATCGCCGCCGACCTCTCGGACGAAGCGCAGCTTGCTGCGGCGGCCCGCCAGATCCACGCCCAGACTCCGCAGCTCGATGTGCTCGTCAATGCGGCCGGCACCGGCATCATCAAGCCCCTCGAAACCCTCAGCCTGGCCGAGTTCCGCCAGACGCTCGACGACAACCTCGTGGCGCCGTTCCTGCTGCTCAAGCAGTTTCTCCCGCCCATGAAGGAGGCGAAGAAAGGGCTGATCATCAACATCCCCGGCGTGCTGGGCAAAACGCCCATGGCCGGCGCCGCCGCCTATGCCGCCTCCAAGTACGGCCTCAACGGCATGATGAAATCCATCCGCGAGGAGCTCAAGCGCACCGACATCCGCATCACCAACCTCTACCTCGGCGGGGTGGATACGCCGTTCTGGGACGAGATCGACCTGCGGGTGCAGCGCGACAAATTCATCGAGGCGAAAGAGGCTGCACGGGCCATCTGGTTCCTCTGCCAGCAGCCGTCTTCGGGCGTGGTGTCCGAAATGGTGATCCAGCCCTTCAACCACCAGGCCATCTGAGGGCGGCAGGCTGATCCTGCGTGCAGCGGGGGCGGATAAGCGTGGCAACAGCGGGCGGAACGGGGGCGTAGAAAACCATATGCGCAGCATGCGCAAGGTTATGTTACCCGAACCCCCTCATCATCACACAGTCATGCACCGTTTCAGCATCATCCTCCGACTCTGGGCCACCGCCCTTGCCCTGTTTTCCGTTTCGTACGCGCAGGAATTTGCCCCCAGAATGCTCGCGATCCTCAACGGCAAGGACGCCGAGGTCACCCTGATCTCCGGCGAGACCGTTTCGGGCCGCGTGAGCGCCTACAAATTCCGCCGGGGCCTGATCACCGAGTTCACCCTCCGCACCGGCGAGGGCGAGCGCCGCATCCCTGCCGCTGTCATCCAGTCGATGGACGTGGAAACGAGCGCCGCAGGCCGCCTGATTGCCGTAGCCGAAACCGCCGACGGCACCCTGCACCGCGCCATCAACACCGACCTCGGCGGCTTCAGCCGCAGCCGCCTGCACTTCGACCAGGCCCTGCTGCCCGGCAGGAAGCCCGCGCATGTGCTGCTCCAGCAGGTGAACGAAGGCTTCGACAGCCGCATCCAGGTTTACGACAACCCGCGCGCCGGCGAAACGGTGGCCCTCAACGGCCTGATCGGCGGCCTCCTGAACTCGTATTACGTGATCCGCGGCGGCGAGGCCATGCGGGTCCACAAGCGGACCTACGAGGCGCAGTTCGATGCCCTCTACGGCGACTGCCCGGCGCTGCGGCAGCAGTTTCCCAAGATCCGCTGGACCGATTTCGCTGAGCACGTAGCAGCCCATGAGCGGCTCTGCCGCTGAGCCCGGAACCGGCATCCCCTATATCAGATACGCCCTGCATGCGATGCGCATGCAGGGCGTATGCTTGTGGACGCAACAGGATTCGAACCTGTGACCTCTGCCGTGTGAAAGCAGCGCTCTGAACCGGCTGAGCTATGCGTCCAGCTTCAGCGGGCAACAAAGGTACATGCCGGGCTGAAAAGTGCAAAATATTTTTTCAAATTCCGCTCATAGCCGCGCGATCTCCTGCCACACCAGCGAGCTGGCGCCGAGGATGGCCGCATCCGATTCCGGCAGGCGGGACGGGATGATCTTGACCTTGTTTTTATAGATCACCAGCAGGTTTTCCTCCATGTGGCGCATCGTGGGCTCCAGAATCCATTTGCCGGCCCGCGCCACGCCGCCGAAGACGAAGATGGCTTCAGGGCTGGTGTAGGCCACCAGGTTGGAAAGCGCTTCGCCGAGCACCTTGCCGGTGTATTCGAAGGCTTCGCGCGCGACGGCATCGCCGCGTTCGGCAGCCTCGAACACGTGCCGGGGCGTCATCTCCAGGGAAGAGACCTCATCCAGCAGACTGGACTCGTTGTGGCCGGCGAGGAGCTCCTGCACCGTCAGGCATACGCCCCGCGCGGAGGCATAGGCCTCCACGCAGCCTTTGCGGCCGCAGGTGCAGAGTCGTCCGCCCGGCACTGCCGTCACGTGGCCGAATTCCCCTGCGAAGCCGTCGTGGCCGTAGATCAGCTGGCCGCTGGCCACGAAGCCGCTCCCGACTCCGGTGCCGAGGGTAATCACCACAAAATCGCGCATGCCCTTGGCGCCGCCGTAGATCATCTCGCCGATGGCCGCCGCATTGGCGTCGTTGGTCACGACCACGGGCGCATCGTAGTGCTTGCGGAAGAGATCCGCCAGCGGGATGACGTCCTGCCAGAGCAGGTTCGGGGCGTACTCGATGGTGCCCCGGTAGTAATTGGCGTTCGGCGCGCCGATCCCGATGCCTTTGATCTCGACCGGCTCGCCGATCTGGTTCTGGATCAGCGTGGAAAGCGCTGCATGCACCGCTGCCACGAAGTCCTCGACTTGCTCATACTCCCGGGTCGGCAGCGAGCCGCTGGCCAGAATGGTGCCTTCCCGGTCTGCGACACCGTATTTCGTATTCGTGCCGCCGATATCGATCCCGATTGCGATAGGTTTCATACGATGGATTCGGATGGGGTGACAAACAGATAATCAGGACGCTGCAGGTCCGTGCTTCGCCCCGCGGGCGCCGTAGTAGAGCAGATAGGCATAGCCGATGAGCGCTACCGCAAAGGAAGGCTGCAGACCGGCCTGGTCGGCGATCATGCCCTGCGCGAAGGGCAGCAGCGCCCCGCCCAGAATCATCATCACCAGCAGCGAGGAGCCCTGGCTCGTGTATTTGCCCAGCCCGTCGATGGAGAGGGTGAAGATGTTGGACCACATGATGGAGTTGAACAGGCCGATCCCGATGACGGCCCAGAAGGCGAGCGCACCGCCGGTGAAGATGGCCACGAGCAGCAGCAGCAGGTTGGCAGCGGCAAACACCGCCAGCGTGCGGCCCGGCATGGAGCGGCCCAGCGCGAAGCCTGCGAGGTTGAGCGCCATCAGCAGCAGATAGGGGGCCACCTCCCCGAAGGTGAGGGTAAACTTGCTCTTGATCAGCGCAGCAATGAAAATCAGGGCAAAGGCCGCCAGCGCCACCCCGGCCATGCTCAGGTACTTGCGGGGCGTCTGCTCCGGATTGCCCAGGGCGATGGCGCCCACGAAGCGGCCTACCATGGCGCCGCCCCAGTAAAAGGCCAGAAACATATCGGCGCGGTTTTTCTCCATGCCCATAATTTCCGGCAGGCCGAAAAAGTTGATCAGCGCGCTGCCTACGGTCACTTCGCTGCCCACATACATGAAGATCGCAAACATCCCCAGCACCAGGTGCGGGAAGCGCAGCGCGCCCAGGCCGCGCTCGATCGGCTCGCTCTCGATCCGGGGCAGCGGGGTGAAATAGATGAAGACCGCCACCAGCAGAAAGATCGCGGCAAAGACCGGGTAGAGCACCTTGAAGGCCTCGTGCGTGGGGTTGCCGGCCAGGTCGGCGAAGATATCGAACACGAAATACCCCCCGATGAGCGGGGCGATGGTCGTGCCGAAGGAGTTGAAGGCCTGCGCCAGGTTCAGGCGGCTCGACGCCGTGTCTGCCGGGCCGATGATGGCTACATAGGGATTGGCCGCGATCTGGAGCAGCGTGAAGCCGATCCCCAGCAGGAAGAGGGCAGAGAGGAAGAAACCGTAGTTTTCGTACACCGCCGCCGGATAAAACAGCAGGCAGGCCGCCGCCGAGACGAGCAGGCCCGCGAGAATCCCGTTTTTATAGCCGATTTTCTGGATCGGGTCGCCCAGCGTGGCCGAGATCAGGAAGAAGACGAGCGAGCCGATGAAGTAGGCTCCGAAGAACGCAACCTGCACCAGGAAGGCCTGGGTATAGTTGAGCTCGAACATCTGCTTGAACGAGGGAATCAGGATATCGTTCATGCAGGTGATGAAGCCCCACATGAAAAACAGCGATACCAGCGTGTAGAGCGCACCCTTTTGCGTAGGGCCGCCGCCGGCTTTCGCCGCAGTTGGAAGAGGAGTAGCAGCCATAGTCGTAGTTTCGGAGCAAATATAGGGGATGTATCAAGGAATCAGCACGCGGCAGCCCCGGCAGGGCATGATTTTATACCACCTGCTTCAGTAGGTGGGAATTTCCTGCAGCGCGCGCAGCACTTCGCGCACCTTGACGTTGCGCTGGAAGGTGCTGATCAGGCGGTCGAGCTTCGCATCCAGGTCCTGGCGCTTTTTGTCCACCTTGCCCACCTCGTGCGAGAGCGGCTTGCTCCTGTCCAGGATCTGGCGCAGCCGCTGGTGGTAGAGCTGGTAGTTGGAGATGTACTCGTTGGTGATGGACTCGAGCTCCTGCTGGATAAACTGGGCCTGCGACACGGCATAGAGCGGATAGTTCAACCGGCTGTCATTCAGGGCTTTCTGATAATCGATGCTTCCTTTTGCATCCTGGTACCCCCGGATGATGCGGTCCACCTCGCCGCCTACCAGATGGTCGGCATAGTACGTCGACACCAGATCGGCCAGCACATAGGTCTGGTCCTTGGGCACGGCCTCCGGCGAAAGTGTCTGGACCCGTTCCAGGGTAAAGTTGTAGAGCACCGTGCGCAGCGCGTCCGTTTTGACCTTCAGCTTGTCCAGGTTGGAGTTGAAATCGTAGCTCGCCTGCGCCAGCGCCTCGTAATGCTGGATGTATTTGTTGAGCGACTGCTGAAAGGCCGAGAAGTCGTCCACCGTCACGTTCTGCTCCCGCACCGACACGCTCGAAACCAGGTCCACCACCGCCCGGATGGAGCTCAGGGCCGGAATGCTGCTGGTCAGGGTGGTGGTAATGGGGTTTTCGATGATGGACCGGACCATCATGCGGAATTTTTCCGGATTCCGGTCGTTGAACCGGGGATTTTTCTTGATAATGGTCTCGTCCAGCAGGGTTACGATCTCCTCGTTGAGCGAGAAGCCCAGGTCCTCGTTGGTGGGGCTGTTGAGCTGGGAGACATCGTTGAGGTAATCGGACTGGGCCAGGGCCGCCTCGATGGCGTCGAAGCTGTTGATGGCGGTCCGCACGAAGCGGGCCGTGGCCACGATTTTTTCGCGCTTGTTGCGCAGCCGGGACTCCTGCGAAAGCAAGTCGTTGCGGGTCAGGCGGTTGACCTGCTGGAGACTTTGGCTCAGGTCTGTATTGAGGCCGCTGATATTGGCATCCACCTTGCCCATTGCCAGCTGCAGCCGCCGGAGCGAGTCCTGGAGGATCTGATTCTGGGCATTGAGCAGAAAATACTGGCGGTAGATCTGGGCTACCGAATCGGAGAGGGACTGCGCGGAAGCGCTCAGCGTGCAGCCGAGCAGGCAGGCAGCGATGAAGGGGCGGATCAGACGCATGGCAGGCATCAGTTAGCGAGTGCGCTAAAATAGCCCTTTTCGCATGCCATGCGCCAGACAATGCTTTGCAATCGGCCCGCGTCCGTTCAGAAATGCACGCTCGCGGTCAGGTAGCGGAGAAAGTTCATCCCCGCCCCCAGCCCTGTGCTCCGGCTGGCCCATGCCCGGGTTTCGGCCCCGTCCTGGTAGCTGCCCTGCCGCTGGTTGTAATAGACTGTAAACGAGGCGCTGGCTTCGGCAGCGAAGCTGATGCGGGGGGTGAGGAAATACCGGAGCCCGATGAACGGCGCCAGGTTCAGCCCGGCGTAGCGGTACCGCAGGCCCGGCAGCATCTCCAGGCTGAAGACCTGGCTGGTCTGCGGGTCGCGGACCGCCAGGTAGGAGCGCGACTGCTCGCGCCGGTACGAAAGATTGGCGCCGGCATCGGCACCGATGCTCCCGGCCAGCCGCCCTGCATACCTCCGGAATTCCTGCCCGACGCTCACCGACAGGCTGCCGCGCTGCGGGTCGCGGTACAAGGGCTCCAGCGGCTGCCCGCCCAGCACGATCTCATCCTCCTGCGACCAGGCCAGCGAGCCGGAGAAAGAAGCCTGCAGCCGCCAGAAGCGGGCGGTATTCGGCGCCCGGAAGCGGTTGCCGGAGCGGTTGAGGTCCCGCCAGCGGTACAGCAGGGTCGCGCTGGAGCCTGTCCAGCCGTAGGACCAGACATCGTTGCCCGGAAATGCAAAGACCACCGTCACCGGCACCAGCCCCTTCACGTCCAGGGCCAGCTCGTGGCGGTATTTGCGGTAATTGACAGCCGAAGCGCTGTCGGGCTGGGCACCGGCCTCCAGCAGCAGGGCCAGCAGCAGGCCGAACAGGGTAACAACACGCATCATCACACAGGGTTAAGAATCCGGCCCAAAGAGCTGCCGCAGGCCGGAGCAGGTTGTGGAGGGGGAAATATTTAATCTCAGGCCGGCGCATCGCAGCGCCAGAGGTTCCGGACCCGGATCATGCGCCCTTCCGCATCCGCTGCACCGCGCTGCATCCTCCTGTGCCCCGCAGCCAGCGCTGCGATCAATTTTAATATTGTGATTTTCAGACACTTGCAACTTATCCACAGAACAGCCCCCAATGTGGATAAGTCGCCCGATGCGGCCCGGCGCCTTTTGCCGAAGTTTACTGCATCAACTGACGGACGCGCCTGCCTGCCTGCAGGCGATTTGTGTCTTGCCGCGTTGCCTCCCTGTTATTTCACTGTACCCTTCACCGAATACAGGCACCATGTCTCACGAATTGGAACCCTTGCTGCGGGACAACCCGCACCGTTTTGTCCTCTTTCCCATTCAGGCCCCCGACATCTGGGAGTTTTACAAAAAGCACGAGGCCAGCTTCTGGACCGCCGAGGAAATCGACCTTTCGCAGGACCTCGCCGACTGGGAGAAGCTGAGCCCCAATGAGCAGCACTTCGTCAAGCATGTGCTGGCCTTCTTCGCTGCCAGCGACGGCATCGTCAACGAAAATCTGGCGGAGCAGTTTGTCCGCGAGGTGCAGGTGACCGAAGCCCGCTTCTTCTACGGCTTCCAGATCGCCATCGAAAATATCCATTCGGAGACCTACAGCCTCCTGATCGATACCTATATCAAGGACCCGGCCGAGAAGGACCGCCTCTTCAACGCCATCGACACCGTGCCGGCGGTGCAAAAGAAGGCGAATTGGGCGCTGAAGTGGATCAATGCCGAGCAGCCCTTCGCCGAACGCCTCGTGGCATTTGCCGCAGTGGAGGGAATTTTCTTCTCCGGCTCCTTCTGCTCCATCTTTTGGCTGAAAAAGCGCGGCCTGATGCCCGGTCTTTCCTTCTCCAACGAGCTCATCAGCCGCGACGAAGGCCTGCACTGCGATTTTGCCTGCCTGCTCTTCTCCAAACTCCTCTACCCCTCCTCCTTTGAGCGCGTCAAGGAAATCATCTGCGATGCCGTCCTCATCGAGAAGGAATTCATCAGCGAAGCCCTGCCCGTGTCGCTCATCGGCATGAATGCCGACCTGATGAAGCAGTACATCGAGTTCGTCGCCGACCGCCTCTTCGTAGCCCTGGGCTTCGAAAAGGTCTACCACAGCGCCAATCCCTTCCCCTGGATGGAACTCATCTCCCTGCAGGGCAAAACCAACTTTTTCGAGAAGCGTGTCGCCGAATACCAGAAAGCTGGCGTCATGTCCGAAAAGCAGGAGCAGGTCTTCAAGCTGGACGAGGACTTCTGAAAGGGTGTTGGGTGTTGAGTATTGGGTATTGAGTATTGGGTATTGAGTAATCAATACCCATACGATTCAGATGCGAAGCATCTGATAGTCAATCCCGTACCTACTACACACTACTCACTACCCACTACCCACTACCCACTACCAGTCTTACGACTTCCTACTTTCTACTTCCTACTCTCAACTGATACACTCACCAAAACCATGTACGTAATCAAACGCAGCGGGAAACGCGAAGAGGTGAAAATGGACAAAATCACCGCCCGCATCAAGAAACTCTGCTACGGCCTCGATCCCCGCTTCGTGGATCCGCTCGTGGTATCGCTCAAGGTCGTGCAGGGCCTCTACGACGGGGTCAGCACCACCGAACTGGATAACCTGGCGGCGGAAACAGCCGCTTCCATGACCACCCGCCACCCGGATTATGCCCGCCTGGCCGCCCGGATCGCCGTGTCCAACCTGCACAAGAATACCAGCAAATCCTTCTCCGAGACCGTACACCTGCTCTACCACTACGTGGATCCCAAGACGGGCGAGCCGGCGCAGCTCATTTCGGAAGAA
Source organism: Bacteroidia bacterium (assembly GCA_033765305.1). Classification (GTDB taxonomy): domain Bacteria; phylum Bacteroidota; class Bacteroidia; order J057; family J057; genus RDXT01. The sequence continues at coordinate 71,308 of JANRID010000057.1, forward strand.
ACCTACGAGGCGGTCATGCGCCACGCCGATGTGCTGGATTCGGCCATCATCTACGACCGCGACTATGACTTCGACTACTTCGGGTTCAAGACCCTGGAGCGCTCCTACCTCCTGAAGGCCAAGGGGCGCATCGTGGAGCGGCCCCAGCACATGATCATGCGCGTAGCGGTCGGCATTCACGGCGACAGCCTCGATGCCGTCCTGGAGACCTACCACCTGATGTCCGAGCGCTGGTTTACCCACGCCACCCCTACCCTCTTCAATGCCGGCACGCCGCGCCCGCAGCTTTCGTCCTGCTTTCTGCTTTCCATGCAGGAAGACAGCATCGACGGTATCTACGAAACGCTGAAGCAGTGCGCCCAGATCTCCCAGTCGGCCGGCGGCATCGGCCTGAGCATCCACAACGTGCGCGCCACGGGCAGCTACATCAAAGGCACCAACGGCAATTCCAACGGCATCGTGCCCATGCTGCGCGTCTTCAACGATACCGCCCGCTACGTGGACCAGGGCGGCGGCAAGCGCAAGGGCGCCTTCGCCATCTACCTGGAGCCCTGGCACGCCGATATCTTCGACTTTCTGGACCTGAAGAAAAACCACGGCAAGGAAGAGCTGCGCGCCCGCGACCTCTTTTACGCGATGTGGATTCCGGACCTCTTTATGAAGCGGGTGCGGGACAATGGCAAATGGTCGCTCTTCTGCCCCAACGAGGCCCCCGGCCTCTACGACTCCTGGGGCGAGGAATTCGAGGCCCGCTACACCGCCTTCGAGGCCCAGGGGCTCGCACGCCGCGAGGTCAATGCCCAGGACCTCTGGTTCCAGATCCTCGAATCGCAGATCGAGACCGGCACGCCGTACATTCTCTACAAGGACCACGCCAACCGCAAGTCCAACCAGCAGAACCTCGGCACCATCCGCTCCAGCAACCTCTGCACCGAAATCATCGAATACACGTCGGAGGATGAGGTCGCCGTGTGCAACCTGGCTTCGATTGCGCTGAGCCGGTTCATCAAAGACGGCGCCTTCGACCACCAGCGCCTGTTCGAGGTAACGCAGGTCGTGACGCGCAACCTCAACCGCATCATCGACATCAACTTCTACCCGGTTCCGCAGGCCCGCAACTCCAACCTCCGCCACCGCCCCATCGGTATCGGCGTGCAGGGCCTGGCCGATGTGTTTGTGATGCTGCGCATGCCCTTCGACAGCCCGGAGGCCCGCCAGCTTAACCGCGACATCTTCGAGACGATCTACTTCGGCGCCCTGACCGCCTCCAACGAGCTCGCGAAGCGCGACGGCCCCTACGCCAGCTACGAAGGATCGCCCGCCAGCAAAGGCCAGCTCCAGTTTGACCTCTGGAATGTGGAGCCCAGCCTGCGCTGGGACTGGTACACGCTGAAAGCCAGCATCCTCCGTCACGGCATCCGCAACAGCCTCCTGCTGGCGCCCATGCCGACGGCCTCCACCTCGCAGATTCTGGGCAACAACGAATGCTTCGAGCCCTTCACCTCCAACATCTACACCCGCCGCACCTTGTCGGGCGAGTTTGTGGTGGTGAACAAATACCTGCTCGAAGACCTCATCGAGCGCGGCCTGTGGAACGATGCCATGAAAGACCGCCTCATCGCCGCCAACGGCTCCATCCAGCAGTTCCCCGACATCCCCGACGACCTCAAGCAGCTCTACAAGACCGCTTGGGAGCTGAGCCAGAAAGTCGTCATCGACATGGCGGCAGACCGGGGCGCCTTCATCTGCCAGAGCCAGAGCATGAACATCTTCATGGAGAACGCCAACTTCGGCAAACTCACCTCCATGCATTTCTATGCCTGGGAAAAAGGGCTCAAGACTGGCATGTACTACCTCCGGACGAAGGCCGCCGCCGACGCCATCAAATTTACCCTCGACCAGCAGAAGCTCAAGCATGCGGAAGCAGAAGCGCGCAGACAGCCTGCGGGCGTGCAGCCGGTTCCGGTGAGCTACTTGCCGGAGGCGCAAGGCGGCCCCCAGACTCAACTGGCCCCGCTGACACTGGTGCAGGAACCGCAGCAGGAAGCGTACGAGCAGATCGCCTGCTCGCTCGATGATCCGGACGGCTGCGTAGCCTGCTCCGCCTGACCGGTCTCCGATGATCCTGCGCCGCCGGCAGCCCTGCCGGCGGCTTTTTGCTTACCAGCTGGGTCGCTGATCGGTGCGGCTGTTGCCCAGGGGGCTGGACTTGCGGAGCTGCTGAAGGTACTGCAGCTCATTGCGCCGCATCCATTCGAGGATGCGCCGGGCCTGCGCCAGGGGGATGGTATCGAAGCTGGCCGGCGCCAGGCGGTCATCGCTGCCGGCCCGGCTGCGGGTCTGGTTGAGCTGGCGGACCAGCTCTTCGTACTCGGCATCGAGCTGCGGCTGCGGCGCATCGGGCTGCTCCGGCGGCGGGTCTCCGCCCTGGGGCGGCGGCTGCGCAGGCGGCGGCTCCGGCGGCGGCATGCGGTTGCGGATCAGCTCGTAATCGTAACGGGCGGTCTCGTTGGCGGGATCGTACTCCAGCGCCCGGCGGAAGGAGGCCAGCGCCTGGTCGAGGCGGCCCGCACGGGCATGAATCCAGCCGATATTGGTCAGCGCCCTGGAACTGAGCATCGTGTCGGTGCCGATGGCCTGCTGGAAATACGTGAGCGCACCCGGAAGCGAATCCTGCACCCGGAGAATCTGGCCGAGGTTGTACTGCAGTTCGAAGACCCGCTCCGGATACGCCTCCAGTGCGGCACGGTATACTGCTGCGCTGGCGGCATAGTCCCGCGCATCGAAGCGGCGGGCCGCGTCCTCCAGCTGCCGGTCCGCGCGGGTCAGCATCGCCATTCCGATCAGGGCAAAGACAGGCAGCTTCATATTTTCCGGACCGGCATCAGAAACAGACTGGCAAACAGGCACATAATGGCAGGGAACAGCAGCGCCTGATAGCGGTTGCCGGGGATGGCTGCCAGCTCCTGGTCGCCCCGGTAGGGACGCATGGCCGACAGCTGCTCCAGAGCCGGGATCATCGAGGCTTCCTGCGAGGCAAGCCGCACATACGGGGTGCCGAAAGCATCGGCCAGGGCCTGCAGCGGTGCGTCCTGGAGCTGCGAGAGCACTGCCTCGCCGTCCGGGCGGCGCTTCAGCTGTGTTTCCTGCTGCCCGCCAGGCTCAGGCACCGCCCCCCCTGCCGTGGTGCCTACCCCTACGGCAATGAGGGCAATATCGGCCTGCCGCAGCCGCTCGACGAGCGAAGCGTAGCTGTCGCCGAAATCTTCGCCGTCGGAGATCAGCACAACCGCACGCGCAGCCTGGCGCGAGGTGCCATGGATAAAGCGGTCGAGCGCCAGCGCCAGCGCAGGGCGGAACTGGGTGCCGGTCTGGACAAACTGATCGGTTCTGACCAGATCGAGCAGCGCCAGCAGGGTTTCCGTGTCCCGCGTGAGCGGGCACTGCATGTACGGGGTTTCAGCAAAGACGATCAGGCCCTGATTGTCGCCTCGGAGGGCGTTGATCAGGCGCCGGAGCTCCTCGCGCGCCTTGTCCAGACGGGAAAGGCCGAGGTCCTGCACGTTCATGCTGGCCGACACATCCAGCAGGTAGAGCACCTCGCGCTCGGCCCGGCGGGCGGGCAGCTCGGTCCGGGAGCCGTATGGCCCGATAAGGGCCCCGGCCAGCAGGGCAAAGCCTGCGACGCGCAGGCCAAATTTCAGCCTCGGATAGCTGCGGCTGTACTGGTCGGGGCTGAACCAGGCTTTAACCGTCAGCTCAGACCTGCGCAGCACCAGCCAGAGCACCCCGGCAACTACCGGAATGCCCAGCGCCCAGACTGCATATGACTCGAATGCGAACTGCAAAACCCCTGGTGCCTGATCGTTGCGGCCTGCCGGGATGCGGCAGGTTCAGGCAAATAACGCAGAATTTCCGGAACTGCTCCGGCCCTGCAGCAGGCTGCGGGAAAAATCCGCCCGATCCGGCAGATCCGCCGCTCAGGCGGGGCCGGAAGTCCGGTCTTCCTCCTGCTCCGGCTTGGGGAACCACTGCTCGCCGAGCGACTTGCCGAGCGAAGCGCCGGACATCGCGCCCATCATGCTGGCGATCATGCCGATGAGCGCGCCGGCGGCGGTACCCAGGCCGGGCACCGCAGAGCCGATAACAGCGCCGGCCGCTGCGCCGCTGATGGCACCGCCGGTAGCGCCGAGGTTTTCGGCGGTGGAGACCTTGTACTGGCGCTCGTCGATCTGCCCGCGCATCAGCTGCCAGGTATGGATGCCCTGGTCCACCATGCCATAGGCGACGGAGGACACGACATGGTAGCGGCCCAGCCGCCCGGCAGCAGCCCGGCCCCAGCGGCGCACGATCTGCCTACGGGCGATTTCGCTCATGCTCAGCGCGATCGCAGAGCGGGCGCCGCCGCGGATGCCTTCCGTGGCGCCGCGCTCCGCCACCCGGCGGACGTATTCCCCAGTGTGCAGCGAACCTGCCTGCCAGTCTGCATAGTGCTCTTCGCCTGCCTTCATCATGCCCTGCAGCCCCGACGACACGGCAGCCGTGCAGGCGTTGAGGGCAATCTCAAACCGCATGGGCAGCTGCGGCGGAACCGGAGGCGGCGGATCGCCTTCCCATTCGATGTGGATATGAATCGGACGGACAGCAGATTCGGATGGCTGCATGGACAAATCGGTTTACATCCCCTATACGAACATACGCAGGTTCTGTTGTGCAGGCAAGGCCTGCGGCGAAGTTACTCCGCCCCCCGGCTGCGGAGGGCTTCGCGCAGGCGCTCGATCTCGGCCAGGGCCGCTTCTTTTTCAGCCCGTTCGCGGGCGGCTGCTGCTTCAAGATCACGATTGCGTGCCTCCAGGTCCGCCATGCTCGCAAACGGCCTGCCGTCCGGGTAGTACACGGTCAGGGACTGCCCTTTCTGCTCCCGGATGCGGATGCCCAGCAGGGGGCTTTCGTACAGGCCTTCCGGACCGGGATCTGCCGGCACCAGCACCTGCGTCTCCGGATCGCGGACCAGATAGGTAAGCTCGTGCGCATACGGGTCCAGCATGAGGTATTCCTGCACACCATACTGCTGGTAAAAGGCCAGCTTGTGCAGCATCTCGTGCCTGCGGTTGCCAATGGACAGCACCTCGATCACGACCTGCGGCGCGGCGCCGCCTTCTTCCCACTGCTTGTACGAACCCCGGTAGCCTTTGGGCCTGCCCAGTGCAGCCAGCACATCCGGCGCCGCGCAGATGTCCTGCCGGCCCTGCACCGGATACCAGAGCAGGTCGCCTGCGACGAGCGCTTCCCGGTCCGCCAGCAGCAGTTCGATGTTCCCTTTCAGCAGGGCAATCCATTCGAAATGCAGGGTATTGTCCGCCATAGGTTTTCCGTCCGAATCGGGGTATACGATCCCTTCCTGTGTATGCTCCGGTGCAATCTGAACAGGCCGTTGTAACATATGCTGGTCTTTGCAGCAATATACGGTTTTTGCAGGAATTGGCTGCATGCATCCGGATACGTGCATGCCGGCTGGCGTATTCAGTTCAGGTTCAGCGCCTCCAGGCTCACAGGCACCACGCGCGACACGCCTGCGGTTTCCATCGTGACGCCGTACATGATCTGGGTCGAAGCCATGGTCCGCTTGTTGTGGGTGACGATGATGAACTGCGAGGTGGCGGAGAAATCGCGGATGATGTTGTTGAACTTGTCGATGTTCGCATCGTCCAGCGGCGCGTCCACTTCGTCGAAGATACAGAAAGGTGCCGGCTTGATGAGGTAGATGGAGAACAGCAGCGCGACGGCGGTGAGTGTCTTTTCCCCGCCGGAGAGCTGCTTGATGGTGAGGGGCCGTTTGCCTTTGGGGCGGGCGAGGATGGAAATATCGGATTCCAGGGGATTCTCCTCATCCATCAGCAGCAGGTCGCAGCTGTCGTCCTCGCTGAAGAGGGTGCGGAAGACGCGCTGAAAGTGCTCCCGTACCTGCACGAAGGTTTCGAGGAATTTTTCCTTCGCCGTCTGGTCAATTTCGCCGATGGTATCGAGCAGGGACTGCTTGGCGGCGATCAGGTCGGCGCGCTGGCCCTGGATGAAGTCGTAGCGCTCCTTCATCTCCTGGTAAGCCTCCACGGCCATGGGGTTGATCTCGCCGAAGCCCTGCACCTGCTGGCGGGCCTTGAGCAGGCGCTCCTCCACTTCCGTGATGCTGAAGGTGTCCAGCGGCTTATCGAAGAGGTCTTCTTCGCGCAAATCGCCCAGCTCCATCTGAAACTCCACCGCCATGCGGTCCCGGAGGCTGTTGTATTCGATCCGGATGTCGGAGGCCTGATTGTGGAGTTCCTGCTGGCGGCGCGTCAGTTCGTCGCGTTTGCGGCGCAGCTCGGCGGCATGCTGCTCGACCTGGAGGATGCCGTCGCGGACCTGATGCACCCGTTCTTCGCGGATGCCTACGCGGCGTTCTTTCTCCTCCTTCTGCCGGTGCAGCGCCACGATTTCGCCATCGTCCTGCAGATTGCTTGCAATAACCCCTTCCAGGTCCGCTTTGACAGCAGCGAGCTCCTGCAGCAGCTGAGCCCGGACCTCCTCGTAGCGTTCGGAGGCTTCTGCTTTCTGCTCCGCTTCGCGGAGGACGTTGCCCAGCTGATTGCGGACATGGATGAGGCGGATCTGCTCCTGGCTGAGGGCCTGCTGTACCTCTGCTGCGGCCTCCGCCAGCTCCCGGGCCGCTTCGCGCTGGCGGACGAGCCGGCTGGCGGTCTGCTGGAGTTCTTCGAGCTTGAAGCGCAGCTGGGGGTCCAGCTGCGCCACTGCAGCCTGCAAGGCATCCAGCTCGCGGGTCAGCGTATCGGTGCGCTGTCCGGCACGGGCCAGAAACTCGCGGTATTCGGCTTCCCGGCTCTGCAGCACCGAGAGATCGCGCTGTTTTTCGCCGAGCTGCTTGCGCAGGGTTTCGAGGTCTTTGGTGAAATCCACCCGCTTGAGCGCATCGAGGCGGGCGTTCTGCTGCTCCAGTTCGGACTTTTCGGCCGTCAGCTGCTTGCGCAGCGCGGCGATTTCCTTCTCCAGATTTTCGAGGTTGCGGGCCCGGCCCAGCCGTTTGCCTTCAAACAGGCCCAGCGCTCCGCCGCTGAACGCATAGCGCCGCCGGGAGATGCTGCCGGAGCGGGTCATGAAGACCATCTCCTCCGGCGGATCGTCGGGGATATCGCGCTCGTCATTGACCAGGTACACCCGGTCGAAGAGGTATGCGGCCAGGCGCTTGTAGGCCGGCGCGGTCTCGATCAGGTCCAGCGCTGCCGCTGCCTGGGTGAAAATCAGCGGATTGGCCGGCTTGTAGGATTCGAGCTCGTCGAGGATGAAGAAGTTGGCGCGGCCCTTGGCCGACTCCGCGAGCAGGTGCACGGAGAGCACCGCATCCTGGCGGGAGGGCACCACGTAGTAGCTCAGGTAGGGCTCCAGGTAGTTTTCAAATACAACCTTGTAGGGCTCCGGCACGGTAAAAATATCGGAGAGCAGCGGTGCGTCCTTCATCCACTGGGCGTGTTTTTTGAGAAATTTCACGCTGGCAGGGAAGCCTTCGAGATTCTCGACGAGGCTGCGGGTCAGGTTGTACTCGTTCTGGCGGGCGTCGAGCTGGCGGTTGGACTTGTAGAGCGCGTCCTTGAGGGCCGTGACCGCGGCATCGGCGGCGTCGAGCTCCTGGCGGTGCTGATCGCGCCGGGCTTCGAGGTCCCGGATCTGGGATTCGAGCGCGGCGGTCTCTGTGCGCAGGCGGCTGCCGGTCTCGCTGAACGCATCGAGATCCTCCTCCCGGCGGAAGCGGTCCTCCTCGGTGCGCTGCAGTTCGGCCTGGAGGCTCTGGATCTGCACCTTGCGCACCTCCTTGTCGCGGCTCATGGCCTGCTGCTCCAGTTCCAGGCTGCGGTGCTCTGCATCGAGCTCCTGCACTTCCCGGCGGCGGGCCTCGGCCTGGAGGCGCAGTTCCTCGGCACGGGTCCTGACGGACGTTTCGCGCGCCTGCTGCTCCTGCTCTTCCGCCTCCAGGCGGAGCCGGCTTTCATCGAGCTGCGCCAGCGCGCTGCGGTTGCGCTCCTGCTGGCGCTGGTCGGTTTCCATCTGGTTGCGGATGGCCAGCTCGCGCTGCTGGAGGTATTTGAGGCGCTCGTTTTTGATCGATTTTTCCGTCTCTACAGACTGGATCTGCCGCAGGTGGCGGTTCAGGTCGGCCTGGGCCTCGGCCAGCTCGCGCTCGGCGTCCACCAGCTCCTTGCGCAGCTCCAGCAGGCGGGCTTCCCGCAGGGACAGCTCGGCCTGCTGCGCACTGGCCTGGTCGCCGGTCTGCTGCTCCAGCAGCTGGATCTGGCGCTGGCGGTCGCGGATGCTGCGCATGCCCAGAAACGCAAACTGGGCGCTCACCAGCCGGTACTGCTCCTTTAGCTCAAAGTAGCGCTGGGTGCGCCGGGCCTGCTTTTCAAGCGATTTGAGGTTTTTATCGATTTCAAAGAGCAAATCCTCCACCCGCTCCAGATCCGCGTCCGTTTCCTCCAGCTTCTTGAGGGTCTGCTTCTTGCGGAGCTTGTACTTGGAGATGCCGGCTGCCTCCTCGAAAAAGCGGCGGCGGTCGTTGTCCTTGTTCGTCAGAATCTCATCCACCATCTTCAGCTCGATGATGGCGTAGGAATCCGAGCTGATGCCGGTATCCATGAAAAGATCCTGAATGTCTTTGAGGCGGCAGGCGACGCCGTTGATGAAGTATTCGCTTTCTCCGGAGCGGTAGAGCTTGCGGGTGACGGTCACGGTGCTGTATTCGACCGGCAGGAGGTTGCGTGTGTTCTCGAAAGTCAGGGATACCTCGGCTACATGGGCCTTGCGGCGTTCGCTGGCACCGTTGAAGATGACGTTCTCCATCTTGTCGGAGCGCAGGCTGCTGGAGCGCTGCTCGCCGAGCACCCAGCGGATGGCATCCACGATGTTGGATTTGCCGCAGCCGTTGGGGCCCACAATGCCCGTGATGCCCTGGTCGAAGACCAGTTTTTCGCGGTTGGCGAAACTCTTGAACCCGAAGATTTCCAGGCTGGTTAACTTCATATCCGAAAAACCGGTGTGGCGGCGGCTCGTGCGGGTGGAGGGAAACAGGGCGGAAAAGCGCGGAAGTTTTCGTTACTTGGGCTGCTCCGGATGCCTGTATTCAGCAGGCGAAGGTAAGCGAAAAAAGCGAATGAAAACGCTTCTGTTCATCCTCTCCGGATTGCTCCTGCTCTCCGGGCTGCTGCTGCTCCGCTTTCTGCGGCGCTTCCGGTTTCAGAGCCGCAATGCCGGCACGGTGCAGCGCATCCGGCGGCAGCCGCCGCCCCCGCCTCCGGTGGAGGCGTTCCTGCCCGGCAGCCGCCTGGCCGACCGCGATATGGTGCATCAGACTGCCGAAGAAATGCGCAGCGAGCTGCACATCGAGCGGATTCCGCCCAGCCGCAGGACGCGCCTCGTGCACGAGCTGCGCCGCATCGACATGCGCCGCGCCTACATGGTGGATATGCTGCTCGACAAGCCCAAGTGGAAGCAGCCCTGGAATCCGGAGGATTACTGAGCTTTGCCCTGATCCCTGCCTATGAAACCTGCTGTTATGCTGGCCGCCTGCCTGCTGCACGGTGCCCTGCTCGCCGCGCAGCCCGGCCCGGATCTGATCCGGCTCGATCAGGCCGGCTTCTACCCGCACGGGCCCAAGACCGCTGTGCTGCGAAGCGGGACCGTGCCGTATTTCGTGCTGTGCACGGCTGAGGGCCGCGACACGGTGTTCCGCGGCAGGCCGGGCGCTCCGCGCCGGGGCGAATGGTCGGGCGAGGCCCTGCAGCTGGCCGATTTCTCGGCCTTCCGGCAGCCGGGGCGCTACGTGCTCTGCGCGCCGGGCCTGGGATGCTCCTATCCGTTTGATATTCAAGCAGCTGTACATCTGCCCATTGCCAACGGCGCGCTGAAGGGCTTCTACTACCAGCGGGCCTCTGCGGCGCTCCTGCCTGCGCATGCGGGCGCATGGAGCCGGGCGGCGGGGCATCCGGACCGGGAGGTGCTGATCCACCCCTCCGCAGCCTCGCCGGGCAGGCCGGCGGGAACCGTCATCGCCTCGCCCGGCGGCTGGTACGATGCCGGCGACTACAACAAGTACATCGTCAACAGCGGCATCACCATGGGCACCTTGCTCTCGCTGCTGGAAGATTTTCCGGAGACGGCTGCCGCGCTGCGGCCTGGCATCCCGGAGGCCGGCAACGATCTGCCCGATCTGCTGGACGAGATTCTGTGGAACCTGCGCTGGATGCTCACGATGCAGGATCCCGGCGACGGCGGCGTGTACCATAAGCTCACGAATCCGGAGTTCGGGCTGCTCGCGCAGGCGCCTGCGGATGCGCAGGGGCCGCGCTACGTGGTGCAGAAGAGCACTGCGGCGGCGCTGGACTTCGCTGCCGTGACGGCGCAGGCCAGCCGCGTGTGCCGGCCCTGGCTGCCCGCGCTGGCCGACAGCTGCCTGGAGGCGGCGCGCAGCGCCTGGCGCTGGGCGGAGGCGAACCCCGAAGTGCTGTACCGGCAGGAGGCGATGAATGCCGCCTTCGACCCGGATGTGCATACCGGCGCCTACGGCGACGGCCAGCTCCAGGACGAATGGATCTGGGCGGCGGCAGAGCTGTATGCCACGACGGGCGAGGCCGCCTACTGCCGGGCCCGGCCCATGCTGCCGGACGCGCAGATGCCCCTGCCAGCCTGGAACCAGGTACGGCTGCTGGGCTATTACACGCTGCTGCGCCATGCGGCGCAGCTGGGGCCGGAAGGCCGGCGCGACCTGCCCCGCCTGCGGCGGCAGCTGCTGGCCGCCGCGGACTCGATGGCTGCCGGCGGATCCGCGCGGTCCTACGGCGTCGTCATGGGCGGCGATGCGCGGGATTTTGTGTGGGGCAGCAATGCCGTGGCGGCCAATCAGGCGATCCTGCTGGTGCAGGCCTGGAAGCTGCGGGGGAAGCGGCGCTATGCCGCAGCGGCGCTGGGCAATCTGGAGTATGTGCTGGGGCGGAATGCCACGGGCTACTGTTTTCTGACGGGCTTCGGCAGCCGGCAGGTGATGCACCCGCACCACCGCCCTTCGGAAGGGGACGCCGCAGCGGAACCAGTGCCGGGCCTGCTGGCAGGCGGACCGAATCCGGGCCGCCAGGACGGCTGCGCGGGCTACCCGTCCGAGCTGCCCGATGCCTGCTACCTGGATGAGGCCTGCTCATACGCGTCGAATGAAATCGCAATCAACTGGAACGCGCCGATGGTGTATCTGGCAGCAGCGATGGAGGCGGTCTGGGGGCGGTGAAGCTGTGCTGTACCGGGGAACTGCTCGCGTTTCCGGATACGCTGCGGGTTTGCCGTTTGCGCCTGAGCAGCCCCGAGCAGGAAATCCGCAGGATGTGCGGTGAATAGGCTCCGCAATCTCCGCGCTTTTTGCGGAGAAAAATGGAATATTCGCCGCAGCGTATGCGGAATATGGCCCAATACGTCTACCAACACGCTGACTGGCCCCGCATGGTCTGGGACCACGCCGCTGTGCTTCAGGAGCTGGGCGAGGTCCGCCGCCTGCAAGGGTGGCTCATGGGCAGCCTGGAGTCCCTGGGCTTTGAGCTCAGGTTCATTTTCAGGCCCCTGATGCTGCATTGCTTCCGGCGGAAATGGAGCAATTCATTCAATGGTTCAATCGGGCGCCGGAGACAGACCCGGTGCTGAAAGCGGCCCTCGCGCATCTGTGGTTCATCACGGTGCATCCGTTTGAAGACGGAAACGGACGGATCGCCAGAGCCCTGACCGATCTGCTGCTGGCCCGGTCAGACCAAAGCCCGCAGCGGTTCTACAGCATGTCGGCACAGATCCAGCGGGAGCGGAAAGCATACTACAGCATCCTGGAGCAGACCCAGCGGGGCGGGCTGGATATCACCGGCTGGATGTGCTGGTTTCTGGGCTGCCTGAGGCGCGCATTGCTGGCGTCGCGCAGCGCCTTGGAAGGCGTGCTGGCAAAAGCTGCGTTCCGGCAGCATCATGCGCTCACGCCCCTGAACGAGCGTCAGCGCATAATGCTGAATAAGCTTCTCGACGGCTTCGAGGGCAACCTGACTTCTTCCAAATGGGCAAAAATCGCCAAATGCTCGCCCGATACGGCCCTGCGCGACATCCAGGACCTGATCGGCAAGCATGTGCTAGCCAAGGCGGATGGCGGCGGGCGAAGCACGGCGTATCATGTAATGCTCAGAACCTGAGCACGGGGCTCTCAGCAGGCAGCCCGCGTCTCTTGTTTGTACAGCTGCCTTCTTCGGGGCAGCGCTGCCGGCCATTCAGGGCCCGAACACCGCATAAAAACCCCGGATGCTGCTCAAGTTCCCTGCGGGCAGGAATACCCCGGTTCCGCTGCCGGCAGGCATCTTTTCCGCCCCGATTCCGTATCCGCCGCTGGACCCCGTTCCAGACTGTGCCTGGCTATGAACCTGATCCTGCTGCTGGCAGCCGCTGCGCTGCTGTTTGCCCTGTCCCGCTACGCCTTTTCGGCGGTGCAGACCCTCACCCGCGCCTGGCCGCTGCGCCGCCGCCGCTGGGTGCATGCCGCCTATTGGACGCTGAGCGCTGTGCCGCTGGTGCTCCTGGGCATCGCAGCGGCGCAGCGCGGGGCCAGCCCCGGCCTCCGCGTGCTGGCAGCCGTCTGGCTGCTGGCAGATTTCTTCGGCAAGCTGCTGATCTCGCTGGCCATGCTCGCCGATGACCTGCGGCGCCTCCTGATCCGCCTGCGGCGTGCCCTCCGGCCCGCTCCCCGGCCCGCCGCAGGCGGCATCACCCGCTCTGAATTTCTGGCCAAAGCCGGCCTTCTCGCCGGGGCCGCGCCCGCCCTGCTCATCGGCGACGGCGTGCTCCGCGGCGCCCACAACTACCAGATCCGCCGGATCACGGTGCCCCTGCCCGGCCTGCCCGCAGGCTGGAACGGCGCCCGCCTGGTGCAGCTGTCCGATATTCACGCTGGCTCTTTCTGGGACCGGGAGGCTGTCGCACGCGGGGTGCAGCTCGTGCTCGACGAGCAGCCGGACCTGATCTGCTTCACCGGCGACCTGGTCAACTCGGTGGCGGATGAAATGCGGGACTATGCAGCCCTCTTCGGGCGCCTCGCTGCGCCGCTGGGCGTGTATTCCGTGCTCGGCAACCACGACTACGGCGATTATGCAGCATGGCCGGATGCGGAGGCCAAGGCCCGCAACCTGCAGCAGCTCAAGGACATCCACCGGGAGATGGGCTGGGACCTGCTGGTCAATGCGCACCGCATCCTCCGGCGGGGCGGCGATCCGCTGGCCCTGATCGGGGTCGAAAACTGGAGCGCCCAAGGCCGTTTTCCCAAGTACGGCAAGCTGGACGAAGCCTATGCCGGCGCAGAGGCTGCACTCGGCATTCTGCTCTCCCACGATCCCAGCCACTGGCGCGCGCAGGTGCTGCCCGGCTATCCCCGCATCGGACTGACCCTTTCCGGCCATACCCACGGGTTCCAGTTCGGCATCGAGGCCGCCTTCCTGAAATGGAGCCCGGTGCAATACCTCTATCCGGAATGGGCCGGGCTCTACCAGGAAGGCAGCCAGTACCTCTACGTCAACCGGGGCTTCGGCTATCTTGCCTTCCCGGGCCGCATCGGCATGCCGCCGGAAATCACCGTCATCGAACTGCGGCAGGGCTGATCATGCAGACTTTTCATCCGATGGGCCTGAGACGCGCCGGTACACCTGCGCCGTGCGGTTGGTGTTGTACACGCTCAGGAAGTGGGTGCCGTGCTCGTCGGGCAGGGAGAAATAATGCACCGAGGGATCGATGCGCCCGAATCCGCCCAGCGCGGGGTCGTCGCTGCTGAGAATCAGCTCGTATTCGCCCGCCTCCGGCACAAAGAACTTGTAGTCCGGGATCGCGTGCGTGGGGTGAAAGTTGAAGAGGAACACCAGCCCGGCCCGCTGGTAGGCCAGGGTCATGTTGTGCTCGTCGTAGTGGAGCTGCAGCGCCTGGTCTGCGGCGGGAATGCGGTACTGGGTGAGCAGGCCGATCATGGCCTGGTCGAATGCCCAGAGGAACTGGTACTTCAGGCGGTCGTTGCTGGCCAGCGACCACTGCCGGCGGGCATATTTATGGCTCCAGCCGTTTCCTTCGCGGGGAAAGTCGATCCATTCCGGATGGCCGAACTCATTGCCCATGAAGTTCAGGTAGCCCTCGCCGCCCAGGGTGGCCGTGATCAGGCGGATCATCTTGTGCAGCGCGATGCCCCGGTCGATCGCCAGGTTGGGATCGTCCACCTGCATGTGCCAGTACATTTCTTTATCCATCAGCCAGAACGCCAGGGTTTTATCCCCCACCAGGGCCTGGTCGTGGGATTCGGCATAGGCGATGGTTTTTTCTTTCCAGCGGCGGTTGATGAGGGTGTACCAGAGGTCGCCCAGCTCCCAGTCCTCGTCGCGCTTGTGCTTGAGCAGCTTGATCCAGTAGTCGGGAATGCCCATGCCGAGGCGGTAGTCGAATCCCAGGCCGCCTTCGTCCACCTTGCGGCAGCAGCCGGGCATGCCGCTCATATCTTCGGCGATCGTGATGGCGCCGGGTTTGATTTCATGCGCCAGTTCGTTGGCCAGCTGAAGGTAGGTGACGGCGTCCCATTCCACCCCGTCCGTGAAGTAGAGGTCGTAGCTGCCGAAGGTCTTGTGGTCGCCGTGGTGGAGGTAGAGCATGGAGGTGACCCCGTCGAAGCGGAAGCCGTCGAAGTGGAATTCCTCCAGCCAGTAGGCGACGTTGGAGAGCAGGAATTGCTGCACCTCGCGCTTGCCGTAGTTGAAGAGCTTGGAATCCCAGCCGGTGTGATGGCCGCGGCCGCCGGGGTGGAAGTACTGGTCGTCCGAGCCGTCGAACTGGTTGAGCCCTTCGGCGAGGTTTTTGACCGCGTGCGAATGCACGATGTCCATGATCACCGCGATGCCCATGCGGTGGGCGGTGTTTACCAGGTATTTAAGGTCGTCGGGGCTGCCGAAGCGGGAGGAGGGGGCAAAAAAGTTGCTCACATGATACCCGAAGGAGCCGTAGTAGGGGTGTTCCTGCACAGCCATGAGCTGGATGGCATTGTACCCCAGGGCCTTTACCCGCGGCAGGACCAACTCGGCAAATTCGCGGTAGCTGCCCACCTTTTCCTCCTCCTGGGCCATGCCGGTGTGCGACTCGTAGATGAGGGGAAAGGGAATGGAAGCCGGGTCGAAGTCCTGGTCGGTCCAGGCAAATTCGGCATCGGGCGCCCAGATGACGGCAGCGAAATCCTTGGTCGCCTCATCCTGCACGGTGCAGCGGGTCCAGGCGGGCATGCGGTCCATGGCGCCGGTGGCAGACACGATATGCACCTTCACGCGGCT
Source organism: Bacteroidia bacterium (assembly GCA_033765305.1). Lineage (GTDB taxonomy): Bacteria > Bacteroidota > Bacteroidia > J057 > J057 > RDXT01. The sequence continues at coordinate 86,715 of JANRID010000057.1, forward strand.
GCCGTGCACGAAGGTCTGCTGATAGGCGGCATCGGGCAGGAACAGTTCCCAGATTCCGTCCTCACGCGGCGTGAGGGGGTTGGCGCTGCGGTTCCAGCCGTTGAAATCGCCGATGAGGAAGAGGGCCTCGGCCTTCGGGGCCCATTCGCGGTACCACCAGCCCTTGCGGGTGGGGTCATAGCTGAAGCCCATGTAGCGCCAGGCCGAGGCGAATTCCCGCAGGCTCCCGGCCATACGTTCGAGGTCGGCGCGGGCATCGAGATAGCGCTGGTAGCGCGCTTCGACGTAGCGGTTGTAGGGCACCAGCCAGGGATCATCCTGCACGAGCGGGAGATAGGCGGGTTCAGGGCTGGGCTGGGGAGATTGCGGCGTATTCATATCGGATATATCCAGAAAAAATCAGGCGTAAAGAAACAATGGGAAAGCGGAAAATTAATCTCTTTGCTGATAATCCTCCGCTTTCCGTTTCCTGCCGCCCGCTCAGGCCGGCACCGGCGTGTTCAGTTCGCGGAGGTTGGCGTAGAGCTCGTCGTCGGTGAAGTGGTGGTTGACCAGCTTGCCGGCGAAGTAGGCCTCATAGGCCGCCATATCGAAGTGGCCGTGGCCGCAGAGGTTGAAGAGGATGGTCTTCTGCACGCCTTCCTCCTTCGCCTTGCGGGCTTCGTGGACCACGGCTGCGATGGCATGCGTGGCCTCCGGCGCCGGGATGATCCCCTCTGCACGGGCAAACTGCACCCCGGCTTCGAAGCATTCGAGCTGCTGGAGCGCCACCGCCTCGATCAGCTGGTCCTTGAGCAGCTGGCTCACGATGACCCCGGCGCCGTGGTAGCGCAGGCCGCCAGCATGGATGGGCGCCGGCACGAAGTTGTGGCCCAGGGTGTACATCGGCAGCAGCGGCGTCATGCCCACGGTATCGCCGAAGTCGTAGCGGAACTGCCCTTTGGTGAGCTTGGGGCAGGATGCCGGCTCGGCGGCGATGCAGCGCACCTTGCGGTCGCCGGTGAGGTGGAAGCGCAGGAAGGGGAAGGCAATGCCGGCAAAATTGGAGCCGCCGCCGAAGGGCGCCACCACGATGTCCGGAAATTCGCCTGCGATCTCCATCTGCTTCAGCGCCTCCTGGCCTACGATGGTCTGGTGCATCAGCACGTGGTTGAGCACGCTGCCAAGGGCATATTTGGTGTCGTCGCGCATGGCGGCGCGCTCCACCGCCTCCGAAATGGCGATGCCCAGGCTGCCCGGCGAATCCGGATCGGCAGCCAGAATGCGGCGGCCCGCTTCCGTGCGGTCGCTCGGCGAAGCGATCACCTCCGCGCCCCAGGTGTTCATCATCAGCTTGCGGTACGGCTTGTGGTCGTAGCTGATTTTCACCATATAGACCTCGCATGCGATGCCAAACAGCTGGCAGGCAAAGCTCAGCGCGCTGCCCCACTGGCCGGCGCCGGTCTCGGTGGTGATGCGCTTCACGCCTTCCTGCTGGTTGTAGTAGGCCTGGGGAACGGCGGTATTGGGCTTGTGCGAGCCGGCCGGGCTCACGCCCTCGTACTTGTAGTAGATTTTCACCGGCGCGTCGAGCTGCTTCTCGAACGCATACGCACGGTAGAGCGGCGTGGGGCGCCACAGGGTGTAAATGTCGCGCACCGGATCGGGAATCGGGGTCCAGCGTTCGGCGCTGACTTCCTGCTTGATGAGCTCCATCGGGAAGAGCGGCGCCAGCATCTCGGGGCCGATCGGCTCCAGGGTGCCGGGGTGCAGCGGCGGCAGGGGCTTGTTGGGCATGTCGGCCACGACATTGTACCAGTACTCCGGCATCTGGTCCTCGGCCAGGTGGATTTTGCGGAATTTGTTCATAGGGTGAGCAGCAGTGCTTGGTGATATTCAAACATAGGGAATTTGCGCGGTTCGGGGAGCGGATACATGCAGTTTTTCTTCTATTTTCGAAGCGGAAATCTGAATCCTATGGCCTCCTGTTCCCGCCCCTGGCTGATCCTGGGCATCGCATCCGCCCTGCTGGCCGGCATCCAGCTCAGCAATCCGGCCCCGGGCCGGCTGCCGGCGCCCACCGACCGCGCGCCGGGGCACCGCGAAGACGCCGCCTACCGCCAGGCCCGCAAGGACTGGATCGAGCACATCCACCGTACGGCGCCGGGCATGGACTGGCGGGCCATAGACCGCGCTACGCGCCGCCGCATGGCGGAGGAGCGCTTCCGCCGCATCCGCAGCAGCCGGGTCTCGCCCGGCGATTTCCCCAAAGACACCCTCGCTGCCGGCCAGCTGGTCGGCCACTGGCGCGAGGTGGGCAGCGGCAACCAGGCCGGACGGGTGCACTTGGCTGAATATCTGCCCGCTACGCAGGAGCTGTTTCTGGCTTCCTCCGGCGGCAATATCTGGAAGGGCAATCTCAGCGGCAGCAGCTGGACCGTCCGCAACGACCATGCGCAGATCGAAGGCATTCATTTCCTCAAATTTGCCGACCGCCCCTCGGGCCGCCGCATGATCGTGGCCACCGACGCCTGGGGCGCGTCCGGCGTGCGCTACTCCGACGACGACGGCCTCACCTGGAACTATGCCGCCGGGCTCGAAAATGCCGCCAACTGGGGCTATGTGATGCGGGCCGTCATGGTCCCCGAGCCGGGCAATCCCCTCTACGTGCTCACCCTCGAATGGGATTACACCAACTGGAACTCGATGACGGCCCTGTACCGCTCGCTGGACCAGGGCCAGTCCTTCACGAAGCTGGCCGAATACGGCTCGCCGGTCTACGGCGACGAAAACCAGTGGGACCTCTGGGCCGATGAGTTCCGCCCAGGCCGTGTCTATCTGCTCAACCGGCAGACCCTCTACCGCCTCGACGGCGCCGGGCAGCCGCAGGTGCTCAGCACCTTCGCCCTCGCCGGCAACGGCGGCGCAGCCCGGCTGGCCGGGCGCCAGACAGCCAGCGGCCTCGTGCTCTACGCCCTCTACGCCAACGGGGACCAGTCGCATGTGTACCGCAGCGGAGACGGCGGCACCGCCTGGAGCTTCCGGGGCACCGTGGCCACCGGCCTCTTTTTCCGCAAGAGCTTCGAAGTCTCGGCCCTGAACCCCGACCTGATCTATGCCGGCGGCATCGATGCCTGGCGCAGCACCAACGGCGGCCAGTCCTGGGCGCAGGTCAATCTCTGGTGGGAATACTACGGCAATCCGGCCGGCAAGCTGCATGCCGACATCCCCGGCTTCGACCCCGTGCCCCTGCCCAACGGGCAGGAAATTACCTTCGTCAGCACCGACGGCGGCCTCTACCGCTCCGGCGACGGGCTGCAGACCGTGCAGAATATTTCGCTCTCCGGCCTCCATGTCAGCCAGTATTATGCCCATTACACCCACCGGAGCAATCCTGCCATCATCTACGCAGGCGCTCAGGATCAGGGCTTTCAGCGGACGCTGAATTTCGGGGGCGGCATCACGGATTTCGACCAGCTCATCAGCGGCGATTACGGCCACATCGTATCCGGCAACGGCGGGGCCAGCATCTGGACCAATTATCCCGGCTTCACGATGTATTATCCCGATGCCGCGAATTCCGCTGCCGCCTATTTCCACGACTTCGAGGGCAGCGGGCACCTTTGGCTGGCGCCGCTCACCGCCGATCCGGTCAACCCTGAAGTCGCCTACCGCGCCGGCGGCAGCGCCGACGGCCAGGGTGCGAATCTGTTCAGGGTGACGTACGCCTTCGGGCAGCTGCAGGGCGAAGAGCTGCCCTACGACTTCAGCCAGGGCACCCATGCCAGCATTTCGGCGATGGCCATTTCCCCTGCCTACCCGAATGTGCGCTTCGTCATGACGGACAACCAGAAATTCTTCGCCTCCACCGACTATGGCGCCACCTGGACGCCGTCGCCGCCCAATTCCATTCCCGGCAGCCACTACTTCTACGGAAACTGTATCCTGCCCTCGCCGGTGCTGCCCAGCACCCTGTATCTCTCCGGCAGCGGCTATGCAGGATCTTCGGTGTACAAATCGGTCGATTTTGGATACACCTTTACTCCGATGAATGCCGGGCTGCCTACGACCATGGTCTTCCAGCTGGCCTGCACGCCGGACGAAAGCCTGATCTTCGCTGCTACGGAAGTGGGTCCGTTCGTATATGTAGCAGCTGATAACCAGTGGTATCCGCTGGGCGGGCTGCATGCGCCGGATCAGACCTACTGGTCGGTGGAATACATCGAATCGCTGCGCACAGCGCGTTTCTCCACCTATGGCCGGGGCATCTGGGACTTTGTGCTCTGCGAGCCGGATGGCGTGGCGCCGGCAGCGGAGATCGCCTGGCAGATCCAGCCCGACGGCACGACGGTGACGGTGGAGAACCGGTCCCGGAATGCGCATTTCTATGAATGGTCCTTCGGCAACGGCAGCAGCTCTTCGGAAAAACAGCCGGGCAGCATCGCCTACGGCGCATCAGGCAATTACACCCTGCGCCTGATCGCAGTCAACGCCTGCGCCTCGGATACCGTGGAGGTGCCGCTGTCGCTCGCGCTGACTTCCGCAGACCCCGCGCTGAACGCAGGCTGGCAGATATACCCCAATCCTGCCGCCGGCCTTCTGTACATAGCGCCCTATGCGTCTGCCGCTGCGGTCCGGATCCGGCTGCTGAACCTGGCCGGCCAGACGCTCCGCGACCTGTCGTATCCGGTGCTGGCCGCGGGACAGCCCATTGCGGTGCCCGCAGACGGCCTGCCGCGCGGGGTGTACCTCTGCGAAATCCGCAGCGGCAGCCATGCGCAGCCGGTGGTGCAGAAGGTGCTGCTGCGCTGAGCCTCAGTCTGCGTGGTAGCTGAAGGTAAGCACGGTTTCGCCCATGCCGTTTTTGCCGGCCTCCATCGACACCGATCCGCCCTCGTACCAGAGCTGGACTGAGACAAATTCCATCACGCCGCGGCTGCTGCGGCGCAGCGACACATACACCTCCGGCGAAGTGCCGTAGGCATTCGCTTCGCCCTGGTAGGAGCCGCTGTACAGGTCCGGGTCGTCGTCCGAGGCTGTCAGCTCGACGTCGGTCCGCACGGTGCGGAACTGCGGGCTGATGACACGGCCCAGCACGAAGGCTTCCGTCACGGTGCTGGCTGCGGGCAGAATGAGCCGCTGCTGGATGAAGTAGGGCTCTACCCGCTCCTGATACACCGCTTCGGGGTTCAGCGGCTGGGTGCGGTCCACGATGGAGTCTTCGGGAAACTCCGGATGCGGCTGAATCTCCAGCTGTTCGGGGCCTGCAGGCTTGAAGGAAGCCTGCACATACTGCGGCAGATCTCCGCAGTCTTTGGGCGGAGCCGGCATGGAAGTCAGGTAGCCATCGAACAGGTATCCGCTGAAAGCGCCGCTTTTGACGAAGGCCCAGTACCCGCCGATGCCTTCGGTGCTGAAGGCGGCATCCGGCTTCCCGTCGTCGGCGACGGATACTGCGGTGCCATATGCGAGTTTCGTGAGCACAGCGCCTTTGGGATCAGGGGTTTTCCGCAGGTTGAGGCCGCTGGGCGCGATAATATAGGCCTGGGTACCGGGCTGGAAGGCGGATTGCGCGTGCAGGGCCTGCGGGATCAGCAGCAGGCAGGCGCAGGCGGCAGTCAGGAGTCGTTGCATGGGATGAGGGATGAAGATTCAGGGAAGGATGCATTCCGGGGCAATGCCCTTGACATAGTGCCCGATGATCTGGATCTGGGCGGCGGTCGCATCGCCCTTGAAGCCTTTGATCATCTCCGGGCCGATCAGATGCTCATAGGCTTTCAGGTACTCGCCCGCGATGGGCAGGTACGACCAGTGCCACTTTTCTTCCTCGTATCCGTAAGGACGGGCAGCGCCTTTGGCGGTGTAGGGCCGGCAGAATCCGAATTCCGCCGCCCTGCGTTCGAGCCACTGGAAGGTTTTCAGTCCGGCACCGCTCTCGAAGTGGCTGTTGGTGAGCGCATTGAGGTCGATATCGGTGCCCCAGTGATGCCGGGAGGCACCCGGCATGGCGCTGTAGCGGAGGATTTTCCGGGCCCGTTCCACCGGATCGGACGTAGTCAGGGCCAGATTTTCGCCCTCCACCTCGCGTGCGCCGGTCCATTTGGCTTCCCAGATGCCGGTCTGGTAGGCAAAGGTGCGGGTAGCGGACAGAATGGTCAGGCTGACGCCTTCCTGTTTAGCGGCGGCAGCCATCCGGACAAACGCATCCAGCGCTTCGCGCTGCATCCAGGCGCCGCGGGCATTGCCGCTGGTGTAGAGGTCGGGGATGCGGGCGAATCCCGGCTCCTGGGCCGGATCGAAGAGGCCGAGCAGGATGGCGGGCGCAGGCCAGCCTTCGGCAGACGGGGCAGGCATATCGGCAGCGGTTCGGGTAAGGGGAACAGGCGGAGGCTGCTGCCCCTGCTGCGGCGGCGCTTCCGCGCAGGCGCTCAGCAGCAGGGGCAGCGCCCCGCAGGCGCGCAGAAAGGCGGACAGGCGTATGCAGGGAATGCGGAACATGGGCAGCAAATCTGCCTCCAAGGTACGCATTTCTGCGCTTACTCCAGCCCCAGAATCTTCATCCGGATCTTCCCCGGCTCCGGCATGTACAGCCGCACGCCATAGGCATACGAATCGGTATTGCCCCAGAGCCAGCTGCGCCCCATCCAGATGCCGTCCTCGATCTGGGAGAGGTCATCCGGCCCGAAATGGCCCTGCATGCGGTCGTCCTCGGCATAGATATCCATAATGCGGTTCACGAGCCGCGCCAGGAGATCGGTGAGCAGGGTAGGAAGAAACGTGTTCTCCAGCAGCAGGTTGCGGGAGCCGTCCTGGAGCCGGGCAATTTCGATGCGGTTGAACAGCTCGCATTCGGGGATGCCGGTAAAGCGTTCCCATTTTTCTGCGGCGCCATTGGCGGCCAGGGGATGCGAAAGGGCATCCGGCAGGCTGGCAAGCGGCAGGGCAAAGAGCCGGAGCAGTCCCCGGTGCCCTGCGGCGGCATCCTGCCGCCGGGGCGCGGGCTGATGCAGCGCAGGCTCATGCAGGGAAACCGGCAGCAGCTCTTTAGCTGCGACGCTGATGATGCCGCCGCCGCCGCTGATGGTTCCGGGCGCAGAACGCGCAAAGACATAGGGTGCCCAATGGCGCGTCTGATTGCGGAGGTAGATCAGGGGCTCGCCGGGCGGCAGTTCGTCGAGCAGGTAAGGACTGGGCGCCTGATGCGGCGCAGCATCCAGGTACACGCCCCGGAGCTGGCGCATGCAGCGCAGCATGCGCAGCTCAGCGCCATGCCGCTGCGACAGGTAAATGCGCGTAATGCCGGCCAGCGTATCGGCAGGGGCTGCGGCCAGGGCATGCATCGCAGGCTGGGCTTCGCTGCGCACATAGGCGGCCTCGGGGCCGGACTCCTCCAGAAACTGCTGCACAGCGATCTCCAGATAAAAGCGGGCTGCCAGCGGCATATTCTGAAAATCCGTCTGTTCGCTGCCGAGCCCTTCCCGGAAGCCCTGGTCTGCCAGCAGGTAGGCGATCAGCGAAAGCGAAGCAAATCGGACGTGATCGCCATCCTGCTGGAGCAGGGGGGGCAGATCGGTGCGCTCCTCCTGAAGATAGCGGATAAAAATGCGCTCGGCATCCACGGTGCTGAGGCGCCAGGCGCCTTCCCGGTGGCGGGCCGCATACATGCGGCGGGCCATTTCGCCCAGCACGCGCCGGTACATGGGAGCCTTGATCCCGAAAGGCTGAAGGGTGCGGGCGATCCACGCATGGAACACCTGGGTGGGATATCGGACTGCCGGATTGGAGAGGAGGGCCGGCACGGCCAGCCGGAGCATGCCCGGCTTGCCCCAGAGCTGGAGCCGCTCCGGCGACAGGCGGGCCGCCAGCGGCTCGCCGGCAAACTTCCGGTACAGCTTGCGCACTGCCTCCGCATCCAGGGAGGGCAGGTCGATGCGGCGGAATACCTGCGCCGCCCGCTCGCCGACATACCGGAGGAGGTCCTCGCGGTGGGGATGGCGGTAGCTGCGCGGAAACATGCTGGGCTGCACCGCAATCATCACCCGGGCATAGGCCTGCGTGTGTTCGAGCAGCCGGTCCATGAGCCCGGCAAACGTATCGTCGGTCGGAAGCGCTTCGGCCAGGCCGTCCACGAGCAGGACCGTCCTGCCGGGCTCGGGCTGGTCCTGGATGATCTGCCAGGCAGCCGGATGCGCAAGGTTGACCAGCCGGATCTGCCGCAGCGCACCGCCGGGCCGCCAGCCGGCAAAGAGGCGGATGAGAAAGGCCGTCTTGCCGCTTCCGGGGCCGCCGAGCAGCATGAGGCGGGTAAATTCATCGGACTTCGGCGACAGCAGCACGCTGCCGGCCCACGCATCGAGCGATTCGGCGCCGGTGCCCGAAGGGGCTGGAAACGGCTCATATGCCGCTTGCAGCTCCCGGATGGTTTCCGCCCGGTAGAAGGGTTTGAGGGATCGTATGAGCCGCCACGTACGGAGCATGTGCCTGTTTGTTCCTGCTGAAGATGCCAAATTGGCAATAAAAGCCAATAAGGCCAAATTCTCCACCGGAACAGCCTCTGAAAGCCCGGAGCCGGGCCCAGGCCCCGCCGCGCGGAAGCGCCCGGCCGCCTATTCCCCGAAGACTTCCCGCATCGGCACCGAAAGCTCCGGAAACAGGCTGGTTTCGAGCAGATCCTCGTCGGTGAGCGGCGCCATGCCGGCAAATGTCCCCTGCGCATCCCGGACAAAGCGGCTCAGGTAGCGCTCGTGCGGCGATACGACCCAGTATTCGCGCACGCCGCTGGACTCATAGATCCGGTATTTTTCGCGGAGCTCCTTGCGGGAGTTGCCGGGGGACAGGATTTCGATCACCAGATCGGGCGCGCCGATGCAGCCGTGCTCGTCGAGTTTAGCAGGGTCGCAGACCACGCAAAGGTCGGGCTGCACGACGGTGCTGACCGGGCTGTCCGGCGCGCTTCCGGGCGCTGGCAGCCGAACATCGAAGGGCGCGGCGAACAGTTCGCAGGGGCGGTGCTTACAATAGGTTCCCAGTATCAGAAACAGATTGCCGGAGACCCGCTGATGCTGGAGGTTGGGCGCGGGGGACATGAGGTGGATGTGGCCTTCAAGCAATTCAATCCGTTCCTCCACCTGCCAGCTTGCATACGCTTCATAGGTGTAGGTCCGCGACAGGTCCAGTTGATCCAGGCTCGTGACGGGCATCTGCTGTGTGAGAATGCCTAAGATAGGAAATTTGGCTGGCATGCGCGCGCGGAATGAAAAAAATGCGGAACCATACACAGGAAGTGCTGCGGAAGCCGGAATCAGGAGGCCCTGCCGGCGCGGTACGCCTCCGGATAGAGGCGCTGCATGCGGCGGTCGATGTCGCTGACCGTCACCCGGCCGTCTTTATTTTCGTCCAGCCCGGCATTCTGCTCGTACTGCACCGAGGGCTTTTCATACAGGCTGTAGCAGGGGTCCTGCCCGATGGCGCGGGGGTAGAGGATGCCGAGGTACAGATCGGTGAGGGAGGTGAAATCGCCGTAGCGGTCGCGCACATTCTGGAGATACAGGTACACATACTCCAGCTGCTGGAGGTGGTCCATGCGCTCCAGCCGCTGCACGGAGACTTCGAGTTCTTTGGCGACTTCGGGCATGAACTGGATCAGGCCGGTGGCGCCGGAGCCTTTCAGGTTTTTGACCGAGGCGTCGAATTTGGATTCGGAGTACATGACAGCCATCAGCCATTCCGGCGGAATGCTGAGCATGGAGGCGATTTCGCGCACTTTCCGCTCGAAGCGGTCGGGCTGGTCCACATACATGCTGGCCTTGTCGATCAGAAACAGCGGCTCGGCGGCACTGGCGGCGCTGCGGCTCCAGCCGCCGAGGCTGGCCCAGCCGGGGTTGAAAAGCCCGTGGGAGAGCAGGTTGGTGGCGGCGACGAGGCCGGAGACGAGGACCATGCTGCGGAAGCTGCCGCGCAGGTTGGCCGGAGCGGGGCGTGCAACCCCGGCCCCGGCCCCGCCCGTGGCCGGATAAGCGGCTTGCCCCGGAGCGGGGATGTGAGGACGGAAGGTATTCATTGCCGTGAATGCTAAAGAGATTGGAACTGCAACCAATTGTCATGCTAATTTATACGGCAAGTCGATTAAAAGCAAATTAAATTAGTAAAAATTTCCAATAAAAAAGGCAAGCTGCTCAGCGTCAGCCTGCCTGTACGGGATGGGCCTTATCCGAGCTGGCTGGTGGCAGCTTTGCGGTCCACCTTTTTGATCAGCCCGCTGAGCACTTTGCCGGGGCCCGCCTCGATGAACTCCGAAGCGCCGGCAGCCAGCAGGGCCTGCACCGTCTGCGTCCAGCGGACGGGGGCGGTGAGCTGGGCCAGCAGATTGGCCTTGATCTCGTCCCTGCGCACATGCGGCGCGGCCGTTACGTTCTGATATACCGGAAACTTCGCGTCGCGGAACTCCACCGCCTCGATGCCTCGGGCCAGCTCCAGCCGGGCCGGCTCCATGAGCGGGGAATGGAAGGCACCGTTGACCGGCAGGGGAATGGCTTTTCCGCCCTGCGCAACGGCCAGCTCCATCGCCCGCGCAATCCCGGTCTGGGTGCCGGAGATGACCAGCTGGCCGACGGTGTTGTAATTGGCCGGGACGACGGTATCGTCCGTGACCGATGCACAGATGGCTTCGACAGCGGCATCATCCAGGCCCAGGATGGCCGCCATGCCGCTCGCCTGCAGGTCGCAGGCGGCCTGCATGGCATTGGCGCGGATGGCCACCAGCCGCAGCCCGTCCTCGAAGCTCAGCACGCCCGCCGCCGCGAGGGCCGAAAACTCGCCCAGCGAATGACCCGCTGCGGCACCGGCATCGGCGGCCAGCCCGTACACCTCGGCGGCAATGACCGAATGCACATAAATCGCGGGCTGCGTGACGGAGGTCCGCTTCAGGTCTTCCTCGCTGCCGTCGAACATGACCGACTCCAGGTCGAAGCCCAGAATCCCGCCGGCCTGGCGGAAGCGCTCGCGCGCAGCCTCCGACTGCTCGTAGAGCGATTTGCCCATTCCGGGAAACTGCGCGCCCTGGCCCGGAAATACCAATGCCTTCATACAATGGAGCTTAGTGGTTTCAGGGCGCAAGATGCACCTTGTCCTGCCAACTCGCAAGCCCGACCGGGCTCAGGCCAGGGCTGGTTTTTCCCGGGACTTCCATGCAGCATCACGGAGCAGAAGCCGATTGCAGCATGTGCTGATCGATGCGCTGCCGCGGGCCCGGTACCTGTCGCTGACCGCTGAACAGCTGCGTCAGGCCGTGACCACTATTTTCCCGCCGGCCTGGTTCTCTTCCATAAGCTGGTGCGCGGCAGAAATTTCGCTCAGGGGCATCACCTTGCCGATCGGCAGCTGGACTGCGCCTGCTTCGATGCTGCGGATGAAGGACTGAAACGCATCGGCAGGGCTTCTGATGGCTCCGCTGTCGTACGTGGTGAGGCGCACGGTGGCGGGGATGACCTCCATCGGCGAAAAATCAGCCGGGCGGCCAGCATCGTGGAGGGGAGAGAGACAGGGAGTTGCATGCTGATGTACAGGGGGTTAATCCGGAATAATGGGCTCATTTGGCAGGAGGCGGATACCCCTGTACAAGGTACCACCTGGCCGTCTGGCCTGCAAATTCAGCTGCAAAGATCTCCGGTCTTGTTGTATGCCAGCCCATTGCCCACGCAAAAAGGGGTGCCAGGAAACCCCGGCACCCCAATCCTATGTCAGTCAACCAGTTACTTCACCTCAAACCGGTCCAGCATCATGACCTTGTCCCAGGCGGCGGCGAAGTCGCGCAGGAACTTGGCGTGGCCGTCGGCGCAGCCGTACACTTCGGCAATGGCGCGCAGCTCGGAGTTGGAGCCGAAGATGAGGTCCACCCGGGTGCCGGTCCACTTGTGGGCGCCGGTCTTGCGGTCGCGGCCCAGGAAGGCGTGCTGGCCCGAGTCGGCAGCCTGCCACGTGGTGCCCAGGTCGAGCAGGTTCACGAAGTAGTCGTTCGTGAGCTGGCCCGGACGCTGGGTGAAGACGCCGTAGTTGGAGCCGTCCCAGTTGGTGCCCAGCACGCGCAGGCCGCCGAGCAGCACCGTCATTTCGGGGGCCGTCAGGGTGAGCAGCTGCGCCTTGTCGATCAGCAGCTCCTCGGCAGTCACGGCATAGACTTTCTTCTGGTAGTTGCGGAAGCCGTCGGCGAGGGGCTCCAGCACGGCGAAGGATTCCACATCGGTCATCTCTGCCGTGGCGTCCGTGCGGCCGGGGGTGAAGGGCACGGCAAGGTCGGACCCTGCGGCCCGGGCTGCGGCCTCTACCGCGGCGCAGCCGCCCAGCACGATCAGGTCGGCCAGCGACACGCGCTTGCGGCCCGTCTGGCCTTCATTGAAGGCGGCCTGGATGCCTTCGAGCGTATGCAGCACCGCGGCGAGCTGGGCCGGGTTGTTGACTTTCCAGTCTTTCTGCGGAGCCAGGCGGATGCGGGCGCCGTTGGCGCCGCCGCGCTTGTCGGAGCCGCGGAAGGTCGAGGCCGAGGCCCAGGCCGTGGAGACAAGCTGGGAAACCGTCAGGCCGCTGTTCAGGATGCTGGCCTTGAGGGCTGCAATATCCTGCGCATCAATCAGTTCGTGGTCCACGGCGGGCACGGGGTCCTGCCAGATCAGCACTTCGGCGGGCACTTCGGGGCCGAGGTAGCGCGCGCGCGGGCCCATGTCGCGGTGGGTGAGCTTGAACCAGGCGCGGGCGAAGGCATCGGCGAACTCGTCGGGGTTCTCGTAGAAGCGGCGCGAGATTTTCTCATAGGCCGGATCCACGCGCAGGGCGAGGTCGGTGGTGAGCATGAAGGGCTGATGGCGGACAGCCGGGTCATGCGCATCGGGCACCAGGCCTGCGCCGGCATCGCCGACGGGCTTCCACTGGTGGGCGCCGGCCGGGCTCTTGGTCAGTTCCCACTCGTAGCCGAAGAGGTTTTCGAAGTAATTGTTGCTCCACTGGATGGGCGTGGTGGTCCAGGCGCCTTCCAGGCCGGAGGTGATGGTGTGCACGCCGCGGCCGGTGCCGAAGGTGTTTTTCCAGCCCAGGCTCTGCTCCTCGATGCCCGCAGCGGCAGGCTCGCGGCCCACATACTGGGAGGGATCGGCAGCGCCGTGGGTTTTGCCAAAGGTATGGCCGCCGGCGATGAGGGCCACCGTCTCTTCGTCGTTCATGGCCATGCGGCCGAACGTTTCGCGGATGTCGCGGGCAGCAGCCAGCGGGTCGGGGGTGCCGTTGGGGCCTTCGGGGTTCACATAGATGAGGCCCATCTGCACGGCGCCAAGGGGATTTTCCAGCTCGCGGTCGCCGGTGTAGCGCTTGTCGCCGAGCCATTCGGTTTCAGCGCCCCAGTAGATGTCGTCCTGCGGCTCCCACACGTCGGCGCGGCCGCCGGCGAAGCCGAAGGTTTTAAAGCCCATGGACTCCAGGGCGCAGTTGCCGGCCAGGATCATGAGGTCGGCCCAGGAGAGCTTGCGGCCGTACTTCTGCTTGACGGGCCAGAGGAGCAGGCGGGCCTTGTCTAGGTTGGCATTGTCGGGCCAGCTGTTGAGCGGAGCGAAGCGCTGGGTGCCTGCGCCTGCGCCGCCGCGCCCGTCGGCGATGCGGTAGGTGCCGGCGCTGTGCCAGGCCATGCGGATGAAGAAGGGGCCGTAATGGCCATAGTCTGCCGGCCACCAGTCCTGCGAGTCGGTCATCAGCTGGTAGAGGTCCCGCTTGACGGCCTCCAGATCCAGGGTCTGAAATTCAGCAGCGTAGTCGAAGCCTTCGCCCATGGGGTCGGAGAGCGCGGAGTGCTGGCGCAGGATGCTCAGGTTCAGCTGGTTGGGCCACCAGTCGCGGTTGGAGGTGCCGCCGCCGGCCACTTTGTTCACGATGTCGCTGTGGAAGGGGCACTGGCCGCTGCTTCCGTTTCCGTTTCCGTTTTGGTGCGGATGATCCATGCTCGGGGAGGGTTATGAGACAAACAGATGATACCTATTTGTGCTGCAAGCTGGGGAAATGCGCAGCATCATTCAAATCAATAATTATTATAATTTTATCAGTATTCATTATAATTTTGAGCCTCGTGGTGAACCTGCTATGTTTTACCACTGAGACACTGAGGGCACTGAGATGCACTGAGAAGCGTCTCTTAGTGGACCTTGCCTTCTGAGTGGTGAAGCCGTCATATTTTTACCACTAAGGCACTGAGATACACTAAGATGCACTGAGAAGCGTCTCTTCGTGCAGCTTAGTGGACCTTACCTTCTGAGTGGTGAACCTGCCCTGTTTTACCACTGAGACACCGAGCACACTGAGATGCAATGAGATACGTCTCTTCGTGGACCTTGCCTTCCGAGTGGTGAATCTGCCATCATCATACGCCCCATGACGCTCCAGCAGCTCGAATACATCATCGCCCTCGACAGCCACCGCCATTTTGTAAAGGCCTCGGAGGCCTGCTTCGTGTCGCAGCCCAACCTCACCATGCAGCTGCGCAAGCTGGAGGAGGAGCTGGGGGTGCGGATCTTCGACCGCGACAAGAAGCCCCTGCAGCCCACGGAGATCGGGCGGGAGCTCATCACGCGTGCGCGGCAGATCCTGCGCGAGGTGCGGCAGCTCCAGGAGTTTGTGCAGCACGAGAAGGACGCGCTCGAAGGCGAGTTCAAGATCGGGATCATCCCCACGCTGGCGCCCTACCTGCTGCCGCGCTTTCTGCCGGCCTTCCTGAAAGCCTATCCGCAGGTGCACCTCAAGATCCAGGAGCTGCAGACGGCGCAGATCGTGGCGCAGATCGAAAGCGGCATGATCGACCTGGGGCTGCTGGTGACGCCGCTGCGCGAGCCCGCGATCCGGGAGATTCCGGTGTTCTACGAGCCCTTTCTGCTGTATCTGCCTGAAAACCACCGCTTCCTGGCGCAGCCGCTCCTCCTGGCCGACGAGCTGGACCCCAGCGAGGTGCTGGTGCTCGACGAAGGGCACTGCTTCCGGGAGCAGGCCCTGGCCATCTGCCGGCGCAGCCCCGGCGGCTCGTCCATCGGCTTCGAGTACCAGAGCGGCAGCATCGAAGCGCTGAAAAACCTGGTGCGCCGGGGCGTGGGCTACACCCTGGTGCCGGAGCTGTCGGTGGAGGGGGAGCCGGATGCGGGGCACGTCCGCCGCTTTGCCGGGCCCGAGCCCGTGCGCGAAGTGAGCATTGCCGTGCACAGCAGCTTCATCAAGGAAGCCCTCGTGCAGCACCTGCGCGCCTGCATCCAGGCCGCCGTGCCCGCAGCGATGCTGGAGCGGGGGATGGTGGTGGGGTGAGGGGCATGTGCGGCATAATTTCGTAGCTTGCAGGACAGAACCGCTACGTTGCAGGTCTCCTCTCCGCACCGTATGGATGCCGGAGCCTGCGGATAGCCGTACCGCCCTGTACACGGGATGCCTTACCCTGATCCTGAGCAGATATGACCGATATACTGATCTTACAAGAGCGGATCCGGAACTCCATCCTCGTGGGGGAGAGCGATTTCAGGGAGTTTAAATCGGCCTGGGAGGGCCGCCCCGGCCAGAAGAAGCCGCGCCCTGCAAAAAAGATCTGCGAAGATATCGCAGAGGCGCTGGTTGCGTTTGCCAATACAGACGGCGGCGAAATCCTCATCGGAGTCGAGGACGACATGACGGTTACCGGCGTCCCGCACACCGGGAAGGATCTTGCGATGATGCTCGATGCTCCCCACACCCATGTGTACGAGGGACAGGAACTGCCGCTGGTGTACCGGGTGCAGGCAACGGTGGAGGGGCAAACTGTGCTGTTTTTTCAGGTGGACAAAGGACTCTCGGAGATCTACCAGCTCCGGGACGGCAGGGTCATGCGGCGGAATGAAAAGCGGCAGACGGTGCCCGCACAGGTAAAAAAACTGCAGTTCGACCGGCAGGAAATCCGGTCGCGGGAATACGACCGGCAGTTTGTGGACGGGGCGGCTGTCGCAGACCTGGATCTGGCGCTCGTGCAGTCCCTGGCCGACAGCTACCTCAAAGGCTATACGGCAGAGCGCTACCTCCAGCACCTGGGACTGGCGCAGTACACCATCTCCGGGTTGCGGCTCACCAGGGCAGCGCTGCTGCTGTTTGCCAGAGACATCCAGCGCTGGCACCCGCGCTGCCAGGTCCGCTTCATCAAAATCCTCGGCAGCGAGCTCCGCTCCGGCGACCAGTACAACGTGATCAGCGACGAGTTTGTGCAGGGCAATATCTACGAGCTGGTGTTCAAGTCCTGGGAAGCGCTCCGCCCGTATCTGGCCTACAAAACGGAGTTTGGGCCCGACGCCCGCTTCGAGCAGCAGTTTCTCTACCCCGAAGACGCCTGCAGGGAAGCCCTGCTGAATGCGATCGCGCACCGCGACTACTCGGCGGAAGGGCGCGGGACAGAGGTGCATATCTTCGACGACCGGATCGAAATCAAAAGCCCCGGCCCGCTGCTCTCGACCCTGACCGTCGAGGACCTGGAGGCCCTGGACAACCGGCACGACTCCCGCAATGCCAAAATCGCCTACGCCCTGAAAGTCAACAAGCTCATGCGCGAAATGGGCGAAGGCATGAAGCGGATCTTCACCCTGATGCAGCAGCACGAGCTTCAGCGGCCCCGGCTGTACTCAAATACGGCCTGGTTTACGGTGACGCTGCCGAATGGCGCGGCAGCACGGAAGGCATAGGGGAGGCGGATATTGCGGTGCACAGCAGCTTCATCAAGGAAGCCCTCGTGCAGCACCTCCGCGCCTGCGTCCAGGCCGCCGGAGCAGTCCGCCGCAACCCGGAAGCCGGTGCCCTGCGGCTCCCCGTGCGCCGATTCCCCCAATTTCGCATCTTTGCCTTGCTAACCCCCGCAAGATGCCCCATACCGCCCCCCTCGCCTGCAAAGGCTGGATCCAGGAAGCTGCCCTGCGCATGCTCCGCAACAACCTCCACCCCGACGTGGCCGAGCGCCCGGAGGAACTCATCGTCTACGGCGGCCTCGGCAAAGCCGCCCGCAGCCCCGAGTCCCTGGCCCTGATCGAGCGGGCCCTCATGGACCTCGAAGACGACGAGACCCTGCTCATCCAGTCGGGCAAGCCCGTGGGCATCCTGCCCACCCACCCCGACGCGCCCCGCGTGCTCATCTCCAACTCCATGCTGGTGCCGCGCTGGGCTACCTGGGAGCATTTCCGCGAGCTGGACCGCAAAGGCCTGATGATGTACGGCCAGATGACCGCCGGCTCCTGGATCTACATCGGCACCCAGGGCATCGTGCAGGGCACCTACGAGACCTTCGCCGCCGTGGCTGACCAGCATTTCGGCGGCACGCTGCGCGGCAGGCTCTGCGTCACCGCCGGCCTCGGCGGCATGGGCGGCGCCCAGCCCCTGGCCGTCACCATGAACGAAGGCGTATGCCTCGTGGCCGAGGTGGAGCCCTGGCGCATCCGCCGCCGCATCGAAACCCGCTACCTCGACGAGGAAGCGCCGGGCATCGATGCCGCCATCGCACGGGCGCTGGACTGCGCCGCCCGCGGCGAGGCCCGCTCCATCGGCGTCTGCTGCAATGCGGTGGAGCTGCTGGCCCGCCTCATCGAACGCAATATCCCCGTCGACTGCCTGACCGACCAGACCTCCGCCCACGACGAACTGATCGGCTACCTGCCCGAAGGCCTCAGCCCGGAAGCCGGCGCCGAACTGCGCGCCCGCGACCCGGAGGCCTATATCGCCCGCTCCCTCGACAGCATGGCCCGGCAGGTGGAGCTGATGCTGGAGCTGCAGCGCCGGGGCGCCGTGACCTTCGACTACGGCAACAACCTCCGCGGCCAGGCGCACGACAAGCGCGGCGTGCAGCATGCCTTCGATTTTCCGGGCTTCGTGCCGGCCTATATCCGGCCCCTCTTCTGCGAGGGCAAAGGCCCCTTCCGCTGGGTGGCCCTCTCCGGCGATCCGGAAGACATTTACACCACCGACCGGGTGATGATGGAGCTGTTTCCGGAAGATGCCGCACTGCACCGCTGGATCCGGCTGGCGCAGGAGCGCATTGCCTTCCAGGGCCTGCCGGCCCGGATCTGCTGGCTGCGGCAGGGCGAGCGCGAGCGCGCAGGCCTGGCCTTCAACGAGCTGGTGCGCAGCGGGCAGGTCAAGGCGCCCATCGTCATCGGGCGCGACCACCTCGATACCGGCTCCGTGGCCTCGCCCAACCGCGAGACCGAGGCCATGCTCGACGGCTCCGACGCCGTCGCCGACTGGCCCATCCTCAATGCCCTGCTGAACACCGCTTCGGGCGCCAGCTGGGTCTCGGTGCACCACGGCGGCGGCGTGGGCATGGGCTACTCGATCCATGCAGGGCAGGTCATCGTGGCCGACGGCACCGAAGCGGCGGCGCGCCGCCTGGCGCGGGTCCTCCACAACGACCCTGCCACGGGCGTCATCCGCCATGCGGATGCCGGCTACGACCTCGCGCAGGATGTAGCCCGCCGCCACCGGCTGGATCTCCGGCAGCGGCTGGGCTGATTACTCCGCAGCCGGCAGCGCCTCGCCCGGCAGCGGAAGGCCGCGCTTGCGCAGGTAGGCATCGGCGCGGCTGCGCTCCTGCGGCAGCAGCTGCTCGTACACCCGCCCGAAGTATTCCTCGCCGGCGAAGTAGCAGATTACATCCTCGTCGCCGATGTTGACCTGGCGGCTGCGCAGCATGCCGAGCATCATCGGGATCCAGTTGTAGCTGTTGTACAGCGGCGCCTGCGGCGCCGCGAGGACAGGGGTCTGTGCGGACGCCTGCTCCCAGGGCGTCACCGCCAGGTAGGGCACCGGCGCCAGCGAGCCGTCGCCGGGCAGCGCGGTTTCACGGGTCACCATTTCCTTGACCACCGTGCTGCCGCCCCGCTCGATGCCGCTCAGGCGGCGGGTCTCGGACTGGGACACGATCTGGAGGGTCAGGACGAAGAGCTTCTGGAGAAAGGACTTGAAGGCCGTCACATTGGCGCCGTAGGATTCGCCGGTCACATACCAGTGGCGGCGGTCCGGGGCTTCGAGGTAAAACTGCGCACCGGTGGCCACGGAGACGCCGGTCAGTTTGCCCGGCTCCAGGCGCATCTGGAGATGCGTGTCCTGCGGCCTGGCGCCCCGGCCCTGCGCCTTGCGCGCGGCGGGCTGGGCCTGCATGGCGCTGGTGTGGAAGGTAACCAGCTGCCGCACACTGTCGAAGACGCCGAAGCGGACCAGCAGGTAGCGCAGGTACAGCTTGTCGAAGGGCTCCAGGTTGAAGCGGGCGATCTCACGGTCGATGAAGCTGCGCATCGGCACAGCGCTTTCGTAGTTGCCCAGCAGAAAGATCTGCTCGAACATCCCGTTCAGCACGCGGTTGACGGTGGCGCCGGCGGCGGTGCCGGCCCGGAAGCGGTCCAGGTGGTACACCTGCTGGCCGGGCATCCGGAGCAGGAGGTTGCGCTGAAAGAAGGTCAGCAGCCCCAGGTGGCCGAAACTCAGGGTGATGAGTTCCGGGCCCTCGGTAATCTGGCCCTTCAGCTCGCAGTAGGCCGCCAGCTTGAGGCGGTTGTCGGGCGTCAGGTCGTAGGCGCCCACGCAGCGGTTGATCAGCGCTTCGAGCGGGGACGCGCCGGCAGGCGCCTGGGCGTGCAGGGACGGGACGATACAGGAGCAAAAGCTAAGGAAACACAACAGGTACTTGAGCATAGATCAGGACAGCACATCGCTTGCAGGATACCCGGCAAAGACAGGGCCAGCCCGCCTTCCGCAGCCGGTCAATCGGCCGGCGGCCATTACATGGCCGCGATTTTCCGCCGGCTTCGCAAGCGGTCAGCCCGGCGGAGGCGCGGCAAGCCCAGCACCGGATTTTTTTTCACAAAAAACCCAATAAGCGTCACGACAAAACAGATGTATAGGCCATTCGCGCAGCCGCCGCGGAAACTCCGGCAAAAGCGCGCCGATTCTTACATCCGGCCCGGCAGCGGGCGGCAGTTCCGCGTCCGGAAAAGTCTGCGTACCTTTCGGCCCGGCGCCGCAGCGGCGCCCGATGGTGTTTCACGCTCAGCCCCGTATGCAAGCCTATCTCGTTGACGGTGTCCGCACCCCTATCGGCAATCTGGGAGGCGCCCTCGCGCCCGTGCGCGCAGACGACCTGGCCGCCCACGTGATCCGCGCGCTGATGGCGCGGCATCCGGATCTGCCGCCCGGAAGCATTACAGATGTGCTGATGGGCTGCAGCAATCAGGCCGGCGAAGACAACCGCAACGTGGCCCGCATGGCGCTGCTCCTGGCCGGCCTGCCGTGGAGCGTGCCGGGCGAAACCATCAACCGCCTCTGCGCCTCCGGCATGTCGGCGGCGGCGCGCGCCGCCCAGGCCATTGCAGCCGGAGAGGGCGGCCTCTTCATCGCCGGCGGGGTGGAGCACATGACCCGCGCACCCTGGGTCATTTCCAAATCCGCCAAACCCTTCGGCAACGACGCCCGCATGCACGACTCCAGCTTCGGCTGGCGCTTTGTCAACCCCCGCATGGAGGCCCTCTACGGCACCGACGCGATGGGCATGACCGCCGAGAACCTGGCCCGCCAGATGGGCATTTCCCGCGAGGACCAGGACCTGTTTGCCTGGCGCTCCCAGCGCAAAGCCGCCGCTGCCCGCGAGCGGGGCCGCTTTGCGCGGGAGATCGTGCCGGTGGAGATTCCCCTCCCCGACGGCAGCACGCGGATCTTCGAGGCCGATGAATTTATCAAGCCCCAGACCGACCGGGACAAGCTGGCGCGCCTGAAGCCGGCCTTCAAGCCGGAAGGCGGCACGGTCACCGCCGGCAATTCCTCCGGGCTCAACGACGGCGCCGCCGCCCTGCTCATCGCTTCCGGGGCAGCGGTGGAGCAGTACGGCCTGCGGCCGCTCGCCCGCATCGTATCCACGGCGGTGACGGGTACCGAGCCGCGCATCATGGGCATCGGGCCGGTAGAGGCCTCCCGGCTGGCGCTGCGCCGCGCAGGGATGGACTTTTCGATGGTCGGGCTGATCGAGCTCAACGAGGCCTTCGCTGCGCAGGTGCTGGCCTGCATGCGCTTCCTGGGCCTGGAGGACGACGACGACCGCCTCAATCCCAACGGCGGGGCCATTGCGCTGGGCCATCCGCTCGGCATGTCGGGCGCCCGGCTGCTGCTCACCGCCGCCCTGGAGCTCCAGGAGCGGGGTCTGCGCCATGCCGTCGCCACGATGTGTGTGGGCGTCGGGCAGGGATTTGCCGTGGTGCTCGAAAAGGTCTGACCGTCAGGCCTGCTGCAGTTCCTGCAGCGCAATCCAAGCCATCAGGCCCGGCCCCAGGCGCAGGGCCTCCTCGTCGATGTCGAAGTGCGGCGTATGCAGGCCGTGCACAATGCCGCGGGCTTCGTTGCGGGTGCCCAGCCGGTAAAAGCAGCCCGGCACCTCGTGGGTGTACCAGGCAAAATCCTCCGATGCCATCCAGAGATCGAGGTCCACGACCTGCGGCTCGCCGCAGTAGGCCACGATGGCCTCGCGCACCCGTGCGGAAAGCGCCTCGTCGTTGTGCAGCACCGGGTAGCCCTTGCGGATTTCCAGCTCGGCCCGGCCGCCGAGCCCTTCGCAGACGGCATGCGTAATGCGCGTGATCTGCTCGTGCGCCTGGCGGCGCCGGCCCTCGTCGAGGGTGCGGAGCGTGCCCTCCAGATACACCTGGCCGGGGATGATGTTGGTGGCGCCCTCGCCGGAGATTTTGCCGAACGACAGGATCACCGGCACGCGCGGATCCGAGCGGCTGACAACCTGCTGCAGGGTCACGAGGAGCTGGGATGCCATCAGAATGGGATCGACAAAGGAGGCCGGATGGGCGGCATGCCCGCCTTTGCCGACAACGGTCAGGTAGATCTCGTCGGCGGAGGCCATATACATTCCGCTGCGGATGCCCACCTTGCCGGCATCCAGAAAGGGCATCACATGCTGGCCGATGATGGACTGCACCCCGGGCGCCTGGAGCACCCCGTCGCGGATCATGAGGGAGGCGCCGCCGGGCAGGCGCTCTTCCGCCGGCTGGAAAATCAGCTTGACGGTGCCGGAGAAGCGGTGGCGCAGCCCCTGGAGGATTTCCGCAGCGCCCAGCAGGCAGGCGGTATGGGCGTCGTGGCCGCAGGCGTGCATCACGCCCGGATGCATGGAGCGGTAGGGCACGTCGTTCAGCTCCTGGATCGGCAGGGCATCCATATCGGCCCGCAGGGCCACCACCGGCCCGGGCGCCCGCCCCTCGATGAGGCCCGCAATCCCGTGGCCGCCGATGCCGGTCTGCATCGGGATGCCGAGCTGCGCCAGCCGGCGCTGCACGAAGCGCGCCGTTTCCGATTCCTCGAAGGAAAGCTCGGGATGCTGGTGGATAAAGCGCCGGTCGCGCTGCACCTGCCCGAATAATTGCCCGGCACGGGCCTGTACTTCCTGCAGAAGCTCCATCACATGCGGATTTTTTGCAATAATACAGATCCTTTCCCTACCTTTGTAAAAACCCTGTGATTCCAGCATGAAGCGTTTGTCGATCTCCGCTCTGCTTGCTGCCGCGGTTCTGCTGGCAGCGACGTCCGGCTGCACGCCGTATCCCGAAGGCCCCGCAATCAGTTTCCGCGCTGCGCTCAAGCAGATTTCCACCACCTGGCGGATCAAGGAAGCCATCCGCGGCGGTAATGAAGTCACGGCCGAGTTTACGGACGAATACCTCAAATTCGAAGAGGACGGCGACTTCAGCCGGCTCGAAAAGCAGTTCCAGATCGTGATCCCGCCCTTTACCCAGAATCAGACGGTGTCTGCGGTGGGCAGCGGCGAATGGGATTTCGTGGACGGCGGCGCCCAGCTCGAAGTGCTCTACACATTCGAGTTCCAGGACCCCTACAACTCCGCGGTCCGCTACTCGGAGCAGTACAACGAGCGCTGGGAAATCCTCCGCCTGGCCGAAGGCCAGCTCTGGATCCGCAACGGCGACCTGACGCTGAAGTGCGAATTTTTCAATCCGTAAGGGATTCCCCGCTTTCGCGCTATTTTTTTCCGGCAGCGCGGTAGTTTTGGCCCAGATCTGAACCCCATGAACCGCACGCTGTATTTCTGGCCCGTGCTGGCCCTTTGCCTGACGGCGCTTGCCGGCTGCATCGATGAATATCCTGAAGGGCCGCTCGTGAGCCCGCTGCCGCATGCCGTCCGGGTCGTGAACACCTGGCGCTGGTCCTATGCGCTCGAAAACGGCCTCAACCGCACCGGCGAGCGCGCCGATTCCACCATCCAGTTCACCCAGGACCGCGTGGTGAAAATCTGCGAAGCGGGCACCGCCAACTGCCGCGAAGGCAAATGGGAACTGGTGCGGAAGAACCAGAAGCTCAACCTGATCTTCGGCGAAAAAGCCTTCGCCTACGATATCCTGCTGCTGCGCGAGTTCGAGATGTGGCTCTCGCTCGCCGACACCGCCGCAGGCCAGTCCGTGGACTGGGAGCTGCGGCCCTACAAAGCGCCCGAATAATCTTCGCGCCATGTCCGAAGGCCTGTATGCAGACCGCGCGCCCGAGCCCGTAGGCGCGTATCCCCATGCCCGCCGCGCGGGCGATTTCCTCTACCTCTCCGGCGTAGGCCCGCGCGAGCGCGGCTCCAAGCAGATCCCCGGCGTCACCCTCGACGCCGAAGGCCGCGTCGTCGCCTACGACATCGAAGCCCAGTGCCATTCCGTCTTCCGCAACGTGCGCCTCATCCTCGAAGAGGCAGGCGCCTCCTGGGAGCAGATTGTCGATGTGACGGTGTTCCTCACCCATATGGAAGCCGATTTCCCCGCCTACAACCGCGTGTACGCCCAGTATTTCACGGCCCCCCATCAGCCTACCCGTACGACCTTGGGCATCACGGCCCTGCCTACGCCGATCGCCATCGAGCTGAAGGTGATTGCCTACCTCGGCTGAGGCTGGCGTATAATTTTTTTTTCATATCAAAATTTAATTATATTAGAGGCGAATCTTCTCCGGACACCGGTGCGGATGTGAGAGATCCGTGCCGGAGACGAACTATTCCCTTTGATCGCTAGTATGTTGTGGGCCGGTGTGCTGCCGGCCCATCTTCATGGAACGGGGGCAACAAAAATCCCCGCATGCGCGCATGCGGGGGAGGTGCCACCGCCTGGAATCGAACCAGGATCTAGCGTTTAGGAAACGCCTATTCTATCCGTTGAACTACGGCGGCGCAGGCACAAAGGTATGCAAAAAAACAGCTGGCCCGCAACCGCAGATCACTTGCGCTGGAAGTAGGTCCGCAGCTTGGCGCGGGCTTCGCGCTCCTCGTCGCTGAGGGCTTCGGCGCCGGGCGCCTCCTTCACCAGCACCACGGTCGCCACCGCAGCCAGGACCATGAACACCCCGGCCGCCACGAGGGCATAGATGGGCTGTCCGCCATAGATATGCTTGACGATGGGGCCGCCGAAGATGCCGTTGACGATCTGGGGGAAGGTGATGAAGAAGTTGAAAATCCCCATGTAGATGCCCATTTTATGGGCGGGAATGGCGCCGGAGAGGATGGCATAGGGCATGGCCAGGATGCTGGCCCAGGCAAATCCCACGCCGATCATGGGCAGGACGAGATAATTGGGATCGCTGATGAAGTAGATGGACATCAGGCCGATGCCGCCCAGGGTAAGGCAGATGGCATGGGTCATTTTGCGTCCGAAACGGGCTGCGAGGCCCGGCAGCAGCATGGCCACGATGGCCGAGACGCCATTGTACACCCCGAAAATGACGCCGACCCAGTTGCCGGCATTGTTGTATTCGAGCGATTTGGTATCGTCGAGGCTGAGCCCGTACACGTGCGAGGCGACGGCGGGCGTGGTGAAGACCCACATGGAGAAGAGGGCAAACCAGGAGAAAAACTGCACCAGGCCGAGCTGGCGCATGGTGGCAGGCATGTTGGCGAAGTCGCGGGGAATATCGAGCAGGCTGCCGCCCTGGGTTTCCTCGATGCCGCCGTAGCGGACCATTTCCTCCGGCGAATATTCCTTGGTGCGCAGCACGGTGACGAGAATGGAGCCGATGAGGACGGCCGCGCCCGTGTAGAAGGAGAAAATCACATTGGGCGGCACCTGGCCGTCGGGAGCTTCTTTGGGCACGCCGAACCATTCGGCCAGGATGTAGGGCAGCCAGGAGCCTGCGACCGCGCCGACGCCGATGAGCATGGTCTGGACGGAGAAGCCGAGGGTGCGCTGCTCGTCAGGGAGCTTGTCGGCCACGAGGGCGCGGAAGGGCTCCATCGCCACGTTGAAGGAGGCGTCCATGATCATGAGCATGCCGGCGCCGATGAAGAGCGGCCCGATCAGGCCGGCTAGGGCGGCGGAGTTGGGCATGAACAGCAGGGCGACCGAGGCCAGCAGGGCACCGGTGAGGAAGTAGGGCCGCCGGCGGCCCAGGCGGGTCCAGGTGCGGTCGCTGTAGTGGCCGATGATGGGCTGGACAATCATGCCCGTCAGCGGAGCCACGAGCCAGAACCAGGACAAATGCTCGACATCGGCGCCGTAGGTCTGCAGGATCCGGCTGGCGTTGCCGTTTTGGAGGGCAAATCCGAACTGGATTCCGAGGAATCCGAAACTCATGTTCCAGATTTGCCAGAACGAAAGGCGGGGCTTGTTCATGCGTAGCAGCAGTTGGGTGAAGGGCGGGTACAGGGCGCCGCTTCAGGGGTTCGGTCCGAAATATAGTGTTTTCCGCATTCCCTGCAGCTTTTCTGTACGGCGGGCCGGCAGAAAGTTCCGGGGCTGCAGGCTCATTCCCAGCCTTCCTCGTCGTATTCGACGAGATAGGTCTGCACCGTTACGCCGCCGATCTGCACTTCACCCTCGCGCACCGCCTCCGGGTACCGGATGCTGCCTGGACAGAAAACGAGGTACACGCCGCTCCGGAGGCCCAGGCGGCTGCAGTAGTAGGCCAGCTGCCGCTTGCCCTCAGCAAAACGCCCCGGGCTGTAGTATACCTTGAATTCCAGCAGAATTTCCTGCCCGCCCACAGATACGATCATGTCGCTTTTGCCCAGCCCCGCCTGCGCCTCCCGGTAGATGTGCCCGCCCAGTTCCTGGATCATGGCGTCGATGAAGGTCTCGAAGCTGTATATCAGCGCCGCTTCGCGAATGGATGTATAGCGGCCCTGTTCGTCTTTTTCGCGGAAGGGCGCAAATCCCCGCCGTTTGACGTAGGCTTTATACGCACCGACGATCCGGTCGAAGCTCAGGGTCCCGTCTGAGCCGAAGTATTCCGGCGCATACAAGGTCCGGCTGATGCGGGCCTTTTCGCCATTGGTATAGGGATAGAAGGCCTGATAGAGCCGTTTTTTGTAGAAAGGAACCCAAAACACGGTATTGCCTTCGTCGTCTTTGCGGATCAGCCCGTTGGCGTGCAGCACCTTGATGCTGGGGCGGTCGATCTGAAATGGAATGCTGTCTCCTGCGAAGAGCAGCCGCTCCACGAAGGGCCGTTCCTCCCGCGCCTTGCTGAGGATATTTTCGAAGTTTTTATCGATCGCCTCCGTCAGGTACCAGTCTTCCACCTTGAGGTATGCCTCATAGGTAAGCAGGGGGCTGCTTGGGTAGTTTTCAACAAGCTTCCGCGCAAACCCATTGACGAGGCCGGGCTGATTGGCGGTAATCTGGCTGATTTTGGCCACTACCTGCGGATCGAAGCGCTGGCCGGTCTCGCGCTCGTGCTGGCCCAGCAGGTCGACCACTTCCGCATCGGTAAAATACGGTACTTCGAGGTTGTCCGCAATATTGAACGGCGAGGCATTGTCGCTCACCACGCCCAGGATATTGGTGACGCCTACGATGATGACGCTTCGGAGCGAATGCCGCTCGCGGGTATGGTAAGCCCGGCGGATAGCGTGGAGGAAAACGCCGAAGTATTCGGGATTGATCCCCTCCACTTCGTCGACGATCAGCACCAGCTTCCGGTCCTGAATCTGCTCGATCTCGTAAAACAGGTCGGCGAGATTGGTCCGGGGCAGGCTGACGCCCCAGAAGCGGTTCAGGTCGCCGGCGAGGTTTTTGAGAAAGGTCTCTTCCGGTGCGCGCCGGTAGCTCTCGAAGCTGATATGCGCCACCTGATACCCGTCTGCCTCCAGGCGGGCAGCCAGCTGCAGGAAGTATGTGCTTTTGCCGGTCTGCCGGGGGCCCAGATGGTAAAATAGCGGGCCTGGCTGGCCATGCGCATCCCCTGCGCGATGAGTGCGGTGCGCTCGATGGTGTAATGCTGGCCGGGAATATTGGGCTCTGATGTGTTGAATGTCCGCATAGCTCCGCCAGTTCCTGCGAATATAGGCAATTCCGCGCATCCGGACCCTAAACAAAACAGGCAGGAGCTGCTCCTGCCTGTTTCCGGTCGAGGTAGCAGGATTTGAACCTGCGACCCCTACGTCCCGAACGTAGTGCGCTACCGGGCTGCGCTATACCTCGATCTCCCGTTTTGCAACGGACCGCAAATATAACGTGCGGCTTTCAAAAACCAAGCGGCAGGATAAAAAGATTTGCGAACTTGCGCCTCCACCGTTGCGCATGAAACAGATCTCCAGCGCCCAGAATCCCCTCGTGAAGCTGGCCGCCTCCCTGCACAAGCCGCGGGAGCGCCGCAAACAGGGCCTCTTTGCCGTGGAGGGCCTCCGCGAAATCCGCCTCGCGATCCTCAACGGCTATTCCGTGCACACCCTCCTCTTCTGCGAAGGCGACCTCCAGCAGCAGCCGGAGGCGCTGCTGGGCCTGCCCGCGCTGCCCGATGCGGCGCTCGCCGCCCTCAGCCGCCCGGTCTTCGACAGCCTGGTGTACCGGCAGGGCGTGCCCAATGCCCTGGCCCTCTGCGTGCTGGAGGACCGCCCCCTGGAGCAGATCCGCCTGCGCCCCGATCCGCTCCTGCTCGTGCTCGAATCGGTGGAGAAGCCCGGCAACCTCGGCGCCATGCTCCGCACCGCCGACGCCGCCGGCGCCGACGCCGTCATCGTAGCCGATCCCCTCACCGATCTCGAAAACCCCAATGTGATCCGCTCCAGCCTGGGGGCGCGTTTTACCGTGCAGGTGGCGGCGGCACCCGCACCGGAGGTCATCGCCTGGCTGCGCAGCCGCCAGATCCGCATCTTCGCCAGCTCGCTGCAGGCCAGCGAATGGCACGACCGCTGCGACTTCCGTCCGGCCTCTGCGCTGGTCATGGGCCCGGAGGCCGAAGGGCTCTCCGGGATCTGGTATGAAGCGGCCGACGCACGCATCAAAATCCCCATGCTGGGCCAGGTGGATTCGATGAATGTCTCGGCCTCGGCAGCCGTGCTGCTCTATGAAGCTGTCCGCCAGCGGCGGGCAGGCCTGGCCGCATCCGCCCTCTAATCCCCTGTCCCAATGCACGAAATCCTCCGCAGCCACATCCTGGACCGCCTCGGCAGCAGCCTGCCAGACCTGGATACCGTCCTGAGCCGCTTTGCGCCCCGCAGCTTCAGGCGCGGCGCGATGATCCTGCAGGCAGGGGAGGTATGCCGCCAGTGCCTGTTTGTCGTGCGGGGCTGCATCCAGGTGTTTGTATATGATTCGGAGGGCAATGAAATGACCCGCGACTTTGCGGTCGAGGAAAGCTGGCTGGTGGAGATCAGCAGCTTCATGCAGCAGACGCCCGCGCAGGAAAACTTCCGGGCGGCCGAGCGCACGGAGGTGCTGGCAATCGGTCCGGAGGACTTCCGGGAGATGATGGCCCAGGTGCCTCCCTTCGAGCAGATGTACCGGCAGATTATGGAGCGGTCCTATGCCAATTCCGTATTCCGGCTCAATACCTTCATTGCCATGGACGGCCTGGAGCGGCTCCGGTGGATGATCGCCCACCAGCCCCGGCTCATGACCCGGCTCTCCAGCCGGGCCATTGCATCCTACCTGGGCATTTCCCCCGAAACCCTCAGCCGCCTCAAGGCCAAGCTCTGAAAACCTTGACCTTTGTCAAGGCACAGGCGCTGCCAGCGCCTGAATTTTACGGTGTCAACTTCAAGTTTCACCGTAAGCTGTTCAGACATGACGACGTATTTGCTGTTATTCCGCAACATCAGCGGCGAGGGCCAGTATGTATCCACCCCGCAGGACATGGCCGAGGACATGCCCCGCTGGCAGGCCTGGATCGGCGCGCTCGCGGCGCAGGGCAAGCTCGTGGACACGAAGCCCATTGCCTACGAAGGAGCGGTCGTGGATCATGACGGAATCCGCACAGGCCCCCACCTCGCCGCCGGCCACCTAGTAGCCGGCTACCTGATCTGCCAGGCCGAAAGCCTCGGCGAGATTGCCGAACATGCGCAATCCTGCCCCATCCTGAAGTATCCGCATGGCAGCGTGGAAATCCGGTCCGTGTTACCCTTCGAATCCTGACCCCATGCGCCGCATCACCCTGCTCGGCAAGTGGCTGTTCATCCTGCCCTTTGCCATGTATGTTCTCCTGCACTTCACCAAGGCCGATACCGGCGCGGACTTCGTCCCCGGATGGCTGCCTTTTCCGTACTTCTGGAACTATGCCACGGGCCTCTGTGTCACGGCATTCATCGTCAGTGCGTCCATCGGCAAGTACGACACCCTGGCCGCGCTGCTCATGGCCCTTTATGTCTTCCTGATGATTCTGCTGGTGCACCTGCCCCGCGCAGCCAGCGACGAGCAGGACCTGCTCAACATCTTCCGGAACCTTTCGGTCACGGGCGCCATGCTGATCTATGCGCGGTATGTAGCCCGCGACCGGCGCCTGGCCTGGAAGCCGGAATCCTGACCTGCGCCGCAGGACGCTGCCCGCAGCCTCCTGCCGCATCTGCGGCGGGAGGCTTGCGGCTCACGCCCCCTGCTCCAGCCGCCGCAGCGCGGCCTCGTACACCCGGCGCATGCCTTCCTCCACGCTGATGCGCGGCTCCCAGCCCAGGCGCTCGCGCACGTAGGCCATGTCGCCGTAGCGGGCGTGCACGCCTACGGGCTTGTCCAGCAGGGGCTTGATCTCGGGGCTGTATCCGGCGAAGCGGGTGAAGACGCCGATGATCTCCAGGAAGGACGTGATGCGCCCGGAGCCGATGTTGATGGCGGAGCCGTCGTGGATGTGGTCCATTGCCAGCAGCATGCAGTCCACCACGTCGTCGATGTGCACGAAATCGCGGCCCTGCCGGCCGGTGCCCCAGACTTCGAAGGGGTCCTCGCGGCGGGCGGCGCGGGCGGCGATGGCCGGCACGGGGTAGCTCAGGTCCTGGTCTTCGCCGTAGCCGGAGAAGGGCCGGATGCAGGTGACGCGCAGGCCGTAATGCCGGGCTGCCGTGCGGGCGAGGTACTCGCCGGTGAGCTTGGACCAGCCGTAGGTCATATCCGGCTGGCCGAGCTTGCCATGCTCCCAGTCGATATCGGGCTCTGCCAGGGCGGTGTGGCCGCTTTCGGCCTGGAGGTCCACGGGATAGGCCGCGCTGGAGCTGGGATAGAGCAGGCGGTCCGGCTGGTGGCGCACCGCCCAGTAGAAGAGCTCCGCGTCGATGGCCAGATCGAGCGCCACCATCATGGGGTCGCCGTCGATCTTGGAGCGGCCGCCGACGATGGCCGCGAAGTGGAACACATCCGAAAACTTCGGAATCTCGAGGCCGTAGGTGGTCTGGAGCCAGCCGGGCACCTCCTGCAGGGTGCGGAGGAAGCGGCGGAAGTCGCCGCGCCAGAAGAGCAGCCGCTCGTCGTCGCCCCAGAACTCGAGGTCGCCGAGCTTGCGGCGGGGCTTGCCGCCCAGAAACGGCTCCCCGTCGGCGGGCCATTCGCCCGGCGGAATGCCCACGGAGAGATCGTCCACGATCAGGATGCGGTCGGGTGTGGTATCGAGCAGGCGGCGGGCCACATTGCGCCCTACAAAGCCGCAGCCGCCGGAGATGAGGTGATATTTCATGGATCAGCGGGGGTAAGGGATGAGAAAAGCCGGTCAGCCGAGGCGTTCGGCTACCGGATACTGGTTTTTATAGGGGGAATTGCGGGAAATCAGCTCAGCCAGCAGCCCGGTGCTGAACATAATGAGCCCCGAAACCATCATCACCACCCCGAAGAGCAGCGAAGGCAGCCGGTGGGAGATCCAGATGCCCATCACGAGCCGGATCCAGGCCAGGTAGAGCAGGTTGGCGGCGCCCAGCGCACCGAAAATGACGCCCCAGGTGCCGAAGAAGTGCATCGGCTTTTTGAGGTATTTCTGCGTCACGACGAGGGTGAGCAGGTCCAGGAAGCCGTTGATGAAGCGATTGAGGCCGAACTTGCTGCGGCCGTACTTGCGGGGGTGGTGCTCCACCACTTTTTCCCCGATCCTGTCGAAGCCTGCCCATTTGGCCATGACGGGGATGTAGCGGTGCATCTCGCCGTAGACCTCGATATTGCGGACCACTTCGAGGCGGTAGGCCTTGAGCCCGCAGTTGAAGTCGTGGAGGTTGCGGATGCCGGAGACCAGGCCGGTGACGCGGTTGAAGAATTTGGACGGAATGGTCTTCATCAGCGGGTCGTAGCGCTTTTTCTTCCATCCCGACACCAGATCGTAGCCGCCCTCGCGGATCATGCGGTGCAGCTCGGGGATCTCGTCGGGGCTGTCCTGGAGGTCGGCGTCGAGGGTAATGACCACCGGGGCTTGGGCGGCGGCGAAGCCGATCTGCAAGGCGGCGGATTTGCCGGTATTGCGCTGGAAGCGGATGCCGCGCACGGCGGGGTTGCCTTCGCGCAGGGCGCAGATCACGGCCCAGGAGCCGTCCCGGCTGCCGTCGTCGACCAGAATGGCCTCATAGGCAAAGCGGTGAGCCTGCATCACCCGGTCGATCCAGGCGACCAGCTCCGGCAGCGATTCGGCTTCGTTGTACAGCGGGATGACGACCGAGATGTCCATGCGCAGTCCGTTAAGAAGCGCGAAGATACAGAATCGGCATGAATCTGCGGGCAGCGGGCGCTGCAGGAACCCGGATCCCGGCGCAAAGTCCAGCCCTGTTTTCCATCAAATCTGCCGATGCCGCCGCTCCGGAGCGCCTAGCTTCGCAGGTCCGTCCGCAGAACCAAACAACTGGAGCCCGGCGGGGTTATATCGAATATTAATGATAGGTTGAAAGCGCTATGTGCAGAATCAATCTATTTTTTCATCCGCCGGGGGATTCGCTTGACAATGGTCCGGGGCTGGGATATTTTTGGCGCACTGCACTGCATCAATCATTGCTCCTATGAATACCCTTGCATACCTCTACAAATACTCGGTAGGCCGTAAGGTGATCATGGCCCTCAGCGGCCTGTTTCTGGTTTCCTTCCTGTTCGTGCATGTCGGCGGCAATATGCTCCTCTTCCGGGGCGACGACGGCGTGGCATTCAACGCCTTCACCCGCTTCATGTCCACCAACCCGGTGATCGGCGTGCTGGAATGGGTGCTGGCGGCAGGCTTCATCGTGCACATCGTGTACGGCATCCTGCTCGAATTCCGCAACCGCCAGGCGCGCCCCGACCGCTACGAGTACACCAAAGGCGCCTCGACCAGCAGCAGCTGGGCCTCGCGCAACATGATCACGACCGGGCTGATCGTGCTGGCCTTCCTGGCAGTGCACGTGACCACCTTCTGGGGCGGGCACAAATTCGGCCACGGCGAAGAGGTCGGCATCGAACAGGCCTACCGCGAAGGCTGGAAAATCAAGGAAGCGATCGGCGCGTCGCTGCCGCTCAAAAACCAGTACGGCGAGGTGCTGCTCGACAAAAAGGGCTATCTGACGGCCGATGCGCTGGAAGCGCTCACCGTGCAGGGCGTGACCACCGTGCGCGGCATTTCGATGACCAAGATCGTCAAAGACGCCTTCGCCCAGTGGTTCATCGCCTTTCCCTACGCCATCGTCATGATCATCCTGGCCCTGCACCTCTCCCACGGCTTCCAGAGCGGCTTCCGCTCCCTGGGCCTGGTGCACAAGAAGTACACCCCGCTGATCATCGGCGCGGGGCTGCTGATTTCGGTGGTTATTCCGCTGATTTTTGCCTCCATGCCCATCTTTTTCTTCTTCCAAAGCCTGTAATCGAGCCTGATCTCATACCGTCTCTGCGCATGAAACTGGAATCGAACATACCCAAAGGGCCGCTCGCCGAAAAGTGGGAAAACCACAAGTTCAGCGTCAAGCTGGTCAACCCCTCGAACAAGCGGAAGTTCAAGGTGATCGTGGTGGGCACCGGGCTGGCAGGCGCTTCGGCGGCTGCCACGCTGGCGGAGCTGGGCTACCAGGTCACGGCCTTCACGTACCACGACAGCCCGCGGCGCGCGCACAGCATCGCGGCCCAGGGCGGGATCAATGCCGCCAAGAACTACCAGAACGACGGCGACAGCGTGATGCGCCTCTTCTACGATACCATCAAGGGCGGCGACTTCCGCGCACGCGAGGCCAATGTGCACCGCCTGGCGGAGGTGAGCCTCAACATCATCGACCAGTGCGTGGCGCAGGGCGTGCCCTTCGCGCGGGAATACGGCGGCTACCTGGACAACCGCTCCTTCGGCGGCGCCCAGGTATCGCGCACCTTCTACGCCCGCGGCCAGACCGGCCAGCAGCTGCTCCTGGGCGCCTACAGCGCCCTGAGCCGCCAGATCGGCGCGAAAAAAGTGGAGTCGCTCACCCGGCGCGAAGTGCTGGACATCGTGATGATCAACGGCCACGCCAAAGGGGTGATTGTCAAGAACCTGATCAACGGCGAGATCGAGCGCCACGCGGCCGATGCCGTGCTGCTCTGCACCGGCGGCTACGGCAACGTGTACTTCCTCTCCACGAATGCCATGCACAGCAACGGCTCCGCCGCATGGCGGGCCCACCGGCGCGGCGCGGCATTCGCCAACCCCTGCTTCGTGCAGATCCACCCGACCTGCATCCCCGTGAGCGGGCATTACCAGTCCAAGCTCACCCTGATGTCGGAATCGCTCCGCAACGACGGCCGCGTCTGGGTGCCCAAAACCATCGAGGTGGCCAAGGCCGTGCGCGAAGGCCGCGTCAAGGCCCAGGATGTGCCCGAAGCCGACCGCGATTACTTCCTCGAACGCCGCTACCCCTCCTTCGGCAACCTGGCCCCGCGCGACGTGTCCTCCCGCAACGCCAAGTACGTCTGCGATGAAGGCCGCAGCATCATCGACGGCGGCGAGGGCGTGTTCCTCGATTTTGCCGATGCCATCAAGCGCCTGGGCAAATCGACCGTGGAAGCCCGCTACGGCAACCTCTTCGAGATGTACCAGCGCATCACGGACGACAATCCGTATGAAACGCCGATGAAAATCTTCCCGGCGGTGCACTACACCATGGGCGGCCTCTGGGTGGACTACAACCTCCAGACCACCATTCCGGGCCTCTTCGCCCTGGGCGAAGCCAACTTCTCCGACCACGGCGCCAACCGCCTGGGCGCCAGCGCCCTCATGCAGGGCCTCGCCGACGGCTACTTCGTGATTCCCTTCACCCTCGGCAACTACCTCGCCGGGCAGTCGCTTTCCGACCACCCCACGACTGAACACCCGGCCTTTGCCGAAGCGGAAGAAGGCATCCGGGCCGAGATCGCCGGATACTTCGCCAAGCGCGGCGGCGAGCGCCGCTCCGTGGACAGCTTCCACCAGCAGCTCGGCAAACTCATGTGGGATTACTGCGGCATGGCCCGCACCGGCGAGGGCCTGCGCAAGGCCCAGGGCCTCGTGCGCCAGCTCCGCGAAGACTTCCACCACAATGTGGTCGTGCCCGGCTCCGACGGCGAATTCAACCCCGAACTCCAGAAGGCCTGGCGCATGACCGACTACCTCGAGCTCGGCGAGCTGATGATCAACGACGCCCTGCACCGCGAGGAGTCCTGCGGCGGCCACCTCCGCGAGGAGTACCAGACCGAGGACGGCGAAGCATCCCGCCGCGACGAGCTGTTTGCCTATGTGGCCGCCTGGGAATACCAGGGCTACAACCAGGACTGGATTCTGCACAAGGAGCAGCTGGAGTTCGAGAACGTGAAGCTCTCCACCCGCAGCTACAAGTAAGCGCGTACCGCAACGAATTACACCGCAGGCTCTTCACTATTCCATATCTCCTGAACGATGGGAAGTCTGATGACCATTCACCTGAAAATCTGGCGGCAGAAAGGCCCCAAGGACAAAGGCCGCCTGGTCGATTATACGATGAACGAGGTGTCGCCCGACATGTCGTTCCTGGAAATGCTGGACCAGCTCAATGAGCGGCTCATCCGCGAGCAGCAGGAGCCGGTGGCCTTCGATCACGACTGCCGGGAGGGCATCTGCGGCTCCTGCGGTCTGATGATCAACGGCGAGGCGCACGGCCCGCACCGCATGACCACCACCTGCCAGCTGCACATGCGCAGCTTCAAGGATGGCGATACGGTCTATATCGAGCCCTGGCGCGCGGCGGCCTTCCCGGTCATCAAGGACCTGATGGTAGACCGCACCGCATTCGATACCATTATCCAGGCCGGCGGGTTTATCTCGGTGAATACCGGCAGCGCCCCCGATGCCAATGAAATCCCGATTCCGAAGCCGGTGGCGGATGAATCCATGAACGCAGCGGAATGCATCGGCTGCGGCGCCTGTGTGGCATCCTGCAAAAATGCCTCGGCCATGCTCTTTACCTCGGCCAAAATCTCCCACCTCGGCGTGCTGCCGCAGGGCCAGCCCGAGCGCATGCTGCGGGTGCAGAAGATGATCAAGGCCATGGACGAGGCCGGCTTCGGCAACTGCACCAACACCGGCGCCTGCGAAGTGCAGTGCCCGAAAGGCATCTCGATGCGCTTCATCGCCCGGATGAATGCGGATTTCATCCGCTCGGCTTTCGCCTCGGAGACGACGGTCTGAGTTTCGGACCGGCTGGCCGCTATACTGCAACCGGCAGCAGGCACATGCCTGCTGCCGGTTGTGCTGTATAGCAGGGCAACGCAGTTACCGCTTGATCACGGTCCCGCTCCAGGCAGCGGTCCCGGTGCTGGCGCGGAGGAAATACACCCCGTCGGGCAGGCTCCGCGTATCGAAGCGGAGGATGGCGGCTCCCGCAATGTGCTGACTGAGTGCGCGCACCTCGGCCCCGCGCGCATCGTAGAGGGCGGCATGCAGCAGGCCAGGGCGCTCCAGCACCGCCTCGGCTTCGAGATAGCTGCCGAAGGGGCTGGGCCGGGGCGAGATCCGCAGGGCAGGCAGCGGGCCGCCCGTGCCGGTGGTTCCGTCGGAGGCCAGCAGCGCAGTATAGAGATACGGAACCGGCGGGCCGCCCTGCTGCGGGAAAGCCCAGCTTGTGGCGCTGACCGCATACCCGCCGCCCGGCAGCGGCAGCACATCGGTGGCTTCGTCGGAGTCGGCGGTGCCCAGCAGGCGCTCCCACTGCCGATTGCCCGACGCATCGAGCTTGAGCAGATAGAGGTGGAGGTAGCCGGTGTCGGCGGCGCTGCCGCTGATCGTGCCCAGAATGATGCATCCGCCGTCGGCGGTACCCCGTGCGCGCACGGCCTGGAGCCCCTGGAAGCTTGCATCGTCATCCAGGTAGGCATAGCGACGCGTCATCAGCACCTGGCCGGCGGCGGAGAGCTTGTACACCCGGATGGCATGCTTGAACCAGCGCACCGAGAGCGACTGGTTTTCCGTGGTGACAACCCAGTACGTCCCGTCCGGGGATTTGACGAGGCTGTTCGCATGGTCGTAGCGCCCGCCCAGGTAGGTGCTGCCGAGCGAATCCCCTGCGACGCTGACGCGCAGCAGCCATATATTCGGGCTTGATGTATCCGGAGGAGCATGACGCGCAAGGATGAGCGCCTCGCCGCCGGGAGCCGTTTCGACGTCGAGGCCATAGCAGCCACCTCCATCGGTTTTATACTCGCGTTCCCAGCGCAGGGCCCCGGTGCCGCTGAAATTAGCCAGGGAGACGGCATCATACTGTCCGCTCACATTGCGGCGGCCGGTGACCAGAAAGGTATCGGGCGACACCTGCACGGACCCTGTCCCGAAGTTGATGGGGCCGGGGAATGCGCCCTGGGCCTGCCAGCCGCCCGCGCCGGCGGAGTCGAGCTGCAGCAGGCTCAGGACACGCTGATAACCGGGGCTGTTCCGGTAGCCGGAGATCATGATGTCTCCGCTGAGGCTGCGGTACACGTCGGCAGCGCTGATGTAGCGGTACGCATAGTGCCGGGAGACAAAGGAAAAGGCGGAGTCGAACCGAACAAGGGTCAGGCCGTAGAGCGGGGTATTGACCAGAAAGGCATATCCGCTCTGCTGAGGCACCCACCAGGCGGTGTGGTAGCGAGTGAAGGTGTCCTCGCGGACGAGGGCGGGGGCGTAGCCCTGGCCTGCGGCCCTCAGCGCAGCCATGCAAAGAAACAGGCAGAAAAAGTGGGATTTCATAGACGGGCGAATAGATGGCTGAACCCGGATAGCCAGGCTTGGGATCAATATATGGCGGAATGCGCAAAAAACCAACCCGGTTTTCCGCAAATGCATGCAAAGTCATTCCGCAGCATCCAGACCGACAGCTGTATGATGTATCTTTCTGGCAGCCAGCACGCTGATGCGCAAGAATCCGCCTCAGCCCTGGCTCATCACCTTGTCCTCTTTCGCATATTCCCGGCGGATGCCGCCGATGAGCAGTTCCGGGCTGAGTGTCTGCTGCCCGGTGGCCAGCATGCGGAGGCAGCAGTAGTGTACAATGTTGACGATGTTGGAGCCGGTGAGTTCGTAGCGGCGGGCGATGTCGCCGAGGTCGATGCCGGGCGCCAGCGCGACCTGGGGCGGAAAGGCTTTGCTCCACAGCAATGCGCGCTCGGGCGCCTTGGGGATGGGAAAATACACAATCGACTGGAAGCGGCGGGTGAAGGCGTCGTCGATGTTGTTGCGGAGGTTGGAGGCGAGGATGACCAGTCCGGCATGGCCTTCCACGCGCTGCAGGAGGTAGGACACCTCCTGGTTGGCATAGCGGTCGTGTGCGTCGCGCACGCCGGTGCGCTTGCCGAAGAGCGCATCGGCCTCGTCGAAGAAGAGGATCCAGTCCTTGTACTCGGCTTTTTCGAAGAGGGAAGCGAGGTTTTTCTCCGTTTCGCCGATGTATTTGGACACCACCATCGACAAATCGACCCGGAACACCGGTCGGCCGCTGTATTTGCCCAGGAGGGAGGCCGTGAGGGTCTTGCCGGTGCCGGGCGGCCCGTAAAACAAGGCGCGGTAGCCGGGCTTGATCCGCGTGTGCAGGCCCCAGTCCTGGAGGAGGATGTCGTTGTACTGCAGCCAGTCCTCGATTTCGCGGATATGCGAGAGGGTCTGCGGGTCCAGCACCAGATCATCCCAGCCGAGGCCGGTTTCGATGTACTGGGCCGGAAACTCGGTGCTGAGCTTGGGGATGGAGAGGCGGCCGGTGAGCATCCACTCGGCCCATTCGGGGTCGAGAAGCAGGCGTCCGCTGAGGGGAGGCTCGCCGGGCTTGACGGATTCGAGGGTGACAATGCGCTCCTGCTGGATCATGGGGTGCGACTGGAGCCACCGCTGGAGGCGGAGGCGCGCATCGAGGTCCTGGCCGGCGAGGAGGAAGAGGGCGGTTTCGCCGGTGGGCAGGGTGCCGCGGTGGTGGTGGCCCTTGGCACCGCCGAATTCGGGAAAATTGCCGCCATTGGGCAGGAAGCGGGCGATGGCGCCGTCGTAAAAATTGGGATATACGCTTGGCGCCAGCGCCATGAGGAGCAGGAGCCAGGCCTCGGGCTCGGGGCTGCGGGCCTGGAGAAACTCGCTGAAGGGACCCTGGGCGCCGCCCGCCCAGGCCGGCGGCTCCGGAAAGGCAAACGGCGCTTCGGCTGCGCCGAAGTAGTGCTCCAGCCGCTGGTTGAGCAGGGTCTGGAGAAAGGCAAGTCCGGTGCGGAGGTTCGCATCGCTGGCGCCGGCGTGGCCGACGGGCGGAGGTTGCGGGCTGGGAGGCATGGGCAGGCTGGGGATTGAATCTGCAATATATACCGTTTCAGCGGGATCTCCATAGGCGGTCCTCCGGGCTGCGCAGCCCGATTGCTCCTGCCGGCCAAAGATTTCGATGCCGTACTATTTTTTTTATGCCGGAAATATCCGTATTTGACAAACGGATGTACCGGAAATTTTGCGCAACACCCTGTGCTGCGGGCATATATCGCATATGGCCCGGAAGGCACAGCTGACGGAAGCAGGTTCTGGCAGATAGCGGCACAGGCAATAGCAGGCGGACCGGAACCGTTTTCAGCAAAGACCCGGCCCCGCCGCTTCCGACCCGTCAACCCGTTCACCCATCCTATATGCTTACCGTCGCTGTCGCAGAATCCTGCCCTACCATGTTTCCCGGCTGGCAGCAGCTGCTGTCCGGCATTCCATCCATCAGCCTGGCCGGCGTGTATGCGGGCGTGCAGTCCCTCTGCCAGGTGCTTGCCCTGGCGCCGCCCGATGTGCTGCTCCTCGATCACCAGTATGCCGAGCCGGATGCATGCGCGCTGTGCCGCGAGATGTCCTGTGTGCTGCCGTCCATGAAAATTCTGGTTGTGGGCCATAAAACGGAATACAGGATGGCGCAGGAGTGGTTCAAATGCGGCGCGCAGGGCTATCTGCTCCGGACCAGCCTGGCCGCCGAAGTGCCCCGCGCCATCGAAGCGGCAGCAGACGGAAGGCGGTTTCTCTCGGAAGAAATCGCCTGGATGCTGCTCAGCGGCAGCCCGGCCGACACCCAGGCACCCCGGCAGGGCACCGGGGAGATTACCCGCCGGGAGTGCGAGGTGCTCCGCCTGATCGTGGAAGAATATACGACAGCTGAAATCGCCCGGAAACTGTTCATCAGCGAAGGCACCGTCGAGACCCACCGGGCCCACCTCATTCACAAGCTGGGCGTCCGCAATACGGCCGGACTGGTGCGGGAAGCCATTTTCCGCCAGCTGTACATCCTGCATCCCGAACCGGTGCCTGCCGCCCGGTGAGCCCGGCGCAGCAGCAACGCCGGCTGCGCTTTCACGAAATGCCGCAATGTTAGCCCTGGCATGCAGAAAGCTGCCGCGGGCATGCATCCGGGAAATCCTGTATTTCCGCAATTACCGGTTTCCCCGGATGCGCAGGAGTATTCCGTTGCCGTATTTGAATGTGCTTTTGTATCATTCCTGCATTACCGACCCAGCCCCCATGATCCGCGAAGCACTCAGTTACGTAGTCGCCCAATTGAACGATTTCATCACCCCGCTCGCGATTCCGGCGGATGATGAAGTGGTGCTGGGCAATATTGCCTTCGCAGATCCCAATGTGGAGTCGGCTGCCGAATCGGTCACCAACCGCATTGTGGTGTCGGTGGTCAACATCGAGCAGGAAAAAACGCTTCGCAATCTGCCCTACAAGAAGCCGGGCCTGAACGCCGACGGGGACCCCATCGCAACGGCGGAGGAGCCTCCGGTATATCTGAACATTTTTGTGCTTTTTAGTGCCAATTACGCCAAATACGCCAACGGCCTGCACTACCTCGCGCGGGTCATCGCCTTTTTCCAGCGCCGCTTCGTCTTCACCCCGGATACGGCCCCCGGCCTGGACCCCGGCATCGAAAAGCTCATTTTCGAGCTGCATTCGATGGGTTTCGACCAGCTCAACCAGCTCTGGGGCGTGCTGGGCGGCAAGTACATCCCCTCGGTGGTGTACAAAATGCGCCTGGTGATGATCCAGGAGCGGGATCCGCAGGAGGCATCGGTGGTTCGGGCAATCCGCTTCGACGAAAGCACCAACTGACCGGCCATGGAATACCGCTATAACCTGCTGTTTCAGATCGTGATCGATCATCCGGCGCTGCAGCGGCCCGGCGATGGATTCGGCATCCGTCCTACCGCCGCCTGCCAGCAGGCGATGAACCGTTACGGCCTGCTGTTCAAGCAGCTGCCGGAAGGCGCAGGCGTCATCTGCGAGACCGTGGTGCCCGGCGGGCTGCCGATCCGGCCCATCGGGCAGGAGGTATCCTTCGCCTTTGTGCTGACGCTCCTCGATGCAGGCCTGCTGGAAAAAACCCGCCATTTCCACTCCGGCGCCACGGCCCCCTACCCTGCCTACTCAGGACGGCGCAGGATGCTGTATTTCAGCAATCTGAATGATGCGGGCACCATCGACGGGCGGATCGGGCTTTCGCGCCAGGGCGCGGGCGTGAGCCGCCAGGACCTCGGCTCGCTGGCTCCGCTGCGCCAGCAGCTGGCGGTGCATCCTGCCGCCTCGCAGGTATCGCTGCGCCGGCTCTCGCCGGGCGGCGCCACCGTGCTGCTGCCCATCCCGGCCAACCGCCAGATACGCCTGGACCTCGACCCCGGCGCCTACCGGCTCCAGCAGCCCGGCAGCCCCCTCGACCCTGAAGTCATCGTCGCCGATGACGCACTGCTCTATGGCCAGGCGTATGCCCTGATCGAGATCTTCAAAGATGCCTCGGTCGATTATGCCTCGCCGGTCACCTACCGCCTCTCCTTTCAGCTTCCATCCTAACGCCTTCCGGCAAGATCCTTCACCGCTTAATCTCTCTCCCGCATTATGGCAAGCACTGCAACCAATCCCACCGTTCCCGGGGTGTATATCCAGGAAATCTCCAAATTTCCGCCCTCGGTGGCTGCGGTATCCACGGCGATCCCCGCCTTCATCGGCTACACCGAAAAAGCCCAGCGCAAGGTGGCCGGCGACCTGAAACTGAAGCCCACGCGGATCACGTCCCTCCTGGAGTACGAAACCTACTTCGGCAAGGCGCAGGCCGAAACCGCCATCCTGGTGACCATCGACCAGACCGGCAAGACCGAAGGCACCGCGCCGAATCAGAAGTTTACGGTCGAGAAGGAAATCATCAGCGTGTCGCTGCCGGCTGCTTCCGCATCGAAGCACAACCTGTACTACGCGATGCAGCTGTACTTCGCCAACGGCGGCGGGCCCTGCTACATCGTGTCGGCGGGAGACTATAAAACGACGATGGGCGACGCGCCCGACGCAGCCGATCTGACCGCTGGCCTGGATGCCCTCGTGGCCGAGGACGAGCCTACGCTGATCGTGATTCCGGAAGGCATTCACCTGAGTGTCAGCGCCCTGAAGAGCCTTCAGGAAGCCTCCCTGCTGCAGTGCAGCAAGCTTCAGGACCGCTTCTCCGTCCTCGATGTGCAGGCCGCCGCGATTACCGACGCCACCGCCGCCGCCGACGCCATCGAGGCCTTCCGCAACGTCACCGGCGACCTGAAATACGGCGCAGCCTATTTCCCCTACCTGGTAGCCTCCTTCCCATATGCCTACAACGAAAGCCTGACCGTGCTCGCCCACAAGCAGAACGGCCTGCTGGCAGCCCTCGATTCGGTGGAAGGCAAAAAGCTGAGCGAACTGATCAGCGATCCGGATAAGACCAAACGCAAGGGTGCCCTGCATGCGAAGATCCGCGCAGCCATCGCCGAATTCGGTGTCACCCTGCCGCCCAGCCCGGCCATCGCCGGCATCTACGCCCGCGTGGACGCAGCCCGCGGCGTGTGGAAAGCTCCTGCCAATGAGGGCGTTGCGGCCATCAAAGGCGGCGACACCGGCCTGACCTACAAGATCACCGACGATTTCCAGGACAACATGAACGTGGATCCCAATGCCGGGAAATCCGTCAATGCCATCCGCTTCTTCACCGGCAAAGGCACCCTCGTCTGGGGTGCCCGCACCCTGGCCGGCAACGACAATGAATGGCGCTACGTGTCCGTCCGCCGCTTTTTCAACATGGTGGAGGAATCGGTGAAGAAAGCCTCCTACCAGTTCGTGTTCGAGCCCAACGACGCCAATACGTGGGTGAAGGTGAAGGCTATGATCGAAAACTTCCTCACGCTGCAATGGCGCGCAGGCGCGCTGGCCGGTGCCAAGCCTGAGCAGGCCTTCTACGTGAATGTGGGCCTCGGCGAGACCATGACTTCCATCGACATCCTCGAAGGCCGCATGAATGTGGAAATCGGGATGGCCGTGGTGCGCCCTGCCGAGTTCATCATCCTGAAGTTCTCGCACAAAATGCAGGAAGCCTGAGCAGGCGCGCGGTTGAATTAAGCCCCTTCCCATGCAGTTCAAAACGCCTGGCGTCTATCCGCAGGATGCGGCGCCGATCCGCCCCACGGTTCCGGTGCTGGAATCCGCAGTGCCTGCCTTTGCCGGCTTCACCGGCAAGGCGCAGGACGCTTCGGGTGCTTCCCTGCACCTGAAGCCCGTCCGGATCCGGGATCTGGCGGAATTCGAGCGTTTCTTCGGCGGGGCCTTCGTGCCCGAGCGGATCCGGGTCTATGTGGACCCGGCCGGCGGGTACCAGGTGCGCGGGGCGGACCTTCAGGACCGCTATTTCCTGTACGACTGCCTGCGGCATTACTTCGACAACGGCGGCGGCGACTGCTACATCGTCTCGATTGGCAGCTACGCCGAAGGCCTGACGCCGCCGCCGGTGGCGGCGCCCGCCCCGGAGGACCCCTGCGCGCAGCCCATGCGCGGCACGGCGCCTGCCCCGGCGCAGCCGGCGGCGGCCCAGCCCGCCTATGCCCGCTTCACCGCAGGCATCGACGCCCTCGCCGCTTTCGACGAGCCGACCCTGATCCTCTTCCCGGATGCGGTGCGGCTGCTGCGCGCCGCCGACGGCGCGCCCGATGCGGAGGCCCTGGGCCTGATCCAGCAGCATGCGCTGGCGCATTGCGCGCGCATGCAGGACCGCTTCGCGATCCTGGACCTGATCCCTTCCGGCACCCTGGCCGAAACTGCGGATGCCTTCCGGGACGCGGTCGGGATGCAGCACCTCTCCTACGGGGCAGCGTACTACCCCTGGGTGTATTCGGCGTATACGCATCCGTTTCAGTACCGGGAGCTGAGCTTCTACGAGGCGGGCCCCTGGGCTGCCGAAGGGCGGCTTGTGCCGGTGCCGGCAGCGGCGCTGTCTTCGGCGCAGAACAGCCCGGCGGCGGTGCAGCACCGCCTGCTGGTGAGCCGCGCCGAAGCCGCAGCGCGGGAGATGAGCCTGCTGCTGCTGCACCTGCGGCTGAACCGCACGCAGGCGGCCCAGCCGGCCGGCTACCTCCAGGAGCTCAACCGGTCCTTCCGGTCGGCGGCCCAGGCGGCCGCAGCGGAAGCGCTGCCGGCCTGCGCCGCCTGGCTGGACACCCTCCTGCGGATGGCGGAGACCTTCGCCGCGCTGGACCGGGTGGTATCGGCCGCGCTGCAGCGGGCCATCGAGGATGCGCTGCCGCGCTTTGACCTGCCCAATGCCATCCGCCGGCTGATCGCGGCGGCGGGCAGCGCGCAGGCGCAGCTGCGCTGCGGGCCTGCCCTGGCAGGCCGCCTGGCGGAGGCAGCCGTCCGGCTGGACGGGACACGCTGGCTGGGCGGGGCTGCTGTGGCAGACGTGCCGGCTGCAGATCTGCAGGCCGATGAGCCGCTGGCCGCCGCCCTGGCGGCGGCGGGGGAGGCTCTGGGCCAGGCTGCTGCGCAGCTGTACCAGTATGCGGCTGCGCCGGAGCGCCAGGCAGACGAGCGTCTCTTCCGCGAGCATCCCGTCTTTGCGCAGGCA
The DNA here is from genome assembly GCA_033765305.1 of Bacteroidia bacterium. Lineage (GTDB taxonomy): Bacteria > Bacteroidota > Bacteroidia > J057 > J057 > RDXT01. The sequence continues at coordinate 131,236 of JANRID010000057.1, forward strand.
GCCGACGTGCTGCGGCTGGCGTTCAGGCGGATTCCGCCTTCGGGCGCGGTGGCAGGCGTGTATGTGCAGACCGATGCCCTGGCAGGCGTGTGGAAAGCGCCCGCCAACGTGCTGCTGCGTGCCACGCTGGGGCCTGCCCTGCCCGTGGACGACCGGCAGCAGGAATCGCTCAACGCCGACGAAAACGGCAAGGCCGTCAATGCCATCCGCAGCTTCCCGGGCCGCAGCGGCGTGATCTGGGGCGCGCGGACGCTCATGGCCAACAGCCTGGAATGGCGCTATGTGCCGGTGCGCCGCCTGTTCATCTTCGTCGAGGAATCGCTGAAGAAACGGGTGGAGCCCTTCCTCTTCGAGCCCAACGATGCCAATACCTGGCTGCAGCTGCGGAACAGCGCCGACGCGCTGCTGCGCGGCCTCTGGCGGCGGGGCGCCTTCGCCGGCGATACCGCCGAGGCGGCTTATTTCATCGCCATCGGACTGGGCGAGACCATGACGCAGGCCGACGTGCTCGAAGGGCGGCTGATCATCGAGATCGGCATGGCCGCCGCCCGGCCGGCGGAGTTTATCGTCATCCGCTCCGAATTCCGGATGGAAGAACCCTGAACGGATTGTTACACAGTATCTTATACCTGATCCATCTCTTTAACTGAAACCACAATGGCGAATTATCCCTTATCCAAGTTTCACTTTCAGGTCGATTGGGGCGGAACCAGCATCGGCTTTACCGAAGTTTCCGGCCTGACAGTCGAGACCGAAATGATCGAATACCGCCACGGCGCCAGCCCCGAATACCACAAGACCCGCATGCCCGGCATGCAGAAGCTCAGCAACATCACGCTGAAGCGGGGCACCTTCCAGTCGGACAACGACTTCTACAACTGGTGGAAGACGGTGTCGCTCAACCAGATCGAGCGCCGGGACATCGTCATCAAGCTCCTCAACGAGAAGCATGAGCCGGTGGTGGTATGGACGGTCAAGAGCGCCTGGCCGATCAAGGTGCAGGCTACGGACCTGAAGTCCGACGCCAACGAAGTGGCCATCGAAACGATGGAGCTGGTGCACGAAGGCATGACGATCGAAAACAAATAATCATGGCCGAGTACTATCCACCCGTAGGGTTTCATTTCCGGGTCAACTTCGAGCTGCCCTCCCGTTCTTCGCAGGATGTGGAGTTTCAGGAAGTAAGCGGCCTGTCGGTCGATGTGGAAATGGAATCCTATGTCGAAGGCGGAGAGAACCGGTTCACGCATCAGCTGCCCACGCGGACGCGCTATTCGGAGCTGACCCTCAAGCGCGGACTGGCGCAGGGGTCGGGGATCATCGAATGGTGCCAGCGGGCGATCGAAAACTTCCAGTTTCAGCCGGTGAACCTCACCGTATCGCTGCTCAATGCGCAGCACCAGCCCCTGGCCTCCTGGCAGGTGGTGCAGGCCATTCCCAAGCGCTGGGAGGTATCGGCATTCAATGCCGAGCAGAATTCCATCGTGATCGAGAGCCTGCAGCTGCATTACCACTATTTCCTCAAACAACGCTGAGCCGCCATGCCCATCGAAATCCGCGAACTCATTGTCCGGGCCACTGTCAGCGACCGGGAAGAAAGCCCGGCTGCCCGCCAGCCGGCGCAGCAGCCGGAAGTCCGGCAGGCCGAGCGCATCCTCGCGCAGGTAGCGGAGCTGCTGCGGAAGCGGCGCGAACGCTGATCGAATTGTATCCTCTTGTATTTCAATCTATTGAACTATGGCGCAGGGCCTGTCTGCCGGAACGCTGGAAAAGATGAATATCACGTCGTTCGCGCGTGACCGCATGGCCCCGCAGGATCTGCTGGGGACCTTTTTTGTGATGTTCAACCCCAATCAGTACACCCGGAGGTATGCAAACCGGCTGACGACTACCCAGGAGGCCGGCAATCACGAGAACCAGAGCCGGAGCGTCGGCAGCGAGCCGCAGGAAATGAATTTCGAGTTTCTGCTCGATGCAACGGGGGTCGCAGCGCCTGCCATTGTGGTCAGCCGCCCGCGCAGCCCGGGCGCCGCAGCCCGCCTGGGCGGATCGGCCGCCCGCGGAGGGCTGGTGGAGCTGCAGGTGCAGCAGTTTCTCGACATGACCTACGCCCCCAATCCGGAGCAGCACGCACCGCCCTGCCTGGTGCTCAACTGGGGCGCGCTGAGCTTCATCTGCAAGCTGAAGTCGGTCGATGTGGACTACACCCTCTTCGATCCGGCCGGCCGGCCGCTGCGCGCGAAGCTGAAAGCAGCCTTCATCCAGCACGATCCGCCGTCGCTGATCAGCCGCATCCTGAATTTCCGCTCCCCCGACCTGACCCGCTACCATACCGTAGAGACCGGCGACACCCTGCACAACCTCGCCCACAAGGTCTATGAAGACCCGGCCTATCACGTGGCCCTGGCGAAGTTCAACAAGCTCAATTCCTTCCGCCGCCTGAAAACCGGTTCCACCCTCCGCCTGCCACCCCTTCAATCGGGCAATACATGAGAGCGCCGCAATCGCTGACTACCCGCTCCACCGATGCGCCGTCCTTCCGGGTCCTGTCCGAAGGGCGGGCGATTCCGGCTACGCTGCAGGTCGCTTCGGTGACGGTGGCGCTGGAGGCCAACAGCATTTCCTATGCTGAAATCCTGATCCACGACGGCGATCCGGCCCGCCGGGAGATGCCGGCCAGCGAAGCGTCGGAGTTTGCGCCGGACAAGCGCATCCGCATCGAGCTGGGCTACCGCCAGGACGAGGACCCGGTCTTCGAGGGAGTCGTGGTGCGCCAGCGCATCCAGATCCTCGGCGGTACGGCCTATTTCCAGGTGCTCTGCAAGGACCCCGCCTACGTCCTCACCCTGGGCCGCAACAGCCGGATTTTCTACGACCAGCGCGACAGCGACGTCATCAATACCCTCCTGAGCAGCCGCTCGGTATCGGGCCGGGCTGATTCCACGACGGTCAAGCATGCCCAGCTGGTGCAGTACTACGCCTCGGACTGGGACTTCCTCCTCTCCCGCGCCGAGGCAAACGGCCTGCTGGTGTACACGAAAAACGGCCGCGTATCGGTCACCAAACCGGACAGCATCCAGCTGCCGGCCCTGGCCGTGCAGTACGGCGAGTCGGTCATCGAGCTGGATGCCGAGGTGGATGGCCGGACGCAGTTCGGCAATGTGCAGGCCCACGCCTGGGATTCGGCCCGCCAGTCGATGATCTCGTTCAGCGCCTCCAATCCGCCGGCGCCGAGCCCCGGCGATCAGACCTCCAGCCAGCTGGGCCGGGAGATCGGACTGGCGACCCACAAGCTCTACCATGCGGGCGAGCTGAAGGGGCAGGAGCTGCAGGCCTGGGCAAGCGCCGAGCGCCAGCGCAGCCAGCTGGCCAAGGTCCGGGGCCGCGTGCGCATCCAGGGCTTCAATGCCGTAGCGCCCGGCCAGCTGATCGACCTGAGCGGGCTCGGCGATCATTTTTCGGGCAAGGCCTTCATCTCCGGTGTGCGCCACGAGTTCAACGGCCAGAACTGGGAGACCGACATTGCCTTCGGCCTGCCGCCGGAGCCGCTGGGGCGGCGCTTCGACGATGTGCTGCCGCTGCCTGCCGAAGGGCTGGTGCCCGCCGTACACGGCCTGCATATCGGGGTCGTCACGGCCATCGAGCATGACCCGGACAACGCATTCCGCGTCCGCGTGCGCATCCCTATGATCGACGAGCAGGAAAAGGGCATCTGGGCCCGCCTTGCTACGCTGGATGCCGGCCAGGAGCGCGGCAGCGTCTTTCTGCCGGAGGTGGGCGATGAGGTCGTCATCGGATTCCTCCACGACGACCCCCGCAATCCCATTGTGCTGGGCCAGCTGCACAGCGCCAAGCATCAGGCGCCGATCAAGGGAGCGCAAAACAACCCGCTCAAGGGCTTTGTCACCCGCTCCAAGCTCAAGCTGCTCTTCGACGACGTCAAAAAAATATTCAGCGCCGAGACGCCCGGCGGCCGCAAGCTCATCCTCGACGACAAAGGGGGTACCATCACCCTGCAGGACGGCAACGGCAACAAGATGGTCTTCGACAGCAGCGGGATTTCCATCCACACCAACGGCAAGCTGGTCCTGAAAGCGGACAAAAACGCCGATCTCTCCGGCATGAATGTGAATATCGAGGCGGTTACCCAGCTCAAGGCCGAGGGAAAGATGATTAACCTGTCGGCTACCGGAAATACCGTCATCAAAGGCGCCATGGTCCAGATCAATTAACCTGCTCATCCGCATTCCCATGTTCGACTTCATCGGCAGAGGCTGGAGCTTTCCTCCCACATTCCGCAAAGAAACCGGCGGCCTGGATATGCTGGAAGGCGCCGACGATATCCGGAGCAGCATCGAGATCCTGCTCTCCACCCTTCCGGGCGAGCGCGTCATGCGGCCCGACTACGGCGCAGGCATGGAGCGCCTGCTCTTCGAGCCGCTGAACATCACCCTGCAGAACTACCTGGAGCGGCTCATCGCCCAGGCCATCGCCCTGCACGAGCCCCGCGTGATCCTGGATCTCGTGGAGCTGGAGGTGGCGGCGGAAGAGGGCCTGGTCCTGATCAAGATCGAATACACGGTCGCCGGGACCAATACCCGGAGCAACTTCGTCTATCCCTTCTATTTGAACGAAGGCACTGAAATTCAGCCCCTGTAATCTGCGCAATCTGCCTGTATGAATTCCGCAACCCTCCTGCGCCACCCCTTGCAGCACGACGGCACCAGCCGCCGGCGCCGGCTGATCGGCGCCCTGCTGCCGCAGCATGCCCCCATCGATGAGCGCGGCACCGCCGATCTGCTCCTGTACGCGGAGGAATACGCCCGCCTGCTGCAGTTTCACGACCTGGACGGGCGGACCGACGGCGACTGGAGCGGGCTTTTCGGCCGCGACGCGAGCGTGCTGGCGGCCCTGCTGCTCAAGCGCGAACAGGCGGCGGCGTACGAGGCGCAGTTCCGCCCCTGGGCAGAACAGCTTGAAAATCAGACTGGAACAGCCGATATCCGCGTGCCGCTGCGGCAGATCCTGGAGCTGATGCTGCGCATGGCGGTCCGGCTTACGGACTGGCGCGCCCAGGCTGCCGAAGGGCTGAGCCTGTCGGCGGATCTGGACCGGCTGCTGCGCACGGTCACAGGCGACGGATTTTACCGCCTGCTGGCGTATCTGCGGGAGGCTTCGGCGCAGGGCGTCTTTGCGCCCGGCGAGCTGCCGCTGGACCAGTACGAGGCCGCATGGCCGCTGGCCGTGCCGGCGCAGGGCTTCGCGCCCCTGCGCGCGGGGCTGGTGCTGGACGCCGATGCGGCTTTCCGCGAAAGCCGGGCCCTGCGCCAGGTGTTCAATGCCTTTCACGGGGTGTACGTGCAGCTGCTCGCCCGCGCGGAGGCCTATCTGGAGGAAACCCTGACCGCCTATCCGGCCCATGAGCCGCATATGGCGCTGTTTCTGGCCTTTGTGCAGCTGCTGGCGGAGCCCCGCGCGCAGCTGAACCGGCTGACGAAGCAGCACCTGGATTTCTATTTCCGGGACGTGCTGCGGCTTTCGCCGAAGCGGGCGGTGTTCGACCAGGTGCACCTGGTACTGGAGCTGGCCGACGGCTTCACGCGGGGCCTGCTCTCGGCGGAGGACCGCATCCAGGACGGCACGGACCCTTCGGGCAACGACGTATTTTTCCGTCCGAATGAAGAGCTGGCGCTGACGCCGGCGCTGCTCGATCCGGAGGAAGGGCTCAAGACGCTGTTTCTGGACAAGCAGGCCCTGGCCGGCGGCGCGGCGGGGCAGTATGCAGTCCGCAACGCCTATGGCTCGCCCGATGCGGACGGCGATGCGCGGAAATCGGCGGACGGCAAGTGGTTTCCGCTGGGCACGCCGCAGGACCCTGCGGCGCGCTTCGGCTTCGCCATCGCCTCGCCGATGTTTCTGCTGGCGGAGGGGGAGCGGGAGGTGACGCTGCGGCTGCGGATGGAAGGGCTGGGGGCCATCGCCGAGCGGTACGGGCTTTCGACGATCAAAAGCGAGCTGCAGAATAATATCGAAATCTGGCTGAGCGGAGCCGAGTCCTGGATCCCCGTAGCGCTGACAGCCCGCAACGCCGATGTCGAACTGCTGGGGCCTGCGGAACTGCTGCCGGGCGAAGCCGAAGCGGCAGCCATTGCCGATATGATTGTTACCCTGAACCTGGGGCCGGAGGTTCCTGCCATTGTGCCCTATACTGCGGCACTCAACGGGCTGGCCCCGGTGCCGGATGCCCTGGATACCCCATACCCGGTTGCCTGTTTTCTGTTCAACAATTTCGGCCTTTCCACGCTGGGGAATATCGACCTGAATCTGGCAGGCAATGTGAAACGCTTCAATTCCAGCCAGATCTACCTCGAAGGAGAGCTTGCGCTCGGCGATCCGCCGGTGGTGGGCACTCCGCAGCAGCTCTTTCAGGCCCGTGCGGAATCCCTTGGCATTTCGCCTGCTTCCGGCACGAAGATCTGGCTGCCCCTGCCCGGCAGCGTCGCGCTGTCCTATCCGGTCGATGCAGGGACTGTCGTTACGCAGTCGGGCAAGCAATATGTAGCGCTGGCAAGACTGGAAGCTTCCAATGCGGTATCGCCCATATCGGGCAGCCTGTCCAAAATCTGGGCGGAGCTGGATCAGGGCCAGGGCACGTTTAATCCCAAGGCCCGCTATCAGACCGGAGATGCGGTCAGTTTCGACAACAATATCTACAAGGCGCTGACGGTCATCGAGCACATCGCTCCGGGCAGTTCGCTGACCGGGCAGCTCAATCCCGACTGGAAACCGATTCCGTCCTATGTGCCTCCGGGCAGTCCGCCGTCGGCGCCGTATGAGTTCAATGATTTTTTCCTGTATCAGTCCAAGGTGTACCGGCTTATCGCGGAGGAAGCCCCATTCGGGCCTGATGCCAACGTGCTTGTATGGGAAGATGCTGATATACAGACGTTCACCCCAGGCTCAGTATATGAGGCAGGCGATCTGGTGGCGTACAACAGCTCGCTGTACCGGCTCAGTTCCGCCCCCGGACCTGCCACGCCCAAGCGCAAAACCTCGGCAGCACCTGGCACGCCGGTTTCGCAGATCTGGCAGCCTATCCCAGGATATGCTGCTGCGCCTGCCGTGTATGCCCAGGATTCGCTGATTTGGGAGGACGTTGCGGGAACAATCAAAATATTCAAAGCCCAGCGCGCCTTTCAGCTCGTCACGGTCACCCCGGCGGGCCCCAACTACGATAACAGCGCGCTGCTCAAGCCCTCCAGGCAGTCGCGGGTGTGGAGCACTGTAGAGATATTCGACAGCAATGCGCTCTACGATGAAGGTTTGTTCGTCTATACCCTGTCAACATCCGGCGTATACACCTTCTACTACAGGCGGGAGTCCACCGGCACCAATAATCCCCTGACACACAGCAGCTGGCGGAATTTGGGCACCTACGACAGCTCGGTAAGCCCGGCGGTGTTTACCAATCATGTGAAAGGCAACTGGGTCCCGGGAACTGCCTACAGTTTTCCCGAAGTGGTTTGGTATAACACGGGCTTTTTTGCGGCCAATGTAAACGGAGTCCTGTCAGTCGATCCGAATAACCTGCTGATGGGCCAGAACTTCTTTCTGTGGGGCGAGCAGACCAGTGCCCAGAATGCCGTGAGCCCGTACAGCAATATTGTCCCGTACGGCGAGAACCGGTTTGTATCCTTTTTGCTGAACGGGGTGACGGGCTACTACCGTTCCGGATATGCCAACCAGCAGATTCCTCCGCAGCCGGGCAATATCGACGTCTGGAGCTTTGTGCAGGCGGCGGGCGCCAACTCGTATACCAGCGCGAATTTTCCGCAGAACATCATTTTCGCAGCAAATTCCATCATACAATTCGACCAGCAATATTATATCGCTTCTGTCGACATTCAGGCGGTGATGCCGTCCGAGGGGCTGCTTGCCTGGAACGAGGCCCAGATCCTGGGCGATTATGATTTCTTGACGCTGTATCCGCAGTTCAGCGTCGTCGAATGGGAGTCGCAGCTGTACTATGCAGCCGTCAGCATTTCACGGCTTGCCCCTTCGCATCCGTCTTCTGCGGCAGTTTGGGATGCAGGCGCAGGCATTGAAGCATACGATGCGGCAGCTTCGTATGTAAGAGGCAACATCGTCAGCGTAGCCGACACCTTTTATGTAGCCCAGGCAACGGTACAAAGTGTGCATCCGGAGCTCGGCTGGAGCATATGGGAGAAAATACTTGCCCCGGTCCCGGAGTACAACGATAAGCAGCCGTATGCGGCTGGGGCATACGTGCGCTCCGGCACGGTCATATACCGGGCCAACGTGCCCTCCACCGGAGCTTTGCCCCAGAGCCACCTGCCGGTCTGGGTTACGCTGGCAGCAATTCAGCTCTATGATCCCAGCACTTCGTATACGCCCGGCGACTACGTTCAGTTTGGCGGGGAGATTTACCGTGCGCTCCAGCCCTTGTCGGGCCAGATTTATTCCCCCTTCAACGCGCCGGAACTCTGGCAGCGGGCAGGCGAAATCCTGGATCACAACCCCCTGAAAGCCTATTTCAGCAACGCGCTCGTCAAAGGGGCCAATGGCAGAATCTACACTGCGCTGGATGCGATTGATGCCGGCAATCAGCTGAGCGACCCCAACTGGGCAGAGGTGCCGTATTCCTATCCCTACAAATACTTCATCGATACCCGGCTGACCCGCGCATCCATTGGAGTGAGCGTGTCCGGCATGCGGAATCTGATCCTCGAAAACGACGGCGGCGTCATCAACAGCACCAAGCCTTTCATGCCGTTCACCGCCCAACCGGTAATCGGATCCAGGTTTTATATTGGATCGTACGAGGTATTCAGCAAATCAGTGCAGCGCCTGTCGCTGCTGGTGGAATGGGGGAATCTGCCGGTTCCGGATGCCGGTTCGCCCATCTTCGGCGAGACCTATGCAAAATATTCGGAGAATTATTCGTCAACCAATCTTCCCTCCAGTGCGCTGACCATCGGAAACGACTACTTCACAGCTGCTGCGCTGCTGCTCGGCGACGCGCAGTGGAGTACGGTGCTGCCCACCGTCAAGCTGTTTGAAAGCAGTGCAGGAACCGATACTCCCAATCCGATCGAATTCCAGGTTGTCTTCGATCTCAACGAATTTCCCCGCAAACCGGATCTCCCCGCTTTCTCGCAGCTGTCGCCCAGCTTGCAGCGGGGCTTTATGGCCCTGAAACTGAACCAGGATTTCTTCCATAGCCTCTATCCCACCCGCCTGGCCCAGGTAGCGCTGGCCACGCCTCCTGTTCCCGCCAACATCCCCAATCCCCCCTACACCCCGCTCATCAACTCCCTGACGCTGAGCTACGCGGCGTCGGAGACGCTGGTATTCAAGGACAAGACCAAGGGCGATTTTGAGGACCGGATCGAGCAGTTCTTCCACCTGCACCCCTACGGCTGGGCGGAGTTTGTGCCGGTGGATGAAGCCCTGGACGACGGACAGGGCGTGCTGGCAACCCGAGAGCTGGTGCCCCGCTACCTGGCCCAGGCCGGCAATGCAGCCGGATCGGCAGGCGCCTTCGACGCCGAGGGCGAAGCCCTGCTCCGCGATGCGGCAGGCAATCTCTTCATCGGCATCCAGGACCTCCAGCCGCCTCAGGTGCTCACCCTCCTCTTCCAGGTGGCCGAAGGCAGCGAAAACCCCGCCCGCGCCAAGCGCTTCGTCTCGTGGTCCTACCTCGCCGATAACCGCTGGCACCGCTTCGAGCCCGCTCAGATCCTCTCCGACGACACCAACGGCCTCCTGCGCCCCGGCATCGTCAAGCTGTCCGTGCCCTCCGGCGCCACCGGCCACAACACCCTCCTGCCCGGCGGGCGCTTCTGGCTCCGCGCCTCCGTGACCGAAGACCCCGACGGCATCGGCTTCGTGTACGACGTGCGCATCCACGCCGTGAAGGCTACCTTCGAGAACAGCGGCAACGACCTCAGCCGCCTCGCCAGCCCCCTGCCGGCCGAAAGCCTCACCGGGCTGTTCTTCAGCAAGGCTGAAATCCAGCAGGTGGCGCAGCCTTTCGCCTCCTTCGGCGGCAGCCTGGAGGAGCAGGACGAGGCCTTCTACATCCGCGTCAGCGAACGCCTGCGCCACAAGCAGCGGGCCGTGTCGGTCTTCGACTACGAGCGGCTGGTCCTGGCGCAGTTTCCCCAGGTGTATCAGGTCAAATGCATCACCCACACCGAGCCGCTTCCCGCGCCGGCCGGCACCCAGACCTGGAACGGCGCGTACCTCGCCGATCTGCTCAGCCAGGGCATCGAATACCGCCCCGGCCATGTGCAGGTAATCGTGCTGCCCGACCTGCGCAACCAGAACGCCATCGACCCCCTGCGCCCCCGCGTGAGCACCAGCCTGCGCGGCGAGATCCGCGCCTTCCTCCAGCAGCTCAGCAGCGGCTTCGCCGAGCTGTCGGTGGATAATCCCGTGTTCGAGGAGGTGAAGGTGCATGCAACGGTTACCCTCAAGCCCGGCAAAGACCCCGGCCTCTACCTGGCCCGCCTCCGGGAAGACCTCATCCGCTACCTCTCGCCCTGGCGCTTCGACCCCCGCTTCGACCTGCACTTCGGCGCCAGCCTGCACAGTTCGGAGCTGATCAACTATATGGACGAACTCGGCTACATCGATTACGTGAACGCCGTTTCGCTGCAGCTCTGGATCCGCGACGACAACGGCGCCCTGCACCAGCTGACCGCGCCGCTGGACGAAGTCCATGCCCACACAGCCGCTTCCGTGCTGATTTCCAGCGATTCGCACGACATTACCCTGAATGAAACCAGCGACCCATGCAAGAAGAGCTGATTCTCTATAAAAACGCCCCCCTCGACCCCAGCGAGGATTTCAGCCAGCTGCGGAGCAAGGGCCTGGAGTTCATCGAGCGGCTTTCCCACCGCCTCTGGACCGATTACAACAGCCACGATCCCGGAATCACGATCCTGGAAACGCTCTGCTACGCCATTGCCGACCTGGGCTACCGCACCCGCTTCGAGATCAAGGACCTGCTGACCCGCTCCGACCGGGGCAGCGCCTATACCGTCGCCCGCTTTCATACCGCTGCCGAGGTGCTGAGTTCGGCGCCGGTCACCTTCGACGACCTCCGCAAGGTGCTCATCGACATCCGGGGCGTGCGCAACGCCTGGGTGTATCCGGTGCGGGAAGCGGCATTCCGGGAACGCAAGCCTGGAGAAGAACAGCCGGATGCCTGCGCCGCCTACGAAGACCTGACGGCAGCGGAGGCGCTGGCCGAATGGAAAGCCCGGCATGCGGAGCCGCCTGTTTCGGATGCGTTCGTGCATTTCCTCGGCGGCCTCTACGAGGTCTGCATCGAATACGATGAGTTTGTGCAGGATATGCGGCTGGGGCCTCCGGATCTGACCTGTCTGGAGCCCGGCCAGGGTGCCTACATCCGTCCGGAAGGGCAGGGCATCTGCTTCCAGATCGAACAGGATGTGGTGCTGCGGTCGGTGGCGCTGTATTCGGCCGATCCGGACCCCAAGGCGGACGGCAAGCCGGGCGATCCCGTGCCGGTGCATATCCGCCTGCGGGACGCCGCCGGACAGGAGCTGCGGAGCTGGGAAGTGCACATCGCGAAGCCGCATCAGAAAACCGTGGCCGTGCTCGACCACCCCTTTATCTTCCAGGCCGACCGCTGCCAGGCCGGGGCCGAAGCAAACTGCTACTGCCTGACCGTGGACGGGCCGGAAGGCTGCCGCTGGCTCTTCGCGCATGGCGATGCGCAGTATCCGATGGAGCTGCCGGGCCTGGCGGTCCTGACCGGCGGCATGCCCCAGGCCGATGCCTATTATTTTCTCTACGACTGGGAATGGGACAGCGCCCCCAGCGAATTCAGCCTGGGCCGCTGGCATCATGGCCGGGCCGGCGAGGCCGATGATACGGAATCCCTGAGCGAATACGTCATCCCGGAGGATGAAGCCCTCGTCTTCGACGCGGAGCAGGCCTTCATCCTCGATGCCGTACATGTCTTCGTCAGCAAGCCCGGCACCATTACCCTGACTGTGGAGCGCGAACACGGTGCCGTGCTGCACACGCAGACGGTATATATCGACGGAGCGCTGTGCAAACAGCGCGTTCCCCTCTGCTGGCACATTCCGGCCTGCCGGGGCTACCGCCTGCTGGCCCGCAGCCAGGACGGCGTCAAGCTGGCCCTGAACCGCAGCGGGCGGTTTCCCTATGTCATTCCGGGGGTGCTGATGATGCTGGGCGGCTACACGGGCGGGCGCATGGAGCAGCAGTATCCGTTCGCCTACGACTGGGAACTCACCTGGCGCCGCCCCCCCCAGGGCGAGCCCGGGGACCGCGAGCTGACCAAAGGCCTCGTGCGGCAGGAAGTCTGGCGCCGCCTGCACCGCAGCCGCAGCCTCTGCGAAGATCCCGTGCGCGTGCGCGAGGTCCGCACCGAGGAGATCGGGATCGATGCCGATATCTACCTGGAGCCGGGGGCAGACCCCAACGAAGCTCATGCCCGCATCCTGAGCGTGCTGGAGGAGCATATCAAGCCTTCGCTCCGATTCTATTCCCTCTCCGAACTCGTCGGGCGGGGCTATACCACCGAGGAAATCTTTGCCGGCCCCCTGCTGGAGCACGGATTTTTCGACCCGAAGGAATTTGCCGCCGCCGCCGACCGCAGCCACCTGCGCACGTCGGACGTGGTGAACCTGCTGACGGACATTCCCGGCGTGCGATCGGTGCGGAATGTGAACTTGCTGGCCTACGTGGACGGCGTGCTGCGCGCATCGGACCGCTGGGACCTGTGCCTGAGCCACGGGTCCTGCCTGAGGCCCAATTTTACCCCGGCGCGCTCCTGCCTGACTTTGTACCAGAACCGCCTCCAGGTCCGCAGCGACCGCCGCACAGTCCAGGCAATCCTGGAAGAGCAGCGCCTGCTTGCCCGTCCGGTGAAGTACAAGGGCCGGGAGCAGGATTTCCCCATTCCGGTCGGCGAAGACCGTCAGCTGGACGACTACTGGCCCATGCAGCACGACCTGCCGGCCCTGTACCGCGCAGGTGTGTACCAGGTACCTGACTCCCAGCCGGTTGCCCGCAAGGCGCAGTCGCTGCAGCTCAAGGCCTATCTGATGTTTTTCGAACAGTTGCTCGCCAACTACCTCGCCCAGCTGGCGCAGATGCCCCGTCTGTTCGACTGGAGCAGCGCCGACCCGGTGCGGACCTATTTCACCCAGCGGGCGGATATCGAGGTTGCGGAACGGGAACGCCTGTACGTGGAATACGGCGCCTTGCAGGCGGACCTGGAGCGGCTGATCGAAACGCCTTCCGGCGCGCTGGAGCGCCGCAGCCGCTTCCTGGAGCACCTCAGCGCCCGCTTTGCCGAGCGCTTTGCCGACTACGGCGCGCTGCTGTTCCAGCTCTTCGACTCGAAGGACGAAGCCCTGCGCAAGTCGGTCCAGGATCAGGAGCTGTTTCTGCAATACTACCCCGAACTGAGCAGCCGCCGCAGCCAGGGCTTCGACTACCGCAGCCCTGAGCGCCGCATGGGCGGCTTCCAGCGGCGCGCCATGGCCCTGCTGGGCATGCATCCGCGCGAAGCGGCGCAGGCGCCGCGTGCCTACCAGCTGCAGTACAGCCCTGGCGCGGGCTGGCGCACCGCCGTCCAGGGCCCGGAGGGCACGTATCTGTTCATCAGCCGGTTTGCGCAGACGGAGGCGGAGGCCGAAGGCTTGTTCCGTCTGCTGCTGCAGCAGGGCGGGCAGGCAGCGGCCTACATCCTGCGCGAGGAAACGGAGGGCGAATGTACCACCGGCTTCTGGGAGCTGACGGGCCCTTGCGGGCCGGAAGCCGGGCAGCCGCCCCTGGGGCGGGTTCCGGACGGCAGCGAAGCTGCCCGAGATGCCCTGATCCGCTGGATCGGCGGCTACACCGAGCCCGCAGCGCCGGCAGGCGCCGCCAGCACCGGATTTTCGGACCTGGCGCCCGATGTCTTCCGCCTCATGCAGGACGAAACCGGCGCCTGGCGCTTCCAGATCCTTGCCTGGGATCAGGTATGGTTTACCAGCGAGCCGTGCAAAGGTCAAGCCGAGGCGGCCCAGGTGATGGATGCCGCCATCCGGCTGGGCAGCAGCCAGGATGCCTACCGCTTCGACGCGGCAGCCTGCCGCTGGGCCCTGGTCAACGACTGCCAGGACGGGCAGGCGCCTGCGGTGCTGGGCTATACTGCCTCGCCGGAGGCGCTCGGCGCCGTCATGCGCCTGATGCAGGCCGCCTGGCAGAGCGAAGGGCTGCACCTTGTGGAGCATCTGCTCCTGCGCAAGCGGCATCCGGAAGATCCTTTCCTGCGCCCCGACGGCCTGCCCGGCGCCGTGCCGGGCCTGACAGACCGCTATTCGTTTCAGGCGACGGTGGTGCTGCCCGCCTGGAGCCGCCGCAGCGCCAGCCTGGCGTTCAGGCAGTTTGCCGAGGAAACCCTGCGCCGCGAAGCGCCTGCGCACGTGTACCTGCAGGTATACTGGCTCAGCTACCTGGACATGCAGCGCTTCGAGCAGGCCTATCTGCGCTGGCTCGATGCGCTGGCGGCCTTGCCCGGCACGGCACAGGGCATTCCCCCCGCCGGACCCGATACCCCGGAAGCCGCAGCGTACCGTGAAGCCCTGCGTGCGCTGATCCGCGAACTGCAATGCCTCCAGTCGGTCTATCCGCCCGCCCGGCTCGCCGGCGCAAACCGCGCCGGCACCCCGCCGCTGCTGGGCCGCATGAGCCTGCGCGCCATGTAATTCACCCCATATTCACCTGAATCATCCTTGAACCATCCCTCCATTCCTCCCGCCATGGATCTCCAACATACTCCTGCCTACCCGCACTTCGCGCCTGATCAGGTGCTCACCGACAGCCAGCTCAACGGGCTGCGCCGGTTTCTGGACGAACAAAACCGGCTGACCCGCACCCACGGGATCGGAGCGGGGATCGTATGCGGGCTCAAAGCCGCCTACCGCTACGGCGCGCCCTGCGATGAGCATTACATCGTGCTGTCGCCGGGCTATGGCTTTACCTCTGCCGGCTATCTCATGCAGATGGAAGCCGGCGCAGCCCCGGCGGACGATCCAAGCCCCTGCGTGGAATTCCCCTTCAAGGGACGGCAGTACACGCATGTGCGCCCGTACCACTGGAACGAGCGCGATCTGCACGGCGACGGGGAGGCCATGTACCAGGCCTGGCGGGATTGCCAGCTCAAGTCAAGCTCAACGGACACATCAAACCCAAAGGAAAAGAAGGCGCCCCAGCTGAAAAGCGGACGCAGCCTCAGCCGGAGCACTGCTGCAGCGGCAGAGACCGGCACCCCCCTGACGAGCTGGGAACTGCTTACGGCGGATGAAGGGATCCAGTATGCCGCCCAGGGCGCCGTCGAGCTGACGGAGCTGCATGTATCGGGCCATGTGCTGGTTCTCTTCCTGGAAAAAGGCGGCGAAGAAGACAAGCCCTGCATCGAAACCGACTGCTCGCGGAACAGCCAGACGGTGTACCGCATCCGGGCGCTGCTGGTGCCGGAGGCCTGCTACACCCGCATGGAGGGCTGCCAGCCGCTCGATCTGCTGCATGTGCCGCGTCTGCATACGGCAGCCTTCGCGCCGCCCGTGGCTGGCAGCAGAAAATCCGCTGCGCGCGAAGCCGCCGGCGAAGGCCGCCTGTCCAATCTCACCGATTACCAGAGCATCAACCGGGCCTACGGCAGCATCGTCGAAGGGCTGGCCAGCCCGGAGCTGCAGCAGGACGGACAGCATTGGAGCCGGCTGACGGCAAGCATTGCAATGGCCTACCAGCATTATGCGGATTTCCTCTGCCTGGATCGGGACGCCGTCGATATAGCGGCGCTGAAAGCGCGGCTGGACGCCATCTTTCAGGGCCTGCAGTTCAACCTGAACTACCACCAGTACCACTACGATTTTCTCCGGGATCTGGTGCGGGGCTACAACGAGTTCATCGCGGAGGCCTGCAGGCTGACCGGAAACTGCTGGCCGGTGTCCGGTTTTCCCCGCCACCTGGGAATCGCTCATTTCGTGCAGACAGCCGACCAGCAGATCGAAACCCTCGAAGGCGGCTACCGGACGGGCTTTTATCCGGCACCGGTCCGCAACGTGATGCACGGCGACTGGCAGCGGGTGCGGCGGCTCTTCCTGCGCCTGCGCGACATGATCCAGCACTTCGCCTTCGATCACGGCATCGTCAGGTTTGCTTCGGACGAATACCGTGAAACGTACGACATCCGCATCACCCCCAGCCAGACGGAGGCCTATCCGCTGGGTAGGCGGGCCATTCCGTATTATTACGATCTGACCCGGCCCGGCGCGCTCGAAGACTTTGCCCGAAACTGGCAGCCGGCGGACTGCTGCACCGACGAAGCCCTGCTGGGCTACCACCTCCAGGCACCGGATACAGAACCGGCCGATCCGTATGGCACCGCTGCGGCGCAGGCAGACCCGCTGCGCTTCAGCATCCTCGGCAATGGCTTCTTCCGCATCGAGGGGCATATCGGCATGCCGTGCGAGGCAGCCGAGGAAGCCCTCGACGCCCTGCGCATCGCGCACAACCTGGAGTTCGACCTGATCTTCGTGCATCTGCACGAGCGAAAAGCCGGACAGAACGAAACGGCCCGGGGGGTACATCAAGCCGACAGCCAGACCTTTTTCAAAAATATAGGCTCGAGTCCTGCCGTGGGCATGGAGCACATGGGCGGCGTGCCTGCCGGCGGCACCTTCATCGTCATCTGCGACGAGGTCTGCACAGATGCGGACAACCCCAAAGATCCCAGCTCGTGGGAGGTAATCGCCGTAGCGGATTTCGCGCTGCACCGCAGCCTGGCCTGCTGCCTGGAGGACGACCGGGAGGAAGAGGAGCCCGATCCGGAAAGCCCCAATGATCCCAAGCCCGAAATCAAGACGCGGACTGGGAGGTCAGTCAGGGCTGAGGCTCAGCCCGCAGGCATCGTAGCCAAGCCCGCGCCTGCGGGCGCGGCGCTGGAAGCGCAGCTGCAGGCCCGTTCCGTCAAATACCAGGAGGCCCTGTACAATCTGAATGCAAAAGGCGAGTTCGCGAAATCCGCACTGTACGCAGACTCCCTCGAATATGTGTCGGGCAAACAGCCCGGTCTCGATGCATACCGCGAACTGAGCGGCAAGATCCTGCAGACCTATGCTCGCTCAAAGGATGCGGACAAGAAGCGTGCGTACGCACACATGCTTGAAACGCTTACCCTCAAAGCCTTCGACGCGTCGCTGGCAGGGAGCTGGGACGAGGCCATCCATGCCGGCCTGGGCGAGCTGTCCGGCAAACTGAAAACCGCCGGCCTCTCCCTTTCCCGCATCCGCACCAACTGGAATGCCCAGGAGCTTCCCGCCGGCCCCGCCCGCGACGCGCTGCTGAACCTCTTCGAATCCTGATCCTCCTATGGCGACGCACTACATCGGAACCCAGCAGGTGCTGCTCCACATGGGGCGCAGGCAGGATTCCTATGCATTGCAGTCGCAGGCTGCCTGGCTCTGCAGCCACGGGCTGCTCGACCGCCTGCAGGCGCTGTTCGACCGCTTCGGCGGCGGAGAGGAAGTCCTGCGGATCGACACGCTGGACCTCGACCTCGGGCAGCTGCCCGCCAGCCAGTTCGGGGACGCATTCGCCGCCCGGCTGCTGGAAGCCCTGGAAGCCGCCCTCTCCGGCATGCAGCCGGAAACCGCCCCGCCCGTCCGGTCCCGCACCCTGCGCCCGGAGGAGCGCCTGCTGGAGCGCTGGGAAGCCTTCCTGCGGCAGGGCTATCTGAGCGGCTGGAACGGCACGGCCGGCGACCTGCTCCAGGAGCCCGCGCTGCTGGCTGCGCTGGAGCATGCCCCCGCTGCGCGCGCGCAGATCCGGGAACTCCTGCGCCGACAGCGCCGGGCCGTGCTCCGCCTGCTGTACCAGTATCCGCCCGCCTTCTGGCAGCAGGTGCTGAGGCTGCTGGGCGCAGACGCATGGGTCCTGCGCTGGATTGCGCAATTGCCCCCTGAACTGCCCGCCTCCGCCCGCGCCGACTTGCAGGCGGTTCTGATCCAATGGACGCTCAGCGAAGCGCAGACAGCGGAGCTGCTGGCCGCATGGCTCCGGACGCTGCCCGCAGCGGAGGCCGCCGGCTGGACGGCGGGGGGCCTGCCGCCGGCAGCAGACCCGTCTTTGCCGGATCCGCCTCCCGCCGGATGGGCCGGGTGGCTTGCCGTGCTGGAATCAGCAGCCCGCGGAGCCGGAATCTCCGAAGCGGAGCGCATGGCGGAGACTCTCCGCCAGCTGCCGGCGCCAGCGGCGGCGGAGCCTCCGCCCGCGCAGCCGGAGGCAGCCGCGCAGGCGGAAGCCGACAGGCCGGAGGCCTTGTTTGTCTCCCATGCCGGACTCGTGCTGCTGCACCCCTTCCTGCCTGCGCTGTTTGAAAACCTCGGTCTGCTGGACGGGGACCAGTTCAGCGGCGAAGCCGCACAGGCCCGCGCCGTGCAGGTCATGGGCTATCTGGCTGCCGGCAGCGCCGGCCTGCCGGAGCACGAGTTGCCCATAGCCAAGCTGCTCTGCGGCTATCCCCTGCACATGCCCGTCATCCGCGAGCCTGAGCTGAGCAGGTTCGAGCAGGCAGAATGCGAGGACCTGCTGGCCTCCGTCATCGGGCACTGGGAAGCGCTCAAAAGCACCTCCCCCGACGGCCTGCGCGAAGGCTTTTTGCAGCGCGCCGGCAAGCTGGAGTTCCGCGAAGGCGAAACCCGCCTGCTGGTGGAGGAAAAAGGCCAGGACATCCTGCTGACCCGCCTGCCCTGGGGCATCGGGATCGTGAAGCTGCCCTGGATGGAAGAGATTTTGTATGTGAAGTGGGTGAATTAATCCGTTGACAGCTAACCGATCAACACATTCGTCATGGCCTCGTGGAGCATTCGCAGAAAACCCGTCAGACGGCGCACCGGACAGCCTGCCTGGGCGCATGCCGGTGAACAGCAGGCCGCCTTCTTTGGCCCGGCCCCGGCCATCCAGCCCAAGCTGGCCATCGGCACCCCCGGCGACGCGTACGAGCGCGAAGCCGACGCCGTGGCCGAGCGCGTCGTCAGCGGCGGAACGGCCAGTCCGGCCCTGAGCACCAGCACCGGGCTGGGCGCGCCCATGCAGCGCATGTGCCCCGAATGCGAGCAGGAGCAGAAGGTGCAGCGCATGGCCGAGGAGGAAGAACCCGTCCAGGCCCAGGCTGAAGAGGAAGAAATGGTGCAAAGCCAGGCCGAGGAAGAAGAACCCGTACAGGCCCAGGCTGAAGAGGAGGAAATGGTGCAAAGCCAGGCCGAGGAGGAAGAGCCCGTCCAGTCCCAAGCCGAAGAAGAGGAGATGGTGCAGGGCAAGGCCCAGGGAAGCGCCCCGCAGCACTTCGCCAGCCGCCTGCAGGCCCGGCAGGGCAGCGGCCAGCCCCTGCCTGCCCCCATACGCGCGCAGATGGAGGGAGGCATCGGCGCGGATTTTTCCGGCGTGCGCATCCACACCGACGGTGAAGCCCAGCAGATGAGCCAGTCCATCCGCGCCCACGCCTTCACCCGCGGCCGCGACATTTATTTCAATGCCGGCCAGTACCAGCCCCAGAGCAGCGCAGGCCAGCGCCTCCTGGCGCATGAGCTGACGCACGTGGTGCAGCAGGGGGGAGGGGAAGAGCGGGTGCAGACGTACCGAGATAAGTCTGCCTTCAATTTTGGCACACTAGACGATATGCATCTGAAGGAAGATAGTTTCAACAAAAAGAAAGACAAACAGACTAAGCCCTGGATTGAAAAAATAAGAGTCAAATTCTTGTATAAACTTCCTGACAAAAATGGTATAGAAACATGGTTTGGTATTGCTAAGATCGAATACTTTAATAATCTCAAAGCGCTAAGCAGCTTTCTTATACCCGTCGCAGGCGGCTCCAAAGCTTTAGGACTAACAGACAAGGGCAGTTTTAAAGTCCAACGTATCGAGGGAATAGGGTATAACAGTGGCTTGTTTACAGATCCGTCTGTCGTTAAAGATCCGAAAGATCCGAGGAAGAGGTATTCACAAGATCCGCAGATGGCGAATATGAGCTATGCGATATTTTATAATAAAGGTGAAGCACTTCATGCAGGTCCGTTGGACGAATCTTCTCATGGATGTGTGCATGTGGACTGGGGTAGCTTCGATACAATAAAGCAACTGAACTATCACTCAGTTGTCGGAGAGACAACTGTAGAGGTTGCATATCCTTAATCCATGCCCCACGCCCCCAAACATCCCGCCCCTGCCGTCGTCCGCACCCAGACGCGCAATGCCCCCTTCTTCGGGGCGCAGGGGGAAGGCATGTTTGCGGCGCAGCAGGCGGTGCAGCGGGCGGAATCGCTGTTTTTCGCTCCGGTGCTCCAGCCGAAGTGCGAGGCCTGCGCGGAGGAGGGTCAGCTCCAGGCCTATCCGCAGGCACCGCCGCTCCAGCGGCAGGCGGAGGAAGAAGAAGTCCAGGCCCAGGCCGAACCTCCCGCCGGGGAGCTACTCCAGCGGCAGGAGGAGGAAGCGATTCAGGCACAAGCGGAACCTCCTGCGGGGGAAGTGCTGCAGCGGCAGGCGGAGGAGGAGGAAGTCCAGGCCCAGGCGGAGGACGCGGAAAATATTCAGCCAACCCCTGAACATCAGGATACTGGAATTCAGCCCAAGCTGCGCATCGGCGCGCCGGGCGACCGCTACGAGCGCGAAGCGGATGCCATGGCGGAGCGGGTGGTAAATATGCCGGAAGCGAAGGCAAGCGATTCACTGTCAGACAATTCTGCTCAACACACAAGCATTCAGCGCTCCATCACGCCCCTTGCCGCTGCCATTACGCCGCTGCAGCGCAAGGAAGCGCCCGAAGAAGCGCCCGAAATCCAGGCCCAGGCAGAACCAGCGGCCCTGCAGATGACCGGCGCAGCCGATCCGCCCCCCGACGAGGGCGAGGGCAGCATCCAGCGCCAGGGCGAACACCTCCCCAGCCTCAGCGAGCGCTTCGCTCAGCGCCTCAGCACCCGCAAAGGCAGCGGCAGCCCCCTGCCCGACGAGGCCCGCAGCCGGATGGAGCAGGGCTTCGGCGCAGACTTCAGCGGCGTGCGCATCCACACCGACAGCGAAGCCGTGCAGATGAGCCAGGAAGCTCATGCCCAGGCCTTTACGCATGGCAACGACATCTATTTCAACGCCGGTAAATTCGATCCCGCCTCCACGCAGGGCCAGCGCCTGCTCGCGCATGAGCTGACGCATACGGTGCAGCAGGGGGGGAGCGTGATGCGGAAGGAAGTGGTGCCCGATATACAACTGCTGGGTATAGACACAATTATATCAGCCGCTGCATGGGCAGGGGTTGATTTGCCTGCCTATGCCCGCCATGTGCCCGGCTATACGCTTTTCACCGTCATAGCCGGGCAGGACCCGCTTACTGGAAACCGGGTAGCGCCGACCGCTGAAAATATCGTCGGCGGTATCATGGGCCTGGCGCCTTTCGGCACGGCCATCTATGATAAGCTTACGGAGCTTGGCATCGTTCAGCGGGCGCTGACCTGGATTCAGGGCGAGCTGGACCGCTGCAATATCTCCCTGACCCGGATTGTCCAGACGTTCGACCGGGCCTGGGCGGAAATAGAATTCAGAAGAGGCTGGGAGTATAACCTTGGGGTGCTGACCCGCCACTTCGGTGCGCTGCTGCAGGATGTCCGGAATTTTGCCGCTTCGCTGGTGCAGCAGCTGATGACCTGGGTGAAAGAGGCGCTGGTGCTACCGCTGCATGCTCGCGTGTCGCAGAACCGCTGGTACCTCCTCCTGACCAAAATCCTCGGCCAGGACCCCATCACAGGCGCGGAGGTCCATGCCACCACGGTAGAAATTCTGGAAGAGGTGCTGCGTCTGGCCGGCAAGGAGACCGAGCTGGAGCAGATGCGCGCACGCGGCACCCTCCAGCGCAGCGCCGACTGGATCGACACGCAACTGGGCACATTCCGTGCCCTGCTGGGCGAGCTGCGGGGGATTTTCACCGCCGCATGGGAGGCCATTCAGCCTGCCAGCCTGCCGAACATTGCGCAAAATTTCCAAAACCTCGCCGAGCGCTTCTGGAGCTTCCTGACCCGGCTTACCAGTTTTGCCGGCACGGTAGCAGCGCAGGTACTCCAGTTCATCAAAGATGCCTTGCTGGGCCTGCTCCGCGAGCATGCCAGCAGCATCCGCGGCTACCGCCTGTTCACGGTCATTCTGGGCAGGGACCCCGTAACGCAGCAGCCTGTCGAGCGCAACGCGCGCAACATCATTGCTGGTTTCATGGAGCTGGCCGCCGGGCAGGAGGCCTATCAGCAGATGGAGGAAACCGGTGCCATCGACCGGATGGCCGCCTGGGTGAACAGCCTCATCCAGCGCTACGGGATCACCGTCGAGCTGATTCGGAATCTCTTCCTCGGTATTTGGAATTCCCTGACGGTCAATGATCTTGTTCATCCCATCGATGCTTTCGAGCGGGTCGTCGCCACCTTCCGCGAGCCCATCGCCCGCTTGCTGGGCTTTGCGCTGGAGGTAATTAAAAAGCTGATCGAGGTCCTGCTGGAGCTGATGAATTTCCCTACGGAACTCATCCTGCAGATCATCCAGCGGGCGACACAGGCCTTCGAGGATATCCAGCGCGACCCGGTGGGCTTCCTGCTCAACCTGCTGCGGGCCGTGAAGCAGGGCTTCATCCAGTTTTTTGGCAACATCGGCAGCCACCTGCTGAGCGGCCTGGTGGGCTGGCTGACCAGCGAGCTCCAGGACGCAGGCGTATCGCCGCCGCGCGATTTCAGCCTGCGCGGCGTCATTACTTTCGTGCTGGATGTGCTCGGCATTACGATGGAGCGCATCTGGCAGAAACTGGCCGAGCATCCGCAAATTGGGCCTGAACGCGTCGCGCGGGTGCGGCAGTTCCTCGAAACGGCAGGCCAGGCAGCTACAGGCGTCTGGGCTTTCATCCAGGACGTGCAGCGCGAAGGCATCGGCGCCATCTGGCGGCACATCCAGGACCAGCTGTCCAACCTCTGGGACACCGTGCTCGATGCGGTGAAAAACTGGATCATGGAGCGCATCATCACCCAGATGGTAACACGCCTGCTGTCCATGCTCGACCCTACCGGCATCATGGCAGTGGTCAACAGCTTCATCGCATTCTACCGGGCAGTGCAGTCCTTCATCGAGAAGCTGCGGCAGATCCTGGAGGTGATTAATTCCTTCGTAGGCGGCATTGCAGAAATTGCCCGAGGCACGCTCGCCACCGCCGCCAACTTTCTTGAAAATACGATGGCCCGCTCCCTGCCGGTCATCATTGGATTCCTGGCCAACCAGGTGGGCCTGCGCGGCCTCGGCGCCCGGATCGGCGAGATGATCGGCCGCGTGCGGGGACTGGTGGATCAGGCGCTTGGCTGGCTGGTGAACCGGGCGGTGAGCGCGGGAAGGGGGTTGCTGAATAGGGTGATGGGTGGTGGTCGCCGCAATGAGCCTACTCCTCCAAATGCTGTTCAGGTAACTCATAATTTGCCAGATGTAGAAGTTTCAGTTCCTTTTTCAATGGGTACTGCATCTCACCACATTTATTTTGTAAGTAGAGCGGGACGTGTGGAAATCACTATGGCCAGCGATGCAAGAATCAGTGTGCCGTTATATCTGGCCCAAGCAATCACTCAGCTTGACAGTATGACTAGCTTTAGGCATGTGGACAAAAACCGTATTAGAGCGCGACTTGTATCAGCATTGAATAAGACAAACGATGAGGCTGTTGGAGGGTATATACAAGACTGGGAGATGAACAACTTTGGAGGCTCATCTGCGAGGAATCTAACTCAGTTTATCAGGGAAAAATTATTACGGGTGGTGGAGAGTCTTAGCGATCTGTCTGTAGGAGAGAAAAAAATTCCTGCAATTTCAGGACTTTTTGAATTATTGAATAAAAATACCCGCAATCCTGGGCCATACAGAAATGAGCCTGATCTTGTTGGACAAGTAGCTCCTTTTGGTGAGTTTACATCTTATCAACGTACTAGAATACTTGACTTAAACAGGGCTAATCATGGAGGAACCCTCGTTTCCGACTGCAAGCAAAGCGAAATTTTGCATGACGAGGACCCCAACGATCCGCTAAAGGCGAATATTGATCATATTTATCCGCGCTCAAAAGGCGGTAGTAATAGTTATTCCAATGCTCAGGTGCTTTCACGGCAGGACAATTTACGCAAAAGCAATACCCAGGAAGGCTGCCCATGACCCAATCCTCCCTCACCGCCCTCTCCTACGACCTCATCGGTGCTGCCATCGAGGTGCATAGCCTATTGGGGCCCGGGCTGCTGGAGGGGGTCTATGAGGAATGCCTGGCTGAGGAATGCCGCCTGCGGGGCATGCACGTGCAGCGGCAGGTGCTCGTACCCATCGCCTACAAAGGCAAAGAACTCGCCCAGCCCCTCCGCCTCGATCTGCTCATCAATGACGCCATCATCGTCGAAGTCAAAGCCGTCGAGGTCCTGCTGCCCGTCTTCCAGGCGCAGCTGCTCTCCTACCTCAAGCTCGCCGGCAAACCGAAGGGTATCCTGATCAACTTCCACGTCACCAACATCACCCAGACCGCCATTCACCTCGTCACAGAACAATTTGCCCGGCTGCCTAAATTCTGATGCTATGTTATTCACCACTAAGAAGGTAAGCACACTAAGTTACACGAAGGGACTCTTCTTAGTGTTTCTCAGTGCCCTCAGTGCCTCAGTGGTAAAACATGACATATTCACCACTAAGAAGGTAAGCACACTAAGTTACACGAAGGGACTTTTCTTAGTGTTTCTTAGTGCCCTCAGTGCCTTAGTGGTAAAACATACGACAACATGATCCTCTCCATCGCCATCCAGAAAGGCGGCTCCGGCAAGACCACCACCGCCATTAACCTCGCCGCTGCCCTCCAGCAGCTCGGCAAGCGGGTGCTGCTCGTGGATCTGGATCCCCAGGCCAACCTTACCCAGGCCCTCGGCTTCTCCGCCGAGCCCGAACCCAACCTTTACCACCTCTTCCGCCAGACCGTCCAGGGCGATGCCCCCCAGCTCCTGCAAGCCCGCCTCGAATCCGGCCCCCTCCACCTCCTCCCCGCCGCCCTCGAACTCGCCAATACCGAGCTGGAGCTGGTCTCCGTCTACGGCCGCGAACGCATCCTCGCCCGCATCCTCGAGCACCTCCCCCCCGATACCTACGACTGGGTCCTCCTCGACTGCCCGCCCTCCATCGGCATGCTCACCATCAATGCCCTCACCGCCAGCGACCTCGTCCTCATGCCCCTCCAGGCCGAGTTCCTCCCCCTCAAAGGCGTCCAGAGCTTCCTCCGCACCTTCCAATTAGCCCAAAAACAGCTCAACCCCCGCCTCCGCCTCCTCGGCCTCGTCCTCACCCGCTACGACCAGCGCACCACCGTCAACCGCGACATGCTCGAAACCCTCCAGCGCGAATACGGCAGCCTCGTCTTCGATACCCGCATCCGCCCCAACATCGCCCTGGCTAAAGCCCAGGAATGGGGCGCCGACATCTTCAGCTACGACAAAACCTCCAACGGCGCCTACGACTACCTCCAGCTCGCCCGCGAGGTCCTGAACCGCTCCGAATCCCCCGTCCAGCCCTGATATTCCGACGCAAATCAACCGCCACTGGCTATGCTCAAACCTATTCCCATCCCGAATCCGCCCCTCACCGTCCGCGAGCCCATCGTCTCCGGCGTGATCGAGCGCAAGGACGGCAACAGCGCCTACCGCAGCTACGGCATCATCTTCACCACCTCGCCCGGCCATGCCGAATCGGACTACAGCACCGACGAACTGCTGGGATCGGTCATCGAGCACCTGGGGCTGCCGCCGGAAGAAACGGACCGCTACTTCACCATCCTCGGCGGCTATTACGCGGAAAAATTCATCGACAGCAGCGGCAAACGCGTCTCGCGCGTGCGCAAGGTCTTCGGCGTCGCCCGCGATGCCAGCAAAGGCTTTGACATCCGCGAAAACAGCGGGCGCGAAGCCGCCGACGACTGGCGCCTCACCCGCTCCAGCAAACCGCCCCGCTGGGACGAAAAACGCCCCAACCAGCCCTGGACCGAAGACCGCGTCCGCTCGGCCTTCACCAGCGACTTCAACCAGGCGGAATTCGGCCAGGAGGAAACCTACGGCTGGACCTTCATTGTCGATGAGCTGAAAACGCCCGACAAAACCCCCTGCGACGCCGTGGAGCTGGGCCTCCGCC
This sequence comes from Bacteroidia bacterium, assembly GCA_033765305.1. Classification (GTDB taxonomy): domain Bacteria; phylum Bacteroidota; class Bacteroidia; order J057; family J057; genus RDXT01. Next base: position 157,528 of record JANRID010000057.1, read on the forward strand.
TCAAATGCCCCGACGTCAGCCTGAGCTATACCGTCCAGAACGAAACGGAAACCCACCTCGAACTGCTGTTCACCGCTGACATCCAGGGGCCTGCCCCCACGGGATTCGAGTGGGAATGGGGCCCCGGCGAACTGGAAACCAGCCCGGACAATCCCATTGCCCATACCTTCGAAAAACCGCTGTCGGCAGACGAAACCCGCCTCGTCAGGCTGCGGCTCAGCGGCCCCTTCTCCTGCCTCGTGGAGGCGGAGGCCAGCGTGCCCCTCCCGGCCCGCTGCCCGGCTGCCGAGGCCATCCAGGCCGAACTCCTCAGCGAAACTCCGCTGGAGATGGTCTGGCAGTTCACAGCTGAATACGATGGCCCGGAACCTGCTGATATTCAGTGGCAATTCGGCGACGGCACCACCGCCGCCGGCCTCACGGCCACCCATGCCTACGCCCGTACGCCCGGTGCGGATACGCCCTATACTGTGCAGGTGCTGCTCGCAGGCCCCGGCAATTGCCAGAGCTCCCAAAGCACCCAGATCGTGGTGGGCCGCAGCTGTCCCGTGGCAGCCGGCCTCAGCGCCGTTCAGACCGCGCTCAGCGGCGATTCGGTCACCTTCCAGTTCACCGCGGAATGGCAGCACGTGGCGCCCGCCTCCTGGCGCTGGCAGATCGGGGAGCTGCTGCTCGATGAGACAGCCGCCGTCATCACTTATACCTTCCCCCGCCCGGCCGGCGATGCCGTGACGCAGACCGTCACAGCCCAGGGCGAAGGCCCCGGCGAATGCGGGCTTACCGCCCCGGTCTCGGCAGAGGTGCAGATTCCCGGCGTATGCCCCGTGCTGGATGCCGTGACCGCCGTGCCCGGCGAAGCCCTGGAGGACAGCCTGCCGGTGCAGTTTACGGCGGAATACAGCGGCCCGGCACCGGCATTCACCCGCTGGACCTATGGCGAACTGACCGTCGAAACGGCAGATCCGGTCTGGAATTTCTCCTTCCCCCTGCCCGTAGGCGATCCGGCCAGCGCGCAGGTCCAGGCCGTCGGGGTGGGGCCGGGCAGCTGCCTGACCACTCCGGTCTCCGTAACCGTGCTGCTGCCGGCCCGCTGCCCGCTGCTCACCGCAGTCGAAGCCCTGGCCGGCGCACAGACGGAATCGGAGGTGGCCTATACCTTCACCGCCGCGTATGCGGGCCCCGCGCCTTCCAGCATCGCCTGGACCGTGGACGGGCAGCCCGCCGGCGACGGGACTGCCGTGCTGAACCAGGCCTTCGCGATCCTGCCCGGCGATCCGAGAGCGGTGGAGGTGGGCGTAACCATTTCAGGCCCAGGCAGCTGCGCCGCACAGACCCAAACCGTCCGCGTGACGGTGCCCGGCATATGCCCCGTGCTGACGGCTGTGGAAATTGAATCGGTGACGGCGGGCGAACCGCTGGCCGACTTCGTCTTCAAAGCGGAGACTGCCGGCGTCCTGCCTGCCCGGTTCCGCTGGACCATCGGGACGGAAACCATCGAAACCACCGATCCCCGGCTCTACCGCAGCTTCAGCCGCCCGCTGGGCGATCCGGTCACCATTCAGGTGAGCGTGCAAGGCTTCGGCCCGGACGCATGCAGCACTGCGGTCCTCGCTGTCATGGCAACGATCCCCGGCATCTGCCCGGTGATCACCGGCCTGACCTCGGTCATGCTTCCGGAAGCCCCGCTGAGCCAGACCGTCCGCTTTACGGTGGAAACGGAGAAAGCCTCGCCGGCTTCCTATACCTGGAACTGGGGCGACGGCAGCCCGGAGCAGATGACCACGGGGCCCCTGGCGGAGCATGAATTTGCCCGGCAGCCCGGCGATCCGGCTTCGCGGAAGGTGACCGTCACCGCCAATGGCCCCGGCAGCTGCGCCAGCACGGCGGAAACCTATGTCACCATCCCCGGATTATGCCCGGAAGTGACCGCTTTCACCCTCGAAAACGGCCCTTCGGACGATTTCATCCAGCAGATCGCCGCGACATTGGTGCTGGCCAAAACGCCGGGCACCCATTACCACTGGAACTGGGGCGACGGCAGTCCGGTCGAGATGACCACCAGTCCGCAGGCCGGCCACGGCTATGCGCGCCTGCCCGGCGATGCCCGTTCCTATCCGGTCTCCGTGCGGATCGAGGGCCCGGGCTCCTGCACGACCCTGGCCAACGGCATGGTCAGCATCCCCGGCGTCTGCCCGGTGATCGAGTCGCTCGCGGCCGTGTATGGCACCGTCGAAAGCGACCGCGTGCTGGTAACCGTCACCGCTGCCGTAACCAAAGCCCAGGCCCAGTCCTACGAGTGGGACTGGGGCGACGGATCGCCCGTGACCACGACCTATCAGCCCAGCGCCCAGCACCTCTACATGCGCCAGCCTGGCGATGCCCGCGACTATCCGGTGCAGGTGCGGGCGGCAGGCCCCGGGTCCTGCATGTCGTCGGCTGCGGCCTCTGTCCAGATTCCCGGCATTTGCCCTGAAATCACCGCTGCCGCCCAGCATACGCTGCAGCTGCTCGATACCGGCCTGGAGCAGGCCTTCTCGCTCGAAGTCGCCAAAACGCCCGCGCTCCGCTACCGCTGGGAATGGGGCGATGGCACCGATGCCCTGGAAACCACCGAGCCTGCGGCTACACACCGCTTTGCCCGTACGCCGGGCGAAGACGCCACCCGCCTCGTGCGCGTCCAGGCCCTCGGCCCCGGATCCTGCAATTCGCAGATCGCCATCCAGGTGCTGGTGCCCATGATCTGCCCGGTGGTCACCTCCATCGACATCCAGCATGCTCCGCCGCTCCCGGCAGAGCAGCCGGTGACGGTCGCAGTTTCGATGAGCTTCGGCCCGGCAGGCAGCGTGCATTGGAACTGGGGCGACGGCGTCATCGAAACCACGGCTTCGCCGCAGGCCACGCACGTGTACCGGCGCCTGCCGGGAGATGACAAGGTGTACGAGGTTTCGGCGCGGATCACCGGCCCGGGGATGTGCGAATGTCCGGTATATCTGCGGATTCAGGTGCCGGGCATCTGTCCGCAGGTGCTGTCCATGGAAACCCTCATGGAACCCAGCACCGATTACCGCCTGCAGCCGGTCCGCGCCCGGATCGAAACCGATTATCCCGAAGGCATTGCCTACCTCTGGGACTGGAACGACGGCAGCGCCCCCGTGACGACCTCCACGCCGGAGCTGGTGCACGTATATGCCCGCCACCCTGGCGATCCGCGCACCTACACGCTGGCGGTGACCCTGCAGGGCCCGGAGCGCTGCACCTGCACCGCCGCCACGCCGGTTGTGATCGCAGGCTATTGCCCGGAAGTCCTGGGGCATGAGGTGACCGTACAGCACCTGGGCGAAGAAAGCCTGGAAGCCGTCGCAGCCTTGACCCTGGACAAGGGATATCCCGATCAGATTGCATGGGACTGGGGCGACGGGAGCGAGCCCTCCGTCATGACCGGCGGGATCAATTCCGCTGCGCATACCTATACCCGCCTGCCTGGCAATCCGCGCACCTATACCGTCGTGGCCCGGCTCTACGGCCCGGGTACTGCCTGCAGCACCGAACACAGCTTCACGTTCCACGTGCCGGGCATTTGCCCGGCCATCGGCAGCATCCAGGCCCTGCGGGCAGAGCTCATCGGCGAAACGGCCCAGGAAGTGGCGCTCGAAGCAGCCATCCTCCGCACCCCGGCCGAATCCTACACCTGGAGCTGGGGCGACGGAAGCCCGGCGACGGTCACGACGGTGCCTTTCGCCTCCCATACCTACCCCCTGCTGCCGGGCGATCCGCTGGCCTATGAAATCCGCCTGACTGCCGAAGGCCCCGGCGATTGCCGGGCCGAGTCGGTCTATCTGCACACCGTGCCGGGCCTGTGCCCGAGGCTGGAGCAGATCGAGCTGACCCCCGATGATCTGGAGGAAACCACGCAGACCATCCACGCAACGCTGCAGCTGGCCCTGGCATCCGGCACGGCCTACCACTGGAACTGGGGCGACGGCTCCGAACCCGAAACCACCGAAGATCCGGTCCACAGCCACGTATATCAGCGCCTTCCGGGCGATGCCCGGCCCTATACCCTGCATGTATCGGTCGAGGGTCCCGGCAGCTGTGCCGTGAGCGGAACCGCTGATGTGCTCATTCCGGGCCGCTGCCCGGAGCTTACCGGCATAGATTTCGCTTTCGTCCGCACCAGCCTCGAAAGCCTCCACGTCCAGGCCACGCTCACCACAGGCGAGATCCTGCCGGAGCGGGTCCGCTGGAACTGGGGTGACGGCTCGGCACCGGAAGAGACGGAAGGGCTGACGCATGCGCATGATTATCAGCGTTTTCCGGGCGATGCGCGGATCTATCAGCTGACCGTTGAAACCTTCGGGCCGGGCACCTCGGGCGCCTGCAATCAGACTCTGAGTGCCCCGGTGACGGTGCCCGGATACTGTCCGGAGCTGACCGGAATGGAGCTGATTACGGATCCGCTGCCGGACGAAAAGACACAGACGGTGCTCGCGCGCGCCCAGGTGCAGCGCGCGGCGGCGGAGCAGTACCGCTGGGACTGGGGCGACGGCTCGGAACCGGAGACGACCGCAGTTCCCGAAGCCTCGCATGCGTATCAGCGCCTCGCAGGCCCGCCCAGAACGGTCCAGATCACGGTGACGGCTCTGGGCCCGGACAGCTGTTCGGCCTCCTTCAGCGGCCAGGCGGAGATTCTGGGCACGTGTCCGAAGATTCTGGGGCGCACGGTGACCCGTCTGGGAGAAGACAGCGAACAGGTGCAGGTCCAGGTCATGCTGGAGATCGAAGACCTGGATCTGATCCCGGCCGGGATGATTCAGTATCACTGGACCTGGGGCGATGGCAGCACAGAGACCACGACAGCGCCTTCGGCTACGCACGCCTTCCGGCGGGAGGGCCAGGACCGGGCCTTCATGGTGGAATACCGCCTCGAAGGCGCAGGCGGCTGCGGGCGGGAGGGCTGTGTCCGGGTTCCGGTGGAAGGGTATTGCCCGGTGCTGACGGAGATCGATCCGGGGCTCTGCTCGCTGGAGGCCGGATATGCGGACTTCTCGTTTACGGCCCGGTTCCGGACGCATCCGGAGCCTGAAAGCTGGCCTTCGCGCTACATCTGGCGCTGGGGCGACGGCACGCCGGACCTGATTACCGATTCGCCGTACGGCGGCCACCGCTTTGTCCGGAATCCGGAGCAGATGATGGTGTATCAGGTGGAGGTCATCGCGCAGGGCGGCCCCTGCGGCTGCAAGACCCGCGTGTCGCAGGCCGTGGAAGTGCCCGGCAACTGCCCGCTGATCACGGATATCGAAGTCGTGTACGGGCCCGCAGACGACGAATGGCAGGAGGTGACCCTGATCTCCGTGATCCGGGCCGGGGTGCCCGGCCGCTTCGAGTGGGATCCGGGCGACGGCTCCGGCATCCAGGCCGGACAGGCCGCCTGGATCCGGCACCGCTACCGCCGGAGCAGCGGGCGCTACCTCGCGCGGCTGACGGTGCGGGGCGTTGCAGGCATCTACCTCAACAGCGGATGCGAGCACACCCGGGAGCGGACGGTCGAAATCCCGGTCCAGATCCCTGTTCAGGCCGATTGAGCATCTGCCGATCGGGCCATGTCCCCGCGCTGCCGGAGGGCAGGGCGGGGATTCCGGTTTTCAGGGCTGACTTCCGTCATCCCGCAGGCTGATTTTACGCCTGGCTATCCGGCGCAGGCGCATCCTAAAAGCATCATGCCAGCTGCTTGCCTTCAGGGGTTCCGCGCAGGCGCTTGGCTACCTTACGGATGTTTTAGGCCATCACCATTAATCCGATCAGCTATGCGTACCCTGAGAATCCTGCTGATGAGCGTGCTGGCCCTGGCTTGGCTCCCCGCCGTATGTCAACAGACTCCTGAACAAGGCAGAAACGGCAACCAACCCCGGGCACAACAGGATGCCCTCCTCCAGCAGCTCCGCGCCAATCCTGCAGCGCCGATGACCGAGGCCGAGCGCCTGGGTCTCGTCCGCATGATCGAAGAAGTCCAGGCTTCACGCGATTTTTACCTGAAAATCAACGAAGAATGGGAGTTCAACGTGTTCGCCGCCATTGCCGAGCACGAGCAGACGCATGTCGATCTGCTGGCAGCCGTAGCCAATAAATACAAGCTCGATGCGCCGCTGCACAACAAGCCCGGCATGTATGTAAACGGGCTGGTCCAAGCCCGCTACGATTCGCTCCACCGGGCCGGCCTGGTCAACTTCCGCGAAGGCATCCGCTCCGCTGCGTTTGAAGAGGAAACTGCCCTGGCAACGCTGCAGCGCCTCCGCAAGGCCGCCGTGAATCCGGATCTCGTCCTCGTCTACGACGAAGGCCTGCGCTGCACCCGGAACGAGCTGCGCCAGATCTGGGAAACCCTCGACCGCCTCGGATACACCTATACCCCCAAAAAGATCACCCGGGCCCAATGGGACGAAATCGCGCAGAGCCCGATGGAAACCGGTCCTGTCCAATGACGGACTGAGCGGCTGAACGTGCTGTACTGCCCCGCAACGCGCTGGCGTTGCGGGATTTTTTTGTTAATTGGCCAATTACCCGGTACAGCATGCTGCCGCTGCGCATGCCCCGGCGCACATGGCTTCACATTACTCCTCGCAAATGAACCGCCGACACTTCATCCGCACCCTGGCAGCCGGCACTGCTGCCGCTTCGCTGGCTCCTACAGCCTGGGCTTCGCAGCCGGAGCCGCTGTTTTTCCGCATCTCCCTCGCGCAATGGTCGCTGCACCGCGCCCTCTTTGCACGAAAGCTCACGACCCTGGAGTTTCCCCAGACTGCGCGGGAAGCCTACGGCATCGGGGCGGTGGAATATGTGGACACCTTTTTCTACCGGAAAGTCAAAAAAGCCGGCTACATCGCCGAGCTGCTCCGGCGAAGCCAGGATGCCGGGGTCTACAACCACCTCATTATGATCGACACCGCCGGCCCGCTGGCCGATGCCAGCTCCGCAAAGCGGATCCAGGCCGCCGAAAACCACCAGCGCTGGATCGAGACCGCCAAGGCCCTCGGCTGCGCCGCCATCCGGGTCAACCTCAAAGGAGACGGCAGCGCCGCCGAGCTCCGCAACCGCTCCGCCGACAGCCTGCGCCTGCTGGCTGAATTTGCCGCCCCCCTCGGCATCAGTGTCCTGGTCGAAAATCACGGCGGCTACTCCTCCGACGCCGCCTGGCTGGCCTCCGTCATGCGCCAGGTGAATCTGCCCAACTGCGGCACCCTGCCCGATTTCGGCAACTTCTGCATCAGCGGCGGCTGGGGCTCCACCGAAGGCAAGTGCGACAACGCCTACGACCGGTATCAGGGCGTGGACGAGCTGATGCCCTTCGCCAAAGGCGTGAGCGCCAAGAGCTACCGCTTTGCCGCCGACGGCAGCGAGGCCACCATGGACTACCTCCGGCTGCTCCGCATCGTCAAAGCCGCCGGCTACCGGGGCTATATCGGCGTGGAATATGAGGGCAATGCCCTGCCGGAGCCCGAAGGGATCCGCGCCACCAAAGCCCTGCTGGAGCAGGCCGGCGCATCCGCCTGAACAGGCGACCGGTGGAAAGTATATAAATATTTGAATAATTCGGTAAAATATATTACAATATAAGTATAGTTAAATCATTGGTAAAATTTTGCGCAGTTGATGCTTGTCAGATAAAATCAGCTGTATAAATAATTCTGACAATCAATTGATTGTAATCGATTTCGGAGCAGTCCGGCAGGCAGCCGGACTGCTTTTTTTATCCGGATATGTAATAAGAATCCGCAGATCGGACTTGTCGGATTAGTAAATTCCTATATATTTCTGCCGTTTTCTTACACGGTTCTAGGACACTACGACTACCACGTATGATGAGAAACCTGAAACGCTTTATGAGAGGCGCGCTGGCGGCCCTGCTGCTGCTGCTGGTGCTGGTGCCTGCCGCGCAGGCGCAAACGCGGGTGAAGAAGGTGGTCCTCCAGGGTTTCTGGTGGGATTACCGCAACAACAACTTCCCCGGAGGCTGGGCCAATTACCTGACCGAGCTGGCCCCCCGGCTCAAAGCCCTGGGGGTCGATGCGGTGTGGATCCCGCCGTCCTACAAAAATGAAGATTCCACCTGGGTAGGCTATTCGCCTTTCGACCACTACGACCTCGGCGACAAGTACCAGAAGGGCAACCTCCGCACCGCCCTCGGCACCAAGGACGAACTGCTGCGCATGATCGCCGTGATGCACGCCAACGGCATCGAGGTCATCCAGGATGTGGTGCTCAACCACGTGGACCGGGCCGGCTCCGAAAACGGCTCCGGCGGCTATGACCCGGACTCCTACTCCACCCAGACCAACGGCGGCTACAAAACCTTCCGCTATGCCTCCTGGGCTACCCCCGTGACCGATGAGTCCCAAAGCGACTACTGGAACCGCAGCGGACGCTGGCACAAGAATTTTCCCAACTTCTACCCCAATCTCCTCAACGGCTGCTGCACCAACGATATCAACAGCTCCTTCTGGGGACCCGATATCTCCTACGAGTCCAGCGCCTACGGCCAGGCCAGCAACATCACCGGCGGCTTCAATCCGCCCCAGGCCGCGAATTACATGCGCGACCAGTCCCGCAACTGGCTGATGTGGTACAAGAAGCAGACCGGGGTCGATGGATTCCGCTGGGATGCCGTCAAGCACTTTCCCACCTACGTGCAGCAGGATTTGTCCTTTAATGTGAAATATACCGTCCCGGCCTGGGCGCAGGGCGGCAATGCGATGTTCAATGTCGGGGAATATGTCGGCGGCAAATCCAGCCTCGACGGCTACGTCAACAACGTGGCCACCCAGAACGGCAACGTCGAGAAGCTGATGGGCACCTTCGACTTCGGGCTGCGCTCCTATGATGCCGCAGGCGGCCTCTATGGCATGATCTACGGCTTCGGCGGCTTCAACATGGCCAGCCTGCCCGCCGCCCAGCAGAACGAGCGCTACTACGACTACAACGGCGGCACCCTGCGTGTGCACCGCACCGTGCCTTTCGTCAACAACCACGACACCTACCGCCCCGTCCTCGATGCCAACGGCAACATCACCGGCTGGAATACCGGCAGCGAGCTGGCTCCGCACATCGACCCCACCGAGCCGCGCCTCTCGGCGGCCTACGCGGTCATGATGACCATGGACGGCAATCCGCAGATCTTCTTCGAAGACCTATTCGACCTGACCCAGAGCAACCGCTTTACCCACCAGCCCTCGAACGCGGCGCAGCTGCCCGTCCGCAGCGACCTCCTGAACCTGATCTGGTGCCACCAGAATCTCGACTTCAAGGGCGGCGACTACATCGTGCCCCATCAGTCGGGCGACTACCTCATCCTCGGCCGGGCCGGCCGGGTGCTGGTCGGCGTCACCGACAGCTGGGATACCTGGCAGAACCAGTGGGTGCCTACTTCTTTCCCGCCCGGAACGGTGCTCAAGGACTACTCCGGCGCAAACGGCACGGCTACCGTCACCGTCAACGGGTCTGGCTGGGCGCCGATCAACACGCCTCCGGTCAATCCTGCACTCAACATCGCCGGACGCCGCGGCTATTCCGTCTGGGCACCAGTGGGGCAGGACGGCGATACGTACACCGGCCCGGCCAATCCCGTCACCACCCAGGAATGGGAAATGGCCGACGACCTCGGCGACAGCCACTGCAAGTCGCTGGGCCAGGGCGGCCGCCTGCCCGACAACTCCTGCAACCGCCGTGTGGCCGGCAAAATCTTCGCACGGGGCGGCACGCCCCTGACCTATCGGGTCTATCCCTCCAACCCGGCCCGCAGCCTTACCCTCGAACTCTGGGATCTCCAGGGCAACCTGCTGGATCAGATTGCCGGCACGGGCGAACTCGCAGACACCTACACCCCGGCCGCCGACGGCTGGGTCGTGATCAAGCTCCGCAACACGGGCAGCAGCTATCCCGGCCAGACGGCCTTCGTGCAGGCCGCCTACCAGGCACCGCTGACGGTGGATGTGGAGAGCTATGTCAATGAAAACCAGATTGCTATCTGGACCGGCAACGGCGGCAATGCCGACTGGTCCAACTGCCGCAACTGGGAAGGCGGCGTGACGCCCGATGCTGCCACCGATGTGCTCATCCCCTCCTGCGCACTGCCCGGACCCCTCGTGAGCGGCCAGGTAGCTGCCCGCCAGCTGACCATCGAGCCCGGCGCGGATCTCGCGCTGGATCCTACCGCCACCCTCGCCGTCTTCGGCAACTGGGACAACCACGGGACCTTCACCGCCAACGGCGGCCGCGTGCGCTTCGAAGGCGCTGCACGCCAGACCATCACCGGCGCGACCGGCTTCGGCATCCTGGAGCTCGACAATGCCGAAGGCCTCGAACTGCTCGCAGATGTGAGCGTAAGCCAGGAGCTCCTCCTCACGGACGGCTCCATCGAGCTGGGCATCTTCGACCTCGACCTGGGCAGCGCAGCCCTCAACGGCATCAGCGCAGCCCGCTACATCCTCACCGACAATACGCCTGCCGGCGCAGGCTCGCTGATCCGCCAGGTGCCGGGCAACGGCAGCACGGTGCTTTTCCCCATCGGCACGTCCGGCAGCTACACCCCGGCCAGCCTGAGCAATACCGGGGATGCGGCCAGCTTCCGGGCACGGGTATTCAACGGCGTGTATGAAGAAGGCACGCAGGGCGCGTCCGTCAGCGATCCGGGCTGCATCGTAGCCCGGTCCTGGGACATTGCCCCCGTCGGCCTGCCCGCAGCGGTGAATGCTACGCTGTCGCTGAGCTGGAACACAGGCGAGGAAGGTGCTGATTTTCAGCGCACCGCATCCTTCCTGTCGCGCAATCCGGGCGGCCCCGGCCAGGTATGGACGGCCCTCGCGCCGCCGCAGAGCGCACTGGGCAGCGGCCCCTACAGCCAGCGCGCCAGCGGAATCACCCAGTTCTCCGTATTCAAGTGTGTGTCCTGCGCCGGCGAAACCTTCCCGGTAGAATGGCTGAGCTTCACAGGCGAAAACCAGCAGGGCAAGGCGCTGCTGCACTGGTCCACGGCACAGGAAAGCGGCAATGCAGGCTTCTTTGTCGAAAAATCAGCCGACGGCATCGCCTTCCGGGAGATTGGATTTGTGCCTGCCGGCGGCGGCAGCGGCGTGCAGACCTACGCATTTGAAGATGCGGCCCTGCTGGCCGACAGCTACTACCGCCTCCGCCAGACCGATGTGGACGGCGGCATGAGCCTGAGCGCCGCCGTGCGCGTCGCCTTCGACCCCGGCATGCGCCGGATCCAGCTGTATCCGGTGCCGGCCTCCGGCAGGATCAGCCTGGAATCCAGCGGCTTCCAGGACGGCGCCAACCTGACGCTCCAGATCGCCAGCCTCAGCGGCCAGACCGTCTTCCGCGCATCGGGCACGCTCCGCACCCTGCAGGAGGAGCTGAACCGCTGGGCCGCATCGGCGGCTGCGGGCGAGTACCTGGCCCGGATGTCGGCAGAAGGACAGGTCTTCGTGCAGCGGATTGTAATGGAATAAGGTTCCGGACCCCGGAATTCAGCGGGCGGCCTCCGGGCCGCCCGTCTGCGTTCAGGCCCCCAGGCTGCGCAGGACTTCCTCCGCAGCGCGGTAGCCGCTTTCGAGGGCGCCGTGCACCGTAGCCTGATGGCCCGGCGAGGTGGCTTCGCCCGCGAAAAACAGCCGGCCGGCCATGGGCCGGGCCAGCGCCTCGCGGGCGGCCAGGCCGCCGCCTGCCGCAGGATACGAATACGCGCCCCGGATGTAGGGCATCGCCCCCCAGTCCTGCAGCCAGGCCGCTTCGAGCCGGCTGCTGGCCGTCCCGGCGCCGAAGATGCGGTCCAGATCCTCCAGCACGATGCCCGCGCCCGCAGCCGAGATCCGCTCCGCAGCGGCGCCCATCGCAAAAGCGGTCAGCACCGGGGTCTGCCCGCGCCCGGCCGAGGCCGCCCAGTACTCCGGCACCAGGCCCGAAGCCAGCAGCGAAGCCATCGGTTCCGGCCAGAAGCGCTCCCGGAAGCGCAGCATCAGCTTGATCCCCGGCCCGAAGCCGATCTGCCGGATGGCCGCCTGCTTGTCCGGCGGAAGATCCGGCGCAAAGCGGATCAGGCCCGCCCGCAGTACCCCCAGCGGCACGGTGCAGACCGCGCGGCTGGCGCGGTGCAGCTGGCCGGATTCGGTGCGGATCCAAACCGCATCCGGCTCCAGCCCGATCTCGCAGACCGGCTGATGCAGCTGCACCAGCTCCTGCACCGGCAGCCGCTCCAGCAGCAGATCGAGGAAGCCCTTGTCCGCCAGCATGACAGACTCATCGCCGCAGCGCCAGAGCTGCTCCTGCTCGGCGATGCCCCGCAGGCTCAGGCGGGCATTGTCCGTGCCGTACTCGTTGCCCAGCCAGGCATTGGCGAGGGGGTAGGCGGCGGGCGGCAGGCCTGCCGCAGCGGCAAAGGCCTCCACCGGCTGCTCCGGGCGCAGCTCGCGCACCGCTTCGCGCACGAAGGCGCGCGCAGCGCGCACGGCCGGATGCCGCCCGGCCTGGCGGGCCGTCAGCAGCCTGCCGTCCAGCTCGTACCAGTCCTCCAGCGTGTCCGGCACCAGCCGGGCACCGCTGCGGCGGGCCCAGGCGTGCCAGACGGAGCGCGTGCCGTGGATCTCTTCGGCCCCGCCCTCCACCGGAAAATCCGCAAACGCATGGTCGGTCCAGATGCGGCCGCCGATGCGGCCGCTGGCTTCGAGGATGCTGACATCCAGCCCTTTGCTGCGGAGCAGCCAGGCCGCGTGCAGGCCGGCGGCGCCGGCGCCGATGATGCAGACGGAGGCAGGCTGCGCCGCAGACGGCAGCCGGGCGGGATCGTAGGGGGATGGGAGGCGCCGGGTATGCATGGGAGGCAAGTTACGGAGTTAAAACCAGGAGCGCGGCAGCAGGCATGCTGCGGAAGAACCGGAATTTTTGATACATTTGGCTTCAGCGGAATCAACCCGGATTCCAGCCCAATGCGTGCGATATGGGCATCTTGTTCGACAGTTTCGACGAATGGCGCGGCTGGTGCGCAGACCGGCAGGCTGCGCCCTGGCAGGCGGTGCTGGAATATGAAACGGAGCAGCGCGGCCGCAGCGAAGCCGAAATCTGGGCCCGCCTGGAGCAGGCCTATGCGGTGATGAAAGACGCCGTGCAGACCGGTCTTTCGCAGGATATGCAGTCCATCAGCGGCATGATCGACAACGGCGCGAAGAAGGTGGCCGCCTGCAAGGTCAGCGTGCTGGGACCTGAATTCCAGCAGCTTATTGCCCATTCCTTAGCCGCCAAAGAGGTCAACTCCTGCATGGGGCGCATCGTGGCGGCGCCGACTGCCGGCGCCTCGGGCATCATGCCGGGCGTCCTGACGACCATCGAAGCCCTGCACCGCCCCGACCGCCGCACCCTGCTCGAAGGCATGCTGGTGGCCGCAGGCATTGCCCTGATCATCGAGCGGCGGGCCTCCATTTCCGGCGCTGTCGGCGGCTGCCAGGCCGAGACCGGCACGGCGGCGGCCATGGGCGCCGGCGCCATTGTGCATGTGCTGGGCGGCAGCCTGGAGATGATCTTCGAATCGGTGGCCATTACCATCATGAACATGCTGGGCCTCGTCTGCGACCCCGTGGCCGGTCTCGTGGAGGTGCCCTGCGTGAAGCGCAATGGCTCCGCTGCCGTCATCGCCTTCGCTTCCGCCCAGATCGCCCTGGCCGGCGACTCCGCCGTCATCCCCGTGGATGAGGTCATCGACGCCATGGGCGAGGTCGGCGCCTCGATGGAGATCCGCTACAAGGAGACCGCCCTCGGCGGCATCGCCAATACGCCCACCGCCCGCGCCATCGAGCAGCGGGTGCTTGTGCAGCAGGTGGAATCTGCTGAAAATCAGGAGTCTGAATAAGTCCTTTGCTGTAATACCTGATATATGAAACGGAATTTGCTGCTGCTGGCCGTGCTTGCCGCACTGCTCAGCGCCTGCCAGCAGGCCGAAGGCCCGCTTGCAGTCTCCTCCCCCGACGGACGGATCAAAACCTCCGTATTTCTCCTCCCAGACGGCACCGCCGCCTACCACGTGGCCTTCAACGGCCAGACGGTCATCGATACCTCCCGCCTTGGCTTCGACTTTAAGGACGCCCCGCCGCTGGCCGCAGGCCTGGAGATGGCCGGCGGCGCCCGCCGCAGCGTCGACGAGACCTGGGAGCTGCCCTGGGGCGAGCAGCGCCAGGTCCGCAGCCAGTACAACCAGCTGGTGGTCGAGCTGAAGGAACAGGCTGCGCCGGGCCGCAGCATGCGCCTTGTATTCCGGGTCTTCGACGACGGGCTGGGCTTCCGCTACGAGCTGCCGCAGGCAGTTTCAGGCAATGAGACCATTATCCTCGACGAAAACACCCAGTTCAATCTCCCCTCAGACCCCATGTGCTGGTGGATCCCCGGCGACTGGGACATCTACGAGCACGTGTACAACACCTCGCGCTTTTCGGCCATCGACGCCCTCTCCAAACGCGGCCACCCCAACCTCGCCCAGACCTACATCCCCGAAAATGCCGTCAATACGCCGCTGACGATGAAGATGGACAACGGCGTGTACCTGAGCATTCACGAGGCTGCGCTCATCGACTACGCCAGCATGACGCTGAAAGTGGACCAGGACCGGCTCCTCGCCCAGAGCGAACTCGTGGGCTCGGACCGGCTGGGCTGGAAGGTGCGCCGCGAAGGGCCCTTCCATACGCCCTGGCGCACCATCCAGATCGCGGACCGCGCCGGCGATCTGATCGAGTCGATGCTGATCCTCAACCTGAACGAGCCCAACAAGCTCGGCGATGTGTCGTGGGTCAAGCCCATGAAGTATGTAGGCATCTGGTGGGAAATGCACCTCGGCAAATCCTCCTGGGACTACGCCGGCAGCCAGGACATGACCAGCTACATCGACCCGAAAACGCTGCGCCCCACCGGACGGCACGGCGCCACGACCGCCAACGCGAAGCGCTACATCGACTTTGCCGCTGCCAACGGCTTCGGCGGCCTGCTGGTGGAAGGCTGGAATACCGGCTGGGAGCGCTGGATCGGCTTCCCCGACCGCGAAGGGGTCTTCGATTTCATTACCCCCTACCCCGACTACGACCTGGAGGAAGTGGTGCGCTACGGCAAGGAAAAGGGCGTCGCCCTGATCATGCACCACGAGACCTCCGCCGCGCCCCGGACCTACGACCAGCAGCTCGATACGGCCTACCAGCTCATGAAACGGCTGGGCATTCATGCGGTGAAAACGGGCTATGTGGGCAAAATCATCCCGGAGGGCGAATACCACCAGGGCCAGTGGATGGTCAATCACTTCCAGCGCGTGCTGGAGACGGCTGCCGCGCATCAGGTGGCGGTGGATGCGCACGAGGGCATCAAATGCACCGGCCTGCGGCGCACCTACCCCAACGAGATCGCCCGCGAGACCTTCCGGGGCCAGGAATTCAACGCCTGGGCAACCGATGGCGGCAACCCCACCGAGCACCTGACCATCCTGCCCTTCACCACCATGCTGGCCGGGCCGATGGACTTTACGCCGGGCGTATTCAACCTCAAACTCAAGCCCTTCAAGCCGGCGAATCAGGTCAATACCACGCTGGCGCATCAGCTGGCGACCTATCTGGTCATCTACAGCCCCATTCAGATGGCCTGCGACCTGCCTGAGCATTACGAAGGCCACGAGGCCCTGCAGTTCATCCGCGACGTGGGGGTGGACTGGGAACAGACCCGCGTGCTGGACGGCGAGATCGGCGACTTTGTGACCATTGCGCGCGAGGAGCGCGGCACCGGCAACTGGTTCATCGGCAGCCTGACGGACGAGAACGCCCGCACCGTGACGGTGGACCTGAGCTTCCTGCCCGCCGGCAAGACCTTCGATGCCGTGCTGTACCTCGACGGTCCCTCGGCGCACTGGAACGACAATCCGCAGGATTACAGGATCGAGACGCGCCAGGCCGACCGCAGCACCAGGCTGGAGCTGACCTTGGCCCCCGGCGGCGGTGCCGCCATCAGCCTGAAAGCTGCGAAGTAAGCCGCCCATCAGCCGGCCGCGCTGCGCCCCGCACCTGCGTGCGGGGCGTTTCCGTATGCGCCCGGATGCACGGCATCCCTGGTTCCCGCCCGGAAAGGTACTCCCAACCCAAACCCGTTTATCCCGGAGGCAAACCGCTTGTCTCTGCATCTGCGTTGGCTGCGCTCCCATGCAAACCGGCGTATCCCGTATCCAGCCCGGTTTGCGGCTGCGGCGAAGCCGGGGGCTCGCAAGGCAAGTCCGGTTACACCCAACCCAAACCGGCGGACTCCGGAAGCAGCCGGGTTTGCCCCCAAAGCCAACCGGGGTACTTCGGAAGCAAACCGGTTGAGTCCAAAGGTAAACCCGGTTTAGCTTTGAAGTGGGGGGGCCCACTTCCGAGGCAAACCGGGTTTAAGTTTGAAGTGGGGGGATCCACTTCCGGAGCAAACCGGGTTTAGCTTTGAAGTGGGGGGGAGGACTTAAAAGGCAAACCTGGTTTACCTTTTAAGTCCCCTGGTTTGTCTTGTAAGTGGGCAGGTTTGCTTCCGAAGTGGGAGGGGGTACTTCGGAAGTGGGGGGAGGGTACTTCGGAAGTGGGGGTGCGGCTGCGGAGTACGCACAGACCGCAAAGGGGCGCAAGGGGACGCAAAGACAGCGAATACAGGGCGGCCTGCGGGGCCGCCCCTGCACGCACTTGCACCGTGCGCCCTGTGCAAATCCCTTTGCCTGTCTTGCGTCTTCCTACTTCCCCTCCATCACCTCCACGCCTACCCAGTGCTGCGGCAGGCCCGTATCGAGGTAATGCGCCGCCTGGCGCAGAAAGCGCTGCACGGCCTGGTCCTCCGGCGCTTCGGCAGCCAGGGCCCTGAAGCCCCGGACCGCTTCGGCCATGTCGCCTTTGAGGAACTGCTCCAGGCTGCTGCCGAAAGCGCTGCCCAGCGCCTGCTTCCGGGCAGCCAGCTCCGGGCTGTCGCCCGCCAGGCACTCGTAGATACCCAAGGGCTCCTGCTTGCCCTTGACCTGCACCAGGCCCAGGTAGCGGCACTGCGCTTTCAGGTCATGGTCCAGCGCGGCAAAGCTGACTTCGCTCAGCAGAATGCCCGCGCCGTAGTATTTCGTAAGGCCTTCGAGCCGCGAGGCGGTGTTGACCGTATCGGCGATCACCGCGGCATCGGAGCGCTGGTCGTCGCCGATGATGCCCATCACCAGCGGGCCGGTGTGCAGGCCGATGCCCACCCGGATGGGCATCCGGCCCGTTGCGTTCCGTTCTTCATTGTAGCTGCGCAGGGCGAGCTGCATGCCGATGGCCGCCTGCAGCGCATCCTGCGGCTGCTGCTGGAAGATGGCCATGATGCCGTCGCCGAGGTACTGGTTTACAAAGCCCTGGTTCTGCTGGATCACCGGCCCCATGCGGCGGGCGAAGGCATTGACGAAGGCAAAGTTCTCCTGCGGCGTCATGCTTTCGGCCAGGGTGGTGTAGCCCCGGATGTCGGAGAAGAGCACGGTCACCTCGCGGTCGATATTGTCCCCCACCTGCACCTCGGTAATGCCGCTGCGGCCCAGCGAGCGGATGAACTCCTCCGGCACGAAGCGCCGGGTGGCGGTATTGATCTGCCGCAGGTTGAGGTGGGTGCCCAGGCGGGCGAGGAACTCGTCCTTGGAGAAGGGCTTGGCGAGGTAGTCGTTGGCGCCGGTCTGCAGGCCCTGCACCAGGTCGGCGACCTGGTTTTTGGCGGTGACCATGATGATGGGCAGGTCGGAGGGCAGGTGCGTCTCGCGGATCTTCTGCGCCACCTCGTAGCCCGACATGCGGGGCATCATGATGTCGAGCAGGATGAGGTCGAATTTGGGGCTGCCCTCAATGAGCACCAGGGCCTCCTGGCCGTTCATGGCGGAGGCCACCTCAAACTGGCCGCTGCGCAGGTGGTTTTTGAGCACCTGGTGGTTGATGGGCTCGTCGTCCACGATGAGGATGCGGATGAGCCCGCCGCCGGTTTTGCTGGCCACGATCCGGCCCAGGGCCTGGGTCTGGGCGGTTTCGGGCGCGGGCATGAGGGGTGTGAGGCGCGCCTGGGCGGCCAGGGAGGCGGCTTCGGCTTTTTCGGTGGAAAGCGGGAGGGTGAAAAAGAAGGTGGAGCCTTTGCCGACTTCCGATTCGACCCACATCTTCCCGCCGTGCTGCTCCACGAGATATTTGGAGATGCTCAGGCCGAGGCCGGTGCCGGCGTACTCGCGCTGGATGGAGCCGTCGGCCTGCACGAACTCCTGGAAAATGGCCTCGCGCTTGTTTTCGGGGATACCGATTCCGGTGTCCGTCACGGAAAGCAGCAGCTGGCCGTCTTTTTCGGCGGCATCTACCCGCACGTGGCCCGATTCGGTGAATTTGATGGCATTGCCCACCAGGTTGTGAAGCACCTGGGTAAGGCGGTCCTCGTCGGCAAAGGCGGCGGGCAGATCGCCGGAGACCTCGTTGAGGAGCTTCAGGTTCTTGCCCTGGGTAAGGGGATAAGAGACCTGGAGCACCACATCCACCAGCGAGCGCAGGTGCAGGGGCCGCTGCCGCAGCACGAGGTCGGCGTTGCGGATGCGGGAAAAGTCGAGCAGGTCGTTGACCAGCGAGGCCAGGCGTTTGCCGGAGGCGACGACCATGCCGAGGTTGTAGCGGGTATCGGTATCGAGGTCCTGGTCGAGCAGGCCCTCGGTGATGCCGATGATGCCATTGAGCGGGGTGCGGAGCTCGTGGGAGGTATTGGCGAGGAACTGGTCCTTGAGGCGGTCGATCTGCTCCAGGCGCTCGGAACGCTCGCGCTCCAGGGTGAGGGCCTGCTCGCGGCTGCGGCGCTGCTGCCGCACGCGGAAGAAGACCAGCCCGAAGGCCGCCAGGCCCAGGCCGCCGAAGAGCAGGTAATTGCGCTGGGCGAGCTGCCGCTGGTACGAGACCTGCGTAGCCGCCTGCTGCTGCACAAAGGACAGGGAGTCGGTGAGGGCTTTCTGCTTGAACTCGTATGCACCGATCGCCCGCTCGTTTTCTGCATTTTTTACACTGTCTTGCAGCGTGATACTCAGATCTTTGAACGCCAGAGCTTCCTTATACTGGCCCTTCGCTTCATACATTTTCGATAAGGCCCCCGTCGAAGGGATCAGCATAAATGGCAGGTTTAGTTTCTGGGCGGTTTCATACACCTCTGTTTCCAGGCGGATGGCCGCGTTGTAGTCGCCCTTGAAGTAATAAATGCCGGCAATGATGTGTTTGGATGCGACGATTCCACTGATATCACCCATTTCTTCCCTGATCGCGAGGCTTTTGCGGGCATAGCTGAGGGCCTGCTCATAGTCTTTTGTTCCGGAAAACAGGGAGCTGAGGTTGTGATAGGTAATGGCCAGTGCTGGTTTTGTGCCGTTTTTTTCGTGTATAGCGGCAGCCTCCTGATAATAGCCGAGGGCCTTTTCGTATTCCTGGCGGCTTTCGTATGCAATGGCCAGCCCTTCGGTGCTGGCCGCCAGCCAGGCAGGATTATTCAGCTCCTGTGCAAGCTGATGGGCGCGGGTGTAATGCGCCAGGACCTGGTCATTCTCGTCCAGCATCATAAACAGTCCTGCCAGGCTCATCAGCCCCCGGAACATGTCCGGTTTGCTGCCTGCGGCCTCAAACGCAGCCAGACTGCGGCCCAGCATATCGAGTGCTTCGTCCGTTTTGCCTGTGGTTCTGAGGAAATTGCCGATCGATGTCTGGCTACGGGCTTTGAGGAGCGGATCGCCTGTGCGTTCGGCATATGCCAGGCTGCGCTGGTAATACTCCAGTGCCCGGACATCGTCTCCGGCCTGCTCGTAGAGGATGCCCAGCTGGCGCAGGGCCACGGCAGCCAGTTTGGGGTCTTTTTGCGCTTCGCTCAGCTCAAGGGCCTTGAGCAGCGCCGCAACGGCCTGCAGGCTGTCGCCCTGGTCAATATACAGGAGGCCCTGGTCGGTGAGGGCGGTGGCCATGCCTGCCTTCAGCCTGCGGGATTCAGCCAGTTGGTAGGCGAGCTGCGCGTAGTGCATGGCACTGTCGGGCTGGGTACGGCGGAATACCGAAGTGGCCAGCTGATGGGCCGCGTTCAGCCGGGCGGTATCGGGGCGGGAGGAAGCCTGCCACACGCTGCGGAGGCTGTCGGCCGGGGATTGAGACCATGCAGGAAGCACGGCCAGCATACAAACCAGACAGGCAAGGATACGCATCTCCAGGGGGGGGGATATGGGGTTGATTTCGACGAAGATATACAGTTTATTCTGAACAGTCAAACGCTGCGGAAAGGGACTTCCGAAGCAAACTGGTTCGGTCCGGAGGCAAACTGGTTCGGCTCGGAGGCAAACCAGTTTAATTCGGAAGCAATCAGGTTGTATGCTGGAATCGGGAAGAAGACTTCGGAAGCAGAGGGCCAATGTCAGGGGGTAAACCGGCAGGGATATGCCGCCCGATGCGTACGGATGTTGCGGGCATGCAAAAAAATAGTGTCCGCCATGTCCGGTTTGGCCGGGCCTGTCCGTCAGTGGGGCGTATTTCAACTCCACTCGTTTCACTGATTAACCTCTCATTGGTATGAAAATCCTCATGATTATCGGCATCGTCCTGCTCATCCTCGCCGCCGCGCTGGCTGTCCTGGTGCTGAGCGCGCCCCGGCAGATCGCGGTCAGCAGCGCTGTGCTGATTCAGGCCTCCCCCGAGGCCGTGTTTGATCAGGTACGCTATTTCAGCCACTACCCCGGCTGGTCGCCCTGGAAGGAAAGCGACCCGGAGCAGCAGACTTCCGTGGAAGGCCCGGATGGCTTGCCTGGTGCCCGCTACAGCTGGGTAGGAGTCCGGGAACCAGGCAAGGGCTATCAGGAACTGACTGCTATCGAACCGGGCCGCCGGATCGACATCCAGTGCCACATCCAGGAGCCGTTCAAGTCCGACCCGAAGTTTGTTTTTCATTTTGAGCCGGAAACGGGCGGTGTACGGGTGACCCAGGAATTCCGGAGCGACATGCCCGTGCCGATGAATGCCATCGGCCTGCTGATGGGGCTCAAAGCCAATATTCAGCGTGTCAGCGACCGCGGCCTGGCCCGCCTCAAGGCGCGCTGCGAGCAGCAGACCCACACTGCGCAGCTCCGCTGAGCACACGGCCGGCAGATGCTGGTTAACATACGGACAACATTCATGCCCGAACTTACTGCTGATTTTACTCACCACTTTACCAATACCTACAATGGACAAATTCATGCTGCTCTTCCGTTTCAACCCCGAAGTATTCCAGCAGGCCCCGCCTTCGCCGGAAGACATGCAAGCCGATCTTCAGCGCTGGCTGGACTGGATGGGCACGCTGACCCAGCAGGGCAAAATGGCCGGCGGCGAACAGCTCCAGATGGGCGGGCGGGTCGTCAGCGGGACGGCCAAGGCTGTCACTGAGGGCCCCTTTGCCGAAAGCAAGGAAATTGTCAGCGGCTATCTGCTGATCCTGGCTGCCGACCTCGACGAGGCGACCGAAATCGGGAAGGGCTGCCCTGTCCTGCTCAGCGGCGGCTCGGTAGAAATCCGCCCGGTTTAGCCGCTGAATGCCTGATGCGCCATCCCATAGCCGCAGCACCGGGCTGCGGCTCCTCTCCGCTTGTTTTACCCATCACTATCTGCTTTATTTATCTGTATGCATACCTTACTTCTCCTGCTTATGCTGCCGGTGCTGACGGTTCAGCCCGCCGACAGCGGCCTCACGCCTGCCGACCGGAAATACGCCGCGCGCTACCTGGCCCAGACACAAAAGACCCTGCTGAAAGAGGTCAAAGGCCTCTCGGATGCGCAGCTCGCCTTCCGCCCTGCCCCCGACCGCTGGAGCATTGCCGAGTGCATCGAGCACATCGCGCTGACCGAGGCCGGCCTGTTTCAGGTTGTTCAGGGAGGGCTTCAGCAGCCTGCCGAGCCAGCCAAGCGCGCTGAAATCAAGGTCTCCAACGAGGAAATCATCGCCCGCCTCACTAACCGCAGCGGCAAGGCCCAGGCACCGGAGTTTCTCAAGCCTACAGGCCGTTTTGGTACAACGGCTGCGGCTTTGGCAGCTTTTCAGCAGCGGCGCGAAGCCAGCATCGCCTATGTCCGCGAAACCGAAGACGACCTGCGAAATCATTTCGGCTTCCATCCGGTTACCGGGGTAATCGACTGCTACCAGATGCTGATCCTGACAGCAGCGCATCAGATGCGCCATACGCTGCAGATTCAGGAAATCCTCGCCGATCCGGCTTTTCCCGCTCAATGACCCCGCAGCACAGGACCGATACGCTGGTGGACCATCTTTTCCGTCAGGAGGCGGGAAAGATGGTCGCGGTGCTGACGCGTGTATTTGGGTTCCGCCATGTGGAGATTGCCGAAGACCTGGTGCAGGAAACGATGCTTTCTGCCCTCAGCGCCTGGCGGCTGCGCGGCCTGCCCGAACGTCCTGCCGCCTGGCTGTACCGGACCGCCCGCAACAAAGCCCTCGACTATGTGCGCCGGGACAAGCGCTTCCGCCACCTGAGCGGTGAGCTGGCCCGGGTGCTTGAGGCGGAGACAGGTGTACCGGAGGCAGCAGATGGCCTCTTTGAGCCCGAAGCCATCAAAGACAGCCAGCTGCGGATGATGTTTGCCTGCTGCCATCCCATTATTTCGCAGGAATCGCAGATGGTGCTGATACTCAAAACTCTTTGCGGCCTCAGCGTGCAAGAGATTGCAACAGCTTTTCTGTCGTCGAAAGACAGCATCGAAAAACGCCTCTACCGGACGCGGGAAAAAATCCGCGAGGCGCAGATTGCCCTCGATGCGCCTGCGCTCCTGCTGCCGCGCCTCGATGCCGTGCTGAACACCCTCTATCTGCTGTTCAGCGAAGGGTACCATTCCGCCCACCCCGACCAGCTCATCCGGCAGGATCTCTGCGGCGAAGCGCTCCGGCTGGCACTGCTGCTTGCGGAGCAGCCACATACCGCTACGCCCGCCCTCCACGCCCTGCTGGCCCTGATGTGTTTTCACAGTTCGCGTCTGGACGCGCGCCTGGATGACAACCAGCAGGTGCTGCTGCTTGAAGACCAGGACCGCAGCCGCTGGAACTACCCGCTCATTGGCCTGGGGCTGAAATACCTGCAGCAGTCTGCCCAGGGCGAGCTGCTCACCGAATACCACCTCGAAGCGGCCATTGCATCGTACTACTGCACTGCGCCCGCCTTTGAAGCGACCGACTGGCCCCGCATCCTCCAACTGTACGACCGCCTGATCCAACTGAAGCAGAATCCGGTATTTGAGCTGAACCGGGCCGTCGTGCTGGCGCGGGTAGCGGGGTACGAAGCAGCCCTGCAAAGCCTCGACGCCATTCAGGGGCTTGAAAAGCACCCCCGTTACCACGGGGCGCGGGCCGAATTCCTGTGCCGGCTGGGACGCCAGGCCGAAGCCGATGCCGCCTTTGGCCAAGCCCTTGCGCTTACCGTTTCCCGTCCCGAGCGCGAACTGCTGGAGCGCAGGCGTGCCGCCTGCGGCCCTGCTCCGTCCTGAATGCCTGACAGGCTTGCAGGCCTGGATGCAAGGCAGCCGCAACGCTGCACAGCCGCAGGGTACTTCCGAAGCAAACTGGTTTATTTCCCAGGCAAACCGCTTGTCTTCGCATCCGCGCTGGCTGCGCTCCCATGCAAACCGGGGTATCCCGTATCCGGCCCGGCCTGCGGCTGCGGCAAAGCCGGGGGCTTGCAGCGTAAATCCGTTTACGCCCAACCCAAGCCGGCGGACTCCGGAAGCAGCCGGGTTTGCCTCCGGAGTAAACCGGGGTACTTCCAAGGCAAACTGATTTATCCCGGAGGCCAACCGGGGTACTTCAGAAGTAAACCAGTTAAGTCCAAAGGCAAACCCGGTTTAGGTTTGAAGTGGGGGGCCCCACTTCCGGGGCAAACCCAGTTTGGGTTTGAAGTGGGGGGATCCACTTCC
>JANRID010000001.1:0-31412 GCA_033765305.1 Bacteroidia bacterium
CCTGCGCCCGCGCGACATCCTCACCCCCGCGGCGTTCGCCAACGCCGCACGCGCGGTTGCCGCCACCGCCGGCTCCACCAACGCGGCGCTGCACCTGCTGGCGATCGCGTACGAGGCGGGCGTCGCGCTGGACCTGGAGGCGTTCGAGGCGGCATCGGCCAACACCCCGGTGATCGCCGACCTCAAGCCCGGCGGCCGCTACACCGCGGTGGAATTGTTCGACGCCGGCGGCACTGCGCGCGTACTGACCGAACTGCGCTCGGCCGGCCTGCTCGACGATGGCGCCACGGTGACCGGGCGCTCGCTGTTCGCCGAACTCGATGCCAACGCGCGCGACGATGCCCAGCCGGTGGTGCTGTCGCACACCCAGCCGCTGAGCCCGCGCGGCGGCTACTCGATCCTGTACGGCAACCTCGCGCCCGAGGGTTGCATCGTCAAGTTGGCCGGGCACGGCCGCAAGCATCACGAAGGTCCGGCGCGGGTGTTTGACTCCGAAGAAGCCGCCTTCGCGGCGGTGCAAGCGCGCGCGATCCAGCCCGGCGACGTGATCGTGATCCGCTTCGAAGGCCCGGCCGGCGGCCCCGGCATGCGCGAGATGCTGGCGGTCACCGCCGCGCTGGTCGGCCAGGGCCTGGGCAACGACGTCGCCTTGATCACCGACGGCCGCTTCTCCGGCGCCACTTACGGCTTCATGGTCGGCCACATGGCGCCGGAAGCCGCGCGCGGCGGTCCGCTGGCGCGTCTGGCCGAAGGCGATCGCGTGCGCATCGACGTCGGCGAACGCCGCATCGACACCGACGCCGACCTCGCCCATCGCACCCCCACTCCGGCCCCCGTGCGCAGCCCGCACGGCGCGCTGGCGAAGTACGCCCGTCTGGTCGGTTCCGCCTCGCGCGGCGCCATCACCAGCGCCTGAACCTCTCACCCCAAAGGAAGCATTCGTCATGAGCAAGCCCACCACCCCGCCCGCCGCGCTGAACCACAAGACCGTCGCCGTGATCGGCTACGGCAGCCAGGGTCGCGCGCACGCCCTCAACCTGCGCGATTCCGGCGTCAAGGTCAGCATCGGCCTGCGTCCCGGCGGCCCCACCGAAGCGCGCGCGCGTGCCGATGGCTTCCACGTGGTCACCCCGGCCGAGGCGGTGGCCGATGCCGATCTGGTGGCGGTACTGACCCCGGACATGGTGCAGCCGCGCCTGTATGTGGAGGTGATCGCGCCGCATATGCGCTCCGGCGCGTGCCTGCTGTTCGCACACGGCTTCAACGTGCATTACGGCCAGATCAAGCCACGCCGCGACATCGACGTGATCCTGGTCGCGCCCAAGGGCCCGGGCGCGCTGGTGCGCCGCGAGTACGAGATCGGCCGCGGCGTGCCCAGCGTGTACGCGGTACAGCAGGATCCGTCCGGCCACGCCGAAGCCTTGGCGCTGGCCTACTGCGCCGGCATCGGCGGCACCCGTGCCAACGCCATCGCCACCACCTTCAAGGAGGAGACCGAGACCGATCTGTTCGGCGAACAGGCGGTGCTGTGCGGCGGCGCCACCAAACTGGTGCTGGCGGGTTGGGAAACCCTGGTGGAAGCCGGCTACCAGCCCGAGATCGCCTATTACGAGTGCCTGCACGAACTCAAGCTGATCGTCGACCTGCTGTACGAAGGCGGGCTCACCCGCATGCACCAGTTCATCAGCGAGACCGCGCAATACGGCGACCTCACCCGCGGCCCGTACGTGATCGACGAGCACGCGCGCGCGCAGATGAAGAAGATCCTCACCGAAATCCAGGACGGCACCTTCGCGCGCGAATGGATCGCCGAATACCAGGCCGGCAACCCGCGTTATCGCGCGCTCAAGCAAGCGGACATCGATCACCCGATCGAGCAGGTCGGCAAGAAGCTGCGTTCCGCGATGAGCTGGCTGGGCAAGGACGGCGAACCCACCACGGCGGCGGCTACCCCCAAGGAGAAAGCTGCGTGAACGCAGCGCAATGGCTCGTGCAGGCGTTGCAGGCCGAGGGCGTCAGCGTCCTGTTCGGCTATCCGGGCGGCACCATCATGCCGTTCTACGACGCCCTGCTCGGCTCCAAGCTGCACCACGTGCTGGTGCGCCACGAGCAGGGCGCGGCGCTGGCCGCGAACGGCTACGCGCGGCGCAGCGGCCGGGTCGGCGTGTGCGTCGCCACTTCCGGGCCGGGCGCCACCAATCTGGTGACCGGCCTCGCCGATGCGTTGCTCGATTCGGTGCCGATGGTGTGCATTACCGGTCAGGTCGCTTCGACGGTGATGGGCACCGATGCCTTTCAGGAACTGGACGTGTTCGGCATGACCATGCCGATCGTCAAGCACAACTTTCTGGTGCGCCGCGTCGAGGACCTGCCCGACGTGGTGCACGAGGCGTTCCGTCTTGCGCGTGAGGGACGCCCGGGCCCGGTGCTGATCGATCTGCCCAAGGACGTGCAACTGGCGAATGCCGATCACCTGCCGGCCCCTGCGCCCAGCACGGTGGAAGCGATCGACAACCCGTTCCCGGTGGGGCTGGTGGATGCGCTGGCGGAAATCGGCAGCGCGCAGCGGCCGGTGATCTATGCCGGCGGCGGCATCGCCATCGCCAATGTGGTGGATGAGTTCCGCGCCTTCGTCGAGTACAGCAACATTCCCACCGTGGTAACCATGCGCGCGCTCGGTGCGCTGCCGGTGGGGCATCCGTTGTTGCTGGGCATGCTCGGCATGCACGGCTCGCAGGCGGCCAACCTCGCGGTGCAGGAGTCCGATCTGCTGATCGTGGTCGGCGCGCGTTTCGACGACCGCGCCACCGGCAAGCTCAACACCTTCGCCCCGCATGCGCGCATCGTTCACCTGGATGGCGATCAAGGCGAAATCGGCAAACTGCGCTTTGCCGACGTTGCCCTGCACGGCGAGCTGGGCGGCAGCCTGCGCGCGTTGTACGCCGCCAGCACCGATTGCGCGCCGTGGCGTGCGCTGTGCCAGGAGCGCGTGCAGCGCTTCGCCGCGCGCTACGACGCACCCGGCAGCGGCATCTACGCTCCCGCGCTGCTCAAGCAGTTGTCCGAGATCGAACCCGACGCGGTGGTGTGCTGCGACGTCGGCCAGCATCAGATGTGGGTGGCGCAGCACTGGGCCATCGCGCATCCGCGCAATCACCTGTCCAGCGCCGGGCTCGGCACCATGGGATTCGGCTTGCCGGCGGCGATCGGCGCACAGATGGCCGACCCGGGAGCGCGGGTGATCTGCGTCAGCGGCGACGGCAGTTTCCAGATGAACATCCAGGAACTGGCGACGATGGCGCGCGAGCGCCTGCCGATCAAGATCGTGCTGCTCGACAACCAGGCGCTGGGCATGGTGCGGCAGTGGCAGGAGCTGTTCTTCGACGAGCGCTACAGCGCCGTCGATCTGTCCGACAACCCCGATTTTTGCAAGATCGCCGAGGCCTACCGCATCCCCAGCCGCAGCATCCAGCGCCGCGACCAGGTGGCCGATGCCCTGCGCGAATTGCTGGCTGCGCCCGGCCCGATGCTGCTGCACGTCGCCATCGACCAGAAGGCCAACGTGTGGCCGCTGGTGCCGCCCAATTGCTCGAATGCCGAAATGCTTACTGAGAGCTTGTGAAAAAAATGCCCGCCTACTGCGACCGCCGCCAAACGTCCCCCGCCGCGTTGCGCTACGCGAAAACGGCGGTCATTTGGTTCCCTCGGCAACCGCTCCCGGCGTTGCTCTACCTCCCCCATCCATGGGGTCGCAAACTCCCTTGTTTTCGCGTAGCGCGCCTTGCTGGGAACACCTGGCCGCGATCTCGCTACGGCGTTCAATTTTTTCACAAACTCTGAGGAGAAACTGCCATGCGTTACCGTTGCGACATGACCCTGCGACAAGCCGAAGGCTCGCTGCTGCGGGTACTCGGCACCACCCAGCGCCGCGGCTACCAGACCGTCGGCGTCAATGGCGAAACCAGCTCCGACGGCGACCGCTGGTACGTCAGCCTGATCGTCGAGAGCGACCGCCCCGGCGAAACCCTCAAGGCCCAGCTCGACAAGCTGCACGACTGCCTCGCAGTGGAGGTGGCGCCATGTTGAGTAGTAGCCCGAGTACCGCGGCAGACCACGCCGCCAAGCCGGCGATTACCTCGCCGGCACCAGCATCGCTGCAGCAATGGTTCGACGGCAAGGTCGCCAGCGCCGAGCGTCTGCATGCGCCGCTCACCAGCAATGCCCTGCATTACGGCACCGGCGTGTTCGAGGGCATCCGCAGCTACGCCACCGCCGAGGGCGCTGCCGTATTCCGGCTCGACGAGCACCTGGCGCGCATGCAGCGCGGCGCCGAAGCGCTGGGCATGACGTTCGACCGCAAGCAGGCGGCCGACGCGGTGCTGGAAACATTGCGCGCCAACCACCAGCGCGATGCCTACATCCGCCCGCTGCAGTGGTATGGCGAAGGTGGGCTCGGCCTCGACGTGGCGCCGCTGCACAGCCATCTGATGGTCGCCACGCTGCCGTGGAGCAGCCACCTCGGCACCCATCGGGTGCGCCTGACCCGCTCCAGCTTCCGGCGCACCCCGGCCACCTCGGTGCCGGCGCTCAAGCTGTGCGGCAACTACGTCAACTCGATCCTCGCCAAGCGCGAAGCCAGCCTGCGCGGTTTCGGCGAAGCGCTGTTCGCCGATGCCGACGGCAACGTGGTCGAGTGCACCGGCGAAAACGTGTTCATGGTCAAGCACGGCCACGTGATCGCGGTGGCGCATCCCGATGCCCTGCCCGGCATCACCCGCGACACGGTGATTGCGCTGACCGGCGCGCATGCGCGTCAGGTCAGCGTGGCCGAACTGCACGCCGCCGACGAGGTGTTTCTCACCGGCACCTCGGCCGAGATCGCCGCGGTGGAGGCGCTCGACGACACCGCCTACGGCGACAACCCGGTGACGCGCGAATTGCAGGCGCTGTACGCACGCCTCGTGCGCGGCCAGGAAATTTCCCATCGCCATTGGCTCACCCCGGTCTGAAGCGCCGCTCCGCAATAAGGAATCCGTCATGACATCTCCAGTGGCCCGCATCCAGGTCCTCGACACCAGCCTGCGCGATGGCGAGCAGTCGCCCGGTTGCAGCATGAGCGCCAAGCAGAAGCTGCGCTTCGCCCATGCACTTGCCGAGCTTGGCGTCGATTGCATCGAGGCCGGCTTCGCCGCCAGCTCGCCGGTCGATGCCGACGGCATCGCCGCGATCGCGCGCGAGGTGCGCAACGTCGGCGTGGCCAGCCTGAGCCGCTGCCTGCCCGGCGACATCGATACCGCCGCGCGCGCGCTGCAATCGGCGGCGCGCCCGCGCATCCATCTGTTCCTGTCCACCAGCCCGGTGCATCGCGAGCACAAGCTCGGCATGAGCAAGGAGCAGTTGCTGGAAACGACCGCGCGCAGCGTGGAGCACGCGGCGCGGGTATGCGCCGAGGTGGAGTTCTCGGCCGAAGACGCACTGCGCACCGAGCCCGAGTTTCTCGCCCAGGTGCTGGAGCTGGCGCTGGCTTCCGGCGCGCGCGTGCTCAACGTGCCAGACACCGTCGGCTACACCAGCCCGGCCGAAATCCGCGCCCTGTTCGAGTACCTGCGCCGCACTATCCGCAATGCCGACCAGGCGCTGTTCAGCGCGCACTGCCACGACGACCTCGGCATGGCGGTAGCCAACACGCTGGCCGCGATCGAAGGCGGCGCCGGCCAGGTCGAGTGCACCATCAACGGCATCGGCGAGCGCGCCGGCAACTGCGCGCTGGAAGAACTGGTGATGGCGCTCAAGACCCGCCGCGACTACTACCGCGCCGACACCGGCGTGCACAGCCAACGGCTGGTGCCGATCTCGCGTCTGCTCACCCGCATGACCGGCATGCAGGTGCAGCGCAACAAGGCGATCGTCGGCAGCAACGCCTTCGCGCATGAATCGGGCATCCACCAGCACGGCATGCTGCGTCATCGCGACACCTACGAAATCATGCGCCCCGAGGACGTCGGCTGGGAGCGCTCGCAGATGGTGCTGGGGCGTCACAGCGGCCGCGCCGCGCTGGCCGAGCGCCTGCAGTTCCTTGGCTACGCCATCGACGACGACGCGCTGGCGATCCTGTTCACCCAATTCAAGACGCTTGCCGAGAAGAAAAAGGAAGTCTTCGACACCGACCTCGAAGCGCTGCTGCTGTCGGCCGACAGCCAGGCGGTCGAAGGCTGGCGCCTGAAGGCGTTTCATCTCAGCACCGGTGCTGGCGAAGGCACGCGCCCGGCGGCGGCGGTGGAAGTGCGCGACGTCGCCGGCAAGGCGCACAGCGGCCGCGCCACCGGGGACGGCCCGGTGCACGCGCTGTTCGAGGCGCTGGCGGCGGCCACCGGCACCACCTTCGAGATCGGCAGCTATCAGGTCAGCAGCGTCGGCACCGGCGAGGACGCGCTGGGCCAGGCCAGCGTGATCACCGTGGTCGACGATCAGGAAATCAACGGCGTCGGCACCAGCACCGACATCCTCGAAGCCAGCGCACTGGCGTGGTTGGAAGTGGCGAATCGTCTGACCCGGCGCGCCCGCGCGCGCATCACCCAGGTCGTCGACCCCGCCCGCAGCGCCGCCTGATTGCATCGCATCCAATAAAGAGAGCCCCGACATGAGCCCACCACGCACCTTGTTCGAAAAACTCTGGGACCGCCATTGCGTCGCGCCCGAAACCGATGCCGCGCCGGCAGTGCTGTACATCGACCTGCACCTGGTACACGAAGTCACCTCGCCGCAGGCGTTCGCCGAGCTGGATGCACGCGGCCTGCGCGTGCACCGGCCCGAGCGCACCAAGGCAACGCTCGATCATTCCACCCCGACCATTCCCGCCGGCGCCGATGGCGAGTTGGCCTTCATCACCGACCAGGCCCGCGCGCAGGTGCAGACCCTGCGCGCGAATTGCGCGCGCCATGGCGTCGAGCTGTTCGATTTCGGCAGCGGCGAGCGCGGCATCGTGCACGTGATCGGTCCTGAACTCGGGTTCACCCGGCCCGGCATGACCATCGTCTGCGGCGACAGCCATACCTCCACCCACGGGGCCTTCGGCAACATCGCCTTCGGCATCGGCACCAGCGAGGTCGAGCAGTGCCTCGCCACCCAGTGCGTGCTCAAGGACAAGCCCCGCACCATGCGCATCACCGTGGACGGCGAGCTGGGCCCCGGCGTCATGTCCAAGGACATCATCCTCTACATCATCTCGCAGATCTCCGCCTCCGGCGGCACCGGCTACTTCGTCGAATATGCCGGCTCCGCCATCCGCAGCCTCAGCATGGAGGCCCGCATGACCATCTGCAACATGAGCATCGAGATGGGCGCCCGCGGCGGCATGATTGCCCCCGACGAGACGACCTTCGACTACCTCCGCGGACGCCCCTTCGCCCCCCAGGGCGCGGACTTCGATGCGGCCGTGGCCGCCTGGCGGGAGCTCCGCTCCGCCCCCGATGCCGTCTTCGACCTCG
The DNA here is from genome assembly GCA_033765305.1 of Bacteroidia bacterium. Taxonomy (GTDB): domain Bacteria; phylum Bacteroidota; class Bacteroidia; order J057; family J057; genus RDXT01. Next base: position 7,488 of record JANRID010000001.1, read on the forward strand.
AATACCGCTTCGATGCCGCCGACATCCCCCCCATGATCACCTGGGGCACCAATCCGGGGCAGGGCATGGGCATTGCCGCCCGCATCCCCGTCTTCGGCGACATGCCGGACGACAGCGAGCGCGAAACGCTGCGCAAGTCCCTGGCCTACATGGACCTGCAGGCGGGCGACCCGCTGCTGGGCCACCCCGTGGACTATGTCTTCATCGGCTCCTGCACCAACTCCCGCATCGAGGACCTGCGCCTCGTGGCCGGCTTCGTCAAAGGCCGCAGAAAGGCGGACCATGTGCAGGTGATGGTCGTGCCGGGTTCGCAGCAGGTGCGCCGGCAGGCCATCGAGGAGGGGCTGGACCGCGTGCTGGCCGAGGCCGGCTTCGTGCTGCGCGAGCCCGGCTGCTCGGCCTGCCTGGGCATGAATGAGGACAAGGTGCCCGCCGGCAAATACTGCGTCTCCACCTCCAACCGCAACTTCGAGGGCCGCCAGGGCCCGGGCGCGCGCACCTTCCTGGCCAGCCCGCTCACCGCCGCCGCTGCGGCCGTAGCCGGACGGGTCGTGGATGTGCGGGAAATGATCTGATAGTCAGATATATACAAAAAACGGGCGTCCTGCGGGGCGCCCGTTTGCGTATCGTGCCGGCCGCTGCTCAGAGGAAGGGCTGGCTGTCCAGTTTGCGGGAGATGGCGAAGGCCGCGTTGACCATGCCCACGTGGCTGTAGGCCTGGGGGAAATTGCCCCACTGGCTGCCGTCGCGCGCGTCGATGTCCTCGCTCAGCAGGCCAAGGTGGTTGCTGTATTCCAGCAGGCGGTGGAAGATCTCCAGGGCCTCCGGCACGCGGTTGAGGGCGGCGAGGGCCTCCACGTACCAGAAGGCGCAGATGAGGAAGGTCGTTTCCGGCTGGCCGAAGTCGTCGGCGTGGTTGTAGCGGTAGAAGAGCCCTTCGGGCGTCTTCAGCTCGGCTTCGAGCACGCGCACGTGCTGCTGGGCGCGCTCGCTGCGCGGGTCCAGGTAGTTCATCGTCACCAGCTGGAGCAGGCTGGCGTCCAGGTTGGGCGTGCCGATGGCCTGGGTATAGACGCCGCGGGCGGGGTCGTAGCAGGCCTCGATGCGGTCGGCCGATTCCTTGATGAGCCGCTCGGCCAGCTTGGCCATGGCGCCGTCCTTGAGCTGGCGGGCGATTTTGAGCGCCGCATTGCTGCCGGCCCAGTGGAAGAGGTAGGTATAGGCGTGGCGCTGGGTCTTGTTGCGGAATTCCCAGAGGCCGGCATCCGGCTCGTCCATCGTTGCCTCGATCTGCTTCAGGATGCGCATGATCAGCGGCTGGAAATGCTGCTTGTTTTTCTCCTCCTGCGTCAGGCGCTTGTCCACGAAGAGGGGAAGCAGGGAGACCAGCACCTGGCCGTACACATCGTTCTGAATATGCTCATAGGCCTGGTTGCCGATGCGCACAGGCGTATTATCGAGGTAGCCCTTGAGCGGCAGCGTCTTCTCGATCAGGGTCGGATCGCCGGTGATGGAGTAGAGGGGCTGGAAGCGGTTGTCGGCGGGGATGTTGATCGCCAGGTTTTCAATGTAATGGGCATACTGCTCCAGCTCCTGGAAGTGGCCGAGGTTGGTCAGGGCGCGGAGGGTGTAATGCGTATCGCGGATCCAGCAGTAGCGGTAGTCCCAGTTGCGTCCGGAGCCGGGAGCTTCGGGCAGGCTGGTGGTGGTGGCGGCGATGATGGCGCCGGTATCCTCGTACTGGTGCATCTTGAGCGTCAGGGCGGAGCGGATCACCGCCTCCTGGGCAAACTGGCCGATGGAGGTGCGCTTCACCCAGCGCCACCAGTAGTGCTTGGTTTTGTGGTAGAAGGTATCGATGGTCGTTTCCAGCTCGGCTTCGAGCGGCACGCCCCAGGTGAGGGCGAGGTATTTGGTTTCGTTGAGGACAAAGGCGCGCTCCTCGGCCACATAGTTGAGGCCGATGTTGGTGGTCAGGCGCACCTGGCGCTCCAGGCCCATGTAGCGGAGGTGGTTGCTGCCGAAGAGCACTTCGGGCTCCAGGTCGCCGTACTCGCCGCGGGGGCGGCAGACCACGCGCACGCGGGGCGTGCCTTCCATCGGCACGATGCGGCGGGCCAGCATGAGGGGCTTGTAGTAGCGCTCGTACTGGTAGAAGCGGGGGGCGAAGTCCACCACCTTGAAGATGCCGTCCTTGCAGACAAACTCGGTCACGAGGATGGGCGTGTTCTCCAGGTAATACTGGAACGTCTCGTAGCCCTCGGTCGCGGGGCGGATGGAGAATTCGCCGCCTTTTTCGCCGTCGAGCAGGCTTCCGAAGAGGAAGCTGCTGTCGAAGCGGGGCCAGCACAGCCAGCCGACATTGGCTTGCTGATCGATGAGTGCGAGGTAGGAGCAGTTGCCTACCAGGCCCAGGTTGTATGCGTGTCTGGACATGCGGGTAGTCCGGGGTAGTTCGGGTGACGAAAATACGAATTAGCCCTTATTTTCAAAGGTTTTTTGCGCAACGCAAAGCATTTGCCCAAAGATACGCCGCCGCAGAGGCTTTCTGCCGCAAGCAAACGCAAAGGCAAAGCTGCTATGCCAGTCTTACTACCTGCTACTTGCTACTCACCTTTCTGGAATGAGATTGGGAGTTGCAGGCTGGAGGGTATAATAGAACAGGTCGACGCTGGCGAGGTTTAGGAGGGTTAGGTGTAGGTCTTTCCATCCATGGATCTGTATCTGCTGGTTCGGGGGCATAGCAGGGTTAAAGACAACGGAGATGTTTCTGAATGCGGAGAGGATCATGGAGGCGGTAGGTTTTCGGGTGGCGCGTCCTTTGTGTCCGGGGTAGAGGCCCTTGAGCTGGGAGATTCCGGGGTGGTCTTTGAGGGCGGTGCGGACCTGATGCTCAATAATGGCGGAGAACTGCAGGGCGAGCATCAGCAGCCTGATGAGGGCGCAGATGCGTTTTTCGAGCTGGAGGTAGACCGGCAGCAGATGGAGGGTCCGGTTGAGCAGCTTGTCAAAGGCATGCTCGATGCGGTACTGCCTGCGGTAGATGGAAACTGCTTCGCTGAAGGTCATCTCAAGGCGGTTGGTGGCATAGGCCTGCCATCCGTCGAGCCGGCTCCGGCTTTCAATGGCAGCCTGGCTGCGCCTGAAGGAGAGGGAAAACGTGCGGGCGGCTTCCCTGCGCCGGGGGTTCTTTTGCCTTTCCTCATCCGTCCGGGCTTCGGAGTGCTCTTCAATGTCAGTCTCCAGCAGGCCCTCAGCCCCGTTGCGCTGCAGCACCCTGGCAGCTGCCGCATCAAGCTCTTCGCGGGTGCGGATGGCCCTGCGCCCTTTTCTGGGCTCGAGCAGCCTGCCAAGCTCCTCTTCGGCCCGGGCGAGCCGCTCTTCGAGCTTGCGGGCCTGTGCCTGCTGATGCGCTGCGGAGCAGACCATGAAGATCTTCTCCTTCCACTGGCAGCTCCTGCCCTGCCCGTCTGTCCCCTCGAGGGTGCGCTCAAAGGCGAAGCCGCATGCCTTCAGCTCGCGACGTGCTTTGGCGCCGGTGCCGCTTTCGCCCCAGGCCTCCTCCATCCGGGCGCGGGCAGGGCCTGCTGCGAGCGCCTCCTCCCGCAGGGCTTCGCTAAACTGGGAAAGCCCCAGCGGGCACAGGTAGCCGTTGCCCTGCTGCTCCAGCGTCCGGCGCGTGGCCAGGCTGCCCATCTTGCTGTCTCCCGCATACAGCAGGCCCGAAGGCGCAACCGCCTTGCGGACCCGCTCCACAACCGGCAGGTACAGCTGGTCGTCGGCCCGGTCGCCGCTGACAATCTCCACCGCCAGCGGAAGGGCGAAGCTGTCCGCCAGGGCCATCATCTCCTTGATCTGAGGCAGGCCCTCGGCATGCTGCTTGCTGTAGCCGATCTGAAATAAGCCCCCAATATCCCGGTAGCTCTGCGTGATCATCGCATCGAGACGGATAATGTCATTGTCCAGCGGATAGACCTCCAGCAGATGCCCCACATGGCAGCAGAGCATCTCCGACCACCGATCCCGGTCCGAAAACCGGTCCAGGATCACTTCCAGGTGCTGATCCCTGAAATGCCTTGCCTCCAGATCCGGCGCATCGAGCAGCAGCCGCAGGGTGCCCAGCCGCTCCGAGGCCCAGTCCTCCATATGGCTCAGCCGGTGGTCTGCCTCCGAAAGCAGATAGCCCAGCCAGCCGCACACAATCTTGCCCAGGCTCGGGCCCTCCCAGTTGTGATGCTGCGGATAATGGCTGTCCAGAACCTCCGGCAGGCCGCTCCTGCGAACGGTGCCGATCAGAATGCCTAAGTCGTCGATGCGTTCTATTCTCATCTGTAATTCACGTTGAAACCCTAAGATAACCCTTGGGATTGGGCTCAACTCCTTTTTTCATGCCAGAAAGGTGAGTTGCTACTTACTACTTGCAGGCTGCGCTCAAACAGAAAACGCCCGGAGGCTTCTCCGGGCGTTGGTGCACTCAGAAGGATTCGAACCCTCAACCTTCTGATCCGTAGTCAGATGCTCTATCCAGTTGAGCTATGAGTGCAGAGCGCGTTTTGCAAATTGTGGGTGCAAATATATGCCGTGCCCTGTACAATGCAAAATATCGCAGCAGGATTTTTTACAATTTTTCCGCTGCTGCCCGTCTCCGCTCAGATCTGAATCGTCCGCAGAATCTGCTCCACGCAGTCGCGCGAAGTAATTTCTTCGGCCTCAGCTTCGTAGCTCAGGATCAGGCGGTGGTTGAGCACATCCGGCGCAATGGCCTTGATGTCCTCGGGCAGCACATAGCTGCGGCCTTCGAGGAAGGCATGCGCCCGGGCGCCGAGGTTGAGCGCCAGGCTCGCACGCGGAGAGGCGCCGTATTCGAGGTACTCCTTCAGCCGCGGCAGCTTGTACTGGTCCGGGTGGCGCGTCGCCATCACCAGATCCACGATGTAATCCTCCAGCTTGGCAGAGAGCTGCACCTGGTCGATCAGCCTGCGGATTTCGAGCACATCGGCCTTGGAAAGCACCTGGGTCACTTCCAGGCTGGGCTGGGAGCGCGCCATGCGGCGCATGATGCTTTTCTCCTCCTCCCGGCTGGGATAGGAGACGGTCACCTTCATCATGAAGCGGTCCACCTGGGCTTCCGGCAGCGGATACGTGCCCTCCTGGTCGATGGGGTTCTGTGTCGCCAGCACGAGGAAGGGCGCTTCGAGCCCGAAGGTCGTCTCGCCGATCGTGACCTGATGCTCCTGCATGGCTTCGAGCAGGGCGCTCTGGACCTTGGCCGGGGAACGGTTGATTTCGTCGGCCAGGATGATGTGGGCGAAGATCGGCCCGCGCTTGACTTCGAAGCCGCCTTTGCCCTGGTTGTAGATCATGGTGCCGATCAGATCGGCCGGCAGCAGGTCCGGCGTAAACTGGATGCGCTTGAAGTCCAGCTGCACCGCCTTGGCCAGGGTGCTGATGGTCAGGGTTTTAGCGAGGCCGGGCACCCCTTCCAGCAGGATGTGGCCGTTGGTGAACAAGCCGATCAGCAGGCGGTGGATCATGTCCCGCTGGCCGATGATCACCTTTTCCATTTCCCGCACCAGCAGCTGCACCTTCCGGATTTTGTCCAGCATCTGCGGGTCCTGGGTCGTGCGTGCTTCAAAGGTGCGGTCCGAAAAAACACTCATGGATGGAGAATTGACAGGGAATATGAGGTACAAGATACGGCTTTCGGAGCATATTCCCTTCGGGCGGTGTATTTTCGGATGCTTTTTCCGGCTGAGCCGCCGTCTTTCAGGGGCGGGGCTCCAGCCGGATGCGCTCCAGGGCGTAGGGCCACTTGAAGCGGGCGTCGCCTGCGGGGGCGTCTGCCCATACGACATACCAGCTGCCAAGCTCCGAATCGCTGCCGCCGGGCCGCAGCGGCGTCCAGCGCCGGCCTGCGGGCGCATCCAGGTCTTTCCAGACCAGATGCCCTTCGTGGGCCAGGGCCAGCCCGAGCGGCATGCGGACTGTATAGGCATCCGAGCAGATGAATACGAGGTCCCAGGCCTCCTGTCCGGCTTCGGCGCCGATCCCGGCGCGCCGCAGCAGCGGCGCCAGCGGCCGGCCCCGGTAGCGCTTGGCGCGCTGGTACACCGCATCGTGCGGCACCTGCACCTGCCGCGCGATGCCGCGCTTCGGGTGCAGCTGCGCCTCGCCGACGGCCATGGGCTGGGCTGCCAGCCGGAGGGCCAGCAGGCAGCCCGCGAGCGCCAGGGCGCGGATCATGCGCGCAGGCGCGCCAGGTAGGCCAGCGCTTCCTTGACGACATGCGCTGCGGTGTAGCCCAGCTTTTCGTCCAGGACCTTGAAAGGCGCCGAATAGCCGAAGTGGTCCAGGCCCACCACATGTCCGTCGCGCCCCACGAGGCCGCGCAGGGTGGAGGGCAGGCCTGCCGTGAGACCCAGGGCCGGTACGTCGGGCGGCAGCACGGCATACTGGTACTCTGTCGGCTGGCTGCGGAACAGCCCCTCGGAAATGGCCGATACGATGCGGATGCGCAGGCTGTGGTCGGCGCGGAGCTGGGCGGCGCCTGCCGCCAGGGTGGCCACTTCGGAGCCGTTGGCGACGAGGATCAGGTCCGGGCGGCCGCCGTCGTCCGATACGGTGTAGGCGCCCTGCATGGCGGCCTTGGCCGCCTGCTGGCGCGTCATGCCTTCCGGAGCGGGCAGACTGGCGATGTCCTGCCGCGAGAAGATGAGCGCGGTGGGCGTGCTGGTATTTTCGAAGGCCATCTGCCAGGCCACCGTCGTTTCCTCGGCGTCGGCAGGGCGCAGGACGAGCATGCCGTTCTGGCCGGCGTGGTTTTTGAGCTGCTCCAGCAGGCGGATCTGCGCCTCCTGCTCCACGGGCTGGTGCGTGGGCCCGTCCTCGCCTACGCGGAAGGCGTCGTGGGTGTAGATGAATTTGACCGGCTGCTGCATCAGCGCCGCGAGGCGCAGCGTGGGCTTCATGAAATCGGAGAACACGAAGAACGTTGCGCAGGCGGCGATCACGCCGCCGTGCAGCGCCATGCCGGTAGCCAAGGCGCCCATCGTCAGCTCGGAGACGCCGGCCTGCAGGAAGCGGCCGCTGAAGTCGCCCTTGCGGAACGAGGTGGTCTTTTTGAGGAAGGCGTCGGTCTTGTCGCTGTTGGACAGGTCGGCAGAGGCGACGATGAGGTTCTCCAGATGATCGGCCAGGTAGGCGAGCACGGCGCCGGAGGCATTGCGGGTGGCGCTGCCGGGCTTCTGGGCGATGGCGCTCCAGTCGATATCCGGGGCATTGCCGGAGAGGAAGCTGTGCAGCTTGGCGGCAAGCGCCGGATGGGCCGCTTCCCACGCGGCCTGCTCCGCCCGCCGGGCGGCAGCGGCGCTGCGCAGCCGGGCCAGGCGGGCTTCATACAGCTCCGCCACTTCGGGAAATACCGTGAAAGGCGCATCGGGATTGCCTCCGAGGTGCTCCACGGTCCGGATGAACGAGGCCCCGGCCTTGCTCAGCGGCATGCCGTGCGTTTCGACTTCGCGCTCGAAGCTGTGGCCGTCGCCGGTCAGGGCGCCTTTGCCCATGATGGTTTTGCCGATGATCAGCGAAGGGCGGGCGGTTTCAGCGATGGCGGCATCGAGCGCGCTGCGGATCTGCGCATGGTCGTTGCCTTCGATGGTCTGCACGTGCCAGCCCCAGGCGGCGTATTTGGCTGCGGTATCTTCATGCATCACATCCTCGACCTTCGACGAAAGCTGGATGTCGTTGGAGTCGTAGAACATGATGACATGCCCCAGGCCCAGAAAGCCTGCGGTGCGGCCTGCGCCCTGGGAGATTTCCTCCTGCACGCCGCCGTCGGAGATATAGATAAAGGTCTTGTGCGCCATCCACTCGCCGAAGCGCTGGGCGAGGAAGCGCTCGGCAATCGCAGCTCCGATGCCGAAGGTGTGCCCCTGGCCCAGGGGGCCGGAGGTGTTTTCGACGCCGCGGGCCAGATCGCGTTCGGGGTGGCCGGGGGTGGGGCTGCCCCACTGGCGGAAGCCTTTGAGGTCGTCCGTGCTGTACTTGCCGCAGAGGTGCAGGATGGAGTAGAGCATGGGCGACATGTGCCCCGGATCGAGGAAGAAGCGGTCGCGCAGGGGCCAGGCGGAGTCGTCCGGGTCGAAGCGCAGGTATTCGGAGAAGAGGATGTGGATGAAATCGGCGCCGCCCATCGCCCCGCCGGGGTGGCCGGACTGGGCTTGCTCCACCATGGCGGCGGAGAGGATGCGGATGTTGTCTGCGGCACGCAGGGAGAGCGCTGCGGGAGTGGCGGGAGTGTGCGGCATGCGACTGGGTTTCAGGGGGAAGGTGGTATGGCTTCCGGCGCCGAAGTACGCAAAGCCGGGCTCATTTTCCAAGATGCCGGATCTGCCGGAGGGCTGGAAAACGGTTGAAACCGGCGCTGGCGTCGGCGTGCTTACAAAGGCTTCATCTGCTCGAAGGTTTCGTGGCAGCTGTTGCAGTGGTGGATGGCCCGGCAGGCGGTAGGGCCGAAGCTGCTCAGCAGGCGGGTGTCCTGCGATCCGCAGCGGGGGCACTCGGCCTGCATCAGGTCCTCCGGCTCTACGGTGTCGGCGCCGATCAGGGGCGGGGGCGAAAGGCCGAAATCCTTGAGGATGCGGCGGCCTTCGGCGCTGATTTCATCCGTGGACCAGGCCTGCCGGTACAGGACCTGCACCTGCACGCGGGCGGCGCCTGCGGCGGTCAGCGTTTCGACGATGTCGGCTTTCATCCGCTCGATGGCGGGGCAGCCGGCGAAGGTCGGCGTCATGTCCACTTCCACATCCTGGCCCTGCACGCGCACGTCGCGGATGATGCCGAGCTTCATGACGGACAGGACGGGAATTTCAGGGTCTTTGACCTGTTCGAGGAGCTGGAGGATGGATTCGCGGGTCATGCGGCTGGGTAGGAGTAGAAAGTATCGAGTAGGAAGTAGGAAGACGGCTTTTTTTTGGGGGGGGGTAGTGGGTATTGAGTAGTGGGTAGTGAGTTGTGCCTTCCTGAAATAGGTTGACCAACGAGGCTGAAGGTTAGAGGTCAAATAAAGAGAGCTGTTCCGGCGGAGGAAGGATGTGGGTAATGGGTAGAAAGCATTAGCTATCAAGTCGAAAGACTGGCGGCGCGCCTTGCGTTGCTTTGCGCTCCTTGCGGTTGGAATGCAGCAGCAAGACGGCCTTGGGGGGGGTATTGAGCAGTGCGTATTGAGTATTGAGAAAAGCTGCCGGGTCCTTTTTGATGAGGCTGGGGCGAGCTACAAACCTTTCCACGATAAACGGTGCAGGGGGCAAAGGGTTTTGGGCGGGGTTGAAATGGCGCATCCCTCCGCTGACGGGCTCCGGGGCTGCCGGAGCCTGAAAACGGAGGGATGCAGGGGCTGCGGCGGCGCTTCAGAAAATCTCCAGGTCGGAGAAGAAGAAATGCGCTTCGCGCTGCGCGTTCTCGTCGGAGTCGGAGCCGTGGACCGCATTGGCTTCGATGGACTCGGCATACAGCTTGCGGATGGTGCCTTCGGCTGCGTTGGCGGGGTTGGTGGCGCCGATGGTGGTGCGGAAATCCGCTACGGCGTTGTCCTTTTCCAGCACCATCGGGATGCAGGGCCCGCTGGTCATGAAACGCACGAGGTCGTTGAAGAAGGGGCGCTCGCGGTGCACTTCGTAGAAGGCGCCTGCTTCGCGCTCGCTCAGGTGCAGCATCTTCATGGCGCGGATGCGGAAGCCTGCCGCCAGGATGTGGTCGATGATTTTGCCGGCGTACTGGTTGCGCACCGCGTCGGGCTTGATAATGGTGAGGGTGAGAGTACCGTTCATATGGGGAGAGATAACATTGGACGCTTGGACCGGGGCAAAATTAACCGGCCCCGCCTGATAATCCAATTGTAGCATATTGAAATCGATTTGTAATTTTGCCTTTCATTCTTCTCATCCGACTCAGGCCCGCAAACATGGACGATACGATCCGTCAGCTGCAGGAATGGCTGGCTTCTCCGCGCAGAATTGCCATTACGACCCACCAGAAACCCGACGCGGATGCGCTCGGCTCCTCGCTTGCGCTCTACCTCTATCTCCAGGCCAGGGGCCATAAGGTCGAGGTGGTCTCCCCGACCGATTTTCCGGACTTTCTCCGCTGGCTGCCCGGCGTGCAGCACATCCACATCGGCCCGTCCGACCCCGACCGCGCAGCCTGGATCTTCGAGGGCGCCGACCTGATCTTCTGCCTGGACCTCAACTGGCTCAACCGGGTGAACGAGTTCGAGAAAACCGTCCGCAATTCCGAGGCCCGCAAGGTGATGATCGACCATCACATGGAGCCGGAAGGCTTCGAGGACCTTTCGTATTCGGATGAAAAGGCCTCGTCGACGGCAGAACTGATCTACCGGCTGATTCACGACCTGGGCGACGGCAGCCTGATTACCCCTGAAATCGCCGAGAACATCTATACCGGGATGATGACCGATACGGGATCGTTCCGCTACACCAATACCTCCCCGCAGGTGCACCGCATCGCGGCGCATCTGATGGAGCTGGGGGTGGACAGCCACCGGGCCTACGAGAACATCTATTCCAATTCCAGCCCGGAGCGGCTCCGCTTCATCGGACACTGCCTCTCAAACTGCCTGGTGGTGCTGCCGCAGTACAAGACGGCCTATATTAAGGTGGACCGCGAGGTCTTCCGCCAGTTTACCATCCGCACCGGCGACACGGAAGGCCTGGTCAACTACGCCCTGGGCATCAAAGATGTGAATCTGGGCGTGCTGATGACGACCCAGGACGACATGGTGAAGCTCAGCTTCCGCAGCCGGAACGAGGTCCCGGCGGCGGAGTTTGCCAAGGAATTCGGCGGCGGCGGCCATTTCTATGCTGCCGGCGGCAAGAGCCTGCTTTCCCTGGCCGATACGGAAAAGAAATTTCTCGATTTGCTCGAAGCGCATAAATCGTATCTTCAGCTTGACTAATCCGATGCCTGTGCCCCGAATCCTGACCGCCCTGCTGCCGGCAGCGATGCTGATCGCCGCCTGCGGCCCCTCCGGCTCCCAGCAGCAAACAGCAGCTTCCCAGCCTGCCTCCCAGCCCGCCGCGGCTCCTGCCGCGCCCAAGCCCTTCGTGATGCCGCCCTACGAAATCACCGACGCCACGCCCGTGCGCGACGTGGAGGGCATCCGGATCTACACCGTCCACGAGGGCCAGGGCGCCGTGCCCAAGCCCGGCAGCAATGTCGTGATCCACTACCACGGCATGCTCACTGACGGCACCGTCTTCGACAGCTCCTTCGATCGCGGCCAGGTGGCCGATTTCGGCCTCGGCAACCTCATCCGCGGCTGGCAGATCGGCCTGACGCAGGTCCGGACCGGCTCCCGCGTGCGCCTGGTCATCCCGCCGGAGCTGGGCTACGGCGAGCGTGGCTCCGGCAAGATTCCCGCCAATTCGACGCTCGTCTTCGATATCGAGCTGATCGGCACCTACTGAGCCCGCGTTTCCTCCGTTCATCCCCTTATCCCCGATACATGCAAGTACCCTATCAGATTCCCGCCGGCCTGGCGCCCTTCGATGTGCAAGGCATTCAGGTCTATGTGGTGGAAGCCGGCGACGGCGCCTTTCCGGAGCCGCAGCACACGGTCAAAATCCAGTATCACGGCATGCTGACCGATGGCACGGTGTTCGACAGCTCCTTCGACCGGGGCGAGGTGCATGACTTTCCGCTGCCCCGGCTCATTCCGGGCTGGCAGCTGGCGCTGCCCAAGGTGCGGATCGGGTCCAAGGTGCGGCTCGTCGTGCCGCCGCAGCTCGGCTACGGCAGCCGCCGGATCGGGAACATTCCGGCCAATTCGACGTTGTTGTTCGATATCGAACTGATCGATTCCTACTGACCGATGCGCGACGGCTGGCTGATCCGGATACTGTGCTGCGCCCTGCTGTGGCTGGCGATGATGCCGGTGTTGCAGGCGCAGGAGGAAGAGGCAGATGCGCCCCGCGCCTGGACCGGCCTGGATGTGCGGGCCGGCAGCCGCAACGGCGGCTTTGCCGTTTTCCGCGCGCAGTCCTTCCGTCCGCTCAGCCTCGTGTACGGCGCCTCGTTCGATCTCGTCAAGGATTCCCGCGAGGCCCGGATCGAATCGTTCTACGGCGACCGCGGACGCCGCTACGTGTACGGCAAGCTCAACCACCTGGCGGTCCTGCGTCCGCAGGCAGGCCTGCTCTGGCAGGCGCTGCCCCGCACCGACCTCAACCGGATCGCCGTCATGGCGGCGGTGCAGGCCGGGCCCTCGCTGGCGCTGCTTTCGCCGTATTATGTGGAGGTGCCCTCCGGCCCGCTGCTCAATACGCGGCTGGCAGTGCCCTTCGACCCCGCGCGCTATTCGTACCAGGGCATCATCGGGCGGGCGGGCTTCCTGGCCGGCTCGCCCGAGCCGCTGCTCCGCATCGGCGCCGGCGCCGGCGCGCTGGTCATGCTCGACTGGGCCCGCGCCCGGCATGGCTTCTCCGGGCTCAGCCTCGGCGCCGATGTCAACTGGTTTCCTGCCCCGCTCCCGGTCCTGGCCGAAACCCCGGAGATCCGCAACCGGTCCTGGACCGCCGCCGGGTCCGTGGGCTTGTTTTTCGGCGGAAAATTGTAAGTTTTGCATGCATACCCTGCCTGATCCAGCTACCAGCACCTCCCGCGCATGACGAACCTGACCATCCCTGCCCCCGCATCCCTCACCGCCGGCAACCTGCCGGGCGACGGCCCCCGGCCTTCCTGGCTGCGGGTCAAGCTGCCCTATGGCGAGCAGTATTCGGGCGTCCGGTCGATCGTGGACCAGAACAAGCTTCATACGGTGTGTGAAAGCGCCCGCTGCCCCAACATGGGCGAGTGCTGGGGTGCCGGCACGGCTACGTTCATGATTCTGGGAAATGTGTGCACCCGCTCCTGCTCCTTCTGCGCAGTGGCCACCGGCAGGCCGCAGGGCATGGATTACGACGAGCCCCGGCGCGTGGCTGAAGCCATTCAGGCCATGGGCGTCAGGCACGCCGTCATTACCTCCGTCAACCGCGACGAGCAGCCCGACAGCGGCATGCATATCTGGGCCGAAACCGTGCGCCAGGTGCGCCTGCTGGCACCGGACTGCACCCTCGAAACCCTGATCCCCGATGTCAAAGGCCGCTGGGACATGCTCAAGCTCATGACCGACGAGCGGCCGGAGATCATCTCCCACAATATGGAGACGGTGCACCGGCTGTACCGCCGCGTGCGGCCGCAGGCGCGCTACGAGCGCAGCCTCGAACAGATCCGCCGGACGAAGGAGGCCGGCTGCCGCACGAAATCCGGGTTTATGGTGGGGCTGGGCGAAACGGTCGAGGAAGTGTACGAGCTGATGCAGGATCTGCATGCCCACGGCTGCGATGTGCTCACCATCGGGCAGTACCTCCAGCCGACCAAAATGCACCTGCCGGTGCATGAGTTCATCCACCCGGATCTGTTTGCCCATTACCGCCAGGCAGGCATGGAAATGGGCTTCGCGTACGTGGAAAGCGGCGCGCTGGTGCGGTCGAGCTACCACTCGGAGCGGCATCTGTAAGGAAAAAGTGCGGAACGGGGCGTCTTCCCGATGACCTCAAAAACGGCCGCAGCCCCGATCGGCATGTGCGAAGGGAAAACACAGGATCTTGTCCAGGGTGTGACGCAGCTGATTATCAGCGGCGTCTTTTGCTTTGGCGAACCGCCGTCCCGCCCGCATCCGCGCAGGGCCCTGCGGGCAGATTTGCTTTGTGTTATCGAAAATAGTTACTTTACCCATCCACCTAACCGCGATCCGATATGAATCTGAAGCTCTACGCGTGGTTGACTGCATTCACGATTTTTTTCTTTTCCACTTCCTCCGCACAGTACAACTGGGAAAACATCGGCCCGGACAACCTCGGCAGCCCGACCCGCGCACTGGCCTTCGATGCCCAGGGAAACCTGCTTGCCGGTTCGCAGGGCGGAGGGCTCTGGCGCTCCACAACCCGCGGGGAATCCTGGCAGCGGGTGCTCTCCTATGACGCCGCCGGCGCCAATCCCAACATCACCTCGATCGCGGTCAGCGGGAGCACCATTTATGTAGCCACCGGCGCCGCCGAATTCACCCGCCCCTACGGCGTTGTGCGGCTTGGCTTCCCCGCCACCTACAGCTACCAGACCGATCCCACCGGCTTCAAAGGCTATATCGACGGCATGCCCGGCGGCGGGGTGTATGTATCGACCGACAACGGTGCGACCTGGTCCAATGCCAATGCCACGACGCGGGCGCCTTTCGGCGCCGAAACGGCCAACTTCAAAGGCCCCTTCGCCAATATCCAGAAGGTCCTCGTAAAAGGCAGCCGGGTTTTCGTGGCCAGCGCCGCAGGCCTGTTCTACTCCGACGACCAGCTCCAGAACCTGACGCAGGTGCAGGGCACGGACTTTATCCGCAATTCCATCATCTTCGACGTGGAGGCTGCTGCCGGCAATGTCATCTTCGCTACGGCGCATGAGGACGGCAACAACCCCCGCGACAGCCTCTATATCTCGCAGGACAACGGCGCGAGCTTCACCTCGGTAAAAGATCCGCTGCTGTATGCTGCCAATACGGAGCTGGGCCGCAACCGCATCGAAGTGGCTGTCGCCCCGTCGGATCCCAATATCGTGTACATGGCAGGCTCCCAGAGCAATCAGGAAGTCAACGGGATCTTCCGCTATCTGGTCTCCGAAAACCGGTGGAGCTCCTACGGCCCCCGCGGAAGCGCCGGCTTTGCGCCGCTCTCCGGCAACGGGCGGAATGCCTTCGTGCTGGCCGTGCTGCCCGACAACCCCAACGAGCTGATTGTGGCCGGCAACAGCTGGTTTACCTTCAAGCAGGACCGGGGCTGGAGCCAAACCGCTGTCCATACCAATCCGACTGCGCCCAACTTCCTGGCCCGCAGCCAGTTTGCTGTGCTCTTCGACCCCGGAAACCCGCAGGTGTACTACGTGGGCACTTCCCGCCAGATTTTCCGGACAGCCAACCGGGGCACCTCGTTCTCGCTGCGCAGCAAGGGCTATGAGGCGGGGATTGCCTACAGTGTCGCATCGTTCAAGACGGAAACGGTCGGCGAAGAGCCGATCGCAATCGATGCGGTGCTCGGCGGCACCCTCAACAACGGCTCGGTCTATAACCGCCATTTCTCGGCCGCATCCCCGGCCCGTCAGGGATTCGGGACCATCTGGACAACGCCCTACAGCGAAGCCGATGTGTCCTATACCCATCCCGGCCTGATTCTTGTCCAGGGCTCCGACGGCGCTCCGATCCGCTCTTTCAATGCCGGCAGCAGCTTCGACCAGTTTTTCGGCCCGCCGATCAGCCCGCAGGTAGCCAACCTGACCCCCGCCACGACCGATACCATGATCGACCGGAGCAACGACCGCTCCGCTGGCGGCAACCTCTTCAATGCGCCGCTGCCGGCGCAGTCGGCCTGGGTGGTGGACCAGTACATCCCCGAGGCCCTGGTCAATAATTCCAGCATCACGATCGAAGAGCTGCAGGCACAGGCGCCCTCGTATGTCTTTTTCTGCTCCCGAAACTATATCTGGCTGGTATCCAATCCGTTCGGGGAAGCGCTCCAGGTCAAGTGGAACCGCATTACCCCCCGCCTCGTGAGCGGCGACGAGTATTTTACGGCCATTACCGTCTCCGGTGACGATCAGCATACCGTGTATGCCGGCACCAATAAAGGCAACCTCTGGCGCATCGACCGTGCCCACGATCTGGAGAATTTCGATGTCAATGTGAACATCCGCCAGATCAACGAGGAGTTTGTGAACAACCTGTTTTTTGTCAATGGGCGCTGGATTTCCTCGCTGGCCGTGGATCCGAAAAACCCCAGCCGCCTCGTGGTCGGCTACGCAGGCTTCGGCGGCAATGCGTCGTCGGTGCCGTCCTTCATCTGGGTGACCAACAACGCCCGCGACCCTGAGCCGGTATTCGGCCAGTTTATCGATGCGCCGAAGATCGAGCCGGTGTATGCCCTGCACTTTGTCAACGACCCCGGACAGGCAGAAAGCGTCCTGCTGGTCGGCGGGCATACGAATCTGTATTCGGCCCGTTCGATTACCTCGCCCTTCACCAACCTCTACACGGCCTCATGGACCCGGGAATTCGCCCCGGATTTTGGGGCGGTGCCGGTGTTCGATATCCACGTCCGCCGCTTCAGCTCCCGCCTCACCGAAAATGCCCTGATCCGCGAAGAGGTGCGCCCGCGTACCCTGCCGGACGGTACCGTGGTGCTGGACACCATCGAGCTGGAGCGTGACAACCTCCTTCTGACCCGCGACAATACGGTGTTTGTGGCTACGCATGGCCGGGGATACTGGACCACCTCTTCCATCCGCGCCCGCGGCGGATCGCCTGAGGGGCCGGTCGTATCGGTCGAAGCCGATGCGGTTCGGATCTATCCGAACCCTGCTGCCAGCCTCGCTACCGTGGAGGTTGACCTGACGGCTGCGGCTACGTTCCGGCACCGCCTCCTGGCCCTGGACGGGCGCGAGGTGCTGGGGCCGGCTGCCGTGCAGCTGCAGGCAGGGCGGCACGAGCTGCCCATCGAAACCGCCCGCCTTGCGCCGGGGATCTACCTGCTGGAAAGCAGCATCGAAACCGGGGCCCGCACACAGATGGAGGTGCATAAACTCCTCGTGGTCCGCTGATCTGCACCGCTGCCCGGAAGCCTGCCTCCAGGCTTCCGGGCAGTATTTGGCCCCCCCCGCATGAAGACCCTGGTACTTTGCCGCCATGCTAAATCCGACTGGCCTGCCGGAGTGGATGACATCCGCCGTCCGCTCAAGGCGCGCGGCGTTCGTGATGCGACGTACCTCGGAGGGCTGCTCGCCCGGCAGACATTTGTCCCGGATCTGATTCTTTCCTCGCCTGCCGTCCGGGCCCTCACCACCGCGCAGATCATCGGCAAGTGCCTGGGTTACAGCGAAGAGGTCCGTCAGGAGGCCCAGATTTACCACGGACACGACGAGCATCTGATCCAGCTGATCCGCTCGCTGCCGGCTGAAAAGGAGATCGTGATGATTTTCGGGCACAACCCGACGATGGAGGCGGTGGCCGGCAAGCTGCTCAACTGCGGCACTCCGGTCATGATGCCGACTTCAGCCATGATCTGCCTGGAAAGCCAGGCCTTTTCGTGGTCGCATACCGACTCCCAGCATGTGTACCTGCGCTGGATGCTGGTGCCGCGCCTGATGCGCAAGCCCGGGGAGGACTGAGCGTCAGGTCTTGTCCAGCCAGTGCCGTGCTTCGGGCAGGGTCATGCCAATCAGCGGCGCATGCGCCTGCGGCAGGCGCTTCAGCAGCGGCGCAGCAAAACGGCTGAGCCCCAGGATGATCAGTTCGTCCTCTGCCGTCAGGTCCAGGTTCCGCAGGTCCGCCGCGATCCGGTCGGCCCAGTGATTCACCGCCGCATCGTCCATTCCGCTCAGCGTGTCGGGGTAGGGGTCCAGCACCTCGCAGGCAGGCACCAGGCCATGGCGCACGGACATGAGCATCAGCAGGTCGGGCTGCATCCGCAGGGCCCAGCTGCGGCCCGCGTAGAACAGCGGGCTGCGGTACAGCTCGATCGCCTTGCGGGGGCCGGCGGCCTTGCGGTTGGCGGGGCACATCAGGATAATCCGGCGGCCCCGCGTCTCAGGGCTGTTCCGAGGCATATACGCGGTAGCCCCAGGGTTCCAGCTCCAGCACTGTGCCGGGTGCCAGCTGTTGCTCCGTCTGGCGGAAGCATTCGCGGTAGGTTCCGCTGTACCCGCTGCCCTGCAGGGTGATTTTGCGGGGCTGTCCGCTCAGGTTGACTGCCGCCACGACCCGGTCGCCGCGCTGCTCGCGGTAGTATGCAAAGACTGCATCGGGCTCCGTCTGCGGGATGGTCACGGCCCGCCCGCCGTGGATGCCGTTCCAGAGCGCTTCGTTGCGGTGCTTGAGATCGAGCAGGGTGCGGTAGAACCCGGTCTTGGCGAAGGTCCCCCAGTCGATCTGGTCCTTGTCGAAGAAGGAAAGCTGCTTCTGCAGCCCGGATTCCTGTCCGCTGTAGATCAAAGGCATGCCGTCGAGGGTGAAAGCCAGCACGGCATAGGCATCCTCGCCGGCGCCGAAGCGCATCGGGAGCTTGTTCCAGGTGTTTTCGTCGTGGTTGGTGATGAACGACATGTGGCAGGCGTGCGACGGAAAATCGCGGGCAATGCCGGCCAGGTAATCGCTCAGGGTGTCTGCGCCGGCGCCGTTCAGGATGCCCAGCATCACGTCTTTCAGCGGCCAGCCGTAGTTGGCGTTGAAGCAGCTGGCGAAATGGGCGGCATTGTCGCCGTTTTCGGAGAGCATGAAGACCGTTTTCACCGAATCGAGCCGGGGCCGGAGCTCCGCCCAGAAATCATCCGGCACAAAGCCCGACACGTCGCAGCGGAACCCGTCGATATCGGCCTCCCGCAGCCAGAACAGCATGGCGTCGCCCATGGCCTTCCGCATCTCGCGGCTGCCGTAGTTGAGGTCGGCGACATCGGTCCAGTCGGTGCCGGCGGGATGAATGATGCTGTCGGTGCCGGGGTCGCGGGTGTACCAGTCCGGATGCTGGGCGATCCAGACGTGGTCCCAGCCGGTGTGGTTGGGCACCCAGTCGAGGATCAGCTTCATGCCCAGCTCGTGGGCTTTGGATACCAGGCGCTTGAAATCCTCCATCGTGCCGTAGCCGGGATTGACGGCGGTATAGTCGGCATTGGCATAGGGGCTGCCCAGCGAGCCCTTGCGCTTGGCTTCGCTGATGGGATGGATGGGCATGAGCCAGAGCACATCGACGCCCAGGTCCCGGAGCCGGGGCAGGTGGGCTTCGAAGGCTGCGAAGGTGCCTTCAGGGGTATATTGGCGGATGTTGACCTCGTAAATATTGGCATTCTTAAACCAGTCGGGCTCCGGCGGGCGGAGCGCAGGCGCCTGTACAGGCGGCGGGGAGGCAGGATCGGCCTGGCGGCAGGCGGGAAATGCGAGGAACGCGAGCAGCAGAAGCGTCGTAAACCGGAGCATAGCAGCAGATGGGTACATTGGTCCGCAAAATATACAGAAAACCAGGCCAAAAGCAGTGACATCGGTCATCGGGGCCTCTGCGCTGCGGCATCGGCGGATTCCGCCGGGTAAAATCCTTTGCGCAGGCGGATGAGTTTTGCGGCAAAAGCCCTATCTTCAGCCGTGAACAGCCTTTCCGCCCGGAAAGGCCGGTATCGTCTGCTACTGCTATCCGCATGCGAAGAATTGGGCTCCGGTGGCCGCTGACCCTGGCGGCAGCGCTGCTTGTATTAGGGGCCGGCGCGGCCCTGACGGGCCTGGGCGGCCGCACGGTTTCCTTCAATGAGGAGATCCGCCCCATTCTGAACCGCAGCTGCATCGCCTGCCACGGGGGCGTAAAGCAAAGCGGAGGCTTCAGCCTGCTTTCCCGCGAGGAGGCCCTGCGGCCTGCAGAGTCCGGCAAGCCGGTCATCGTGCCCGGAGATGCCGACCGCAGCGAACTGTACCTGCGCCTCGTCAGCCGCGATCCTGAAGCGCGCATGCCCCTCGATCACCCGCCGCTCGGCTCCGCCGAGATCCGCCTCATCCGCCGCTGGATCGATCAGGGCGCGCCCTGGGAGCCGCACTGGTCCTTTGTGCCGCCCCGGATGCCGGAGATGCCGCGCATGCCCCGCAATTGGGGCTACAACGGCATCGACGCCCTGGTCTATGCGGGCCTGCGCGAGGCCGGTCTCGATCCCGCCCCCGAAGCCGACCGCCGCACCCTCATCCGCCGCCTCAGCCTGGATCTGACCGGCCTGCCGCCCTCGCCGGAAGCCGTGGAGGCCTTCGAGGCCGATACCCGCCCCGATGCCTACGAACAGCTCGCGGACAGCCTGCTGGCTTCGCCCGGCTACGGCGAGCGCTGGGCGGCCTTGTGGATGGATCTGGCCCGCTATGCCGACACCAAAGGCTACGAGCATGACCCCCAGCGCGACCTCTGGCCCTACCGCGACTGGCTCATCCGCGCATTCAGCGAAGACATGCCGTTCGACCAGTTCACCATCAGCCAGCTCGCCGGCGACCTCCTGCCGCAGCCGGCTGCGGATCAGCTCATTGCAACGGCTTTTCACCGCTGCACAATGGCCAATTCCGAAGGCGGCACCGATGACGAGGAATTCCGCCTTGCGGCGCAGTACGACCGCATGCGCACCACCTGGACCATCTGGCAGGGGCTTACGATGGAGTGTGTGCAATGCCACAGCCATCCCTACGAGCCGATCTACCAGCCGGAATATTACCGCTTCATGGCATTTTTCAACAATACCCAGGACGCCGACCTCGATGTGGATGCGCCGGTGCTGGAGCTGTTTGAAAAACGCCCCGACCACGAGGCCGCCGAGCGGCTCGCCGCCTGGCTGAAGCAGCAGCCGCCTGCCGGCGATACGCTGCGCAGGCCCTTCAATGCCGAAATCCGGGATGCGCTCTTTCCCCGCCTGATTCCGGCCTATGCCGATGATTTCCACGAAGTGACCCTCTACCACGACGGCGCAGCCGCCAGCTGGACCCACAACCTCCAGGCCATGGGCAACCGGGGCTACCACCTGATATTCAGCCAGGTAGATTTTACGGGGCTGAGCCGCATCCTGCTTACATACGCAGCGCAGGGCAGCCAGGGCCGCGTGGAGTTCCGTCTTGGCAGCCCGGAAGGGCCGCTGGCAGGCGCATACGACTGCCGGCCGACGACAAAGTTTATCCGGGGCAATGAAGGCGGCGACTGGGATACGTGGAAAACGGTGCCGGTGCCCATCCAGGCGCCGCCGGGCCGCCAGGATCTGTATGTGGTGCTGCGCAATACCACCGGCAGGATCCCGGACGGCGTGGTGGTGGTCAAAGAGCTCGAACTGTCAGGGCCGGGCTATGCAGCGCCCGGCGCAGCGCAGCGGGTGCGGCAGGATTCCCTGCTCCAGCTCCGCAGGCGGGCCCTGCGGCTGCCAGTGATGAAGGACCGCCTGCCGGGCAATGCCCGCGTCACGCGCGTGTTCACGCGCGGCAACTGGCTCACCCCTGCCGATACCGTGACGCCCGGCGTCCCGGCCTCGCTGCCGCCCCTTCCGCCGGATGCCCCGGCGGACCGCCTGGGCATGGCCCGCTGGCTCGTGAGCCCCGAAAACCCGCTCACCGCACGGGTGACCGTCAACCGCTTCTGGGAGCAGCTCTTCGGAACCGGGATCGTCGAGACCCTTGAAGATTTCGGCTCGCAGGGCGCCAAACCCTCCAATCAGGCCCTGCTCGACTATCTGGCCCTGCGCTGGATGCACGAGCACCGCTGGAGCGTCAAGCAGCTGCTGCGCGAAATTGTGCTTTCGGCAGCCTACCGGCAGTCTTCGGCGCTCACACCGGAGAAACGCGAGCGCGATCCCTACAACCGGCTCATTTCCAGAGGTCCCAGGGTGCGGATTTCCGCCGAGCAGGTGCGGGACCAGGCCCTGGCGGCCTGCGGCCTGCTCTCCGGCAAGCAGTACGGCCCCAGCGTCATGCCCTATCAGCCCGACGGAGTATGGAAAGTGGTGTACAACGGTGCGCGCTGGATCGTGAGCGACGGCGAAGACGCCTACCGGCGGGCGCTGTACACCTACTGGCGGCGCACCAGCCCCTACCCGTCGATGCTGACCTTCGACGGGTCCAGCCGGGAGTTCTGCGTGCCGCGCCGCATCCGGACCAATACCCCCCTCCAGGCGCTGGTCACCCTCAACGACCCGGTGTTTCATGAGGCGGCCTCCGTCCTCGCAGCCCGGATCTGGGAGCGGCACCGGGGCGATCCGGCGGCTGCGGTGCGGCAGGCCTGCCGCACCCTGCTGCTCCGCGAGCCGGACCCCGGCACGTTCGATGCGCTGGAAGCGCTGTATGCACAGTCGCTGGCGGTATTCGAGGCCGATGCGCAGGCGGCTGCCGGCATGGCCTGCAATGCCGTGCCCGAAAGCCCGCAGCTCGCGGCGCTGACCACCGTAGCGGGTGCCCTGATGAACCTCGATACCTTTCTCACCAAAGAATAACCCGGACGGATGGCGGCGAAACGCATACAGCTTCCGCTGGAAGCAGCTTTGATGGAGACCCGGTTTCACACGCGGCGGCATTTCCTGCAGCGCTGCGCGATGGGGCTGGGCGGCCTGGCGCTGAGCAGTCTGCTCGGCAGCTGCGGCGGCGATGAGCCGGCAGCGGCTTCGGGCCTGCTCCAGGACCCGATGGCGCCGCGCCCGCCGCAGCTGGCGCCCAAGGCGCGGCGGGTGATCTACCTGCACATGGCAGGCTCGCCCTCGCAGCTGGAGCTGTTCGATTATAAGCCGGCGCTGGCCAGGCTGGACGGCCAGGACTGCCCGCCTTCGCTGCTCGAAGGCAAGCGCTTTGCCTTCATCCAGGGCGTGCCCAAAATGCTGGGGCCGCAGGCAGCCTTCGCGCAGCACGGCCAGTCGGGCGCGTGGATCTCCGAGCGGCTGCCCCATTTCAGCCGGATGGCAGACGAGGTGGCCTTTCTGAAGGCGATGCATACGGACGAATTCAACCATGCCCCGGCGCAGCTGCTGGTGCATACCGGCAGCCCGAGGCCGGGCAGGCCGGGCATAGGCGCCTGGGCTGCGTATGGCTTGGGCACCGAAAACGCTGATCTGCCCGGATTTGTCGTGCTGGTCTCCGGCGGCAATACCCCCGACGGCGGCAAAAGCCTCTGGGGCAGCGGATTCCTGCCCTCGGTCTATCAGGGGGTGCAGTGCCGCTCGGAAGGCGAGCCGGTCCTGTTTCTCGAAGACCCGCAGGGCATGCCGCGCGACCTGCGCAAAGCCAGCATCGAGACCATCAACCGCATCAACCGGCAGCAGTACGAGCAGTTTCAGGACCCGGAAATCCTCACCCGCATCGAACAGTACGAACTGGCCTTCCGCATGCAGCTCTCTGTGCCGGGCGTGATGGACATCTCGGAGGAGCCGGAGGCGGTGCTGAAGCAGTACGGCGCGGAGCCGGGCGCTTCGTCCTTTGCCAACAACTGCCTGCTGGCCAGGCGCCTCGCTGAAGCGGGCACCCGCTTTATTCAGCTGTTTCACTGGGGCTGGGACTCGCACGGCAACGGCCTGAAGGAATCGCTGCATCACGGCTTTGTCGGGCAATGCCAGGATGTGGACCGCCCGATGACGGCCTTGCTCATGGACCTGCAGCAGCGGGGCCTGCTCGAAGATACCCTCGTCGTCTGGGGCGGAGAATTCGGGCGCACGCCGATGTGGGAAAACCGCGGCGGCTACACAGCGCCCTACAAAGGCCGCGATCATCACAGCGATGCCTTTACGGTCTGGCTGGCCGGCGGCGGCATCAAGCCCGGCGTCTCGCACGGCGAAACCGACGAAATCGGCTACTACGGCATCTCCGGACGAACCCATGTCCACGACCTCCAGGCCACCATCCTGCATTGCCTCGGCTTCGACCACAAACAGCTGACCTATCCGTTCCAGGGCCGCAATTTCCGCCTGACTGATGTGCATGGCGAAGTGGTCCGGGAAATTCTGGCCTGAAGGCTGGTATTGAATTGGGTATTGGGTATTGAGTATTGGGTATTGAGTATTGGGTATTGAGTATTGGGTATTGAGTATTGGGTATTGGGTATTGAGTATTGGGTATTGGGTATTGGGTATTGGGTACAATACATAAGGTTAATTTATTTGTAAAACAGGTACATACGTGCTGTTTCCTCACACTACACACTACTCACTACTCACTACGCACTACTCACTACGCACTACTCACTACGCACTACTCACTACGCACTACTCACTACGCACTACACACTACGCACTACTCACTACTCACTACTCACAACGCAATAAGCAATACTGTCTACGGGATGAGCACAACTCAGAACT
>JANRID010000037.1:0-22737 GCA_033765305.1 Bacteroidia bacterium
CGAGCTTCAGACCATTGCGCTGAGCAACACAACGATCACGCTCTCCGACGGCGGCGGTTCGGTGGTGCTTCCCTACAGCGGCGGCACGGGCATCAGCGTCAATACCACGACGGGCGTCATCGCCAACACCGGCGATACGGATGCTTTGGACGACATCACGACCTCGACCGCAGCCGCAGGCGACGTATCGGGGAGCTTCCCGAACCTGACGGTGGACGGCATCCAGGGCAACCCGGTGGCAAACACGGCTCCGGCCAGCGGCCAGGTGCTGAAGTGGAACGGCACGCAGTGGGCTCCGGGCACGGACAATACGGATGATGCGGATGCTGATCCAACAAACGAAATCCAGTCGCTCTCCATCAGCGGAACCACCCTGAGCCTGAGCAACGGCGGCGGATCGGTCAACATTCCCGTCAACACCTACACCGGCGGAACCGGCATTGCCATTTCCGGCCTGACCATCATCAACATTGGGGATACCGACGCGGCAGACGACATTACCATCGCCACAAATGCCACGGGCGATGTGAGCGGCGCCTTTCCGGACCTGACCGTCGAAGCCCTGCAGGGCAATCCGGTTGCAGCCTCAGCACCCGCCGCAGGCGAAGTCCTGAAATGGAACGGCACCGAATGGGCTCCTGCTCCGGACGACGATACCGACCCGGATGCCGATCCCACCAATGAACTGCAGACATTGACCCTCACCGGCAACTTCCTGTCGGTCAGCGATGGCAACACCGTGCTCCTTCCGACAACTGCGCCTACTTACCTGGAAGGCGACGGGATCGACATTCTCCCCGGCAACATCATCTTCAATACCGGTGATACCGTAGCAGGCGACGACATTACCATCGCCACCTCCGCAGGCGGCGACCTGAGCGGACTCTATCCCAATCCGTCCGTTGTACAGATCCAGGGCAGCCCGGTTTCTGCAGCGGTCCCGGCGACCAATGATGTCCTGAAGTGGAACGGGACCGCCTGGACCCCCGCACAGGATACCGATACAGATCCGCTCAACGAAATTCAGAGCCTGTCGCTCTCCGGCATTACCCTCAGCCTGAGCAATGGCGGCGGAAGCGTAAACCTGCCCTACATCGGCGGAACCGGCATCGCCCTTTCCGGCCCGACGATCATCAACACCGGCGATACCGACGCGTCGAACGATATCACCAACGCCACTTCTGCTGGCGGCGACCTCGGCGGCACGTATCCCAATCCGACCGTGGAGGGCCTCCAGGGCTTCCCGGTAGCCAACCTGACCCCTTCCAGCGGACAGGTCCTGAAATGGAACGGCACGCAGTGGGCGCCAGGCACAGACAATGATGTGGACAGCGACGTTACCAACGAACTGCAGACGCTGTCCGTCTCCGGCACGGATCTGACGCTGAGCAGCGGCGGCGGCACGGTGAGCCTGCTGGCCTACGGTGCCGGCACGGGCATCAGCATCACGGGAAATACGATCGCCAATACCGGCGACACAGACGCCTCGGACGACATCACGACGGCGACTGCCGGCGCAGGCGACGTGACAGGCGCCTTCCCGAACCTGACCGTGGACGGTATTCAGGGTAATCCGGTGGCCAATCTTACGCCTTCTGCAAATGACGTGCTGAAGTGGAACGGCACGCAGTGGGCACCCTCCGCAGATGACATAAACGACGCGGATGCCGACCCGGCGAACGAGCTGCAGACGCTGTCGGTGTCGGGCACGGACCTGACGCTGAGCAGCGGCGGCGGCACGGTGAGCCTGCTGGCCTACGCAGCCGGCACGGGCATCGGCATCACGGGCAATAC
Organism: Bacteroidia bacterium; assembly: GCA_033765305.1. GTDB lineage: Bacteria > Bacteroidota > Bacteroidia > J057 > J057 > RDXT01. Next base: position 1,795 of record JANRID010000037.1, read on the forward strand.
GATCGAGAACACGGGCGACACAGACGGCTCGGACGACATCACGACGGCGACTGCGGGCGCAGGCGATGTTTCGGGCACCTTCCCCGCGCTGACGGTGGACGGCCTGCAAGGCAATCCGGTCGCGGCAACGGCGCCGGCCGCCAGCGAGGTGCTGAAGTGGAACGGCACGGAATGGGCCCCAGCCCCCGACGCGGTGGACGACGCGGATGCCGACCCGGCGAACGAGCTGCAGACGCTGTCGGTGTCGGGCACGGACCTGACGCTGAGCAGCGGCGGCGGCACGGTGAGCCTGCTGGCCTACGCAGCCGGCACGGGCATCGGCATCACGGGCAACACGATCGAGAACACGGGCGATACGGACGGCTCGGACGACATCACGACGGCGACCGCCGGCGCAGGCGATGTTTCGGGCACCTTCCCCACGCTGACGGTGGACGGCCTGCAAGGCAATCCGGTTGCGGCAACGGCGCCGGCTTCGGGCGATGTGCTCGAATGGGACGGCGCCCAGTGGACCCCGGGCGCGCTGAGCAGCTCGCAGGTCACTGTGGACAGCGACTGGGTTCCGGATGCGGATGCAACCCGCGATCTGGGCACGTCCGCATTGCGCTGGCGCGACGCCTACGTAGCGAACGGGGTCACGACCACCTCCGACCGCCGCGAAAAGGAGCAGATCCGCGAACTGCCCTACGGCCTCGACGAAATCATGCAGCTCAATCCGGTGGTTTTCACCTGGAAAGACCGTCCGGAGGAAGGCGACAAGCTGGGCCTGATCGCCCAGGAAGTGCTGCCCGTGGTCACGGAAGCCGTCAAGACCCATGAAATCCGCAAGGATTCCCTGGGCCAGGTAACCCGGACGGAGCTGGACCGCTACGGGGTGAACTATTCCGATCTGATTCCGGTGCTCATCAAAGGCATGCAGGAGCAGCAGGAGCTGATCCGCAGGCAGCAGGAGCAAATTCAGGCGCTGCAAACCCGGATGAACCAGCTTCAGGAGCAGCAGGTGCTCACCGCTGAGGCCCCAACCGCAGAGAAACGATGAAACACCGCCGATACAGCTGGCTGGCAGGAATCCTGCTGGCCAGCCTTTCCGCCTGGGGCCAGCCGGAGTTTACCCGCCCGACCCTGGTGCCGCTGGGCACCTCCGCAGAAGTAAACGAGCTCTACCTGACCTACACCGTAGGCGAGCCGATGGTGCAGACCCTCGTCAGCCTCAACGGCACCCTCGTGCTCACCCAGGGCTTCGAGCAGCCCGACGGCGCCGGCGGGGTGGGCATCGATCCGGAGCCCCTGATTCACCTGAAGTATTCCATCTTTCCCAATCCGACGGCAGGCCGCCTGTTCGTGGAGATGGAAGCCGACCGCCTGGTGGACCTCGAACTGCAGCTCACCGACCTGAGCGGACGCGCAGTGCAGGAGCCGGCAGCGCTGCGAGGAACCGGATCGCTTCGCAAAACCCTGGACCTGAGCACCCTGCCTGAAGGGTACTACATGCTCGGCATCCGCCGGGCCGGCGGGCGCGAAATCAAATCTTTCATGATTCAGAAACTCAACTGATGCCGGCATGAACTTCCAACGAATCTTCCCGGGCGCAGCCATCTGGCTGGGCATCTGCCTGGCCGGGATTTCCGGCGCGCATGCGCAGCAGATTTCGGCTGTTTCCCCTGCGGTACTGATGGATTTCGGGTATCCGGAGCTCCGGCTGCTGGATGATGTGCTGCTGGAGGAGGAAAACCCCAACAACTTCCTCGATGCAGGCGAAGCGGTGCTGATTTCCTTTACAGTGGAAAATCAGGGTGCCTATCCAGCCCGTTTCGTGACGGTCAAGCCGCAGGAACTCAACCGCATCCAGGGCCTGGTGCTGCCGGTGTCGGTGGAGGTAGGGGATCTGAAGCCCGGCGAAAAGCGGGTGGTGCAGGTCGGGGTAGAGGCTACGGCATCCCTCCAGAAAGGCACAGCCAGTTTTATTTTTTACCTCCAGGAAAACGGCGAGCCGCAGAACATCTCCATCGTCTATGCCCTCGCGACCGCGCAGTGAGTGGCTGCGCCGGCAGGGCCTCCTGGCCTGCTGCCTGCTGAGCATCAGCGCGGTCCGGGCCCAGCAGTCGCTGGGCTTCACGGGCGGGCTGAGCCTGACCGCAGGCTGGCCGGTAAACCGGGCCGGTCTGACAGGCACGGTTTACTATGTGCGGGACTTTGTGCAGGTGAGTGTTTCAGCGCGCGGATGCTGGGTGCTGCGCGGCCTGGGCCCCCGTCCCTTTCCGGCGGGGCCTGAGTTTCAGGTGCAGGCCGGGGTGCTGGGCGGTTTCGGCCCGCGCCGGTTCGATGCGCATCCGTTTCATACCGCAATTGCCAACCAGACCGGCCGCCAGTACGCGGCGGCCTACGCATTCAGCTGGTACATCGACCGCTTCGGCACCACCCAGCGCAGCGGCACCCTGGCTGTCCACATCGGGCGACTTCAGCTGGCCACCGAAAACGACGCCCTCGGCGGCGGCCTCGATGACCGCTTCCGTACCGGCGCCTTCGGCATCCAGTACCGCTTCGACGCCTGGACCCTCGGCCTGCAGTCGGTGCTCTGGACCGGCGATGCGCGCGGAGCCGGCGTAAAAAAAGTCACAGACAGCGCATATCCGGCACGCTTCGGGTACCGCGACGTGAGCCAGGTGCCCTACGGGCGCTTTTCGCACGGCATCCTGTCGCTGCAGGCCCAGGCCCTGATGCCCTGGAGCCAGATCGGCCATGCCTCCCTCGGCATCGATGCCGAGCAGGTGCGGCATTTCCTCCAGAACCGCCTCATTCACGACATGCCTTTCATTCCGGACCGCTGGATCAAGGCCAAAAACCTGCATTATCCCATGCTGGACCGGACGGGCATGCCCTATCTCTTCCTGCCTGGGCAGCAGGTCCGGAAGCCCCGGCCGGTGGTCCAGGCCGGGCTGAACGGGGGCCTGTTTTACTGATCTCCTGCGGTTGGGCTTCCCTCCTGCACCGGCAGGCACAGATCGACGGAATTGGCGTAGATCTCCAGCAGCTGGCGCCGCAGCAGGTAGCGGCTGCCTTTGACCTCCAGCAGCCGGGTTTCGACGTGGGCTTCGAAGGCAGCCCGCTCCTCCGCCGTGTACCGTCCGGCAAACCGGCTGGAGCCGTGCAGCAGGTCCCACGCAGCAAAATGTGTAGGCCAGAGCCGGTACTGGCGGCGGATTTCCCCGTCGAGCCGGGCGGCCAGCTCCCGCAGCCATGCGTTGCGGCTGGCGGCTTTGGCATCGGGCTCCGGCGGCAGCTCCACAGGGCCGCCGATGCCGAGGTGAATGCGTCCTTTCGGATCGCGGATGCCGCGGATCATCGACAGCTTGTCGTCCTTGGTGTAGGGGAGCTGCGCTGCCTGGTGCACCAGCTCCTCTGCCTTGAGCATGTCGCAGGGCTCGTATTCATAGGAGATGACCGCTGGCGTCAGGCGCAGCTCCGCGAAGCTTTCGCAGTGTGCCGAAGGGCCTGATAGCGAGAGCATTTTCAGCAGGCCGGTATGCGTTTCGTCCCGCCCGTCCTTGGTGCGGCCGCTGCGCTGCGCGAGCCATACCGATTGCCCGTCTGTGCAGATGCTCTCCCGGATGTAGCGGGAAAGCCGCTGCGCATAGGCCTGCATGAGGTGAATCGGCGCGGTGCGGTGCACGATGAAGCTCTTGTTGAGGCGCATCAGATCGGTCACCAGCTGGGAGACCATCAGATTGTCGCCGATGGCGATGCGGCTGGTCGGGAGCCCGAGCTCGTGGAGGATGACATTGAGGATGGCCGAATCGAGGATAATATCGCGGTGGTTGGCGATAAAGAGCCGGGGGGCGGCGGCATCGAGGGCTTCGGTGCCGCTGACAGTCAGGCCGGAGGCGGTTTCGGCGAGGATGCCGCGCATGGCCCGATGGATCATGCGGGCCTGAAATTCGGCCACGGAGCGGGTGCCGGAGAGCGCTTCGAGCAGGGCAGCCCGGTCAAATTCCGGCACCAGATGGCGCATCAGGTGAAAAAACGAGGCTTTATGGGAAATGCGGTGCAGCACGGCCGGCACTTCGGCGTCATGGTAGGGCCGTATTTCATCGATACCGAGGCTGGGGGTGGAATCCGTCATGGACTGAAGCGCGTAAGCTGGGCACATTCCGGCTCAGGCGCCGCCGGAGGATTGCCTGATCATCAAGGTGGTGCGCAAGGTAACGGTTTCGGGCGAGAAAGCGAGATCCTGCTTGGCAGAATGGATTTCATCGAGCAGCAGCCGTGCGGCAGTGCGGCCCATTTCCCAGCTCGGCTGGGAGACGGAGGAGAGCGGCGGCTCCATGATGGCGGAGATGGCCCAGTCGCTGAAGCCAATCAGAGCCATTTCGTCCGGAATGCGCTTTCCGGCCATTTTGAGGGCCGTCATGGCGCCGATGGCCACCGTATCGGTGACGGTGAAGATTGCGGTGCAGCCGGGATGTTCGTTCAGGAGCCTTCGGGTAAACTGGCGTCCTTCTTCGAGGGTGATGTCCTGACAGGCATAGATAAGCGATTCATCATACGGGATGCCGTGGGCTGCAAGGGCATCCCGGTAGCCCATGAGGCGGTTGTATGAAGTGGTGGCAATGAGCGGCCCGCGGAAATGGGCGATCTGCCGGTGGCCCTGCTGGATGAGGTGCGATACGGCCTGAAAGGCGCCGTCGTGGTCGTCCACGATCACGCGGGAGGTGCCGTCGAGCCCCGTCGGGACCTTGTCGAAGAATACGATCGGCACTCCGGCCTCCTGAAAGTCGCGGAAATGGTCGAACTGCACGGTGCCGTGCGCCACCGAAACCAGAACACCGTCCACGCGGCTGGCGTAGAGGGCCTGGGCATCGGCGACCTCCTTGTGGTAGTCTTCGTTGGACTGGCAGAGCATCACCCGGTAATCCTGCTCGTAGGCGACCTCCATGATGCCTTTAATAACGGCGGAGAAAAAATGATCGACGATGGACGGGATGATGACGCCGATGACCTTGGATTCGCGCTTGCGCAGGCCGGCAGCCATGGTATTGGGCCGGTAGTTGAGTTCGCGCGCCAGCTCCACCACCCGTTTTTTGGTATCTGCACTGATGTCCGGGTAGTTTTTAAGTGCCCTGGACACCGTGGCTGTGCTGATCCCAAGGGTTTTAGCGAGGTCGACTAAGGTAATCTGTTTCTTGTTCATAGATGCAGGGGAAGGGCTGGGCGCTTGAAAGGCTTAAATTATGAAAAAAAATGAAGAAAAAATGGAAACCCGAAAAGGATTACGTAATCGATTTCGGACGGGGCCGCAAGGGATATGATTTTTTCAAGGCTTGATTTGTATCCGGATTTTAGCAAACTTAGGGTCGGATTTGGATGATGCCCGCTGCACGCCACGTTTGGGCCGCCTGATCCGTTATGCTACTACAACAACATAGTCTATGACTGATTGCTACCCGCTGGCTGATTGTACGATCCGGATACTTTTTTCACACTGACGAGTATTTTTTTCCTGAGCCTATCCTGAAGGAGAGCTCCGCCTCCCGTTCATGCCGGGCTCGCGTTCTTTGTTTCATCATAGTTTGTGATGGTTTAAACTATGAGCAAAAACCTAACTACTATTATTATGAGCGTTAGACACACTCTTCATCTATGCCGCAGGCTCCTGGCTGTCGTGCTGCTTACAGCCGCTTTCGGGAGCGCGTACGCGCAGATGGTTGTTACGGGACGCGTCACCTCGAGCCGCGAGGGAGAGCCGCTTTCCGGCGCCACTGTGCTGGTCAAGAACACCACCACCGGCGGTTTTACCGACGATGATGGCCGCTATTCGATCGAAGTTCCCAACGGCGAAGCAGTACTGGTCTTCTCCTACCTCGGGCATGACCGCCTCGAAGTAGCAGTAGGCGGCCGCCGCCAGATCGATGTGGTGATGGCAGCCCAGGAATCTTCGATCGAGGAGATCGTCGTGACGGGCTACACCACCCAGCGGTCCAAGGAGGTCACCAGCGCTATCACCAGCGTGAAGGCCGAGGACTTCAACCGCGGCCTGGTCAACGACCCCGCACAGCTCGTGCAGGGCAAAGTGGCCGGCCTCTCGATCGCCCGTGCAGGCAGCGACCCCAACGCGGGCTTCGCCATCCGCCTCCGCGGCCTCTCCACCCTGGGCCAGAACGAGCAGCCGCTCGTGATTATCGACGGGGTGCCCAACGCCTCCCTCCAGACGGTGGACCCCAACGACATCCAGTCCATCGACGTGCTGAAGGACGGCTCCGCTGCCGCTATCTACGGTACGCAGGCTGCCTCCGGTGTGATCATCATCACCACCAAGAAGGGCCTGCCCGGCACCTCTACGGTCGAGTACTCCGGCCAGGTGACGGTGGACCAGATCGCCAAGCGCGTGCCCGTGATGGACGCTACGGAGTTCCTCGCCACGGCAGGTGCAAACCGCGCGGATGTGGACTTCGGCTCCAACACCGACTGGGTGGACGAAATCACCCGCAACGGGGTCTCCACGGTGCATAACCTCTCGCTCTCCGGCGGCACCCGCAGCACCAGCTACCGCATCGCGGTCAACTGGCGCTCGGCTCAGGGCATCCTGCTCAATAGCGGCTTCAGCCAGCTCAACGGCCGGATCAACCTGACCCAAAAGGCGCTCAACGACCGCCTGACCATCTCCGTGAACCTCGCTTCCACCTCCCGCGAGTCGCAGTTCGGCATGCGCGACGCCCTCCGCTACGCTGTGTTCTACAACCCGACGGCGCCGGTGTACTTCCCCGAGAATAGCACCAGCCCGATCCGCGACAAGTACGACGGGTTCTTCCAGGCGGAAGGCTTCGACTACTTCAACCCCGTGTCGATCGTGATGCAGAACGAGAACGACGGCAAGCTGACCGACCTGCTCGGCTCGCTGCGCGGCGAACTCGAAATCATCGACGGCCTCAAGCTTGCGGCCTTCTACTCGCAGCAGCGCGAAACCGACGTGTTCAGCCGCTACTCGCAGAAGCGTTCCTACTACGGCGGCGGCTTCAACCGCAACGGTCTGGCCCGCCAGGCTACCGACACCCGGATCAACGAGCAGTTTGACGCTACGCTGAACTATACCCGCGACTTCGAAAGCCTGAACCTCGACGTGCTGGCCGGCTACTCCTACCAGGACTTCACCTTCACGGGCTTCGGCGCAGAAGGCGGCGACTTCCTCTCCGACGCGCTGAGCTACAACAACCTTGGCGCCGGCCGCGACTTTCTCGAAGGCCTGGGCTCGGTGTTCAGCTACAAGAGCACTGCTGCCCTGATCTCCTTCTTCGGTTCTGCCCGCGTGAACATCAAGGACACCTACTTCCTGATGGCCAGCCTCCGGAACGACGGCAGCTCCCGTTTCGGCGCCAACAACAAGCGCGCAAACTTCTACGGCGTGTCCGCAGGGGTGAACCTCGCCAACCTGGTGTCGCTGCCCAATGTGGATGAGCTGAAGCTGCGCGCAGGCTACGGAACCTCCGGCAACCTGCCCCGCGATTCCTACCTCTCCATCCTGCTCTTCGGGCCCAGCAGCAACTTCTTCTACAACGGGGAGTTCGTGCCCGCCTTCGCACCGACCCGCAACGCCAACCGCGACCTCCGCTGGGAGCGCAAAGGCGAATTCAACGTAGGCGCCGACTTCAGCCTGTTCAGCAACAAGCTGTTCGGTACGATCGACTACTACACCCGCACCACGACCGACCTGATCTACGAAGTGCAAGTGCCGGTGCCCCCGAACCAGGCCAGCCGTACCCAGGCCAACCTCGAAGACGTTGCGCTGCGGAATTCCGGCATCGAAGTGTCGATCGGCGCACGCCTCGGCAACGACGCCCTGCAGTGGGAGCCCCGCGTGGTGTTCGCTACCTACAAGACCATCCTGGACTCCCTGAGCGACATTCAGAATCCTGAATTCCGCTTCTTCAAGTCCGGCGGCCAGTTCCTCGACTTCAGCACCTCGCCCGGCGCACCCGGCCAGAACGACAACCCCACCATCCGCGTAGCGGCAGGCGAGGAAATCGGCCAGATCTGGGGCCCGCGCTTCATCGAAATCGGCGACGACGGCAACTTCGTGCTCGAAGACCTCGACGGCGACGGGATCGTGCTGGATGCCAACGGCCTGCCGGATGCGGACGACAAGCAGATCATCGGCTGGGGCCTGCCCGACTTCTCCCTGGGCTTCAACAACAGCCTGACCTTCGGCGACTTCGACCTGAACTTCTTCCTCCGCGGCGACTTCGGCCACGACCTGGCCAACATGTACCGCAACTTCTACGAGTCGCTGGGCAACCGCGTGTCCCGCAAGCAGGACAACACGGTGAAGACCGAGTACTATGACGAGGGTCTGACGGCCAAGCCCGTGTTCAACAGCTTCTACGTGGAAGACGCTTCCTACGTGGTGCTCGACAACGGTGCCCTGGGCTACAACTTCACCCTCGGCGGCGAAAAAGGCGCCAAGGCCCGGGTCTTCGTGGCAGGCCAGAACCTGTTCATGATCACCAACTACAGCGGTGTGGATCCCTCGCCCCGCTACTCCGACCCCGGCGAAGCCGACAACGGTGCCCTGCCTCCGCTCGGCAACAACGTGCTGGCGCCCGGTCTCGACCGCCGCAGCACCTACTACCGTGCCCGCTCCTTCACCCTGGGGGTCAACCTGACGTTCTGAGCTCCGGCTTCGAACAAATTACAGAATTCATATGTTTTCGGATAGCAAGCACTCAAGATTGCTAAGATGAAAAAGAGGACCATTCTCGCATTATTTCTGCTGGTACTGGTGACGCCGCTGGCGAACCAGTCCTGTACGAACCTCGACGAAGAGGTGTTCGACCGCCTGACCGAGGAAAACTTCCCGCAGACGGAAGAGGAGTTCATCGCGGCCCTGGGCGCTGCCTACACGGGCCTGTACAGCTGGGGCAACCACGGCGGCTACTTCTCGATCCAGGAAGTATCGTCCGACGAAGTGGTGATCCCGCAGCGCGGTTCCGACTGGTTTGACGGCGGCATCTGGCTTCGCATGAAGCAGCACACGTTCAACCGGAACGAAAACTACTTCAACGGCGCTTGGACCTTCTGCTTCAGCGGTGTAGCTACCTGCAACCGCCTGATCGAACTCTTCACCACGCTGGTGGAAGACGGCAAAGTGGAAGCCAGCTTCGCTGATCCCTTCATTGCCGAGCTGCGCACCATCCGTGCCCTGTACTACTTCTGGCTGCTGGATTCCTACGGCAAGGTGCCCATCGTGACCAAGTTTGCCGACGCGGAGCGGGAGCCTGCCTCCAACTCCCGCCAGGAAGTGTTCAACTTCGTGGAATCCGAGCTGGCTGCCAGCGTGCCGCTGCTCGTCGACGCGAAGGACGGCTCCACCTATGCCCGTTTCAACCGTGCTGCCGGCCTCTTCCTGCAGGCTAAGCTGTACCTGAACGCACAGGTGTACACCGGCACGGCTAAAAACGCCGAAGCCCTCGCCGCTTGCGACGCCATCATCAACTCGGGCGACTACACCCTGGAGTCGAACTACTTCGACAACTTCAAGACCGAGAATGCCGGCTCCCGCGAGAACATCTTCGTGGTGCCCTACGATCAGGTCAACGCCCGTGGCTTCAACCTGCCGCAGATGACCCTGCACTACGGCAGCCAGTCGACCTTCAACCTGCAGCAGCAGCCCTGGAACGGGTATTGCACCATGCAGGAGTTCTACAACTCCTATGAAGATACCGACCTCCGCAAGAACGGTCCTACGGGCCGCGGCTACGGCAACTTCATCGCAGGCCCGCAGTTTACGGCTGACGGCGCTACCCGCATCCTCGACGCCAACGCAGAAGCCGCCGACCCCGACGGCCAGCCGCTGACCTTCACCCCGGAGATCAACGAACTGGCGCCCGGCGCCCTGCGCCAGGCCGGTGCCCGTATCGGCAAGTTTGAGTTCGCCGTCGGCGCTACGCCCGACCTCGACAACGACTTCCCGCTCATGCGGTATGCCGACGTGCTGCTCATGAAGGCTGAAGCCCTCATGCGCCTCGGCCGTGCAGGCGAAGGTCTGCCGATCGTGAACCAGATCCGCGCCCGTGCCGGTGTCGCCGACTTCACCGAACTGAACGAGACCAACCTCCTCGCAGAGCGCGGCCGCGAAATGTTCTACGAAGGCTGGCGCCGTCAGGACCTGATCCGCTTCGGCAAGTTCAACGATCCCTGGGATTTCAAAGGCGCCTCGGAGCCCTTCCGCACGGTGTTCCCGATCCCCCAGGATCAGATCAACGCCAACCCGAAACTGGAGCAGAACCCCGGATACTGATCCGCGGGTGAGCATGTGAAATCAGGCAGATTGCCGGCGCTGGTCTTGGCTGGCGCCGGCATTTGCCTGCTATATAATAGAGGAATGCGCTGTGCACACAGCGGGATGCCTTCCCGCATGGAGAGATACCGAGATCAAGGGAATTGAATATGATGTACCGTTGGATGCTGGGCATCCTGCTGCTGGCCGCTGCGCTGGGCGCCTGCCGTCAGCAAGATACCTACCACCGGACCGTAGCCCGCGAGCTGGCCACCGGAGTCCGGAACGACAGCCTGTTTATGGGCATCTATCTGGGAATGAGCTCGAAGGATTTCTTTACCCATTGCTGGGAGCTGAACAAGCAGCACATCGTGACCAATGGCCTGGGCAACAACACGGTCATGTACGAAATGCCGACCCAGTTCGGCCAGCCGGCGGAGATGAACTTCTATCCGGAGTTCTTCGAGGAGCGCGTCTACCGCATGCCGGTGCGCTTCCACTACCGCGCCTGGGCGCCCTGGAACCGGGAACTGTACTCCGACAGCCTGCAGCCCAAGGTCATCCGCCTGATGGAGCAGTGGTACGGGCCGGGGTTTTTTGAAATGAAAGACCCGGAGCGACCCGACCGGCCCTTGCAGATCAAAATCGACGGCAACCGCCAGATTACCGTCTTCTGCTCCGACGAGCAGTATGTCAATGTGAATTTCACCGATCTGATCGCCGAGCGCCAGCGGCGGCAGACCCAACAAGCAGCAAACCGATGAGGCGATACGCGATATGGGGACTGCTGGCCGGCATGGCCGCCGGCCTGGCCGGGTGCGGAAGCCGCCAGGACATTCCGGCCGGCGAAACCCTCTTTACTCCGCTGCCGGCGGAGTACACTGGCATCGGATTTGTCAATCAGCTTTCCTACGACAAGGAATTCAACGTCTATACCTACCGCAACTTCTACAACGGGGGCGGGGTAGGCCTGGGCGACATCAATAACGACGGCCTGGTGGATGTGTATTTCTGCGGAAATATGGTTCCCAGCCGCCTGTACCTGAACAAGGGCAATTTTCAGTTCGAAGACATCACGGACCAGGCAGGCGTAGCCTGCGAAGGCTCCTGGGCCACCGGCGCCAGCTTTGCCGACATCAACGGAGACGGCCTGGTGGATCTTTACGTCTGCAAGTCCGGCAAGCCCGAAGGCCGCCGCCGCTTCAACGAACTGTTCATCAACAATGGCGACCTGACCTTTACCGAGCAGTCCGAAGCCTATGGGCTGAACGACAAGGGTTTTTCCACCCATGCCGCCTTTTTCGACTACGACAAGGACGGCGACCTCGACTGCTACCTGCTCAACAATTCCTTCCGGCCTATTGGCGGCTTCGATCTGCGGAAAAATCAGCGCAACGAGCGCGACTCGCTCGGCGGAAACAAACTCTACCGCAATGACGGCCAACGCTTTACCGATGTGAGCGAGGAAGCCGGCATCTACGGCAGCGTCATCGGCTTCGGGCTGGGCGTGACCATCGGCGATGTGAACCGCGACGGCTGGCAGGATATGTATGTATCCAACGACTTCTTCGAGCGCGATTACCTGTACCTCAACAACCAGGACGGCACCTTCACCGAGTCGCTCGAAACCGCCATGCGGGAGATCAGCGCCGCCTCCATGGGCGCCGATATGGCCGATATCAACAACGACGGCTATCCCGAAGTCTTCGTGACCGACATGCTGCCGCAGAACGATGCGCGCATGAAGACCAAGACGACCTTCGAGGACTGGAACAAGTACCAGCTCAACCTGCGCACGGGCTACTACCACCAGTTTACCCGAAACGTATTCCAGCTCAACAACGGCCCCATCGATACGGCAGGCAATGTGGTTTTCAGCGAAATCGGGCGCATGGCCGGGGTCTTCGGCACCGACTGGAGCTGGGGGGCGCTGATCATGGACCTGGACAACGACGGCCTCAAGGATCTCTTCGTTGCCAACGGCATTTATCAGGACCTCACCGATCAGGATTTTCTCAACTACGCCTCCGATCCGCGCTTCGTGCAGTCGGTGGTGAGCCGGGACCGCAAGGTGGATTTCCGCAAGCTGATCGAGATCATCCCCAGCGTGCGGATCCCCAACTATGCCTTCCGCAACAACGGCGACCTGACGTTTACGGATATGGCGGCAGCCTGGGGCCTGGGCGAACCCAGCCACTCCAACGGCACCGTGTACGGCGACCTCGACAACGACGGCGACCTCGATCTGCTGGTGAGCAACGTCAACATGCCGCCTTTCGTGTACCGCAACGAAGCCCGCAGCAAGCTGCCCGATCACCATTACCTGCAGTTCAGCCTCGCCGGCGAGGGCAAAAACACCCAGGCCATCGGCACCCAGATCGAGATCCGGCACCAGGGCCAGGTGTTCTACACCGAGCAGATGCCGATGCGCGGCTTTCAGTCCACCATGGACCACCGCCCGATCATCGGCCTGGGCAATATCCGGACGGTGGATACCGTGCTGCTGCGCTGGCCCGACCTCCGGCAGACTGTTCTTACGCAGGTGCCTGCGGATCAGATGCTTGCGCTTTCCTGGAAGGATGCCGTCCCGGCGCCGCCGCCGGCCATCCGCCTGCCGGAGCAGACTTGGCTCACAGCCCTGGCCGACAGCACGCTTATTCCGTTCCGGCATCGGGAGAACGAATTCAAGGACTTCGACCGCGACCGCCTGCTCTATCACATGCTCTCCTCCGAGGGCCCCCGCATGTGCAGCGGCGATGTCAATGGCGACGGCCTCACGGATCTGTACATCGGCAATGCCAAAGACTCCCCCGGCAGCCTGCTCCTGCAGCGGCCCGGCGGGCGCTTCGAGCCCTCAGCCCAGCCTGTCTTTGCGGCCGATCAGGTGTCGGAGGACATCGACTGCCTCTTCTTCGATGCGGACCGCGACGGCGACCTCGACCTGCTGGTAGCCAGCGGAGGCAGCGAGCTGCCGTCGAGTTCGTCGGGCCTGCTCGACCGCCTGTACCTCAACGACGGGCGGGGCAATTTCACCAAATCGCAGTCCTTCCTCCTCAGCGGCAAGTTTGAAAGCACATCGGCGCTGGCCGTAGCCGACTACGACCGGGACGGCGATCTGGATATTTTTGCGGGCTCCCGCCTCGTGCCGTTTGCCTACGGCCAGCCGGCCAGCGGATTCATCCTGCAGAACGACGGGCGGGGCAATTTCCGCGATGTGACGGACGAAGCGGCGCCGGTGCTCAAAGAAATCGGCATGATCACCGATGCCCTCTGGCTCGACCTGGACCGCGACCAGGACCCGGATCTGGTATTGTGCGGCGAATATATGCCCATTACCGTGCTGATCAATGAAGGCGGCAAGCTCAGCGACCAGACCGAGGCCTGGGGGCTCAAAGGCTCCAACGGCTTCTGGCAGACGCTCGAAGCCGCCGATCTCGACGGCGACGGCGATCTGGATCTGGTGGCCGGCAACCACGGCCTCAACTCCCGCTTCAAAGCCGATGCGCAGCATCCGGTTTGCATGCACGTGAGCGATTTCGACCGCAATGGCACCCAGGAGCACATCATCTGTGTCTATGAAGGCGAAAAATCATACCCGCTGGCGCTGCGCCACGACCTGGTGATGCAAATGCCGGCCCTGAAGCGCAAGTACCTCAAGTACGAAAACTATCAGAACCAGACCATCGAGGACATCTTCACGCCGGAAGAGCGTGCGGGCATGCGCACGTGGTATGCCTATGAGCTGCGGTCCTCGCTGCTGCTCAACGAAGGCGGGCGATTTGCGCGGAAGCCGCTGCCGCAGGCGGCGCAGCTTTCGCCGGTGTATGCGGCGCTGGCCGAAGACCTGGACGGCGACGGACGCCCCGATCTCGTGCTGGGCGGGAATTTTTTCCGCGCAAAGCCGGAAGTCGGCGGACACTTCGCTTCGTATGGGCTGGTGCTCAAGGGATTGGGTCAGGGCGAGTTTCAGCCCGTCCGCATGCAGGAGGCCGGCATGGCCCTCACCGGCGAGGTGCGGGATCTGGGGCTGGTCCGGGTCGGGAAGGTTTCCTGGCTCGTGGCGGTGCGGAACGACGCGCCAGTTCAGGTGTATGAGCTAAACCGGCAACGATAAGCCTGCCGGCAAAGCGTTTCCGGTTTCTGAGTATGAACAAGAACGCGCAGCATGGATGGCAGGGATGGATCGGCCTGGGGATCGGGCTGCTGGCTGCTGCGTGCCAGGACCCGGCGGCAGTGCCCCGCTTCGAAGCGCTGCCGGCTTCCCGGACGGGCATTGCTTTCGAGAACCGCCTCCAGGATACCGAGGTGTTCAACATCCTCAACTACCTCTATTACTACAACGGCGGCGGCGCAGCCGCAGGCGACATCGACAACGACGGGCTGCCGGATCTGTTTTTTACGTCCAATCTCGGCCCCAGCCGCCTGTACCGGAACAAGGGTAATTTTGAATTCGAGGACATCACCGACGCGGCCGGCATCGGCCCCAACCCCGGCTGGTGCAGCGGCGCCAGCATGGCCGATGTCAACGGAGACGGATGGATCGATCTGTATATCAGCGTATTGGATGGATTTTTGGATAAACGCGGGCACAACCTGCTCTACCTCAACAACGGCGATCTGACCTTCCGCGAGGCGGCGTCCGAATGGAATCTCGATCTGGCCGGCTACGGCGTGCAGGGATATTTCTTCGATTACGACCTGGATCAGGACCTCGACCTGTTTCAGCTGAACCACTCCGTCGCGCCGAGCGCGACCGTAGGCGACACGAGCCGCCGCTGGCGCCTGGATCCGCGCGCAGGCGACCGCCTCATGCGCAACGACGGCGGCCGCTTTACCGATGTGACCCTGCCCGCCGGCATCTACGCCGGCAGCCTCGGCTATGGCCTCAGCGCTTCCATTGCCGATTTCAATGCCGACGGCTGGCCCGACCTGTACGTCTGCAACGATTTCCATGAAGACGATTACCTGTACCTCAACCAGCAGGACGGCCGCTTCGCGGAGCAGGCCCGCAGCTGGCTTGGCCATACCAGCCGCTTTTCGATGGGCTCCGATGCCGCCGATATCGACGGCAACGGCCTGCCCGATCTGATCACCCTCGATATGAAGCCGGCGGATGAGCAGGTGCTCAAAACCGCCGAAGCACCCGAATCCTACCAGCTTTTCCAGTTCAAGCTGTCCAAGGGCTACCGCCACCAGTATCCCCGCAACATGCTGCAGCTCAATCAGTCCGGCGGACGCTTCATGGAAATCGGCCAGCTGGCCGGCGTCAGCGCCACCGACTGGAGCTGGTCCGCGCTGTGGGCAGATTTCGACCTCAGCGGCAGCCAGGACCTGTTCATCACCAACGGCATCCTGCGCCGCCCGAACGACATGGACTACATCAAGTTCCTCTCGGATCCGAAGGTGGCGCAGGAGCTGAACGGGAAACCCGATGCCCGCCAGCTGCGCTTCATCGGGGAAATGCCCGCCATTGCCCAGCCCAATGCCCTGTTTCCCAATGTGTACGAGGCGGTGCAGGCCGGCAAGCCGGCCGCCAGCGAGTCCGCAGCCTGGGGGCTGGGCACGCCGGGCTTTTCCAACGGGGCCGTGTACGCCGATCTGGACAACGACGGCGACTGGGACCTGGCGGTCAATAACCTGAATGCACCGGCCTCGGTGTACCGCAACCATACGATGGAACGGGATGCCCGCCCGGTGCTGCGCATCCGCTTCGAGGGGCCGCCCGGCAACCGCGCCGGCATCGGCGCGCGGGCTGAAGTCTGGGAGCAGGGGAGGCGGCAGACGGCCGAGCTCTATCCGGCCCGCGGCTTTCTCTCCTCCGTCGATCCCCGGCTGCGGATCGCTTTGCGCGGCCCGCAGGCCGATTCCCTGCGCATCACCTGGCCCGGCGGCGCCAGCCAGCTGATCCGGAATCCGGATGCCAGCCGCGAGTGGGCATTCCGGCACGAGGATGCGCAGAAGCCTGATGGTCAGGGAAATAAACCGGAAGCGGCTGCGCTCGCCTGGATCCGGGCTGATTCCGCCTCCGGGCTGGACTGGGCCCACCGCGAGGACCCGGTGACCGATCTGCAGCGCGAGCCGCTTATGCCGCACAGCCTGTCGGTATCCGGCCCGAGAATGGGCACCGGCGACTTCAATGGCGACGGGCTGGACGATCTGCTGATTGCGCATGCAGCAGGCGGCGCCTGGGGCTATTTCTGGCAGACTGCGGACGGGCGCTTCGCCGCCGCGCCGGCGGACTATCTGCCCGCAGATGCGGAACTTGAAATCACCGGTCTGGCAATTCTGGATGCCGATCTCGACGGCGACCTGGACCTGTATGCCGCAGCGGGCGGCAACCAGGCGCCGGAGGGCGACGAGCGTCTCCGCGACCGCCTGTATGTCAACGATGGCGCTGGATGCTTTGAGTATCAGCCGGATGCGCTTCCGGATCTGCGCATGCAGACCGGCTGTGCCGCCGCCGGCGATGCCGACGGCGACGGCGATCCCGACATCTTCGCAGGCGGGCGCTCGGTGGCCGGGGCCTACGGCCTGAGCCCGCGCTCCGCGCTGCTGATCAACGAAGGCGGCCGCTTCCGCGATGCAAGCGGCGAATGGGCGCCCGCCTTGCAGCAGGCCGGCATGGTCAGCGATGCCCGGTGGGCCGACCTCGACGGAGACGGCGCGCAGGAGCTGGTGCTGGCAGGGGAATGGATGCCCGTGCAGATCTTCCGCCGGGGCTCATCAGGCCTGCAGCCCGATGCCTGGCAAGGCAGGGTAGGCTGGTGGAACCGGCTTGGCACGGTGCGGCGTGCCGGCCGCACACACCTGATTGCGGGCAATCTGGGCCGCAATTCCTTCTTCCAGGCATCGCCGGAGGCGCCGGTGCGGCTGTATGCCGCAGATTTCGACGGGAACGGCTTCACCGACCCGCTGCTGACGTACGTCCGCGGGGGCCGGGAATACCCGGCGGCCGCCCGCGACGAGCTGCTGACGCAGCTGCCGGCGCTCCGCAAGCGCTTTCCGCGCTATGCCGACTATGCGGATGCGGACATCCGCGAGCTGGCCGGGGCCGATGCCCTGGGGCAGGCCCTCGTGCGGCGGGCGGAGGGCTTCTCCAGCCAGCTGATCCGGCCATCGGGTCCGGCATTCGAGGCGGAAGACCTGCCCTGGCCCTTGCAGGCCTCGCAGATCCATGCGATTGCTGCCTGGGATCCGCAGGGAAACGGGGAGGAAGAAGCCCTGATTGCAGGCAACTTCGGTGCGGTGGGCCCAGCGCGGGGGCGCTACGATGCATTCACCGGCATCTGGACCCTGCGCACGGACGGCTCGCTGGCAGCGCCGGAGCAGTCGGGCCTGCTGGCGGAGGGAGAAATCCGCGATCTGGCCCTGATCCGCCGCCCGGATGGCCGCTATTGGCTCATCGCCGCCCGGAACAACGCTGCCCCTGCGGTTTTTTATTCCGCCTCCCCCGCAAAACGCGCAGATTCTCCTCAATAGTCTTGTATATTCCGGCTACACCGGACTTATTCTGCTGCTCATGCGTATCTCCATCGCCCTCTTCCTTCTGCTGCTGGCCGCATTCAGGCTGAATGCGCAGCAGCCTCCGCAGGCATCGCCCTGGCATCTGACCGCCGACCGCATCGACCCCGCGCGCTATCACGGCATCACCGTCGCCAACGGCATGGTGGGCCTGGTATCGTCCGCAGAACCCCTGAAAGTCAAGGACGTCGTGCTCAACGGCGTATTCGACACCTACGGCCGGGGCCGCGTGTCCAACATCCTCAAAGGCTTCAATTTCGCCGACATGTACCTGGATGTCATCCACCAGGGGCAGGGCCGGCGGCTGGCAGCGGCCGATGTGCGCAGCCTGCGCCAGACACTCGACATGAAGCGGGCCGTGCTCACGACCTCTTTCGACTACCAGGAGGTGCTGAGCGTGGAGTACGACCTGCGCGCACTGCGCCATTTGCCCTTCACCAGCATGATCGAGCTGACGGTGCGGGCGAAGCAGGATGTGACCATCATTCCGGCTTCCATGCTGCGCGCCCCGGAGATCCTGCGGGATGTGGCGCAGTTTTACAGCGTCATCGACCGGCCGCATGTCAAAATTCCGCTGATGACCTCCATCGGCAACAGCCCCACGGGCAAACACCGCGTGGCGGCCTCCTCCAGCTTTCTCTTCGAAGGGCACAGCTATCCGGCGCTGATCCACGAGGAGTGGGACTACGATATGCACCTGACGCGCCTCGAAAAGCGCCTCAAGGCAGGCGAGACCTTCCGCATGACGGTGGTGGCGACCGAGGTCTCGACCGAGCACTACGCCGATCCGCAGAATGAAGCGGAGCGTCTGACGATTTATGCCGCGCTGGAAGGCCGCGAGCGCCTGATCGAACGGCATGAGGCCGCCTGGGCCGAGCTGTGGAAAAGCGACATCATACTCGAAGGCGATCCGGAGGCGCAGCGCGACATCCGGAGCATGCTCTACCACCTGTACAGCTTTGTGCGCGAAGGCACGGCCTACAGCCCGTCGCCGATGGGCCTCTCCGGCCTGGGCTACAACGGGCACGTTTTCTGGGATACCGAACTCTGGATGTACCCGCCGCTGCTCGTGCTGCAGCCGCAGATTGCCCGGTCCCTGCTCGAATACCGCTTCGAGCGGCTGGAAATGGCCCGGCAGAATGCCCGTTCGCATGGTTTCCGCGGGGCGATGTTTCCCTGGGAATCCGACGGGGAAGGGCAGGAGGCGACGCCGGTCTGGGCCTTGTCAGGCCCCTTCGAGCACCACATCACCGGCTGCGTGGGCGTCGCCTTCTGGAATTACTACCTCGTGACCCGCGACAAGGAATGGCTGCGCACCCGCGGCTATCCGGTGCTGCGCGAGGTGGCCGATTTCTGGGTGAGCCGCACCGACCGCGACGCGCAGGGCAACTGCCACATTTACAATGTCGTAGGGGCGGATGAGTGGGCGGAAAATGTCGATGACAATGCCTTCACGAACGGGGTGGCGAAAGAGGCGCTGCGCTTTGCAGCGCTGGCTGCCGGCGAGCTCGGCGAGCAGCCCGATCCGCAGTGGACGGCTACGGCCGACTGCATCCCGCTGCTGCAGCTGCCCGGCGGCGTCACCCGCGAGCATGCCACGTATCAGGATACGATGATCAAGCAGGGGGATGTGAACCTGCTGGCCTTTCCGCTCAAGGTCATCACCGACCCGGCGCAGATCCGCCGCGACCTGGAGTTTTACGAGCCGCGCATCAGCCCGACGGGCCCGGCGATGGGCTATGCGGCGCTTTCGGTGCTGTACAGCCGCCTGGGCGAGCCGGAAAAGGCGAAAGAGCTGTTCTTCAGGGGCTACCAGCCGAATGAAGTGCCGCCTTTCGGTGTGCTTTCGGAATGCCCCGGCTGCTCGAACCCCTACTTCGCGACGGGGGCGGGCGGCATGCTCCAGGCCATGCTCTTCGGCTTCGGCGGGCTGGACCTGAGCAGCAGCGGCATCGGGGCGCCGCCGCCCGCCAAAGGCAAGGCGGCTCCGCCGGCTTCCGGCATCCGCCAGCTCCCGGTCCGGCTGCCGGCCGGCTGGCAGTCGCTGACGATCACCGGAGCGGGGATCCAGGAGGAGACCTTTACCGTAAAGCGCTGAAACTGAAATGAGCAAGCCCCGGCCTTGGCCGGGGCTTGCTGCGTATAGGCGGGAGGCGCTTATTCGTATTCGAGCACATCGCCTACGATGTGGATCACGCCATTGGTGCATTGCAGGTCCATCAGCGCTACCTGGATGCTGTCGTTGATGAAAATGACGCTTCCCGCGTTCTCGATCTGGATTTTGTAGCTCGGATTGGCGGTGGTGTATTCCACCGGGATCGAGCTGCCGGCGAGATCCTCGTTGCGGAGGTTCCGGTCGAGGATGTGGTATTCTATCAGGGCGCGGACCTGATCATCGTTCATATCGCTGAGGCTGGCAATGCCCGGTTCGTCGTCGAAGTACTGCTCGAACACGTCATTGGGGGCGGCGAAGAGGGTCAACGGGCCGGGGCCGCTGAGGTAGGTGCGCAGCTTGGCGCGGTCGATGGCCTCGACGAGGATGGAAAGGTCCTCATCGATCTCCAGCAGGCTCATCACGGTAGGCAGCTCCAGCATCTTGTCGGTGCGGTGCAGCACGCCGTCGTCGGCGAGGATATCGCCTTCGATAATCTTGGCCGACTGGTTGAAGGTGACGATGCCGTTCTTCGTATTTACCTGATAGACAATCGGGAACTTGCCGAAAGCCGGAGCAGGGGTCGTCACATAGGTAGTGAAGTAATCCTGCAGGCGGATTTTGCCCAGCTGGAAGTGGTAGTTGAGGGTATTGATCAGCAAGGTTTTAGGCACCTCGGCGATGCTGGCGTATCCTTTGGAGGCCAGCCAGGCATCGAAGGCCTCGTTGGTGGGGCAGAGGATGGTGAAATAGAAGCTGCCGTCGAGCTCCTGGATGAAATCAGCCGAGTCGAGCGCGACCCGGATGCGGTCGAACTTGGGATCGGCAAGCCGTTCGACGAGGGTAGGGTATTCCGGCTCGCGGGGCAGGCAGCCCGGAGCGGCGAGGAGCAGGCTTGCGGCCAGCAGGCTAAGCAGGGTACGGTTCAGGTGAAGCATGGTAATCCAGCGATTGTGTGATTCCCTTTGAAAACGAGAGATTCAAGCGGAGCGTTGACCGTCCG
>JANRID010000050.1:0-83402 GCA_033765305.1 Bacteroidia bacterium
CAGCAGCGCCTGGACCTCAGCCGCCTGCCGGCGGGCCGCTACACCGTGACCCTGAGCGACGCGCAGGGCAAGGTAACGCGGCAGATCGTAAAGGAATGACCCCCGCTGCCCCCGCAGCATGCGGCGCATGAAGCCGATGGAACCCCTCCCCGCCGACGGCGGGGAGGGAGATGGGGGAGCAGGAATCATATATTTTGATTACTGCCTGGTTATTTGACTTGCATACGTGGAATATCTTTCAGTACTTAAGCAAAGCAATCTTAAAGTGGATCTAACATGTGTTATACATAACACTTAATGTATATTTTGTTTTCCGTTTATTAGCTCATTCAGGCAAAGCGTCCGGCTTCAGGTATTCAGACGCGGTGTTTCCGGCTGTTTTTCAGCCGGATAGACAGCACGAATACAAGCTTGGCGTACCTGCTCAACCCATATTCCCAATTGTGCGCTTGTATGTCCTGTTACGTCCTGTATTCGAAGCCCAAAGCCGAAATCGTCGCAGCAAAGAACCTCCAGAAGCTGGGGATCGCTGCGTATGTGCCTACTAAACGGGTGCCAGATAAAGCTGGAAAAAACTGGCTGAAGATTCCGCTGTTTTCCAGCTACGTGTTTGTCGAAGCGGGGCCTGAGCGGGCCCGGGATATCGAAAAAGTATCTCAAATTTCCCGCTTTGTCCAGATCGGTAAGGAGTACGTCCGTCTCACCCCTAAAGACCTTGAAAGAATTAAACGGATCAATTACCTGGAGGAGCCTGTCACTGTCGAGCGGTCACTGTTAGCCACAGGCCAGCAGGTAGAAATTCAAAACGGTCCCTTCATCGGCCTTATGGGAATCGTCGTTGACCCGAACCGAAACAACAAAGTTTACCTGGCGATCGAAGGGCTAAGGTGCTATGTATCAGTCGAATTTGCCGACCTGCAATATCGGGTCGTGGAGGAGGAAGAAGAGGAAGTGTGAGCGAGCAAGCATCAGGGACTTTGCAGCCATAGGCCCTCAGGGACTATTGGAGGCGGAGCCATGGCTTGGTCTGAAGACGAATCAAAATGGAATTATATCGCGAATGGTTCAGCAATCATGTTTTTTGATGCGGGCACATAAAAAATTTGCATCTATCAGCTATATTTCGTAACATTACATATGTCTCTGCCCGAAGGCATAGGAATAGACCGAAAAGGACTATTGGAGGCGGAGCCGTTGGAAATTACATAGAGTAAGAGTAATTCCTTGTAATTCAAAAACATTAAGCTAACTATTTGATATGCAATGTACAGCTTGTCTGTTCAACAAAAACTTACATACAGCGCACAGCTTTTGATTTTGAACCACACTAAAATTAATTTAACATGTGTACTTTTTTCAATAGAAACATTGCTAGCCAGAGAATGTTGCTAATTCTTTTGTTTGCTGCATCCTCTTATTTATATGGTCAACCGCCATCATCAGGAGACACGCAAGATATCCCTGCCAAATCTGAGTTTATCAATCTGGGCACTTTAACTCCTTGTGATTGTCGTAAACCAACACAGTTCCCAGGTGATATTGAGGAAGCCAGACGATTACTACCTTGTAGGCAGATGAAAATGGTACAACATTTCTTGAATCTTCTTCAGGATGAAAGAACGTATAACATGAAACCTGATTTGATAGGTGATACTGAGCCAGACTTAAACAATGCTGATAAGCGAAGGCAGTATTTTTTTGGGCCTTATTGGGAATCTATTAAAAATAGTAAAAATAGAGATAGAGAGTTGTATAATGAGGCTCTTAAAAAGAGTTTCGCCCGAATGACGGCTGTTTTGATAGCATCTGAGTTGCCAAGTGATCGATATGATGGAGGAGATAGATGGATGTGGGAGCTTCCCGACATTTATTCTCAATCAAGCATGTCGCTAGATCAAAGAAAAATGTTGATGAGGAGCGATGTCAACGAATGGATAAAAAACTCAGGAATATGGGTGTTTAGTGATGTAGGAACTAAAGAAAAGAAAAATAGGGAGGAGTTCGGGGACTACGATTTCATTTTATCTGAGATTATTTCATTCATGTACATGTTTAAAAACAGAAGAGACTTAGTAGATGATGAGTCTATGAAAGTGCTCCTAATAAAAAATTTCGAAACATCGAAAAATAATAAATTAATCAAATTATGGGATAAAAAGAAAAAAGCAGAGTGGATAAAATCAAATGTCCCATTTTCGGGCCAAGATTTTGAGCAAGATTTATGGTATAAACAAATACTCATATTTCCTGAGACAGAAAATCATATTTTAGAAATATTAAGTCATTACTATCTTATCAATCAATGGATTGAAAACGATAGTCGGGGCTGTCAAACGTATATATATCCTCCTTCTGGCAAGGAAGTTACTTCTTGGTTTACGAATAGTCCAAGCCAGGATTTATATAAGTGGGCAAGGGATATCTGCTCTAGGCCTATGTTCAAAGGTTTTTTTGAAGATAACGCTAGGATTTATCAAGCGATTTCACTTACGGGTTTACACAATTTTGCAACATATGCTACTGATGAACTTATTAAAACAGAAGCGCAGAACTCTCTTCATTTTCTGGCTTCCAAAATTGCATTTCAATCTCTCGATGGAAGGCGTTCTCCTCCCATAAGGCGTAATTGTGAAGAAGCAAATAACATGTATTTATACAATGGAGATGCAGCATCAGTAGCTTTTCACAGTCTTGCAGGTATTTATAAGTGGAATGACAGCCCTTATGGCTTTAAACTGTTGCGTAAGGAGGGTGTTTCTGAGTTTGAATCCGTAGTTAGGAACCCCAATAATGAAATTTGCAAATCAGTGTTTTGGCATACATACACTTTTAAAACTAGTGACCCTAAGGGTGAACCGAATAATGAGACTATTTCAGGATATGAAGACTGGGCAACTAATAAATACTACTCGTTTGGTATTAAAAGCACAATACTTTATTTTCTTTTTTCGGATTACGTAATTCCAGATGCTATCTGGGATTTCATGCTCCATAAATACGATGGTTATTATGCAGGAATGACAGCCCAGTATGATAAGAAAAATTATATTGTAACAAAACTCAAAGATAAAGGCTATTATGATAGCGCATTTGATAATTTTAAAAAACGTAAAGAAAACAGAAAATATTATTATTTTTACAATGATGTGCCTTTTGATCATAAAACAAATAACGAACGAACTCCCGAAATTGTCTTTGCGACAGATTATTGTCTGAATTTGTCGGGGGGTGTATTTAATGCTTTTGAAGGACAACAACACAAAGAGAAGAAAAAATATAAGATTGAGTTTGTATATAGTCTACCCGGCTCTGGAGGTCTTTGCACCAAAGAGAAAGGGGAGTTGAAGGTTGCTAAAAGAAGAGTTTATCCATATCATTTCTTATCTAGGCCTTATACAATAGTGCCAAATGTGCCAAAGGAAAAACAGAAAAGAGGCGAAAATTATATTTATAAACCTTTCGGTCCTGGAAGGAGCTATTCATATGATGAGGCAATGGAAAATATGGCATTAATGCCAGGCGATATAAGGCATTGGTACAAGTCTTCAAATATTGCTACTTACAAGAACTTCAGTTATGGATATAAAGTGGAACGAAAAAAAGATTGGATTACGTATGAAAAAATAGGTGATAGCTTCCCAATGGATATCCCCAAAGAATGGAGTCAATCACCAAGCAATAGTTTCAATATCGGCAAGGCAGATCAATTTATAATTTATGATCTCAGGGAAGTTATGCAACGAAAAGGACAGGTTGGATTTTTCCTTGTTACTGCTCGCCTTTACAAAGGCAATAATATAAATAGACCTTGGTCTAAAAGAGTTGCAAGAGGGTTTTGGGAAATAGTTCCGGAAAGTAGAGTCAGCTCCTTGGATGAACTGAAGAATTTAATACTTGCAAATAATAGGAAAGAAAATTTTCGAATAAAGAAAAGTGAAGACTATTTTTACAAGCTTTGTGTTTCTGGCGAAACTGTTTATTTGTATAGAAAAATTGGCTTCCGGGCCACAGAAAGCACAAAAAAACAACATCAAGTTCAAGGGATATACAAGATATTGGATAGTGAAGGTGGTAATATTCCACTCGAAAAAGTTTTCATTAACTTTATGAATAACCAACAAATGAATAGATTACCGTTGTTAAATGTAAAAGCGCTGGATCGTAACTTTAATTATATTACTTATACACATGGGGATTATGTGATGTACGGTTGTGCCAGGGACGGCTGGCTGGCAATCAATAATTATCGTCACGGCACTTGGTTTTTTGCAGACTCTAGAAGGATTGGGAATCGGCAGGGAACTTCATATTGGATGGAGGGTAAGTATCGAGACAATGTAGATGTAGTAAACGTGCGAGAGTCTATTTGGAAGTTGAGTTGTGAGCCAGGTTCAAACCAGGGCCCTCCTCCTGAGAACATTGCGATTATTACAAGACATAGCAATCAAGTCCCGCAACCGGAGACAATAAATAGTGAAAAATGCAATGAATTGAAAAACAAATTAAAAATGCTTGAGGAGACGATGGCTAAACTCGAAAAAGAGCGAAAGCTGATAAGTTTAGTCCCAACAGAAACAAATTTACGTCGACGCAAAGTACTGTCTCTTAGAATAGAGAGCCTGGGTCGGGAGATTCAAGAAACAACCGAAATGCTAAAAGCTTGCTTATAGTATTTCCCAACTGTTCTACACCGCATAGACGACCGGAAGTGCTCACCGCGGTTAGAGCCGATGGTCAATCACAGGCATTCCACATAGCCACAATGGCAGAAGTGCAGAAACCATTAACAAGACTTCAATGCTAACCTTTCACGCAATACCAGTATTTGAAGGCAACACCCAACTTGACGGTATCCACTATCCTCTTCCCATAGCCCGAGCCACCAAAAAGTAGGAAGAATTATATACATTCAAAAAGAGCCCGCCATGCGGAAGAGCCAATTCAGTGAAAGCCAGCGGCAGGCGATTGTCGCAAAGCTGGACGCAGGCTATAGCCTGGAGTCCAGCTGCCGGGAGCACCGCACCAGATCAGCCCGGCCACATTCTACAAGTAGAAGCGCGAGCAGAGCGATCAGCAGGACGAGGCCAAACGCGAGCTGAAGCAGCTGCGGGAGGAGAACAGCCGCCTGAAGAAGATGTACTCCGAGCTTCAGATCGACCACCAGATCCTGCGGGAGGGGTACGAGTTTGCAAAAAAGCTTTCGGCCAAGCCCAACAGGAAACGCTGATGGATCAGCTGTGGGTGCGGTTTAGCGTGCGCAGTTGCGCCAGGCTATTCCCTTAGATTACCCCTGATTCGCATATAATAATACTGCCTGGCACCATTAACCCGATCAAACACCATGCCCCTCCTAAAGCCCTTAGCCGACAGATTTGCGGGCTTGCCGCTGATCCTTTGCGGTCCTATCGTTCGCCGCGTCGATGCAGACCTCATCTGCGTCTGGGTGGCCATGAAGGCTGCTCGCCGGGTGAAACTCGAATTGTACGCCGGCCTCCAGTCGCCCTCCAGGCCTGATTTCCCGGAAAAGCAGGTGGCGATGGCTTCCCCGCTCACCTATCCCTTCTCGCTGGGGCCCCACCTGCATCTGGCGCTGGTAGTGCTGCCCACCAATGGCTTGCTGCCGCCGAACAGCATTTTCTCCTACAACCTCCTGTTCTTCGAAAACAATACGGAAAAAGAAAACCTTATTTCAGAAGGCTTGCTCGAAGAACCGGTATTGCTGGGGTTTAAAGAGGGCCAGCTGCCGTCGTTTGTCACCCCTCCGGGCAATATAGAAGAGCTGCGCATCGCCCACGGCTCCTGCCGCAAGCCCCACGGCCGTGGCCGAGACGGCCTGGCTGCCCTGGCCAAGGTCATCGAGCCGGCCTTCTGTCAAACCGGTGAACACTGGGCCCGCCCGCATGTGTTCTTTCACACCGGAGACCAGATCTACGCCGATGACGTGTCGAGCTTCCTGATCGAACTCTGCAACGACGCCGGCAATTTTCTCTTCCAGAAGATCGAGCAATTGCCCTTTCCCGAAAAACCCGAAGACCACTACGTAGCCCAGGCCGAACCGGGGAAAAAGTTCGTCTGGATTGACGCCACCTCCGAGGCGCTGCCGCCGAACCGCCGGGCGACCAATTTTTACAGCGGCTTCACCGGCGACCAGAGCAACCACCTGTACTCGCTGGCGGAATTCTGCGCGGCCTACCTATTCCAGTGGTCGGACGTGCTCTGGCCTGCGGAGCTGCCCTCTGTACGCGACGTCTTCAAAAGCAGGGTTCTGGATCTGGCCGAAACCCGGAACTACCTCTTTCCCCTGAAGAAGAATGGCCCGGACACCAGCGAAAAAGACTGGGATGTGCCGGAAAACTGGAACGACCTGAATCGCGACGACCGGCTCCGGCTGTTCGATAAGGGAGACGATACCTTGGAAAAGGGCTTTAAAAAATTTGAAAAAGACAACGAAAAGTCGCGGGAGATCGTCCTGGATTTCCAGCGCGACCTGCCCGCTGCCCGCCGCGTGATGGCCAACGTGTCCAATATCATGACCTTTGACGACCACGACGTCACCGACGACTGGTACCTTACAGGGCGCTGGTCCAAACGCGCCCTTGGCACTAGACTCGGCGAAACTATCATCCGAAACGGTCTCCTGGCTTTTGCCTTGTTCCAAGCCAGCGGCAACGACCCCTTGCCCTGGATCACGCCCTACACTGCCCAGGATAAGCTCACTGCCCAGTTGCGACTGTTGCTCAACACCTTTAAAGCTCAGGCTACGCCAAACCCGGTTTCCGCCACCGAGCCGGCGGGCCTGCCGGCCGTTGCCCAACAGTTCAACCTCCTGCTCGGCTTCAACGACCTCGACAACCCACCGGTCAAGTGGCATTTTGCCTACCGACTGGGGCCGGCCCACGTGCTTGGGCTCGACACGCGCACGCGCCGCGATTTTTCCGCCGGCCTTGATTTTCCGCCCAACCTTCTGCGCAAGAAGGCCCTCGAAGAGCAGATCCCGACCATCCCGCCAGCTTTCGGCACGGAAGTGTTCGTGGTGCTGTCCGGTGCGCCGATACTGGGTTTGGCCGCTATCGAAGCCATCGGACAGACCATCATCCCGCGGGTACTCAACGTGATCGGTACCTTCAAAGATAAATTCGATATCCCCAAACGCGAGGCCAGCCACAAGGGTGAAGAGAGCCTCGACGTGGAACACTGGTCCATCCACGCCGCCGGCTACGAGGCCCTGCTCAAGCGGCTGGCCGGCCTGGGCAAGCCGGTGGTCTGCCTTTCCGGTGATGTGCACTACGGCATTACCAGCCAGATGGACTACTGGCAAAAAGGCCAACCGGAAGCAGCCCGCTTCGTGCAAATGGTATCCAGCTCGCTCAAGAACATCAAACCCGAAGGCCAACTGCTGGGGCTGTTGCCCACCCCGCTAACGCAAACAGCCCTGGCCGGCGGCCTGAACCGCGACCTGCGCGACCTGACGCTCATCGGCTGGGAGGACCAGCTTGACAGCAAGCAACTCAAATTCCGCCTCCAGTTCGAGCCGGGGCAGTTTCGCGACGCCCGCCCGGGCGACTACCCTGTAAGGCTGGGCGCCGCCCTGGGCAAAGTACCCGTGTTTTTGCCGCTGCGCGACTGGCCGCTGGCCGAATTCCCGCCGCCTGCACCCGGGGGCGAACCGATGGTGCTGCCCAGGATCGTGTTGAAAAAGTCCCCCCCAGAACCCACTTACCGCTGGCGGTTGAACATCGTGCAGGATGAGCGCCCCGACCAGCAGCGGTTCAGCGCCCTGGGCGCCGACGGCCTTAAGGTGGACCCGGATCGGGATCTGCCCACCGACCCCGCCGACCCGGACTACCAGAAAACGCTCGATCAGGTCCTGCGCCGCAATGCTTTCTTCAGCCGCACCCACATCAGCCGTACGGTCAACTGGTACAGCCACGCGGCTGTGGTGCGCTTCGTCAGGAAAGCCGATGACGAACTGTTCGCCCAGCACGCCTACTTCTTTTATCCGCAACTGCCGTCGCACCACGACCACCCCGGCAAATGGAAAGAGCCTTTCCTGCAACACGAAGTCTCTCTGAAACCCAAGCCCGCATCGGAGCGCCCATCTTTTCCGGTGGAACCCTAGGATAGTCGGAGTCGATAGGTTGTATTAGACTAATAACGAACGGATGACGGGACGGTGTCAGATCTTAGAGCGTGTTCAAGTAACCGCGTTTGCACAAGACGCAGGGACTGATTTTCAATGTCACCGGACACCCTGCCCGCCAGGCCGCCAAGGCGCAGCCTGGTGGGCAGGCAGGCGGGCACCGTCTACACCCAAGTAAGAAACCGAATATGAACAGAATTACCAAACTGATCAATCGCCTAGACAAGTGGCTGGAGCCGCTGCACCAACTCTCCCAGGACGAAAATTTCCGGGGGGAAATGCTCCTGTCGCTCGGGATGAAAGAGCCCAATGCGCCCGATAAAAAAGAAAAAACCCAAAAGAAGCTTTTCTTCCTGCTCGAACTGCTGAACAAGCTGCGCAAAAAGCTGGGGCTGGACAAAAGCGATATCCCCAACGTGAGCAATATCATTGCTCTGGGCGTCATTCTCGGGGAGGTGTATCTGGTATACCAGGCCGTGCGCGAGGTACTCGATTCCTGCGATGTGATCGGCGAAAAGGAAGAGGACCTGCCCGCTGAAGATCGCGAGATCGCTGTGGTGAACGCCCTGCGGGCCTTGTCCCGGCTGTTGTCCATCACGCTGTTGAGAAAAGAAGCCCCGAAGGTCGCCGCCTGGGCCGAGGCCGTCGGTATTTTTTCCGACGAATGGACCGTCACCAAACGAGCTCTCGACCTCACCCTGTTCCCCGTATTGAAAACGGCCGCTGCCTTCAAGGCGTTCGATACAGACTTCATCCGACCAGAAGGCGACTTTAAGGACGACGACCACCAGCGCGTCATGAAAGGGGCATTTCTGGACCTGACCTTGCTGTTCCTGCTCTGGCTGCAGGGCAAGCTGGAAGGTATCGGCGAATTCCTGTTCAATTTCGGATACGAGCTCCCCCCGGAGAAAGATGCCTTCCCCAACGCCGCCCGCGTGGCCAACCGCGTGTTGCAGGTACATTTTCTGCCCGGCGGGGCCTTTGAATCCAACCAGGTGCTCAGCGAGCTGTCTGACTCGATCCTCTCCCTGGTCACCATTCCGGTAATGGGTCCGGAAGACGAGCCGCTGGGCTATCAATACGCACTGAAACTGGAGTTGTCGGCCACCAACATCGGCTCCGACGCCGCCGAGCCCGGCATACCCATCGGCCCTTTCCTGCTACGAATCCCACAGGCAGTCAGCGCCGGGCTGATCTGGGGACACGATACAGAACTTGCCTACTTCAGCGGCGAACGCTTCGGCGTATCCACCATGCTGGAAATGGTGCTGCCCAGTTCAAAAAAACCTGAAACCCGAGGCCAGGGCGCCCCACCGGCCGAAGAACCCAACAGCCTGCGCGAAGGTGAGATCTCCCTGAGCCTCACCCCCAGGCTGGTCACCGTCGACGGACAGCAGAAGGACGACCTGGACATCCGCTTCGAAATGCGCGACTTTTCGCTCAACATCTCCGGCGACGGGCGCGACGGCTTCCTGCAGAAGATCCTGCCCGACGGGTCGGCTGTGGTGCGCGCCAGCATAACTCTGACGTATTCGCCGCGCCGGGATGCCTGGACCTTCGAAGGGCTGGACGAACGCGACGGCCTGTTTTTTGCCTTCAAGGTAAATAAGGCTGTATTCGGCAAACTGAATATCCCCATGATCTACCTGGGCCTGCGGCCCTATTTCGAACAGTCGGGCGAACAGCAGGCGCTCCGGGGCGCAGTGGCGGAAGCATCGGCGGCCATGAACCTGAACCTTGGCCCCTTCCTGATGTCTGTAGACCGCCTGGGTTTGTATCTGCGCCTGACCTTTCCGGAAAATGCCGACGGCAACCTCGGTGCTGCCGACCTGGCGCTGGGTTTGCAACCCCCGAAGGGCATCGGGTTTTTCATCAAGGCCCAAGTCGTCAGCGGGGGCGGTTTTCTGTACCTCGATCCGGACAACCACCAGTACTACGGCGCCGCCGAGCTGACCGTCGACCTAGCCAAATGCGACCTGTCGATCAAGGCCGTAGCCGTCATACTCACCCGCATGCCCGACGGCTCCAAAGGCTTTTCCTTCCTGCTACTGGCTTCCCTCGAACTCGACCCCGGCTGGGATATCGGCGGCGGGTTCAAGATCAAGGGCCTCGGCCTGGTCGTCGGCTGGGACCGCGCCCTCGACGCCGACCAGTTCATCCTCGCCGTGCGTGACGACCGCTTCGACTCCATTCTGTTCCCCCAAAATCCGGTGGCCAACGCGCCGGTCATCGTCAAGGCGATGAACTCGCTGTTCCCGCCCACGGTCGATCACTTCGCTTTCGGCCTCACGGCTCGCATCGGCTGGGGCACCACCAAACTGGTGGATCTGAAGCTGGGCTTGCTCATCGAAGTGCAGTCCAACCCGCGAAAGTTCAACAAATTGGCGCTGGCGGGAGTGCTGAAGGTCAAGGTCGAAGAAGGCAAGATCAGCATCCTGCGGTTACAGATCAACTTTCTGGTGCTGCTCGACCTTGGCAGGAAGATGTTCTCCCTGGATGCAGCCATCTACGACTCCAAGTTCCTGACTTTCGACCTCGAGGGCGATATGTTCGTGCGTTACCGCTGGGGCGACGACCCCATCTGGTTCGTATCCGTAGGCGGCTGGCATCCGGAGTTTACCGTCCCGGGAGGCCTCAATTTGCCCTACAATCCCAAAAAGGTGGTAGTGCATCTGCGGACACGCGACAATCCGACCCTGAAGCTGTCGCTTTACTTGGCAGTCGCCCCTTGTGCCTTCATGGTAGGCGGAGCCATCGAGTTCAAGATGAAGTGCTCCAAGTTTCGCCTGGAGGCGGACCTGTCTGTGGATGCGCTGGCTGAACAGAAGCAGGGTAACTGGCAATACCTCTTCCTATTCGAGGCCAAGCTGGGTGTGTACTGGAGGGACAGTCGGCTGCTGGGCGCCGACATCCGGGGCAAGATCACCGGGCCGCATCCCTGGCATATCGTCGGCTCGGCCTCCTTCAAGGTCTGGAACTTTGAATACAATCCCGATTTCGACAAATACTGGGGAGAGGCCCAGGAGATCGTGGAGCAGCAGATAGCCGTGCTGCCGCTGCTGACCCAGGCCTTGCGCGACAGTCGCAATTGGCAGGCTGTGCTGCCCGAGGGGCGCTCCCGCCATGTCCATTTCAGAAATGCCGAAGCAGATACGCCTTCCGATGCCGAAGCCGCCGACAGCGGCACTGCCCTTCTGGCTGATCCGCTGGCGCGCCTGGAAGTAACCCAGCAGGTGGTGCCGTTGGGTTTCCGCGTGGACAAGGTCGGCGACCAGCGCCCGTCGGACTTCCGGAAATATGATCTGCGGCCCGCCGCGCAAAACGGTGCCGCACGAGATCTAGACGACTTCTTCGCCCCCGGCATGTTCCTGGATCTCGACGATGCCGAAAAGCTTTCCCGGAAGTCCTTTGAAAAGATGAAATCGGGGCAGGGTTTCGGCAATGACCTCAGCCTGCGCTCCGGGCGGATGCGCGTAGTGGAGCCCGATTACGAGGACTACTTCCGCGACCCCCTGGTCGCCCCCCAGGAAAGGCAGCCGGAGCCTAAGATCCCCGCCGATCGCTTCAACCGCTGGCTGGGCAACAATTCGATCGCCAGGTCGGCAGAGGGGCGCAAAGCGGTCGCCCAGATGGAAATCGCCGCCCGTAGGGTAGGGGCGATAGCCGAGACCTTCGTGGTAGTGGATGCCCAGTCGGGCACCAAAGTGGATTCGGTGCCCCCTCAGAAAAACAGCGTGGGTGCATACGACGAACTTTGGAAACTGGAAAAGGCCAACCCGCTGCGCAAATTGCTGGTGGTGCGGGAGTTTGAACTGAAAACTCCCGGTTGATGAGGGTCACGCGCCTCCTTCTTATACCCCATTTTTCGTGAATCAAAAAGTACGTACATGAAATCGCAATACGTCTTCTTACCCTGGCTACGGCGCGGTCTGGCCATAGATATCGACGGGATCGACCCTCTGGCAGAGGCCCCATATGCACAGGCGCGAGCCCATATGCAGTTCGACCTGGAAGTGCTCGGCGACGATCAGGTCCGCGATGTGGTCGGCCAGCCGGTCGACCTGTACGGCCCGGGGGACATTACCGGCATCGACCGGCGCGCCATTGTCAAGACCGAACCGGCAGCCGGGGTGCTCACTTTTGAACCCAATTTTTTCCCCTATATCGAATTCTACGAAGAAGATTTCCTCTGGCGCTATACGCCGGCGGCGGCGAACGGACAGCGGTTGCGCCCGTGGCTGGCGCTGCTGACCCTCGAAGAACATGAATTCCAGCTCATCAGCGCACGCAATGCACAAGGCAACCCCGTGATCGCCGTCCGCGGCGGAGCCGATAGCCCCCTCTTGCCTCCTCCCGACCAGGGCTGGCTCTGGGCTCATGTGCAGATCAACGACGGCAACCTGCCGGCGGTGGATCTAGGCCCCTCTGAGCAAGACCAGAAGATCGGCGAATCGCTGAGCCAAAATCCCAACCTCGGCGTATCCCGCCTGCTGTGTCCGCGCAAGCTCAAGCCCGGTACCCGCTACATGGCTTTTTTGATCCCCGCCTTCGAAAAGGGCCGCCTGGCCGGACTGGGCGCCGCCAGGGACCGAATCAAGGAGGCTGGCCTGTTCCACCCAGCCTGGGGAGCGGATCAGACTTTTCAGGACGGCCATTTCCCGGTTTACTATCAATGGGAATTCCGAACGGGCGCCGATGATTTCGAGTCGCTGGCGGAAAAAATTGAAAGTCAGAACCTGGCGGGTACGGAAGTCGGTAAGATCTGGATGGACGTTCGCTCCCCCGGATATGGAACCTCCCTGGGCTATCAGGGCAACCTCGACCCCGACCGTCCCGAGCGGCAAGGGTTCCTGCCCTTCGAAGGAGCTCTGCGGCTGCCGCTCCCGGAGGGGGCGATTTCTCCCAACCTCATTCGCCAAACGGGCGACAAGGAAAAACAGTGGGTCCGGGCCATGGCGGATCTGCTCCACTTGGGGCTGGACTACCGGGCTACCGGCCAAACCGACTGGCAACAGATCGGCGCCCTGGTGTTTTCTGGCGAGGCCGACGATCCACTCGTGGTACCCCCGGTGTACGGACTGCACTACCTGGCGCCGGCACAAGATTTTCGCCTGGAGCCGGCCAACATCGGGCATTGGCCCGAAGAGCTCAATCTCGACCCGGCCCTGCGCGCCGCCGCCGGTCTGGGCGCCGAGGTAGTGCGCCGGCATCAGGAGGGGCTTATGGAGCGCGCCTGGGAGCAGTTCGCCCACCGGCAGGCCCTCAACCGGCAATTGCAGGGGCTGCGCCTAGCACAGGAGGTGGCCAAAGCCACCTTTAACAAACACTTTGCCGGTGCCAGCGAAACGGGCAGCGAAGTAGCCGTCAACCGGCAATTGGCGCTGACGCACTCTCTGCACGGAGCCGTCGGCATAGAAGACAAGCTCTCCGTTGCCGGAAAAATGGTAGGCTATCAGGCCGATGCGGCCTTTGTGCGCCCGGTCTACCGCCGGTTTACTCGCAGCCGCGGTCCGGTATTCCGGCGCATAACGGCGGTGGCTAAGCAGATCAACACGCTATCGGTGGTGATGTCCGGCACGGTGCAGTTTTCTACCGTGGCCTTTTTTATCCTCACCGACCCGCCTTTTCAAAACTTCAGCGCCGAGGAAATGCGCAAAGCCGACGGCGCAAAATTCATTTTCCAGCCGGGGCTGTGGCCGAACGTGGTGATGCCCTTGGAAACGCCCAACTGGTACGGCAATGCGCCTTTCAGGATCTTCATGGTCGGGCGGGAAGCTATGAAGAATTACTTTAATGACAAACTGAAGAACGGCGTGCTGCGCAAACCGACCCTGCTGAAAGCGCCAACGCCGGATATCCGGGCCTGGAGCCTGAAGGTGCGGGAAAAGATCAACCCGGCGCTGAGTTTCCAGTTGAAATTCGAAGTCCTGCTTCCGTCCGGCGGCGGCGCTACGCCTCCGAAGGAGCAGATCTCGCCGCATACCTTCAACCCCGTTTTTCTGGAACCGACTTATGAATACCTGCGCGATCTTCAGCCCGAGCTGTTTATTCCCAATCTCGACCAGTTGCGGCCCGATTCTTTCAGCCTTTTGCAGGCCAATCAGGCCTTTATCGAAGCCTTTCTGGTGGGCCTCAACCACGAAATGGCCGGCGAACTGCTCTGGCGCGGCTTCCCGGCCGATATGAACGCCACCTTCTTCCGGCAGTTCTGGGACGCCGCCGACAACGCCGACCTGCCCGCCAACGCCGACCGCAGCGACATCAAGCCGATCCGCACCTGGGGCGGCGCCTCCGCTCTGGGTGCCAACCTGCCGGCCGGCGGTGTAGCCAGCCCACTGGTGTTCGTCATCAAAGCCGACCTGGTCAGAAGGTATCCCAACCTGCTGGTGTACGCCCAAAGGGCCAAGCGGGTCGCCAACGGGCGCAAGCCGGCTAATGAGGTCAAAGCGCCCCTGTTTCTGGCTACTATGGACCCCGACTTCCTCTTCGCCGGATTTGACCTGAGCCAGGAAGATGTGCTCGACAGTACAAAGTCCGAAGGCCAGCGCGCCGGCTGGTATTTCGTGCTCGCCGAAAGGCCCGGTGAGCTCCACTTCGGTCTTGACCTGCCCGACGATACCGGAGCAACAGCCCGCTGGAACGACCTGAACTGGGCAGACCTGCCCCCCGACACCGACGTACTGGATGTCAATACAGCAATTCCTCCCAATCCCGTCAGAGAAAATCTGGCCTGGGGAAAAGGCACCGGAGCGAGCCCGGCCGATCCTGCTTCCGGCAACGGCGATTCGGCGCAGATGGCGGCCATCCTGCAGCAGCGGCCGGTGCGGGTATTCGTCCATGCTTCCCAGCTGCTCGGGTGAGGGTACCCTTTTTCACTTTTCATTTGAATGACTATGGCAGACTTTCATGACATTCGACAAATATACACCGGCACCCGGCGCGATTTCATGCGGGCGCGGCGGGAGGAATACCTGGAACGGCAACAGGTGTTGATCCTGGAACGGGAGATCGGGCTGTTGCTGGCAAGCGAAAGACGGAAGCAGCTCCCCTCCGATCACCCTAAAGCTGTGGCCTACAACCAGGCAACAAAGCGCCTGACCGATGTAGGCGCCCGGCGCGCCCAGGCTGAAGAAGCCCTGTCTTCGGCCAGAAAAAGCTTCCTGGAGCAGGGGGATGTGCGCCGCGTCGTACACCATCTGGAGGACGACATCCCGATCTTACTGCTGCCCCTGAAGCTCCAGACCCGCTTTCTGACCGTCAAACACATTGCCCGCAACTGCCCGGATGAGCTCCTGGTAGATGTAGCCACGATCACCAATCCCAGCCTCCGCAGCCGCATCCGCTCCCTGTTGCCCGATCAGAAGCCGGGGGCCGACACACTCCGGGGCATCAGCGCCCAGCAGGCTTTATTATCCAACAGCGACGATCCGGCGGCATTGCAGCTCATCCGGCAGATGAACACCACTTCTCCCTTCTCGGCGCCGAAGCGGTGGTGGCGCAAAGTAGAAGACCGCCACGAACTGTTCCTGCGCATCTTCCCGGACGACATCTTCATGCAAACCCACGAGACCGCGCTGACCACTGAGGAAACCGCTTCCGCCCGCGATTTCTGGCGGGACCTGTGGGCAGCAGCTCTTGAATTCCATCAGTCTGCCCGCGACGAGGCCGCCCGGGAAACCTACAGCAAAGCCCGCCTCGCGGCCTGGAGGCGGTTGAATCAGGCCCATATGCCGCACCGGGCGGCCTGGCTGGCCAGAGCCATGCGCCCAATGAATTTCCCCGACGTCGGCCCGGCGACTGATCCCGAACCGAAGTTTCCTGATGCAGAAGTGAAATCCGAAGCTTGGACCCTGCCGCCGCGGGCAGAGCTGTTGCCCGAGCAATTCGCCGTGCGGCTGGTGTTCAATAACGCCGCGCTGCCGGCCAAGGAGATCATCGGCGCGCCCGTACCGGAAAGCCTACAGCTCGGTCTAGATCCCGATGAGGCCGACACGGAGGCCTTCGCCGAGCAACTCGACAGCCTGCGCCTGCCGGCAGCTATCCGCTGGTTGACCGACTTCGAGGAAGCCGAGCGCATCGGTATGGCCATACGCACCGGGCTCAGCAAGGCCGAGGTGGAGGCCGGCATTGCCAAAGTGATCGTGCTGGGCGTCAAGGTCGGTGCCGATTCGGCTGAAGGCGCACGCCTGCTGGAAGAATTGTTTGACAACCACCGCTTCCGAACCGACGGCATGGCTTTTTTGCCGCCCGGTACACCGACCAACAACTTGCCCGGCATGCCTTCGGGCTTTTCACGCGCCGGGCTGTCACCCGAACAGACATTGGAAAACGAACTCCCGGAGCAGCCCACTGCCCACGACCCAGACAGCGACGGCGGACGTTTTGCCTGCGCCCTGGGCCTGAGGCCGGAAGCCGCTGCGCACATCTTCAACCACCAGCGGCGGGAATGCAGCCAGGCCCTGAGCCTGAATCGCGCGCTCTGGCCGGGCACGCTGGGCTACTTCCTGGACCAAATGATGCGCCCTGCCATCAAGACCGCCGACATTTCATTTGCCAGGGATTTCTTTCAGAATTTCGTCGCCGGCCGCGGTCTGACGCCGCCTTTTCGCGTTGGCAAACAGCCTTACGGCCTGGTGCCGGCATCGGCCTGGTCGCTGTGGCAGGCGGAAGCTGGAGCATCCCGCGAGGAGAAACGCATGGTCCGCCTACTCAAAAAACTCGACGGCGAATGGCAAAAGCTGAGCACCCGGGTCAAGACCATACGATCCGTCTTTTCCCAGCAGGACGAACAAGCGATGAAACAGCAATTCCGCGAGCTGCTCTCGGTGCAAGCCAGCTCTACCCGCTTTTTCCGGCGCCTGGTGGCCGGTGAATACCTGATCTGGAACCTGAACAAGCGCAACGCCCCGGCCGGCACCGAAAAAGCAGGCGTAAAGACCACTCCGGCCGAGTACAAGACCAAACTAGAAAGCGCCGCAGCATGGGGCGAGGCCGTCAATCCCGTGCCCAGAATTCTGGGGAGGTTTCTGGACGATCAAAACTACAAACTGACCGATTTCCAGCCTTTCGAGCAGCAGGGGCCGAACGCCCGGATCGACGACGACAAGAACTACTTATCCTTGTTGCTCGACGCCACCTTCGAACAATTGCGCGACCGGCAGTTCGGCGATGCTTTCGGTAATTTCGTCAAACATCGCTCCTCACGGCTGGCCTTCTACGTGGCACGCTTTTCAATACTGCAGGCTTGGATCGATGCCGCCACGCAGCTGTTGCGTCAGGCTGACGGCAAGATCAGCCCCTTCGCCCGGCTCGATTTTGAGACCGAATACCTGGCCGTCATGATCGGAGCCACCCAGCCTTCCGAAGAACACAAGCGTTTCCTGGAAACGGCGGGCGAGGCTGCCAACGTGGAAACCCGCAAGAACAAGTGGGCATTTTTCGAGGAGGTGCTCGGCGCCAAACGCGTAGCCGACCTGATTCAGGAAAAAATATCGGCCACCCCGCCGCCCGGCGCTCAGGACCCCATTCGCACCCTGTACGAGGTTCGCCAGGCGCTCGCGGACCTGTCCGGGCTTTCTGACGAACAACTGGAGCGCCTCCTGAGCGAACACCTCGATCTGTGCAGCTTCCGGCTGGATGCCTGGCTGCAAGGGCTGGCCCTGGCGCGCCTGTCCAACAGCAGGTCCCGGCCCGAGCGGGCCCAGGGCTTGTTTCTGGGCGCCTTCGGTTACCTTGAAAATCTGCGCCCATCGCCCGATGCCTGGGTACGCGTCGAAGAAGTACGCTCGCCGGCCATCGCCGCCAGCCTCAATATTCCGCCACAGCAGGTAGTGATGCCGGTATACGATTTTTCGGGCCTGACAGCAAAGCAGAAAGAGCAGGCCAAGCGATTTTCTTTCGTCTACCTGGGCAGTGACCCACGGACGCGGCTCGTAGAAGACCCGCTGACCCATACCCTCATACAGCAGTCGGGCACCACCACTACGCAGGCCGCAGGCTTTCTGCTGACCCCCTCGGCAGAGCACGCCGCCACCGCCGCAATCCTGCGCGCCGGCTACGAGCACTACGCCCAGTCGCAGGGGCCGGAATCGCGCACCCTGTCAGTGGATCTGTCCCCGGAGCGCACCGGCCGGGCCTTGGACATGCTCCGGGCGGTGCAGGCCGGCCATTCGCTAAACGAGCAGCTCGGATATTTTATAGAACGGGCCATGTACGAATCGCAGTCCGTCTCGCTGGCAGAGTTCGTGCTCCAGGTGCGGGAGCGGTTCCCGCTCCAGGTCGAACTCAGCGAATGGGACAATGATCAGCAGATCGGCGATGCCAAAATAAAAAACCTGGCCCTGGTGACCGACGGCCTGCGGCTGGTGACCGAGAAAAACGAGGCGTCCTCCGGCGGGGCGGGCACTTCATCATGGAACAGCTTTTTATCCGCAGTCTTCGACAGCAATGCCGCCCGCAATGCATTTACGGCCATTGTGGAGCAAGCCGGGCAGTTGTTCGATGCCCTGAGCGATCTGCTGCTGGCCGAAAGCGTTTATCAGACGGTGAAGGGCAGCCCCGAGCGGGCAGCGGCAGCGCTCCGCATCGCCGGCGAAGGAGCGGAGATCACCCTTCCGGAGATCTCGAATATGCCGCTGCAAAGTCATCTTTTGACTCATCGGATGGGTTTTGTGCAAAAAGCTGCGGCCCCGGCGGCCAAGCCCTGGCCGACTGCCGGGCCGGTCTCCTTCTGGGCGCAGCTATCTCCTGATCTGAACCGCTGGCTGGCCGATCAATTGCCGGTGCCGGGCAAGATCTGCGCCGTGGTCGTGCCGGAAAGTGGCGATCCCCGGAAGGTGAGCCTGGCGGCCCTCGGCCTGCAGGCCATCGACCTGTATTACATGCTCGTGAAGGCTTCCGGCAGCGTGCAGCAGAGTTTGTTGCCGCGCCTGTTCCTGAATGCGGCCGCCCTGGAAGAACGGGCTCCGGCAGAGGTCCGCTTCGGCCGCGAAGCGCTGTTGGCCAATAACGAATTTTCGATCCGGGAGCTGATGCCCCTGCTGGATAACCTCGGCCGACTGCTGGTCCGAAGCCGCCCCATGCGCCCGGCCGACTGGCAAATCCAGGCGGGCAATACCCCGTCGGCGACAAGCGGACTGATCGTGCCGCAGGCACTGGCCGAAGCAGTGAAGCGCTTGGGTGCGGAAACCGCTACGGCGCCCATCCCAGCATTCCTCGGCAAGCTGGAAGAGGCCATTTACGCCCTGCGCGACAACCAGCCCGTCGGTTTTCCCGGGCCGGAAACGGAGGCGGCTTTCTTTCACCTTTTCCAGCTGCTCCCGGAAGCCTTCCTGCTGGGCGTATGGGATGCCGCGCCGGTATGTCCGGAAGCTTGCACTGCCCTGCACGTGGCCCAACTGCTGGAGCAGGCCACCCATGTGGCGCAAAAATTGCGGGCCCGCCTGGCGCAGGCTGCCCGCTTGAGCCGCCTCATTCAGCAGCGGGCCGGGCAGCTATCCAGAGAGGAGCAGTTTGATGCGTGGGCAGAAGCCGCCCGGGTACTCGCCGGGGAAGATCTGCTGATCCTGCCCCGGTTCCGGCTGGAGACCCCGGCCGAGATCCGGGCTACCCACGATGATGCCGACCTGCTGGATCAGGCCGGAGACCTGGCTGTTGAGGAATGGCTGCAGGGTGTAGCTACCGTGCGCGATAATGCCAGAAACTACCTGCTGCTGCAGAATTTGCGGGAGTTTGTTCCCTGCCCGGCCGGCAGCAGATCCCTTAAAATTATGCAACTGCCGTTTCTGGCCGATCGCCCCAACCGGTGGGTGGGAGCGGCCTTCCCGGCAGGCTACGAACCGCCGCAGGCAGCTACCTCGCTGGCGTATGAGGTGTCGGGGAATCTTAATCCCGAAGTCCTGCTCAGCGGCATCGTAGTAGACGAGTGGAAAGAACAAATACCGCTGCGGGATCTCAGCGGCGCGGCCGCCATTCACTACGATCAACCCAACCAGGAAGCGCCCCAGGCGCTGCTGCTCGCCGTGGCGCCGCAATTGACCGGCCGCTGGCAATGGCCCGTGTTGATGAAAATCGTCGAGGAGACTTTTGAGCTGGCCAAAAAGCGGGGCGTAGATACGGAACTCCTGCAGGAGACCTGGCTCAGCCAGTTCCTGCCGGCGCTGTTGGGACCGCTGGACCCGCAAGACAACACTGCCACTCTGGACTTCGGGCTGGCCGGGCCGCCCGTGTTGCAGAATAACCACATCGTGGACGGACCAGGCAATGTTTTGATCAAAACGGAATAGAACAACATCCTTATGGAATTCTCGATACTGATGTGGAACCGGCTGGAGGGTACCTCCCGCAACGAAAATCAAATAGAAAATGCCCTGCGTTTTGAAGTGCGCGATCCGCTGTGGATGCTGACCCGGCAGTGGCAGTTCGGCGAATTCGACGGCGAAGATGCAGGCACGGCAGCCTTTGCCCGCATAGAGACCGCACATGAGCCGGTCGCTTTCTCGGGCCGTGCAGGCGCACCACCCCAGCCCTTCGACATTCGGAACACGCCCTTTGAGATGGCCGTGGAATTTGAGCAACCGGAGCCCGACCTCACCATCCGCATGGAGATGGGCAGGCACTGGCGTAGGTTACTGAAAAAACATCTGGCAGCGGAAAAGGCAGCGGACGTGTGGCGGCAGTTTCTCCGCAACCGGCGCTTCCACTTCAACAAGCCGGTCGACGGCGATGCGGTCTATCGCTTCCGCCATGCCCAGGCGCTGTCCGACGAGCGGCTCCTGCAGTCGCTCGAATTGTTGCAGGGAGGGCGCGCGCTGGATGGCTACACCTTGTACCGGGAGTTGAAAGCAGGCGTTCGCGCTTCGCTGTTCCTGCCTGCCCTGGATGGAGAGGTGGACGCCTTAGGAGAAACTTTTGTTGCCTGGTACGAAAATACTTACGGGCAGGACCACAGCAGCGCAAATACCTGGCACGCCCAGCACTTGGAGTATCAGCCGCAGTTGGCCTTCCGGAAGGAGGACGGCACGGCGCAGGTACTGAAAAAAGAGGAGTATTTCGGCGACGGCATCGGATGGCACGGCTTTTCGGCCGGCGGCGGCTGGGATGAGCGGCACAACCTGACCCTACCGGAGGGCGGCGGCGGGGAGGCCGCCATGGTGATCCCGACGCCCGTGCGCTTCCGGGGCATGCCCTCCACACGGCTTTGGGAAATGGAGGACGCGCAGGTGGATTTCGGCTCCATCCGGGCAGCCTCTACCGAACTGAGCAAGATGCTGTACGCGGAGTTCGGCCTGGTATACGGCAACGACTGGCTGCTGGCGCCGGTACGCCTGCCGGTGGGGGATCTTTGCCGTCTGGCCGGCTTGCGGGTGACCGATATTTTCGGGAAGACCAGCATCCTGCAGGAGATCAAATCCGACGGCAACTGGTCGTTCATGCAGCGGCCGGTGCCGGGCAGCAACAGCGCCAACTGGCTGTTTACGGCTCCCGGCCCGGAGACGGTGCAGGAGAGCCGGCCCATCGAGAAGGTGGTATTTATGCGCGACGAAATGGCCAACTTGGTGTGGGCCGTCGAGGAGATCACGGCCGACCCCCTGGGCGGCGGACGCGACGGGGCGCAACTGGCCCGTCTGCTGGAACAGTGGCTGAAGGGCCTCATCCCGGTAGTGGAGGACGCCCCACAGGAAGGCGCAACCACACCGGCCTGGACCTACACCGCCGGCCGCCACGTAGCCGAGAATCGCATACCTTTTGTGCCGGTGGCCATGCAGGCCGATCCGGACCAGGCCTTCGGCATGCGGCAGGTGGTACTGCAGCGGGCGGCTCTGCCGCGCATCCTGGAGGATATCCCGCCGGTGCGGGTACGGCCGCGCACTACATTACTGGGCGCCGGCGGCGGCGATGAGCCGGAGCGGTTGCCGCCTTTCTTCATCTTCGAAGAGGAAATACCGAGGGCGGGCGCCACCCTGCAACTGCTCTGGAAGCGCACCCGCTGGTTCGACGGAGCGACCCGGGTGTGGGCTGCCAAGAAAAAATCCGTAGGGCGCGGCGAGACGGATGTACTGTTTAGGTTTGATACGCTGGAAAATCCGAGGGGGTGATTGGTCAGAAGCAATCCGGGGTGAATCCCTATGCCACGGCGTACACATGCGGCGGCACAGCTACGCCACTC
Source organism: Bacteroidia bacterium (assembly GCA_033765305.1). GTDB lineage: Bacteria > Bacteroidota > Bacteroidia > J057 > J057 > RDXT01. Next base: position 22,308 of record JANRID010000050.1, read on the forward strand.
ACCTGCGGGAGGGCCGCACTAATATCTGCTATACTAATCACCTTCAGGTTTGCAAAGTCAAAATATGAATAGTTCTATAAATGCAATGTTGTAACTTTGTATTGGTTACAAAAGTATTAAATTGCCGTTGTATGCACTACCAAAGAACTGAAATTCATGGCGGCTGCGCTTGAGTACTCAAGCAAAATGAATCTAGTATTTTATTCCCACGAGGTTGAGGATGGTATGGAGATGGTTCTGCAGGGTCTGAGCAGAGGAGTAGGCTTCTGTGGGCAGCCACTGGTACTCAGCCTTTAGGCGAAATATGACGAAAAAAATCTGAACCATGGATTACCAAAAATCATTAACCCAGCCTCACCTATGGACATCGACACCATTCTCGCCCTCTTGCAATCCATCGGAATCTGCATTACAGCCGTGTGGGCCATTTGGCGTTTCCGCATCGAATCGCCCACCAAGCCGCGCATCGAACTGGCACTTGACGCGGAATTTCTGGGTCCGCAGGCAGGGAAATACCTGGCCTCAGTATCTATCCTTGTTCGCAATCGCGGTACTGTGAGCCATACCATTGATGGTCTGGAACTGAAAATACAGGGCATCAATGACGGCACCAAGGTAGAGTCTTTCGAGGAGCGTTCGGAAAAGCTTGTCACTGAAGGTGATATGAACCACCGGATATGTTTTCCTGAGAAGATCGTCGAGCTTCCCAACCTTATCCCGCCGGACTATAAGTATTACTTCGTCCGTGCTGGGGTGGAACAAATCATCCACTATCACACCGCTATTGATGCAAACATCCGCTTCGTGCGTGTGTTTGCTGCCTTTCATTACAAAGGCAGCCAAGACAAACATACGGCGGAGAAGATTTTTGGGTTAGGTCAGGGGAGCAGGACCTAATCTGTATTTGCAACAGATGTACAGTCCTTCCAAGCTATGAAAACAAGGTAAAAACAATCAATTGAATCTAAAACTATGAATATTTCCATCGAAACTATCACATCCGGTTTCGACTTGGTCGAAAAACTGGTGATTGTATTGGGAAAGACACGCCAGCAACTGCTGGGCGACCCGGAAGCCGCTCGGCAAAAACTCGGAGAGGTCATCAGTACCCTCGAAGACCACTTCAATGGTATATATGAACCCGTAGCAACCTTTCTGGCGCTTCCGCTTGATGATCCTGCTTGTCTTGCCGAAAACGAGAAGAAGCTCATGGCTTGGGAGGGTGGTGCGATCGGCAGTCTGACCGTCAAAGCTGACTTTAGCTGCCGGCAAATCGCGCAAATCTATCAGGAACACCTTGATAGGTGGTTCAACCGGGTTCTACGGAAGGAGAACCAGGAACTGAAGGACATGAAGGACATATTCAATCAACTTAGCGGGTCAGACGTGCATTTTTATCATCTTATAGGCCAGCTCTCTTATTTGTTACAGGAAGAAAGCTCCACAATCCGAAAACTGCTGGAAAGCAATCAGGCATCGGCTCGAGCCTACCAACTCGAACTTCGCAGAAAATGGATGCCCAAACTTCAAAATTGCAGCAGCTTACTCTCTGACCTTAACAGGCTCAAGCTGGAATATTATAACAGATGAAGGGTGGGTTTTAAACAGTGAATGGAAGTAGCCCTTGTCCATTATTTTCTCGTCATCTCACCTCATGGAAAACCTCCCCGACCTCCGCCGCCAGCACCGCTGGGAATTGCTTCTCAAAGAACTGGACCATATCCGCGACAGCATCAAGAATCTCGATGATCTCATCTACAAGACCAAAAACTTTGGATTTCTGTTCTGGGGCGGCAGCATTGCGCTTATTGTAGAACACCTGAAGGGTGCAGATGACACCCTGCGGCCAGTGTTGCTGGGGCTGACAGCAGTCATTCCTGTTCTGTTTTGGGTCATGGACTACCACTGGCGCAAATACCTCCTTCAAACCAGCGAAAGGGAAAAAGTGATTTCGCGCTTCCTCAATAGCGAGGCCTTTGAAGAACTGGTGCTGATGGGAGTGCGAGGTGAAACAGGTAAGCAGTTTCCCTTTTATGATGTGGTGGGGTGGATATATACGGTTCCTGTCAAGAGAAAAGAGCAGAGAACCCCGCAAGAAACTCCCCCACCTCCTTCAGACCAATCACCGACAAGCGCAGGGGAGACTACAAAGCAAAACGCCTCACATCCATTTGCTCAAGATTACCTGATCGACCCCAAAAAATTCCAGGGCTGGAAAGTAATCTGGTACAAGGATGCAAAATGGTTTTATCCAAGCATGATCCTCGTTTCTGTGGTGTTGTGCGTGTTTGCCCTTCTGGCATGAACATCATCACAGGGATGGTCCTGCAATAGGCTGCTGAGCAGCCATACTCTCCATTTCAGAACTCCTGGTTTTTCTGACCTCCAATTATTTTCTCATGTCCACCCAATCAACGCCCCAATCCCCCGATCCCGCCCACCTCCGCGAGCTCTACGGCCGCCTCTGCACCGCCTACCATGCCATAGACGACTTCCGAAGCAAGCTGCTGGGTTTTCTGCCGCTGGTTTCTGGACTTTCGATCTGGGGGCTGATTTTGGAGGAAAAAATCAAAGAAAAACACTTAGATGAGATTGGCTTGTTAGGCGCCACGATTACCCTCGCCCTCGCCCTCTATGAACTCAAGGGCATACAGAAATGCGTGGGGATCATCAAACAAGGCCAAGCGCTTGAAAAAAAAATCTGGCCGGGGCAGGGAGAACAAGGGCCGGGTCTGTTTGGACGGCTGGCAAGCGATGGCCCGCTTTGGCCGATTGTGACTGAGCCTGCGGCATCTGCCCTGATCTACGGTGCTGTATTGGGCTCATGGGTATATGTCGCCAAAGGGATGTGTCCGGAATATATCCGCTCGGCGCTGTGGGCTGGCGGAGGCGTTACTGGCCTCATGTACCTGTATTGGCTTTACATCAAGGAGATTCGAAGCCGACTTCTTCCTGTTGTTAATGCATTCTCAACACGCATAAGGAACCTATGGAAGAAGCAGAAATCTGATTCCAACAACGGGTAAGGCAAGAAAGGCATTGGATAACCCGATGCCCCCCCATTGCCTTTCTCCTCTCCGCCCCTTATCTTCATACCCGGATTCTGCCAATGCAGCATCCGGAACGGAACTCGCACAACAAACCTCAATCTCATGCCCAGCATCAGCCTCACCGCCGCAGCCAATGGCTGCTGGCTCGACTCCCTGCCCAGGCAGGAATGGTACCTCTACTTCGAGATCCAGGGTGCCGACGCGCCGCCTTCCGAGCAGCGTGTGCCCCTCAACCTCGCCCTCGTGCTCGACCGCAGCGGCTCGATGCAGGGCGAGAAGATTGCCTATGTCCGGCAGGCTGCGGCCTTCGTCGTGGACCACCTCGGCGCGGAAGATACCTTCGCGCTGGTGCAGTATGACAGCGTCATCGATGTGCTCAGCCCCGCCGCGCGGGTGCAGGACAAGGCCGCGCTCAAGCGCCAGATCCAGACTATCGAGGCCCGCGACAGCACCAACCTCAGCGGCGGCATGCTCGAGGGCTTCAGCCAGGCGATGAGCCGGAAGGAGCCCAACCGCGTCAACCGCGTGCTGCTGCTCACCGATGGCCTCGCGAATCAGGGAGTAACGGACCCCGGCCAGCTCCGCAAACTCGCGCAGGACAAGTTCCGCCAGGAAGGCATCGGGGTGTCCACCTTCGGCGTGGGCGCCGACTTCAACGAGGAGCTGCTCATGGGCCTCGCCGAGTACGGCGGCGGCAACTACTACTTCATCGCCAATCCCGACGAGATCCCCGGCATCTTCCAGCGCGAGCTGGCCGGCCTGCTCACGGTCGTGGCCCAGCAGGCGGTCCTGACGGTTTCCCTCGGCGATACCGGCCTGCGCTGCGAGCAGGTGTACGGCTATCCGGGCGAGATTTCCGCCCATTCGGTCCGGGTGAATTTCAACGACGTCTTCGCCGGCGAGAAAAAGGCTGTGCTGCTCAAGCTCGTGGCGGATGCTCCGCTGATGCAGGCGGCGCTGTCGTTTCAGGCGGAGCTGACCTATGTGGATGCCCTGCAGGGCTTCGCGTCCGCAGCGGAGCGCCGGACGCTGGAGATGCGCCGCGCTGCCAGCCAGCAGGACTACGACCAGGCGCTCGATCCGCTGCTCGCGGAGCAGACGGTCCTCTTCCTGGCGGTGGCCTGGTACGAGCAGGCGCAGGCCCATGCCGACCGCCGCGACTTCAAGGCCGCAAATGCGGTGGCGCTTCAGGCCAAGGCCTACCTGGAAGGCTATTTCAGCAGCCACGCGCCCAGCAAGGAGCTGAGCCGCCTGTACAACAAGCTCCTCCAATACGAAAAGCTGCTGGAGGAAATGCCGGCGATGGATGTGCAGATGTTCCACTCGTCGAGCAAGGCCGCCAAGTATGCAGCCTACTTGCGCCGCTCGAAGCGGAGCTACGACGACGAGAACGACAACACCTGACAGGCGTCGGCCTGGAAGCACAGCGGGCGGAGGGCGACCTTCGTCCGCTGCGCGTTTGGGGGCCGGCGCAGCTCCGTGAAACTCCGTGCCTTCGTGTCTTTGTGTGAAAATGATGCCCACGCCCCGACAAGGCCGAGGCCGTCAAGGTTCTTCCCGATTGAACGTCCCGCTTGTGAGGGGCCAAAGTTGGAAAATCACCACTTTTTGCGCCTCCTCATAAACCTTGTATATCAAAAGATAAGGAAACCTTCTTGCATAAGCCTTGCTATCTGGTTCGGCCATTAGCTGATGTCCTCGAATATTCAAGTCTTTTTTTGATCTGCGCCTGCCAGACTGCGGCATTCGCAAGACTCGTTCGATGGTGTCATCGTAAGCCGTGAGGAAATCAGCCCGCTCCGCTTGAGAACCGCAACGCATAATACTGGATCGCGGCATCTATTTCCGCTGCCGCATCCAGGGTCAGTTCATATACATACCCCATCAGCCCCCGTACTTCTTGCGCAGCTCTTCCCGAAAATCGCTCCCGCTCAGGGTAATTGCTTTTCCTGCTTCATAGGCATTTATCCTGCTAAGCACTTCCGCCTCCTCCTGTTCAGAAAGCATACCATCGCGCGGAGATTCTGTCCATTGCTCGTAGGACAGCAACTGGCTTAAAGCCGCAACCAGGGCAAGCTGCTCCTGAGGAGTCAGGGCTCTGGCTTTTAACAGTGCTTCTTGAAATGCTTTGCTCATCACTCAGCGTGTTGACCCTTTCTAATATACAAAGAAATCTCAGCATGTAATCTGAGCTTTCAGCAAACCTGCAGTTTATCACCCCGCATGACTGCCATCTTCCGCTGGCCAGCCGGCGCATCTCCGTGAAACTTTTCGTACCCCTTCTCTTCGGGGAATCTGCTGCTTCTGACCGGAATGTTTTCGTTCGCCAGCAGTTTCATGCGCTTCGTTTGCTGACCGGAAACAATAACCCGTCCTGCAGGCTGTCCAACGCATAGGCAAACAATGCCTGGATATCATGTGCCTGGAGCCTGGGGTAGTTCGCCAGCAGGTCTTCCGTTGTCCAGCCGCTGGCCAGCCGCTCCAGCAGAAACTCAACAGAGAGGCGGGTGCCTTTGATCACGGGCTTGCCCGTCAGCACCTGGGGGTCGCTATGGATTCGTTCGTGCCAGTTGATCATGGTCTGTTTGTTTTGCAGAAACAAGTGTTGGCTTGCCTGTTTTGTATGATGGGCAAGATACGCTTTTTCACGCCCACACCACGCCCCGGTACAGATCCCGCATCGCGATTTCAGCGTCCATAGTGGGGAGGCTGATGGCTGTTTCCAATCCCTCGTAGGCCCGGAACTGCCACAGGCCGCTTTCGTCGCGGGAAAACACTTCGACCAGGGGCTGCTTCTGCGAGATGAGCACGTAGTCGCGCAGGGAGGCCAGGGTGCGGTAGAGCCGGAATTTTTCGCCCCGGTCATAGGCTTCGGTGCTTTCGGAGAGCACCTCGGCAATCAGCACGGGATTCACAAGGGCGTCGGGATCCAGGGGCGAGTACTGCTCCGGGCCGCAGACTACTGCCGCTTCGGGATAGAGGAAGCAGTCCTCCGCTTCGATGCGGATGCGCAGATCGCCGTTAAAAGCAGTACAGCCGCAGCGGGCCTCATGGGCAGACAAGGCAGCCCCAAAATTAAGGCCCAAACGGGCATGGTTGCGTGTGCCGCCTGCCATCGCAGACCGCTCGCCCCGGCGGTACTCATGCCGGACCTCGGCGCTGCGCTCCAGCTCCAGGTAGTCGGCCACGCTCAGGCGAAGGCTTACGGCTGCTTCTCCCATAGGATGATTCTTTGAGGGAATATACGGGTTTTTAGGGAAAAAAGCAGGGGTAGGATTGCTCAGCCCTGCCTAAACAGCGCATCCAGCGTAAGCTGGCTGTCCACCAGCCCTAAGCTGTAGGCGTTTTCGCGGAGGCCGAAGGGGGTGAGGGTTAGGGAAAACCAGCATCCCAACAGGATGAGCGTGAGGCTGTTGAACTGCGCAAAATGCTGACATGTTTGCATTCAAAAAAAGCAAAATGCCATTAGAATTGGGTTGCTCGCGGAATCTGCCCTTTTTGACCCACATTCCGCGAGCATTCAAGTCGAACCTTCGCGGAATCTGCCCCTTTTGACCCACATTCCGCGAGTATTCAAGCCGAACCTTCGCGGAATCTCCGCCGAATGCCGGGGGCCGGTCCGGGCCGCATCGGGCATTCTGCTCAGCCCTGCGCAAACTCCGGCAGGGCGCTCCGGCGGTAGGGCGCGTGGTAGCCCAGCACGATCTGATGCTTGGGAATGCCCGCATCGGCCAGCATCAGCGCAATCCGCAGGTCGGTGCCGTCGTGCTGCACCCAGACCTTGCCGTCGGGCTTCACGTCGATATGGGCGAAGGGGCTGTATTCGCGCCGGATCGCAGGCTCCCAGCCGACGGAAAAGAGCAGGTAGTGGCCGCGCTCGTCGTCGATGATGACCTGCGTCTCGATCGGGTCCTCCGGCGGGATCAGCGAGGCGATGTACTCGATCACCTGCCGGGCTGCTTGTTTGTAGGCGGTTATCTGATCCATTGGTGTATAGCCGATTGGCCGATGTCATAGATGATCAGCCGGATTTCATACGCATGCAGAACCTGCTGAAAGAATTGATCGTCAAAAAAGTCCTCGTAATAATCCCGCGGAATGGCGAGGAACAGCATCCGTTCGGGCTCTTTTTGCGCCAGGGCGAATTTATACAGCATAAACTGGCCCAATGCATCCTCGAAGCCAGTGATTCCGGAAACGCTCGTAAAGCTTTTGATTTCTACGGCAATCCGTTCGGCACCGCGTTCCGCGCCCAGCAGTTCCGCTCCGAGATCGATAAAGCCTTTCCTGCGCCCCATCCGGATGAAATAGGGGTCGTGGGTGATGCGCCATCCTTCCTGTTCGAGCGCATTCCGTACCAGGCTGTGATACGTGTCTTTCTGCATAATACTTGCCCGAATATACGAAAAACCGCGCTGTTATGCGAATGCACTCTCTATTATACGCAGAATCCCCGCCAGCGGTTTGCCGGCGGGGATCTTGACAGTCAGGCATTCCGCTCAGAAATGATACCGCACAAATGCCTCGATCGCTTCGTACTCGGGCAGGCCGAGGCGGTCGTAGGCGCGGGCGGTGTCGCGGTTGCGGTCCTCGGCGCGCTGCCAGAACTCGCGGGGATCGCTGCCGGGGAATACGGCGCTGTCCTTCTGCGACTGGTGCTTGAAGACCGCCTCGCGCTTGCGGCTGAGCTCCAGCGGGCTGATGGGCACCGCCATTTCGATGTCTTCCACCCCCCACTCCTGCCAGGCGCCCCGGTAGAGCCATACCCAGCAGTCCTTCGCCCAGTCTTCGGCCTTCACCCGCTCCAGAGCCCTGAAAATGGCATCCAGGCACACGCGGTGCGTGCCGTGCGGGTCCGAGAGGTCGCCGGCGGCATAGATCTGGTGGGGCTTGATCCGGCGGATCAGCTCCTCGACGATGCGCACATCCTCCTCGCCGATGGGCTTCTTCTTCACCTGGCCCGTTTCGTAGAAGGGCATGTCGAGGAAATGGGCGTTTTCATCGGGAATGCCCACGTAGCGGCAGGCCGCCTTGGCCTCGCCGCGGCGGATCATGCCTTTGATGTACTGGATCTCGCGGGTATCGGGCTGTCCGGGCCGCTTGGCAGCCAGATAGGCGCGGCTGTCCTGGTAGAGCTTCTCGATCTCCGTCTCGCCCTTGCCGACGAGGTGGCTGAAATCCAGGGCAAAGTCGATGAAGCGGATGGCGTCGTGGTCAAATACGGCGATGTTGCCGGAGGTCTGGTACGCGACATGCACCTCGTGCCCCTGGTCCACGAGGCGGATGAAGGTGCCGCCCATCGAGATGACGTCATCGTCGGGGTGGGGGCTGAAGAGCAGCACGCGCTTGGGGAAGGGGCTGCGCCGCTCCGGACGGCTGGAGTCGTCGGCATCGGGCTTGCCGCCGGGCCAGCCGGTGATGGTGCGCTGGAGCTGGTTGAACACCTTGATGTTGATGCCGTAGGCCGGGCCGTGGTCCGCGATCAGGTCGCCCATGCCGTGCTCGTTGTAGTCGTGGTCGGTGAGCTTGAGGATGGGCTTCTGCACCTGCCCGCAGAGCCAGATGACGGCCTTGCGGATCAGCTTGTCGTCCCAGTCGCAGGGCCCCACCAGCCAGGGCGCCTTGAAGCGGGTCAGTTCGGCGGCAGCGGCCTGGTCGAGGACAAACTGCGTGTTGGGGTGGCGCTGGAGGAAGGTGGCGGGCACCTTGTCGCTGATGTCGCCTTCCACCGCTTCGCGGATGACGCGGGCCTTGCCCTCGCCCCAGGCCATGAGAATCACGGCCTTGGACTCCATGATCGTGCCGACCCCCATCGTGATGGCGCGGCGCGGGACATTGTCCTCGTGGAAGAAGTCGCTGGCCGCGTCGCGGATCGTGATCTGGTCCAGGGCGATGAGGCGGGTGCGGGAATTGATCGGCGAGCCGGGCTCGTTGAAGCCGATGTGGCCCGTGCGGCCCACGCCCAGGAGCTGCAGGTCGATGCCGCCCGCTTCCTGAATCCGGGCCTCGTAGGCCTTGCAGTATTCGGCCAGCTGCTCGGGCCTCAGGGAGCCGTCGGGGATGTGCACATTCGCCCGGTCGATGTCGATATGGTTGAACAGGTACTCGCCCATGAAGCGCACATAGCTCTGGAGCGCGTCGGGCTGCATGGGGTAATACTCGTCCAGGTTGAAGGTCATGACGTTGCGGAAGCTCAGGCCTTCTTCGCGGTGCAGGCGCACCAGCTCGTTGTACACGCCGGTAGGGGTGGAGCCGGTGGCGAGGCCCAGGACGGCCATTTCGCCCTTGCTGTGCTTGTGGCGGATCAGATCGGCGATCTGGCGGGCCACTTCGCGGGAGGCGTCGCGGGAGCTGCCGAAGACGCGGGTGGGGATCTTTTCGTACTGGTGCACGTCGGGAAACAGCGAGATCATGTAGCAGGGTATTGAGGGTGAGGTACTTGGGGATTATCCGATGTCGATGCCGAGGGCGGCGAAGGGGGCTGCCAGCGGATCGCGGCGGCCGGGCGTCGTCACGAGGGTGGTCAGCTTGCGGGGCTCCGCCACAATGTAGGGCTGGGCCATGCCGAGCTTGGCCGTGATGGCCAGGGTCATCAGTTCCTGCGAGGCCTGCACCATCGCACGCTTGATCTGGGCTTCCTCCCAGTCGATTTCCGTAATGCCGATCTGGGGATGCACGGCGCGCGCGCCGAGGATGCAGAGGTCGGCCCGCAGCCCTGCGAGCAGGTCCAGGCCGTCCTTGCCTACGGTCACCTGGGCACTGCTGAGCAGTCGGCCGCCGAGCAGGATGGTTTCCACGCCCGGATGCTCGCTCAGCGCCGTGGCTACGGGCAGGCTGTTGGTGAATACGGTCGCTTTCAGATCCTGCGGAAACCGCCGGGCCAGCTCCAGGTTGGTCGTGCCGCCGTCCATGAGGATCACCTGCCCGCTGCGCAGGCGCACAGCCGCTTTTTCCGCCAGGCGGATCTTTTCCTCGTGGGCATACACCTCGCGCTCCTTCCAGGTGTAGGGGGAAAGCGCCGTGCTGATCGCCCCGCCGTGCACTTTTTTGAGCAATCCCAGCTCCGCGAGTTCCTGAAGATCGCGCCGGATGGTATCTTCCGACACATCCAGCGTCCGGCTCAGGCCGAGGGTCGTCACCTTCTGCTGCTGCCGGAGCTGGCCGAGGATGCTGGCGTGCCGTTCTTCTTTGAGCATGCTGGCTTCTTGCAGGTTTATGCGGCAAATATACAATCAAGGTGCGTAATTATGCAAGTTTTTGCGGAAAAATTTAGCCAATTCCGAATGTACCTGCGGAAATGTGCGGGAATTGCGCTGTTTTGCGGCCTGCTGGCACCGCCGCTGGCTGCTCAGGAGCTGGCCTGGCCGGCACCGCCGCCGCCCGGCTGGGATCTGGCTGCCCTGCACCGGGTCACAGACTCCATCGTGCAGCGCGGGCTCGACAGCGGCGCCTATCCCGGCTGCCAGGTGCTCATGGCCTGCCGCGGGCAGATTCTGCTCTATAAAGCCTATGGCTATCAGGGGATTGACCGCCTCCGGCGCGTCTCCGAAACCGACCTGTACGACCTGGCTTCCCTGACCAAAATCCTCGGGCCGCTGCCCCTGCTGATGCGCCTGCACGGCCAGGGTCAGCTCGACCTGGATGCGCCCTTGAGCCGGTATTTGCCGGAATCTGCCGGAACCCGCGCAGGGCCGCTCAGCCTGCGCAGCATGCTCGTGCACGAAGCGCAGCTGCAGGCCTGGATTCCCTTCTGGCAGGAGGCGCTGCGCAAAGACGGCACCTGGCGCCGCCGCTTCCTGCGGGCCGATTCCTCCGCCCGCTTTCCCGTCCGCATCGGCGCGCAGGCCTTCGTGCGGCGGGGCTTCGGCCAGCGGCTCCTCCGCCGGCTTCTGCGTGCGCCCCGCACCGGCGTGCAGGAATACCGCTATTCCGACCTCGGATTCATCGTCTATCCGCACCTCATTGCCCGCCTTGCCGGCCAGCCCTACTGGGACCTGCTGCGCGACAGCCTGTACCGGCCCATTGGTACAGGGCTGACCTACAACCCCTTGCTGCAGCATCCGCTCAGCGCGGTCGCGCCCTCGGAGCAGGATACCTTCTTCCGCCGCGGGCTGATCCACGGCTATGTGCACGACGAAAATGCTGCCATCCAGGGCGGCGTGTCGGGCCATGCGGGCCTCTTCGGCCATGCCCGCGATGTGGCGCTGCTCATGCAGCTCTTCCTGAACGGCGGCACGCTGAACGGCCGCCGCTATCTCGATTCCGCCTCGGTGCGGCTATTCGCTTCTTATCAGTCGCAGGTCCCCCTCGGCCACCGCGGACTCGGCTTCGACAAGCCGGTGCGCGACCCGGCGGACCGCAACTACTGCGCGGATTCCGCCTCGGCGGCGAGTTTCGGGCATTCCGGCTTCACCGGCACCTTCACCTGGGCCGATCCGGAGACGGGCCTGCTCATCGTATTCCTCAGCAACCGCGTGCATCCTTCCCGCGCCAGCCGCCAGCTCTACCGCATGGGCATCCGCCCGGCCCTGCATCAGGCCTTGTACGCGCTGCTTCCCCGCTGATCGCTGGCCTCCTGCAGCACCTGGATGAGCGCCTGCAGATAGCCGATGCGCGACATGCGGTGCAGGGAGTAGAGTCCGGTGTCCTGGGTGTTGAGGAATACCTGCAGATCGAGGGCCTTCTTCAGCCGGTCCACGGCAGCGGCCTGCCGGCCCTGCTGCTGATGCAGCATGGCTTCTTCGAGCAGCAGGTCGGCCAGAAGCCCGAGCTGCGCATCGCTCAGGCGGAGCGTGCAGAGCAGCAGGCTCAGGAACCGGTATTCTTCCGTGCGGCAGATCGTTTCCGCCTCCTCGCCCAGCAGCGTCTCGTAGGCGGCTTCCAGCATCGCTTCCGCCTGCGGCCCGTCGTCCGCTTCCAGTGCTGCCCGGATCATCCGGAGCAGCTCCGGAGCATAGCCGGAGGCGCCTGTAGCCGAGTCATGTTGTGCCATGATCATACCTCAAATAAACCGACCCCGTCCCGCACATTCAAGCGCCCCGGAGCAGGGTGTAATAAGCTGATTTGAAACGAAGAACAGTCCATGAAATGGGATGAATGAAACTTGGAGCTATCCGGCAGGTTCAACTATTCAATATTTGGTATTTGATCCTGAGTGCCAGGAACTTGTGCTGGAAAGCGCGGCCCGGAGCCGCACAGCGGGCAAGTCATGCGGGGTGCAATCCTTCACCGGAACACATGTCTGATTCTGTAGACCGTATTCTGGAATTTCGTCACCCGGAAATGGATTTCCCAGTTTCCGGAATGCAAAAAGGCCCCCCGCATGCGGGGGGCCTGCTGCACGGGAGGACCGTGCGGGTTATTCTACCGACAGTTTCCGGCATTCCATCTGCCCGCGGCCGAGCAGGAACTCTACCGCATACACGCCGGGCCGCAGCCCGCTGATATCCAGATCCACCTGATTCAGGCCCCGGTCCAGCCAGCGGTAGCCCCGCTTGACCGTTATGCCGCGGGGATCGACGATCTGCCATTGCACCTGATCGGGATCGGTCATCTCGAATTCGATGGAGGAAACCTGCTGGGCGGGGTTGGGGAAGAGCTGCCCCACCTTCTGGGCCGGTTTGCAGAGCACCTGCAGCTCGAAGTCGCCGGGCGTAGCCGAAGAGACGAAGACCAGATAGGGAGTGCCTTTGGCGGTTTTGACCGTCACTTCGGCGGCGCCGAAGGCGCAGCTGGCGCTCAGCATTTCGTCATTGGCGCCGGCGCAGATCGTGTCCTGGCAGTCGCCTTTGAACACCTGGATGCGGGTGTCGAGCGGCTGCGGGCCGCCGCAGGTGCTGAAGGTGAAGCCGTCGCCCGTGCCTGTGAACTGGTACCAGACACCGTAGAGGAAGGACGGGATGCCGCATCCCCAGACCGGCTGGCTCATCTGGGCATTGACCGTCGTGCCGGCGTAGCGGCCCTTGCATTCCACCGTCACCGCGCCGGCGCAGGTGGCATTGACCGGCGGCACACAGGCCGCGCTTACCGCCGTGCCCTTCCGCAGGCAGCCGAAGATGCCCGGATCGATGATGCGCGGCTCCACCTGCATGCCGGCAGGGTAGGGGCCGAGGAAATAGCTGCCCGGAATGAGCCCCGTGAGGGTGTAGGTGCCGCTTTGGTCGGTGAGGGTGTAGTTCGACTGGGAACCGGTGAAGACCACGCCCACCCGGAAGGTGCTGTCGGTCAGGCACTCGGTGTAGATCGAGTCGTAGAGCACGTCGCAGATCGGCACCGGCGTGCAGTCTGCCGTCACCGGCCCGTCGATCACCGAGCAGTTCGGGATATTGACATCCGTGACGGTCACCATCACATCGATGCTGTTCAGGTACGACTGGTAGATATAGGTGCCGCCTCCCTGCACAATCAGCGGCGCAGTGCCCTGATCGTCGGTAATCTGGTAGGTTCCGGTGCCGAAGAACGATACCTGCACCTCGAAGGTCGAGTCGGTGTTGCACACCGGCACGAGCATGTCGAACACCAGATCGCAGACGGGCGGCGGCGCACAGGAGGCAGTAATGCCGGTGAGGGTATCGGCGCAGCCCGCGAGCAGCGTGGTGCTTCCGAAGAGGCTGACCTGGGTTCCGCTGGGGTAATTGCCGAAGGTGAAGGTTCCGCCGGCAGTTCCGCTGAGCACGGTCGTGCCGCTCTGGTCTTTGACCTGGAAGGGTCCGTTGGCGGTGAGACTCAGGGTGATGCTGAAGCTCACGCTTCCGGGAATGCACTGGGCTGTTGCGCTGACCAGATCGAGCTGGCAGACAGGCGGCGGCGTGCAGGAGGCGGTGATGCCGGTGAGGGTGTCGGCGCAGCCCGCGAGCAGCGTGGTGCTTCCGAAGAGGCTGACCTGGGTTCCGCTGGGGTAATTGCCGAAGGTGAAAGTTCCGCCGGCAGCTCCGCTGAGCACGGTGGCACCGCTCTGGTCTTTGACCTGGAAGGGCCCGTTGGCGGTGACGGTCAGGGTCACGCTGAAATTCACGCTTCCGGGAATGCACTGGGCCGTTGCGCTGACGAGGTCGAGCTGGCAGACGGGCGGCGGCGTGCAGGAGGCGGTGACGATGGCGGAGGTGTCGGCACAGGCGACGGTGCCGAGGTCTTCCAGAAAAAACTGAACTGGCGTCTGGCTCGGGTATGGACCGAAGGTATAGGTGCCGGCCCCGATGCCGGACAGCGCCGGAGAGCCTTGGTTGTCGGATAGCTGAAAGGTATTGCCGGTGCCCGTGACGGTCACGGACACGGTGAATGCGGAGTCGTTTACGCAGGCGGCGGCAGCCGAGGCGATCTGGGCATCGCAGAAGTAGGTGCTGCAGGAAGCATTGGCGTTGATGTCGCCGTGGCCGGTGTAGGCGCCAGTGAAGAGAAACCAGCCGGAAATGCCGTAGGCGGCATTTTTGGCGTTGGCGCCCACGCCGAACTGGAAGCCGAACTCGTAATTCGGCGGATTGTGCTTGAGATTCAGCGTATCCCCGTCGAAAAAGGAGCCCGGCACGCCGGTCATGACGCTGCGCGTGCTGTCGAGTTCCCAGAAAAACCAGTTCTGCTTGTTGGCATTGACGACAGCCGGCGGAGCCAGTTCCACTTTCACGTCGCGGCCCAGGGCCGTCCACTGGCCGAAATTCCGGATATTGATCAGCCAAAGGCTCGCATCCCACTGCCAGGCGGGGATCGTCGCATGGATGACCCGTCCTGTAATGTGGGCGCTGCTGTCGTCATAGATGACCATCACGCCGCCGTTGGCGTCGAAGTTGAACCGTTCCGTCTGCGGGCCGGGCAGGTCCAGCCAGAACGAATGGCCGCCGCTCGGCTGGTAATCGCTCAGGTTGCAGACGAAGATGATGGAGTCCTGCGCCTGTGCGGCAGCAGGACGCAGCAGGCTGAGGATCAGCAAGCCCAGGCTTGCCCAAAGAACGATTCCTTTCCGTGCGGTGTACAAGTTGATTCCCATAACCTTACCTGAAACCCTGTGTGAACGTATGGTAATATAGAGAAATAACAGCTCCGGGTACGGTGGCAGCGGCACTTGGGCGCCGGATGCGCAACGTAGAAACAGCGATGAGCCGGGATACCTGAGCGGAGGGGGAAATCTGCCGGGCGGCAGCTCATAACAACAGGCAAAAACCATTCCTGTTTCGGTGTTTCAACCGGTGTTTTTTCACCGGGTTAAAATATTTTCGCAATGGGTACATGCCGCCGCCTGCAATCGGTTGCAGGGCCTTGCACAGCTCCGTCGCGGCCTGCCGCCTGCACAGGCCCGCGTAAAGTCCACCACCTCCGGAAAGGGGTTTTGTAAGTTGATATTCAATGACTTGAATTGCATGCTGCTGCTGCAGTCCGGGCAAGTCAGCCAATGGATTTATCCGGCGATACTTGGGCCGCATGCCCGGCCTGCGTAACTATGCGGCCAGATACCAGGGAGCATGAACCGACTCGCAGACCGAATTGCTATTATCACCGGAGGCGCCAGAGGCATCGGCAAAGCCACCGCCCAGCGTTTTGTCCAGGAAGGCGCCACGGCCGTCATCTGGGACCTCATGGAGGAGGCCGGCCTGAGCACGGTTGCCGAACTGGAAGCCGCCGGCGGAAAGGCCTGGTTCATGAAGGTCAATACCACCGACCAGGCTGCTGTAACCCGCGCCGCGGCAGAAGTCCATCAGCGCTACGGACGCATCGATATCCTCATCAACAATGCCGGCATCACCCGCGACGCCTCCCTGCTCAAAATGGAGCAGAGCCAGTGGCAGCAGGTGATCGATGTGAACCTCTCCGGCGTTTTCTACTGCACCCAGGCCGTGGCCGGCTACATGGCCGCCCAAGGCTACGGGCGCATTGTCAGCGCAGCCTCCGTCGTGGGGCTCTACGGCAACTTCGGCCAGTCCAACTACGTCGCCACCAAGGCCGGCCTCATCGGCATGACCAAGGTCTGGGCCCGCGAGCTGGGCCGCAAAGGCATCACCGCCAATGCCGTGGCTCCCGGCTTCATCGCCACCGAAATGATCGGCACCATCCCCGAAAAGGTGATCTCCATGGTGCAGGAGCGCACGCCGCTGGGCCGCTTCGGCAAGCCGGAGGAAATCGCCAATGCCTACCTGTTTCTGGCTTCCGATGAAGCCTCCTTCATCAACGGCGCCACCCTCAGCGTGGACGGCGGCGTGGTCATGTAACCGGCAGCAGCCCTATGCGCAACGCAGTCATCCTGTCCAGCGGCATGCACGTCCCGGAACGGGTGGTGTCCAACCGCGAATTCGATGAGATGCTGGGCGAAAACGTCAGCGCCTGGCTGGAGCAGACGGCCCAGATCTTCGAGCGGCGCTGGTGCAGCGAATCGGAAGCCGCTTCCGATCTGGCGGTGCAGGCCGCGCAGCAGGCCCTGGACCGCGCAGGCGTGCCCGCAGCCGAAGTGGACCTGATTATCCTCGCGACCGATACGCCGGATTTCGTCTCGCCGCCCACCGCTTCGGTGGTGCAGCACCGCCTGGGCGCCGCCCGTGCCGGCATCTTCGACCTCAACGCCGCCTGTGCCGGCTTCGTCACCGGCCTGCACCTGGGCGCCAGCTACCTCCGGGCCCAGCGCCGGCTGCGCCATGTCCTGGTGATCGGCACCTACGCGATGAGCAAGTTCCTGAATCTGAAGGACAAAAAAACCGTGACCCTCTTCGCCGATGGCGCGGGAGCGGTGCTGCTCGGCGCAGCCGATACAGACGAAGACAGCGGCTATCTGGCCGGCACCCTCAGCGCGATGGGCCAGTACCACGACGGCATGGGCATCTATGCCGGCGGTACGCGATTTCCGGCAACCCCGGAGCGGCTTGAAGCCGGCGAGCACCTGCTGCGCTTTGTGTATAAGTTTCCCGCCGACCTCAATCAGCGCGAATGGACCCGCATCATCCGGGAGCTTTGCGCCGAAAGCGGCCATACGCCGGAGGAAATCCAGCACTACGTGATCACCCAGATCAACATCGGCAGCATCCGCGCCACGATGGAGGCGCTCTCGCTCCCGCCGGAGCGGGCCTGCACGGTGATGCACCGCTACGGCTACACCGGATCGGCCTGCATCCCGATGGCGTTCCACGAGGCGGTGGAGTCCGGGCGGATCCGCCGGGGCGATCTGGTCCAGTTTATCGGATCCGGCGGCGGGCTGGCCTTTGCCGGCGCGGCGTTCCGCTACTGAGCAGCAGACCGGCCGGATCTGCACCCCGCAGCCGGCTGCATATACGGATACGCCAGAACCGCGACAGACAGCCGCAGGATGCGCCCCTGCGGCTTCCGGCATATCCCGGAAGGCCTCTTACCCCCTTGCAACATGAACCCGGAACCCTTTCAAGTCCGCCGGCTGCACCTCTCCGACCGCCAGGAACTGGCCTACGTGGACGAAGGGGAAGGCCCGGCGCTGGTGATGATCCACGGGCTCAGCAGCAGCCTCCGCATCTGGGACCGCAACATCGCGGCGCTGCGCAGCCGGTTCCGCTGCATTGCCGTAGATCTGCCCGGCTACGGCCATTCTCCGCGCATGCAGCAGCCCGCCAGCCTCCAGGGCTACGCCCTGCGCGTGCTGGAGCTGATCTACCGCCTCGACCTGCACCGGCCCGTGCTGGCCGGGCACTCCATGGGCGGGCAGATTGCCATGACCGCCGCCCTGCGGTACCCCAGCACCGTCAGCCGCCTGGTGCTGGCGGCGCCCGCCGGCTTCGAGCGGTTTACCCGCCTGCAGCAGGCGGCGCTGCGCCGCAGCCTGCAGCCCGCCCAGATCATGGCCCTCAGCGACGAGCGCATCCTCCAGAACCTGAAGCTGAGCTTTTACCGCTATCCGGAAGCCGCCCGCTTCATGGCCGAGGACCGCATCGCCCTGCGCAGCAGCCCCCGGCTGGCGGAATACGCCCTCACCGTGCACGAAAGTGTGCTGGCCATGCTGCGCGAGCCGGTCTGGCATCAGCTGCCGCAGCTGGCGCAGCCGGTGCTGGCCCTTTTCGGCGAGCAGGACCTGCTCATCCCCAACCGGCTCTTCCATCCGCTGGGCAGCTCACGCCGCGTGGCGCAGGCCGGCGCCGCCCGGATTCCGGACTGCCGGCTCGTGATGATCCCGGAATGCGGACATTTCGTTCCCTTCGAATGTCCGGAAGTGTTCAATGCGCACGCAGCGGATTTCGCGGCGGATTGACCATTTGCGGCCTGCTCGCGCGCAGATCTGTGCCGGTCATCCGGCACTTGTGCCGCTTATGTCCTGTTTGAAGCAGTTCGGGCGGCCCCGGCCGTAATTTATCAGGGAGTGGAATAGTTCTTGACCGCTGTTCCCGGATAACCAGCTCGAACAATGGCACTGCCTTACTACCTCTCCCTGACCGACGAGTACAGCTCCCAGCAGCGCCGGCTCAGCTGGCTGCTGCACAGCAGCGGGCGGCTGCCCGCCGCAGCTTTGTCAGCCGCGCTGCGCGCCGTGCTGCGCCCGGTCCTGCCCGGCCGTGCAGCGGTCGGTGCCGGATACCTGCACAGCCCCGGCGGGGCGTCCGAAGCTGTAGATCTGCTGATCTACGATCCGTCGCTGCCGCTGTGGTATCAGGAAGGGGATTTTGTGGTGGTGCGGCCGGAAGCGGTGCTGGGCATGATCCAGATCGTGCCGGAGCTGCTCGCAGAGTCGCAGCTGCAGTATCCGCTGGAGCAGCTTTCGGCTGCCTCCGCCGAAGTAAGCCGCCGCCGGCCCGGCAGCAAGCCCTGCTTTGCCGCAGTATTCGCGGCCCACGCCCAGGATATGGACCCGTCGGCGCTGCTGCGCATGCTGCAGCTCCAGCGGCTCAGCCAGCCTGAAGGCGTGGTAACCCATGTGGCGGCCGGGGCGGAGCTGTTCATGGCCTGGCAGCAGCCCGATGCCGATACCGAGCACCCGGTGGGCGACTGGGAGCTGACCCGTTTCGAGCCCGGCCCGGGCAGCCGCGCCCTGGCGCATCTGCTCCAGGCCCTGCACGACAGCTTCCTGATGCCGGTCCAGCCGGTCCAGCAGCCTGCGGCGCCCCGGATGCCGGAAACGCCCGCCGCGCCGCAGCCGGTGCAGGTGGCGCAGGCACCGGTGGAGCCGGTCCGCCTGCCGGAGCCTGTGCTGCCGCAGCCCGAACCGCCTGTCATGCGCCAGATTCCCGAACCAGAGGCGGAAGCCCTGCCCGAACCGGTGCCCGTTGCGGTGCTCACGGCAGAAGAGCCGGTCCGCCTGCCGGAGAAAAAAGCGCCGCGCACCTCCGAGCGCCGCGCCGCCAACCATCAGGATGCCGCAGGCAATACCCCGCTGCACCTGGCCGTGCTGGCCGGAGACGAGGTGCAGACAGCCAATCTGCTGGAAGAAGACGCCAATCCCAACCTCAAAAACAAGGAAGGCGATACCCCGCTGCATCTCGCAGCCCGGATGAACCGCATCCAGATTGCGGAGCTGCTGCTCATCGGCGAAGCCGATGTCAACGCCCGCAACTATGTGTACGCCGCACCGCTTCACGTGGCCGCCGAGCACAACCACGCCGCGATGGTGCAGCTGCTCCTGGGCTACCGCGCCGAAATCGAGGCCCGCAACAACCGGGGCAAAACACCCCTGCACGTGGCCGCCATTGCCGGCAGCCTGGAGGCCGCTGAAGCCCTGATTGCCCAGGATGCCGACCTGGAAGCTACCATGGAAAAGGACATGCAGCCCCTGCACCTGGCTGCCTGGTACGGCCACAGCGGAATGGTTGATCTGCTGATCGGCCGGGGCGCCGACCGCAACGCCGCCAATGCCGACGGCAATACCGCCCTGCATTTCGCTGCCTTCAATGGCCAGGTCAAGATCATCAAGCTGCTGATCAACCATCAGGCCGATATGGGCGTGCGCAACGCCGCCGGGATCACCTACCTCCAGGGCCTCAACGAAGGCTACAGCGGAGAAATGATCAAGGTGCTGGACTGAGTTCTCCCTTCAGGGCTTCAGGTCTGAAGGCTTGGGCTTCTGGAAAGGCGCCGGCAGGTGGATGAGGGGCGGCTCGGCCTGTTCGAGCAGCTCCTCCAGATCGGCCAGCTGCAGCTCCAGCGCGCGGGTCGAGATCAGGATTTCCCAGAAGGAAACCAGCAGCGAGGCAATCATCAGCCCCAGCGATGCGGCGAAAGCCCACTGCGCCGGGAGCGCTGCGTCGAGAAAGAGCAGCAGCATGCTGGCCACTGCGGCCATGAGCGCGCTGATGCCCAGCGCCTGCATGGTCCGGATCAGGCGGATGCGCCGCCGGAAATTGGCGATCTGCCGCAGAAGGCGGGGATCGGGCTGGCTCCGGTAGCTGGCTTCCATGCTCCGCACCAGGTTGGCCAGGGCCAGAAACCGGTTCGTAAAGGCCAGCATGAAGAGCGAGATCGACGAGAAGATCAGCGAAGGTACCGTCAGGTTGAAGTCCATGGCGCAAATATCGCAGGGAATTCCGGAGGGGGAAAATTAGGAAATTGTACCCGCAGGCCTGAACTTTGGCTGCCGCTTTGCCTGTACAGCGGCTTTGCCAATCTGAGAACCTGCCGGACATGCATGTAGTCGACCTGTTGCGCGAAGTGAGGCAGCCGACCTTCAGCCTCGAAATCATTCCGCCCCGCCGCGGCAGCCACATGAAGCAGATCCACGACGCCATCGAGTCGGTGCTGCCCTACAAGCCGCCCTTCATCGATGTGACGAGCCACGCCGCCGAGGCCGTGTGGGAGGAAATGCCCGACGGCTCCTTCAAACGCAAGGTGAAGCGCAAATCGCCCGGAACCTTCGGGCTCTGCGCCGTGATCAAGTACAAATACAATGTCGAGCCGGTGCCGCATGTGCTCTGCGGCGGTTTTACCCGCGAGGAGACGGAAGATGCGCTCATCGAGCTCAATTACCTCGGCATCGAGAATGTGCTGGCCATCCGGGGCGACAAGCTGCAGCACCGGGCCATCCCCCAGGACCGCAGCACAAACGTCTACGCCGTGGACCTCGTGCGCCAGATCGGCGACATGAACCGCGGCCGGTACATGGACGACCTCATCGACGCGGCACGCACCAATTTCTGCATCGGCGTTTCCTGTTACCCCGAAAAACACTTCGAGGCCCCCAATCTGTCCTTTGATCTCAAGGTCCTCAAGGACAAGCAGGATGCCGGCGCGCATTACGCCGTGTCGCAGATGTTTTACGATACGGACAAGTTTCTCCGCTACGTCGAGATGGCCCGCAAGGCCGGGATTACCATCCCCATTCTGCCGGGCCTCAAAATCATGACCTCGCGCTCGCAGCTGACGACGCTGCCTTCCGTCTTCCATATCGACATCCCGGAAGAGCTGACCGACCGCATGCTTGCTGCCCGGAACCGTGCCGAGGAAATTGAAACCGGCGTGGACTGGGCTTACCGCCAGTGCCTCAAACTCATGGATGCGGGGATCAACTATCTGCACTTTTATGTGATGCAGAATACCTCGCCATTCGTGAAGCTGATGGACAGGATCCGTGTAAAGGTATGACAGCCAGGCGTTTGCGCCGACTTCACTGGGTGACGATCACCGCCTGGCCGTGGTTGAGGGAGATGATCCGCATCGCGTAGGCGACGGACTCGAACTCAGCCTGCTGGGCTACGCGCAGGACCACCACGCCTTTGCCCACAGGTGCGCGCCGGATGGCGTCGCTGATGAGCAGCACCAGCTCTTCGCGCTGGGCGAGGGCTTTGCCGTTCCAGCTGAACTGGCCGCCGGGGCCGATGCTCACGACATAAGGCGCCGATGCCGGCGGCAGGCCGCTGGCAGGCATCGAAACAGAGAAGGACTGCATGGCTTCGCCGCGTTCGGCGTCGCTGGCGAGCACATAGTCGATTTCGGAGAACGCGCTGGTCCAGATCGGAGCCAGATTCTGGGCCTGGGTGCGGGAAACTTGCATCAGCAGCAGCACCAGGCCGGCGGAGAGGAAACGGAGGAGGGACTTGCCGGCTTCCATATGAAAGGTATTACGGCGCAATGCACGGGTGATTCCGGACATTGCGCCGCAAATATACGACGAAAACCGCAGAGATGCCTGCTGCGCAATCGTCGTCATTCTTTTTTGGTCAGAATCACAATCTTGCCCTCATACTCAGCCACCAGGCCCATGACGAAGGCGGCATCGTCGAAGATGACCTTCTTGTCCACCCGGAGCGTGACGGATTTGGCGTCTTCTTCTGCGTCTTTGAGGGCCTTGCTGATGAGGTCGCGGAGCTCTTCGCGGTCCTTGAGCGGCTGGTCGCCCCAGTAGTACTGGCCGTCCACCGTCACGGTGACGTAGTTTTTGCCGGGACTGGGCTTGTCGGAGTTGCTGGTAGGCAGATCGACCTGAATCGTGGCCTGTTTGACAAAGCTGGAAGTGAGCAGGAAGTAGATGAGCAGCAGGAACACCATGTCGGACATGGAGGCGAAGCTGAACTCTACGCTGGGGCGGTGACTGCGTTTGAGCGCCATAGGGATGCAGTAGGTAAATTGCTGAAAATCAGGATATACGCATCAGGCTGCGCCTCAGTTGGCGGGCTCCTGCAGCAGGTCGATGAAGTCGGTGGAGGTAATCTCCATCTTCAGCACCACCTTGTTGATCATGGCCGTGAGGATGTTGTAGAAGAAGTAGGCCGGAATGCCCACGATGAGGCCCGCAGCCGTGGTGATCATGGCCTCGGAGATGCCGCTGGCCAGATCGGTAGGGCTGGGATTGCCGCCGGTGGAGACGATGGAGTTGAAGGCGTCGATCATCCCCAGCACGGTGCCGAAGAAGCCGAGCATCGGGGCGGCACCGGCCACGGTGGCCAGCAGCGAGAGCCGCCGCTCCAGCCGGAAGACTTCCAGCTGGCCTACATTCTCGATCGAAGCCTCGATGTCTTTCAGGCTGGCCGTGCCCAGGCGGCTGATCCCCTTGTGGATCATGCGCGCGAAGGGGTTGTTCTGCGCTTCGCACAGCCCTTTGGCTGCGTCCAGGTTGCCCGAGAGCACATGCTTGCGCACCTGCTTCATCAGTTCCTCCGAGTCCGCATTGGCCTTGCGGATGGTGAGATAGCGTTCGACAAAGATGAAAATGGCCATGACCAGCAGTGCGCCGATCGGAATCATCGTCCAGCCGCCGGCCACGATGGTGTCCCAGAGGGTTTTAGTGGCTACAGACGACGCAGGCGATGCCGGCACAGGAGAAGCAACAGTTTGAAGCAGGATCCACATAGCGTAGGTATCAGGCCGGTAAAAATAGAACTACCGGCGAATTTTTCAACGAAATATTGCATTTCGGGTTGGTAGAATACCGAAAAAACAGGGCGCCTTCCCGAAAAAAGGCGCCCTGAACCGGTGTTACAGCAGCATGATCACGCTTTGGCGGGCGCAGGCTCCGGTGCCGGCTTCTTCCCCTTCAGCGTATCGAGCGCTACGGCGCTGGCTACGAAGATCGAGGAATAGGTGCCGAAGCCGATGCCCAGGATCAGCGCGATGACGAAACCCCGGATGGAGTCGCCGCCGAACACCAGCAGCGAAAACGCCGAGAGCAGCGTCGTAAACGAGGTCACCAGCGTACGGCTGATCGTCTCGTCGATGGCCATGTTGAATGCCTGGCTCAGTTCGATGCCCTTGTGCTCCCGCAGCTTCTCCCGGATCCGGTCGAAGACTACCACGGTATCGTTGATCGAGTAGCCGATGATGGTCAGAATGGCTGCGATGAAGGTCTGGTTCACCTCCACAAAGGGCAGATTCAGCACGCTCAGCAGCGAGAAGACCCCGAGCACGATGAGCACGTCATGGAAGAGCGACGCTACGGCCCCGAGACTGAACTGCCACTTATTGAAGCGCAGCAGGATATAGAGGAAGATCATCACCAGCGAGGCGGCCACCGAAAGCAGGGCTGCATTGCGGATGTCCGCTGCCACGGTCGGGCCCACGTCCTGGATCTCCAGCACCTCCGCTTTGAGCTGGCTGAAGTTCTGCTTCAGGCCGTCATGCATCTGGTTTGTAATCTGGGTGGTGGCGTCGCGGTCCGCTACGCGGTAGGAGGTTGTGATGAGCACCTGGTTGTCCGACTGCAGGGTCTTGATGATCGGCTCGTTGTTGCTGAAGGCAGCCGTCAGGTCGCGGCGCATGGTGTTGATGTCCGAGTTGGAGAGCGGGGCGCGCGAGCCGTCCTGGTTGGTGAAGGCCACTTTGTACTGGCGGCCGCCCTGGAAGTCCACCCCGGTTTTGAATCCAAGGGTCAGCATCGACGCCAGCGCGATGACCGTCAGTATGCCGGATACGATGTAAAAGCTGCGCTTCCGCTCGGACATTTTCAGCTTCACATTGTCGAAGAGGCCCACCGTCCACGTGCGGCCGAAGTCCAGGTTGCTGGCGCCTCGGTTGGCGAAGTATTCCAGCATCAGGCGGGTGATGATCAGCGCGGAAATCAGCGAGGTCACAATCCCGATCATCAGCGCCACGGCAAAGCCCCGCACCGGACCTACGCCGAAGATGTACAGCACCAGGCCCGTGAGGAAGGTGGTGATGTTGGAGTCCATCACGGAGGAGAAAGCGTGCTGGAAGCCCGCTTTGACGCTGGCTTTCAGCGTTTTTTCATTGCGCAGCTCCTCCCGGATCCGCTCGAAGATCAGCACGTTCGCATCCACAGCCATCCCGATCGTCAGTACGATGGCCGCGATGCCCGGCAGCGTGAGCACGATGGTGAAGGCGGCGGAGCAGCCGAGGATGAAGAGGATGTTGGCAAACAGGGCCACATCGGCGATGAGGCCGGCGCGGTCGTAGTAGAGCCACATGAAGAGCATCACGATGACCACGGCGCCGATGAAGGAGAAGAGGCCGTTGTTGATGTTTTCGGCACCCAGGCTCGGGCCTACGGTTTCCTCGCCTTCGATGCGGGCCGGCACCGGCAGCTGGCCGGCCTTCAGCACGTTGCCCAGGTCTTTCGCCTCGTCGATCGTGAAGTCGCCGGCGATCTGCGAGCTTCCGCCGCGGATGGCCTCATTCACCACCGGGTAGGAGTACACCATGTTGTCGAGCATGATGGCCACGTGCTTGCCCACATTGGCGCCTGTGATGCGCGCCCAGTCGGTGGCGCCTTCCGGGGTCATGTTCATGGTCACCACAGGCTTGCCGCTCAGCGGGTCGAAGTCCTGGCGGGCCGTAGCCACCTGGTCGCCGTCGAGCACGGGGCCGCCGTCATCCACAAGGGCCACCAGGCCGTAGGCGTCGGATTCGGGGCTCATGGCTTTGAATTCCCAGGCAAAACGCATGTTCGGGGGAACCAGGGCGCGCACGTCGTCGCGGCGGAAGATGGTGTTGATGGCGGCGGTATCCTTGGAGAGGGCGGCGCCTACCTGCGGGGTATTGGAGCCGGCCTGGGCCAGGGCGTTGTAGTCGGCAGGCTGCAGCAGGGCAAAGAGCGGGTTCTCGCGGCGGAATTCCTCGCGCTTGCGCTCCTGCTCTTCCGGGGAAAGCTGGTCGAAAGGCGTCTCGGACGAGTCGCTGTTGACCAGCGCATCGGTGGAGGTGGTGCCGGCGCTGTCCGTGCGGGCGGTATCGGCCTGGGCGACGGACTGCGTGCTGTCGGCGGCCGTGGCGGTGGAATCCGCCGGGTTTTCGAGCGCTTTCAGCTTGGTGTTGATTTCCAGCAGCACCGGATAGGCGTCGCGCCAGGAGTAGGTGGTGTAAAACTCCAGCTTGGCCGTGCTGCGCAGCAGGCGGCGCACCCGCTCGGGCTCTTTCACGCCCGGCAGTTCCAGGAGGATGCGGCCCGTGGTGCCCTGCTTCTGGAGGTTGGGCGACGTCACCCCGAACTGGTCGATCCGGGTCCGGATGATGTTGAAGGTCCGGTCGATGGCGGATTCCGCTTCGCGGGTGAGGATGGTGGCCACCTCGTCGTCCGGGGTGCTGATGCTGATGCCCAAGTCTTCATCCGAAAACATCTGGCCGAGCTTGCGGTTGGGCTCCAGCTGTTTCATGCAGTCCACAAACAGGGGCACGAAGGAATTGGATTCCGTTTTCTGCTTTTCCTTGGCGCAGGCGAGCGCGCGGATGAGGCTGGAGTCGGACGGATTGGATGCCATCTGGCGGATCACGTCGTCCACCCCTACCTCCAGCGTCACGAACATGCCCCCTTGCAGGTCGAGGCCCAGGGTAAAGGAGCGTTCGACCGCCGTCTTGCGGGTGTCCATGAAGTCCTGGTCGGCCAGGAGCGCATCGTACTCGCGCTGGATGACGGAGTCGGCGGCGTTCCACTGGGCTTTGTTGGGCTTGGCAGCCACGAGTTCCTGATACGCCTTCGTCACGCCGTTCAGCTTCGAGTCGGAGTTGAACTGCACAAAGGTGTAATACAGGTTGTAGGCGCAGATTGCCGAGAAGACAATCAGCAGAAAAATGACGGTATTCTTATTACGCATGGAAAGATAAGTTCCTGTAAATGAGAAAATAAGACGTAATGCTCGCTTCCGCGGCGGACGCGGAGCGGGGTGCATCTGGCAGGCAGCATGCAGGGCGGATCAGGCGCCGGGGGCGCGGGGCGCGCAGGCCGGATCGAAGGGGCTGCGCCCGCAGGCTGCCGGCAGGGCAGGGGAGGGGCGGTCCGCTTCGGCGGAGACAAGGGGGAAAATGGACGGAACAGGCTGCGCAACTGCCTGATGGTCATCTGCTTCTGCACTGAACACCGCCAGCGGCGAAGCAGCTTCGCAGCTTTGGGAATTGCGGGCCGCCACCTCGGCAATCACGCGGAAGTAATGGCGGTAGAAATCCTGCTTGTTCAGTTTGAACAAGAGAATTCCCGCCAGCGGCACTGCCGCGACCGCGAGCCAGTAGGATGGGCGGAGCCGGATCATCAGGGCAGCAAATATAGGAAACGGCTGCACAGCGTGCAAGCGATTGGCAGATTGACGGAATCCGGATCACTCTGCAGCCGGGGGCATCCCCAGGCGCGCCCGCAGGGCGCCGAGGATCCGCCGCTCTTCGCTGAAGGCCATGACGAGCGCTTCGTCTGCCCAGTCGAGGTTTTCGAGCAGAATCAGGCTGGTCTGCGAAGCCGGGTAGTACGCATTCAGCGTGATGAAGCCCGGCACGTACCCGCTGTGGCCCAGCTCCGCCGGCGGCTCGCCGCCGAGGCGCTGGATGCCGTATCCGTAGCCCACCTCGCCCCAGAGAAAATGCCCGCGTGCCGCGTGCGCCTGGGTCATGAGCTGGTAGCTGCTGCGGCTCAGCAGGCTTCCGCCGTGCAGCGCCTCGTTCCAGCGGAGCAGATCCCCGGCCGTGGACACCAGCAGGCCCGCAGGCACGTAGGCGGGGCTGGCAGGCACAGGCTCGCGCACCGGCGTGCCGTCTGCTTGGCGCACATATCCGCGCACCCGGCGCCGGACCGCCCGGCTGGGATATGCGGAGCGCCGCATGCCGCAGATCCGGAAGAGATCCTCTGCCTGCCGGGCGTAGGAACGCCCGCCCGCCTGCTCCGCCATGCGCCCCAGCACCTCGTAGCCCAGCCCGGAGTAGGCAAACCGGCTGCCCGGCGGAAACGCCAGCGGCTGGCCGTAGCCTTGCACGCCGGCGGTATGGGTCAGCAACTGGTGCGCCGTCACGGAATCGGCCCAGGCCGGCAGCGCCGGATCACAGCGTCTCGCGGGCGCGTGCAGGTCCAGCAGGCCCGCATCCGCAAGGCGCAGGATGAGCACCGCCGTGATCTGCTTGCTCACCGAGCCGATGACAAAGTGCTGCTGCGCCGGCATGGGGCGCAGCCGGAGGGGGTCGGCGTAGCCGCGCACGCGCAGCACCGGCGGCGCACCGCCGCTGCGCAGCAGCGCCACGCCGTTGAAGGGGCGCTGCCCGGCGGCATCGAGAACGGAGTCCAGCCAGGCGGCGTCGGGCAGCGGCTGGGCGGCTGCGGAGGCGGGCACGCAGCACATCAGCAGCATGCGGAACAGGATCTTGCGCATCGGAGGGGATTCAGGACCGGCGCGCAATATCCGCAGGGCCGCCGGATCCGCAAGCGCCGGCGGCGCATTTCCGTAACATCTGCGTAACCTGCCGGTGCTAGCTTGCGCCCGATGAGAACCTGGTTTCTGCTGGCCGCCGGCCTCGCCGCAGCGGGCGCGCTGCTCGCTGCCTGCCATTCCCCTGCCGTGCCGCTGCCCGATGGCGCCGTGCTGGCCCGTACCCATTGCGCCAGCTGCCATGCGCTGCCGGAGCCTTCGCTGCTCGGCAAGGATGCCTGGCGCGAGCATGTGCTGCCCCGGATGGGGTACCTCTACGGCATCTTCCCCGACACGGCCCTGCGCCGCCAGCTGCTGGCCGACACCCTCGGAGGCCAGGCCGTGCGCGCTGCGGGCCTGTTTCCGCCCAGTCCGGTGATCGATACGGCGGTCTGGAACCGCATCTGCGCCTATTACCTCGCCGCAGCGCCCGATACGCTGCCCCGCCCGGCGGCGGCGGCCCCGCAGCCGCTCACGCAGTTCCGGGTCCGGATTCCGGCCTACCGCTTTTCGCCGCCCTCCAGCACGATGGCCCGCTTTGCGCCCGGCGGCGGCATCCTGCTTGGCGATGCGCATACAGGAAGCATCTATCAGTTTGACAGCCAGCTGAATATGCGCCAGGCGGCTGCGCTGGGCGAAGGCCCGGTCTGGGCCGAGGCGCTGAGCGATGCCCTGCTGGTGACCGTGATGGGCTCTTTTTCGCCCACCGATGCCGCTTCAGGGTCCGTGGTGGCGCTGTCGGACCGGCGGCAGACTGTGCTCGGCGGCCTGCAGCGCCCCGTCCATACGCAGACCGATGATTTCAACGGCGACGGCAAGGCCGATCTGCTGGTCTGCGAATTTGCCAAATGGACCGGAAAGCTCGCCTGGTGGGAGTTCAAGGGGCCGGGGCAGTTTGAGCCGCATGTGCTGCGTGCGGGTCCGGGCGCCTTGCGCGCCTACGTGCGCGACTTCAACCGCGACCAGCGGCCCGACATCATCGCGCTCTTCGGCCAGGGCGATGAAGGCGTGAGCATCTGGTACAACGAGGGCCATGGCGTTTTCCGCGAGGAGCGCGTGCTGCGCTTTCCCGCGTCCTGGGGCTCCAGCTTCCTGGATCTCGTGGATTTCAACGGCGACGGGCATGAGGATCTCCTCTATACCGCCGGCGACAACGCCGATTATCCGCCGGTCCTGAAGCCGTATCACGGCATCCGCATCTACCTCAACGACGGGCAGAACCGCTTCACCGAGTCTTTTTTCTATCCGATGCATGGCGCCTACGGGGCGGCGGCCCGCGATTTCGACGGCGACGGCGACCTGGACCTGGCGGCAGTATCCTTTTTTCCGGATTTTCAGCAGGCGCCTGCCTCCGGGTTTCTGTACCTCGAAAACCGGGGGGCGGAAGGCTTCGTGCCCTTCACCTTTCCGGAAGCGGTCCGGGGCCGCTGGATCACGCTTGATGCCGGCGACCCCGACGGCGACGGCGACCAGGACCTGCTGCTGGGCTCGATGGCGTTTGAAGTCGTGCCGCCCAGCCCGCTGCTGGGCCAGTGGGTGGAGGAAGGCATCCCGTTTGTGTGGCTCGAAAACCGGCAGAAGTAGGTGCCG
Organism: Bacteroidia bacterium; assembly: GCA_033765305.1. GTDB lineage: Bacteria > Bacteroidota > Bacteroidia > J057 > J057 > RDXT01. The sequence continues at coordinate 51,922 of JANRID010000050.1, forward strand.
CAGGCTTGAAAGCCACTAAACCGCCACTTTCAGGAAGGCACAGCCCGTCTGCAGCCCAACTCCCTCAAGGGGGCTCTCACGCACTACCCCCCCCTCGCTCCCAGTCTTCCTACCTGCTACTTCCTACTCGCTTACGCAGCCGCAGCGAATTCCCCACCACCATCACATCCGAAAACGCCATCGACAGCGAGGCAAACACCGGGCGCAGAAACCCCGCCGCTGCCAGCGGAATGGTGAGGACATTGTAGAAAAAGGCCCAGAACAGGTTCTCCCGGATCGTGCGCACCGTCAGCCGGCTGATGCGGTGCAGCTCCGGCAGCAGGCCCAGCCTGCCGTTGAGCAGCACCACCTGCGCCGCCTGCATCGCCACCTCGGTCGCCTGGCTCAGCGAAATCCCCACGGTCGCGCGCGCCAGGGCTGGCGCATCGTTGACGCCGTCGCCCACCATGGCGGTGGGGCTTTCGGCGGCAAACTGCCCGATGATCCGCAGCTTGTCCTGCGGCAGCTGCTCCGCGTACACCTCGCTGATGCCCAGTTCCGCTGCCACCCGCTCGCAGATCGCGCGGCGGTCGCCGCTGAGCAGCACCGGCACGATGCCCTGCGCCTTGAGGTAGGCCACCGCCTCCTGCGCCCCGGGGCGGATCTCGTCCTCCAGCTCGGCGCTGGCCCAGACCCGGCCGTTGCGCAGCAGGTACACGCTATGCCCCGGCACCGCCTCCAGCCCCTGCACCAGCCGCTGCGAGCCCAGCTGATATTCAGTGCCTTCGGTATCCACCCCGCGCATGCCCAGGCCCTGGATCTCCTGCACCGAAGCCCATTCCTGCGCCGCTTCGCCGCTCAGGGCGGCGGCCAGCGAGCGCGACACCGGGTGCGAGGAATGCCGGGCCAGGCCGGCCATCGCCTGCCGCACGGCAGGCAGGTCTTCCGGCGCCGCGTGCAGGCGCTTCAGCGCAAACTGGCCGGTGGTCAGTGTGCCTGTCTTGTCGAATACCACCCGCCGGATGCCCGCAAACAGCTCCAGCGTGCGCCCGCCTTTGACGAGGATGCCCGCCCGCGAGGCGCGCCCGATCCCGACCACCACCGCCGTCGGCGTCGCCAGGCCCATCGCGCAGGGGCAGGCCACCACCAGCACCGCCACGCTGCGGATGAGCGCCTGCTCGATGCCGGTGCCCAGCAGCCCCCATGACAGGAGGAAAGCGGCCAGCGAGACCGCCAGCACCGCCGGCACAAACACCGCGCTGATGCGGTCGGCCAGCTGCTGGATGGCCGGCTTGTCGGCCTGGGCCTTTTTGACCAGCTCGATGATCTGCGAGAGCAGGGTGGCCTTGCCGGTGGCGGAGGCCCGCATCCGCAGGACGCCCGACACCAGTACGGTGCCGCCGATGACCGGCGCGCCCGGCCCGCGCAGCTGCGGCAGGCTTTCGCCCGTCAGCATCGATTCGTCCAGCTCGCCCTCGCCCGACTCCACCTCGCCGTCGGCGGGAATGCGCTCGCCGCTGTGCACCTGAAGGCGCTCGCCGGGGCGCACCTGCCGGATCGGCACCAGCTCCAGCTGCTCGCTGCCGCCGTCGCTGATGATCCGGCGCGCCTCCTGCGGCTGCAGGCCGCTCAGCTCCCGGATGGCGCTGGTGGTGCGGCGCACCGCCCGGTGCTCGATGACATTGCCCAGCAGCACCAGGGAGATGATGCTGGCAGCCGTTTCGAAGAAGAGGAAATCCGGCCCCAGCTGCATCAGGGCGCCGTAGAGGCTGTAGCCGTAGGCGGAAATGGCGCCGATGATGATCAGCACGTCCATATTCGGCACGCCGCTGCGCAGGGAGCTGAGGGCGCTGCGCCCGAAATGGTACAGGCCAATGGCAAAGACCGGCGTAGCCAGGGCGCATTGCACCCAGGGATCATGCAGCCAGTGCATCGGCAGCACCATGTGGGCCAGCAAGGGCAGCGTGAACACGATCGAAGCCAGAAACAGCCGCTCCACCTTGGAGGGCCCGCGCTCGGGCGCATCCTCCTTCACCACCTGGTAGCCCAGGCGTTCGATGCCCTGGATGAGGGCGCCCAGGCGCTCGGGGCGGCCGAGGTCGAAGCTGACCTCCTCGGTCGTGAAATTGACGGATACGCCGTCGAGGCCCTCCCGCCTGAGGTAGGTCTCGATGCCCAGCGCACAGTTGGTGCAGGTCATGCCCTTGACCTGGAGTTCGATATGGCGGGGTTCTGCAGCGGTCATGGGAACAGATTGATCGTAATATACAGATGAATACGGACGTCCGCCGCAAAGGATGTCAGGCCGGAGGCGAAACAAATTTGGGTAAATCGCAACGAATCCGTAACATTATCGTTGATTTCCGAGAATTGACTTTTCTCATCCTCCTTCACCAAACCAGATTACCATGCGCTCAATCGTACGTGGATTCGCTGTGCTGATGATGCTCGCCATCCTCGCGGGCCAGCCGGTCCTTGCGCAGCAGCCTGCCAAGCAGAATGTGAAAAAAGAACTGGTGCAGATCGTCCAGGAGCTTCCGGCCGATGTGCAGCAGGAAGTGCTCGAATACGCCCGCCGCAAGCAGGAGGCGGTCAAGCGCGCTGCGGCTGCGCTTGAAACCCCGGCGCCCGCCGTGGCCGGCACGCCTGCGCCCGCAGTGCCCGCTGCCGCGCCTGCGCAGCCCCAGGCACCCCAGCAGGCCCAGGCTGCGCCCCAGCCCAAGCCGGCCCAGCCGGCTCCGGTCCAGCCCCAGGCCATCCAGCTCACCCCGCAGTCGGGCGGCGTAGCGGCCCCGCCCAGCGTAGCAGAAGCAGCGCCTGCCGCTCCGGCAGCGCCTGCCCAGCCCGAATACCTGTCCGAGGCCATGAACCTGCCCCAGACCGTGATCGAATGGGCCTCCATCGACTACGACTACGGCAAGGTGGAAGCCGGCAAAACCGTCACCTATGTATATAAGGTGAAAAACACCGGCAGCAACCCCCTCAAGCTGACGCGGGTGAAGGCCTCCTGCGGCTGCACCACGCCCGAATGGAGCAAGGACCCCATTCCGCCCGGCGGCGAAGGCTTCGTGAAGGCTTCGTTCAACACCACGGGCCGCAGCGGCTACCAGGCCAAGACGATTACCGTCACCGGCAACTTCCCCACCAACAATGCGGTGCTGAAGCTGCACGGCGAGGTGCTTGCAGCCCCTGCGCCTGCCGGCGCGCCCCGCTGATCCCGGCTGTCCGCAGCCAGAACGGGCATTCCGCTTCGGCGGGATGCCCGTTTCGCATGAGGTGCGCTGCGCGCAACAAAAAAACGGGTGCCGGAAAGGGCACCCGTTTATGTTCGGCAAGCGAAGTAGCAGGCGTCAATCTTCGCCTTTCCTGTCCTGGATCTCCTTGCGGATATCCTGGGCAAGGGCTTTCACCTCCTGCATAGCCTTGCGCGCACGCGTGCCGGCGGCTTTGTTGCCCTTCTCGTAGAACTTGGAGAAGTCGTCTTCAGCAGCGAGCACGAGGCTCTTTAATTTGGCGTATTGTTCCATTGGGCTTATTATTTAGGTTCATAAGCAATTTAGCACTAAATTCCGGAAGTGCAAAAAATCAAAGCATTAAAGCTGCGTATTCGTGACTTTTATACGCTCCGGACTCGATTTTTGCCCGTACCTGCTCGAAAGCATCCAGCGTATAGCGCACATCTTCCTCTGTATGGACCGCTGTGGGGATGAGCCGCAGCATAATCACGCCGCGCTCCACCACCGGATACACCACGCCGGAGGCGAAGATGCGGTAGTTTTCGCGGAGGTCGGCCACGACGCCCATGGCTTCGAGCTCGGAGCCTTTGAGGTAGACCGGCGTCACAGGCGACTGGGTAATGCCGATGTCGAAGCCGCGCTCGCGCAGGCCGGCCTGGAGCATATTGACGATGTTCCAGAGCTTTTCGCGCAGGGAGGTCTCCTGGCGCAGCAGCTCCAGGCGGCGCAGGGCGCCCACGGTCATGGGCATGCAGAGGGCCTTGGCGTAGATCTGGCTCCGCATGTTGTACTTCAGGTAGTCCACGACCTTCTTGTCGCCGCAGACGAAGGCGCCGAAGCCGGCCATCGACTTGGCGAAGGTATTGAAGAGCACATCGATCTTGTCCTGCACCCCGAAATGCTCGCCGGTGCCGATGCCGGTGGCGCCCATGGCGCCGAACCCGTGCGCGTCGTCCACCATCAGGCGGGCGCCGTACTTGTCCTTCAGCAGGGCGATATGATCCAGCTGGCCGAGGTCGCCCTTCATGCCGAATACGCCTTCGGTGATGATCAGGATGCCGCCGCCGGTTTCCTTCACGATGCGCTGGGCCTTCTTGAGGCGGTCCTCCAGCTGCTCCATGTCGTTGTGGGCGAATACGAAGCGCTTGGCCAGGCTCATGTTCATGCCGTCCATGATGCAGGCATGCGAAAGCTGGTCATAGACGATCACATCGCGGCGGTCCGTGAGGCTGTGGATGATGGACATGCAGCCCTGGTAGCCGTAGTTGAGCAGGTAGGCGGATTCTTTCTGCATGAATTCCGCTGCCTGGCGCTCGAATTCCTCATGCATGTCGGTGTTGCCGGTCAGCATGCGCGACCCCATCGGGTACGCCATCCCCCAGGTGGCAGCCGCCTCGGCATCCGCTTTGCGGATTTCGGGGTGGTTGGCGAGGCCGAGATAGTTGTTGAGGGACCAGACGAGCACTTCCTTGCCGCGGAACTTCATCCGGGTCGAGATTTCGCCCTCCAGCTTGGGAAAAGCGAGATAGCCATGTCCGACGGCGGCGTACTTGCCGAGGTCGTGGGACATATTCCGGTCTATCTTATCGAAGATATCCAATGCCGTATGCGTTAAAGGTAGTTCGTTGGAAAACGATCAATAGCGCAAATGTATGAGGTTTTTGCGAAATGTGAAACGATGACTTTTGGCAGGGGCGGGCAAAGGCGCGTTTTCCGGGCGGCCAGGCAGCCGGAGCCGGGCCGGGGGGCGGGCGCCATACAGGCCGCATCCGGGCGCAGCCCCTGCGGGAGCCGGCCCGGATGCGCAGCAATACACTGACTGCAAGCCGCTTACAAGCCGCTTACTTGATGAAGTAGATCACGTGGGTGAGCCACTTGCTGCTGTCGGGCTCGGCGCCGGGATCGGTCACAAATTCTTCGACGACAAACTCGGGCGGGGTGATGCCGTTGGCGGCCATATAGGCATCGAGAGCCTCATGGGCGGCACCGGTGCCGGCGTAGGGGCCGTAGTAGGCTACGCGCAGGGCTTTGCCGCCTGCTTCGAGCGACTGGTAGCCGGACAGCTTCGCCCCGCTGCCTGCGGCGGGCAGGGCAGCCGCCATATCGGTCTCCTGCTTTTCGGTATCCCACCTGAAGTAGAGCGCGCTGGGGGCGGCGGCCATCTGCAGCCCGGCGGCGGTGAAAGCTTTTTCGAGGGGCGGGAAATGCCGGGCGAGGAAGGGCGTCACATCCCCGAAGCCGGTCGTGCCGCGCATATGGATATAGGTGCGCGCGGGCAGGTCCACGGTCTCCACCTGCAGGCCGGCGGACGGGGCGGGCAGCGCCTCGGCGCGCGTTTTGAGCTTGGAGAGGCCCTTCTCGAAGTCCTTGCCGATCATGGACTGCATGTTCATCAGCATGCCGAAGACATTCATGGGAATGGGCAGGTTGCTGGTCATGGTCCAGGTGACGCGGGTGCCGCCGGCGCTGTCGGCCAGGAAGTAGGAGGTCTGGTCGGTGGATTCGAAGGGCTCGATGAAATGCAGGAGGATGTCGATGCGCTCGGGCGAGATGGCAGTGAAGGTCATCTCGCCGGCGCCGACCTGGTCGTTGCCTTTCCAGGCATACTTGGCGCCGGTGCTGCCGTCGGGGCCCGACACGGTGTACTGCATATTGGGGTCCAGATCGGACCAGGGGCTCCAGGTATGGAAGTTGGCGAAGCGGGACATCTGCCCGTGCACGAGGCTGTGCGGCGCCCGGATAAAGGCGCTGCGCTGGATCTCGATCTGCTTAGGCGCAGTAAGCGCCAGGACCGCGAAGATGGCTGCCAGCGAGAGCAGCACAATGAGGGAGATTCTGAGGGCTTTCATACAGAAGGGTGATTGGGAGGGTAAAGATAGGGCAGGGGAGGAGAGAATGCAAATTTTTTTAGACAAATGTTGGAGGCATTGGGCAGTGGGTAGTGGAAAGTGGGCAGCGGATAGGGTGTTATGGTTGTTTTTGCAGTAATTTGCTATTTTTTATAGTACGGGCAGGTGCTGAGGAGGAGGGGGGGGCGGCGGAGGGGGAACATAAAATAAAATCCGGACAACGTATCCCCGAAAGCTTCGCAGGAACAAAAAATATGTATATTGCACTCACAGTATGCGGCAGGTATCTGGCAAAGCAACCAGGTGCAGGCATTTCGAGAACGCAGTTCAAGCGCCTGGCGCAGAACGTTTTCCGTTTCCGGAAGACCAGCCCGGAAGGGACTGGAAACGGCACTTTGACATGTTGGGAAACACAGAAAGCCGATTGGGAAATTGCATTGAACACGCTGATATACAGTGCCTTAAGCCGGGAAACGGCTTAAGGCGCTTCTTCCACTACAACAAGGATTGAAACACAGTCAACATAGCAGCGGTATTAAAAAGGTGAAACGCTTAAGGCGCTTTTTCCACTACAACAAGGATTGAAACCCTGTACCTGAATATGAGCACCGGCATGCCCTGGCTTAAGGCGCTTTTTCCACTACAACAAGGATTGAAACCCGTAGAATGCCGCGAAAGCCGGGGCGATTCGTGGCTTAAGGCGCTTCTTCCACTACAACAAGGATTGAAACAAATGATAGAAAGAACGTGCGAAAACTCCGCAAGCGACTTAAGGCGCTTCTTCCACTACAACAAGGATTGAAACCGCCGTCGGCAGGCCGCCGGGCAAAAAGCTGCATCACTTAAGGCGCTTCTTCCACTACAACAAGGATTGAAACAATCAGGGTTCCACTCTCGCAACAGTAGCTCATCTCTTAAGGCGCTCCTTCCACTACAACAAGGATTGAAACTTCCGGATCGCATTATCCGTAGCTACAGCTTTTTCCTTAAGGCGCTCCTTCCACTACAACAAGGATTGAAACCCACAGCATCGCTTCGCCTGCGAGCTGCAAGGCTGCCTTAAGGCGCTCCTTCCACTACAACAAGGATTGAAACCGCTGAAACGTAGCTTGCACGAGCTTGTTGGCGTCCTTAAGGCGCTCCTTCCACTACAACAAGGATTGAAACCCCATTCGTCCACCAGCTTTACACGGTCACGGAAGAACTTAAGGCGCTCCTTCCACTACAACAAGGATTGAAACAGGGCCCAGATAAAGGCCTGCGGCTGACTTAAGGCGCTTCTTCCACTACAACAAGGATTGATTCCCCGGTGTTTCCTGACATGGCTTAAAGTGTATTATCTAAATGTTAAGCAAAGGTTATCAAAATTAAGTATTTGTTAACACTACGCTGCGTCACAGGGAAATCCGTAACATTGCGGTGATTTTCTATAAACCACCTGTTCATCCCTGGCTAACCTCATCCGTATGAGAATTGCAGCTTTACGCCTGGCACTCGCCGGAGGCCTCCTGCTGTGCGCCCTGCACGCCGCAGCGCAGGTCACTACCGCCGCCATCAGCGGCACCGTCACCAGCCAGCAGGGCGAGCCCCTCGAAGGGGTCGCAGTCACGGCTCTGCACCAGCCCAGCGGCGTCCGCTACGGCACCACCACCCGCGCCGGCGGCGCCTACGATCTTCCCGGCCTCCGCGTCGGCGGCCCCTACCGCCTGGAATTCCGCTACACCAGCGCCGCACCCGAGGTCCGCGAGGGCATCTCCCTCCGCCTCGGCCAGAAACTGCTCCTCGATGTGCGCCTCAATGACCTTACGATCGACGAGGTCGTGATCACCGACGGCGCCATCAACCCCGACCGCACCGGCGCGCAGTACAACTTCGGCTCCGACAAGCTGAGCAATCTGCCGACGATCTCCCGCTCCGCTTCCGACATCACCCGCCTGACGCCCGGCGCCGACGGCAATTCCTTCGTCGGACGGAATGACCAGTTCAACAATTTTACGGTCGACGGTGCAATCTTCACCAACCCCTTCGGCCTCGACGCTGCAACCCCCGGCGGCCAGACCGACGCCCAGCCGATCTCCCTCGATGCCTTCGAGCAGATCAGCGTCTCGGTGGCGCCCTTCGATGTCACCCAGGCCGGCTTCACCGGCGCCGCCGTCAACGCCGTCACCAAATCCGGCACCAACACCCTCAGCGGCACGGTCTTCGGCTACTTCCGCAACCAGGACCTGACCGGCGGCAAGATCAATGGCCAGTCCATCGTGGTGCCCGACCTCACGCAGTACCAGACGGGCTTCGCCATCGGCGGCCCCATCATCCGCAACCGCGCCTTCTTCTTCGTCAACGCCGAGCTGGACCAGCGCGAAGACCTCGGCACGACCTTCGTGGCCCTGGAGCCCGGCCGCATCGGCGAGAATGTCTCCCGTGTGGAGGCGGCTGACCTGCAGGCCGTTTCCAATGCGCTCTTTCAGCGCTACGAGTATGAGACCGGCCCCTACGAGGGCTACCTGCACAGCACCAACAGCCTCAAGGGCATCGCCAAGCTGGACCTCGTGCTCGGCAAGTCGCATACCCTCACGGCGACCTACAACTTCCTCGACGCCTACAAGGACAAGCCGGCCCACCCCAGCGCCATCGGGCGCCGCGGCCCCGACCTCACCACGCTCCAGTTCCGCAATTCCGGCTACCGGATCAACAACGGCATCAATTCCGGCATCGTCGAGCTGCGCTCCGTCTTCGGCAACCGGGCCTCCAACAAGCTCCAGGCCGGCGTGACGGCCTTCAACGACAGCCGCGACGCCTTCTCCGACCCCTTCCCGGTGGTCAACATCAACAAGGAAGGCATCCGCTACATTGTCGCCGGCCACGAGCCCTTCTCCATCAACAACCGCCTCGGCCAGCGCGTGTACCAGTTTACGGACAACTTCACCCTCTACGCCGGCAAGCATACGCTCACCGCAGGCACGAGCTTCGAGCGCTTCGAGTTTGACAACTCCTTCAACCTCAATGCCTACGGCGGCACCTTCGGGCCGGGCTTCGAGAGCGTGGCAGCCTTCCTGGACAGCGTGAACTCCGGCGCCTTCGACGACGATGTGGCGGCAGCCCGCCAGACCTACCTCAACAACGGCGGCGACGACGGCGAAGGCTGGGCCCTGGCCGAGACGAATGTGGGCCAATGGGCGGTCTATCTGCAGGATGAAATCCGCCTTTCCCCGCAGTTCAGCCTCACCGGCGGCCTGCGCATGGACCTGCCGCTGTATTTCAATACCGCGGAGAAGATCCAGGAGAATATCGACCGCAACTGCTGCTACATCGAGGACATCGAATGGTCGGATGAAAACGGCGATCCGGTGACCTTTGTGCACACCGAGCTGCCGCGCCAGCGCCCGCTCATCTCGCCGCGCGTGGGCTTCAACTACGACCTTACCGGCGACCAGCGCGCGCAGCTGCGCGGCGGCACCGGCTTCTTTGCCGGCCGTCTGCCCTTCGTGTGGATCGGCAACCAGGTCGCCAACCCCAACTTCTTCTTCTACAACTACACCCGCCGCGACTTCCGCTTCCCCCAGGTCTGGCGCACCAACCTGGGCTACGACCAGAAGCTCGGCAGCAACTGGACCGTGACCGCCGACGTGCTCTTCACCCGCGACCTCCAGGCGGCCATGGTGCGCAACTACGGCCTGCGCCTGCCCTCCGGCACCCTGCAGGGCCCCGACAGCCGCCCCATCTACACGGCAGCGGACCGGGTGCAGGTGTTCGGTGCGGCCACCAATGCCTATGTGTTCACCAACGTGAACCAGGGCTACAGCTTCAACTTCAGCCTTCAGGTGCAGCGCAGCTTCCCCGACGGCTTTGCGTCGCTGGGCTACAACTTCCTCGATGCGCAGGACATCTCCTCCATCGAAGCGGAAATTTCCTCCGACGCCTACGACCGCAACCCGATCTCCGGCAATGCCAACCTGCCCCTGCTCGCGCCGTCGCTCTACGGCACGCGGCACCGCATCTTCGGGTCGGGCTACAAGACCTTCCGCTACGGCAAGTGGGCCACCACCGTCTCGACCTTCTTCCAGATCGCGCAGGGCGGCACCACGCAGAACGACAACGTGGGCGACTTCCGCTTCAGCTACACCTACTCCGGCGATCTGAACAACGACGGCTCTGCCCTCAACGACCTGATCTTCATCCCCACCGATGCGCAGCTGGACCAGATGAACTTCGTCAATGCCGAGCAGCGCGAGGCCTTCCGGGACTTCATCGAGCAGGATGCCTACCTGAGCGCCAACCGGGGCCGGATCGCGGAGAAATACGCGGTGCTGGCGCCCTGGTATTCGCAGTGGGACCTCAGCGTGAAGCAGGACCTGATGCTGCAGGCCGGCGAGCGGACCCACAAGATCCAGGCCAGCCTGGACATCCTGGGCTTCGGCAACCTGCTGAACTCCAGCTGGGGCGTCAAGCAGCTGCCTGTCAACACCCAGCCCGTGGGCGTCACGGTGGACGGCAACGGCGTGCCTACGTACTCCTTCGACCCGAGCCTGACGAGCAGCTTCGCGGCCGATTTCAGCCTGGCGTCGCGCTGGCAGGCGCGGATCGGGCTGCGCTATTCCTTCTGAGGCCGGCAGCTTCCGGTTCCGGGCGGGCGTGTGCTTCGGCATGCGCCCGCTTTGCGTATCCGGATGCGCAGCACAGCCCGCAGACAATCAGCAGTTTCCCTCCGTGAATCCCGATGCCCTCCGTGTGGCCGCCTGCTCCTGATGCAGATCACTGCTTCCGTCTGCAGATCTCTTCCATACATATTGCGCATGGCTGTATCCGGCAAAAATGGTATATTATGCCAAAGTGCAAGGAATGATTCTGGTAATTGAATCCAACAACGAGCAGGTCATCCGCCTCATAGCGGAGCTGGCGGCAGCCTTTCAGGCACGGGTGCAGATCGAAGGTCTGGACGAAGTGCCTGCAGAGGTCCGCTCGCACCGGACAGCGCTGGGCAGCCGTTTCAAGGGCGGCCTCCGTACCGCCGCTATGTATCAGCCTGATCCTGCTGAGTGGTATGAGCAATGAAAATTCTGATTGACAGCAGCGTACTGATCGAATTTGAGAAGGGCGTCTGAACCGCGCTGCTCGAACAGTTGCTTGCCAGTCCGCATCAGCTTTATATTAATCCTGTCATCAGCAGCGAGTACCTTTATCATCTGCTGGGGATCTTGGGCGGACGTGCTCCCATGTCGATTGCAGAAAGTGGAAAGGTCGGAGAAGCGCTTGCCGAACATCAGACAAGTACATTTTTGTCTCTGTTTGAACAGTTGCCTATCCGCACAGAAGGAATAACACTGGCTATTTCTTTTATGAAAAAGCACAATTTGCTTCCCAATGATGCAATGATCCTGGCAAGCTGCTGCCTGGAGGGAGTGCCTGTTCTCGCGAGTTATGACTCTGACTTTACAGGAGCATGCAGAGAAGAAGGAATTCGGCTGCTCAACGACGCTTCTGAAGTATAAAGCCCGGAATACATGCCAGCTCGTTATCAGGCATATGCCCGTACAGCGGTAACTACATGGTCCTCGATACCTCCGGGTGGCCAATAATAGGCTCTGCGCTTACATCGGATCCACATCCGCCACAATGCGGAGGGTTTTGAGCGGAGCCTGCTCGAAGTATGCGGCGATGGCGTCCTGGAGGGCCTGGCGCCAGCCGGCGGCGGGCAGATCTCGGCGCAGCTTGACGAGGATCTGCATGCGGTAGCGGTTGCGGACACGCGCCACGAGCGCGTAGTCGGGGCCGAGGAGGTTGCTGCCGAAGAGGGGCCGCAGCAGCGCGGCGAGGCGCTGGCTTTCGGCCTCGATGAAAGCCTGCTCCGGATGCTGGAGCTCCAGCCGCAGCAGCCGCGTGTAGGGCGGATAGCCATTGGCCTGGCGGCCGGGCGTCTCGCTATCGTAGAAGTGCCGGTACGGCCGTTCGATGGCATTGAGCACCAGATGGTCCGGCATGTAGGTCTGGATGATCACCTGCCCGCGCTTGGTGCTGCGGCCTGAGCGGCCCGCCACCTGGGTGAGGAGCTGGTAGGCCTGCTCGTAGGCCCGGAAGTCGGGGTAGGTGAGGAGGTGGTCGGCGAGAATGACCCCCACCAGCGTCACATTCTCGAAATCCAGCCCCTTGGACACCATCTGCGTCCCGACGAGGATATCGGTCTGCCGCTGCTCGAAACTGGAGATGAGCTGCTGGTAGCCGTACTTGGTGCGGGTGGTGTCGAGGTCCATGCGCCGGACCTGGTATTCGGGAAAGCGGGTCTGCACCTCCTCTTCGATGCGCTCGGTGCCGATGCCGGCCCGGCGGAGGGTATAATTGCCGCATTCGGGGCAGGCATTGACCTGGTAGTCGGTATGGCCGCAGTAATGGCAGCGGAGGTGCTGGTGCTGCTTGTGGTAGGTGAGGCTGATGTCGCAGTTGATGCAGCTGGGGGAATAGCCGCAGGTCTCGCAGAGGAGGTAGGGGGCGTAGCCCCGGCGGTTCTGGAAGAGGATGACCTGCTCCTTGCGGGCGAGGGTATCGCGGATGGCCTGTTCGAGGGGCTGGGAGAAAATGCCCTGCACGCGCCCGGCTTTGCGCTCCGCGCGCAGGTCGATGAGCCGGATTTCGGGCGGCGTGGCGGCTACGGCGCGCTTGGGCAGCTCCACGAGGGTGTATTTGCCCCGGAGGGCATTGTGGTAGCTTTCCATGGAAGGCGTGGCGGAGCCCAGCACGATGGGGCAGCCCCATTGCCCGGCATAATAAATGGCCGTGTCGCGGGCGTGGTAGCGGGGGGCGGGCTCGTGCTGCTTGAAGGAGCCGTCGTGCTCCTCGTCCACCAGGATCAGCCCCAGGTCCTGAAACGGGAGAAACACCGCAGAGCGGACGCCGATGACCACCTGGTATCTGCGGGTGCGGACATGCTGCCAGATCTCGACGCGCTCGGCGTCGGTGAAGCGGCTGTGGTACACGCCGACGGCCTCGCCGAGCTCGCCCTGCACGCGGTCGATGATCTGCTTGGTGAGGGTGATTTCGGGCAGCAGGTACAGGGCCTGGCGGCCCTGGGCGAGGGCTTCGCGGATCAGCTCGATGTAGAGGTGGGTCTTGCCGCTGCCGGTGACGCCGTGCAGCAGCACCGGGCGGCCCGGATGGGCGCGGAAGCTTTCGCGGATCTGGCCCAGCGCCTGCTCCTGGCCGGCGGTGAGCGTCACCGGATGCCGGGCGGCGGGATAGCCATGCAGCTCCAGCCGGTCGGTCTGCACGGATTCAGCCACAATGAACCCCTTGTCGATCAGCGCTTTGACAGCGCCGGGGCCCAGGTCCAGCTGTTTGAGCGCCTCCGTCTGGGGGACGATGCGCCCCTGCTGGTATTCGGCGGCGATGTGGAGCAGGAGCGTCTCCTGATGCGGGGCGCGGCTCAGCGAGTCGAAGGCGGCGGCGAGCCGCTCGCGGCTGGTGCAGGCTTCGCTGAGGCGGAGGAAGGTTTTGAGCTTCGGCTTGTACCGCTCTTCCACCTCCTGCTTCAGGACAATGAGGCCCCGCGCAGCCATGGTGCGCAGGCGGGGCAGGGGATTTTCGATATTCCAGATGGGAATGACCTCCTGGAGGGTCAGGGCGGGCTGGATGTGCAGGGCTTCGAGCAGCAGGTACTCGCGGTCGTCGAGGGGCAGCTCTTCCCAGGCCAGCTGGGGCGTCATTTCGATGCGGAGGGCGCTTTCGGGCTTCAGGCCTGCGGGGAGGGCTGCTTTGAGGACCTCGCCGGGGGTGCAGTGGTAATAAAACGCCATCCAGTCGTACAGGCGCAGCTGCGCCTCGTAGAGGGAAGGCGCATCGTCGAGCAGTTCGTCCACCTCCTTGAGCTTCGCCGGATCGGGGGTGCCGGTGGCGGCTTCGCGCAGGCGGGCGATCACGCCGGTATAGATTTTCTGTTTTCCGAAATGCACCAGCACGCGCATGCCGGGGGCCGCCCGCTGCGCGTCTTCGTGTTTGATCCGGTAATCGAAGTTAGATTTTACCGGAAGGGGTAAAATTATTTCAGCGATCAGGCTCACAGCGGCAGAACGTCGTGCTAAAAATGTTAGGCGAATATACACACAAATTCAGAATATCTATGCAGCCGGAATAAGAAAGCAGGCGCTGGCAGCGTTTGCAGTGACGTCCGGCTTCGTGTTGCGTCAAGATCATGTGCAAGCCCTGCTTGCGCCGGTTCTGTGAGCAGGGCTGCCATTGCCTGCTGCCGTCCGGGATGTTAAGTTTGGGCCGATTTTTGCAACAGCAGCGGGAAGCTGTTTTTCGACCTTCGGATTCTAACCGGAAGAGACCCCGTGCTTATGAAACATGCGCTACGCATTGTAGTATTCCTGCTCGCCAGCCTGGGGCATCAAGCCCGGGGCCAGTCTATCGAACAGCTGACCGCCGAGCGCACAGGCGATTCTGTGCGCATCCGGTACGAGCTGCGCGACTCGGTGCCGGGCCGGAGCTACCAGGTGAGCCTTTACGGGGTCATCGGGCGCGATACGGTGCTGCTGAAGGCAGTCAGCGGAGATGTGGGCGGGCCGGTCCGCCCGGGGCGCCGCGAAATCACCTGGAACGCCATCCGGGAGCTGGGCCGCTACCGCGGCTCGCTGCGCTTCGTGCTGCGCGCCGTGCCGGTGTTTGTGGTCTATCCCTTCCGGGGCCCTGCCTCCCACAAGCAGGGCCAGCCCGTCACCGCCGAATGGTACGGCGGCAACAGCATCCGCGATCCGCTGCTCATCGAGCTCTATCAGTACGACCAGCGCCTCGACACCCTGGACCGGGTGAAAGGCGTGTACCAGTATACGTGGAAAATCCCGGGCGACCTGCCGCCCGGCGAAGGGTACCGGCTGCGCGTCAGCAGCCTGGCGCATCCGGAGGTGGCCGGGTTTACCCAGCCCTTCTCAGTGACGCGCCGCTTCTCCACCCGAGGCATTGCGCTGGCTTCCGGCGCGGTGTCGGCGGGCGCAGTTGCCGCGATTATCCTGGCCCGGATCCTGCCGCGCCCCCCGGATCCCGAATAAGACCCAGCCTCCGGCGCCCGGCTTACGTTATTGTATAGATTGCGAGGTAGATTGCAAGCCTATTCCCGAAACACCCTGAACAATACCATGCATTTCCGCTACGTTCGGCCCCTTGCCCGTGTCCGTACGCTTGTCCTGCGCCTGCTGCTGCCGCTCTCTGCGTGCGGCACGCTTCCGGCTGCCGGCCAGGCTTTTCTGGATCAGACGGCCTCCGCGTTTTCTGGCCCTGCGCCCGCCGGCATATCCGGCGGCGAGCTGACCTGGGGCGATTTCGACTCCGACAACGACCTCGATCTGCTCGTCACCGGCCAGGGATCCGGCGTGGGGTCGGTGGTCTCCAAGGTGTACCGCTACCAGTCGGGCCTGTTTGCCGAATACATCGGCGGCAGCTCCATCGTGGCCGTGGGCCAGTCGGCGGCAGCCTGGGCCGACTACGACAACGACGGGGACCTCGACCTCGTGATCTGCGGGCGCGATGCGTCCAATACCCGCCAGGCCCGCATGTACCGCTTTATCGGCTCGGCATTTACCCTGGACAATACCGCTACGCCTACCCTCATCGGGGTATCCCAGGCTGCGGTCGCCTGGGGCGACTACGACGGCGACGGCGACCTCGACCTCGCGGTCAGCGGCCAGGATGCCAGCTCGCAGCCTACCATGCGCCTCTACCGCAACGACGGCAGCTCGGTATTCTCACTTACCGGCATCGTCCTGCCCGGCATGACCGGCGGCACCATCGCCTGGGGCGACTACAACGGCGACGGCCTGCCCGACCTGCTCTACACCGGCAACCCTGCCGGCAGCGGCGGCCTCACCCGCCTGTACCGCAGCCTCGGCGATACCCTCGTGCTGACGCCCACCTCGCTGCCGCAGGTGCGCGACGGCAGCGCCGCCTGGGGCGACTACGACAACGACGGCGACCTGGATATCCTCCTCTCCGGCAACGACAACGGCACCCGCATCACCGAGGTCTATGTCAACAACGGCTCCGGCAGCTTTACGCCGGCCAATGCCGGCCTCAACGGCATCGAGCAGGGCCGCGCCGTCTGGGGCGACTACAACAACGACGGCTGGCTCGACATTCTGCTCAGCGGCAAGGATGGAAACGGAACCGCCAACGCCGCTACCCAGCTGTATGCCAACAACCAGTTCGGCGGATTCACCCTCGACGTGACCGCCTCGCTCACCCTCCAGAATGTCAACAACGGCTCCCGCGTCGCCTTCGGCGACTACAACAGCGACCGCCGGCTCGACATCGTGCTCTGCGGCCAGCAGAACGGCAATACGCCGGTCTTCAGGCTCTATACCAGTCTCTCCCTGGCGGCCAATACCACGCCGGCGGCGCCTTCGGCGCTCCAGTCGGCGGTGGCAGGCAGCTCGGTGCTGCTCAAATGGTCGGCACCCGCCAGCACCGGCGCCACGCTCCGCCGCGGGCTCTCCTATAATTACTACATCGGCACGGCCTCCGCAGACGACAACATCGCCCCTGCCCAGGCCAATATTGCCCCGGCCTCGGCCAGCAACGGCTACCGGCGGATCGCCGCCGTCGGCGCCGTGAATGATACCTTCCTGACGGTCAGCGATCTGGACCCTGGCGTATACTTCTGGTCCGTGCAGACGGTGGACAACGACTTCGAAGGCTCCGTATTCGCAGCGGAGCAGACCTTCACCATCACGCCGGGCGTCGTAGGCACCTCGGCCTTCGTGGATTCCACCGCAGCGGAGTTTACCACCATCCCCGGCGGCATCGATGACGGGGTCGTGGCATGGTTCGACCGGGAGAACGACGGCGATCTCGATTTCATCATCGCCGGCCTCGCCGACATCAACCCCACCGAACCCCGGACCCGGGTCTTCCGCAACAACAGCAGCGGCGTCGATTTTACCGACCTCTTTGCCCAGGGAACCAATACCAACCTTTCCCGCCTCTACCGCTCCGACCTCGCCATCGGCGACCTCGACCACGACAACGATCTCGACCTCGTGCTCTGCGGCCTGCTGCAGGACGATATCACCAACCGGACTGAAGTATGGCTCCAGACGGGCAGCGGATCGGGCAATTACACCAACGTCGTGCTGCCCTCCGGATTTCCGCAGGTGCGCGACGGAAGCCTGGATCTGGGCGACTACGACAACGACGGCGACCTCGACCTGCTCATCACGGGCAATACCACCGGCGGGGCGGTGACGGCCATCTATAAAAATATGTTCATCCCGAACGGCAGCCTCAGCTTCACCCTCGATGCAGCCGCCACTTCGAACATGAACAAGGTCGTCAGCGGCGATGCCGCCTTCGGCGACTACAACCGCGACGGATTTCCGGACATTGTCCTGACCGGCCTCGACGGCACGACCGGCAATCCGGTCGGCGTCGTGTACCGCAACAACGGCAACGGCACCTTCGCCCAGGCTTCCCCCATTATTCCGGTAGAGCAGAGCAGCGTCGCCTGGGGCGACATCAACAACGACGGCTACCTCGACCTCGCCGTCACCGGCCTGCGCCAGGTCAGCGGAGTGCCCACGCCGGAAACCGCGATTTACCGCTATATTCCCGCGTTTTCAACCTTCTTCCCGGTTACCGACGGCATCCGCGACCTCGCCACCGGCAGCGTCGCCTGGGGCGACTACGACAGCGACGGCTTCATCGACCTGCTCATCACCGGGCGCGATATCAACGGCACGGCGCATACGGAGGTGTACCGCAACACCGATCCTTTCAACTTCGTCCTCACCGTCGATGCCAGCTCTTCGGCGACGCTGACCGGCATCGAGCGGGGCAATGCCGCCTGGGGCGACTACGACAACGACGGCAAGCTCGATATTCTGCTCTCCGGCTCCACCAACGGCGGCGCAAACCGCATCCTGAAGATCTACCGCAACATCCATCCCTCGGCAAGCACGCCGCCGGGCATTCCCTCCAAGCTGCGCGCCCAGCTGGACGGCTACGCGGTCCGGCTGACCTGGGACCCGCCGCTGAGTTCATCCGCAGTGAGCAGCGAGGGCTACACCTACGCCCTGTATGTGGACGGGCCGGCAGCCGGCAGCACCGATGTGCGCTCGCCCATGTCCAGCCTGTCCACCGGATACCGGCGGGTGGCGGAACTGGGCAAAGCGGGAACCCGCCGTGAAGTCGTGCTGCGCAACCTGCCTGCCGGCCTCTACACCTGGAGTGTGCAGACCATCGACCAGTCGCTGGAAGGATCGCCCTTTGCTGCTTCGCAAACTTTCGAGTACGAGGATCCCACCTTCCTCGATGCCACTGCCGCCACCTTCCCCGTCACGCCGCCTGCGCGGCTGCGCGATGCATCGGCGGCTTTCGGCGACATCGGCGATTTCCTGGGAAATGACGGAAGCGGCGACGGATTTCTGGATCTGGTCATCTCCGGCCTGGGCGACAACAACCAGCCGGTGACCCAGCTCTTCCGTTATGACACGCTCCAGGACCGTTATGTGCGCGACCAGTCGGCGCCGCTGCCTGGGATGTACGGCGGCCAGGTCGCCTGGGGCGACTACGACCATGACAACCGCGCCGATCTGCTCATTGCGGGCGAAAGCAGCAGCGGACCGCTTGCGGCGGTGTACCGGAATGTGCTGGGCAGCTTCTCGGCTTCGCCGCCCAACGTGATTTCCCTCACCGGCATCCGCAACGGCGCTGCCGCCTGGGCTGATATCGACGCCGACGGGCATCAGGATGTGATGCTCTCGGGCGAAGACGCCGGCGGCCAGCCGCAGACCCTCTTTTTCCTCAACCAGCAGGGGCAGGGCTTTGCGCCGGCCGGCAATCTGGGCGTGGAGGCGCTCAAAGGCAGCGCCGCCGCCTGGACAGACTACAACCATGACGGCTATCCGGATCTGATCATCGCAGGGCGCAATGCTGCGAATGTCCGGTTCTGCCAGCTCTACGCCAACAACCGCCAGGGCGGCTTTGTGCCGGCGCCGGGCATTGTGCTGCCGCAGATCGCCGATGCAGCCCTGGACTGGGGCGACTACAACGCCGACGGCTGGGCCGATCTGGCCATGAGCGGCAGTACGGCCACCGGGCGCATCACCCGCGTGTACCGCAACAACAGCGGCATTTCCTTCACCGACATCGGCGGCGGCCTGCCCCCGGTGGAGCAGGGCGCCATTGCCTGGGGCGACTACAACAACGACGGCTACAGCGATCTGATCTACGTGGGGCAAAGCTCCGGCTCGGTTGCCGACCGGATTGCGCAGCTCTACCGCTACGACAGCGGCACGCAGAATTTTGTGAACGAATACCTCGCGGCGGCACCGGTGCCTGCCGTAGCCGGCGGCGCCGCCCTCGTCTGGGGCGATTTCGACCGCAACGGCAAGCTGGACCTCCTGGCGATGGGCCAGCGGACTGCTGCGCCCGATTCGGGCAGCTTTGCGCTGCTGCGGAATGTAGATGCGGCCAGCCCCACCCGGCCGGGAGCGCCTTCGGCGCTCAGCGCCCAAGTCGCCGGCTTTGAAGTGCTGCTCCGCTGGACCGCGCCTTCCAACGTGCCTGCCGCCATCCGCCGCAGCCTGACGTACAATGTCTACATCGGGACCAGCCCCGGCGCCACCGGCGTCCGCTCGCCCCTCGCGCGGCTCAATGCCGGCGTCAACGCCGGCGTGCGGAAAATCGCCGTCCGGGGCACGGCCCAGGATACGACCGCGTTCCGGATCGCCGGGCTGCCGGCCGGAACCTATTTCTGGTCCGTGCAGGCGGTGGATGCCGATCTGGAAGGCGGCGTCTTTGCCGCCGAACAGCAGTTTGCCTATGAACCGCCGCTCTTCGCCGACTCTACGGCAGCAGTGTTTGGCGCGCTTCCTGCGGGCGTCAGCGACGGCGACCTGGCATGGGCCGATTACGACCTCGACGGCGACGCCGATCTGGCAGTAGCTGGCCTCACGTCCGGCGGCGCCATCACCAAAATCTACCGCAACCAGGCCGGAAGCCTGACGGAAGCCATTGCCCTGCCCGGCCTGTCGCAGGCCCGGCTTCGCTGGGGCGATCTCGACCGCGACAATGACCCGGACCTGATCGCCTCCGGCGAGCTCGCCGGCACCCCCGTGCTGCGCCTCTACCGCAATGACGGCGGCGGCGTGTTTACGCCGCTTTCCCACAGCCTGCCCGGCATCACGGGCGGCTCGCTGGCAATGGCCGATGTGGACTACGACGGCGACGAGGACCTGCTCATCGCCGGCCAGGGTGCTTCAGGGCCGGTAAGCGAAATCTACCTGAACAGCGGATCGGGCAGCTTTACCGCCCTGGGCGCAGGCTTTACCCCCCTGGCCAATGGAGAGGCCCTCTTGATCGACTATAATACGGACGGCTTCCCCGACGTCCTGCTCACCGGAACGGATGCCGGCGGCCAGCAGGCGGCCCTGCTGTACCGGAACACGGGACGGCGCACCTTCGAGCTGGTGCCCAGTCCCGGACTGCCCCCGCTCGAAAACAGCCGCGCCGACTGGAGCGATTACGACAGCGACGGCTACCCGGACCTGCTGCTCAGCGGACGCAGCGGCAATACGCTCATTACCCGGGTGTACCGCAACCTGAACGGCAGCGGCTCGTTCAACAATACCTTCTCCCTGGCAACCGTAGGGGAACGGGGCGCGGCGCGCTGGTGCGACCTTAACAACGACCAGCGGGCAGATTTCATCGTGACGGGCGCATCCGACCTGAGCGGATCGGCCCGCGAGGTGCGGGTGCTGCTGAACACCGGCTCCGGATTTGCAGACAAGCCTATTCTGGCGCTGCCGCTGGAAGCTGCGGATGCAGCGGCCATGGCTTTCGGCGATTACGACGGGGACGGCAGGCCCGATCTCGCCTGGACCGGCCGCACCTCGGCCTCTCCGCTCAGCTGCGCCTTCCGCCTGTACCACAATGCCGATACCGCCGCCAATCAGGTTCCCCTGCCGCCGGTCAGCCTGGCGGCACAGCAGCGGGGCGATACGCTGATCTTCTCCTGGAGTCCGCCGGCTGGCGGGCTGGCAAACAGCTATGCGCTCTACATCGGAACTGCGGCAGGCAGCACTGGCGTGCGTTCGCCGCTTGCAGCCGTGCCGCAAGGCTTCCGCCGGGTCATCCTGCCGGGCGGCGCAGGCCAGTCCACCCGGACGCGGCTCTACGGCATGCCGGGCGGCACCTATTTCTGGAGCGTGCAGTCGGTCAATCCGGGCCTTGAAGGATCAGCCTTTGCAGCGGAGCGCACCGTGGCCTACGTGCCGCCGGCGCTCGTGGATGTGTCTCAGAGCCAGCTGCTTGCCGGTGCCGGTGCGGACCGGGCAGCGATTGCGTGGGCAGATGCGGACCTCGACGGCGATCTCGACCTGGCCGTCAGCGGGGCCATTGCGGACAACCAGGCCTCGACGTATCTGCTCTCGAACACCGGCGGGCAGTTTGTGCTCAACACCGGCGCATCTGCCCTACTTGAAGACCTGCAGTTCAGCCACCTGGCCTGGGCCGACTATGACCTCGACGGCGATCTGGACCTGATCCTGACCGGCGAGACGCCCGGAAACGGCGGGCCCGGCGCAGGCCAGCGCAGCACGCGCCTGTACCAGAATGACGGCTCCGGCAGCTTCACCGAAGACCCTGCCGGCAGCAGCCTGCCAGATCTGACGGCAGCCGCCGCTGCCTGGGGGGATTACGACAATGACGGCGATCCCGATCTGTTCCTGGCCGGGAGCAGCAGCTCCGGCCGCATAGCGGCGCTCTTCCGCAACGACCAGGGCAGCTTCGTGCAGGACAACAGCCTGAATATCAATGGTGTGGACCTGGCTGCTGCCGCCTGGGCCGACTATGACCGGGACGGCGACCTGGATCTGGCAGTCAGCGGCGCTACTGCCACCGGGCAGTCGTCGCGGATCTTCCGCAACGACGGCATCCGGGGCGGATTCACCCAGCTCACCAGCGTGCAGGCGCCTCTGGCCGCCGTCAAGGACGGCAGCCTCGCCTGGGCCGATTATGACCGGGACGGCTTCATGGATCTTCTGCTGACGGGAGATTCGAGCAGCATCGGGGTAGTGCCGGTGGCCTTTGTATTCCGCTACGACCATGCTGCCGGGCGTTTTGTGCGCCAGCCTTTCGGCTTGCCGGGCATTGCGCAGGGACAGGGCATATGGGGCGATTTCGATGAGGACGGCCGGCCGGACATTGCGCTTGCAGGACGCGGCGCATCGGGGCGGCTGATGCGGGTATACCGGAATACCGGCTCCGGTTTTGCTGAGGAATCGGCTTCCGGGACGGGCTTCACCAGCCTGGATGCGGACGGAACGGCAGCCTGGGGCGATGCCGACGGAGACGGGCGCCTCGATCTGGCGGCGGCAGGCCGCCGGGGCGATTCGCCTGCGCAGCGGACGCTCCGCCTGTACCGCAATGTGCTCGGCAGCACCCTGGCGCAGCCTGCGGTGCCGGCAAGCCTGTCTGCCGAGCTTTCGGGCGACTCTGTGGTGCTTACATGGAATCTGCCGCCCGGCGCAGCAGACCTCACCTTCAACGTCTACGTCGGCTCGGCTCCGGGCCTGGCCGATGTGGTGAGTCCGGCTTCGGACCTGGCATCGGGCTACCGGCGGCTGCCCGGGCCCGGCAATGCCGGCCGGCGCAGCCGCTTCCGCCTCAAAGGACTCGAGCCCGGCACGTACTACTGGAGCGTGCAGTCGGTCAATGCCGGCCTGGATGGCTCGCCCTTTGCCGCCGAACAGTCGTTTGCCTTCGATCCGGCCCAGTTTGTGCTGGTCAATTCGATCGCCTTCGATACGCTTGCCCTGCCGGATATTGAACAGGGTGCGCTGGCCTGGGGGGATTACGACCTCGACGGCGATCTGGATCTGGCGGTGGGCGGCTCTGCTTCCACCGGCCTGATCGGGCGGCTGTACAACAACCAGAACCGCCAGGGGTTTGTGGCCGATGCGGCTGCCTCCGCTGTAATTGCCGATATGCAGGAAGGGCAGCTGGCCTGGGCCGACTACGACCTGGACGGCGATCTGGATCTGGCGCTTGCCGGCCTGACCTCCAATGGGCCCGCTGCGCACATCTACCGCAATACCGGCGGCACCTTCGACCGCATCGATGTCGGCTGGCAGCCGGTGCGGGATGCTGCGCTGGCCTGGGGCGACTACGACAACGACGGCGACCCGGACCTGGTCCTCAGTGGGCTCAACGGCACGACGCCTTTTACCCGCCTCTACCGCAACAGCGGCAACGGGTCCTTTGCCAACTCCAACGTGCCGCTGATCCAGGTCTATGAGGGTGACCTGGCCTGGCTGGACCTGAACCGGGACAGCTATCTGGACCTGATCGTGGCAGGCCGCTCGGCAGCGCCGGGCAATCCGCCGGTGATCCAGGCGTATCTCAATCAGGGCAACGGAACCTTCACCGCTGCGGCAGGCCTGTTCCCGTCCGGGTTTGCGCTCAGCAAGGCCCGGATCGATGTGGCCGATGCCAACAACGACGGCTACCCGGATCTGGCCATCTGCGGCCTCGATGCGCTGGGCACGCCGGCGGCCCGGGTGTTCCGCAATGAACGCAACCTGACCTTCGCCCCGATTCCGGTGCCTGACCTTCCGCAAGCGGCAGGCGGCGAGATCCGCTGGGCCGACTACGACAGCGACGGCTACGCCGATCTGGCCATCAGCGGGGCGCTGGCTTCGGGCGCACCGGTCACCCTGATCCTGCGCAGCGACAGCGGACGCACCTTCGTGCCCGATCCCAAAGTAAACCAGGCAATTGCAGACGTAAGCCAGGGGGCTATGGCCTGGGGCGACTACAACAACGACCGGAAGCCCGATCTGGTGCTGACCGGCCGCCGCACGTCTTCGCCGCTGCGCCGGGGGCTGTTTCTCTATCAGAATCAGGAGCCTACGCCCAATACGACTGCCCCCGCTCCGGTGGTGCTGCGGGCAGAAGTGGACGGCCTCGATGTCCGCCTGTTCTGGGACCCGCCGCCAGGCTACCCTGCAGACCGCGTGGAGGGGCTTTCGTACAACCTGTC
This sequence comes from Bacteroidia bacterium, assembly GCA_033765305.1. Taxonomy (GTDB): domain Bacteria; phylum Bacteroidota; class Bacteroidia; order J057; family J057; genus RDXT01. The sequence goes on from JANRID010000050.1 coordinate 76,005, forward strand.
CATGACCGTATCGACGCCTGCATCCCGCCAGGTCGTGTCGCCGGAGGCCTCCATCATTCCGCCGAACAACGGATACCGCCGGGTTGCGCAGCTGGGCAATGCAGGCTACCGGACGGAGTGGGTGATCCGGGGGCTGGAAATCGGCAAGACCTATTCGTGGACGGTGCAGGCCATCGAGCCGGACTTCGAAGGCTCGCCCTTCGATACGGTGACGGTGTTCCCATTTTCGCCGCCGCTGCTGGAGGACGTCACCAGCGACATCTTCCCTGGCGGCGTTCCCGCCGGCCTGCGCCAGGGCGGAATTACGCTGGCAGATTTCGACAGCGACGGCGACCTCGACATCGTGACAGCCGGCGATCCCGGCTCCGGTGCCCTGACATTCAACTATTATGAAAACCAGAATGGGATTTTTGCCCGGGACCCGGCTGTTTCCGAAGCAGCCGAGGGCCTCAGCCATACGACGCTCCGGGCCGCCGACTACGACAACGACGGCCAGGTGGACCTCCTCCTTGCCGGGCGAGACAGCGAAGGCCTGCCGGCCGTGATGCTGTACCGGTGGAGGAATGGCGTTCTGGAACCCGATCCGGGGCATGCCGAAGGGCTGAGCGGCTTCGCCAGCGGCAGCGCCGACTGGGGCGACTACGACCAGGACGGCGATTACGACCTGGCAGTGGCCGGATTCGGAGACGATGACCAGCGGATAACCAGGGTATATACCCATGAAGATGGATTTTTCGAGGAAAATGGCGATCTCTCCGAGGCCCTCCCGCAGGTGGCCCGTGGCGTCATCCGCTGGGCAGATTTCGATCAGGACAACGACCTCGATCTGCTGCTCGTCGGCGACGACAGCCTCTCCGGCGGCACGGTAGGCATTACCCGCATCTATCAGCGCCAGCCGCAGGGCTTCGTCCGGCTTCCGGTGAGCGGGCTGCCGGAAGTCCGGCGCGGCACCGGAGCCTGGGCCGACGTCAACAACGACGGATACCCGGATTTCCTCATCAGCGGCGAAACCGAAACTGGCCTGATTGCCAGGCTGTTCCTGTATCAGCCTGCCTCCGGCAGCTTCGCGCAGGGCGGCGGCACCCAGATTCCGGGCGTATCGGACGGCAGTGTCGCATTCGGCGATATCGACAGCGACGGGTGGGTGGATTTCATCCTGGCCGGCAAGACCGGACCCGGTCCGGAAGACCGCGCTACCCGGTTCTACCGCAATAACCGCAACGGCACCTTCAGCGACGAGATCAACACCACCGGCTATCTGGGAAGCGTAGATCTGGGCACCCTGGCCCTCGGCGATTACGATGGCGACGGCAAGCTCGACCTCTTCATCACCGGCCGGTCCTCGACCGTGCCGGAAGTCGTCAGCTTCTTTGTCTTCCGCAACATCGATTCCACGGCAAATACCACCCCCGGCGAGCCGCAGGACCTGAAGACGGGAATATTCGGCAATACCGTGACACTGAGCTGGAAAGCGCCAGTGGGTGCCAGCTCCGGCCTCAGCTACAACCTCTATCTGGGCAATGCGGCCAATCCGGCTGCGCAGCGCTCGCCGATGGCCCTCGTCAGCGGCCCTCAGGAGGGCTACCGCAAGGTGGTGGCCGCCGGCCCCAATGGCGCCCGGCTTTCAGCCACCTTCTCCGGCATCCCGGACGGCAGCTATGTATGGAGCGTGCAGGCCATCGACCCCGACCGGGAAGGATCGCCCTTTGCGCCGCAGCAAAGCTTCGGGTTCGAGAATCCCGTGCCGGAAATCGTGGATTCCTTCTTCGTGCGCCTCTTCCCCGACGATGCGGCTTCCCTCGAAAGCTACATCTCCCTGCGCACCGATACCCTGGTGGACGAGGTGCTGGTGCATTACAAAGGCATTGCCTCCGAAGAATGGCAAACCCGCACGCTGAGCCTGGCGGCTTCGCGCTACACCTTTACCCTGACTCCGGATCTGATGGACGAAATGGGGCTGGAATACCTCTTCGAGGTCAAAGGCCTCTTCACCTTCGACGCCCGGACGGACACGCAGTACGCCTACCGCTACTACAAAAGCGGCCTCGGGGTGCAGGACCTCACCGCCGGCGGCGAAGTCTCCTCCTACAACATTCTGGCAGTGCCTTTGCGCCTGGACAATGCAGCCATCGAATCGGTCATCGAAGATGACTTCGGGCGCTACAGCCTGTTCCGCTGGCGGATGTGGTCGTATGCGGACAGCAGCGTGACGGAATACGGAAAAGGGCTCGACAGTCTGCAGCCGGGCCGGGGCTACTGGCTGATCACCCGCAAGCCGCGCGGCTTTACCACCGGAGCGGGGGCGGTGGTGGAGGCAAACGACGGCAGCCCCTACGAAATCCGCCTGCAGCCCGGCTGGAACGCCATCGGCAATCCCTATCCGTACAACCTCTCCTGGCAGGATGTGCTGCAGGCCAGCGGGCCGGTGCCGGGGCTGGGCAACCTGCTGGTATTTGAGGGCAACTGGCGCAACGGCGCCACCCTCGATGCATTCCGGGGCGGCTTTGTATTTGCCGCCTCGCCGGCGACCCTCCGGATTCCGGTGCGCAAGAATCCCAATATCAACCGGGTGCCTGCGCCGGATGCCCCGCCGCAGACCAGCGGCAGCCTGGGGCAGCCTGCGTGGATCGTGCAGCTCCATGCCGAAACGGAAGATCAGCGCTTTGTGCTGGGCGGCGTCGGGATGCACCCGGATGCGGATCCGCTGCTGGACGGCTTCGATGTGATCCTGCCGCCCCGGCTGCCGGAGCTGCTCGAGCTCTACACGGAGATTCCGGAGCATCCGGCGCGCTACCTCTCCCGCAGCGTAGTGCCGCCGACTGACCGGCAGCTATGGCCCATGACGCTGAACCGCCCGCGCGAAGGCGCGGAGGTGCGCCTCTTCTGGGACCGCAGCGGCCTCGATGACCCGGACCGCGTGCTGCTGCTCTACCATCCCGCCTCGCAGACCTGGGTGGATATGGGCCAATCGGAGGAAATGGCGCTTCCGCCCGGCCCGCTCAGCGACCAGCTGGTGGTGTATTTCGGGCCGGCGGCATCGGCGTGGGCGGCCCTGGCGCCGGAGCGCGTCAGCTTGGGCGCTCCCTATCCGAACCCCGCGGCAGGGCCCGTGCGGATTCCGCTGACGCTGCCGCAGGCGGATGAGCGGTATCCGGTGGAAATTGCCGTGCTCGACCTGCAAGGGCAGGAGGTCGCCCGACTGGACCCGCTGCTGCTCAAGCCGGGATTCCATACCCTCGAATGGGACGGGCTGGGCGCCGCCGGGCGCCGGCTGCCGGCCGGCATATACCTGTGCCGCCTGCAAACCCTGCGGGACGGTGTCCGGGAGGAGAGCTTCAGTAGGCTGATAGTCAAGTGATTAAAAGAAAGTCTGACTAATATCCGGATTTTTGATTACCTTGCAGGTCGGAACGGCATCCCAGGGGCAAAGGAGATCAGAAGCATCTGCTTCCCCTGGATGCCGTTTTTATATTGTATTGACCCGAACATTTTTTTGTCGATTTAACCCGAACAGCGCATGAAGGCGTTACGTTACCTCCTGGTGGCCCTGTCCGTATGGGGCCTGATTCCGTTGCTTCACGCCCAAACTCCGCAGGGGATTTCGTATCAGGCCGTCGCCCGGAATGGCGGAACGATCCTGGCCAATCAGACCCTGCAGGTCCGTTTTACCATTCTCGACGGCGCAAACCCTGCCTATCAGGAAACCCACACCGCCACCACCGACGATTTCGGGCGCTTTACCCTGGTAATCGGTACCGGCAACACCTCCGGCGTATTTTCCAATATCAACTGGAGCACCGGGAACAAATTCCTCACCGTCGAGCTCAACCAGCCCAACGGCTGGGTGCTGATGGGAACCCACCGCTTCCAGAGCGTGCCCTACGCCTTGTATGCGCAGCGCGCCAAAACGGTCGACAATATTTCCCTGGCCCTGGACGATCTGACCAATGTCAATGCGCCCAACCCGGCCTCCGGCGAAGTGCTGAAATGGAACGGCACCGCTTGGGTCAACGCACCGGACGGCGGCAGCGGCGGCACGGTCAATATATTCCCTGGCACGGGCATCGCCATCTCCAATGACTCCATTTACAACACCGGCGACCTGAACGCCGCCGACGATCTGCTCATCGGCGCATCCGCGGCCGGCGACCTCGACGGGGCTTATCCTGCTCCGACTGTGGCGGCGATCCAAAACCGGAACGTGCTCGATATTCAGCCGACGGATGGATTTGTCCTCAAATGGGACGATGTGCTCCAGGCCTGGGTGCCCCGCCCGGATGCGACTGCCAGCGCAGGCGCCACAACCAATACCACCCCCCGCTTCGTAGGCGACGGATCTTCGACCGCTCCGCTCGACCTGGCGCAGCAAGGCGCCTCCATCGGCCAGGTATTGAAGTGGAACGGATCCTTCTGGGCTCCAGCCAACGACGCCAGCAACACCTACACCCTCTCGCTCAACGGCGCATTGCTCGAACTGCTTCAGAACGGCAGCTCCGTCAGTTCGGTCAATATCGGCGGCGCCTTGTATGTCGCAGGAAACGGGATCGATCTGTCCGGCAACATCATCACCAACACCGGCGATCTCAACCCGAACGACGATATCATCATCGGCACAACTGCCGGCGGCGACCTGACCGGCTTGTACCCCAACCCGACGGTCAGCCGCATCCGCAATACGCCGGTTTCCGCTACTCCGCCCAGCGTCATCGGGCAGGTGCTGAAATACAACGGCAGCGCCTGGGCGCCCGGCGTGGACAATGTCAACGATGCCGACCCTGACCCGACCAACGAAATCCAGACCTTGAGCCTGGTGCCGCTGACGAACTCCGTGGGCATTGCGCTCTCGAACGGCGGCAGCCAGGTCAACCTCGTCGGCGGTTCGGGAATTTCCATCAGCGGATCGATCATTTCGGCAACCGGCGACCTCAACCCCGGCGACGACGTCAACGACGGCGATCCAGCCGGCGGAGACCTGGCCGGAACGTATCCCAACCCCTCTGTCAAAGGCATACAAGGCCGCACCGTATCGGCACAGCAGCCCTTGAACGGCGATGTCTATGTCTGGAACAGCACCACCTCGCAATGGGTGCCTGCTTCCAACAACGATGCAGACGCCAATCCGCTCAACGAACTCCAGACCCTCACCCTCAGCGGCACGACGCTGCTGCTGTCCGGCGGCGGCGGCAACGTGCCGCTGCCCTATACCGGCGGCACCGGGATCAGCGTTTCCGGCACAGGGGTCATCACCAACACCGGCGATACCGATCCGTCCAACGACCTCACCACCAGCAGCATCGCCGCCGGCGACGTGACAGGCCCCTTCTCCAGCCTGAAGGTGGAGCGGATTCAGAATCAGCCGCTTTCCAATACCATCCCCGCACCCAATCAGGTGCTCATGTACATCGGCGGGCAATGGGTGCCCGCCGCGGAGCTGGACGGCAGCCCGCTCAACGAGATTCAGACCCTCGGCCTGAACAATACCACCATTACCCTCACCAATGGCGGCCAGGTGGTGCTCCCCTACAGCAGCGGTGCAGGCATCAATGTCAATACGACGACAGGCGTCATCACCAACACCGGCGATGTCAACGCCGGCGACGACGTGCTGAATACCAGCCTCGCCGGCGGCGATGTCAGCGGCGTATTCTCCAACCTCACCGTCAACCGCATTCAGGGCCGCCAGGTCAGCACGCAGCTGCCTGCAACCGGGCAGATTCTGAAGTGGAACGGCATCCAGTGGAGCCCCGCAGACGACCTCTTCGAGGACGGGGATACGGAAAGCACCAATGAGCTTCAAAGCCTCGATATTTCCGGAACGACCATTACCCTCTCCAACGGCGGCGGATCGGTCGTGCTGCCGTATTCCGCTGGCCCCGGGATCAGCCTGACGCCCTCCGGTGTGATCAGCAACACCGGCGTGCTCATCGGCACGCCCGCCGGCGGCGACCTGAGCGGGGCCTATCCGGCACCGCAGGTCTCAGGGCTGCAAGGATCGCCCGTATCCAGCCAGCAGCCGACCCAGGTAGGGCAGGTGCTGTACTGGAATGGTGCCCAGTGGATTCCTGGAAGCAACAATGACCCGGATGCTGATCCGACGAACGAGCTTCAGACGCTCGCGCTGAGCAACACCACCATCACCCTCTCCGACGGCGGCTCGGTCGTGCTCCCCTACAATGCCGGAGCCGGCATCGACGTCAATACCGCGACCGGCCAGATCACCAATACCGGAGATACAGACGGCACGGACGATATTACCACCAGCACGACCGCGACAGGCGATGTCGGCGGCCAGTTTCCCGATCTGACGGTGAACGGACTGCAGGGAAATCCCGTTTCCAACCTGGTGCCAGCTTCCGGCCAGGTGCTGAAGTGGAACGGCACGCAGTGGGCCCCGGCAGCCGACGAGGACAACGACGATGCCGATGCCGATCCGACCAATGAAATCCAGGTACTTAGCCTTTCCAATACCTCCATCAGCCTAAGCAACGGCGGCGGCACCATTGCATTGCCTTACACTGGCGGCACCGGCATCAGCGTCAATGCCACCACGGGCGAAATCGCCAACACCGGCGACACCAACGGCTCCGATGACATCAATATCGGCAGCACCGCCGGCGGCGATCTCAACGGAACGTATCCGAACCCGACCGTGGACGCCCTCCAGGGATTTGCAGTCGCCAATACGGCACCTGCCGCAGGCCAGACCCTCGTCTGGAACGGCACCCAATGGACACCTGCCACCAACAATGACCCGGATGCCGATCCGTCCAATGAAATCCAGGCGCTCTCGCTCAGCAGCACCACCATCAGCCTGAGCAACGGCGGCGGCTCGGTGGTGCTGCCCTACAACGCCGGCCCCGGCATCGACGTCAACACCGCAACTGGCCAGATCTCCAATACCGGAGACACGGACGAAACGGACGACATCACCATCAACGACGCCGCATCCGGCGACGTGAGCGGCTTCTTCCCCAATCTCCGGGTAGAAGCGCTGCAAGGAAGCCCCGTGGCGAATATCTCCCCGGCAGCAGACCAGGTGCTCACCTGGAACGGCACGCAATGGGTGCCTGCGTCTAATGACGATGCAGACGCAGACGCAACGAACGAAATCCAGGCCCTTTCGCTCAGCAGCACGACGATCAGCCTGAGCAACGGCGGCGGTTCGGTGGTGCTTCCCTACAGCGGCGGCACGGGCATCAGCGTCAATACTACGACGGGCGTTATCGCCAACACCGGCGATACGGACGCTTCGGACGACATCACGACCTCGACTGCCGCCGCAGGCGACGTATCGGGCAGCTTCCCGAACCTGACAGTGGACGGCATTCAGGGCAATCCGGTGGCGAACACGGCTCCGGCCAACGGCCAGGTGCTGAAGTGGAACGGGACGCAGTGGGC
>JANRID010000006.1:0-69168 GCA_033765305.1 Bacteroidia bacterium
ATGTAAGAATCCCCTCCGGATTTGCCGTCTCAACGGTCAGATTCCGTGCCCGTTTGGGGTATTTTGATTGAATAATTATACTAAATTTGTATTGTTCAGTGAGGGAAGCATTTGAGGCTGCTGATTATCAAGCCCAGACACTTAATTGCTCTGCCTGGCTGAATCCAAACCAACACACTGAATACACACACCGCATGAAAGGTTTTGCCGCGCTCCGCTTTTCCCTGATTTTTTCCCTGGCCTTTGTCTCTGTTTCGATTGCCCAACCCTACGCCTACTCGGTCGGCCTGCGCGTCGGCTCGCCCAACGGCGTCAGCATCCGCAGCTTCATGGGGGAGCAGGCTGCGCTCAATGTCACGGCGGCCTACCGCCAGGAAGGCCTGCGCGCCATCGCCCTGGCTGAGTACCACAGCGAGATCGGCCGTTCGGACACCTACTTCTTCATCGGCGGCGGCGCTTTTGCCGGCTACAACCGCCTCTTTCATGCAGAGCTGACCCCGCAGTTCACCGCAGGGGCCGCTGCCGAGATCGGGTTCGAGTATGTATTTCCCCATAGTCCCCTGAGTGTCAGCATCGACTGGATGCCGGCCTATCAGCTCAGCGGCCAGCGCGCCTTCATCGGCAATACGGCCGGCCTCACGGCCCGCCTGCTGATCGACTGAGTGCCGTGCGCGGGTTTTGTTTCCTGCGGGCTTTTTCCGTACTTCCGGAGCCTTCAACCCGCGTAACGTATGAGCCAATCCCGCGTATTTGCCCTCTTTGTCGGCATCGACAAATACCGCCCCCCCGTGCCGCCGCTCGACGGCTGCGTCAACGACATGCGCGCCATGCTGCAGTTCATCGAACAGCGCACGAGCGAGACCGGCACGCCCCTGTTTAAGGAAGTGCTTGAAAATGAGCAGGCTACCCGGCTCAATATTGTCCGCAAATTCGAGGAGCACCTCGGTCAGGCGGGCGCGGGCGATATCGCCTTCTTCTACTACAGCGGCCACGGCTCCCAGGAGAAGGCTCACGAGCTGTTCTGGCCTATTGAGGAGGACCGCAAAAACGAGACCCTCGTCTGCTACGACAGCCGCCTGCCCGACGGCATGGACCTCGCCGACAAGGAGCTGGCGACCCTGATCGATGTCGTGACCCGCGGCCAGGCCCAGATGCTCGTCGTGCTGGACTGCTGCAACTCCGGCTCCGGCACCCGCAGCACCACGACCAAGATCCGGAACGTACAGCCCGGCTCCGAACGGGTGCGCAGCCTCGAGAGCTACATCCTGCCGCGCAACCTCAACACCGACCGCAGCGTGATGGCGGTCTCCCCTGCTCCGGATACGGTAGTGCCCAATCCCCGCCACGTCACCCTTTCGGCAGCGCAGTCCTTCCAGGAAGCCAAGGAAACCACCCTCGGCGGGTCGCCCCGCGGCGTGTTTACCTTCTCGCTGCTCGAAGTGCTCAATTCCGCCGTCGGCTCCCTGACGTACAACGATGTGCTCCGCCGGGTCCGCAGCCTGGTGACCCAGCGCACCTACGAGCAGGTGCCGCAGCTCTACGCGCAGGCCCCCGAAGATGTGGATCTGGTCTTCCTCGGCGGCACGACCGCGCGCCAGGTCAACTACTATCCCCTCGTCCACGATCCGGCGCAGGGCTGGGTGGTCGAAGCGGGCGCCACGCAGGGCATCCCGGTGGAAGCCATCGGCAACGGCTCCTTCTATGTCTACGCCGGCGACGCCTCCGAGCGCGAGCTGGGCGATGTGACCATGGCCCTCGGCAGCGTAAAAATCATGGATGTGAGCACCAACCGCAGCGTAGTCGCGGCAGAGGGCGGGCTTTTCCTGCATACAGCCCAGGTCTACCGCTGCCGGATCAAGCAGCTCCCGCTGCCGCGCACGCGCGTATGCCTGCGCGGGGACGACGCCGGGGTGCGCGCCCTGCAGACTGCCATGCAGCAGGACCATGAGGCGCAGATTTTCCTGGAGCAGGTGAAAGAAGCCAAAGACTGCGAATACAACCTCCTGGCCAAGGATCAGGAGTACCGCATTACCCGCAAGGCCGACCGGGACGACCAGCCGCTGGTAGAGCAGATCCGGGGCTACGATCTGGCCTCGGCTGCCCGCGCCGTGGATCAGATGATCCACATTGCCCGCTGGGAGCGCCTGGTGGAGCTGGTCAATGGCGGCAGCTGTCTGCCTGCCAATTCGATCCGCCTCGATCTGATGGACCCGGTGCAGAATCAGGTGCTGCCTTCGCCGCCCGGCGAAGGCGAAGCGCGGGGCCAGGAAAGCCGGGGCAGCGAGCACCGCTTCAGCTACCGCAAGGCAGACGGGCCGGACAAACGTCCGCGCTTCCGGGTGCGCCTGACGAACACCTCCGGGCAGCGGCTCTTCTGCGGCCTGCTCCATCTGTCCTCCCAGTTCGAGGCCAATCCGGAGTTCCTGCTCAACGCGGGGATCTGGCTGGAGCCCGGCGCCGAGGCCTGGGTGCTGGGCGGCAAGGCGCTGCGCGGCGAAGTGAACGATGCGCTGTACGCATTCGGGCGCAAGGAAGTGCGCGAGCGCTTCAAAGTCATCTACAGCACCACTGAATTCGATGCGCGGGCCATGCGCCTGCCGGCGCTCAACATGCCGCGCACCCGCAGCGCCGCTGCGACGAATACCCGTTCCCTCTTCGCCGAGGAAGGCCAGGAAGGCACCACCGCCGACTGGAACACCACCGACCTCTCGCTGGTTATCCGGAGAGAAGACTAATCTGCATGCAGCCTGCACGAACCGGATACTTCGGAAACATCCGCCGCGCAGCCCGCACCCTCTGGGGCGGGCTGCGGCTCTCCTGGCGGCATTTCCGCCGCCTCGGGCGGCGGGAGCGCACGGCCCCCGGCGAAGTGGCCGGCATTGCCGACAGCCGCTACTTTCTCCGGCCCGAAGGCAGCGTCACCATTCAGTATCCTGCCGAGAAGATTCCCCTCCCCGACCACGGCCGCTACCGGCTGCATATGGAGGCCGATGACTGCATCGTCTGCGACAAATGCGCCCGCATCTGCCCGGTGGACTGCATTACCATCGACGGGTTCAAGGCCGTGGACGATCTCGGCCTCACCTCCGACGGCTCGCGCAAGCGCCTGGAGCTGGCGGTATTCGATATCGACATGGCCAAGTGCTGCTACTGCGGCCTGTGCACGACGGTTTGCCCGACCGAATGCCTGACCATGACCAAGGTGTACGATTTCAGCGAATACGACCGGGACCAGCTGGTGTATCATTTCGGGCTGCTGAGCCCGGAGGCGGAAGCGGAAAAACGCGCCAGGCTCGCGGAAGCAGAGGCGGAAAAGCTCCGCCCGCAGCTCGAACCTCCTGATCCTGCCCGGACTGAGCCCCAGCAGCGCAAGGGACTGCCCCTCAAAAAGCCCCGCATGGCTCCTCAGAATCCCCCCGAAGACGCGCCCGGCGCCTGAACGGCGGGGTCTGCTGCTCCGCTCCAAACTTCCTGAAAGCCGCGTATTTTTCGGCGGCACATATCATCCGCTTTGCTGTACTTGGCAGCCAAACAGCAAGGAATCCGGGAGTTGAAAAAGCGCCAGCTACTTCTGACCGACGAAGAACTGGTCAACGCCATTCTTCAGGAACAACGGACGGAACTCTTCGGGGTGCTGTATGACCGCTATGCGGACAAGGTGTACCGCAAATGCATCAGCTTTGCCCGCGACCGGGATGCCGCCCAGGATATGGCGCAGGAGGTGCTGCTCAAGGTATTTACCCAGCTGTCCAAGTTTAAAGGCAGCAGCCGGTTTTCCACCTGGCTCTATGCGGTCACCTACAACTACTGCGTCGAATACTACCGGAAGCACAACCGCTTCACCCTGGAGGACATCGACGAGACGCCGGATCTGGCGGAAGAGGACCCTGCGGCGGAAGCCGAACTGCTGGCGGTCCGCGTGCAGTCGCTCCGGCGGGCGCTGGACCGCATTCACCCGGAGGACAAGGCGCTGCTGATGATGAAATACCAGGACGACGTGCCGATCCGCGAGCTGATGGAGCAGTTGCAAATCTCGGAAAGCGCAGTTAAAATGCGGCTCGCACGCGCACGCCAGCGTGTCAAGGAACTCATCGACACGACCGAACTCCAGCATTCATGAATCCCGGACACGCCTTCGAACAACTGGAACCCGCCGATACCCTGCCGCAGGCCGTGAAAGGGGAAACCCTCGGCAACCTGGATCTGCTCCAGCTGGTGCTGGAGCTTGCCGCGCTGTTCATCGTCCGCCCGGCCGAGCTGCTGGCGGGGCCCCGTCACCCTGAACAAGCCTCCGAATGAATTCCTGGCTCGAACAAGCCGGCGGCCTGGCCGCCCAGAATCTCCTGCTGCGCATCGGTGCCGCCCTCGCAGCCCTGCTGGCCGGCTGGCTGCTGGCCCGGCTGACGGAGCGGCTGCTTCAGCGCCTGCTGCGACGGGCACCGCTGGACCGGATCACCGGCACCGTGCAGGAGATCCTTCCCGCCGTTCAGGCCGGCCCCGAACAGCTGGCCAAGCTCCTCGGACGCGCTGCCTACTGGGTCGTGCTGCTGCTGTTTATCTACACCGCAGCCGAACGCCTGCAGCTGCCCCTGCTCTCCGAGCAGATCCGGGCCCTGATTGCCTATCTCCCCAGGCTGGCTGCTGCGCTGCTGGTGCTGGGCGTAGGCCTGTACCTCGCCCGTGCCGTGCGCGGGCTGGTGGCCGATGTGTGCAAATCGTTCGGAGTTGCCGCATGGAAGGGCATCAGCGGCGCGGCCTTCGGCCTGCTGGCTGCGGTCTTCGCCATTACCGCCCTGCAGCAGGCAGGCATCGATACCACCCTGCTCACCTCCAACCTTTCCATCCTGCTGGGAGCCCCTGCCCTGGCCTTTGCGATTGCGTACGGGCTGGCGGCACGGAGCATTGTGGCGGATCTGCTGGCTGCCTATTACCTGCGGCAGCGCTACGAGCCGGGCATGCAGATCGAGGTGGATGGAATCCGGGGCGAAATCGAGTCGCTGGACCGGCTCCATGTGGTGCTGCGCCATGAGGCCCAGCAGATCCGGCTCCCATGGAGCCTCCTGCTCCGGCATCCCGTGCGGGTGCACCCGGCCGCCGAAACCGGCGCCGTCAGTCCAGAATAACGCCGTCTTTGATGTGGCAGACCCGGTCGGCCCGGTCGGCAAGGGCGAGGTTGTGCGTGGCGACCAGGAAGCAGATCCCCATGCTTTTGGCGAGCTCGAACATCAGCTGAAACAGCTCCTCGCTGTTGGCAGTATCGAGGTTGCCGGTAGGCTCGTCGGCCAGGATGATCCGGGGGGTGTTGATCAGGGCACGTGCGACCGAAACCCGCTGCTGCTCGCCGCCGGAGAGCTGGGCCGGCTTGTGCTGCACCCGGTGCGCGAGCCCCAGGCGCTCCAGCAGGGCCTGGGCCCGCTGCATGGCCTGGTAACGGGGCTGACCGGCAATCCATGCCGGCATGCAGACATTTTCCAGCGCCGAAAACTCCGGCAGCAGGTGGTGAAACTGAAAGACAAATCCGAGCGAATGATTGCGGAAGGCCGCTTTCTGCCGTTCGTTCATCCGGGTAACCTCCTGACCTTCGAACTGCACCGAGCCCGCATCTGCCTCGTCCAGCGTTCCCAGCACCTGCAGCAGCGTGCTTTTGCCCGCGCCGGAAGCACCCACCAGGGCCACGACCTCGCCGGCCTGCAGGGTGATATTGACGCCTTTCAGCACTGCCACCTGGCCGTAGGACTTATAGATGCCTGTAGCTTTCAACATGGGCTCAACTTACGAAAGGATTTCCGGATTCCGGCAATCGGGCTCCGGGCAGATCATGCGTCTTCGGGCAGATAGGTAATGAGCGCCTGTTCCTGCTCATGGAACAGCAGCGCGGCCGCCTCCTGGACCTGGGCGGCGGTCGTCGATTCGATTTCCGCCACCTGTTCTTCGTAGCTGTAGCAGGTGCCGAAGTCCAGCAGATCATTGGCAGCTACGAGCATCTGGTTGAGCAGGTGCTCGTAGCTGAGGGTAAACTGCCCGATGAGCTGCCGCTGCGCCTGGTGGAAGCCCACGCTGCCGAGGGGAGCACGGACACACTGCCGCAGTTCGCGCTGCACGAGCCCGCGGATGCGGGCGAGGTTGTCGGGGTCGCAGGCATAGTACACCCCCCAGGAGCCTGAATCGGCGAAGGGGGCGTAGAAGGTATTGATGTTGTAGGTCAGACCGTAGCGTTCGCGGATATTGAGATTGAGCCGCGAGTTCATGGCCGGGCCGCCGAGCAGGTTGTTGAGCAGCTGAAAGGGCGTATGGAAGGGATGGCCGGCTGCGAAGGCCCGGCCGCCCAAGATCTCGTGGGCCTGTTCGGTGGGAATGCGCACCTGCTGGTTGAGCTCGATGCCGGCAGCAGGCGCCTCGCGGGCCAGGGTATCCGGCGGCAGTTCGAGCGGGAGCAGGTGCTTGCCGATCACCCGGCGCACGTCTTTCTCCGTCACATTGCCCGCGATGAAATACACAATGCGCCCCTGCGCATAGCCCTGGCGGGTATGCTCCAGCAGACGGGCCTGGGTGAAGGTGCCGATCGTGTCGCGGGTTCCCAGGATCGGATGCCCCAGGGTATGGCCCGGAAAAATCATCTGGTCGAAATCCTCCAGAATTGCTTCATCCGGCGTATTCCGGTACATGTCGATTTCCTCCGCGATCACCTGCTGCTCCTTGAAAATTTCCTTTTCCGGGAAGGTGGAGCGGAAGGCAATGTCGGTCAGCAGCTCAGTGGCGCGGTCGAGATACTCGGCCCCGAGCGAAGCATAGAGGCAGGTTTTCTCCTTGGTGGTGTAGGCATTCACATCGCCTCCGACCGATTCGAGGTAGTTGATGACGTGATAGGTCTTGCGCTTGGCTGTGCCTTTGAAGACCATGTGCTCTACAAAATGGGCCATTCCGGCCTCTTCAGGCCGGTCGTCCCGGCTGCCGAGGTTGATCACGTAGCCGCAGTGCACCGCGCGGGTGTAAGGTGCGTATTGGTACAGTACGCGGAGGCCGTTGGGCAATTCAATGAGTCGGGTATCCATGCAAGCCGTCCCTCTGCGCAAAGTAACGCAGATTCATCGGTTTCCATACCAGGATTTTCTATCTTTGTTTCGACTCTGCATTGCTCAATTGCCGTCCATGCGAACCTTCCCCCTGCTGCCTGGCCTGATGGCCGGCCTGCTGCTCCTGATGAGCAGCTGTATTCCCGACGACTGCGAAGAAACGGTGAGCCCGCGTGTTGCGGATGCATTCTTTACCGTCACCTACCAGCGTCCGGATGGCACCAATTACCTGACCTCTATCTACAACCCGGACGGGATTGTCGTATTCCTCGACAGTACCGGCGGCGCCCGCCCCAATCCGCGCTACGAGCTGATCCGGCCCGGATATGCCGACGGCAGCTTCGGCCCCTTCCGCTTCACAGCGGACTTCGTAAGCCCCGCCGACAACTCCGTGAACCTCACCCAGCTCTTCGGACGGGTTTTCCAGTACGACTATTACCTCAAAAAAGACACCTACGGCCTCGATACGCTGCGGGTGCGCTTTGTGCTGGGGGTGGATGAATGCCGGTACTTCTGGCAGTCTATCCAGTACTTCCGCAACGGCGACCCGCTGACTGCCTACGAAAACAACCCTGCGGCAGCAATCGTGGTGGTGGAGTAATGCTTTGCTATTCAGCCGCTTGCAGCAAGATCCGGGCGGGCCCTGCGGGGCAGTGCGCTGAATCGCCGGTTTTCCATACAACCGCTGCGGGCCTGGATGAAACGGGGGCCTATCCGGCTCCTGAGGGCTCCAGGGCATACTGGCGCACGAAGTAATCGATATATGCCGGCAGCTGCGAGCCGGGGCAATACGGCAGGTTCATGAGCCAGAACGGCAAGCCCTCCGCAGTTTGCACACGGTCCACGGAAAAGCGGTTGCCCAGAAGCCGGACGGCGCAGGGATGCCCGCAAGTCTGCATAACCTGGTGGAGCGAGCGCAGCTTGCCAGCATCGCCCGATTTCACCTCGACGGGAATCAGATCCTGCCGGTGCTGATACAGCATCCGCCTTCGCACTGCTGCCTGTCTTTTCCCGTACCCAAAAACAGGGCTGATACGAGGGGGTATCAAACTGTGCTGCAGGCTCTTGAGTTACCAGATGCTGGATAATCCGGCCTGTATAGCGGCGCTCAGTTCATCATTTTCTCCAGAATCCGGATCGCGGCTTCCGGGATCGGGGTGCCGGGGCCGAATACGCCTGCCACCCCGGCCTCATACAGGTAGTCGTAGTCCTGCCGGGGGATCACCCCGCCGGCCACCACCAGAATATCGCCCCGGCCCTGGTCTTTGAGCGCCTGGATGAGCGCGGGCACCAGGGTTTTATGGCCTGCGGCGAGGCTGGAGACGCCCACGAGGTGCACGTCGTTTTCCACGGCCTGGCGCGCGACCTCTTCCGGCATGGAGAAGAGCGGGCCGATGTCCACATCGAAGCCGAGGTCGGCGAAGCCGGTCGCGATGACCTTCGCGCCGCGGTCGTGGCCGTCCTGGCCCATCTTGGCCACCAGGATGCGGGGGCGGCGCCCATCGGCTTCGGCGAAGCGGTCCGCGAGCGTGCGCGCCTGCGCGAAGGCGTCCGATTGCTGGGCCTCCTGGGCATAGACGCCGCTCACGGCGCGGATCGCCGGCTGGTACCGGCCGTAGACCTGCTCCATCGCCGCCGAAATCTCGCCCAGCGTGGCGCGCTTGCGGGCGGCATCCACCGCCAGGGCGAGGAGATTGTGCTCGTCGCCGCTGCCGGGCGCCTGGGCGGCGCAGCGGGTAAGGGCTTCGAGCGCCGCCTGCACCGCCGCGCTGTCGCGGCGGGCCTTCATCTCCTGAATCCGGCGGATCTGCGATTCGCGGACTGCGGTGTTGTCCACCTCCAGGATGTCGAAGGCCTCCTCGCTTTCGGCCTGGAAGCGGTTGACGCCCACGATGATGTCTTTGCCGGCATCGATGCGGGCCTGCTTGCGGGTGGCCGCCTCCTCGATGCGCATTTTGGGAATGCCCTCCTCGATGGCGCGGGCCATGCCGCCATAGGATTCCACCTCCTGGATCAGGGCCCAGGCTTTATGCGCCAGCTCATGCGTGAGGCGCTCCACGTAGTAGGACCCGCCCCAGGGGTCGATGGCTTTGGTGATGCCGGTTTCCTCCTGAAGATAGAGCTGGGTATTGCGGGCGATGCGGGCCGAAAAATCGGTCGGCAGGGCGATGGCTTCGTCAAAGGAATTGGTATGCAGCGACTGGGTATGGCCCAGGGCGGCAGCCAGCGCTTCGATGCAGGTGCGGGCGACGTTGTTGAGCTGATCCTGCTCGGTGAGGCTCCAGCCGGAGGTCTGGCAGTGGGTGCGCAGCGCCATCGACTTGGGGTTTTTCGGGCTGAACTGGTTCACCAGCTTGGACCAGAGCAGGCGCCCGGCGCGCATCTTGGCGATTTCCATGAAAAAATTCATCCCGACGGCCCAGAAGAAGGAGAGCCTCGGGGCAAAATCGTCGATATCGAGCCCGGCGTGAATGCCGGTGCGGAGGTATTCGAGGCCGTCGGCGAGGGTATAAGCCAGCTCCAGGTCGGCGGTGGCGCCAGCCTCCTGCATGTGGTAGCCGGAGATGGAGATGGAATTGAAGCGCGGCATGTGCCGGGCGGTATAGGCGAAGATATCGCCGATGATGCGCATGGAGGGGCCCGGCGGATAGATATAGGTGTTGCGCACCATGAACTCCTTGAGGATGTCGTTCTGGATGGTGCCGCTGAGCTGGGCGGGGCTCACGCCCTGTTCTTCCGCCGCCACGATGTAAAAGGCCATGACGGGGATCACGGCGCCGTTCATGGTCATGGACACCGACATCTGATCCAGGGGGATCTGATCGAAGAGGATCTTCATGTCCTCGACGCTGTCGATGGCCACGCCGGCTTTGCCCACATCGCCGAGCACGCGGGGGTGGTCGGAGTCGTAGCCCCGGTGGGTGGCGAGGTCGAAGGCGACGGAGAGGCCGCGCTGGCCTGCGGCCAGGTTGCGGCGGTAGAAGGCATTGGAAGCTTCGGCGGTGGAGAAGCCGGCATACTGGCGGATGGTCCAGGGCTGCTGGACATACATCGTCGAGTAGGGGCCGCGGAGGAAGGGCGGAATCCCGGCAGCAAAAGCCAGGTGCTCCAGCTCCGCGAGATCGGCTGCGCTGTAGAGCGGCTTGACGGCAATCTGCTCCGGCGTCATCCAGATGGCGCCCTGGGGGGCGGGAGCGGATGACGGGGCATCTGGCCTCAGCGGGGTACGGGTGAAATCAGGTCGCATAGCCGGAAGGGTCTGTTCTGCTGGCGGAAAAGATACGCAATATTCGATACCCCGAAGGACGGATGGCGGTGCTGCTTGTGGAAAGACTTTGCTCCATGCCCGGCCCTGACAGAAGGCAGCCGGCACAGAAGCGCGACATAATTTAATAGTTTGATTGTATTGCCGCAATATGCGGCCTATTGCTTACCTGCTCACTTCAACAGACGCATATGACAGCGGTACTGCTGGGCGTGCTGGGCGGGCTATGCTTGTTTGTATATGCCATCACGGCCTTGTCGGAGGTGCTGCGCGGCATGGCCGCCGACCGCACCCGTATCTATCTGAGCCGGTTTACGGGCCATCTGCTTTCCTCGATGCTCACGGGGATCCTCATCACCATCCTGCTGGGATCTTCATCGGCTGTGATCATTTCGGCCCTCGTGCTGATCAATGCGCGGGCGCTGACCTTCCGCCAGAGCCTGGGCATTGTGATGGGGGCCAATATCGGCACGACGATGTCCAGCCAGATCATTGCCCTGGATCCGGGGCAGTTTGCAGCCATCCCGATGCTGCTGGGGCTGGTGCTGATGATCGCGGTGCCCCGCGACGCATGGAAGCAGGGCGGCAAAGCGCTGTTTTACTTCGGCCTGCTCTTTTTCGGCCTGCTGACGATCGAAAGCTCGGTGGAGCCGCTGAAGGAAAGCGCACAGTTCCGGGAGTGGATGGCCGGCCTGGAGCGGCCGGTGCCGGGCGCGCTCATCGGCGGGCTGGTGACGCTGATCATCCAGTCGTCCTCCGCCACAGTAGGCATGGTGATCACCCTCGCCAAGCAGGACCTCGTCACCCTGCCTGCCGGCATTGCCGTGCTGCTGGGCGCAGAGCTGGGCACCTGCTCAGATACCCTGATTGCCGGGATGGCTTCCGGGCGCGAGGCCCTGAAAACCGGCCTCTTTCACCTGGTATTCAACCTGATTACCATCCTCCTCGCCCTGCTGTTCTTCCAGCCCTTCGTATCCCTGGTGGCGTGGATCAGCGGCGGGCAGGAGATCGATCAGCAGATCGCCAACGCCCACGTGTTCTTCAACACGCTGGGGGTCTTGCTATTTCTGCCGTTTGTGGGTAGTATTCGGAAGGTCTTCGACCGCCTGATGCCCGATACGCACGGATCGGAGGCTGAAACCCCTGTCCCCATCGAAACGAACGCATGAAATCAGAGCGTGAAAAAATGCTGGCGGGCGAGCTGTATGTCGCCGCCGATCCGGAACTCAGCGCGATCCGCATGCGCGCGCGGGAGCTGTTTTCCCGCTACAATGCCCTGCCCTACGGCGACGAAGCCGGCAAACGGGCCCTGCTCGACGACCTGCTCGGCGCCGCCGGCAGCAACCTCGATATCCAGAGCCCCTTCTACTGCGATTACGGCCAGCATATCTACTTGGGCAACAACTGTTTCATGAATTTCAACTGCATCATCCTCGACTGCGCCGAAGTGCGCATGGGCGATTGGGTGATGCTCGGCCCCAATGTGCAGATCTACACGGCCTATCATCCGCTGGATGCCGCCGAGCGCTGCAAAGGCCCGGAACTGGCCTCACCCATCACCATCGGCAGCCGCGTCTGGATCGGCGGCGGCGCCATCCTGTGCCCTGGCATCACCATCGGCAACGATACCACCATCGGCGCGGGCAGTGTGGTGACCAAAGATATCCCCGCCGGGGTTTTTGCCGCAGGCAATCCCTGCCGCGTCATCCGCAGCCTCTGAGCATTGGGAATGTCGGGCGAAATCCGTTTATTGACTCCCGACTAACCCCTGCTGTTATGCTGAGCGCCGCTGAAATCGCCCGCCTGATCGACCATTCGCTGCTGCATCCCACCATGACCGACCAGGAGCTGGAATCGGGATGCCGGCTGGCGCTGGAATACGAGGTCGCATCCGTCTGCACCAAGCCATATGCGGTGGCGCAGGCGGTCAGGTGGCTTGCCGGCAGCCCGGTGGCGGCGGGCACCGTGGTCGGATTTCCCCACGGCAATTCCGCAGTCGCCATCAAAGCCGCCGAGACGCGCCAGGCCTGCTCCGAGGGTGCTACGGAGATCGACATGGTGGTGAATATCGGCAAGGTGCTCAGCCGGGAATGGGGCTACGTGCGCGACGAGATCGGCGCTGTGCTGGAGGAAACCCGCCGGGGGGGCGGCCTGCTGAAGGTGATTTTCGAAAATGATTTTCTGCCGGAGGACGAATACAAGATCCGCCTCTGCGAGCTGTGCAGCGAGCTGGGCGCAGACTTTGTCAAGACCTCCACGGGCTACGGCTTTGTGAAAGGCCCGGACGGACGCTACGACTACCGGGGGGCCACGGACCACGACCTGCGGCTGATGCGGCTGCACAGCGCGCCGGCGGTGCAGGTCAAGGCCGCCGGCGGCATCCGCACGCTGGATCAGGTGCTGCATGTGCACAGCCTGGGCGTGACGCGCGTCGGCGCCTCGGCGACAGCAGCCATCCTGAGCGAAGCCCGCCACCGCAAAAGCGGCGACGCGCGCGAGTTCCGCGCCGAGCGGCAGCCCGACGGCTATTGAATAGCCTGATAATCAGTTAAGAAGCGCAGAAAGCTCCGCGTCTTCCTCCCCCAGCAGATCCTGAGCCCGGGTGCCGCTGCGGCTGGGCACCTGCGGATCGGCTCCGGCTGCCCGCAGCATGCGCACCACGGTCTGGCAGGCTGCCAGATGCTGCCGCCCGCCCTGCACATAGCCGTGCACGGCCCAGAACAGCGGCTCAGCGCCGAAGTCGGCACAGCGGCGGCCGGGCTCCGCGCCTGCGGCAAGGAGCCGCTCCACGACGGCAGGACGTCCGCACCAGGCAGCCCAGTGCAGGGCCGTACCGCCGTGCGTGCCGGGGTGGCGGAGATCGGCCCCGGATTCCACATACAGCAGGGCTGCCAGGTCGGCGTGCAGGCTCGCAGCCGCGATCAGCGGAGTATCCCGGCCTGCGGCGGGATGGTTTCCGTCCACCCGCGCGCCGTGTTCGAGCAGGATGCGGGCTGCCGCCAGGGCCTCCTCGTCCGTGAAGCGCCCTTCGAACACCCGGTCGCAGATCCGGTGCAGGGGATGCGCCGGCACAGGGCCGGCCGGGATCTCTTCATTGGCCAGCTCCGGGTGCAGGGCCAGGAGCTGCCGGAGCCCGGCAAAGTCTTTTCGGTCGAGATAGGGAAGGATGGAAGGCGGCATGGAAGATGGGGATGATCCGTGAAACAGCTCTAAAGTAGTAAAAATACAGCGGCGATGTGCAATGCGGTGCAGGCGCGCTCATCAGAGCTGTACATGCAGGTGGTCGTCGTGCCGGACGGCGCGGCAGCCGTGAAAGCGGACTTTGTCGGAGCTGAGGCGCATCCTCGTCCGCAGATGCGGCTCGAGGAAGATCTTGCCGATGTCTGGATGGGCGGCGAAATGGGACACCAGCGCGGCTGTGCGCTCCGGGTCGAACTGAAACGCCTGTTTCCGCCAGGCAGGCAGCATCCTGCCAAGCAGGCTGTACTGCCAGTGGCCGGCTTCCGCACAGGCGCGGGCGGTATGCGTTTCGCCGGTGCGGGGCTCCTCGCATACGCCGTAGCCCAGCAGGGCCGGGCTTCCGGCGGCGGGCCTGCCGGTCCGGACATCCAGATAGCAAAAAGCCAGATCCAGTTTGCGCCCGTCGTCATGTCTCAGGTGCGGCAGCAGGGGAAATCCGTCGAAAAAAGGAAAGCCGGCATCGAGATAGTACAGCTGCGTGCCCGGATACTGATTGTTCAGCCGGGCCGCCACGCCCAAGACTGCATCCCGCAGCACAGGCCTGACATAGTGGCGGTTGCACAGCCAGGTATACGCCCGCAGCGGCTCTACATGGCCGCGCTCCAGGATGGGCAGCGGTACCCGCCCGGCGAGCGGCGCTGCCAGCGGCACGATCAGCAGCGACGTGAGCAGATACAGCAGCAGAAATGCCGTCAGATTCCACACGCGCCGGGCCAGCGGCATGCGGATCCGCTTTCCAGGCCATATGCGCAACGGCCAGGAGGCCAGATATACCAGCCCGCCGGTCTGGGTCAGCACGGTCAGGGCCAGGATCAGCATCAGCCGCAGCAGGAATCGTCCCCAGTTCATATGTTCCGAATAGGGTGTGCACATACAGAATGACCTGCGACAGCCGTTCAGTCATCTTCCTCCAGCTGAAAAATTGCTTCCACCTGTGTCCCGAACACCCGGGCCATCTTGAGCGCCAGCACAGTCGATGGAACGAATTTCCCCGTTTCGATGGCATTCACCGCCTGTCTGGATACGCCGATCCGGGCTGCAAGTTCCGCCTGGGTCCAGTTTTTCCGGGCACGCTCCACTTTAATCAGGTTTTTCATCGTCGAATTGGTATCGGCGGCGGGAAATGAACAGCCCAATGAAGTACAGCACGGCAAATACCGGTACTAGATGCCGGTAGCTCCAATTCTCCGGATCGAGGGGCAGCACCAGATCGGCGAGGCCCAGGATCATGAGCAGCAGCAGCCCCAGCGAAAAAGCAATCACTGCGGCCTCCATCTGCACCTTGACCTGAACTTCATCCATCGAAGCGGCATTGCGGATGTAGCAGTACAGAAACCACGCAAAGGCGGCCGCCGGCAGCAGCGCCAGGCTCATGCCCGCAACGGGGCCGGGGCCCCCTTGCCGGATCGCGAACAGGCAGCCGGCGTAGGCGGCCAGCCACAGGGCCGCCGCAGCAGCCGGGGACATTCTGAAGAATTTCATAGGACCGTGATTAGGTTACACAAAGATACGTTTACTTTTCTAAAAGTAAAGTTTATTTTACTTTTTGTAAATCATTCAAGCTTTTTATGCGCCCCTGCAGGCGGGTCATGGCCTGCGGGTCCGCAGGCGTCCGCGGCGCCGCTGCCGGAGCCCTGCATCCGTTGCGCTCCGCAGCCTAATTTTTCCTAATTTGCCCCTTCCGGCCCGTGCCGCTTTTCCGCCGGTCCTGAAGTGCTGCATGATGACCCGATTGACCCTGGCTGCCTGCCTCCTGACGCTGATCTGCGGCCTCCGCATTGCCCCGGCTCAGCCGCTGCGCCTCACGCCTGCGGCGGAGGTGAGCCTGCTGACCGTCGTGCCGGGCAGCGAACTCTACTCCGCTTTCGGGCACAGCGCCATCTGGGTGCGCGATCCTGCTGCCAGCCTCGACACGGTGTACAACTTCGGCACCTTCGAGTTCAACCCGCCGCTTTTCTATTTCAACTTCATCAAGGGCCGGCTGATCTACCGCATCGACACCGAGACCTTCCGCCAGTTCCAGTATGTGCACCAGCGCTACTACAACCGAAGCTATACCGCTCAGTTTCTGCACCTGACCCCGGCCCAGAAGCAGCGGCTCTATACCTTGCTGGAGGTCAACAACCTGCCTGAAAACCGGTATTACCGCTACGACTTTTTCTACGACAACTGCGCCACCCGCATCCGCGACGTGCTGGCCCGCGCCCTGGGCGACAGCCTCGCCTGGGACGAGCCGCAGACAGGCACCGGGTTGACCTTCCGGCAGACGCTGGACGAGTACCTGTCAGAATCGCCCTGGCCCGAATTCGGCATCGATCTGGCGCTGGGCTCGGTGATCGACCGGGAGGCGACGCGCTGGGAGCGGATGTACCTGCCGGATTATCTGGCGCAGGAGTTCGACTCGGCGAAGGTGCTGACAGCCAGCGGCCTGGTGCCGCTCGTAAGCCGCAAGCTGCCCTTGTACCAGGGCCTTCCCGAAGAAGCATCGGGACTGCCCCGCTGGCTGACGCCGGCAGTGCCGGGCGTGCTGCTGCTGATGCTCTCGGCCGGGCTGGCCTTCCGCGGGCGCGGGCGTGCGCCCGCCCGGCGCGCAGGCCGCGCTGATATGGCCCTGTGGTTCATCGCCGGGCTGTGCGGGCTCATCCTGCTCCTGCTCTGGACCGCTACGGACCACCGCCAGACCGCCGGCAACCTGCACCTGATGTGGCTGCTGCCTACGCACCTGATTGCGTGGGTGCTGCTGCTGCGCCGGCGCCCGGCGCCGGCTTGGCTGCGCTGGTACTTTCAGGCCTCGGCAGCCCTGGCCCTGCTGGCGCTGCCGCTCATCTGGCTCTGGATCTCGCCGGGGATGAGCCCGTCCCTGATTCCCTTCGTGCTGCTGCTGGCCTTCCGCAGCCAGATCCAATCCCTCCGGCTGCGATGAATACCTACCGGCTGAGCCCTGAAGGGGCAAGACGCGTCATGCGCCGCAACCTGCGCAACACCTTCATCAGCGTAGCTATTATTGCCGTGCTGCTGGGCGCCATGGTCTGGCGGCGGATGCCGTCAGCGGGCTGGGACTGGATCATTCCCCTGATCTGGGGGCTGGCTGCGGCAGTCTTCCTGCTGGTGCGGAATTCCCTGCGGAGCCGGGACAGCATTGCTGCCTATCAGGTGCATATCGGGCCGGACTTTGTGGAAGTGGAGACGGCCCGGCAGCCGGCCCGGCGCCTCGAAAAGCTGGAAATCGACACCATCTTCCGCGACCGCAGCGGCAACTACGTGGTCAAGGACATGCAGGAGAACCGCACTTTGCTGATTGTCAACGGGCTGGAACAGCCGGAGCAGGTCGAGGCCGGGCTGGCGGCGCTGGCGCCTATCGAAGCGGCCGTAGGCGCAGAGCAATTCCAGCTGCGGTACCAGCTGCTCTGGTGGGCGATCCTCGCCTGCTTCCTGGTGAGCATTGTAGTCACGGAAGGCTGGCCCTTCTGGATTGCATCCGGGCTGGGGCTGGCGGCATTGGCGGCAGCCATTGCGGTTTTTATCTCCGTCGGCGGGCACAAAGAGCCCGGCGGGCGGCGTACGCTGCTCTATTACAGCCTGATCGGGGTTGTGATGCTGGCGCGGCTGCTGCTGCTGGCGGCAGGCGACTGGCGGACCTGGATGTAGCATGCAGCGTCCTGTCGGAACCGCTGACAGATCCTATAATTTTAGTAGCTTTAGCGGAGCGAGCGGATGTGCCGGGTCCCGCATCCCGCATCGTGTCTCACCTGCAACGTATTACACCGATGAGGCTTAAGCGCATTACCATACAAAACTTCAAGTGCTTCCAGGAACCGCAGAACCTGGATCTTGGGAAAATTACCTTGCTTACTGGTGCAAACAGCAGCGGGAAGAGTTCCGTACTCTATGGGATGCTGGGGCCCTTGCAGTCGGATGAGTTTCCGTTCACGTTTTCGGTGAATGGCAAGTATGTCAACATGGGTGATTTCAGGGAAATCGTCTTCAATCACGCTGCCGACCGCGACATCTCCCTGGGATTTGTATTTGAAAATGGCAGCATCAACCGTATCGAATCGGTTTGGACCGATGATAAACCCCAGCATCTGCCTATATTGAAGCATCTGCATGCCGAGCTCGATTATTTTACCCTGCTCATGACCCGGCAGGCGGATGCCTCATACCGCTTGAGCTACCAGTACGATCCGGATCGCGATCCGCTGGCCCAGGCAATTGCCAGTGACCGGCTGATCAATATTTTCAACCGGCTATCTTCCTCCATCGAAACCGCAGTGGGGGGCATCATGAAGTCGGTACAGGCTGTGCACGGCATAGACAGCCAGCAGCCGATGGACCTCCAGCGCATGTGGCAGGCGTCTTTTGAGGCAAAAACGGTTGATAATCAAAGAGTTGAAGATATACAAACTCTAAAAGCATATGTGCTGCAGCTGGACAACCTGCGGATCCGCCAGATCATCGAAAGCCTGACCGCGGTATTCCGAGAGTTCGATGACAAGATCAATTACATCAGTTCCTTCAGATTGCACCCCGACCGGACCTACCTGGAGAAAACCAAAGCGGATCTGAAGATCGAAAAATTCGGAGAGGGGTATCTGGACCAGATTATATATTGGGAAACCCAAAAAGCGCCCGAATTCAAGCGGCTGATCCAGGTGATGAAACAGCTTGGACTGCTGCATGGCATCAAATCGCGGCGGCTCGACGGCGGACGCTTCGAGTTTATGGTCCGGACCGGCAGCAAGGGAGCGTTCTCTGCACTCAGCGATGTAGGATTTGGGATCAGCCAGTTTCTGCCTGTGCTTGTGGCCGATTTGCAGCTCCCAGATGATTCCACGCTGGTGGTATCGCAGCCGGAAATCCATCTGCACCCTAGCACCCAATCCCGCTATGGCGCCTATCTGGTCGAAGAGGTCAATCGCACGGACAAGCGCTACGTCATCGAAACCCACAGCGAATACCTCATTAACCGCATCAGGCTGGAGATTGTGAAAGGAAACCTGAAACCGGAAGATCTGCAGGTATATTTTACAGAACAAACCCCCGCCGGCGGTCAGATCCATACCATCCGGTTTGCCCGGAATGGCCAGGTACACGACGCACCGGATGATTTTTTCAAAACCTATATGATGGATGTAATGGAGATCGCACTGCACGCCGAATCATGAAGAAAGATCTGTTTATCGACACCAATATTGCCAGCCGCTTCGCCAATCCCGCAGACCCTGCATACAAGAAGCTGATCCGCTGGCTCTTCAACAATCCCGAAGCTCATCTTGCCGTATCAAACAAACTGCTGCAGGAATACATAGCGTCCAGCCGAAACGCGGCATCGGATTCCAGCATCCCGGTTCTGATCTCAGCCCTGACCCGTGAGGGCCGCCTGGTGAAAATCAACAATGACCAGATCAAGCGATTTAAACAGCAGTATTTTACCAAGGCCCAATGCCGGAAGCTCCGGTCGAATTCGGAAGACCGAAATCATATTCCGGTTGTTCTGCTATCCGACCGGAAATATGCGCTGAGCATCGATGAATTGCTGATTCAGGATTTGCTCAGCTTTCCGGGATTCACGGTACGGGCTGAGCGAAGGCCGGACCGGCTTCTGTATGAGTAGGATACAGGAGCCAGTGCTCTCCGGCGCCAAGGGTTATACCCCACCCGGCGCCACCACGCTGCAGATCGGGCACTGCTCCGGGCGGTGGCCGCGGGCCGGGCAGTACTGCCGTCCGAAGAAAATGATCTGCAGGTGCAGCTGGTTCCAGCGTTCCTCCGGGAAGATCCGCTTGGCATCCCGCTCGGTCTGCTCCACGTTTTTTCCGCTGCTCAGGCCCCAGCGCTGCATCAGGCGGTGGATATGCGTATCCACCGGAAAGGCCGGCACGCCGAAGGCCTGCGACATGACCACCGAAGCGGTCTTGTGCCCCACCCCCGGCAAGGCTTCCAGCTCCTCGAAGCTGCGCGGCACGGCGCCGCCGTAGCGCTCCACCAGGATCTGCGACAGCTCGCTGATCGCCTGCGACTTGCGGGGCGAGAGCCCGCAGGGCCGGATGATGCTGCGGATTTCCTCCACCGGCACCTGCGCCATCTGAAACGGATCCGAGGCGCGGGCAAACAGCAGCGGCGTCACCTGATTGACCCGCACATCGGTGCACTGCGCCGAGAGCAGCACCGCCACCAGCAGGGTGTACGCGTCTTCGTGCTCCAGGGGCACGGGCGTTTCAGGATACAGCTCGTCCAGCTTCCGGATGATGAACTCCGCTTTCGCTTGTTCGTCCATACTGCGTAAGGGCATTTGAATATCGCTGCAAGTTTCCATATTTTACTGATCAAAACCCGGCTGAGATGCAGATGTTCTTCCGATGGCTCCGATGGTGGGGAATGCTGGCGCTGCTGCCCGCGCAGGGCCTTGCACAGGTGTATTGCACGGCACCCAACCGTGCCCTGGCTGATTCCTGCCTGGCGGAGTTTGCTGCGGCTGGCCTGGCGCAGATGCCGCCGGGCGAGGCAGCCATACGGGTGGGGACCTACTTCCTGGGCACGCCCTACATCGCCCATACCCTCGAACTGCCCGGCGAGGAGCAGCTGGTCGTCCGCCTGGACGGGCTCGACTGCACGACTTTTCTGGAGAATGTGGTGGCCTTCGTCCGCTGCGGGCAGCGGCGCCAGTGGACCTACGAGGCCTATCTGGCCGCGCTGGCCGAGGTGCGCTACCGGGGCGGGCGCCCGGGCCCCTATCCGTCCCGGCTGCACTACTTCAGCGACTGGATCGCCGACAACCAGGCCAAGGGCCTGCTGCGCGATATGACCCAGGCGCTCGGCGGCACGCCTGTCCAGAAGCGCATCGATTTTATGAGCACGCACCCCGGCAGCTACCGGCAGCTGACCGAAACGCCCGCCTGGACCGACTCGGTCCGGCAGGTGGAGCAGGCGCTCAGCGCCCGCACCCGCTATGTGATCCCGAAGGATCAGATTGCCGCCCGCGAAGCGGGCATTCAGCCCGGCGATCTGATTGCCATTGCTACCAGCATCGGCGGGCTGGATGTGCAGCATGTCGGCATGGCGTACCGCAAAGGCGGCCGCATTCACCTGCTGCATGCTTCCTCCCTGACCAACGAGGTCGAGATTTCAGCCCAGCCGCTGCACGACTACCTCGCCGCCAGCAAATCTGCCAGCGGCATCATGGTCTGCCGCCTGCTGG
Organism: Bacteroidia bacterium; assembly: GCA_033765305.1. Lineage (GTDB taxonomy): Bacteria > Bacteroidota > Bacteroidia > J057 > J057 > RDXT01. The sequence goes on from JANRID010000006.1 coordinate 20,777, forward strand.
CGCCCTGAGGGCGCCAACATTCGGCCCAGGGCCCGGTTACCTAGCATACGAGATGGATTGAACAACGAACCAACAGGACTACCCGATGATCACGACGGCCATCCCTACCGCAGCAAACTCCGCCACAGAGGAGCAGATCCACGCGATTTTTGCCGCCCAGCAGGCCTATGCGCCGGTGGTGGCGCGCAGCACCGCACGCGAGCGCAAGGCCAAGCTGCGCCGCCTGCTGGAATACCTCGAAGCCCGGATCCCGGAGGTGGCAGAGACCATGCGCCTCGATCAGGGTGCCGAGGAGACCGAGTCGCTTCTTATCGAGTCCATGCCGGCCCGGATGGAGACGCACTTCGTCCTCCGGCATATCGATGCATGGATGGCGCCGCAGCGCGTGCCTACGCCGATTACGCTGATGGGCACCAGCTCCTACATTCAGTATGAGCCCAAAGGCGTCTGCCTGATTATTTCACCCTGGAATTATCCCTACACCCTCACCATCCGGCCCCTGATCTCGGCCATCGCCGCAGGCAATACCGTGATCATCAAGCCCTCCGAATATGCGCCGCATGCCTCGGCCTTCATGCGAGACATGGTGCAGGCGCTCTTCAAGCCGGAGGAGATCGCCGTCGTCGAAGGCGACGCGGGCATCTCGCAGCGCCTGCTGCAATTGCCCTTCAACCACATCTTCTTCACCGGCAGCCCGTCGGTGGGCAAGGCGGTGATGAAAGCCGCGTCGGAGCATCTGTCCTCGGTGACGCTGGAGCTGGGCGGCAAGTCGCCCTCCATCATCACCGAACACGCCGATATCGACCTGGCAGCCAGCCACATCGCCTGGAGCAAGCACATCAAGTCCGGCCAGTCCTGCGTAGCGACGGACTACGTCCTGGTGCATGAATCTGTGGCGGAAGCCTTTATCCAGCGCTACATTCATCATGCCCTGTCGATGTTCGAGGATGGCCTGGCGAAGGGCGAGGCCTATGGCCGTTCGGTGAACGCAAGGCACTTTGCGCGGGTGGAGGGCATCCTCCAGGACGCGCTCAGCCAGGGCGCCCAGGTGCGGCTGGGCGGCAAGACCCTGCCGGAGGAGCTGAAGATCGCCCATACGGTGCTCACGGGGGTGAAGCCGGAGATGCGGATCATGCAGGAGGAAATCTTCGGGCCGCTGATGCCGGTGCTCACCTACCGGGATCCGGAAGAGGCGGTCCGGATCACACAGGCGGCTCCGCATCCGCTGGCGCTGTATATTTTCAGCCGGCGGGAACCGGAAATCCGCTTTTTCAAGTCGCGCATCCTCTCCGGCGACCTGGTCGTGAACCACTGTGTGGTGCATCACGGCAACCCCAACCTGCCCTTCGGCGGCACGAACAACAGCGGGATCGGCAAATCAATCGGCCATGCCGGGTTCAAGGAATTTTCCCACCCGCGCAGCGTGATGATCAACCATTGGTTCCTCTCCCGCCTGATCTATCCGCCCTATACCAGCGCCTGGAAGCGCCGGATCGCCAAGCTCTTCTACCGGCTCAACTGAGCGGGCTCCGATATGGCAAACGCCGCCTGTTCAGGGCGACGTTTGCTGTTGATATCCAGACCGTTCCTTTCCGGTCAGACCGGTTTGGCGTGGCCGGTGCGGCGCATGAAGAAATACAAGGCGCCGAAGGCTACGATCAGAATCATGGGGAAGAATGCCAGCTTGATCAGCGTAGCCTGGCCTGCGGCCAGGTCGATCTGCTGCGCAGCCTCCTGGGTCAGGCCGGCCATGAAGGTCGTCAGTTCCGAGGGCTCGCTGACCTGATAGCCCATAGCCTGGGCTTTGTCGATGCGGGAGTTGTCCAGCCAGCTGCCTACGATGGGCTGCGCGATCCCCGTAGCGAACATGCCCATGCCGCCCATGAGCGACATGCCCAGCGCACCCGATTTGGGGATGTATTCGCCGGTGAATCCGATCATCGTCGGCCAGAAGTAGCAAACCCCGACTGCGAAGAGAATGGCAGCCACGTACACCATCGGGCCGGTGGCCTGGCTCATGAGCAGGATGCCGATGAGGGCAATGATCGAAGAGCCCCAGAGCACGCCGGTCGGGTTGAGGCGGTGAATGACCGGGCCTGCAAAGAGGCGGCCTACGGCCATCAGGCCGGTCACCATGGCCAGCACGAGCATGCCCGAAGCGCCGGCAGCGCCGAGGAGGCGTTCGACCCACTGCTGGGTGCTCAGTTCGGTATTGGCTGTCAGGATCATGCAGAAGAGCATGAACAGATACAGCGGGCTGAGCATGCCTTTGAGGTTGTCGGAAAGCTTGGCCTGGCCTGCGGCTTCAGCCTCGGGGAATTTCTGGCCCCAGAAGAGCACGGCATAGATTGCCGTCGGGATCAGCATGATGGCAATTTTGGCCTGCCAGCCGAGCGACATGGCGTCCATGCCCTGCGAAATCAGCGCACCGAGGAAAATCCCGCCGGGAAACCAGACGTGGAAGCGGTTGAGCATCGTGGTCTGGTTGTTCTTGTACATGTTGGCAATCAGGGGATTGCAGGCAGCTTCCACGGTTCCGTTGCCGAAGCCGATGAAGAAGTTGGAGAGCAGCAGCAGGGCGAATCCATTGGCGAAGATCGTCATCACGATCCCCAGCACGTGGCTCACGAGCGCGAGCACCATCATGCGCTTGGCACCGAAGACGTTGTACAGGTAGCCGCCGACGATGGTAGCGATGGGAAAGCCGAGAATGGCCGTCGAGTTGATGTAGCCGAGCTGGGTGTCGGTCAGGGTAAATTCCAGGCTCAGCTGGCCGAGAATGCCTGCGCGGATGGCGAAGGCGAAGGCTGTCGTAACCAGTGCGAAGCAGCTGGCGATAAACAGCCGGTTTGGCGAGTATGTAGTTTGCATAAACTGAGGTGGTAGGAGTAGCAGAATAAGGTAGCTGGCATCAGCTGCGGCCCCTGCGGCGGGATTCCGCCTCGGCGTCGCCGGTGAAGGTCATCGACAGGGTGGTCGGTTCGGAGGGGTGAAATTGCAGCACCCCTTCGAAGTCGTAGATCGAGCCCCATTCGTAGAGGCGCTTCTGGCGGGATTCGCTGGCCCATTTGCCGTTGGTTTTGAGATCGCCGCCGAGCAGCATGCTCTCGGCGCTCACGGCAAGGGTCAGCGAAGCGCCTGCCGGCAGGCCGCTGACGGTGAAGCGCCGGAGCAGCTCGGCGCGGTTTTCGTTTTTCTGCGGCACATAGACGGGTTCCTCGGTCACGCGCACGATACGCCCATCCTGCAGTTTCAGCTCGTAGTGAAGCGCTACGGTGCTGTCGCCCAGGGTATATCCGGCGAAGCGGACCGCAGGCCTGCGCGCCGTGCCGCCTTCTATGACTTCCCAGACCTGGCGGGCTGCCCCGGCAGGCTGGTACACGAGCGCTTCGGATTCCTTGCCGCTGCCGCCCCGCCAGGCTTTGAACAGCTCGCAGGTGGCTGCGTCATAGGCGATCCAAAGCCGCTGGTCCAGCGCGACGGTCACTGCGTGCGGCCGCCCCTCGGCAAGCCCCCGGAATACCCAGGGGTCTGCCGGCGCACGGAGCCCCGCCGCCAGCATGCAGCAGCCCAAGGCTGCCAGCCCAATGCCCAGAACAGATTTCATATCACTGATTGTCAGTCTATTCCCAGAATCCGGCGGTTGGTGGCCATGTCCACGCCGCTGTCGGCAAAGTCGTCGAAGGCTTTCTCTGTGGCTTTGATGAGGTGGTTGGCGATGAAGATCGCGCCTTCCTCCGCGCCTTGCTGGGAGTCCTTGATGCAGCATTCCCATTCCATCACCGCCCAGCCGTCGAAGCCGTACTGCGTCAGCTTGCTGAAGATGCCGCTGAAATCCACCTGTCCGTCGCCCAGCGAGCGGAAGCGCCCCGGCCGGTCCACCCAGCCCTGGTAGCCGCCATAGACCCCGGCCTTGCCCGTGGGGTTGAACTCGGCGTCCTTGACGTGGAACATCTTGATCCAGGGGTGGTAGAAGTCGATGAACTGGAGGTAGTCCAGCTGCTGTAGCATGAAATGGCTGGGGTCGTAGAGGATGTTCACGCGGCTGTGGTTGCCGGTGGCTTCGCGGAAGCGCTCCCAGGTGATGCCGTCGTGCAGGTCTTCGCCGGGGTGAATTTCATAGCAAAGGTCCACGCCTGCTGCGTCGAAAGCGTTGAGGATCGGGGTCCAGCGCTTGGCGAGTTCTGCAAATGCAGCCTCTACAAGGCCGGCGGGCCGCTGCGGCCAGGGGTACATGTAAGGCCAGGCGAGCGCGCCGGAGAAGGTGACATGCGCAGACAGGCCGAGGTTGCGGCTGGCTTTGGCTGCCAGCATCAGCTGATCAACGGCCCATTCGGTGCGGGCCTTGGGATTGCCATGCACCGCGGCAGGCGCGAAGCCGTCAAACATCAGGTCGTAAGCCGGATGCACGGCCACGAGCTGGCCCTGGAGGTGGGTGGAGAGTTCGGTGATCTGCACCCCGGCTGCTGCTGCGATGCCCTGCAGGTCTTCGCAGTAGGTTTTGCTTTCGGCGGCCTGCCGGAGGTCGATGGCGCGGCTGTCCCAGGTCGGGATTTGCACCCCTACAAACCCCAGATCCGCAGCCCATTCGCAGATGGACTGGAAGCTGTTGAAGGGAGCAGCGTCGCCCATGAACTGGGCGAGGAAGATAGCAGGTCCTTTGATCGATTTCATGATACAGAAGCTGATGGGGAGGAACAATCCTGCGGAAACAAGATCCGGATGCCCGGCGCCTCAGTGGGCCGGGAAGGCATGCCATTTCTGGTCGGAATTGCCGGCGGCCACGACGGTTTCGATAAAGGCCATGCCGCGCACGCCGTCGTGCACGGTGGGGAAATCGAGGTCGAATTCGCCGGGTTCGCGGCTTTCAAGGCGGGCGCGCAGGGCGCGGGCGAAGTTGCGGTAGATATTGGCGAAGGCTTCAAGGTAGCCTTCGGGGTGGCCTGCGGGGATGCGCGCGTGCGCGCGTGCGCGCGCGGACAGCGCGCCTACGCCGGTGCGGAGCACGCGCACGCCCTCCTGCGTCTTGTGCAGCAGGGTATTGGGCTCCATCTGGTGCCATTCGAGGCCGCCGGTCTCGCCATACACGCGGATGCTGAGGCTGTTTTCCTCGCCGTTGCAGATCTGGCTGGCGTGCAGCACGCCTTTGGCGCCCTGCTCCAGGCGGAGCAGCACATTGCCGTCGTCGTCCAGCTGGCGGCCTTCGACGAAGGTGCTCAGGTCGGCACAGAGTTCGGTGATGCGCAGGCCGGTGATGTACTCGGCCAGGTTTTCGGCGTGGGTGCCGATGTCGCCCATGGAGCCTGCCGCGCCGGAGCGGGCGGGGTCGGTGCGCCAGCTGGCCTGTTTGGAGCCGCTGGCTTCGAGGAAGGTCGAGAGCCAGCCCTGGGGATATTCCACGATCACCTTGCGGATCTTGCCGAGGGCACCGCTGCGGATCAGCTCGCGGGCCTCCTTGACCATCGGGTAGCCGGTGTAGTTGTGGGTGAGGGCGAACAGCAGGCCTGTGCGGTCCACGAGGGCAGCCAGCTCGCGGGCTTCGTCCATATTAAAGGCGAGGGGCTTGTCGCAGACCACGTGAAAGCCGTGCTCCAGGGCCATTTTAGCCGGGGGAAAGTGCATGTGGTTGGGCGTGACGATGGAGATGAAGTCCATGCGCTCGCCTTCGGGCAGCTCCTGCTCGCGGAGGATCATCTCCTCGAAGCTGCCGTACACGCGGTGCTCCGGCAGAAAGAAGTCGCGGCCGGAGGCCCTGGATTTTTCGGGATCGCTGCTGAAGGCGCCGCATACCAGCTCGATCTCGCCATCGAGTGCTGCGGCCATCCGGTGCACTGCGCCGATGAAGGCGCCGCGGCCGCCGCCGACCATGCCCATGCGTATTTTTCTGCTCATCGTAGTCCAGATAGAGGAAGGTGTAGGATGCAGCCTAAGTTAAGTAAAAGCGGAAACATTGGCCGCAAGCACGCCGGATCGCCGGGCGAAATGGTTTTCGCAGCGGCAAATGCGGCGGCAGCCCAATAGTACGAAATATGGAAAATCCTCACAAGGGAGCCCGGCTGTGCGCAGCCTTGTAAGATCCGGGCGGCAGATGCTGTCCGCAGCCGGTGCCGGCGGTTGACCATTCCCGCCTGCATACCGGCCAGAGACAGGGGCAGGCGTGCCCGGACGTGCAAAACAGGCGCAAAAAGTGACGGTTTGGCCCAATTCTCCAGAGATGGAACCATCCAGCCGTAAATTTACCCGAGTATATCTGCGCATGTCAGATTTCGGCTATTCGGTAAGGTTTCTTAAGGCAGTACTTTTATCACTCATATGCGTACACGTTTTTCACACGTTCTTCTTACGCTGCTGCTCCTCGTAGCGACGGGCATGGCGGCATGGGCACAGCCTGCGGGCTTTGTGAACGAAGAAGTATCCATCGGCTGGAATCAGGCCACGGGCTTCACCTGGGATCCGCTCGATCCGGACAAAATGTATGTCTGGGAAAAAGCGGGCAAACTGTGGTACATCGAAAATGGGGTCCGGAATGTGATTCTGGACATCAGCGAGGAAGTGGGCGACTGGGGCGACTACGGTTTGCTGAGTGTGGCACTTGATCCGGAGTTCAACTCCAACGGCTTGATTTATTTGTATTATGTGGTGGACCGCCACCACCTGCTGTATTTCGGCACTCCTAACTACGTTTCGACTGCAAACGAACTCTACAACGCCACCATTGGCCGCATCACCCGCTATCAGCTGAGCGCTGCGACCAATTTCACCACAGTCGTCGCCAACAGCCGGACCATCCTGCTGGGCGAATCCATTACGACCGGCATTCCGATTTTGCATACCTCGCACGGGGTAGGCACCCTGCTCTTCGGCAAGGACGGCACCCTGCTGTGCTCCGTCGGCGACGGCGCCAGCTTCAACGGCGTGGACTTCGGCGGCGCCGGCCCGAACACCTATGCGGTGCAAGGCCTGGCCGACGGCATCATCACCGCCCAGGAGGATGTGGGCGCCTTCCGCTCCCAGATGGTCAATTCCCTCAGCGGCAAGATCCTCCGCCTCGATCCGGCTACCGGCAACGGCATATCCAGCAACCCGTTCTTCGACGCCAATGCCCCCCGCGCTGCACGCTCCCGCGTCTGGGCCCTGGGCCTCCGCAACCCCTCCCGCATGGCCCTGAAGCCCAATACGGGCACGCACAATCCTGCCGACGCGCAGCCGGGCACCCTCCTCATCGGCGATGTGGGCTGGAAGACCTGGGAAGAGATGAACATCGTCACGGCCCCCGGCCAGAACTTCGGATGGCCGGTGTATGAAGGGATGGAAATCAACCCGGAGTACGACGCCATGGATACCTACAGCCTCGAAGCGCCCACGCCCGGCGGCTGCGCCCAGCCGTACTACCGCTTCGAGCAGCTGATCCGCGACGGCGGCGCCGGCAACCCCACCTTCCCCGATCCCTGCAACCCCGGCCAGCAGATCAATCCGGCTGCGACCCGCCTCTTCGCCCACAGGAAACCTACCTTCGACTGGAATCAGGTCAACGTCCTGGCCCGCTATTCCGCAGGCGGCACCTTCAATAATGTGGGCTCCGGGAGCGTGCCCGGCCCGCAGTTCCGCGGCAATGCCTCCATCGGCGGCGCCTGGTACACCGGCGATGTGTATCCGGCAGAATATCAGGATACCTATTTCCACGGCGACTACGGCCAGTCCTGGATCCGCGCCTTCAACTTCGACGCCAACATGGAGCCCGATTCCGTGCGCGACTTCTTCATCAACCAGAACAACGTGGGCCGCTTCGTCTTCATGGCGCAGCATCCCACCGAAGAGGTGATGTATTATGTCCGTTACACCAAAACGGCCGGCACCAATGTGGAGATCCGCCGCCTGGCCTACTACCCCGGCAACCTGCCGCCCGTGGCCGTAGCGACGTCCAATGTCTATTTCTCCGCCTCCAATTCCCTGACCGTCAACTTCAACGGCAGCCAGTCCTATGACCCGGAAGGCTCGAACCTGACCTATCTGTGGAACTTCGGCGATGGCTCCCCGACCAGCAATCAGCAAAATCCGGTCAAAAACTTCCTCGCAGCCCCCGGCGTGATGACCTCCTACGATGTGACGCTGAAGGTGACCGATCAGCAAGGGCTGAGCAACACGGTGATGCTCACGATTTACCTCAACAACACGCCGCCTGTCATCAGCGCCACCAGCATCGATGCCGTTACGAGCTACTCCATTGTCAATCCGACAAACCTGAACCTCAGCGCTACGGTCAACGATGCCCAGACGCCGCTCAATCAGCTGGATTTCTCCTGGCAGACCGTCCTGCACCACAATGACCACACGCACCTCGAAGCCCTGGACCACAACCAGACCTCCGCGACTTCGCTCTTCCCCATCGGCTGCGACGGCCCGACGTATTTCTACCGCATCTACCTCACGGTGACCGATCCCGGCGGACTGGCCACGACCATCTACCGCGAAATTCACCCGGCCTGCTTCCCGCTGACGGAAGACGACCATGTGGAATACCACCTCGGCCAGGCTGTGCAGATTCCGGTGCTGGCCAACGACTTCTCCGAAGACGGCTTCAACCTCAACAGCTTCACCATCATCACCCCGCCTACCCACGGGAGTGTTTCCTACAACGCTGCAACCGGTGTCGTGACCTATACCCAGAACGGCACGGAGCAGTATCAGGATGTGTTCAGCTACAAGATCTCGGACCCCCAGGGCGACCAGTCGGATGTGGCTGTGGTGAACCTGGAATGGAAAGGCCCGCCGCAGCTGGTGATTGTGTCCCCTACCCAGGGATCCAAGGCTGACAATACCTTCCTGCCGGTCCGCTATGCCATCACCGGCGATACGACGCTCTTCCACCACCTCCGCGTAGTGGTCAACAATGGCGTGCCTGCGGACGACTACACCATGGACCGCATCCATGAGATCTACAACATCGCCCAGGGCAACTATACGGTGCGCATGCACCTGGTGAAGGCCAACAACCAGATCCTGTCCTATGCCGTGTCCTCCGATACGGTGAACTTCGACGCCATCCGCGTAGGCAACCGCGCCAAGCTGCGCATGGGCGTGCTCACCAACCTGGCCAGCGGCAGCTCCAACTGGCGGACCGTAACGCTGGATACCACCTACACCAAAATGGTCGTCGTGGCTACGGTGCAGTACAACTCGCCCAGCGATCTGCCTGCGGTGCCCCGCATCCGCAATGCCAGCAACGGCAATACCTTCCAGATTCAGGTGCAGAACCCCAGCGGCGCGGCACTGAGCGGCTACAAGGTCCATTACATCGTGGCGGAAGAAGGCGCCTATACCCTGGCCCAGGACGGCATCAAAATGGAAGCCTACCGCAAGACCTCCAACAGAACGGCTCATGCCAACCAGTGGGCTTCTACCCGCGAAAACCGCGGCTCGACCAACACCTATGCGACGCCGGTGGTCGTAGGCTCCATCATGACGAACAACGACGCAGGCTGGTCGGTATTCTGGGCCTCCAGCGACCAGGAGGAGCACGCACCCAACCCGACCAAGGTCTTTGCCGGCAAGCATGTGGGCGAAGACGCCAATATCACCCGGGCCAACGAGAGCATCGGCTACATGATCTTCGAAAGCGGCCAGAGCATCGTGCGCGGGCGTCCGTTCACCGCTTCGCTCTCGCCTGAAGGGGTGATCTACGGCGTGGATAACTCGCCGAACGGCTTCGAATACACGGTATCCGGCCTCCGCAAGCCCTTTGTGGCGGTGGCCAGCCAGGCCGGCATGGGCGACTACGACGGCTCCTGGGCCGTGCTGATGGGTGCCAATCCCTTCACCGCCGGCGGTCTCCGCCTTGCGCTGGACGAGGATCAGATCCTCGACGCCGAGCGCAGCCACAACACCGAGCAGGTAGGCGTGCTGATCGTGGACAGCGTGATCACGGCCCCGCCGGTCAGCTTCCCGGTCGAGCTGGTGTCGTTCAACGCGGTGCCCCGCAACGGCGTGGTGGAGCTGGAATGGGTGACCGCTTCCGAGCTGAACAGCGATGTGTTTGTCGTGGAGCGTTCGCAGAACGGGACGCAGTTTGAGGAAATCCTCCGCCAGGATGCCGCCGGCAACAGCACCCGCACCCTGCGCTACACCGACACCGACCGCAGCCCGCTGGCAGGCACGAGCTACTACCGCCTGAAGGAAATCGACATCGACGGCACCACCTTCTACTCCAATGTAGTGGAAGTGACCCTCGGCGCCGCAGCCTTCCAGGTGCAGCCCAATCCGGTCCGCCGCGACCAGACGCTCCGGATTTCGCTCAGCACCGAGTATGGCGAACAGATCGAGCTGAGCCTGACCAACCTGCTGGGCCAGACGATCCTGACAGAAACGCATACGGCTTCGGCTGCCTTTACCCAGGCCAGCCTGCATATCGATCAGGTTCCGGCAGGCACCTATCTGCTCCGGGTACGCACCCGCAACGGGGAATGGATGGAGAAAGTACTGCTGCTGAATTAAGAAACTATCCTTCCGGATGCAGAAGAAACCCGCCTCGCGGCGGGTTTTTTCGTTTTCATGCGGCAGTTGCATGGCAGGCCGAAGCATGCCGGGACCTGCTGCCATTCCCGCGCAAAAACCGCCGCTTTCTTACATCTCGGAAATGGTCAATCCGGCACCGGCCTTCTGGCCGGGAGTTTGTTGCCGTCTGCACGGAGGCTGCCTGCTGCCCCGGCGGCAGCCCCGGTGATGCGATACTTCGGTTTTTTCCCCCATGATCTGATGGTGAATCAACTTCAGCACTCATGGTTCTATTATACCGGCTCATTTGCATTGTACTTTGCCTGTTGCTTTGCTGGGTGCCGCGCGCATCTGCCCAGACGGCCCAGTTTACGGCCTCGGCGCTCTCCGGCTGTGCGCCGCTGGTGGTCACTTTCGACGCTTCGGGTTCTTCGGGGCCTGGTCCGCTGAGCTATCAGTGGAGTTTCGGCAATGGCAACAGCGCCGCAGGCCCGGCGCAGGCCGCCCCCGGCGCGGCCTACCTGACGCCTGGCACCTATACCGTCACCCTGACGGTGAGCAGCCCCGGCGGCCCGCCCAGCGCGCCGGTTTCCCGGACGATCACCGTATTCGGCAATCCGTCCGCCGATTTCAGCGCCAGCCCGCTCAGCGGATGCCCGCCGCATCCGGTCCAGTTTGCCGATCTGTCGGTGCCCGCAGCTGCAACTCCGATCGTCAGCTGGCTCTGGGACTTCGGCGACGGGAGCAGCAGCAGCACCCAGGCGCCTGCGCACACCTTCGGCAGCGGCAGTTTCCCCGTTACCCTGATCGTGACGGATGCCAATGGCTGCCAGGGGGTTGCCGTCAGGCCCGGCCTGATCCAGGTGGCGCCGGCCGTATCGGCCCAGATCGATGCGGCGCAGCCGCGCCAGACCTGCGCCTCCAGCCTGTCTGTGCAGTTCAATCCCCAGGTTTCGCCGGGGCCGCTCCAGTATCTCTGGGACTTCGGCGACGGCAGCACCTCCGCCCAGGCCCAGCCGCAGCATGCCTACACGGGCTTCGGCCTGTATGATGTAACCCTTACCGTGACCGATCCGCTGACGGGCTGCAGCGCCAGCGACACCGCAGCGGACTATGTGCGGCTGATCGGTCAGATTACCAGCGCAAGCGCCTCGCTGTCAGGCGCCTGTGTGCCGGTCACTGCCAGTTTTTCCAACACTTCCCAGCTCGTGGATCCTGCCTTTCAGGTGCTGTGGAACTTCGGCGACGGCAGCAGCCAGAGCGGTCCGGCTTCGGCCCTGGCTAATGTGGCCCATACGTACGCCCTCTCCGGCACCTACCAGCCCGTTCTGACTGTAGATATGGGGCCGGAGCTGTGTGTGCAGAGCTATGCGCTTCCGCCCATTTCCGCCGCCTCCGGGCCCTCGGTCCAGATCCTGCGCAGCGACTCGGCCGCCTGCGCGCCGCCGCTGACGGTGCAGTTTTCCACGCCTGCCGGCGCGGATACGGCCTGGCTCTGGGATTTCGGCGACGGCAGCACCTCCTCCCTGCCCAATCCGGTCCACACCTACACCGCCTACGGCAGTTTTCCAGTGTCGCTGACAGTCTGGAGCGCGGCAGGCTGCGCAGACTCAGCGGTCCTGCCCGATGCCGTCCGGATCATCGACCCTGTGGCGGCATTTACCCATAACCTCCCCAGCTACACAGTCTATCCGCAATACTGGGACGGACGGGACCCGGCTCCGATCCGGGGCGGCTGCCTGCCGCTGGAGATCACCTTCACCGACCAGTCGGTTTCGCCGACGCCCATCGTGGACTATAGCTGGAGCTTCGGCGACGGCAATTTTCTGGGCGGCCCGGAGGCCAATCCGCTGCATACCTACACCCAGGAAGGGGAATTCGACGTCATCCTGCAGATTACCACTGCCGACGGCTGCGTGCGGACCGATACCTGCCTCCGATGCATCCGCGCCGGCAATCCGCCTGTGGCGCTGCTGGATACGACTGGCTATCCCACCCTTTCTTGCTGCGATCCGTCCACCCTCTTCGTCAACCAGACCGATACCGCTGCGCACGACTATGTGTGGTATGCGGTGACCACCGGCGACTGGGAAGGGTTTCAGGTAAACGACACCTCCAGCGGCAACTGGAACTTCGGAACCATCGTGCCGGTGTTCATGGATTCGGGCCAATACGTCAGCACGATGTTTTATGCCTACAGCTACGGCTGCGTGGACAGTTTTTATCTCGAAAACTGGACCATGCTGCAGCCCCCGTGGGGGGCGGCGGGCATTCCGCTGATGCCGTGCGTGAGCAATTTTCCGCCCGGCGGAACCATCGTCTTCGATACAACGCTGGTGACCTATGTGCCGGATACCTCGTATATAGACAGCGTGCTGTGGGAATTCGGCGATCCGCTCGGCAGCACCTCCAATGAACTGTATCCTACCTTCACCTATCCGGATACCGGAAGCTATTGGATTACCGTCACCACCTGGAATTTCGAGATTGGCTGTTCCTGCCGGGTAAGCGGCCAGCAGCGGCTGCAGATCGTGGTGCGGCCCGACACGGTATTCTCAGCAGCCCCCCTGAGCGGCTGCGCGCCGCTGGCAAGCCAGTTTTCCGGCCCTGCCAATCAGACGGTGTTCTGGGACTGGGACATCGGGCCGGGCTATGCCAGCTCCAGCGAACAAAACCCGCTGTTTATCTTCGATTCGCTCGGGACCTACGATGTGCGGCTGATCGTAGGCAGCCCGGACGGCTGCCGGGACACGGTGTACCGCCCGGACCTGATCGAGGTCAGCGGCATCTTTCCCCGGATTGCGGCCAGCGACACCGCCGGCTGCGCGCCCTTTACCCTTACGCTGACCGATCTGTCGGTTTCGACGAGCCCCATCGTGAGCCGCACCTGGACGCTGCCGGACGGCACCGTCGTGACCGGCAATCAGCCTTCGCTTGCCCATACTTTTGCCCATGCGCTGCAACACCCTGACAGCCAGCGCTATGGATTGCCTGTAATCCTGACCCTGAGCGACAGTTCCGGCTGCACGAACCAGGATACCCTGCGGATCTACCTGTTCGCGCCGGAGCCTGCATGGGCAGCCGATACCCTGCACCAGTGCGCAGGCGATACGCTGATCCTGTCTGCGGGCCCCAGCCGGGGGGCAGGCGGCATTTCGGCGGCATGGTGGAGCAGCCTGGAGCCGGATACGCTCCGAGATCCGGAGGCCCGGCTTTGGTTTCCTGCCGGGCAGCCGGTGACGCTCAGCCTGACCGTCACCGACTCCCTGGGCTGCCGGGCATCCCGCCTGGACACCCTGCTGATCCAGCCCCGGAGGCCGCAGGCCCAGTTCAGCGCCTTCCCCGTGCAGGCCACCTGTCCGCCGCTGCTGGTGCGCTTTACGGATCTGAGCCAGCCCGGCCATGCGCCCATTACGCAGTGGCAGTGGTCCTTCGGCGACGGCTCCGGCTCGGCCCTGGCCGATCCCTCCAAGGTCTTCGCCTCGACCGGCACCTATGATGTCAGCCTGCAGGTCACGGACAGCCTGGGATGCACGGATCTGTTCGAAATTCCGGATCTGATCCGGCTCAGCGGCGTCACAGGCGGCTTCGAAGTACAGGACGACACCATCTGCCGGGGCGACTCGGTGCTGTTTGTCGCCCTTTCGCCCAATGCAGGCCGCTATACCTGGGACTTCGGCGATGGAAATCTCGGCTATGGCCAGACCTTCCTCCATCACTATGACCGGCCCGGAGAACTGTACCCGGCGCTGGTGCAGGAAGACTCGCTGGGGCTGTGCTCGGTAACGCTGACCGACACCCTGCGGGTATTTCCCGTGCCCAGCGTGCCGCTGCCCATCGACACGGCCTTCTGCGAAGGCGGATCGGCCGGCTACGACTTCACCCAGCCGGGCGCGGTGTATCAGTGGAGCACCGGAAGCACCGACCCCGCCATTACCCTCACCCAAAGCGGGCAGTACGGGCTCCGGATCACCTATCCCGAAAGCGGATGCTTCAGCGAGACCGAGATCCGGCTCCTGGTGTGGCCGCCGCCGCAGGCCGATCTGGGCATAGACCGGGTGCTCTGCGAGGGCGATACCATCCTGCTGCAATTGCAGACTGCAGATACGCTGCAGCAGATTGCCTGGAGCACCGGCACGGTGCGGCCTGCAGGCCCCGGCGAGCGATATCTGGCGCCGCGCGCCGACGGCCAGGTGCAGGTGCGCTTCACCGACCTGCGCGGCTGCGAAGGCCGGGATTCCGTTGGGATTCAGGTGGTTCCCAAGCCGCTGATCGATCTGGCCTATGACCCGCTCTGCCTGGGGGATACCCTGCTGCTGGACGCATCGCCCCGGAATTTCAGCGCGCCGCAGGCCGCGTACTTCTGGCTCAAAGACGGCGAAGCCGCCGGTGTCACGAATCCTTCCATCGAAATTACCGAACCGGGGCTGTATGAGGTCTGGTTTACCCTGCAGGAATGCCGCAGCGAAGCTGCGCAGGCCGTGGAATTCAACCCGCTGCCCGAAAGCGACCGCTACCGGGTGCTGCTCAACTGCGTGTACAAGGGCGAACCGGTGACGCTGGATGCCGGTTCCCAGTGGGCCTATCAGTGGGAGCATTCGGGCGAAACCAGCCGGACGGTGCAGGTGGTGGACAGTGCCGTGTATTATTTCCGGGTATTCAACGAGTACAACTGCTTTGTCCGGGACAGCATCGAGGTCGTCGACGCCTGTCCGCCTACGCTCTATGTGCCGAATGCCATCACCCCGAACGGCGACGGCATCAACGAAGCCTTCGGCTGGGCAGGCGACTACATCGATGAATTTGAAATGCAGATTTTCAGCCGCTGGGGCATGCGGATGTATTCCACGCCGGACCTGCATGCGGTATGGGACGCCACCTACAACGGAAAGCCCGTGCCGGAAGGGGTTTACACGTGGCGGGTGGTGTACAACGGCACCCATCCGGACTGGAAGCGCTTCCAGGAGCGGGCGGGCACGGTGACGGTGATCCGGTGAGCCGGGATCTTACATGGTGCCGGCCCGGCCTCGCTCAAAAAAACGGCATTCAGCCGCCAGAAATAGTCGCTAGTATTCCCCAAGATTGATATATTTGCTTATTGGAAAATAAACCCGCAACATCATCCTATGGCGCCTGTCCGCCCCCTTGCCTTTGCCAACGTACTTAGCCGGGCGATTGCCGCGCTGCTCCTGCTGCATGCGGCTGTGCCTGCAAGTGCCCAATCCTGCACCGTGTACGAGCGCGAACTGCAAGCCTGGTTCATGCAGCTGAAGCAGGATCAGGTGCCTGATATACAGGCGCTTACCAGGACGTTTGAGCGCTGTGCGCAGCCTACGCCCCGGATGGAGCTCATCTATTACTATGCGCGGGCCCTTGCGGCCTTTCAGGCTCAGGACCGCCAGCCGCAGGACCGCTACCGCGATGCGGTGTATTACTACGACCGTGCCGCCACGCACTTCTCCTCGCTGGTGCGGACCGCCGGGCCCGACGCCCAGTTTGTGGAATTGTACTTCCAGCGCGCCGAGTCGCTGGAGGCAGTGCTGCAGGACGAGGCCTACCGCCTGCGCATGCCGCGCGAGAACCGCAGCTACGGCATGGCTGCCGATGCCGACGGATGGAGCAAGCATTCCTACACGTCCGATACCTATCTCCCGACCGCTCCGCAGGCGCATATGCGCGGCCAATCCGCCCAGGAAACCTATACCCGCACTTCGATCCTGACCGGGAAGCCGGCATCCGAGCTGCCCCAGGGCAGCACCTACCGCAGCGGGGAGCAGCCGGAGCGGCTCTTCGTGGGGCAGATCGGGGAGATCAACATTTTTGAATATCTGCACTGGAACCGTGTGCAGCAGGATGCTGCGCAAGCTGAGCAGGGGCTGGGAGAGCCTGCCGATCCGGCCATGCAAGTAACGCGTGGCCTCAGCCCGGCGCCCGTAGCGGCGGTTGCGCGGCCGCTGACCACCGATGCGCCGTATATTTCGCTGTACGACGGCCTGCAGCTGACGCTGCAGCCGGGGCCGGGCAGCCCTGCGCGGGGCACGGCAGCCTTTGGCGAGGCATTGACCCTCCTGTCGGCCAGCAGCACTACCCAGAACGGCAGAACCTACGTGCAGGCCCGCACCCGGCAGGGGGTGATCGGATGGACCGAGCTGGCCGGGCTGGCCCGCGAAGGGCAGCCTGCCGCTGTAACGGCTTCATTCCGCGCCCTGCCGCAGCCCTCGCAGCGCCAGGACCGCGGCGCGGTGCAGTTCCTGCCTGGAGAGCTGGTAGTCTTGCTGGATGCGCAGGGCGAATGGGTCCAGCTGGCAGGCCGCAATGCGGAAAAACAGGGCTGGGTCTTCGGGATCGACTACTTTTCCATCGAACCGCTGGACCTCAAGCTGGCCAGCGCCATGCATCAGGCTTCGCTCGCGCCTTCTGTAAGCGGACGGCTGTCGCAGCTCTATGCCCTCCGCAATCTGGCCGGATACCAGACCGCCGAACTGGCGCCCGCTGTCGAGCAGCAGATTGCCGCATTGCAGGGCGGCGCCCGCTGAAACCAATTGTCCGGATGCCGTGTTATATTGCAGCAGGCCGATATGAACCGGCCGATATGACTCCTGCTGCACGATGCATCCGATCCGAGTTTGTGTAATTGGCGCCGGCCCTTCCGGGCTGACGGCTGTCAAGGCCCTGAAAGAGCAGGGCGTCGCCTGTGACTGCTACGAGAAGGGCTCTGCCCTCGGCGGCAACTGGCGCTACGGCAACGACAACGGACAGTCTTCGGCCTACCGCTCCCTGCACATCAATTCTTCGCGGGAAATCATGGCCTTCTCCGATTTCCCGATGCCGGCGCATTATCCCGACTATCCGCACCACAGCCAGATCCTGGAATACTTCGAAGCGTACGCAGAGCATTTCGGCCTCCGGGAGCACATCCGCTTCCGGGCCGAGGTGACCTCGGTGTCGCGCAATGCCGACGGCAGCTTCACCGTGCAGCTGCATACCGGCGAAACGGCCCGGTACAGCCACGTGATGGTGTGCAACGGGCACCACTGGAGCCCGCGCCTGCCTGATCCGCCGTTTCCCGGCCGCTTCGAAGGGACCGTGCTGCACAGCCACGATTACAAGACGCCGGAACCCTACGCCGGCAAGCGGGTAGTGGTCCTTGGATTCGGCAATTCGGCAGTGGACATCGCCTGCGAACTGAGCCGGCTGGGCGGCAGGACCATCCTCGCGTCGCGCAGCGGCGCGCATATTGTGCCCAAGTTTGTATTCGGCATACCGGTGGACAAGCTTGACCGGCCCCCCGTCTCCTATTTTCCGGTCTGGGCCAAACGGATGTTTCTCTCCGCCATGCTGCTGATCGCCCGCGGACCGCAGCGCAACTACGGCGTGCCGGTACCCAAGCGCGGCCTCCTGCACGAACATCCTACCGCCTCCTCTGATCTGCTCAACCTTGCCGGGCACGGGCGTATCGTATTCAAGCCCAACATCGCCCGGCTGGAGCCGGATGCGGTCGTATTCGAAGACGGCAGCCGCGAGCCTGCCGATGTGCTTATTTACGCCACCGGCTACAACATTGAGTTTCCGTTTTTCGATCCGCAATTTATCCAGGCAGAACGGAATCAGCTTCCCCTGTACCACTTCGCTGTGCATCCGGAATACCGGAACCTGTTTTTCATCGGGTTTGTGCAGCCGCTGGGACCTATCATGCCGCTGGCGGAAGTGCAGGCCCAATGGCTCTCGCGGGTCGTCAGCGGAGCCGTGCAGCTGCCGGATTCGGAGACCATGCAGCGCAGCATCGCACGGGATCAGGCTGCAATCCGGCAGCGCTACCTCGACCGGCCGAGGCATACCATCCAGGTGGACTTTTTCCCCTACCGCCTGCGCATCCGGCGCGAGATGGCCCGCCAGCGGGTGAAAGGCTTCCAGCCCCGGCCTGCCGCTGCGCAGACCCAGCTGGTGCCCTGATATTCAGAGCTTCAGCCGCTTGAAGACTGCTTCCGGCAGGTGACGGATGATGAGCATGATCCAGCGCCACATCCAGCGGACGTAGATCACATGGCTGCGGCGCTCCACGGCGCGTGCAATGGCCTGCGCCACGGCGTCAGGTTCTGCCGTGAGCAGCGGCGGGAGCGGAAGGCCCTCGGTCATAGCAGTGCGTACAAATCCCGGCTTGACGGTGAGCACATGCACGCCTTTGGAAGCCAGCCGGTTGCGGAGGCCGGAGAGATAGGCGGTCAAACCGGCTTTGGCGCTGCCGTACAGGTAGTTGCTTGCGCGGCCGCGGTCGCCCGCCACCGAACTGATTCCCACGATGCAGCCGCTGCCGCGCTGCTCCATCGCCTCGGCTGCGCGCTCCAGGATGGATACGGCGCCGGTATAATTGGTTTCGAGAATTTCCAGCGCTTCGGGCCAGTGCTGCTGTGCGCGCGCCTGTTCTCCCAGCACACCGAATACGCAGATTACCAGATCGGGTGCAGGCTGGAGGGCGGCATAGAAGGCCGCATGGGACGCCGTATCTCGTGCATCAAATTCAAATGTCTGAACCTCAGCCTGATGCCGGATCCGGAGGTCCTGTGCCTCCGGATGCAGGCGTTCTGCGCGGCGGGCCGCCAGCTGCACGCGCCAGCCGTGCGCCGCGTAGTGGCGGGCGAGCGCACGCCCGATGTCCGACAGAGCGCCAAGGAGGAGGACCGTTTGCATAGGGAGGAATGCGATGTTGCGGAGCAAAGAAACGCAATTGTACCTTCGCGCGGAAATACTGCCTCCGATGGCTGCTTACTCGCTCGAACTGGTGGAAAGCCGGCGCAGCCGGGCCGGCTTTTATGCCGCGCCCCGCCGCATCTATGCCGGCGATGAAGCCTGGGTCTGTCCGCTGGATCTGGAGCTCGAGGGCTTGTGCCGGCCCGGGCCGGGCCTCGCGGCAGCCCGCCGCTGGCTGCTGCGCGACGCGCAAGGCCGCCCTGCCGGACGGATCGCCGCATTTGTCAGGCGCCGCCCGGCTGAGCCGGGCCAGCTGCGGGCCGGCGCAGCCGGCCTGTTCGAGTGCGTGGATGACCCGGCGGCGGCACGCCTGCTGTTCGGCGCCGCGAAGGACTGGCTCCAGCGCCAGGGCATGGAGGCGATGGACGCCCCCATCCATGCCGGCGAAAACGACCGCCACTGGGGGCTGCTGGTGGAGGGCTTCGTGCAGCCAGGCTTCGGGATGCCCTACCACAAGCCCTACTACCGGGCGCTGTTCGAGGACTTCGGCTTCCAGCCGCTGTATCGGCAGCTCAGCCGCGAGCTGGATCTGGCGCAGCTGCCGGAGCGCTTTCTGCGCATCGGCGAATGGGTGCGCCGCAAGCCCGGCCTTACCTTCCACCACGCCGATCCGAAGCATCCGGAGATCTACGCACGGGCACTCCAGTCAGTGTACAATGCCGCCTGGAAGACGCACAGCCAGTTCAGCCCGATGACTGATGCACAGGTCGAAGGCCTGCTGCGGGGCTTCCGGCATCTGATGATCCCGGCCCTGCTGCCCTATGCCTGTGCGGACGGCGAGCCTGCGGCGGTGCTGGCGGCGGTTCCGGATCTCAATCCGGTCTTCAAACCGATGCAGGGGCGCTTTCCCTGGCATGAGCAGCTGCGCTTCCTGTGGCGGAAGCGGGCGGACTTTGCCTGGTACCGCCGCCGGGGGCTGCTCACACGCGCCCGCGTGGTGATGATGGGAGTGGATCCGCGCTTTCAGCGCTACGGGCTGGAATCCGGGATGATCGCCGCTTCGGCAAGCGAGGTTCTGCGGCTGGGCATCCGCCGGATCGAACTGGGCTGGGTGGGCGATTTCAACCCGCCGATGCAGCGCATCCTGGAGGCTACGGGGGCCCCGCTGCGGCAGGTGCACCAGACATGGCGGCTGGTATTCGACGGGTCTGCGGCGGAGCCGCCGGCCCGCATTCCCCTGCGCGCCTAAGCAAAGCGGCAGGCCCAGGCCTGCCGCACACATTTCCAATGCCGGACCGGGCTGCTCAGACCGTCATGATCTGGTCTTCCTTCTCCTTCATCGCCGTATCTACCTTGTGGGTATAGGCGTTGATGATGTCCTGGACCTTTTTCTCGGCATTTTTAACCTCATCTTCCGACACCCCTTTTTTCTGGAGCTGCTTGAGGTGGTCGATGGAGTCTTTCCGGATATTGCGAAGCGCAATTTTCGCCTTTTCCGCTTCTTCTTTGGCCTGCTTGACCAGCTGCTTGCGGCGCTCTTCGGTCAGGCTGGGAATGACGATGCGGACCGATTCGCCGTCGCTGGACGGGTTGAGGCCGAGATTGGCATCGCGGATCGCCTTCTCGACGGTGGTGATCAGATTCCGCTCCCAGGGCGTCGCGCTGAGGGTGCGGGCATCGACGACGCTGATATTGGCCACCTGATGAATCGGGGTAGGCGTGCCGTAGTAGGGCACCATCACGCTGGAGAGCATATCCGGGCTGGCTTTGCCGGCTCGGATTTTCTGGAACTCGAGCTTCAGGTGTTCGATCGTTCTGGACATGTGGGAATCCATGTCGTCGATCTGTTTTTTGACACTGTCATCCATAGGTCTTGCGGAGTTAGAAACCAGAGGCGCTTACGTCTGCGGCGGTAAAATTAACGGAAGATGCGCAAACTATCCAATGCCGGATGCGGCTAACTGGCATCCGGCGGGTGCTCAGGGCGATTCCAGCAGCCGTTTCGCAACGGCATTGGCCTCGGCGGGCTGGGCTTTGCCGCCGGTCTGCTTCATGAGGTGTCCGACAAAAAAGCCGATCAGGCCCTTTTTGCCGCCCCGGTACCGCTTTACTTCATCGGGAAACTGGGCCATGAGCGCCTGCATGGCAGTTTCGAGGGCAGAGGTCAGGCTGCCGGCCTGGCCAGGGTCCAACTGCTGCACATAGCGCTCCAGGTCCAGGTCTGGCTGAGCCAGCAGGGCCGGGAACGCCTGTTCGCGGGCCAGATGATGGGAAATCCGCCCGGCATGCACGAGGGCGATCAGCTGCCCCAGCATGGCCGGCTGGACCGGAAAGCCGCCGGGCGGCAGCTGCTGGTCATTGAGCCAGCTTCGCACCGGCCCAAGCATCCAGTTGGCAGCCAGCCGGTCATCTCCTGCATGCGGGCGCAGCGCTTCGAAGTAGTCTGAAAATACCGGGTCTTCGGCCAGCGTCAGCGCCTCATTTACGGGCAGGGCCAGTTCCCGGCGGTAGCGCTGGAACCGCGCGGCAGGCAGTTCGGGAAGCGAGCGGCGGACCTCCTCCAGGTGCGCATCCGGAATCCGGAGCGGCTGGAGATCGGGTTCGGGGAAATAGCGGTAATCATCCGCGGTCTCCTTGACCCGCATCGACAGCGTGCGCTGCGAAGCCACATCCCAGGTGCGGGTTTCCCGCTGCACCGCCTGTCCGGCTTCCAGCAGCCCGATCTGACGGCCGATCTCGAACTGGATCGCCCGGATGAGAAAGGAAATCGAGTTGATATTCTTCACTTCCACCCGCACGCCGAGCTGCGGGTCTTCGGGGCGCTTGACGGAGACGTTGGCGTCGCAGCGGAGGCTTCCGGCCTCCATGTTGCCGTCGCCTACGCCCAGGCGGCGCACCGTGCGCCGGATCTCGGCCAGCAGCGCGCCGGCCTCCTCCGCCGAGTGCAGCTCCGGCCGGGTGACGAGCTCCAGCAGCCCCACCCCGGCGCGGTTGAGGTCGATGAAGGTTTCGTCCGGCGACTGGTCGTGCAGGGACTTGCCTGCATCTTCTTCCAGGTGAATGCGTTCGAGGGCAATGGCGCGGATGCTGCCATCCGGCATCGGAAACTCCACGGAGCCGTGCCGGCAGATGGGCCGGTCGTCCTGCGAAAGCTGGTAGCCTTTGGGGAGGTCGGGGTAGAAATAATTTTTCCGCGAAAAATAGCAGGTCTGATCGATCTCGCAGCCCAGGGCCAGGCCCAGGCGCAGCGCATGGCCCACCGCTGCGCGGTTGGGAGCGGGCAGGGCGCCCGGATGCGCCAGCGTAACCGCCGAGATCCAGGTATTGGGCGCCGAGGCGAAGGCGAAGCCTTCCGGCGCAAACATTTTCCGTTCCGTGAGGAGCTGGATGTGTATCTCCAGGCCGATGACGGGCTGATACCGGTCTTTCATGCGGGCAATACTGCTGAGCGCCGAACATACGAAAATCCTGCGCACATCCGGAGATCTGCGGCAGGATCATTTCGTACCGCCGGCAATCAGGCGGTCACGTGCATCCAGGCCTGCTTGGCCAGCAGCTCGTCCTGGGTTTCCACATAGTCTGGGTCGGGCACGCAGCAGTCCACCGGGCAGACAGCGGCACATTGCGGCTCTTCATGAAAGCCCACGCATTCGGTGCATTTATACGGGGTGATGTAGTACACATCATCCGATACGGGCTCCTGCTCATCTTCCGCCATGACCATAACGCCGTCTCCCAGATCGACTTTGCCTTTCAGGTTGGTACCGTCGGCAAATTTCCAGGGCACTCCGGGCTCGTAGATTGCTGTATTGGGACATTCCGGTTCGCATGCACCGCAGTTGATGCATTCGTCGGTGATCATGATGGCCATACTTCCACGCTTGTTAAATCGATGCGGCAAAATTAACTTCTGCCCCCAATTAACCCAAGCCGGTTCGGATTGTTTCTGACCTGGACTTCAGGGGAAAACGGATGAGCATCGAAACGGAACGCATGGACATTGCCGGAGCGCTCGAATCGGCCGGGGAACGGCTGCACCGGGCGGGCATTCCGGAGCCCGTCATGGAGGCGGCCCTGGCGGCCAATCCCTGGTTTACGCGGCGGTATATCGGGCTGGCATTCGAAGGGGTGCTGCGCTGGCTGGCGCCGGGGGTGCTGAGCAGCTTCGCGGCCCGGTATCCTGTGCGGGAGGGCCCCCGGCTGCGGGCGGGGCTGGTGATGGCGGGCAACCTGCCCTTCGTTGGGCTGCACGACCTGCTGATGGTCTGGCTGGCGGGCCACCGCGCGCTGGTCAAGTACTCCCGCCAGGACCGGGTGCTGATGGAATGGATCGCCGGCGAGCTGGCCCGCAGCCACCCGCTGCTGCCGGGCCTGCTGGAGCCGGCTGGAGAAGCCGCAGCCCAGCCCGATCTATTCATTGGCACCGGCAGCAACAATACCGCCCGCTACCTCGAAGCCCGCTACCGCGGCACGCCGCGCATCATCCGCAAAAACCGCTTTTCCGCAGGCTGGATCCAGCCGGGCATGACGGAGGCCGACTGGGCCGGCCTCGCCGAGGACATCCTGGCCTACAACGGGCTCGGCTGCCGAAATGTGAGCAATCTGCTGCTGCTGCCCGGCGCCTCGCTGGACGGCTTGCGGGACGCGCTCGGCCGCTACGATCCCTCCGCCCTCAATCCATACTACCTGGAACGGGTTCGGACAGAAAAAGTGCGTTTTTTTATGCTGAAACAGACCGTTTCCGAAAGTCCGGTATTATTGTTGCAGCAGGATCGTACCCCCGGATACAGCGTCATGGGCCTGTGCCGGGTCATCGAAACCCATTCAGCCGCTTCGGCAGCATCGCTCCTTGATTCCCACCGCCACCTCATCCAGTGCACGGCTGGGCTCGACGTACCGTTCGGGCACACCCAATCGCCTGAAATAGACGATTTTGCAGATGGTGTAGATACCCTGGCGTTTCTGTGCGGAGCCGGCAGCGGGACCTGAGCAGGTGTTAGCTTTGGCATCTTTTGGACGCATTCTATACATCCGGATTCACGTACTTTGACTTATCCTCCCCCGATACGCACAGCCCCGCTTCTTTCAGATGATCAACAGGGATATGAACAAGCGATATTGCATCTCGATGCGGACCTCCTGCCTTACCTTGCTTCTGATGGCATTTCAGGGTGCCTGGGCACAATCTGCCTGGACCCCCTCCGATTTCTACGGCGTCCCTGACCGGGACCGCCACGTGGTGTTCATGGACGGATTCGACGACAACCGGCACAAGTGGGATCTGGGATCGCTGTATGTTAAGGAAACGATCGCGGAAGGCGATTTTTTCCTGGCATCGCTGACCAGTTATCCGTACACCAAGTACCGCCAGGGCAACTTCAACGCCAGCGGCAATTATGAGATCCAGCTGCAGATCCGCATCACCAAAGGCAGCGACGACGCTGCTGCCGGGCTGGTCTTCGGGCGCGATGCCAATGGCAGCGAATACCGCTTTCTGTTCAACAGCAAAGGCAATTTCCGGATCGAGAAATTCGACCGGGGCCGGGTCCAGGAGATCAAGCCCTGGTCTCCGGGCCGCAATCTGAACCGCCGCTGGTACAATACCCTCACCGTCCGCCGCGTAGCTGAAGACTGGTACTTTTTCATCAACCAGACCCTGGTAGCCAAAACCGATGTGCGTCCGCTTTTCGGCCAGGATCTCGGCATGCGCATCGACGGATACATGGCCTGCGAAGCTGATTACCTGAGCGTCAGCGAGCTGCTGACCGCCGACCGCAATGGCCCCGCGATCAGCCTCGTCGAGCCCTCCCTTTCCGCAGGCCGGGACCTGCTCTTCAACGTCCGGTACCAGGTCATCCGCGGCCGCGTCAGCGACCCTTCCGGCGTCAGCATGCTTTCCATCAACGGCGAACCTATCACCATCTCGCCCAGCGGAGACTTTTCCGCTTCCCTCAGCCTGCCGAGCGGCAAAACCGCGATCCGCGTCGAAGCCCGCGACCGCTTCGACAACCGCAGCGAGGAGGCTTTTTCGATGACCTATACCGAGGTGATGGCCGATCTGCCCAAGCCGCAGCCGCCCCCCCCCTCCAAACCGGTGCAGGTGCAGCCCCCGGCACCTCCTGCTGCCCCCGCCGGAACCAATTACGTCCTCCTCATCGGCATCAATACCTATCAGAACTGGAACGGCCTGCACAATGCAGTCAAGGACTGCCAGGACCTCGCCCAGACGCTGATTGACCTCTATCAGTTTGACCGCGAGCATATTATCACCCTGTTCAATGAACAGGCTACCCGCGAGAATATCCTCGAAACCCTCGAAAGCCTCCAGGACCGCCTCGACGAGCAGGACAATCTGCTCATTTACTACGCAGGCCACGGCTACTACGACGAATCGTCCGGCCTGGGCTACTGGGTGCCGGTGGATGCGCGGGTAAACAAGGTGCCCGATTTTATCCTCAATTCCACGATCCACGATTACCTGCGCACGATCAACAGCCGCCACACCTTCCTCATCGCCGATGCCTGCTACGCTGGCTCGCTCTTCGGAACCTACCGCGGCGTGATCGACGAATCATCCCGTTCGCGCTGGGCGCTGACCTCCGGCGACATCGAGAAAGTCTGGGACGGCCAGCCTGGCCAGAACAGCCCCTTTGCCCGCTATCTCATCCGCTGCCTGCGCGGCAACACCAAGCCCCGCCTGCCTGCCAATGAGCTGATCGACAACGTGAAAACCCTCATGATTCAAAATACGGCCCAAACGCCGCAAGGCAGCCCGCTGAAAATGGCCGGCGATGACGGCGGCGTGTTCGTCTTCGAGCGCCGATGATCCGGCCCGGATTCCCTACGCCGCAGACCCCGACGGTCTGCGGCTTTTTTATTGTATATTGCCCCCAAAGCCCGCATACCGGATGATGCGCTTCTTCAAGCGGCGGACCCCGCACAGCCAGATGTCGGACGAACAGCTGGCTGCCGAATACAAAACCACTCAGGACCCTGAGCTGGTGGGGGAGCTGTTTGAGCGCTACGCCCATATCGTCTATCTGGCCTGCATGAAATACCTGCGGGATCCGGCCGAAAGCGAGGATGTGGCGATGCAGCTGTTCGAGAAGCTGATGAATGACCTGCGGAAATACGAAGTCCGCAACTTCCGCCACTGGCTGCACACCGTGATCCGGCATCAGTGCCTCCTGCACCTCGACCGCCACTCCCGTGCCCGCAAACAGAGCGAATCTTTCCGGGAAACCCAGCAGGCAGATATGGAATCCGGGGCGGATCTGAATCCTATAGCTGACGCAGCCTTCCGGGAGTATCAGCTGGAGCAGTTGGAAGAAGCCGTTGCCCTGCTCAATGCCGAACAGCGCACCTGCATCGAGCTGTTCTACCTGCAGCGGCTGAGCTACCAGGAAGTATCGGATCAGACGGGCTACACCATGAAACAAGTGAAAAGCTATATCCAAAACGGCAAGCGGAACCTGCAGAAGCACCTCGAAGGGCGCTCGGTAAGCCCGTCTGCGCCGGATTCATTTCATTCACACGACTGAGGCGATGGCAGAACTGGACCCGCATATCCCCAGCCGCCCCGCAGCGCCGCCCTCGGCGCAGCGCCTGGAGGCCTATCTGGCCGGCGAGCTGCCGGACGAGGTCCGGCAGGAGGTCGAGGCGCAGCTCGGTGCAGACGAGCTGCTCCGGGACGCCGCCGAAGGACTGCAGCACAGCGGGGGGCCCGGCGCCTTTGCCGGGGCGGTGGGCCGCCTGCGCGCGCAGGCGCGCGCCTCTGTACGCGAGCGCATGCACCGCCGCGAGACCCTTTCGCGCCGCCGTCTGCGCGTCATGCCCGACCCGCGGGTCCTGCAGATCGGGCTGGCGGTAGCCGCCAGTGTGGCCCTGCTCTTCGGCAGCCTGTGGATATTCCGCTACCGCCAGATCCGGCAGGAGCCGCTGGCCGCTGCCCAGCCTGCACCGCAGACCGAGGTGCATTCTGCACCCGGACAGCATCCTGCGCCCGGTCCGGCTGCAGCCGGCGAGCCCATCGGCGGCAGCCTTCCCGAGCCGCTGGCGATGGGGCCGTCAGCCTCCCGTATGGCGTCCGCCGAGGATCTGGCTGCGCCGACGGAATCTGCCCCTGTGCAGGCACCGGAGCCCGCGCTGGAAAGCCTCAGCGCTTCCGCACCCGCCGCCCCTGCAACGGTGCAGGCAGCACCCATGCCGGCGCAGGCCCAGCCTGCGGCAGATGCCTTCGCGGACGATGCCGCCATACAGCCGTATTCAGGCCATGCGGATGCCGAGGCCCAGATCTTGGAAGCAGAGGTGTCCGAATCCCGCAAACGGGCGGAAAAGGCGCTTCCGGCACCCATGATGACCTACGAAGACTCGCTCCGGGGCGCCGTGCTGCGCGCCCAGGGCCTCGCCGATCTGTTCGATCAGG
This sequence comes from Bacteroidia bacterium, assembly GCA_033765305.1. Classification (GTDB taxonomy): domain Bacteria; phylum Bacteroidota; class Bacteroidia; order J057; family J057; genus RDXT01. The sequence goes on from JANRID010000006.1 coordinate 48,381, forward strand.
GGATGCTGCGCATGCAGCAGGGGGATTCCGCCGCTGCGCTCGACAAATTCCTCGAAGTGCTGCAGGGCAGCCCCGGCCATCTTCCGGCGTCGTATTACGCCGGGCTGCTGCACTACCGGCAAGGGCGCTACAAGGCGGCACAGCCCTTGCTCGAAACCGCAGCCTCCAATCCGGCCGCCAGCCAGTATCCGGCGGCACGCCTGCTCCTGGCGCGGAATCTGATCGCCCTGGGCCGGGCGGCATCCGCGCGCAAGGTGCTGGAGGCGCTGGCCGCCGCCGGCGGCCCCGAGGGCCGCGAAGCGGCAGCGCTGCTGCAGCAACTCCGCTGATTTCTGCCTAGCTTTGCCCGATGACCGACCCCAGCCAGGCATACCGCATCCAGCTGCCCCAGTTCGAAGGCCCCTTCGATCTGCTGCTCTTTTTCATCGAGCGGGATGAGCTGGACATTCACGACATCCCCATTTCGCGCATCACTGCCGATTTTCTGGGGTATCTGAAAGCCATGCGGGAGCTGAATATCGAGGTGGCAGCAGAATTTATCCTCGTGGCAGGCACCCTCATGCGGATCAAGGCCCGGATGCTGCTGCCCCGCCCGGTGCTCGACGAATCCGGGCAGGAGGTGGACCCCCGCCGGGAACTGGTGGACCGGCTGCTGGAGTACCGGCGCTACAAATCGGTGCTGGAAGACCTTGCCCGCCTCGAATCCGACCAGGAGATGCGGGAGCCCCGCGGCAATGCAGCCCAGGAGGAGCGCGAGGTTCAGGCGTCGGCTGCGCCCGAGGACGAACTCACCGGAATCGATCTCTACAGCCTCATGCGGGCATTCAAGCGGATCTGGGACAAGCACCACGAAAAGCTCCAGAAGCCCCGGCATGTCATCCAGCGGTATCCCTACACGCTGGATTCGGTCAAATCCCGCCTGCTGGAGCGCTTATCGCTCCGGGAGCGGGTGGATTTCGTGAGCCTAGCGCTGGAGGAATCCTCCCGGATCTACGTGGTATTCTGCTTTCTCGCCGTGCTGGAGCTGGTGCAGATGCAAAAGGCCCGCCTCCTGCTGGGCGAGGGCTTCAACCAGTTCTGGATCGAGCGGCGCGAATCAGCCGCCGGCACACCCGCAGACGCGTAATTCTGCCGCAGATCTAACGTCCTGTTCCGCTGCGCCGTGCCGCCGCCGCACGCCGGCAGCCGGCACCCTTTTATTCGAAACCGCTTGATTTCCAGAAACTCAGCCTTCCGCATCTGCTGTCCGGAACGATGGAGCCGGTACGGCGCGGCCTTTTTTCATTCACGAATCAAATAGTACTGGTTAAAAATAATTTTTACACCCCAAATAAACAGCCTATATTTGATTCATAAGGCAAACGCCAGATACAGAAGCTAGGGGTTAGGGTTGACTCTCCCGGAAGGGATCGAGTCCCCTAATTTTTTTATGCCTGCGGCATCCGCCGCCGCCCTGAACCCTGCGGGCGGCTTTTCCGTCTAACTCTTCAGAACCCCTTAATCATCAGCAGATGTCGCTTATCGTCTCACTGCTTGTAGGCATTGCCGCCGGCTGGATTGCCGGCCAGATCGTCAAAGGCCGGGGCTTCGGCCTGGTAGGCAACCTGATCATCGGCGCTTTGGGCGGGCTTGCGGGGCACATGATCGTGCGGTTCGCCGGGTTTTATCCAGCAAAGGCCATCGTGCCCAGCCTGATCACTGCGGTCATCGGGGCGGTTGTGCTGCTCTATCTGGTCAATCTGATCCGCCGCTTCTGAGGCGCGGCGCCTGTACACCGGCCAGCCTTCCGGCCCGTTCGAGGGTTTCGCGGATTTTGCGGTAGAGATCCTGCGGGTTGAACGGCTTGGCGGCAAAGTCGTCCATGCCTGCCTTCAGCGCTTCTTCGCGGATATCGAGCAGGGCCGAGGCCGTGAGCGCAATAATCGGCGCCGAAGCGGCAGGCGTGCCGAGCTGCCGGATATGCCGGGTGGCCTCGTAGCCGTCCATGACCGGCATTTGCAGGTCCATCAGAATCAGGTCGAAAGGATGCTGCCCTGCAAGCTGGACTGCCTTGGCGCCATGCTCTGCGAGGGTCACCTGAGCGCCCCATTTTTCCAGAAAGCGCTTCGCAATCCGCTGGTTGACCAGGTTGTCCTCGGCCAGCAGCACCGCTACACCCTGAAACTGCGGGCTTTCAGGGGCATCGGCCAGCGGGGGCAGCTTGGGCCCGCCGGCAGCCGGCAGAGGAAATGCCAGCGTAAAGAAAAAGCGCGAGCCCTTCCCTTCCTCGCTTTCCACCTGAATGCTGCTGTGCTGGAGCCGCAGCAGCTGGCGGCAGATGGCAAGCCCCAGACCCGTGCCGCCAAACTCCCGCGTCGTGGTGGCGCTGGCCTGGGTGAAGCTCTCGAAAATGCGATCGAGCTTGTCTGCCGGAATTCCAATGCCGGTATCGGCCACTTCGAAGTACACCTGCGACTGCCCCGGCTCCGCATCCAGATGCTGCGTGCTGACCTGGATGAATCCTTTCCGCGTAAACTTGACGGCATTGCCGATGAGGTTGGACAGGACCTGGCTCAGACGCGTGGGGTCGCCGATGAGCACCTCCGGGATCGCTGGATCGAGATTGAGCCGCAGTTCCACGCCATGCTCGGCGGCCTGCAGGCGGAAGGGGTGCGCAATGCCGTTGATGAGGTCTGTCAGCCGCATCGGCGACTGCTCGAATTCGATCCGCCCTGATTCGATCTTGCTGTAATCCAGGATGTCGTTGACGATGGAAAGCAGGTTCTCGGCGGAAAACTTGAGCGACTGCAGGTTTTCGAGCTGATCGGGCCGGGGATTTTCCTGCAGCAGCAGATGGGTGAGGCCGATGACGCCGTTGAGCGGGGTGCGGATCTCATGGCTCATGGTGGACAGAAACTGCGCCCGTGCGCGGGCAGCTTCCTCGGCGCGGTCGCGGGCTTCGATCAGCGCCTGCTGATAGGCCTGCTGCTGGGTGGTGTTGCGGATGTGCGCAATCACCTCGTCGTCGCCGCTGCGCACCATGCGCAGCTCGTAGTAATTCCGCCCTGCCGGCAGATCGATGCTGTATTCCATCATACAAACGGCCCCTTCGGAGATCGAGCGGGCTATCATATTTTGGAGCTGCTGCTGAAGGTCTTCCCCAATCGGCAGATCCCGGATACAGGATCCGATAATCCGGTCTTTAGGGATCAGCAGTTCCTCTTCTTGCTGGGTGGCAACATCGAGAAAGCAGCCCTCCTGGCTGATGCGCAGGATCAGGTCCGGATTGGCGTCCACGAGCGCCTTGTGGCGGGCTTCGCTGCGGGCGAGCTGCTCCTCGGCCTGTTTCTGCTCATGAATATCGGTATGGGTGCCGATGAAGCGCTTCGGCCTGCCGGTGGCGGGGTCGAGGATCATCTGTCCCCGGCTTTCGATCCATTTCCACCCGCCAGCCTTGGTCCGGACCCGGTACTCGCTGCGGTACATCCCGCCGGGGCTGAGGGAATAAGCCCACAGCTCCTGCATGACGCGGTCCCGGTCATCGGGATGCACCAGCGACGCCCATTCCTGGAATCCGGCGGTCAGATCTTCCGGCTCGTAGCCGAGGATCTGCCTGGCCACCGGCGACAGGTAGAGGGTCTGGGTCTCATAGTCGGTATCCCATACCCCTTCATGGCTGCTGACCAGCGCATAATTCCAGCGCTCCTCGCTTTTGCGGAGCTGTTCGCTGACCTCGGAGAGGGTTTTCAGGTTGGCGTCCAGCGCTGCCTGGCTGCGGGCCATGTGGAAGGTAAAAATATTGCCCAGCCCCAGCAGCATGACTGTGAGGCTGATAAACGCATACACTTCCTGCTGCGGCACCTGCACGGAGAGCCCGACTGCGATGCACAGCGCCAGGGCGAGCCCGTTCATCATCAGCATGTAGCTCCGCTGCACCGCGATGAACGGCAATGCGGCCAGCATGATGAAGTTGGCCTGCACATACTGCTGGTTGAGGTTGTTCTGGTACAGCACTGCGTAGCTCCAGCAGATCGCCAGGACGATGCTAAATACAAACGCCTGCTCCAGCCGCCTGACACTCAGCCGCCTGGCGCCTGCGATCACCAGCAGCATGGCCGAGCCGGGAATCATGCGCAGCCAGAACGGATCGTACAGCTCCGGCTGCACATACCGCTGCATCAGGCCTACGCCGAGGAACATGGAGGCCCCCGCGATCAGTACGATCTGGATAAACTTGACTCGGCGGCGCTCGGCGTCAGGCTGCATCATAGGGATGGGATCGGAGGCGGAAGGAAAATACATCAAATATACATCCTGTGTCCGGCTAATCTGGGCTCAGATCTTACATGGAAAAACATGTAACTTGAGCGGCTCCATTTCCTGAAATACCTGCTGCTCATGCGTACCCGAATCCTGCTGTTCCTGCTGCCGGCGCTGCTGTGCGCCGGCCTCATGCACGCGCAATCCGGCAAACGGAAACCTGCCGCGCCGCCGCCTGCCCCGCCCGCTCCGCAGATCAGTGAAAGCCTGTACAACGGCCTCACCTGGCGGCTGGTAGGCCCCTACCGCGGAGGCCGCTCCTGCGCGGTGGCCGGCGTGCCCGGCAAACCCAATCTGTTTTACTTCGGCTCCACCGGCGGCGGGGTCTGGCGCAGCCGGGACGGGGGCAATTCGTGGGACAATATCTCCGACGGATACTTCGGCGGCTCGATCGGAGCAATTGCCGTCAGTGAGTCGGACCCCAATGTGATCTATGCCGGCGGCGGCGAAAAGACCGTGCGCGGCAACGTGTCCTTTGGCTACGGCCTGTGGCGCTCCGAAGATGCCGGCGAAACCTGGAAGCAGGCCGGCCTGGAGAACTCCCGCCACATCGGGCGGGTGCGGGTGCATCCGGCCCATCCGGATCTGGTCTATGCCGCTGTCATGGGCGACCTCTACCAGTCCAGCGAGGAGCGGGGCGTGTACCGCAGCACCGACGGCGGCAAGACCTGGCAGCGCATCCTCTTCGCCAATGCGGATGCCGGCGCGGTGGACCTGCTGCTCGATCCGCACAATCCGCGCATCCTGTACGCCTCCACCTGGCGGGCCCGGCGCACCCCCTACGATTTCTCCAGCGGCGGCGAAGGCTCCGCCCTGTGGAAAAGCACCGACGGCGGCGATACCTGGACCCTGCTCACCGGAAAGCCGGGCATGCCGAAAGGAACGCTGGGCATCATCGGCATTGCCGCTTCTCCGGCGCAGCCGGGCCGGCTTTGGGCCCTTATCGAGGCGGAGGAAGGCGGTGTGTTCCGCTCCGACGACGGCGGCGCTACCTGGATGCGCACCAACTCCGACCGCGCGCTGCGCCAGCGCGCCTGGTATTACACCCGTATCTACGCCGATCCCCGGAACGCTGAAAAGGTCTATGTGCTCAACGTCGCCTACCATACCTCCACCGACGGCGGCCGCACCTTTCAGGCTGCCTACGCCCCCCACGGCGACCATCACGACCTCTGGATCGCGCCGGAAGACCCCTCCCGCATGATCATCGGCGACGACGGCGGCGCACAGGTCACCTTCGATGGCGGCAAGCGCTGGTCCAGCTACCACAACCAGCCTACAGCTCAGTTCTACCGCCTCACCACCGACAGCCATTTCCCCTACCGCATCTACGCCGCCCAGCAGGACAACTCCACCATCCGCATCCTGCACCGGACCGATGGCGGCGCCATCACCGAGCGCGACTGGGAGCCCACCGCAGGCGGCGAAAGCGCGCATCTCGCCGTGGATCCCAGTGATCCGGAAATCGTGTACGGCGGCAGCTATGGCGGATTCCTGACGCGGGTCAATCACCGGACGAACGAAACCCGTGCCATCAATGTCTGGCCTGATAATCCGATGGGCTACGGCGCCGAAGGCATGAAATACCGGTTTCAGTGGAATTTTCCCATCTTTTTCTCCCCACACAACCCCAGGCGCCTCTACGCCTGCTCCAACCACCTGCACGTGACCGAGGATGAAGGGCAATCGTGGAAGCTCCTCAGCCCCGACCTGACCCGCAACGACGCCTCCAAGCTCGGCCCCTCCGGCGGCCCCATCACCAAGGACAATACGGGCGTAGAGTATTACGGAACCATTTTCGCGGCGGCCGAGTCTCGCCTCCAGCCCGGGCTCATCTGGACCGGCTCCGACGACGGCCTGCTGCACCTGACCCGCGATGGCGGCGCCACCTGGACGGATGTCACCCCGCCCGGTGCGCCCACGTGGGTGATGTTCAACTCCATCGACCCGGATCCCTTCGAGCCGGGCGGCGCGTATGTAGCTGCTACGAGCTATAAGTCAGGCGATTATAAGCCCTATTTGTTCCGGACGAAAGATTATGGCAAGACCTGGACCGCCATTACAGGCGGCATTCCGGCAGCGCATTTTACCCGCGTGCTGCGCGCCGATCCCGCGCGCCGGGGGCTCCTGTACTGCGGCACCGAGAGCGGCATGTACCTGTCCTTCGACGACGGGGCAAGCTGGCGGCCTTTCCAGCTCAATCTGCCCACAGTGCCCATCACCGACCTGCACGTGCGCGATGGAAACCTGATCGCTGCGACCCAGGGCCGGAGCATCTGGATCATCGACGACCTGAGCCCGCTGCACCAGGCGCTGCCGGAAACCGGAGCCGCGTCTCTGCATCTCTACAAGCCGCTGGACAGCTACCGGCTCAGCGGCAGCGCTCTGGACGATGAAGCGGAGCGCGCAGGCGAAAACCATCCCGGCGGGGTGCTGGTGCATTATTACCTGAAGCAAAAACCGGCAGACAGCATAGCAGTCAAGCTGCGCTTTCTGGAGGCCGGCGGAGCCCCCATCGTCACGTACAGCAGCGCCGACGAGCGTCACAAACGCCTTTTCGACTCGTTGCGGGCGGGCTGCAACCGCTTCGTGTGGGACATGCGCTACGAGCGGGCGCGGGACTTCGAGGGCATGGTCCTCTGGTGGGGCGACATGCGCGGACCGCGGGCGCTGCCGGGGACGTACACCGTACGGCTGATTGTGGGCAACGACTCCATGGACCAGGCCTTCGTGATCCGGAAAGACCCCCGCAGCCAGACGGGCGAAGCGGAACTCCGCGAGCAGTTCGAGTTTCAGCTCGCAATCCGGGACAAGCTCAGCGAAACCCATGCGGCCATCATCCAGATCCGGGATGTACGGGCTCAGCTGCAGCAGTTTACAAGCCGGACAGCAGACAAAGACGCATATCGCGAATTGCGGAAAGAAGCCAGGCGCATCGATTCTGTCATGACTTCGATCGAGCAGGCGCTGTACCAGACGAAGAACCGGAGCGGCCAGGATCCGCTGAATTACCCCATCCGGCTCAACAATAAGCTAGCGCACCTGGGCGCTCTGACCGGCATCGGCGACTTTCCGCCTACGGATCAGGCGCAGGCCTTCTATGCAGAAGTAACGGCGAAGATCGATGCGGAGCTGGTGCGCTGGCGCGAGCTTTCCGCCGGTGCGCTGCCGGCCTTCAACCGGGCGCTGCGGGCACAGGAAGCAGACCTCATCCTGCTGAAGGAGGTCAAATGATCCGGGGGCTTCGGTTTCAGAAAAATACCGTCATCTGCCACACCGTGCGCTGGTAGGTGCGCGAGCCGCGGATCTGCAGGGGGATGGGCTGTCCGGTAACCGGGTCCCATCCCCCTCCATTGAAATCCTGGTATTCCTGATAGCTTCGCTGCGCCTTGTATCCCACGGTGAAGGCGAGCTCGCTGCGGCCGCGGGTGTGGAACTTGGGTCCGAAACCGAGGTGAAAAACCGGGCCGCCGCGGAGTTCGGTGAAGTTCCAGGGCAGGCTGCCGCTGAAAGCGCCGTATCCCGCCTGAGCCAGGTAATGCATGGTAGTCCGGCGGCGCTTGGCTGCATCGCCATGCACCTCCAGCATCAGCGGAATCATGAGCACCCCTTCCGGGTAGGGGTCGAGGCCCAGGACAATCCCTGTGGAGAGGTGAGGCGAGAAGCGGAATCCGCCCCGGTACTGGATCTGGAAATTGGCGGCAGGGCCCCAGCGGTTCTGGCCGAAGGCCAGCCCGCTGGCAAAGCCGTGGTAGATCCCGCGGTCCCGGTACTGGATGGGCCGCAGGGTCCGGTTGTTGGCGCGGGCGAGCGCATAATAATCGATCCACCAGGGGTCCTTGGCCGGCTCGCGGGTCATGCGTTCGACCTCGCTCATGGGGTACACGAATACGCTGCCGCCGAGAATTTCGATTTTCACATACTGATCCTGCACGTATGACACGATCCTGCCGCGCACGACGCTGCCGCTGCGGAGATAGACAACATCTTCAAGCACTTCATTTTCAGGCTGCTGCGCAAATACCTCGGGAACAGTTCCCAGCATCAGGCACAGGAGGGCCGCAAAGCGGATCAAGCGGGAGACAGGAAAGGGGCGCATGAACAGGAGGATTATGCCGATCTCAGGAGGGAAGATACGAGGGTTGCGCATATGAATCCAGTATCTTGGTCCGGGATCTGCGGGCTGGTATACCATACAGACGTGCAGAACTGCTCAAACGCTGCGCGGGCTCGGCGGCCCGGCGGTTCTTGGGGGAACGTAAGAAAAAGCCTATCTTTATAGGCTGAAGACCGTCAACAGACCGGATCCATGAACCCTGGCAGCCCCATACGCCTGATACACACCGCTTTGGCAAGTCTGCTGATCCTGACCGGGATGATGCAGGCCTGTAAATCGCCGGATACCGCCGCGCAGATCGAATCGCTCGAAGCCGACTTCCGGCGGTTGGAGGAGGCCCCTCCGGACAGCGCGGCCCGCATGCGGCAGGTTGCCATGCAGCTGGCAGCCCTGTATGAAGCCTTCGCCGACGAGCGCCCGAAAGATCCGCGCACGCCTGCATACCTGATGAAGTCCGCTTCGCACTACCTCATGGACCAGGCCAACCCTGCCAAGCCCATCGAAGTCTGCGATCGCGTGATCCGGGAGTTTCCCGACAGCCAGGAAGCAGCCGAAGCGCTCTTTCAAAAAGCATTTATCTACAACAATACCCTCCGCAACCTCGATCAGGCCAAGACGGCGTACGAAGAGTTTCTGCGCCGCTACCCGGAGCATCCGCTCAGCGCATCCGCCGAGAGCGAGCTTGCCACGCTGGGCATGACCGAGGAGCAGCTGCTCCGCCGGCTGCTCGGCGACACCCTCCGGCAGGAAGAAGTGCCTGCGGAGTAATCTTTTCATCGATTTGCGTGCGGCAGATCCAGCTTGGCGCGCCATCTTTACAGCTAACCCGATGTATCCCCAGGATTTTGCATATCCTATGAATCTTGCTTGCCGACATACGTCCGCCCTCCTCCTTGGAGCGCTCCTCCTGCTCGCCGCGTGCAAGCCAGGCGAGACGCCGGAGGCACCTGAAAAAGCACGGGCCTATGTCCATGCCCTGCACCTCTACCCGGGCAGCGAACAGATTTCCCTGCTCATGACCTCGCTCGGCACGCGCCGCACCATTGCCGATGCTATCTCCTACGGCCAGAGCTGGCCCGGATCGGGCTACGCCTCCGTCCTGACCTATGTGCAGGACTCTTCCGCTTCGGCAGAGTGGCAGACCGTCCTCGAAGTGCTGGACCGGCAAAGCCGGGATACCATCGTGCCTGTCGTGCCGCTGCCGGTGCTGCCGGGTCTGTACACCTCCATCGTGCTCATCGACAGCTTCGGCAAGCCGATGCTCGTGCGTACGGTCGACGACTTCGGAGACACCCCCGCCGGACAGGGGCTCGTGCGCCTCATGAACCTCAGCACCGAGCCCCGCTCGGTGAGCCTGGAAGTCAAGCAGGACTCCCTCGCCATCAGCCGGCTGAGCTTTTTGAATTACTCCCGGTTTTACACCCTAAAACCTGGCGTGTATACGTTCTATTTCATCAACGACCTGAACCGCACCCGGCTGGACAGCATCCCGAATGTGCAGATCCGGGCCAATCAGGCGTATAATTTCTACCTCGCCCGGCGCAACGGCCAGGTACGGGGCGCCTATGAAACGCTGAAATAATCTGCCTATGAGTTTCCTCCGGTTCACCCTGCTATACACCTGCCTTCTGACACTGATGCTGGCCGGATGGGAAACTGCCCGCAGCCAGCCCTTGCGGATGTATTTCACGCGCCTGGAAGCCGGTCCTTCATGGATGAATTTCGAGGCCCTCAACGAGGCCCTGACAGCCCGGCAGTTTCTGGCACTGCCCCAGTCCATCACCGCAGCGGGCCTGACCCATACCCGCCTCCGCGACAACTGGATGCTGGGCCTGAGCATGTATAATTTCGCCTTCTCTAAAAGCCTGGCCAACAACCAGTCTGCTATCATGGGCTATCACTACGCCCTGGTGCGCGGCGGGTACGCCTTCCGGCTCAACGAACAGCTTATCCTCTACCCCGGCATCGGGGCGGGCGGGGGCCTTGGCGCGCTGCGCGTGCGCGCTGCCTCCCAGCAGACGCCGGTGCCCTACCGGACCGCAGGCCCCCTCGTCGATTTGTCGATCAACGTAAGCAATGTCAGCCCTATTCCGGACGGATCCGATTACGGCTTTGAAATCGGCTGCTCGGCAGGCTACCTGACCCATCTCAGCCAGGGCTGGCAGATCGAGGGCTTCCGCACCGACTCGCAATTCATCCCCGTATCGCCCCAGGGCTTCTACGTCCGGGTAAGCATGGGGCTGGCGCGCTACCGCTGACCGCATGGCGCCTGCGTGGACCTTCCGGCTCCGGGACCAGGCGGCAGCCTTCCTGCTGCTGATCCTGCTGCTGCCCCTGATGCTGCTCATTGCACTGGGGCTGCGGCTGACGCAGCACAGGGTGCTGTTTGCGCAGTGGCGGCCCGGTTTGCATGAAAAACCATTCAAGCTACTGAAATTCAGCACCCTGTATGATGCGCCGCCCGGCGTGGACGAAGCGGCGGACCAGCAGGCCCGCCTGACTCCGCTGGGCCGCTATCTGCGCCGCTGGTCCCTCGACGAACTGCCCCAGCTCTGGAACGTGCTCCGCGGCGAGATGAGCCTCGTAGGCCCCCGGCCGCTGCTGATGGAGTATCTCCCCCTCTACACCCCCGAAGAGCGCCTGCGGCACAGCGTGCCGCCCGGCATCACAGGCTGGGCCCAGATCCACGGGCGCAATGCGCTGCCCTTCAAGGTCCGCTTTCAATACGATCTCTGGTATGCCCGCAACCGCTCCCACCGCCTCGATATGCGCATCCTGTGGAAAACAGCCTCCCGCGCCTGGGCGCGCGAAGGGATCTATGCAGATGCGCATACGACCTCGCCGCGTTTCGACGGCAGCAACTGAGCGCCTGCTGTCCGTCCTCCTGCTGATCGCAGGCCAGGCCGCGGCACAGCCCTTTTCCGGCTGGGGGCAGGTCCACACGCCGGCAGGGGATCTTCACCTGCTGGTGATTTTCGTCCGCTTCGAAGATGCGAAGCGCATGAACGGCGATGCCGAATGGCCGGATGTATCGGTGCCGGGGGCTTTGCCCCGGATGGCGCAGGGACCTGAAAATGCCTGGTTTTATGCAGATACCGGACGATTTGCCCAGGGACCGAGGGTAAAAAACCTGAGCGATTACTACTACACCATGTCGGGCGGTGCCTTCCGCATCACCGCAGACGTGTATCCGCTGCAAGTGCCGGTGCGGAATATCCCGGAAACCGGAGGCAATTTCTTCAGCCGCCAGGTCCAGCTGAACCAGGCTGCTGTCCATTGGATTGCGGAGCATGATCCGGAGTTCGACTGGGGGCGCTACGACCGCCGCACGAACCGCCCTGCCTACCGCCGCGACAACCGAGGCAGCCCGCCCGACGGCATCCTGGACTACGTCGTATTCATGTACCGAGACTTCGGCAGCACCGGCATGGGCGGCACCGGCAGCCTGCAGATTCCAGGGTCTGCGCTCCGCATCGCCGACGGGCACACCGGCATCAAGAGCTATGCCGATGCCGAGCACAACTGGGAGTATTTCAAGCATGAGTTTGCCCACAACCTCTACGACTGCCCCCACTATCTGGGCGCCAACAGCGCCGACGGCACCCGCTTCTACACGCAGAAGGGCTGGGGGATGATGGCGGCCTGGCATGCCCCGTTTTACACCGCCAATGCGTGGGAATGCTGGTGGATGAACTGGCTGGAACCCCAGGAAATCACGGCATCCGGCCGGTACCTGCTGCGGGACTTCGCCACCGGGCGCGATGCGGTCCGGATCCGGCTGCCCGGGTCGGATCAGACCCTTTGGCTCGAAAACCACCAGAAACTCGACCCCTGGGACGGCAAGCTCTTCTACACCTCGGCGGCGGCAGGCGAGCCGCAGTCGGCGCCGGGGCTGTACGCGTACGTCGTGGCGGAGCCGGGCACTGACCGCAGCCGCCCCCAGCTCAACAGCTTCGATCCCCGCCATGCGAACATGATCCGCATGTTCAACGGTGCCGGCAGCTTCGACTACGCCGCTACGCGGGACACCCACCCATCCGGCAATCCCCGCGCCCCGGTATTCACCCGCCTGGCACCCAATCCCATTGCCGGACAGAACGATTTCCAGTTCATCCGCTACGACTACAACGGCGACGGGCGCATCCGCTGCGGGCGACGCCACGGCAATCTCGATGCCGGAGGCCGGGAAGAAATGGATGTCTGGGTCGAGCAGCTGCCGGATGGCAGCGAGCGCCGCTTCAACAGCACCGGAAACGAGGACGATGCCCTGCTTCCGGGCGATGAAATTGGACTTTCAGGCCGTTTTCCGGCGCTCAACTACCCGGAGTACGACCCCAAGCTACAGCAGCTGGAGCCATACCGGCTGAGCGGCATCTGCGTCCGCGTGCTGGAGCGCCTGCCGGACGGCACCCTGGCCCTGGACATCCGCCTGGAGGACTGGACACTCCGCCGGTCTGCGCGCTGGTGCGGCCGGGTGCTGCTGCCTGGCGGCGCAGTGCTGCGGAGCACCGGAGGCGCGGCGGTGACCCTGGAGCCCGGCGGAACCGCCAGCCGCGAAACGCCGCATCCGGAGACCGGGACCTTTGCTGCGCCGGCCGAGCTGCGGATGGAGGCAGGCAGCACCTGGGTGCTGGAAGCAGGCAGCAGCCTGGACATCCGGCAGCATGCCGCCCTGCGGCTGGATTCGGGCGCAGTGCTGCGGCTGGAGCCTGGCGCACAGCTGCGGGTCCACGCAGGCGGCACCGTGCAGCTGGCAGCAGGCGCATACCTGGAGACCCGCGAAAGACGCCAGATCCTCCTGCATGCAGAAGGCCGGCTGCTCATGGAGCAGCCGGCCCGGCAGATTCGGTATGCACGCTGGCGCCGGACGCCTCAGACCGGCACTACCCAGCCATAAGGATCGTCTTCGGCTCCGGTTTTGATCCGGTTCATCGTATCCAGCGCGATCCTGCTCACACTGCGGGTGTGGATCGGCGGCAGCTCCATATCCTGGCCGGCGAAGCCGATGCGCGAGATGTGGATGACCGTGGCGGCAGTGCCGGTGCCGAAGGCATCCTGCAGACGGCCTTCCTGCCATGCACTCTGAATCTCGAAGATCGAAACCGGGCGTACTTCCACCGGATAGCCCTGATCCCGGAGGATCTGGATCACGCTGGCACGGGTAATGCCTGCGAGAATGGTGCCATTGAGCGGCGGGGTCACGACCGTATCATCGATGACGAAGAAAATATTCATGGTGCCGCATTCCTCCACGTAGCGGCCCTCCTGCGCATCGAGCCAGAGCACATTGTGGTAGCCGGCGGCCTTGGCCAGCTTGTCGGGCAGCATGGCACCGCCATAATTGCCGGCGCATTTGGCGCTGCCGGTGCCGCCCTGCGCGGCACGGATGAAGTCGCGGTTGACCAGCAGGCTCACCGGCTCCTGGTAGTAGGGGCCTACCGGGCAGGTGACAACCGCAAAGGTGTAGGAGTCGGACGAACGGACGCCGATATACTCGTCGGCAGCGTAATATACCGGGCGGAGATAGAGCGAGCCCTTGTCCTGCGGCGGTATCCAGTCCGCATCCAGGCTTACGAGGGTCCGGATTCCGTCCATAAAAATCCGCTCAGGAATGGCCGGCATGCTCATGCGGGCTGCGGAGTGGTTCATCCGCAGGTAGTTGTCATGCGGGCGGAACAGCACCGGACGGCCGTCCACCGTGCGGTAGGCTTTCATACCCTCGAACACGGCCTGTCCGTAGTGCAGCGCGGCCAGGCTCGGCGTCATCATCAGCGGCCCGTAGGGCAGAATCTCCGGCGCTCCCCATTGGCCGCCCTGGTACTGCGCGATCAGCATGTGGTCGCTGAAGACTTTTCCGAAGGGGATGTTGTTCATGTTGACCTGGCCCAGACGGGACTGCTCCGTCTGATGCACCCGGACCGTGCTTTCTGCGACATCCATGAGACCTTGCTTGATAGGTTAGGCGGAATGAAACTTAGGCGTAAAAACTTCCGGAGTACTCCTGCCCCTTGTATTTGAGGATAAAGGAATAGCGCTTGCCGGTTTCGAGCGGCTTGGTGGGAATCTGAATATAATCCTGCCCGGCCCGGTCGGTGACCTTGCCCCGGATCCAGAGTTTTTTGCCCTCCGCATCGAACAGGTGCAGCTCCACGAAGCCCGGATTGGTGATTTCGTACTGCACCTCGACAAATTCCCCCTTGCGGGCGGAACCCATCAGGTACAGGCGCGGCGGAAGGGACGCAGCAACATGCGGCTCCATCCCGGGCCCTGCAGCGGGAGCTGCCAGGCCGGGTGTCGTGTGCATCCACAGGAGCAGGAGAAACAGACTCATCGGCACAGCGGATTAGGAAACCCGGAACGGACAGATGCGGCGCATCCGGGTACAAAGGTAATGAAAGCTTCGCAAATCCCGTCCGGGAATTACGCAAGCCCCTGCCCCGTCATCCAGGCGAGCATCCGGGCCGTGGCGCCGGTGCGGGATTGGATGTGCTGTTCGTTGATACGGCGGATTCCGGCCAGGGGTTCCGGATCTGTGGCCCAGGCCGCGAGCCGGCCGGCCAGCGCTTCTGCGCTGCCGATGGACTGGGCGCCGCCGGCGGCGATCAGCTCGCCCGCCTCCGGAAAGCGCTGCCAGCGCGGCCCGAAGAACACCGGGCAGCCGTAGGCTGCCGGTTCCAGCACATTGTGCAGCCCCGTGCCGAAGGCCCCGCCCACCCAGGCCGCATCCGCATAGCGGTAGAGCCGCGCCAGCAGGCCGATGTTGTCGACCCAGAGGATGCGGTGCTGCGGGCCCAGCCCCGCGCGCTCCGAATAGCGGATGCTTTCCTCCGGAAAGCGTGCGATCCACCTGCCGATTTCCTCGGGATGGATCTCATGCGGCGCCAGGATCAGCGCCAGCGGCAGCTGCTCCCGCAGCCGGGCCCAAGCTTCGAGGATCAGCTCCACGTCGGGCGGCCAGACGCTGCCGCCTACCAGGCAGAAGCGCCCCGCCCGGAGCTGCGCGGCGGCTTCATCTGTCCAGGGCGTGTCCCGGTTGGCTGCTACCCGGTCATAGCGGGTATCGGCGCACTGCTCCGTGCGGTCCGGGCCGCACAGGGAGGCGAAGGCCGCCTCGGTAAAGGCGTCCTGCGCGAATACGCGCCGGTAGGCGCGGCATGCGTCCGCAAATGCCGGCCTGAGCCAGGGACTCAGGTACGCATGCCCCGGCCGCAGCCGGGCGGCGATGAGCACCGCCGGGATCTGCCGCCGGTCCAGCTCCCAGAGCAGATTGAACCAGAACTCGTAGCGCACGAAGATTACCAGATCCGGCTGCACGAGGTCCAGCACCCTGCGCACATTGCGCCGGGTGTCGAGCGGCAGGTAGGCAACCCGGCTGGCGGCGGGATAGTCCCGGCGCACTTCGAAGCCGGAGGGGGAAAAGAAAGTGACCAGCAGCATCGCGTCCGGATGCCGGGCCCGGAGCGCGTCCAGCAGGTTGCGGCCCTGCTCAAACTCGCCCAGCGAAGCGCAATGCATCCAGATCCGCCGCCCGCTGCCGGGAAGGCCGTGGAAGCCTGCCTCCCAGCTGCGCCGCCCCTCCGCCCAGGCGCGGGCGCGCGGGTGGAAGCCTGCCGCCAGGCGCAGAATCAGGCCGTAGAGCCGGATGAGCCATTCGTACAGGACCCGCATGGCTTAGAAGTAATAAATCCGGTCCGGGGCGCGGGTAAACAGGGGAAAGATCCAGGCGGCATAGATCCCGGAAATGAGGTCGGTGCGGCGCCGGGTGTCGGCGGCACCGGTCACGAAGTCGATGGAGCGGCGGCTCCAGGTCAGGTGCTGGCTGAAGTCGAGGCCGATGACGAAGTTGGCGTAGCCGTTGTTGGCGAAATGGCGGTAGCCGACGGCCTGGCGCAGGCCGATGCCGCTGCGCAGGCGGTCGTAGCCCTTGCGGTAGGGGCCGGTGAGGGCTGCGACAGACGTCTCGCCGATGGTGCGGATGCGCACGCGGTGCTCCAGGTACTGCAAGCCCGCCTCGGCGAAAAAGCCCGAGTTGGGATTGACGGCGCCTTTCCAGGAAAAGATTCTGCCGGCGGTGAAGGCCCCGCTGGCCCCGGAGAGCAGGAGCTGCACCTCGGCCAGGGTGCCGTTGTCGGCGATAACGAAGCCGCCGGGGGTCAGCAGCGGGTCGATGATGCCGGCTACGGCTGTGGAATCGCTGAAGAGGTACATCACAGAAGCCTGCAGGTACCAGTTGCTGCGGAATTTCACCCCGCCTTCCGCCCCGATCTGGGAGATCCATCCGCCGCGCCCCGCCAGATCGGCGCCCGGCAGGCCGCCCCGGTAGGCGATGCCCACCGAGCCCATGCGGATGCTCGAATCGCGCAGGCTCACCTGCGGATACGCAGCGCCGGCCAGCAGGAGAAGTAAGATCGGAAGCCGAATGAGTTTGGCAAGTCGCATACAGACCGGAATGGCCTGCAAGATACGCAGCAGTCCGCGGATGTGAAACGTCCCGCCTGCCCGGAACCGCCGCCCGGCGCCTCCGGGCGCTTTATCTGAACATATCGACCGGTCAGGCTGCAACTCTACCGGTTGGTGATCCGGGCGAATGGCGGCGCAGGCCCGGATGTTAGTTTTGCAGCATCTCAACCGCCCTACTAATCAACATCTTCCGGATTTTTACCGCCGCCATCTCCATAACTTCTTTACTTTTGACGAATGAACAGCTCAACAGTCAAACCGTCGTTGCCCATGAACATTCAGATGGTCGATACCATTACGCAGTACAAACATATTCAGGCGGAGGTAGATACGGCAGTGCAGGCAGTCATGGCCTCGGGGGCCTACATCAACGGCCCCGCCGTGAAGCAGTTTCAGCAGAACCTGGCCAGCTGGCTGGAGGTGCCCCATGTGATCCCCTGCGCCAACGGCACGGACGCCCTGCAGGTGGCCCTCATGGCCCTGGGCCTGGAGCCGGGCGATGAGGTGATCACGCCTACGTTCACCTACATCGCCACGGTGGAGGTGATCGCGCTGCTGCGGCTGCGCCCGGTGTTTGTGGAAGTGCTTCCGGACACCTTCAACATGGACCCGGCAGCCATCGAGGCGGTCATTACCCCGCGCACGAAGGCCATCATGCCGGTGCACCTCTTCGGCCAGACGGCCGATATGGGCCCCATCCTGGACATTGCCCGGCGGCATGGCCTCTATGTGGTGGAAGACACGGCCCAGGCGATCGGCGCGGACTGGATCGCCCCGGACGGCAGCCGCCTCAAGGCCGGCACCATCGGCGATATCGGCACTACGTCGTTTTATCCGAGCAAAAACCTCGGCGCCTACGGCGACGGCGGCGCCATTTTCACCCGCAACCCCGAACTGGCGCAGACCCTCTGGATCATCTGCAACCACGGCGCAAAGGTGAAATACTACCACGACTCCATCGGGGTCAACAGCCGCCTGGATTCGATGCAGGCTGCGATCCTGGATGTGAAGCTCCGCCATCTGGACGCCTATACCGAAGCGCGCCGCGAAGCCGCCCGCCGCTACGGGCAGCTGCTCGCCGGCACGCCCGGCATTGCGCTCCCGGTATGGCAGGACAACGGCTCGCACGTGTTCCACCAGTACACCCTGCGCATCGAAGGCGGTGCCGAACGGCGCGATGCCGTGCAGCGCAAGCTGGCCGAGCGCGGCGTGCCGTCGATGATTTATTACCCCGTGCCCATCCACCTCCAGGGCGGCTACCGCCAGTACGGGTATCAGGCCGGCGATTTCCCCCTCTCTGAGCAGCTCGCCCAGGAAGTGCTCAGCCTCCCCATGCATTCCGAACTCGACGAGGCGCAACAGGCATACATTGCGCAGCAACTCCGGGATATTCTCACGACACTTTAATTTCACCGTTTTTTAACCTGAATTCACATGAAAATTGCTGTTATCGGTACGGGTTATGTCGGCCTTGTGACGGGAACCTGTTTCTCAGAAGCAGGCAACGATGTGCTTTGCGTGGACAACAACCAGGAAAAACTGGAAAAGCTGCGCGCAGGCGTCGTGCCGATTTTTGAGCCGGGCCTCGAGCTTCTGTTTGAACGCAATAGCAAAGAAGGGCGCCTGATGTTTACGGACTCCCTCGAAGATGCAGTGAAGTTTGCCGAAGTGATCTTCCTCGCGCTGCCCACGCCGCCCATGGAAGATGGCTCTGCGGATCTCAAATATGTGCTCGGCGTAGCAGGCCAGATCGGCACGCTGCTGACCGACTACCGCGTGATCGTGACGAAGAGCACGGTGCCCGTAGGCACGGCCGACAAGGTGCATGCCGCTGTGGCTGCCCAGACCGAAGTGCCCTTCGACGTGGTCTCGAACCCTGAATTCCTGCGCGAAGGCTTCGCCGTGGAAGATTTCATGCGCCCCGAGCGCATCGTGGTGGGCACCCGCTCCGAGCGCGCCGCCGAGATCATGCGCCGCCTCTACAAGCCCTTCGTCATGTCCGGCAACCCGATCATCTTCATGGATGAGCGCAGCTCCGAGCTGACCAAATATGCCGCCAATGCCTTCCTCGCCACCAAGATTTCGTTCATGAACGAGATCGCCAACCTCTGCGAGCGCGTAGGCGCCGACGTGGACAATGTGCGCAAAGGCATCGGCACCGATTCCCGCATCGGCAAGCGCTTCCTCTTCCCCGGCGTGGGCTACGGCGGCTCCTGCTTCCCCAAGGATGTGTCGGCACTCTTCAAAACCTCCGAGGAATACGCCTACGAGTTCAAGATCCTCGATGCCGTGATGGACGTAAACGATATCCAGAAGGGCATCCTGGTGGACAAAATCACCTCGTTCTACAACGGAGAATCGCTCGAAGGCAAAACCTTTGGGGTGTGGGGCCTTGCTTTCAAGCCCAATACTGACGACATTCGCGAAGCTCCTGCACTGGTGATCATCGAGAAGCTGCTGAGCCTGGGCGCCAAGGTGAAAGCCTATGACCCCGAAGCGATGGATGCGGTACGCCGTTATGCTGGTCTTGACATCGAATTCGCTGAAAACCAGTATGCTGCGGTGGCTGGGGTGGATGCGCTGGTGGTGGTGACCGAGTGGAACGAGTTCCGCACGCCCGACTTCGAGCGGATCAAGGCTTCCATGAAGGCTCCGGTGGTTTTCGACGGCCGCAACGTCTATGAACTGGACGTGATGGAAAGCCTCGGCTTCACGTACTTCTCCATCGGCAGGAAGACCATTTCCATCCGCGAAACTGTCTCCGCTCAATAACGCATGCGTAAACCGAAGGTACTGATCACAGGAGGTGCGGGCTTCATCGGCTCGCACCTCTGTGACCGTTTTCTGGCCGAGGGATTCGAGGTCGTCGCTATGGACAACCTCATCACCGGCAGCGTCTCCAACATCGAACACCTGTTCGGGCAGGAGGGCTTCACGTTCGTCAAGCACGATATCACCAACTATACCCACGTGCCGGGGCAGCTGGACTATATCCTGCATTTCGCATCGCCGGCCAGCCCGATCGACTACCTGCGCCTGCCCATCCAGACCCTGAAGGTCGGGGCGCTGGGCACGCACAAAATCCTGGGCCTGGCCAAGGAAAAGCAGGCCCGCATGCTGATCGCCAGCACCTCCGAGGTGTACGGCGATCCGCTGGTGCATCCGCAGTACGAGGATTACTGGGGCAATGTGAACCCCATCGGCTCCCGCGGGGTGTATGACGAGGCCAAGCGCTTCATGGAAGCCATCACCATGGCCTACCACCGCGTGCACGGCCTGGAGACCCGCATCGTGCGGATCTTCAATACCTACGGCCCCCGCATGCGCCTCAACGACGGGCGCGCCCTGCCGGCCTTCGTGTCGCAGGCCCTCAACGGGGAAGACATCACGGTATTCGGCGACGGCGACCAGACCCGCAGCTTCGGCTACGTGGATGATCTGGTGGAGGGCATCTACCGCCTGCTCTTCAGCGACGAGACCCGCCCGGTGAACATCGGCAACCCCGAAGAGATTTCCATTTACGAGTTTGCCCGCGAAATCATCGAGATTACCGGCAGCGCAAGCAAAATTATCCACAAACCGCTGCCGGAGGATGATCCGAAGGTGCGAAAGCCGGATATTCGCCGCGCGCAGCAGGTACTGGGGTGGTCGCCGAAGGTCAGCCGCCGCGAGGGCCTGGAGCGCACCATCGCGTATTTCAAACAGCAGCTCAATGGGGTTCCGCAGGGTTGATACCCCGCTCGACGGACTGATTCTGATCCAGCCCGATGTCTTCAGCGACAGCCGGGGGCATTTTCTGGAGATCTTCCACGCGGAGGCCTTCCGGGAGATCGGGCTGGGTCACCTGCAGTTTGTGCAGGACAATCTTTCATGGTCCACGCACGGCGTGATCCGGGGGATGCATTTCCAGCG